>CAVWQZ010000005.1:0-347933 GCA_963757295.1 uncultured Actinomycetota bacterium | reverse complement strand
CGGCTGCTGCTGATCCCACTGGCGAACCGGCACCTCGAGCTGGAGGTCCAGCTGGACTCCGATCCGGAGGTGCTGCGCTACATCTTCGGCCGGGCGCGAGCCAGGGACGAGGTGCTCGCCTCCCATGCGCAGCGGATGGCCTTGGCGTCCAGGGTGGACGGCTTGGGCTACTGGATGGCGTTCGGGTCGGATGGAGGCGCGGCTGACTCGAAACCGCCCGCTTCCGAGGAAGCGGGCGAGTTCATCGGGCTCATGATGCTTCCGCCGGCGCACGGCCCCGATCAACCCGATGACCCAACCGTCACCGACCTCGGCTATCGCCTGCACCGTCAGTACTGGCGCAAAGGCTTGGCCAGCGAGGCGGCACGCGCCTTGCTGCGGCACGCCTTCGACACCGTCGGGCAGAGCCGGGTGATCGCGCAGACCATGGCCGTCAACACGGGGTCCCGTCGCGTGATGGACGCGATCGGCATGCGGTACGTGCGCACGTACTTCCCGACCTGGGACGACCCGCTGCCGGGAGCGGACCTGGGCGAGGTCGAGTACGAGATGACCCGCGCGATGTGGGAGACGAGGGGGCGGACGTGAAGGCGGTCGTCTACGACCGGTACGGGTCCCCCGATGTGCTGCGCGTCGAGGACGTCCGAAACCCTCTCCCGCCCGCGGTCAGGTGCGGGTCAAGGTCGCCGCGACGTCGCTGAACCTCAGCGACTGGGAGTGCCTGCGCGGATCGCCCGCCTACGCGCGCTTCGGCGGGCTGCGCATACCCGGCTCACCGGACGCTCGGATCGGACATCGCGGGCGTGGTCGACGCGGTCGGGACGGGGTGACCCGGTTCCGACCCGGAGACGAGGTGTACGGCGACAACCTCGTCCTGAAGGGTGGCTTCGCGGAGTACGCGCTCGCGCCGGAAACCGTGCTCGCCCACAAGCCGGCCCAGCTCACGTTCGTACAGGCATCGACAATCCCGCAGGCCGGCGCGATCGCCATGCAGGGCACGGAGCGGGCAGTGGCGGGTAGCCGGGTGCTGATCAACGGCGCTGGTGGAGGGTCCGGATCGTTCGCGATTCAGCTGGCGAAGCGGCTCGGCGCTCACGTCACGGGCGTCGACAACGCCACCAAGCAGGACTTCATGCGATCGGTGGGCGCGGACGAGGTGATCGACTACCGCCAGGACGACTTCACGCGGACTACTCAACCGTTCGACGTGATCCTGGACCTGGTCGCGCACCGATCGGTGTTCGCCTACCGGCGCGCGCTGGCGCCGGGCGGTCAGCTATCGGTGCGCGGGTGGGTCGGTGCGCACGCTGCTGCGTGTGCTCACCGTCGGCTCGGTGGCTGGACGGCTCACCGGTCGCTCCATCGGGGTGCTCGTCGTGAAGGCGGGACCGGCCCACTTCGAGCCGCTCGCCGAGCTCTGTGGTGCGGGCGAGGTGAGCATCCACATCGACCGTACGTTCACGCTCGACGAGGTTCCGGCCGCGCTCGCTCATGTCGGTGAGGGACGCGCTCTCGGCAAGGTGGTCGTCGTCCCCGTCCTAGGCGCTCGGCGATCCAATACGACCGGACGATCCGGTCAGGGCGATGCGCTGGCCGGCGCCGACAGGGATTCCTCCGATGTCGACGAGGGCGGTGGTGGACTCTGCCGAGGTCGAGGACGAGCCCGTCGCGGGCTGCTCCGTCTGCGGCGGCGGGTCCGTCGTGGACGGCTCCGACGGCGACGGGGGATCCGCCGCGGGCTGATCGGTCGGCGCTGCGGGTCCGTCGTGGACGGCGGAGCGACGGCGAGGTCGAGCCAGGGTGACGGAGCTCGGCGCGGGCACGACCGTCAGGCGCCTCCCCCAGGATCGCGACGATCTCGGCCTTGAAGGCGTCGAGCTGCTCGGTGATCTCGGTGAGTGAGTACGACGTGATGTTGCCCGCGAACTGGATCAGCCGGTCCCACACCTCGCCGAGCGCCCGCAGCTCCTCCTGCCCCGGCTCCCCTCGAGACCGACAGCACGAGCTGGCTGGCGATGGCAGCGGTGATGCACTGGTAGCAGTCGTAGTTGGCCGCGACGGCGAGGTTCTGCGGGACCACGACCTGGGCGTCGTCCATGATCAGCACGACCTGGAAGGCGACCGCGACGGCCACGCAGTCCGAGCAGGAGGCGTAGGCGTGCGCCTCGTTGACGTTGAGGACCTCGTTGCCCTCTGCCCACACCAGCGCGAAGGCGACGTCGTACGCCATCGACCCGTCGGTCGTGGCGACGGCGAGGGCCTGGTTGTCGCCCTCCTCGGGCGGCAGCGGCTTGTCGAACGGGAAGACCCAGGTGTCGTCCGGCTCGCCGCTCGCGCCGGGGTCTGCCGCCGGGGGCAGCGCCTGCGTCGTCCGCGGGGACGAGCACGAGCGCGAGGACCGGGTCGTCCTTGGTCGGCAGCGCCTTGTCCTTCGGGAACGCCGCCACCAGCGGCTGGTCGCTGGCGAGCCGGTCCTGCGCCGCCAGCCCCACCTGCGGGTCGGCAGTGGTCCGGGCAGCCGCATCGGGCTGCGCGGTCTGTTCCAAGCCGACGAGCGTGGTGACGCAGTCCCCGCTCGCCCGGCTGGATCGGCCGGTAGGTGTAGGGATCGGGCCACCAGGCCCAGCAGAGCGCCGTGAAGACCGTGAAGGTGAGTGCCGAGCGCCGCGACCGCGCTTGCGCGCCGAGCCCTCGCTCCATCGGCTGAGCCCGCGGAAGAACCGGAGGCCGGTGCGGCCGAGGACCAGGGCACACGCCATCAGCGGCAGCACCACCCCCAGCACCTGCAGTCCGTGAGCGGAGATGTCGAGCGAGCTGCCGGCGCCCCACGCGTCGGCCAGGGCGTCCGCATCCTCCCCCAGCACGGAGCCGGCGCTACCCAGCATGCGCGGCACGGCCCGGATCAGCGCCAGCAGCATCAGCGCCATCATCGGGACGGTCACCAGCACCCACAGGGTGATCACCGCACGCGCCCACGGCGTGAGCACCCGGTTCTCCGGCGCGTTCCAGCGGTGCGGCAGCAGCCCGAGGAGGGTCGGCCGGATCCGGTGGTAGAGGTCGGGCACGCCCGACAGGTCGGCCAGCACGTGGTAGCCGTCGAAACGCAGCAGCGGCAGCATCTGCTGCACCATCTGCAGCACCTGGGTGGCGACCAGCAGCAGCAGGGCCTCCCATCCCGTCGCCCACCACCACACGAACGTGAGGACCACGACGATCGCGTTGAAGTACAGGCCACCCGAGGTCGGTGCGGATCCGGCCACCTCGGTCCAGCCGGTAGCTGTCGGTGACGTCGGTGTAGAACGCCGGCCAGACGAGGTACAGCCCGGCCCCCATCGCGCCGGGCTGGCCACCGCTGTAGCGGGCCGCAGCGGCGTGACCGAACTCGTGGAAGCCCGCGGAGAGCACCGACACGACGAAGACGAGCAGCAGGAGGTGCGGCCGCTCGAAGGCGTCGTACGCCGAGGCGCCCAGGCCGCGGTCGAAGAACACCCAGGTCACCACCGCGACGAAGCCAGGCGTCACGGCCACGGCGACCACCGGCCGGAAGAGCACCCGGAACGGATCGGTCAGCCGGCGGGTGGTCTGCGGGTTCGTGACGGCGACGCGGGGCTTGAGGCTCAGCAACGGGTTCGAGCGCTTGAGCTCGGGCGCCGACCCGTCGGCGAGCACGTGAGCAGGCCGAGCGGCCGCAGGTGGCTGTCGACCAGCGTCCGGACGTCGGACTCGGTCACGCTCCGGCCCAGCCCGCGGCCGACCAGCTCCGCGATCTCCGCGCAGCCGCGTCGGCCGTCCACGGCGTTCAGCACCAGGTAGACCAGCGGGGTGAGCTGGAGGACCTGCCCGTCGGCTCGCCGCACCAGGGTCGGTGGGCTCCGGTAGCCGGAGCCCACCATCTCCCCGATGAGCTGGACGCCGTCGACGCGGGTGGGGGCGTCGACCAGCGTCGTCATCGCGTGGACTGGCCGGGGCGACCGCCCCGTCCTCAGTGGCCGGCTCCTGAGACGCCGACGCGGCGCCAGCGCGTTCGTCGTCGTCGGCCGATGCGGTGTCGGTGTCGACCGGCTCGATGGACGACTGGTCGATGTCGGAGACCTGGTCGGAGGTCGCCTCCGCGTTCCCGGTGATCGACTGGTTGATGATCGCGTCCTGCTGGGCGATCGCGGTCGACTCGGAGTCCTCGGACAGGATGTTGGCGGACACGGCGGCGTCGATGGGCGCCGCGATGTTGGCGTTCGCCGCGACGGCACCGTTGATCGGCGCCGCCAGGTCGGCGTCCAGGTCGACGTTGACGTCGACGTTGAGCAGGTCGCCCTTGAGCAGGTCGCCGGTGTCGAGCTGGCCGACCGTGTCCGTGACGTCGTCCAGCACCTCGCCGACCGTGCCCACGAGGTTGCCGGCCGCGTCGAGGACCTGGCCGGTGAGCGGGTTGAGCGAGCCGATGACGTTGCCGGCGGCGTTCACCACGTTGCCGGTGGCACCGTCGAGGGTCCCGACGACGTTGCCGGCAGAGTCGAGGACGGTGGTGCCGTTCACGAAGTCGGTCACCGTGCCCACCACGGCGCCGACGGTGTTGAGGACGTCGCCGGTCAGGGGATCGAGTGTCCCGACCACGTTGCCCGAGGCGTCGACCACGTTGCCGGTCACCGCATCGAGAACGCCGAGGACCGCACCGTTGGACCCGACCACGCTCGCACCGTCCACCAGGTCGGTGACCGTTCCGATCAGGTTGCCGGCCGAGTCGACCACCACGCCGGTGGTCTCGTTGAGCGTTCCGAGGATGCTGCCGTCCGGGGCCACGACGTTGCCGGTGGCGCTGTCCAGGGTGCCGATGATGTTCCCGGCGGAGTCCACCACCACGCTGCCGTCGACCGGCTCGCTCGCCGCAGCGGCGACGCTGTCGGCGGTGTCACCGACGTCACCGGTGTCCCCGGAGTCGGTGGCCGCCGTCAGCAGCCCCTGCCCGCCGGTGTCACCGTCCGGCCGGAGCGCCGGGCACGACGGTGTCGCTCTGGTCGATGCTGCTGTCCTGGATGCCGGTCGCCACGGCGTCGGCCTCGATGGTCTGGTTGACCTGGACGCCTTGGTCGGCCAGGGCCTGGGCGCTCGAGCCGTCGCTGAGCAGGTTCGCGCTGACTGCGGCGTCGATCGGGGCCACCACGTTGGCGTTGAGAGCCACCGCGAGGTCGATGGGCGCCGCGCCGTCGATCGCCAGGTCCACGTCGGCGGCGAGGTCCAGGATCGAGATGACCTCCTTGGCCGGCAGTGCCGTGATGCCTTCATTGGCCAGCTCTTCGGCGGTCAGGGGCGCAAGCTCATCGGTGCTCATGTCGTCCTCCAGTCGGTGAATCGAGGTTCCGCCATACCGCCTCGATAAACATCGCCGACAAGCCGGCAGACACCGTCGCTGCGTGCGCACACGTCGATGTTCGCCTGCAGAGACACGGGAATTGCGCCTGAAATGACAGGCGCCGATGTGTCGGCGACCGACGAGTGCACGCTGCGGCGTGCCGCGCACATGCGGCGGTGTGTAACTGGTAGGCGCTCATGGGCAGCCGTCGCGTTCCATCGCACCCTGGCAGTCGGATCGGGCTGGGTCGAGGAGCAGGAGGATCACTGCTGAGGCCGAGCAGTCTCCGCCAGGAGGAGAAGGTAGTGCCCATGGACCTCCATCGACGTGAGGTCGAGCACAGCGCCAGAAAGGTGTTGTGATCCATGGGGTCCTTGACGAGGACGTGCTGCCACCGGCCCGGCTTCGTCCACGCATAGCCGACTTGTCCTGCGCGTGAAGTCATGGCCGCCGAACTCCGTCCGCGGAAGGGCGTCGAGGTAGGGCCAGAAGTCGAATGGTGGCGTCTGCTCGTCATCTACGGGTTCCGCTCGGGCTCCATGTGGCGAGGTACTCGTCTTCGGAGAGTCTTCGCACGGCCCATGTCCTCCTCATGTCGGAGCCATCGATCCGCGCATCCTGCCGGATCTGGTCAGGCTGGGGGAAGGAAGGTGCACACGCACGCCTTGTTGCCGTCCTGGTCGGCGATGACCGTGTACGACGCGCCTGGCTGTCGTCAACGATCGTCCCTCCCGCGGCGACGGCGGCGGCGATCCGCTCGTCGGCGACTTCGGGCGCGACAAGACGTCTAGGTGGAACCGCTGTCGTGGCGTCTCGTGCTCGTCCGTGTCCTGGAACCAGAGGATGGGCACCCGGCCTGTGGCATCACGAACGTCGTCGCCGATTGTGCCGCGGCCGCTGGCCTCGGTGCCGCCCGTCAGCAGTGCCGCCCACATTGGCGCGATCCGGGCCGCATCGGTGTGTCGAGCGCAGCTCGATCGTGGTGATCGACGCCGGGTCGGCGCGCACCGACTGCTCGGCGGCGATCTCGCTGACCCTCCGGGCCAGGTCGACGTCGCGCTCGGTCACCCACTCCACCGTGTGCTCGGTGCCCTCATCGTCGGAACACCGCGTCCTCGCTGATGAGCTTGAGGTGACGTACCGCCGCCGAGCGTCACCCGGGGATGGTGACCCGCTGCGTCGCCCGCCTCGGCGATGGCGCTGACGAATCGCGCGCCGACAGCGAAGTTGTCGACGAGGAAGCGCGCATGCAGTCCCTGTCCCAGCTTGCGCCATTCGGTCAGGTCGGCCTGGATGATCTGTTCGCCAGTGAGCATCTCCATGGCGCGACACCGTATCGAGAACCTGCCCTACACCCGGAGCTCCCACTCCTTGACACGCAGCACGTTCCCCGCCTCGTCCGCGTCATCGGTCTCCCGCACCATTGAGAAACCCACCTTCTCGAGAACGCGGCCGCTCTGCGGGCGCTCAAGCGGCGTGTGCGCCAGGATGCGACGCACCTCAGGAGCCGCACGCGCCTTCGTCACGAGCGCCTCGATCGCCGCGGTCGCGATTCCGCGGTTCCTCTCCGACTCGACGACGGCGTAGCCGATCTCGATCGAGCCCTGCTCGTCGACGAACGCGCCACCGATCTCGCCCACGACAACATCGTCGGCAGAGCGGTGAACGAGGAAGGGACCGAACTGACCCACGGCTCCCACGCACTGCGCCACGCCGACTGAAAACTCCGTTGGATAGTCCTCGGCGACGCGGACGTCATGGGGCGGATCACCCGCGAGGATGGCGTCGGCCGCCTCGCGCGACATCTCGCGGAGCCTGACCGTCATCCCGCGATCCTATTTCGCCCGCGGGCGGGCCTACTCGCGTTGCGGGGGTGGGCGGCTGTGTCCGGGTGGGTGGGGTTCGGGTCCGATGGTTCGGCCGTCGGGGTGGGTGATCAGGTAGCGGCCGTCGTGGTCGCGGTGCAGGGTCCAGTGGCCTTCGTGGAGCATGGTGTGGTGGGCGGCGCACGGGAGTGCGCCGTTGTCGATGACGGTGGGCCCGCCGTTGGCCCAGGCGCTGCAGGTGGTGGCGCGTCGGACCAGGCCACGGGCCGGTCGCAGTAGGGCACGGCGCAGCGGTCGCCGTCGCGGGCGATCATCGCGACCCGCTGGGCGGTGGTGAAGAACCGCCGCGTCGCGCTCGACCTCGCACCGCCGCCGCCGCCGTCGGGCCGCCGACCGCGACGACGGTGACGTCGGCGTCGCAGCCGACCCGCTGGGCGGTGCTGGCGTTGATCGGCCCGACCCAGCCCAGCATCGCCCCCGGCGAGCCACCCGAGCCACGGGCGTGCCGGGCTCGCTGGCCAGGGACTCGGCGTCGACGGTGACGATCAGGTGCGGGTGCCCGCCGCCGGACTTGCGGTCCTCGCGCGGTGGCCAGGTGCTGCCGGCAGATGTCGGTCAGCGCGTCGGCGGTGCGCTGGCACGCGGCTGCGGGTGTCCCCCGACACCGGCGCGCTGGCCGCGCTCAGCGCGGTGAGCACGTCGGCGCCGGCGACCGGGTCGAGCAGCACCGACCCGACCACCATCCCGTCCAACGTCGTCGCCAGCGACACCCCGCGCCGCTCGTAGCGGCGCACCGCCGCCTCATCCGCGCCATCGGGGTCCAGGGCGTGCGCGAACTGGCGCATCACCCCCGCCACCGCGCGCGGGTCCGCCGCCCGGGCCACCGCCAGCGCCTCGGGCTCGATCAGCGCCACCGCCCCGGCCGGCGCGTCCGCCGCGTGCGCGGCGATCAGCCGGGCATGCGCCGGGTCGATCTCCCCGCCCGCCAGCGCCGCCGACGTCGCCGCCAGCGACTCGTCCGCCAGGGCGCGGGCGGTGCGCACCGCCGCCTTCGCCTCGCTCGGGCTCATCCGGGCCCGAAACCGCAGCCACGCCGCCGGGGACAGCGCCGCGTCCAGGACGTGGCTGCCGCGGGTGTCCACCTCGCGCACCACCTGCAGGCCGAACCACTCCAGCCGGGCCGCCAACGCCCGCGCCGCCTGCAGCTGCGCGGTCAGCTCGTCATGACCCAGCTCGCGCAGCGCACCGTCGTCGACCGCCTCGACCAGGGCGTCGACCGCCTCCCGGGCGGCGTCCAGCGCCGCCACCACCGGAGGACCCGCCACCATCGAACGCATGTTCGAATCCTACCGCGGACCACCGACAACATCACCGCCGTCCGGCAATCTGTGGACAAGCGAAAACCCGTTGCCCCGCAACAAGTTCTCCCTCACGGCCCGATCGAGATCTCCGCGGCTCGTCGAAGCCAGGTGGCTGGGTCGGTGGCGTGGTAGACCCGCTCGTCCGGCTCGATGGCGGCCAGGAACATGTCGTAGATCACCGCTTGGCGCAGCGCCGCGACCGGCTCCAGCAACTGCGCCGCCTGCTCCGGGTCGCTGCCGGGCACCGCGTCCCGCCACAGGTCGGCCCACAGCGACTGCACCGCGGTCCGGTCGGTCGACGACAGCCGTTCCACGAAGGCCGCCTGGTCGAGCAGCGGATGACCGACGCCGCAGTCGCCCCAGTCGAGCAGCACCAGCCGCTCGTCGTCGCCGCGCACGTTGCCCGGGTGGAAGTCTCCGTGCACCAGTGAGTCCGGGATGCCGCACGCCTCGACGGCGGCGAAGCGCGCATCCAGCTCGGCAATCAGCACGGCCAGCTTCGCCAGCGGCTCGGCCTCGAGCTGGTCGGCCGTGCGGGCGACCGCCTGCTCGGCCATCGCCGCCAGCGACGGGTGCCGCCAGTCGGGCAGCACCCATCGCGAGCAGCTCGTCGACCCGGTCGGCCCACTGCACCTGCAGGCCCACGAGCATCGGCACCATCCGCACCAGCCGCTCCAGCGGCGCGAAGTACTGGTCCTCGCCGGCGATCTCCTCCAGCAGCATGCGCGGACCGTCGGTCGCGATCACTCGCGGCACGACGTCCAGCGGCAGCCGCTCCAGCATCGCGCCCTCGTGGGCGAAGAACGGCGGCACCACCTTCAGCCACACCGCGCCCACCTCCGTCGGCAGCCGCCAGAGGCTGGACAGGTTCCAGGTGCGCACCTGCTCGGCGGGGGCACTCAGCGGCGACCCGCGATCGGCGAGCACCCACTCGGCCCACGCGAGGTCGGCCTGCGGCCCTCCCGGCCGCGCCCACTGCTGGCGCAGCGGCTCGTCAGCGTTCGGGTCGCCCGGCCAGGGCGCGAGCTCCACGGCGGGTGGCTCGTCGACCTGCGCGAGGTAGGTGATCGGCCCGCCGTCGCGGGTCTGCTCCCGCTCCACGTGCAGCAGCCGCAGCACCGTGACCTCGACCCCGCACAGCGACCTCGCTCCGGCCACGACATCGCTGACCTCCGGCCACCACGGCGACTGCCACGTCGTACGGCGGGAGCGCGCCGAGCACGGCGACCGTCGGGCGTGCAGAGGACGAGCGTCACGTGCCGCGGCGGCAGCTCGCTCGGGCCGGTCACCGTCAAGCGGGCGAGTCGGTGATCCGGACCAGGGACGGACCCCGCGTCGCCTGCAGGTCGTGGGCGACGTGCTCGGCCCGGCGCAGTGCGCGCAGGACGTTGCGGCCGGCGATGCGTCGCAGCTCGTCGTCGGAGTAGCCCCGGGACCGCAGCTCGGCGAACAGCACCGGGTAGGTCGAGACGTCCTGCAGCCCCTCCGGCATGAACGGCACACCGTCGTAGTCACCACCGATGCCGACCGAGGCGATGCCGGCGACGTCGCGGACGTGGTCGACGTGGTCAGCGACCTGCGACGACCGTGACGGCGGCGAACGAGTGGCCGGCCCGCCGCTTCTCCATCTGCGCCTCGACCTCCTCGGGCGCGTCCGGGTACTCACCCTGGAGCCGGCGCTCCTCCTCGTGGTCGGCCTTCCACAGCTCCGCGATCTCCTGCGAGAGGAACCCGGGCACCAGCGTCACCATGCAGACGCCGCCGTTGTCGGGCAGCTGGGCCAGCACGTCGTCGGGGACGTTGCGCGGGTGGTCGCACAGGGCGCGGGCCGAGGAGTGCGAGAAGATCACCGGCGCCTCGGCGACGCGCAGCGCCGCATGCATCGTGGCCGGCGCGACGTGGCTGAGGTCGACCAGCATGCCGAGCCGGTTCATCTCCCGCACCACCTCCTCGCCGAACGCGGTCAGCCCGTCGTGCTCGGGCTCGTCGGTGGCCGAGTCGGCCCACGGGTTGTTGTGGTTGTGCGTCAGCGTCATGTAGCGCGCACCGAGGGCGTAGAGCATCCGCAGCGCGCCCAGCGACGCGCCGATGGACTGCCCGCCCTCCATCCCGGCGAGCGAGGCGATGCGTCCGTCGGCCGCGATCCGGTCCACGTCGTCAGCGGTGAGCGCGAGCTCGAAGTCCTCGGGGTAGCGGCGCACCATCTGGTGCAGCCCGTCCAGCTGCTCCAGGGTCGCCGTGACCGCCTGGTCGCCGGGCAGGTCCGACGGCACGTAGACCGACCAGAACTGCGCGCCCACCCCGCCGGCCCGCAGCCGCGGCAGGTCGGTGTGCAGCGACGGGACCGCCCCCGAGATGTCATGGCGGTCGAAGTCGTAGGCGACCTTCTCCCGCATCTCCCACAGCAGGTCGTTGTGCCCGTCGACGAGTGGGGCGCCGGTCAGGAGCTCGTGCAGGTCGGTGAGGTCGCTCATGCGCCGCCACGCTAGCGCCCTGTCGCAGTAGGCTGCCGCGCCGATGCCCACCGACGTCCCGCTCCGACGGAATCCGGCCACCGAACCCGGGATCGACCCGGTGCTGGCCGGCGAGCAGGCCTACCTGGCGGCCGCCCGCGCCGAGCTGGCCCGCATGCGGGAGCAGACCCTCGCCCTGGACGCGCACGGCGGCAACGCCGTCTCCGAGGAGTACCTCAAGGCGTCCCTGCACCGCCGGGTGGCTGCCCTGACCGACGACCCCGAGACACCGCTGTTCTTCGGCCGGCTCGACCTGAGCACCGCGCCGCCGGAGCGCTTCTACATCGGCCGGCGGCACGTCCACGACGACGCCGGCGACCCGGTGGTCATCGACTGGCGGGCCGACATCTCCCGCGCCTTCTACCAGGCGACCCGCACGGACCCGATGGACGTCGGGCTGCGGCGGCGGTTCGGCTTCGAGCGCGGGCACATCACGGCGTACGAGGACGAGCACCTCGTCGACCGCACCGAGGCCGAGCGCCGCAGCGCCGATCCTGACCAGCGAGATCGAGCGCCCCCGCGTCGGGCCGATGCGCGACATCGTCGCCACCATCCAGCCCGAGCAGGACGTGATCGTGCGGGCCGGGTACGACGAGACGGTGTGCGTGCAGGGAGCGCCCGGCACCGGCAAGACCGCCGTCGGCCTGCACCGCGCGGCCTTCCTCCTCTACGCCCACCGCGACCGGCTGCGCCGCGGCGGCGTCCTCGTCGTCGGCCCCAACCGCGCGTTCCTCTCCTACATCGCCCAGGTGCTTCCCGCGCTCGGCGAGGTGGACGTCCGCCAGGTCACCCTCGACGAGCTGGTCGCGCGCGTGCCCGTGCGCGCCGACGAGGACGCTGCCGTCGCGACCCTGAAGGGCGACGCGCGGATGGCCGAGGTCCTGCGACGCGCGGTGTACGCCGGGCTGGGCCCGGTCGAGGAGGCGCTCGTGGTGCCGCGCGGGTCGAGGCGGTGGCGCGTCCCCGTGTCCGAGCTGACCGAGATCGTCGACGAGCTGCAGAACCGCGACGTCCGGTACGGCGCGGGCCGGGCCATGCTCGCGCAGCGGCTCGCGCACGCCGTACTCACGAAGATGGAAGCGGCCGGTGAGTCGCCGGACGACCGCGTGCAGGACGCGATGGCGCGGGCGGTGCCCGTCCGGGCGATGGTCGACCGGCTCTGGCCGAAGGTCGAGCCGGCCAAGGTCGTGCTGCGGCTGCTGAGCGATCCCGCGACGTTGGCTGCAGCGGCGGACGGGCTGCTGACCGACGACGAGCAGGCGTTGCTGCTGTGGCCGACTCCGCCGCGCGGGCCGGGCAGCGCGCGCTGGTCGCTGGCCGACGCGGTGCTCGTCGACGAGGCCGCCGACCTGGTGGACCGCGAGCCGAGCCTCGGCCACGTCGTGCTGGACGAGGCGCAGGACCTGTCGCCGATGCAGCTGCGTGCCGTCGGGCGGCGCTGCTCGACCGGCGCCGCGACGGTGCTCGGCGACATCGCGCAGGGCACCACCCCGTGGGCCACCACCGACTGGGCGGCGACGTTGACCCACCTCGGCAAGCCGGCCGCCCGGGTCGAGGTGCTGGCCCGCGGCTACCGCGTGCCGGCGCTGGTCATCGACTTCGCCAGCCGCCTGCTGCCGTTCATCGCGCCGGACGTCGCCGCCCCGCTGTCGGTGCGCGAGAACCCGGGGCTGCTGGAGATCGTGCCCAGCGCCGACCTCGGGGCGGCGATCGTGCGGGCGGCGACCGAGGCGCTCGGTCGCGAGGGCTCCATCGGCCTCATCGTGGCCGACGGCGACGTCGCGGCGACCACCCGCCGGCTCACCCGCGACGGCGTCCCGCACCTGGTGCTCGGCGACGACGGCCCGGCCGAGCGGCTCACCGTCGTCGCGGCGGCGCTCGCCAAGGGCCTCGAGTTCGACCACGTCGTCGTGGTCGAGCCGGCCGCGATCGTCGACGGCGAGCCGACGCCGGCGGTGGGCCTGCGCCGGCTCTACGTCGTGCTCACCCGAGCGGTCTCCGGCCTCACCGTCGTGCACGCGCGGCCGCTTCCGGGCGAGCTGTCCGAGGAGGCCGCGTGAGACATCTGCCGGAGGCCTGGCTCCGGGCGGCCGCCGCAGTCGGGGCCCGCAGTGACGTCGCGCACGCGGGTGCCGACCTGCTGGGTCGCTACGCGGAGCCGCACCGCCGCTACCACGACCTGGCCCACCTCGCCGACGTGCTGCACCACGTCGACGAGCTCGCCGAGCATGCCCGCGACGTGCACGTCGTACGGCTGGCTGCGTGGTTCCACGACGCCGTCTACGACCCCACGGCATCGGACAACGAGGAGCGCAGTGCCCGTCTCGCGGAGACGTCGTTGGCGGAGCTGCGCGTCGAGGACGGCATCGTGGCCGAGGTCGCCCGGCTGGTCCGCGGCACCGCCGACCACGCGCCGGAGCCCGGCGACCTCGACGCCGAGGTGCTCTGCGACGCCGACCTGGCGATCCTGGCGTCCGGGCCCGAGCGCTACCAGGTGTACGTCGAGGCGGTCCGCGCCGAGTACGAGCACCTCGACGACCGCACCTTCGCGCGCTGGCCGCGCCGCGGTCCTTCGTGGGCTGCTCGCCCGGGACCCGCTGTTCAGCACACCGACCGGACGCGACCGGTGGGAGGCCGCGGCCCGCGCGAACGTGACCGCCGAGCTGGCCCGGCTGGACGAGACCGCCGGCTGACCCGGTCAGCGCCGACGTCAGTGCCGTGCGATGCCGGATGGCGCGACGCGCCTCGGCGTGCACCGTCGACTCGTAGGCGATCAGCGCCACGAGGACCGCCGCGAGCAGACCGAGCGACGCCAGCGCCGGCAGCTGCCAGGCCACCGGCACCAGCGCGACCAGCACCCCGACGGTGACCGCACGCTGCCGGTTGACCGAGCCGATGTTGCGCAGCCGGAACAGCACGTGGGCCAGCAGATAGAGCGCCACCCCGCCGTACAGCGCGAGGAGCGGGATGCCGGTCAACGGATCCGTCAGGTCGTGGTGCTCGGTGTCGGCGACGTACTCGATGACCTTCTTCAGGCCGAGCGCGAGGAACACGATGCCGGCCACCATCGGGAGGTGCAGGTAGGTGTAGGAGTCGCGTGCCAGCCGCGCGCGCTCGGCGCCCTGGGCACGGTGCAGGACCTTCTCCGCGACCGGTGCCACCACGTCGAAGTAGGCCCACCACAGGGCGACCGCGATGCCCAGGCCGAGGACGACCGCGGTGACGAGCGGCGCCGACACCGGCTCGTCGGCGGCGCCCACGCCGAGGGCGACGATCGACTCGCCGAGCGCGATGATGATGATCAGGCCGTGCCGCTCGGCGAAGTGCGCCGGCGCGTTCAGCCGCCACCCCTCGGCGCCACCCAGGTAGATCCCGACGTAGTCCACCGCCACGGCCACCGCCCAGACCACCAGCTGGGCCCGGGTGTCGAGGAAGGACCCCGCGATGAGCAGCACGGCGAAGACCGCGACGGGCACCGCGGTGCGCGCGAGCTGCAGCAGCAGGCCGCGGTCGTCACCAGCGGCCACGGCGTAGACCACCAGGTGGATCACGCGCACGAGGACCACGGCGATGGCGAACGTCAGCGGGCCGTACCAGCCGCCGGGGATGTCGTCGAACGTCTCGACGATCGCGAGCGCGGCGACGAACAGCGGCATCATCGCGAGCACCACACCGGCCCGGACGACGCCCTCGTCGGCCTTCGCCTGGTTGCCCAGCCACGCGTAGGCGCACCAGGCGAACCACAGCAGGCACAGCACCACGACGCCCCGCGCGACGCCGAGCCACGTCGTGTCCGCGGCGAGCAGCGACGTCACCTGGGTCAGCGCGTAGACGAACACGAGGTCGAAGAACAGCTCCAGCGACGTGACCCGGTGGGACTCGTCGGTGCTCTCGAACCGGAGCCGCTCGCGGACCGTCATCGATGGTCTCCCTTTCGCTGGCGCAGGCCGGACGCGCGCAGCCGGGTGATCAGCTCGCGGCCGCTGACCGGCTGGGCGCCCAGCGCGATGGCATCGTCGCGCATCTCGGCCGGCAGGTCGTAGTGGTCGCCCTGGAACGCCCGGCGCGGGATCCCCAGCGCCGCGGCGACGGCATGCAGCTCGTCGTACGACGTGTCGCTGACCAGATGGCACCAAAGCCGGTCCCGAAATGGCCAGATGGGTTCGTCCACGAGCACGGTCATGGGCACAATGCTGCCGTGACCGAATGCCTGCTCGCCGCGCGCGCCCTCGTGGTGCACGATCTGGCGGCCCGCGGCATGGACACGGCCCACAACGTCTCGATCGTCGACGAGGTGCTCAGCGCGCGCCGGTGGTGGGTCGAGCAGTGGCCCGACGGCCAGGCCTACGTCGCCTGCCTGGTCGCCCAGGACGTGCAGGAGGCGCTGCTGGAGACGGTCGGCCGCTGGCCGCTGTGCTCGCTCCACGAGGACGGCGACGACCCGCACGAGCTGCGGGTGACCCCCGACCTCGGCCCGGACCCGCAGTGGATGTGCGAGGAGGACGGCTGCGTCGTCGCCCCCGTCGGCGCTCGCACGCCTGACCTCCTCCGAGCCACCTTGTGTGATCGTGGCGGCAGGACTGCGGGCCTGTGGACAACGCCGCGGTCGGCGACGCGGCGGCGGTTGTCTAGCGTTTCTGGCAACGACAGTCCCGTCGACCAGGAGGCACCGATGACCGCGTTTCGCGTCACCCCTGCAGAGCTGCTCGAGCTCTCCCGTCAGGTCCACGGCACCGCCGGGTCGATCGAGGCCGAGCTCGGTGGCCTGCGCGGCCGGGTCGCGCCGATCGGCGCGAGCTGGAACGGCCAGGCCCAGGAGCGCTTCCAGGTCCTCTACGAGGAGTGGAACCGCAGCGCCCAGGGGCTGCAGCAGGCACTCGCCGGCATCAGCCAGCTGCTCAACCAGGCCGGCCTGAGCTACGACGACGCCGAGCGGCGCATCGCCGGCAGCTTCGCCGGCCGCTAGGCACACGCGAAGGGCGGCCCCTCCGGAGAGGGACCGCCCTTCGGTCGTGCGCGTTCAGCGGGTAGCGCTGGACCCCTGGATCAGAAGTCCATCCCGCCCATGCCGCCGTCGCCACCGGGCGCGGCAGCGCCGGCCTTCTCGGGCTTGTCGGCGATGACGGCCTCGGTGGTGAGGAAGAGGCCGGCGATCGACGCGGCGTTCTGCAGCGCCGAGCGGGTGACCTTGGCCGGGTCGATGATGCCGGCCTTGATCATGTCGACGTACTCGCCGGTCGCGGCGTCGAGGCCGTGGCCGGTCTTGAGGCTGCGGACCTTCTCCACCACGACGCCGCCCTCGAGGCCGGCGTTGATGGCGATCTGCTTGAGCGGGGCCTCCAGCGCGATCTTCACGATCGTCGCGCCGGTCGCCTCGTCACCCTCGAGGTCGAGCTTCTCGAAGGCGGTGACCGACGCCTGGATCAGCGCCACGCCACCACCGGCGACGATGCCCTCCTCGACGGCAGCCTTGGCGTTGCGCACCGCGTCCTCGATGCGGTGCTTGCGCTCCTTGAGCTCCACCTCGGTGGCCGCGCCGGCCTTGATGACGGCGACGCCGCCGGCCAGCTTGGCGAGGCGCTCCTGCAGCTTCTCGCGGTCGTAGTCGGAGTCCGACTTCTCGATCTCGGCGCGGATCTGGTTGACCCGACCGGCGATCTGGTCGGCGTCCCCGGCACCCTCGACGATCGTCGTCTCGTCCTTGGTCACGACCACCTTGCGGGCGCGGCCGAGCAGGTCGAGACCGGCGTTCTCGAGCTTGAGGCCGACCTCCTCGCTGATGACCTGGCCACCGGCGAGGATGGCGATGTCCTGCAGCATGGCCTTGCGGCGGTCACCGAAGCCCGGTGCCTTGACGGCGACGGACTTGAACGTGCCGCGGATCTTGTTCACGACCAGGGTCGCGAGGGCCTCGCCCTCGACGTCCTCGGCGATGATGGCCAGCGGCTTGCCCGACTGCATGACCTTCTCGAGCAGCGGCAGCAGGTCCTTCACCGCGGAGATCTTCGAGTTGAGGATCAGGAGGTAGGGCTCGTCGAGGACGGTCTCCATCCGCTCCGGGTCGGTCACGAAGTAGGGCGAGATGTAGCCCTTGTCGAAGCGCATGCCCTCGGTGAGCTCGAGCTCGAGCCCGAAGGTGTTGCTCTCCTCGACGGTGATGACGCCTTCCTTGCCGACCTTGTCCATCGCCTCGGCGATCATCTGGCCGATCAGGGGGTCTGCAGCCGAGATCGAGGCGGTGGCAGCGATCTGCTCCTTGGTCTCGACCTCCTTGGCCATCTTGAGCAGCTCTTCGCTGACGCGCTCGACGGCCTTCTCGATGCCCTTCTTGAGGGCCATCGGGTTCGCACCGGCCGCGACGTTGCGCAGGCCCTCACGCACGAGCGCCTGGGCGAGCACGGTCGCGGTGGTGGTGCCGTCACCGGCCACGTCGTCGGTCTTCTTCGCGACCTCCTTGACGAGCTCGGCGCCGATCTTCTCGTAGGGGTCCTCGAGCTCGATCTCCTTGGCGATGGACACACCGTCGTTGGTGATCGTGGGGGCTCCCCACTTCTTCTCGAGGACGACGTTGCGGCCCTTCGGGCCGAGCGTCACCTTGACGGCGTCAGCGAGCTGGTTCATCCCACGCTCGAGGCCGCGCCGTGCCTCCTCGTCGAACGCAATGATCTTTGACATGCGGTTCCGGTCCTCCCGATCGGGGTGGATGACGGAAACGGGGCGGCGCCCGCGACGGACGGCTGGTGGGACCCGGCGAACGTTCGCCGTTCCCGCACCGGCCTCACCGCGCCCGATCCGGAATCTCTGTCACTCTCCCTAGGAGAGTGCTAAGTCAATGATTAGCACTCAGAGGGGGTGAGTGCAAGCGCGGTACGGCGTCCCGGGAGGCGCCGGGACGGAGGGGCGGTCAGACCGCCTTGACGCCGTCCGCCTGGGGGCCCTTCTGGCCCTGGGAGATCTCGAACTCGACGCGCTGGCCCTCTTCGAGCGAGCGGTAGCCGTCCATCTCGATCGCGCTGTAGTGGACGAAGACGTCCGCGCCGCCGTCAACAGCGATGAATCCGAAGCCCTTTTCGCTGTTGAACCACTTGACGGTGCCCTGAGCCATCTCAACTCCTGGTGTGCGGTCCGGCAGATCGAGCGGCAGCGTAACGCCCCGCCCGGACCCGGCGCAGGAGGACTCGCGGTCTGCCCGCTCAGCCCAGGCCGGCGGCCTCGAACGCGGCTGCCGAGGCGGTGATGTGGGCCGAGGGCGCGACCGCCCCGGCGATCGCGTCCACCGTCTTGAGCCCGTCACCGGTGTTGAACACCACGGTGTCGGCCTCGGGGTCGAGCTGCCCGGCCTCGAGCAGCTTGCGCAGCACCGCCACCGTCACCCCGCCCGCGGTCTCGGCGAAGATGCCCTCGGTCCGGGCCAGCAGCTTGATGCCCTCGACGACCTCCTCGTCGCTGACGTCCTCGACCGCGCCGCCGGTGCGCCGGCAGGTGTCCAGCACGTAGGGGCCGTCCGCCGGGTTCCCGATGGCCAGCGACTTCGCGATGGTGTCGGGCCGCACCGGCGCCACGACGTCCTGGCCGGCCTTGAACGCCGCCGCCACCGGTGAGCAGCCGGTGGCCTGGGCGCCGAAGATCTTGTACGGCGTGGGCTCGACCAGTCCGAGCGTCCCGAGCTCGCCGAACGCCTTGTCGACCTTGGTCAGCTGCGCCCCCGACGCGACCGGGATCACCACCTGGGCGGGCAGCCGCCAGCCCAGCTGCTCGGCGACCTCGAAGCCCAGGGTCTTGGAGCCCTCCGCGTAGTAGGGCCGGACGTTGACGTTCACGAACGCCCAGTCCTCGTGCTCCTCCGCGAGCTGGGACGCGACCCGGTTGACGTCGTCGTACGTGCCCTCGACCGTGACCAGCGTCCCGCCGAAGACCGCGGTCATCACGATCTTCTGCGCCTCGAGGTCCGACGGGACGAGCACGACCGAGCGGATGCCGGCCCGGGCAGCCGCGGCGGCGACGGCGTTCGCGAGGTTGCCGGTGGACGGGCAGGCCAGCGTGGTGAAGCCGAACTCGCGGGCGGCCGCGAGCGCCACCGCGACGACGCGGTCCTTGAACGAGTGCGTCGGGTTGGCGCTGTCGTCCTTCACCCACAGCGAGCGCAGGCCCAGCTCGCGGCCGAGGTTGTGCGCGCGCACGAGCGGGGTCCAGCCGGGCTCGAGGTTCGGGATGTCGGCGATCCCGGCGGGCACCGGCAGCAGGTCGCGGTAGCGCCAGATGTTGCGCGGTCCGGCCTCGATCGTCTCCCGCGAGATCGGTCCGTAGGAGTAGCCGACCTCGAGCGGGCCGAAGCAGTCGGTGCAGGCGTACGACGGGCCGAGTGGCGACTCGGCGCCGCACTCCCGACAGACCAGTCGGGTGGCCGAACCCAGGTCGGGGGTGGTCGCGACGGGGGCGGTTGCTGACAGGACGGGCATGCGGAGGTTTCCTCTCATCTTTCCCGCGGCGGAACCGCGGGACGGAGTTGGCACCGTGACCGGGCGCGCGTGACGCGTGCTCGAGTGCGGTTGCCGGGGCTTCTTCGGGCCGTTCCCTCTGCCCCTCTGGATGAGCGATGTTCAGTTGTGGCTGGAAGCGTAGGCCGCTGACGAGGTCGTCAGAGCGGCACGTCCGGAGGCTGAGACAGGGGTAGCGTCCATGGCCGTGCGCGCACCGCTGCGGATCCGCCAGATCATCAACGCCATCAACCTCTCGACGCTGCTCGGCCTGCTGGTCGCGCGGGTCGGGCACGCCCGAGTCGTGCGCGGACCCGACGGCCTGCTGCTGGCGCGGGACTACCGCCTCACGGTGCCGCGGGCCCCGGCGTTCACCATCGGCAACGTCATCCTGGTGCGGCTGACCGACGAGCAGCTCGCCGGCCGTCCGACGCTGCTGCGGCACGAGGCACGCCACTCGACGCAGTACGCCTTCTGCATCGGACCGCTGATGCTGCCGCTCTACTTCCTGGCCGCCGGCTGGTCGTGGCTGCGCTGCCGTGACTTCGCCTGGCACAACGTCTTCGAGCGCCTTGCCGGCCTGGCCGACGGTGGCTACCGCGACCCCCGGCCCGCCGGCCGCCAACCACGGGAAGTTGCTTGACGGGGGACGAGCGCGGGAAGGTCATGCCCATGTCGGCGGAGGGCGGGGCGAAGCTGCTCGTCGCGTCCAACCGCGGACCGCTCTCCTTCACCGAAGGTCCTGGCGGCGACCTCGTGCCGCAGCGCGGTGGTGGTGGGCTGGTCACCGGCCTGATGAACATGCGCGGCGGCGACGAGGCGGTCTGGGTGTGTGCAGCCCTCTCCGACGGCGACCGGGCCGCAGCGAGCCGCGCCGAGGGTGGCCGGCTGGACAAGGCCGGGCACGACACGGGTGGCGCCGCGGTGCGGATGCTCGCCATCGACCCGACGACCTTCCATCGCGCCTACAACGCCGTCGCCAACTCGACGCTGTGGTTCGTGCACCACATGCTCTACGACACCCCGACGACGCCCGCGTTCGGCGAGCACTTCCGCCGGGAGTGGGCGTCGTACGAGGCCTACAACCGGGCGTTCGCCGAGGCCCTCGCCGAGGATGCCGCTCCCGACGCCCGGGTGCTGGTGCAGGACTACCACCTGACGCTGGTCCCGCGGATGCTGCGCGAGCTGCGGCCGGACGTGCGCATCGCGCACTTCTCGCACACGCCGTGGGCACCGCCCGACTACTTCCGCGTGCTGCCGCCCGACGTGGCCCGCGAGACCCTGCTCGGCATGCTCGGGGCAGACTCCGCGGGCTTCCACTCACGCCGGTGGGCGAAGGCGTTCGCGCAGTGCTGCGTCGAGGTCCTCGGCGCGACCGCTGATGACGGGTTGTCCGTGACGTACGACGGGCGGACGACCAAGCTGGGCCTTCATCCGCTGGGCGTCGACCTGCCGAGCCTGCTCGAAGCGGGCCGGTGAGCACGACGTGCAGTCGCGGCGGGCGACGCTGCTGGAACAGCTCGGCGGCCGCAAGGCGATCGTGCGGGTCGACCGGACCGAGCTGTCGAAGAACATCGGCCGCGGCCTGCTCGCCTACCGCGAGCTGCTGCGGCGCTACCCCGAGTGGCACGGCCGGGTCGTGCACGTCGCGTCGGCCTACCCCAGTCGCCACGACCTGCCGGAGTACCGCGAGTACACCGGCCATGTGCAGAGGCTGGCGGCCGAGATCGAGGACGAGTTCGGCACCGAGGACTGGCGGCCGATCATCCTGCACGTCACCGACGACTACGCGCGGTCGCTGGCGCTCTACCTGATCGGTGACGTGCTGCTGGTGAACCCGATCCGCGACGGCATGAACCTGGTGGCCAAGGAGATGCCCGTGCTCTCGGAGAACGGCTGCGTCGTCGTGCTCTCGACCGAGGCCGGCGCGGCCGACGAGTTCGGCGACGATGCGTTGCTGGTCAACCCGTTCGACGTGTCCGGGACGGCGGAGGCGCTGCACGCCGCACTCACGATGCCCGACGCAGAGCGGAAGGGCAGGACCGAGCGGCTGGCCGCGGTGTCGATGCAGCTGCCACCGGCCCAGTGGCTCAGCGACCAGGTCGCCGATCTGGACTGAGCTCGTCGGCGAGGGCCTCGAGCAGCGCCACCACGCCCGCCGGCCCGTCGACCACGAGGTCGGCTCGCTCGGCGAGGGCGGTCTCCTCGGTCGACCCGCTGCACACCAGCAGGCCGGGCACGCCGTCCGAGCGCAGCTCGTCGACCGCGTCGAACGCGGCGAGGTCGCCCAGGTCGTCGCCGATGAAGACCACGACCGACGGGGCCGCCTCCGCGACAAGCGTGCGGATCGCACCGCCCTTGTCGGCACCGGCGGGACGCAGCTCGAGGACCATCCGGCCCGGCTCGACGACGAGGCCGACCTCGGCCGCCAGCTCGCGCAGCGGCCCCTCGACCACGGCCAGGGCGGCGGCCGGGTCGGCGGTGCGACGCACGTGGACGGCGACCGAGCGGCCCTTGTCCTCGACGGCCGTGCCCGGCGCGGCGCCGACGGTCCTCGAGCAGCGCCGGCAGCCGCCGTCGTACGGTCTCCACCGCCTCGCGAGTCCGGCGGCGCGCTCGACCTGGCCGTCGGTCCAGCGCTCCAGGCCGTAGTGACCGAGGACCGTCAGCCCCGTGACGTCGTGCAGCCCGCCGTAGTCGACCGCGACCTGCGGCGGGACGGCCGGTGACCACCGCCACCCGGCCGACCAGCGGCGCGAGGCGCTCCAGGACCGGGCGTACGCCGGGGTGCGCCCGGGCCTGGTCGGGGTCGGGCACGATCGGCGCCAGGGTGCCGTCGAAGTCGAGCCCGATCAGCGCCTGCCGCGGGTTGTCGAGCAGCGCGGCCAGCCCGGCGCGGCCGGGCTCGGTCTGTGGTGTCGGCAGGGCGCACGTCAGGACGGGTAGGAGTCGGTGACCACCACGGTGAGGCGGCTCGTCGACAGGTTGCCGAACCGCGGCCGCACCCGGGGCTCGGTGGGCAGCCCGGCTGCCGCCGCTTCGGCGTCGGCCTGGGCACCCGGCGGGTAGTAGACCGTCGTCGCCGTCACGTTGCCGCGGAAGTTGCCGACGAGGGCCACCGTCCAGCCCTTGTCGCGAAGCCTCTGCGCCACCGTGCCGGCCAGGCCCTTGCGACTCGTCGCGTTGAGGACGACGACCTCGACGTCGCCGACCCGGTCGGCCGACGCCGTCGTGGCCTTGGTCGACGGGGGGCTCGACGTGGTGGTCGTCGATGCCGGCTTGACCGGAGCCTTGGTCGTGGTCGCGCTGGGCGCCGACGTCGTCGGAGCGGGCGCGGTCGAGGACTGCTGGGTGGTGGCGCTGGCCGGCGTCGCGGTGTCGGGGCTCTCGCCGCGCCACACGTAGAGCGCGGTGATCATCGCGGTGACCGCAAGGACGGCCAGCAGGGACGGGACGAACGCGCTCGGCGATGTCGCGGCTGCTGCGGTGTGCCCCCCGACGGGAACCCGTTGCTCGGGGGCTCATGGCCCGGCGGGAGTCATGGCCTGACCGGCCCGAGCCGTCGTCAGACCTCGATGCCGAGGCGGCGGGCCGACCGGGCCCGCTGGCGCGCCGAGCGCAGGCGGCGCAGGCGCTTGACGAGCATGGGGTCGTGGGCGAGGGCCTCGGAGCGGTCGATCAGCGCGTTGAGGACCTGGTAGTAGCGGGTGGCCGACATGTCGAAGAGCTCACGGATCGCCTGCTCCTTGGCCCCGGCGTACTTCCACCACTGCCGCTCGAAGCCCAGGATCTCCTGGTCCCGCTGGGACAGCTGAGACCCATCGGCCGGTGCGATCGGCCGGTAGGCGTTGGCGGGGTCCATCGTGCTCCTCGATGGTCGGCGGCGTGCTCGCTCCCCATCGTAGACGCCGAATGACATGGTTGTCATTCATCCTCCCGCTCGTGCCGCGCCCGCATGCAGATCGACGTTAGCCCTTGCCGGGCTGCACCGTCAGGCCGTCAGCGCGGATCGAGTCGACAAGTCGCTCATCTGGCATAACCCGCGCGCCTGGCCAGACTACCGATCGGAGCACGCGTGCCCTCCACCACGGCGCCCTCCCCGATCACCGACTCGCCGCCGGAGGCGGTCAGATTGGCCTCCAGGTAGTCGGCGGGCGTGCCGCAGTCGATGTGCACCAGGTCGTCGACGACCAGGTCGACCCGGCCCTCCTCGTGCAGGGCCCGCCAGGAGACCTCGTAGAGCCCGGCCGGGGTGGGCGGCAGGTCCCGGATGGACCACCAGGGCAGCAGCGCGGACCCGACGTACCGGAGGTCCCCGAAGTCGGCGCGCGCCGGGTCGCGGCGGCAGAGCAGGCGCGGCCGCTCGCCGTCCCAGCCGTCCAGCAGCCGCGCCAGCGGGTCCGGGTCCGCCGGCGACCACGAGTCGGCGTTGGTGAGCAGTACGGCGGCGCCGGCGACCCAGTCGCGGAGCCGGCCGAGGGCGCCCGCCGTGCCGAGGGCCACCGGCTCCTCGACCGAGACGTGCACCTCCCGGCCGGACAGGTGAGCCAGCAGCTGCTCGCGGTGGTGGTGCACGTTGACCGCGGTGCGGCTGACGCTCGGCGCGACCCGGTCCAGCGCCCAGTCCACGAGCGGCCGGTTCGCGACCGGGCAGAGCGCCTTCGGCCGCAGCTCGGTCAGCGGCCGCAGCCGGGTGCCGGCCCCGGCTGCCAGCACCACACCGACCGGGCGCGGGTCGGACGGTGCGGAGGTCATCGGGCCAGCATGGATCACGGCGATCCGTCGCATGGCAAGGTGGGCGCTGTGAGCGCCATCGAGGTGACTGGCGGCCGCGTCGAGCGCGGCGAGGAGATCCTCACGCCGCAAGCCCTGGCCTTCCTGGCCGACCTGCAGGGCCGGTTCGGTCCGCGGCGCGACGAGCTGCTTGCCCGGCGCCGCGACCGGCGGGCCGAGATCGCCGCGACCGGCACCCTCGACTTCCTGCCGCAGACCGCCGACGTGCGGTCGGCGCAGTGGAGCGTCCCGGCTGCGCCGGCCGACCTCGCCGACCGCCGGGTGGAGATCACCGGCCCCACCGAGCGCAAGATGTCGATCAACGCGCTGGCATCGGGCGCGAAGGTGTGGCTGGCCGACCTCGAGGACGCCAACACCCCGCACTGGCGCAACGTCCTCGGCGGCCAGGTCAACCTCTACGACGCCGTACGCCGGACGATCTCCCTCACCACCGCCGAGGGCAAGGACTACCGCCTCCCGGCCGACCGCGAGCTCGCCGTGATCGTGCCCCGGCCCCGCGGCTGGCACCTCGACGAGCGGCACCTGCAGGTCGACGGGAGACCCCTGGTCGGCGCGCTCGTCGACTTCGGGCTCTACATGTTCCACAACGCCGCCGAGCTCACCAGCCGCGGCAGCGGGCCCTACTTCTACCTGCCGAAGACGGAGAGCCACCTCGAGGCCCGGCTGTGGCACGACGTGTTCACTGCCGCCGAGGAGTCGCTCGGGCTGCCGGTCGGGACCGTGCGGGCCACCGTCCTGATCGAGACGGTGACGGCGGCCGTGGAGATGGAGGAGATCCTCTTCGAGCTGCACGAGCACGCCGCGGGACTCAACGCCGGCCGCTGGGACTACCTGTTCTCGATGATCAAGAACTTCCGGGACGGCGGCGGCCAGTTCGTGCTGCCGGACCGGTCCGCGGTGACCATGACCGCGCCGTTCATGCGGGCCTACACCGAGCTGCTGGTCAGCACCTGCCACCGGCGCGGGGCCTTCGCGATCGGCGGGATGGCGGCGTTCATCCCGAGCCGCCGCGACGCCGAGGCCAACGAGCGCGCGCTGGCCAAGGTGCGCGAGGACAAGCAGCGCGAGGCCACCGACGGCTTCGACGGCTCCTGGGTCGCCCACCCCGACCTCGTCCCGGTGTGCCAGGAGGTGTTCGACCGGGTCCTCGGCGACCGGCCCAACCAGCTCGACCGGCTCCGCGACGACGTACAGCGTCAGTGCCGCTGCGCTGCTCGACGTCGCGTCGACCGGCGGCGTGGTGACCGAGGAAGGCTTGCGCTACAACGTGTCCGTCGCGCTGCAGTACCTCGCCGCGTGGCTGGGCGGGCTCGGTGCGGTCGCCATCAACGGGTTGATGGAGGACGCCGCGACGGCCGAGATCTCCCGCTCGCAGATCTGGCAGTGGATCGCCAACGACGTCGTGCTCGACGACACCGGCGACACCGTCACGCCCGACCTGGTGCGCCGCATCCTGTCCGAGGAGCTCGACCGGCTGAAGAGCGTCCCGGCGTACGACGAGGCGCTGTTCGGTCAGGCCCGCGACCTCTTCGAACAGGTCGCGCTGGCAACCGACTTCGTCGACTTCCTCACGCTGCCCGCCTACGACCTGCTGCGCGACTGAGACGTCTGTCCCGTGCTTCGCGATCCGGGTCCGCTGGACCTCCTCTTCCGCGCCGCGCGCGTGGTCACCCCGGACGGCGAGCGACCGGCGGCGGTCGGCGTGCAGGACGGACGGATCGTCGTGGTCGCGCCGGTCGACGCGGGCTTGGTGGCGCACCGCACGGTCGAGCTGGCCGACGACGAGGTGCTGCTGCCCGGACTGGTCGACACGCACGTGCACATCAACGAGCCCGGACGCACCGAGTGGGAAGGGTTCGCCACCGCCACGCGGGCGGCCGCAGCGGGCGGGGTGACCACCGTCATCGACATGCCGCTGAACAGCATCCCGCCGACGACGGATGTCGCAGCACTCGAGGTCAAGCGCGCGGCTGCCCGTGACGCGGTGCACGTCGACGTCGGCTTCTGGGGCGGCGCGGTTCCCGGCAACATCGGCGAGCTGGCGGCGCTGCATGCGGCCGGCGTCTTCGGCTTCAAGTGCTTCCTCGCGCCATCGGGGGTCGACGAGTTCCCGCACCTGTCGACCGAGCAGCTCGCGGCCGCGCTCGCGGAGCTGAAACCGTTGGACGCGTTGATGATCGTGCACGCCGAGGACTGCGACGTCCTCGACGACACGGCACCGCCGACTGGCGACAGCTATGCCGACTTCCTGGCGTCGCGGCCGGTGACCGCGGAGGTCACGGCGATCACCAACCTCGTCGACCAGCTGCGGCGCACCGGTGCACGCGCGCACGTCCTGCACCTGTCCGCAGCGGCGGCACTGCCGGTGCTGACGGCAGCACGCGAGGACGGCGTACCCATCTCCGCGGAGACGTGCCCGCACTACCTCACGCTGGCCGCCGAGGAGATTCCGCCCGGCGCGACGCAGTTCAAGTGCTGCCCGCCCATCCGCGACGAGGCCAACCGGGACCGGCTGTGGGCGGGGCTGCAAGCCGGCGCGATCGACTGCGTCGTCTCCGACCACTCGCCGTGCACCGCTGACCTCAAGTGCCTCGACTCGGGCGACTTCGGGGACGCCTGGGGCGGCATCGCGTCGCTGCAGCTCGGGCTGCCGGTGGTGTGGACGCAGGCACGGCAGCGCGGCATCGAGCTGTCCGAGGTGGTGCGCTGGATGTCGTCGGCGCCGGCGCGGATCGCCGGGCTGAGCCGCAAGGGCAGCATCGCCGTCGGCGCCGATGCCGACCTCTGTGTCTTCGCACCGGACGACTCGTGGGTCGTCGACGCCGCCCGGCTGGAGCACCGCAACCCCGTCACGCCGTACGACGGGAACGCGCTGCGCGGGGTGGTCCGCAGCACCTGGCTGCACGGTGCCGAGCTGACCGGTGACGCACCGACCGGACGGCTGCTGAGCCGGGAGACCGACGGCGCGCTAGCGCCGAGCCCCGGTGACTGACCGTGGCGGATCAACCGCGAAGCGAGTTCACTTCGGTGCGGCGGAGATCCGGATCATGTTGCCGGAGGGGTCACGGAACGCGCAGTCGCGCGGACCCCACGGCTGGTCCATGGGCTCCTGCAGCACCTCCGCGCCGGACGCGCGGACCTTCTCGAACGAGCCGTCGACGTCGTCGGTGCGGAACAGCACACCGGTGAGCGAGCCCTTGGTCAGCAGGGTCAGGATCGTGTCGGCGTCGGTGGGGTTGATGCCCCCCTGCGGGTTGACGAGCACGATCTCGATGTCGGGCTGCGCGGGGGGTGACAGCGTCACCCAGCGACCGCCCTCGGCGGCGACGTCGTTGCGGACCTCGAGGCCCAGCGCGTCGCGGTAGAAGCCAAGGGCCTCGTCGTGGTCGTGGACAGTGATGAAGCAGTGGCCGAGTGAGAGGTTCATGCCGGCAACGCTAGGTCGTGGCGACGCGGCGCGCTTCTCCGTTCCTGCTCGGTCTGGTGCGCACCTTGGCAACGCACGCCGGCACGGAGGCGCCGGAGCTGTGGTCGCGGGCGCGGTAGGCCGTCGGGGTCTCCCCGACCAGCTCGGTGAACCGTGAGCTGAAGGAACCCAGCGAGGTGCAGCCGACCTCCATGCAGACGTCGGTGACGCTCATGTCGCCGCGCCGCAGCAGCGCCTTGGCGCGCTCGATCCGACGGGTCATCAGATAGCTGTACGGCGACTCGCCGTACGCGGCCTTGAACTGCCGGGAGAAGTGGGCCGGCGACATGAGCGCGGCCTGCGCGAGTGCGGGCACGTCCAGCGGCCGGGCGTACTCGCGGTCCATCAGGTCGCGGGCGCGACGCAGGTGGGCGAGGTTGGCCAGCTCCTCCGGGGTCACCTGGCCAGGGTAATCCCCGCACGGACGGGGCTACCGCCGCAATGGTCGCCCGCGTGACACGATCTCGCGGACAACCAGAGGAAGCGATGTCCATGCAGAAGTCCTCATTGACCGCTTTGGTCCGGCAACAGCTCGACCTCGCCGGGCGGGCGTCGAGTGGCCGCAGCGCGCAGACGGTCTACGGGGGCCACGAGCGCGTACTCAGGCAGACGATGATCGCCCTGAACGCGGGTCAGCGGATGGACGAGCACGAGAACCCTGGCGAGGCGACGGTGCACGTCCTGCACGGCCGGGTACGCCTGGTCGCCGGGGAGACCTCGTGGGAGGGGTCGCCCGGCGACCTGCTGATCGTTCCTCAGGTCGCGGCACGCGCTGGAGGCCCTGGAGACCTCGGCCATCCTGCTCACGGTCGCCAAGCTGGCCTGAACGAGGACATGGAGGCGGGGCGGCCCGTGGGCCGCCCCGCCTCTACGGTCAGTCTCGGAGTTACACCGTGACTGGCTCAGGGATCTGCTCGGCGGCCGGGGCCTCGAGCAGCACGGGCTTGGGCGCCCTGACTGCCCAGAGGAGACCCAGTCCGGCGAGGAGGATCGTCCCGCCGATACCGGCGAGGATCGCCGAGATGGCCAGACCGAGCTGGAGCGCGGAGTGGGTGACCGTTCCGACGCCGAGCTCAGCGATCAGACCGTGTGCAGTGCCGGTCCAGGCCTGCCCGCGGGCAGCTGCCTCGATCGGGTTCGAGCGGTCGAAGGCGGACCAGTAGCGGCCGTCCACGTTGAACTCGTAGGTGCCGGCCTTGTAGACCTTGCCGTCGTCAGCCGTGACGTCCTCGGGAAGCACCACGGTCTGGGTGCCCGTGAGGGTGTGGTAGTTGATCGTCGCCATCTGGTACATGTACTCAGTGGCGGTGTTGACCACGGGGTCGTTCGGGTCGAGGTCGGACTTGGTGACCGGGTACTTCCAGTCATCCACGAGCAGCGACATGATCGCCGTTGCTTCCTCGGTCGAGCCTTCGTTATCGGCGAGCTGGCCCTTGTCGTTGTAGGTGAGCTCGACGTTCTGCTCGCCGCTGAATGCCTTGAGGGAGTCGTAACCGGCCTGCACCTTCGCGTAGGCCACACCTCCGCCGACGATGAAGCCGAGACCGATGAGCGCCAGAACGATGCCTAGAACCTTCAGGCGTCTGGTCATGAGAACCACGTCCTTATCTAGTTGAAGCCTGCCCTCAGTCTCGGCAAGGACGTGCCGCCGCGCAGGTGCCTAAAGTCCCACGGGGACAGGGCCCTGCGTCACTGATCGGGCCACGCGTGTGGCGCAGCACCACACGCCGGTGCGGCGCCGCGCCATCGCACTCGCGAGACAGTGGTGCATGACACGATGCCCTCGACCGATGCCCTCAGCGCCACCAGGGAGTCGCTGCACCGGGCGGCGGAGCACCTGCTGGCCGCGGCCCGCAAGCGGGCCAGCGGAGAGATCACCCTGGTGCCGGCGCCGGGAGGCGTCGCGACCCCGGCCCTGCCGGACGGACGGGTGGTGGCGCTCGAGGGAGCCGACGTCGTGGTCCGAGGGCCGGACGGCGTGCGGCGGGCACCCCTCACGACGCTGGCCGACGCGGGCGAGGCCGTCGGCCTGCAGCCGGGCTTCCCCTGGACCAAGCACCGCCCGGGCACCGAGTACGAGCCGCACGCCGAGCTGTTCGTCGACCCGAAGGCGGCTGCCGCGCTGGCGGGCTGGTTCGCCCTGGGCGAGGAGGCGTTGGTGGCGCTCGCCGCCGAAGCGCAGGCCGAGCAGCCGAGCACGCCACAGATCTTCCCGGAGCACTTCGACCTCGGGATCACTGCCGGCGCGGTCAACTACGGATTCTCTCCCGGCGACGACGCGATCCCCACGCCGTACGCCTATGTCGGCCCCCACGATCGCCCTCACGGACAACCCGTTCTGGAACGCGCGCGTTCGGCGCCTACCGGACCTGGCGACGAGGTCACCACCGCGGAGGAGGCGCTGCAGTTCTTCCGGGCCGCACGAAGGGAGCTCGGGCTGCGCTGATGTCCCGCACCTCCGATCGGCGACCACGCCCTGCTCTCCGACCGCCACTCGGCCGCCCTGGTCGACACCGCCGGTTCGGTGGAGTGGCTCTCGTTCCCCCGCTTCGACAGCCCGTCGGTCCTGGGCCGGCTGCTCGACGGCGAGGCCGGTCACTGGCAGGTGCGACCCGTCGGCGAGTGGCGCAGCGCGCGGCGATACGTCGACCGCACGCTGGTGCTGGAGACCACCTTCACGACCGGCTCCGGCACCGTCGTACTCACCGACCTGATGGCGATGGGCGAGGACAACGACGGCCACCGGCTCGGCAATCGCGTGCCGCATCTCCTCGTCCGCCGGGTCTCCTGCACCGCTGGGGCCGTCGAGGTGGAGGTGGAATACCGGCCGCGACCGGAGTACGGGCTGGTCGTGCCGCTGCTCGCCGCAGTTCCTGGCGGGGTCACCGCGCGCGGTGGCGCCGAGTGGCTGGTCCTCACCGCACCGGTCGACCTCGGCCTCGCCGACGGCACGGCGACCGGACGGCTGCGCCTCACCGAGGGCGAGACGGTCCACCTCGCGCTGCACCGGTCCACGCTCGAGGAGACACCGGCCCGCATCTGGTCTCAGCAGGAGCTCTCCGACGTCGTGGACCGCACCGTCGATGCGTGGGTCTCGTGGTCCGAGCTGCACCAGTCGTACGACGGTCCGTGGGCCGACCTCGTGCACCACAGCGGCCGCGTCCTGCAGGGCCTGTCCTTCCAGCCGAGCGGTGCGATCGTGGCCGCAGCCACGACGTCGCTGCCCGAGAGCGTCGGCGGCGAGCGCAACTGGGACTACCGCTACTCGTGGGTGCGCGACGCGAGCTTCACGATGGAGGCCCTCTGGGTCGCCGCCTGCCCTGACGAGGCCGACGACTTCTTCGCGTTCATGACCACGGCCGCGGCGTCGTCGATCGGCCCCGGGAAGGCCCTGCAGATCATGTTCGGCGTCGGCGGCGAACACGACCTCACCGAGCGCGAGCTGCCACACCTGGAGGGCTGGCGCGACAGCCGGCCGGTCCGGGTGGGCAACGGTGCCTGGAACCAGGCGCAGATCGACGTGTACGGCGAGCTGCTCGGTGCCGCGCACCGGCTCGCCGACCAGATCGGCTCCGCTCGACGAGCAGACGCGCGACTTCCTCGTCGCCTGCGCGGACACCGCGGCGGAGCGCTGGCGCGAGAAGGATCAGGGCATCTGGGAGGTGCGCGGTGAGCCGCAGCACTTCCTCTACTCGAAGGTCATGTGCTGGGTCGCCCTCGACCGGGCGATCGCACTGGCGCCGCTGCTGCACGCGCAGGACCGGATTCCCGGCTGGACGGCCACGCGCGACGAGATCCACGCGATGGTGCTTCGGGACGGCTGGAGCGACGAGGCCAAGGCGTTCACCCAGTACGTCGGCTCGACCGAGCTGGACGCCTCCAACCTGATGATGGCCATCGTCGGCTTCCTGCCTCCCGACGACCCGCGTCTGCTCGCCACCCTGGATGCGACGGAGGAGCGGCTCACCGACGACCGCGGCCTGGTCTACCGCTACCGCACCGAGGGCGGCGTCGACGGGCTGGAGGGCGACGAGGGCACGTTCCTGCTCTGCACGTTCTGGCTCGCCCAGGCGCTCGCGCTCTCCGACCAGGTGGCCCGGGCCGAAGCGGTGTTCGAGCGGGCTGCGGCCTTCGTCAACGACGTCGGCCTGCTGGCGGAGGAGGTCGACGCCACCTCGGGCGAGCTCCTCGGCAACTTCCCGCAGGCGTTCAGCCACATCGGCCTGATCAATGCGGCGTGGGCGATCAGCGAGGCGCAGCGACGGTCGTTGTGAGAACGTGACCGTTCGGTATGCGCAATAGTCTCGGTTGCGTTAGCATCGCGGGATGGACCAGGCGGCGCAGGAGCTCTACGAGTGCCTGCAGGAGTTCCTCCGCCGGATGTTCAGCCTGGCCGAGGCCGAGGCCACCGACCTGCTGGTCGACCTCGACGTCTCGCTGTCCCAGGCGCGGACGATGTTCGTCCTGGCTCATGTCGCCGAGCCGGTGCCGATCCATGAGGTCGCGCGGCGCCTCGGGCTCTCGCAGGCTGCGGCGGGCCGGACGGTCGACCAGCTGGTTCGGCTCGGAATAGTGGAACGACAGGAGAGCGCTGACGACCGTAGGGTCAAGTTGGTGTCCCTCTCGCCGCGCGGCTTCGACATCGCCGACCAGCACATCGAGCAGAAGCGCAAAGCCATCAGAGCCGTGAGTGAGCGGTTGCCCACGGAGGACTGTGCGCGGCTCACCGCCGCCCTCCGGCCGATTCTCGCCGGCGACTGCCTCAGCACCAGCACGAAGGAGAGCGTCCATGGCCACCACTGAGGCTCCGGTCTACCCGGAGAAGATCGACGCGGCGGTCCTCAAGGTCGCCGGCGTGGTCGTGATCGGCGCGATCATGTCGATCCTCGACATCACCGTGGTCAACGTCGCGCTGCCGACGTTCCAGGTGGTCTTCGGCGAGCCCGGCGAGCCGCTCCCCTACTCGACGGTCGCCTGGACGGTCACCGCCTACACCCTGGCGCTCGCCACGGTGATCCCCATGACCGGCTGGGCGGCGGACCGCTTCGGCACCAAACGCCTCTACCTGACGGCGCTGGCACTCTTCACCGGCGGTTCGGTGCTGTGTGCCACCGCCGACTCGATCGACATGCTCATCGTGTTCCGGGTCATCCAGGGCCTCGGCGGCGGCATGCTGATGCCGCTCGGCATGACCATCATGACGAGGGCTGCCGGTCCGGCCCGGATGGGCCGCCTGATGGCCATCCTCGGCGTCCCGATGCTGCTCGGGCCGATCCTCGGGCCCATCCTGGGCGGCTGGCTCATCGACAACGCCAGCTGGCACTGGATCTTCCTCATCAACGTGCCCATCGGCATCATCGCGTTCGTCTACGCGTTCGTGGTCCTGGCCAGCGACTCCCCGGAGCCATCGGAGTCCTTCGACTTCCTCGGCATGCTGCTGCTCTCACCCGGGCTCGCGCTGTTCCTCTTCGGCGTGTCCAGCCTGCCGCAGAACGAAGGCGACTTCACTGCCCCGCAGGTGTGGGTGTCGATGCTGGCCGGCGTCCTGCTGATGCTCGCGTTCGTGTGGCACGCCTTCCGGCCCGAGCACCCGCTGCTCGACCTGCGGCTGTACAAGAACCGCAACCTGACGGTGTCGAGCATCACGATGTTCCTGTTCGCCGCCGCCTTCTTCGGCGGGCTGCTGCTCGTTCCCACCTACTTCCAGCAGATCCGCGGCGAGTCCACGCTGGCCGCCGGGCTGCTGATCGCGCCGCAGGGCATCGGCGCGATGATCACCATGCCCATCGCGGGCAACCTCGTCGACCGAATCCCGGTCGGACGCATCGTGCCGTTCGGACTGGTCCTGATCGCGATCGGCTTTGCCGGGTTCACCCAGATCGAGTCGGACACGTCGTACGGCCTGATCATCAGCATGCTCTTCATCATGGGCCTCGGCATGGGCGGCGACGATGATGCCGCTGTTCACCACGGCCTTGCGCACCCTCACCCACCACGAAGTGGCGCGTGGCTCGACGTTGCTGAACATCACCCAGCAGATCGCCAGCTCGGTCGGCGTTGCGGTCATCTCCGTCATGCTGACCAGCCAGCTCAAGCAGTCCGACCTCGCCCTGCCGGCCATCGCGGCCCAGACGGACCCCGCGATCGCCGATCAGCTCGGCCCGGCCGCAGTGGCCCAGGGTCTGGCGGAGGCAGCCGAGGCGTTCGGGAGCACCTACTGGTTGGCGTTCGTCCTGGTGCTGCTCACGTTCATCCCCGTCTACTTCCTGCCCCGCAAGCGCGAGGTGAGCCACCTGCTCGACGACGAGGGAGTCGCGCCGGTCGTCCTGCACTGAGCAAGGTCTCACCGTTTCGGCACGTCGGAGCCTCGTTCAGGTTCGTCGAGCACGCTTGAGATCACTGCGCAGCGCCTTCAGCTGTCGGTCGAGCTCGATCCGGCGCAGGTCTTCGAGGCCGTGCAGGCGCCCGAACGTGAAAGCGCTCTCGCCGGCGAGCTGCGCCTGAACGCCCAGGGCGCGCAGTGCGTTCTGGGTCTGCTGGGAGAGGTCCATCTCGCCGAGCACGCCCGCGGCCTCCGTGAGAACTGCCGAGAGGCCCGCGGCATCGGCCTTCCGGCCGGGCACGAGAAGGTCGGCATATCGTGCGCGCTCGACGGCCCGGCGGGCACCCGCCAGCTGCCACCGTCGCTCACCGTCGGATTGCGCACGACGCAGCTGCCCGAGCCGGCGGTAGGCCCGGCTTGCGGCGCGGTCTGCCAGCTCGGGCAGGACGTCTGCGGCGCGGCCGTCGACGGGCGGGAGCGGAATCGAGCCGGTCATGCCGCGCACCGTCTGCATCACGCCGAGGTACCGATCCGAGTCCAGCATCGCCCGGACGGCAGCCAGCGCGGCCTTGCGCGCGGCGGCGAGCTCGCGGTCGGTGCGGCGGGACACCGGTCCCAGCAGCAGATCCTTGGATTCCCGGGCCAGGGCAGCGCGGATCCGCTCATGGGTTCGGTCGGCGTCGTCGAGGGTCGCGACGGTGGCGTCCAGCCATGCCAGCTCGGCTCGCAGCGTCTCCGAATGCCCCTCGGCCGCGACCTGTTGGCGCAGCGCAAGGGCGGCCCGGAGCCGTTGCACGGCCGTGCGCATCCGCTCCGCGGCCGCCGGCCGATCGAGCCGCAGCAGCGGGTCAGCGGTGAGCAGCGCGTGCGCAGCGTCCCGCAATCCGCCGTCGAGAACCTCGCCTGCGGGGAGCTTCCGACCTGCGGGCTTCGCCGCGGCGTCGAGCCTCGGGTCCCGCCAGGACGCGGCCGATCTTGGAGGAGCTTCCAGCCGGACTCACGCCTGCTGCTCGCATCGTCGCTGCGAGGGTGGCCATCAGCTCACGGTCACCCTCGACCAGCTCGATCTCGACCTCACGCCACCGTACGTCCGGCAGGTCGGTATCCAGCCGCGCACCGGTCACCGTGTCGTCGGCGAGCTCGGCAAGCGCACGGCCGTGTGCGTCGACCAGTCGGTGGACGGTACGCCGGGTGGTGAGGGTCGCCACAGCCACCAGCTCGTGGGACCCGATGAGGGCGCGCACGAGTGAGCTGAGCGCTGTGGGCGGGTTCTGCCCGCGGCCAAGCGGGCGGTGCACCTCGAGGCGTTCCCCGTCGGCAACGCTGAGCTTGAGGTGCCACCCGTCGTCCTCGCCCCCACTCCGCCGCCGCAGGGTCGCCCCGGAGGCGGACAGCTCATGGTCGACGGTGTCGAAGTAGGTGGCGGTGAGCACCATTTCGGGGGCTGTCGCAACGGTCTCGATGCCGCCCACACCGATCAGGTCGGGCAGTGGCTGCCCGTCGGCGACGTCGTACTTGGCCTCGACCTCCAGGTGTGGCTTCATCCATGCTCCGATGTGGTCATGCGGCTGGCTCGTGCCTCTCGTATGCGCTGATGGCGCCGTCACGGTGATGCAGCAGCCACCAGCCGCCCTTGCCCACCGCGGCCCGCTTGGGCGGCCCGACGCCCCCGCCCTCACCCAAGGCGGCGAGCAGCCGGGCGATCACCCGCTGCTGCCCACAGACCACGACGGTCTCGGGCGCCGCGGCGGCCCGGCGTACCCCGTCAGTTGCCGCCTGCTCGTTGCCCGCGAACCCCTTGCTGGTGAGGAGTGCTTCCCGCCGGACGGCGACCCCGCTGGACTCGGCGAACGGTGCCAGAGTCTGCGTGCAGGCGGGCAGATCCGCACTCACGAGCCTGGTGACGCCGAGACCATCCAGCACCGGCACCAGTGCTTCAGCCTGCGCCCGGCCGGACTCACTCAGTCCCTGGGGCGAAGCATGATGGTTCTGCTTCCCGGCCGGGGGCGCGGTGGCGGCGTGCCGGACCAGCAGGAGGGGCCTGGTGTCGCGGGGCGCCCGGGCGAACGCGTCGAGCACCTTCTTGTCCGAGGCGGACGTCACCAGCTTGCGAGCAGCATCGAGCGACAGCCATTGCAGGGCGTCGACCTCTCGGCTGGCGAGGAACTCGCCGTCGGTTGCGCGCATCGACCAGTACCTCACCGACTTGAGGGCCGGGCGGCCGGCGGACCGGACGAGATAGCGGACTGTCGTGAGCGAGGGACCGATGAGGGCGCGGTATCCCGTCTCCTCGGCCATCTCACGCAACGCGGTGACCAGGAGGTGTTCACCCTGCTTGGCCTTGCCCTTCGGCAGTGACCAGTCGTCGTACTTCGGTCGATGGACGACCGCGACCTCGGGGTCGTCATCGTGACGCCAGAGGACTCCGCCGGCGGCCAGGACCACGGGCCTTCTCACGCGGGTCGCACCTCGGCCCAGAGCTGCTCGTAGCTGCGGGCGGCGCGGCTGGCCGGTGCGAACGCCGGAACCGGCGCCCGGTGCTCGGCCATCTGCTCGATCAGCGACAACGACGGGATGACCGTCTGCGCAACCCGGGCGGCGCCGTCCCGGGGGATCGCCTGGATGACGTCGCGGTGAAGGCGTTTGCGCGTGTCGGCCATCGAGAAGAACGCGACGATATCGGGCCGTCGACCCGGCGACTCGGCAACGAACCGGGTCAGCTGGTCGAAGGTTCGCAGCGACAGGGTGGCGGGGATCAGGGGCACGAGAAGGGTGTCCGAGGCCTCCAGCACGTTCTCCGACACGAGTGAAACGCTGGGAGGACAGTCGAGGAACACCATGTCGTAGTCACCGGACAGCTCCCGGAGGAGCTGGTCCAGCCGCCGGGTGCGCTTCTTGGTGTCATCGAGGTCGAGGTCCATGTTGCGGTAGCTGAAGTCAGCCGGCAGCAGATCGAGTCCGTCGAAGTCGGTTGCTTTCAGCGCGGCCTCCATCGGCCGCTTCCGTGTCACCAGGCCGCGCCCGCCGCCCTTCACCCGTGGACGCACCCGGAACAGAAAGGTGGCGGCGGCCTGCGGGTCGAGGTCCCACAACAGCGTTCGTCGTCCCTCACGCGCGGCCAGGAACGCCAGGTTCACCGCGGTCGACGTCTTTCCGACACCGCCCTTGATGTTGTAGGAGGCGATGACGTTCAACTCGGACGCCCCAGTCTTCTGAGCCGCGAGATGCTGGCGGGGCGCGCGAACCGCGCGAAGGTGGCGTCGAACTCCTCGCGAGCGCGGTCCTGCTCGCCATCGAGGTGACCGATCAGCTCCCCCATCGCGAGCACCGCCTCGGTCGATGTCCCGTCGGCCATCATCTCCTCGGCAAACCCACGCAACGCCTGCCGTTGCACCTCGGTGTCCTGGAACCGACCGAGCACGTCCTGCAGGCCCTTGAGGTCCGCCACGGCGCGCTGGCGGGCCGCCTTCTCCACCACCGGCGAGAAGACCTCGAGTGCGTAACGGAGCTCCTTGCACCGCTTCCGTAGCGTGTGCAGATCCTCGGCGGGCGACGCCGCGGTGACGGCGGTGCCGCTACGGATGACCCGCCGCGCCGCCCAGGAGATGCTGCGCCCGGCGAGCTCACCGGCCGACATCTGCGCGGCGCCGTCTGCGCGCGCAGACTGCGCCAGCGCGGTCAGCGCCTCGCCCCAGTCCGACCGCAACCGCTCGAACCTGCGAGACCGCAACCCGCGCAGCAGCACCCGGCGCTCTGCCGACCGGCGGCTGCGCAGGTGCGTCGCAAGCGCCGCGAGGTCCCCGGCATCGGCAGCGACGAGCCACCCGCCCATCGTCGGCAGGTCCAGCTCGTACACGTCGAGGTCGCGCACCGGGGTAGTCAGGTCACCGAGCCACTTGAACTCCGCCTCCCAGCGACTCCGCATCTCTGCCGGTAGTGCCGTCCGGCCCAGCTTGAGCGTCGCCCGGGTACGCCGGACCGCGACCCGGAAGTCGTGCAGGAACTCGGTGTCGACGTCGGCGAGCAGGCCGGGCAGGTTCTCGTTCATCGCCTGGAGGAACCCGCCAAGCGCCTGAGCGAGAAGCTCGGCGGCAGGTGCGTCGGGGGCGAGAGCGGCCGGCTCCGGCCCGTCGACTGCGCTGGAGTCGTCGACGGTGGCGGGCTGCAGCCCCAAGCCGGTCAGCAGCCCCACGGTGCGGCGGGCCTGGTCGCCGTACCCGCGCATCTCGCGGACTGTCACGGTCGCTGGCGGCGACGAGTCGCCACCTACCGGCTCGTCGATGTCGAGGCGCACGACGATCTTCCCGTCGGCATTGCGCAGCTCGAGACGCTGCACGCGCCGCTTCTCCTCGGCGACGACAGCCAACGCGCGGATACCCGAGACTTCAGCGACCTGGTCACGGACCGGACCCGCGGGCAGGGCGTCGGCGAACGCCGGCCAACGCAGTCCCGACACCGCCACGGTCGAGGACGGCCCGCTCGTGCAGTTCAGCACCAGCCTTTCCTCGCCTTTGGTGGCCTCATGATCAAGGGACAGGCCCGCGGAACGCAACCGCCGGTCGAACGTGTCCAGCCGACTGCGCTGCACGAGCCCCGGATGCCCTGGCGAGACTGCGAACCGGCGAGCCAGTGCCCGCACGAGGGGCTCAGCCTCGAGCGGTCCGCCGTCGGCCGCCTGCAGACTGATGGGCTCACCGGTCATGGTGGCCAGACCTTATCCACCTCGGGTGAACAGCCCGGACCGGAAGGACGAACACCGTCGGACCCGCGACACCAGCGGCACGATCCGGCATCATCGGCGCAGAGCCCGCCACCCCCTGAGGAGGTCCGGTGCCCCTCCCCGACCGAGCGCTCGACCTGACGCAGTTCCAGGTCTACGACGACGCGGACGACGACCCGGTGCTGCTGCGCATCGACGGAACCCCCGTCGACACCTGGAGAGAGGGCTATCCCTACCCGGAACGGATGGTTCGTGAGGACTACGAGCGGGCCAAGCGTCTTCTGCAGATCGAGTTGCTGAAGCTGCAGGAGTGGATCAAGGACACCGGCGAACGGCTGGTGATCTTGTTCGAGGGGCGTGACGCGGCCGGCAAGGGTGGCACGATCAAGCGTTTCATGGAACACCTCAACCCCCGCGGGGCTCGGGTGGTGGCACTGGCCAAGCCCAACGAACGAGAGCGCGGCCAGTGGTACTTCCAGCGCTACATCGAGCACCTCCCGTCGGCCGGTGAGATGGTCCTGTTCGACCGGTCCTGGTACAACCGGGCGGGCGTCGAGCACGTCATGGACTACTGCACAGAGGAGCAGTACCGCGAGTTCCTCCGCGAAGTGCCACGGCTCGAGGAGATGTGGGTGCGGTCCAACATCAACCTGGTGAAGTTGTGGTTCTCGGTGTCGCAGAACGAGCAGCACACGAGGTTCGTCATCCGCCAGGTCGATCCGGTTCGGCAGTGGAAGCTGTCCGCCACCGACCTTGCATCCTTGGACCGCTGGGACCAGTACACCGACGCGAAGGAGGCGATGTTCTTCTACACAGACACCGAGGCAACGCCATGGACGGTCATCAAGAGCAACGACAAGAAGCGCGGCCGCATCGAGGCCATGCGCCATGTGCTCAGTCTGTTCCCGTACGAGGGCAAGGATGTCGAGCTCATCGGCACTCCGGACGGGCGGATCGTCGGCCGCGCGACAAGCGTCATCGAGCACGGCGAACGATCCGATCGCGTGTTCCCCGACCTCTGACGCGGCTAAAGGCCGCGGATGAAACGATCTTGACGCCCGCAACTTTCTGAATCGTAGGTCGCGCGCGTGCGATCTCCTGCCATTCGCACGACGACCATCGGATCACTTGCGTTGGTAGCCAGCAGAGCTTCGGATGCGACCGACGTCATCCAATCCAGCGTGGCGAGCGTGGGGTCATCGAGCATCCGCTGAACGACAGCGGCCTCTAGCAACCTGCCGGGCGAGTAGCGCGCCCATTCGGTGTCGAACCGCCCTTCGAGCAGCCGATAAGCATCTCCGTCGATGACGCCCAGCGCGTAGGCGGCGAGTGAGTCGCCGATGTTCAGGGTTGCGAGTTCCAATGTTCCTGCCCAGGGCGAGCGCGTGGATCCGGTGCTGCCACAGCCAGCGCTGCTGGGAGTCGTCCGGATCGCTGAGTCGACCGTGCGCGTGGTCGCGGTCACGGTGGCACTGCTCGAGCTGCGGGAGCAGGTCAATGATATGTCCAGCATCCGCTGTGAACCGGATGGTCTTGGTCTGGCGGTCGCTGATGAGCCGGTTGGTCGCTTTGCGGACCGTGCGGCGCATGCCGTGCGAGAGGTAGCCGTTGACATCCCCTGCGTCGGCCCGCCGGATGACGGGTACCCCATCTACATCGGTGCGCGTCGATCCTTGCCAGCCCAGCCCAAACGCCTCGACGACCGGGCTGTCGGCAGGAAGTGGCCCCAACTCGATGTCGAGCCGGTGTCTACAGCGGCTCAGAGCCTGGCTGACGGCGTGTCCGAGGGCCTCTGCCACGGTGACGCATTCCGTCAGGATGGCGCCGCGCTGCCCGTCCTCCGTGCCGGCCAGGGTCACCGTCTCGTGTTGGCCCTCCGTACGGTTGAGCAGCACCACTGCCCCGACCAGCTTGGCTGCAACGTCGCGTGCCAACACAGCCCACGATCGCTGATCGTGCGTCGAACCCGTGGTGGCGAGGAGCCAGGTGGCCTGTGCGGTCGTCGGTGCACCGCAACGGCGAGCCAGTTCGGCGAGTTCACCACTCACCGCGCACAGTGATTGGTGGCCGTTCAGCACCTCGGTCGCTGGAGCGAGAGCGCGTACTGGGTCGTTGATTGAGGCTTGTTCGATCGGGCTCGTCGTCACAATGGGACCCCCGACGTCAGTTCGCTGGGATCCGGCAGGGCCGGCCGGTCGCGCCCGTCCATCCATTCCTCAAGTTCCAGCGCGGGCAGACCCTCGGAAAAGTGGAAGCCCTGCAAGGTGTCGCAGGTGGCGAGCGAAAGCTGGCTAGCCGTGTGCTCGTCCTCCACTCCTTCGGCGACCATCGTCATCCCTAGCGAATGGGCCAGATCGATGGTCGAGCGCACGATGGCCGCGGCTCGGGGGTCATCGGCCATCGGCTGCACGAACGAGCGGTCGAGCTTGAGCTCGTCGATGGGCAGCTCCCGGAGGTACGCGAGAGACGAGTAGCCAGTCCCGAAGTCGTCCACCGCGAGGCGGATACCAAGCCGGCGTAGTTCGCCGAGGATCTCCCGCGCCCGCTCCCGATCGCCCATCAGGAAGTCTTCTGTGATCTCCAGCTCGAGGGCGTCTGCAGGCAGCTGCCTGTCGCACAGGGCAGACCAGACCCGCTGTGGGAGTTCAGAGTCGACGAGCGAGGAAGCCGAGAGGTTCACGGCGACGCTGAGTTGACGACCCGCGTCGCGCCAGGTCCGTATCTGGTCGAGTGACAGCTCGAGTACGGCGTCGGTGAGGTCCTGCATCAGCCCGGAGTCCTCGACCAGCGGCAGGAACGCGTCGGGCAACAGCAGGCCCCGCGTCGGGTGCCGCCACCGCACCAGCGCCTCGACCCCGGTGACCGCACGACTGATCGCGTTCAGCTTTGGCTGGTAGTGCACCTCGAGGGTCCGACCGAAGATTGCCGACCGCAGCTCCTCGAGTGTGCGCAAGCGGTGCTGCTCGTGGAGCACGTCGGTGGCGTGGGTATAGATGTAGAAGCCGGCCCGGGTCGCCTTGGCCTGGTACATCGCAATGTCGGCTCGGCGCAGCAGCGTCGACACCTCGTTGCCATGTTCCGGGAAGAGTGAGATACCGATACTTGCGTTGACCCGAAGGGTTACTCCGTCAACCGAGAAGGGCGGCTCGAGAGCATCGCGGATGCCAACCGCAACCGACTCTGCGACGGCGGCGTCGACCCCGTTGAGAAGCACGGCGAACTCGTCGCCGCCAAGCCGGGTCAGTACCCAGTGGATCCGTGGAGGTCCTTGCGCAACCGATCGGCCACCAGCCTGAGCAGGTTGTCTCCAGCGTGGTGTCCGAGGCTGTCGTTCACCTCCTTGAATCGATCCAGGTCGAGGAGGAGCATCGCCCCGGTGCTAGCACCAGAGGAAACGTGCAGTGCCGAGTTGTCATAGAAGGAGCGCCTGTTGCCAAGTCCCGTGAGCTCGTCGGTATGAGCCAGTTCGTGGCTGTGGGCCAAAGAATTTGCTTCACGAAAGGTGACGATGAGCCGGGCTAGGGCCGAGACAATGGTGGCGCCGCACAACGCGACGGCCACCCCGTTGAGGCCGTGCCGGTTTCCATAGACGAGGACGGCAAGTGCGCCGAGGGTCGCCCCGACCGGAAGACCGAGTCGCAGCCACTCCGGCATCACTACGCCCGATGCCCGCTCGGCCCACCCGGGCGCGAAGCCGATTACTAGGGTGGCGACCACCCAGACTCCGTCGTTGAGGCCGCCCGGCTCGTAGGTCCCGTTGCTGGCGGAGAACAGATAGGCGGCATCGGCGTAGGAGAAGATGACAAGGCCGCCAGCCAGGAACCAGAGACTGAGCGGTGGTCGCCACTGAAAGAGCGCCACCATTGCAGTCACGACCAGCAGCAGGAGCACGTCGAGCAGCGGGTAGGCGAGGGTTGTCACCACCTCGGCCACGCTGCCGCCCGTGATCGCCAAGACGGGTCCGATGAATGCGGCGGCCACGCCAGCCACCGCCAAGCCGCCCACCACGCCGTCGAGCCATAGGCTCACTGGAACGCCCTCGGCGATCTCGCGGACGATGAGCCAGAGCGCGACGAATGCACACACGTAGAAGGACAGCCACAGTGCATCGGCGGCCGACGGGAAGGGCTCAGGCTCCTGCGTGCGGACGAAAACCGTCCAGAAGATGTTTCCCAGGCCGTACAGCGCTAGGCCCACACCCAGGAAGAAGTAGCTCCGAACGAACATGACGGCGTGCCTCGCCCGCACGAAACAGACCAGGGCGCTGAGCTCATAGGCGATGTTGTTCAGGACGCCATCGAGAAGCAGGTTGTAGCCCGGCTGCTGCCGGACACCCGGCAGGGTCGAGACCAAGAATGCGCCGTAAACAACCCCCACAACTAGGTAAATGGCGGTTGTTGTTGGGCGGACGCTCTCTTTCGTCACGAGGTACGCACGCCACGCCGAGGCCACCTCGGGCATGCCGAACCTCCTCACCGGCAAGGGCTGTTGAGACTCACATCGGGCGAGAACGGATCGGCCTTGACCGGCCAACGCTCAGGTCACCCGTATGGGGTCCTACGACTGGATCAGCGCAGCTAGTCCGTTCGGAACGTTGAGAGCCGGCGAGGGGAATCGAACCCCTAACCTCCCGATTACAAGTCGGGTGCGCTGCCAATTGCGCCACGCCGGCGAGGCTCCATCGTATGGCCGCCCCATTCCGCCCGACATGTCCCTCGGAGCAGGCACGGGACAGGCTGGCCGAACGGCTTAGACCGACTGAGTGAGGAAACTGAACTCCCCTTTGCCAAAAGCCGACGTTCAGGTCAGGACCGGTCACGGGCGAAGAGGTGGAGAGCACAGCAGTGGCGATCGACAGCGACCAGCGCGTCGAGGAGCTCGAGGAGGCCGTCGAAAGGCGTGCCGCGGGCCCCGCATCCTCCGCCTGCCCCGATCCAGCCTGTTGAGCCCTCGTTCGAGCGCGCGGCACGGGACCGGCGTCGCGGCGACTGGGCACCCTTCATCGTCATCACGGCGTTGCTCGCGGTCGGCTCGATGTACGTCTCGTACGGCCAGGCGCAGTGGTTCTCGGTCATCGGCGGCATCCTGGCCATGGGCGCCCTCGGGCAGGCCATCCTCTCCGACCGTGGGCGGCTGCGGATCGTCTCCCAGCCGATCAGCCTGATCCTGGTCGGCGTGGGGCTGATCGTGTGCAGCGAGCTGCTGCACGCCCTGGGCGCGGGCTTCCTCTCCTACGCCGACGCCCTGGCGTTGCTGAGCTATCCCCCGCTCATCGCCGGGTTGATCCGGCTCACCCAGGCGCGCTTCCGGGAGAGCGCCCTGGACACGTTGCTCGTCGCGGCGATCGTGCCGGCGTCCCTGGGCGTCTTCGCCTGGCTGCCGATGGTCGAGGCCATCCACCGGTGGGTGCCCGGCGGCAACCAGCACACCTGGACCGCGGCGGTGTTCCTCACCGTGGACGTGCTCGCCGTCGCCATCGTGGCCCGGCTCGCCGTGTTCTTCCGCGGCAAGCCCGTGGCCTACCAGCTCCTCCTCGGCGCGCTGACCTGCCTGCTCGGCGCGCACATCTCGCGGACCGCGGCCTACCTGACCGACATGGTGCCGGCGCCGTTCGGCTCGCAGTCACTCATGCTGCTCGGCTTCGGGCTGATCGCCGCCGCGTCGCTGCACCCGTCGATGCGCCGCGCGACGCGCATGGGCCGGGCCCGATCGGTGCCCGTCGGCCGCGGGCACCTCGGCCTGCTCTCGCTGACGATCCTCCTCGGCCCCGCGATCGTCATCTGGCGGTACGTCGAGCGCGGCAGCTGGGTCATCGTGGCGGCCGCAGGGCCCGCTCTCGTCTCGCTGCTCGTCGTCATGCACCTGTCGCGCATGATCCGGGAGCGGCAGCGGCTGGAGTTCGCGACCAACCACGACCCGCTCACCGGGCTGGTCAACCGCACGTGCTTCCACGACCGGGTCACCCTCGCCCTGGGCCGCGGCGACGGTGCCGGCGCCGCCGTACTCTTCCTCGACCTCGACCGCTTCAAGAACGTCAACGACACCCTCGGCCACGACGCCGGTGACGAGCTGCTCCGCCTGGTCGCGGACCGGCTCGCCGCGTGCGCGCGCGCCAGCGACACGGTCGCGCGCATCAGCGGCGACGAGTTCGCCGTCCTCCTGCCCGGCGCGGAGAACGCCGGCCAGGCGACCCGCCTGGCCGAGCGGATGCTCGCGCAGTTCGACAGCCCGTTCCGCGTCGCCGGCCGCTCGCTGTTCATGACCCCGAGCGTCGGCATCGCGATGCACCCCGACCACGGCACCGACGTCGACACGTTGCTCCGCCACGCCGATGCGGCCATGTACCAGGCGAAGGGCGCCGGGCGACACACGATCAGGGTGTACGACGGGGCGATGGGCGCCAGCGCCCAGCGACAGCTGGCCGTCGAGACCCGGATGCACCAAGCCATCGCTGACGGGGAGCTGGTGCTGCACTACCAGCCCAAGCTCGACCGTCCGCACCGGTGAGGTCCTCGGCCTGGAGGCGCTGGTCCGGTGGGAGCACCCGACCCAGGGGCTGATCCCGCCGAAGGCGTTCATCCGCGTCGCGGAGGAGACCGGACTCGTCGCCCCGCTGGGCGGCTGGGTGATGCACGAGGCGTGTGCGCAGATGGCCGGATGGCACGCCCTGGGCCACGACGAGCTGCACGTCTCGGTGAACGTCTCCGCTCGCCAGTTCAAGCTGCAGGACGTGCCCGCACTCGTGCGCGGCGTGCTGGAGGACACCGGCCTGCCGCCCGAGGCGCTCGAGCTCGAGCTGACCGAGAGCGTGGGCATCGACCCCGACGGCTCGGTCGGCGCTGCCCTGCTCGAGCTGCAGGAGCTCGGAGTGCGCTGCTCGATCGACGACTTCGGCACCGGCTACAGCTCCATCAGCTACCTGCACGAGTACCCCGTCGACACCATCAAGCTGGACCGCTCGTTCGTCCAGGACATCGGCGCGGGTCAGGACGCGCCCATCGTCCGCGCCGTGATCGCGATGGCCCACAACCTCGGTCTGCGCGTGGTGGCTGAAGGCGTCGAGACCAAGGCTCAGCTGAAGTTCCTCGAGAAGCACCACTGCGACGAGGTGCAAGGGTTCCTGTTCAGCCGGCCGCTCCCGGCTCTGGGCGTGCCGGCGTTCCTCAACGCCCGTGCCGCGATGACCCCAGCCGGCCGCCGCCGCGTGCCGACCATGGCGGTGGCCGCGCTCGCCACCACCGCCGTGATGGACGAGGAGGCGCTCGGTCGGCTGCTCTGGGAGGAGAGCGAGCTCAATGCCGGCGAGGACCTGCATGCCGTTCGCCGAGGACGAGGAAGAGGAAGAGAAGGGCCGCCGCGGCCTGATGATCTTCTCGACGGCCGCGATCCTGCTCGTGCCGGTGATGCTCGGCCTCGGTGCCGGCGGCGGCCTGCCCCCGACCATCCAGAACCGCGTCAGCGACGTCGCCGATGCTGCCGGCGTCAGCCAGGCCGAACGGGTGCCGGTCGCGAACCCCACGCATGTCGCACTCCTCGCCGAGCCCACGAGCACGCCCAGTCGCCGTCCTGCCAAGAGCAAGCCGGTGCAGGCGATCGGCGACGGCCCCCGCCGAGGCGCCGCTCTGACGTTGGCCCCTCGTTCCGGGGCTGGTGCGCCAAGCCCTCGACCCGGCCACGGCGCGCCGGCAGCCGCGAAGCCGGGCAAGAAGCCCGCCAAGAAGCCAGCCAAGAAGCCGGCGGGCCGGCGGCGGGCCCGACGACACCGCCGGCCGTCACGACCCCCAAGCCCAAGGGCAACAAGTCCGTCGCTCCCGGCAGGGTCAAGAAGTCGACGAGGCCGCTCCGGCAGTGAGCTCGGCACCCGCGCCGACGACCACCACCACACCGCTGAAGGGCAAGGGCCACGCCAAGAAGCCCTGACCCGGCGGACTCCCCGAGCGCCGGCGTCAGCCGGCGACCTGCCGTGCCTGCCGCAGCTGCTCCGCCGAGGGCGGGTCGGCGCCGGGCCGCGCGCAGGTCAGCGCCGCAGCCAGCGCCGCATCGTCGAGGACCGCGGCCAGCTCCGCGCCCTCCAGCGCGCCCAGCCGACCTGTCTGGGCGCGGCCCAGCAGGCCACGGTGGCTGAGCCCAGCGAGAAGTGCGGCCATGAAGGCATCCCCGGCGCCCACGGTGTCCACCACCGCACACCGGGACGGCGGGGCGTTGCACCAGCGGGCTCGCGGTCCCGACCGCCAGCACGCCGTCAGGCCCCAGCGTGATCGCGACCAGTGACGGACCGAGCCCCAGCCAGCGCGCCGCCACGGTGGCCGGTGTGTCCGCGGGATAGAGCCAGGCCAGGTCCTCCGCGCTCGCCTTGACGACGTCGGACAGGGCGACCAGGCCCTCGACCCGGGTCACCACGTCCTCCCGCCGGCCCATCAACAGCGGGCGGACGTTCGGGTCGAACGAGACGGTGACCTCGGCTCGCGCCCGTTCGACCAGCCGGCGCAGGGCGCTCGCCCCGGGCTCGATGGCCATCGCCAGCGAGCCGACGTGCAACGCCACCACGTCGTCGTCGACCACGTCGGCGAGCTCGTCGTCGGTCCACTGCCAGTCCGCCGTGCCGTCGACGCGGAAGTCGTAGCCGACCGTCCCGTCCTCCTCGACCGAGACGATGGCCAGGGACGTGGGCTCGGCCGCCGCGACGACATGGCCGAGGTCGAGGCCGTTGGTCTCCAGGTGCCGGCGCAGGCGCCGCCCCATCGGGTCGCCGGCCAGCCGGGCCACCAGCCGGGTGGGCACGCCGAGCCGGTGCAGTCCGACCGCGACGTTGGCCGGGCTTCCCCCCGGCACGGCGCGGAACTCGCCGTCGACGTCTGCCGGGACGAGGTCGACGATCACCTCGCCCGCAACCGCGACGAGCGGCCGCTTCGCCGGCAGCGTTTCAGGCATCGCCGGTGGGCGCGGCCGTCGTCCCGCGGACGATCAACTTCGTCTCGACGATCTGCGTCGGCGGGATGGCGTCCTTCGGGCACTCGGGATCCATCGCGGCGAGCAGCATCGCGGCCGCGATCCGACCCTGCTCGCGGGCCGGCTGCGCGACGGTCGTGAGGTCGAAGAACTCCGCCATCTCGTGGTCGTCGATGCCGATGACCGAGACGTCCTCGGGCACCCGCAACCCGGCCCGCCGTACCGCCGCGACCGCACCGATCGCCATCTCGTCCGAGGCCGCGAACACCGCCGTCGGCAGTGCAGTCCGCGAGGCAGACCGAGCAGGCTCTCCATCCCCTGCACTCCCCCGTGGATCGTGAAGTCGCCCTCGATCTCCCAGGCGGGGTCGATCGGCAGCCCGGCCGACTTCATGGCCCGCCGATAGCCCTCCAGGCGGTCGCGCGGGGCAGCGAAGTCGAGCTGGTCGACCAACGACCCGCCGAGATGGGCGATCCGGCGGTGCCCGAGCGAGATCAGGTGCTGCATCGCGGTGCACGCGGCAGCCACGTCGTCGATGCCGACGCTGGCCCAGCCGGGGACGTTCGCGCCGATCACCGCGACCGGCCGGTGCAGCTTGGCGAGGGTGTTGATCTCCTGCTGGTTCGGGGTGAGGCTCAGCACGAGCACCGCGTCCACCCGGCGTCGCATCAGGTGCGTGGTGAACACGCGCCGGCGCGACTCGAGGTCACCACCCAGGTTGTAGAGCAGCAGGTCGTAGCCCGCCTCCCGCAGCGCCGCCTCCGCGCCCTGCACGACCGTGGCGAAGAACCACCGGCTCACGAACGGTACGACGACGCCGACCGCTCGGGTCCGCCCGCCTGCCAGGCCGGCGGCACTCGGCGACCCGACGTACTCCAGCTCGGCGGCTGCCTGCAGGACCCGGTCGCGGGTGGACTCCGAGACCCGCGGCAGGCCGCGCAGGGCGCGCGACACGGTGGCCGTCGACACACCGACCTCGCGCGCGACGTCCTTGATGCTCGTCACGCGGATCGCCTCGTTGCCCGGTCAGCCGCTCGCCGTACGGTGACCCTCATGAGCAGCCACCTGCCCGACGGGGCGCGCCTGACGTTCGGCACCGCGACCGCGTCCTACCAGGTGGAGGGGGCGACGACCGCCGACGGTCGTGGGCCCTCCATCTGGGACACCTTCACCGCCCGACCGGGGACGATCAGCGACGGCAGCGACGGATCGGTGGCCTGCGGCGTCCTACGAGCGGCTCGACGACGACCTCGACCTGCTCGCCGGGCTGGGCGTGGGCCACTACCGCTTCTCGGTGGCCTGGCCGCGGGTGCAGCCCGACCGGCAGCGGCGCGGTCGAGCCGCGCGGGCTGGCCTACTACGACCGGCTCGTCGACGGGCTGCTCGCGCGGGGTATCGCGCCGATGGCCACGCTCTACCACTGGGACCTGCCGCAGCCGCTCGAGGACGCGGGCGGCTGGCCCGTGCGCGACACCGCCGAGCGGTTCGCCGACTACGCGACGATCGTGCACGACCACCTCGGCGACCGCGTGCAGCTCTGGGCGACCTTCAACGAGCCGTGGTGCTCGGCGTACCTCGGCTATGCCGCCGGCATCCACGCGCCCGGCCGCCGCGAGCCGGCCGCCGCCCACCGCGCCGCCCACCACCTGCTGCTGGGGCACGGGCTGGCCGCGAGCCGCCTGCACGACGCCGGCAGCGACGGTGTCGGGATCGTGCTGAACCTCATGCCGGTGTGGCCGGAGCGCCGGCGAGGCCGCCGACGCGGCCGACGGTGTGGACGCGATCCAGAACCGGGTCTGGCTCGGCCCGCTGGTCGACGGCGCGTACGACGAGCGGCTGCGCGCGCTGGCACCGCCGCTGGACGACAGCGCGGTCGTGCGCGACGGCGACCTCGCCCTCGTGCAGGGCTCGGCCGACTGGCTGGGCGTCAACTACTACACGCCGGCCCGGGTCGACACCGGCGGCGCCGGCGATGGCGGCGTCGGGCTGGACACCTCGGCGTACCCAGGGGTCGAGGGCCTGCGGTTCGCACCCGCGCACGCCGCTCACCGCGATGGGCTGGGAGGTCGAGCCGCGCGGCCTCGAGGAGCTGCTCGTCGACGTGCACCGCCGCACCGGCCTCCCCCTCGTCGTCACCGAGAACGGCGCCGCCTACGACGACACGACGCGCGCCGCGGACGGCTCGGTCGACGACCAGGACCGCATCGCCTACCTGCGCGAGCACATCGCCGCGGTCGAGCGAGCCCGGGAGGCCGGCGCCGACGTGCGCACCTATGTCGCCTGGACGCTGCTCGACAACTTCGAGTGGGCCGAGGGCTACACGAAGAAGTTCGGGCTGGTCGAGGTGGAGCCAGGAACTCTGCGACGCGTGCCCAAGGCGTCCTACGACTGGTATGCGCAGCTCATCCACGCCGGTGGCCTCATCCCTTGAGACCGCCGGCGAGCAGGCCGCGCACGAAGAAGCGCTGCAGGCTGACGAACACGATCACCGGCAGGGCGATCGAGACGAAGGCGCCGGCCGACAGCAGGTGCCACGCGCTGCCGCGCGTGCCGACGAGATCCGCCACGACGACCGTGATCGGCTTGGTGTCGGTCGAGCCGAAGGTCAGACCGACGAGCAGGTCGTTCCACACCCACAGGAACTGGAAGATCCCGAACGCCGCGATCGCGGGGGTGAGCAGCGGCATCAGCACCTGGAAGAAGATCTTCACGTGGCCGGCGCCGTCGACGCGGGCTGCCTCGACCAGCTCCCGTGGGATCTCCCGCATGAAGTTGTTCAGCAGGTAGATCGCCAGCGGCAGGGCGAAGATGGAGTGCGAGATCCAGATCGGCCAGAACGTCCCGCCGAGACCGGCGCTGACGTAGTCGGTGAGCAGCGGGATGAGAGCGACCTGCAGCGGCACGATCTGCAAGGCGAAGACTGCGACGAAGACCAGGGCTCGGCCACGGAAGTCGATCCAGGCGAACCCGTAGGCGGCGAGCGATGCGAGCATCAGCGGCAGAATCACCGCCGGGATCGTGATGACGATCGAGTTGATGAACGCCTGCCCGATGGGTTGGTCTGCGCCCAGGACCTCACGGTAGTTGTCGAGGGTGAAGTTCGGCTCTTGGAACGCCGTCCACCAGCCCGACCGGAGTGCGTCGATCTGCGGCCGGAAGGACGTGATGAGAAGACCGACCGTCGGGATGGTCCAGAGGATGGCGATGGTGGTCGCCACGATCGTGGGGACGATCCCCTTCTTCGGCTTCTTGGACTGCCGGTAGGTCTGCGGAGCCCGGGCTCCGGTCGCTCCTTCGGTCGCGAGCGCTGTGCCCAACGAGGTGATGTCGGCGCTGCTCATCGCACGTCCGCCTTCCGCAGCTGGATCACGTTGTAGGCAACGATCGGAATGACCAGGATGAACAGCAGCGTGGCCAGGGCCGAGCCGAGCCCACGGTCGTTGCTTCGGAAGGACTGGGTGTAGAACTCGTTGGCCACGACGCTGGTGCCGAAGTTGCCGCCGGTCATGGTGCGGACGATGTCGAAGACTTTCATCGTGGCGATGGCGATCGTCGTGAGGACGACGATCAGCGCCGGCCGGATGGTCGGCAGGGTGACGAAGCGGAACATGCCGAGCGCCTTGACGCCGTCCAGGCGGGCCGCCTCGACGATGTCGTCCGGGATGGCCTTGATCGCGGCGGACAGGATCGTCATCGCGAAGCCGGCCTGGATCCAGATCATCACCACGATGAGGAACAGGTTGTTCCAGGGTTCGTTGAGCAGGAACTGATAGGAGTCCAGCCCGAGCCAGACGAGGACCTGGTTGGCCAAGCCGATCTGGTTGCCGGCGGTGGGGCGGTAGTCGTAGACGAACTTCCAGATGACTGATGCGCCCACCATCGAGATCGCCATCGGCAGGAAGACCAGCGCCTTGGCCAGCGACTCCGTGCGGGTGCCGTCGACCATGATCGCGTAGAGCAGCCCGATCGCGCTCGCCACGAAGGGCACGATCAACACCCAGACGAACGTGTTGCGCAGGACCTCCAGCTGGTCGGCGCTGGTGAACATCGTCTCGTAGTTGTCGAACCCCACCCACTTGTCGCCGGTGGCGTCCTTGAACGACCGGATGATGGTGAGGATCGCTGGCCGCAGCAGGCCCCAGGCCAGGAGCACGATGGCCGGGGCGATGAAGGCGAAGGCCGCGATGCGGTCAGCCTGGCGACCCTTGACCCGGTCGACGACGAACAAGACGACGCCGAATATCGCGGCGAATATCGCCACGGCGAGGAACATCTGGCCGAACTTCTCGACGGTCGACATGCCGGTGACACCTCTCGGCTGGAGGGCTGTGGCTAAGAGCCGAGGGCCGGGCGCCCCGCGCAGCCGCGCGGAGCGCCCGAGCCCTCAGTGGTGGATCAGGGCCAGGACTTCTCGACGCCGCTGAGCGCGTCAGCGGTGCTCTTGCCGGTGATCCAGTCGGTCATCTGCTTCCAGAACGCCGTGTTGACGGCACCCGGCATGAGGTCCGAGGCGTCGAAGCGCGTCACCGCGTTCGGGTCCTGGAGGATCTCCACCGAGAGCTTGTCGATCGGGTTCTTGAAGTTGGCCGGCGTCGGCATTCTTGTTGGCGCTCACCCAGCCGGAGCTGAGTGCGGCCTTGGCGTTCGCCCACTCGGCAGACGAGAGGTAGGCCAGGAAGGCCTTCACCTCGGGCCGGTCGGCGAACGCCGCGGTGAACTCGCCGGCAACCAGGACCGGCTTCTCGTCCGCGGTCTTGGACGGCAGGTAGAACGCGAACACGTCCTTGTCCTCGCCGATCTCCGCACCCGCCTCAGCGAAGTTGGAGCCGTAGAAGGACGCCTGCCGGTGCATGGCGCACTCGCCGCGCAGGATCGGGATCCCGCCCTCCTGGAACTGGGTCGAGGCGATCGTCTTGACGTTGCCGAGACCACCGTTGACGTACTTGTCGTTCTTCAGGATGTCGCCGACCGCGTCGAGCGCCGTGACGACCTTCGGGTCGGTGAACGGGATCTCGTGCGTCTGCCACTGGTCGTAGGCATCCGGACCGGCGGTCCGCAGCATGAAGTCCTCGAGCCAGTCGGTGACCGGCCAGCCGGTCGCGTCGCCGGAACCGATGCCGGCGCACCACGGCTTGATGCCCTTCGCGGCGATGGTGTCGCTGAGGGTCGTCAGCTCGTCCAGCGTGGTCGGGATCTCCCAGCCGTTGTCACTTGAACATCGTCGGCGAGTACCAGACGAACGACTTGACGTTGGAGCCCAGCGGAGCGGCGTAGAGCTTGCCGTCGACCGAGCCGTATTCCTTCCACGCCGGGTCGAAGTTCTCGTCGATGTTCTTGACGACCTCTTCGGGCGCGGGCTTGAACGCGTCCGGGAACTGCGCGACGAGCGTGCGCAGTGAGCCGGGCTGCGGCAGGTAGGCGATGTCCGGGGGGTTGCCGGCCTCGATCCGGATCGGCAGCTGCGCCTCGAACTCCTTGGAGCCCTCGTACTTGATCGTCGCTCCGGTGCACTCCTCGAACGGCTTGTACGAGTCGATGTGCGGCTTGTCCTCGGGGGTGATGATCGAGGTGTAGACCGAGACGGTCTTGCCCTTCAGGTCGCCGTACTGCTCGAACTTCGCGCAGTCGACGCTCGCGCCCTTGGCATCGGGGCTGTCGTCGTCGCTGGAGCCGCAGGCCGTCATCATCATGGCCATCCCCAGCCCGCAGGCGAGGACGGCTGTGCCCCGCCTGGTCTTGGAAGAGTAAATCCGCACGTGTTACCTCTCTTCGATCGAAGACCCGGTCCGAAGGCGACGTCGCATGTGGCCCCGGGGTAACCCGATGTAAACGTTTACACAACCAGGCTGCAACCAGTACGCCGGTAACGATTGCGTTACGCGCCGAGATTCGACCGGGCCACCCACCGGGCATGGACGCCCCACGACAGGTCTGACTACTGTCGGGTCTGCCCGGCGACCGCCGGGTGCCCTGAACTCGGATCGTCCGGCACGTTCCTGCCGGTGAAGGGAGCGCGGTCATGGCGACCGTCACGTTCGATGAGGCAACCAGGATCTTCCCAGGCTCGGACAAACCGGCCGTCGACCGGCTCAACATCGAGATCGGGGACGGCGAGTTCCTCGTCCTCGTCGGCCCCTCCGGCTGCGGCAAGTCCACCTCGCTGCGCATGCTCGCCGGGCTCGAGGACGTCAACGCCGGGTCCATCCGGATCGGCGAGCGGGACGTCACCGACCTGCCGCCCAAGGACCGCGACATCGCGATGGTCTTCCAGAACTACGCGCTCTACCCGCACATGACGGTCGCCGAGAACATGGGCTTCGCGCTCAAGATCGCCGGCGAGGACAAGGCCAAGATCCGCGAGCGGGTCGTGGACGCCGCCAAGATCCTCGACCTCGAGCAGTACCTCGACCGCAAGCCGAAGGCGCTCTCCGGCGGTCAGCGCCAGCGCGTCGCCATGGGCCGCGCGATCGTCCGCAACCCGCAGGTGTTCCTCATGGACGAGCCGCTGTCCAACCTCGACGCCAAGCTGCGCGTGCAGACGCGTGGCCAGATCGCCGCCCTCCAGCGCCGACTCGGCGTGACCACGGTCTACGTCACCCACGACCAGGTCGAGGCCATGACGATGGGCGACCGGGTCGCCGTCCTCAAGGACGGCATCCTCCAGCAGGTCGACACGCCTCGGCGCATGTACGACCACCCCGACAACGTCTTCGTCGCGGGCTTCATCGGCTCGCCGGCCATGAACCTGCTGACCATCCCGCTGGACGGCAACACGCTGAAGTTCGGCGCCGGCGAGGTGCCGGTGCCGCGCGAGGCAGCGGCAGAGGCCGGCGACCGCCAGGTGACGGTCGGGGTCCGCCCCGAGGACATGAAGCTCGTGGGCGCGGGCGAGGGGCTCAAGACGACCGTCAACGTCGTCGAGGAGCTCGGCGCCGACGCCTACGTGTTCGGCACCGCCGAGGTCAACGGCGAGGAGCACGACGTCATCGCCCGCGTCGACGGGCGCAAGCCTCCGGGCAAGGGCGAGGCCGTGCACTTCGCGCCCGAACCGGGGCACCTGCACCTCTTCTCGACGACCACGGGCGAACGGCTGATCGACTGACGCACGAGCGTCCGGGCGTTGGCGGCACCTGATGCCGCTCCAGCTGCTCGCTGCGCCGAGCGACCCGGCGCTGCTGGACCTCCCGTGGCAGGTGCCGCTGGAGCAGTGGCCGGCGGACCAGCTGGTCACGCTGCCGCGCGGCATCTCGCGCCACGTCGTACGTTTCGTGCGGCTGGGCGGGGCCGTCTACGCGGTCAAGGAGGTCGGCGAGGCGCTCGCTCGCCGCGAGTACGGCCTGCTCCGCCAGCTCGACCGCAGGGAGGTCCCTGCGGTCGAGGCGGTCGGTGTCATGACCGGCCGGGAGGACGAGAACGGCCAGCCGCTCGACTCTGCGCTGATCACCCGGCACCTGCAGTTCTCGCTGCCCTACCGTGCGCTGTTCTCCTCGACCCTGCGCCCGGACACGGCGCGGCGCCTGCTCGACGCGCTGGCCGCACTGCTCGTGCGGCTGCACACCGCCGGCTTCTACTGGGGTGACTGCTCGTTCTCGAACACGTTGTTCCGCCGCGACGCCGGCGCGTTCGCTGCCTACCTCGTCGACGCGGAGACCGGCGAGCTGCACGCGACGCTGTCGGAGGGCCAGCGTTCCTACGACCTCGACCTGGCCCGCACGAACATCGCGGGCGAGCTGCTCGACCTCGAGGCGGGCGGGCTGCTGCACGAGTCGATCGACCCCGTCGCGACGTCGGACGAGGTGGTCGCGCGCTACGAGAACCTGTGGCAGGAGCTGCTCGGCGCCGAGACGTTCGACACCGGCGAGCGCTACCGGATCGACCAGCGGATCAGGCGGCTCAACGAGCTCGGCTTCGACGTCGCCGAGCTGACGATCGTCACCGACATCGACGGGCGCACCGTGCAGCTCGAGCCCAAGGTGGTCGACGCCGGCCACCACAGCCGCCGCCTGCTTCGGCTCACCGGGCTCGACGTGGAGGAGAACCAGGCCCGCCGGCTGCTCAACGACCTGGACGCCTACCGGGCCGCCAAGGACGTGCAGGGCGAGTCCGAGGAGATCGTCGCCCACCGCTGGGTGGACGAGGCGTTCGAGCCAGTGGTCCGCGCCGTTCCCAAGGACATGCGCGGCAAGCTCGAACCGGCCGAGATCTTCCACGAGGTGCTCGAGCACCGGTGGTTCCTCTCCGAGCGCGAGGGACGCGACATCGGCCTGCTTGCCGCGGCGCGGTCCTACGTCGACAGACGTGCTGGCCCACAAGCCGGACGAGGCCGCGGTGCTCGGCTCCCGGATCGGCACCCCCACCGAAGAGCTCGACGAGCTCGACGAGCCCTAGCCGCGGCGCTTGCGGGCTACTTCGTAGAGCGCGATGCCGGCGGCCACTCCGGCGTTGAGCGACTCGGTGGCGGCGCCCGATCGGGATGCTCGCGACCAGGTCGCAGGACTCCCGCACGAGCCGCGAGAGCCCGCGGCCCTCGGACCCGATCACCAGGACGACCGGGTCGACGGCGGCCTCGACGGCGTCGATGTCGATCGACCCGCCACCGTCCAGCCCGATGACGACCAGCCCGGCCGAGCGGTAGGCCTGCAACGCGCGGGTCAGGTTGGTCGCTCGGGCTACCGGCACCCGCGCGGCGGCACCGGCCGAGGTCTTCCATGCCGAGGCGGTCATCCCGGCGGCGCGCCGCTCCGGCACGAGCACGCCGTGTGCGCCGAAGGCAGCGGCAGACCGTACGACGGCGCCGAGGTTGCGCGGGTCGGTCACTCCGTCGAGGGCGACGAGCAGCGCCGGCTGGCGCTGACGGTCGGCCGCGGCGAGCAGGTCGTCGGGATGGGCGTAGGTGTAGGCCGGGACCTGCAGGACGAGCCCCTGGTGCACGGCGCCGCTGGTCAACCGGTCGAGCTCGGCGCGCGGCGCCTCCATCAGCGGCACGCCTGCCTTGCCGGCCAGCTTGAGCGACTCGCGCACCCGGTCGTCGGAGTCGATCCGCTCGGCCACGTAGAGAGCCGTCGCCGGCACCTGCGCCCGCAGCGCCTCGACGACCGGGTTGCGGCCCGAGACCGTCTCCGGGCCCTCCTGACCGCCGCGGTTGCGCGCGGGTCCGCGCGCCGGTCGGCCGCGACCTTGCGACGAGCCGGGAGCAGCGCGCTTCGCCGCGGCCTTGGCCCGGCGGGCGGCCGGATGGCTGGTGCGGTCCTTGGCCGCCGGGGTCGGACCCTTGCCCTGCAGGGCGCGGCGCTTCTGACCGCCCGTGCCGACGGTCTGCCCCTTCTTCGATCCCGGGTTGCGCTTGGCCCCGCGGCGCTGGCTGTTGCCCGGCATCAGCCCTCCCCGTCAGCGGGCTTGCCGAGAGTCCAGCGCGGCCCGGCGGGGGTGTCCTCGACGACCACACCCGAAGCGGCCAGTCCGTCGCGCACCCGGTCGGCCGCGGCGAAGTCCTTGCGCTCGCGCGCGGACGCCCGCTCGTCCAGGGCCATCCGCACCAGGTCGTCGACGACACCGCGCAGGTCCGACACCGGCCCCGTCGAGCGCCACACCTCGCCGAGCGGGTCGAGGCCGAGCACGTCGAGCATCGACCGGACCGACGCGAGGTTCCCCGCCAACGCCGGCGACGGACCGTCGCCGGCCAGCTTGTTGCCCTCGCGGATCACCTCGTGCACGGCCGCGAGCGCCGCCGGGACGGACAGGTCGGAGTCCATCGCGGTCGTGAAGTCGGCGCAGTCGACAGCAGCTGCCGGCCCGACGTCGCCGACCAGCTCGGTCGCGCGCACGACGTACCCCTCGATCCGGCGGAAGGCCGACGCGGCCTCGTCGAGCGCCTCGAAGGAGAACTCGACGTGCGACCGGTAGTGCGAGGCGACGAGGTAGTAGCGCAGCTCGATCGGGCGGACCCGCTTGACCACCTCGGACACGAGCAGGGAGTTGCCGAGCGACTTGCTCATCTTCTCGCCGGACGTGGTGACCCAGGCGTTGTGCATCCAGAAGCGGGCGAACGGCCGCCCGGCGGCGCGGGACTGCGCCAGCTCGTTCTCGTGGTGCGGGAAGCGCAGGTCGACGCCGCCGCCGTGGATGTCGAACTCCGCGCCGAGGTACTTCCCCGCCATCGCCGAGCACTCGAGGTGCCACCCCGGCCGGGCCCGGCCCCACGGGGTCGACCAGGACGCGGTCAGGGGCTCGTCCGGCTTGTGGCCCTTCCACAGGGCGAAGTCGCGGGGGTCACGCTTGCCGCGCGGGTCGGCGTCGGCGGCGGGCTCCATCTCGTCGATCCGCTGGCCGGACAGCTCGCCGTACGTCGGCCACGAGCGCACGTCGAAGTAGACGTCGCCCGAGCCGTCGTCGGCGGGGTAGGCATGGCCGGCCTCGATCAGCTCGGCGGTGAGCTCGATCATCTCCGGGATGTGCCCGGTCGCGCGCGGCTCGTAGGTGGGCGGGATGCAGCCGAGGACGTCGTACGCCGAGTTGAGCTCGCGCTCGTTGGCGTAGGCGAGGGCCCACCAGGGCATGCCGGCCTCCGCCGACTTCGCCAGGATCTTGTCGTCGATGTCGGTCACGTTGGCGATGATCGTCACGTCGTAGCCGGACCGCTCCAGCCAGCGCCGGAGCACGTCGTAGACGACCTCCTTGCGGATGTGACCGATGTGCGGGGCCGACTGCACGGTGAGGCCGCAGTGGTAGATGCCGACCCGCCCCTCGACCAGCGGCTCGAAGTCGCGGACCGCGCGGGTGGCGGTGTCATACAGGCGCAGGCTCACCCGCAAAGGCTACTTGCGGCGCCGGGAAGCTCGACCACCAAGCCGGCCGCCGGGCTGGCCTCCCCCGCGCGTGTGCTCTGCCCACACCAGCGGGGCAGAGCCTGCTCTGCCTACACCAGCCGGGGCAGAGCACACAGCGCAGGGGTGCCACCCGCGGCTCGGTCTAGGGACACACCTCGCTGTAGAGCCGGAAGAAGTCCCGGGTGTAGTCGATGCCCGGCTCGAGGACGGCCAGCTCCTCGCTGCCCGACGGTGGGCCGAGCTGCAGGTGCAGGCCGGTCGAGAACCGGCCCGACTCGCTGCGGACGCACTGCGAGACGTCCCAGGCGAGATCCACGGTCCGCCGGCTGTGCGGCCGGAGCGTCACCGGCAGGGACGAGGACGCGAAGGGGTCGAGCGCCGGCCACCCGGAGACCGCGGAGATCCTGACGATGGTGACCGGCGTGTCTCGCTCGTTGCTGACGAGCACCCGGGTGGTGATGCGCTCGTCGGCCGCCTTCGTGATGCCGGCGTACGCGATCGAGAGCTGCTCGGCGATCGGCAGCACGGGCGGGTCGCAGGCGTCGCGACGCAGGTCCGAGACGATGGAGTCCAGCGCGTCCACGCGCACGACCCCGAGGCGCTCCTGGGCGTCGGACGTGCGGGTGCGCATCACCAGCGACCTCGGTGTCGACGTCTCGCCGGTGCAGTCGATCTCGACCCGTACGACGATCAGGCGGGTGCTCTCGGCGTCCACGCGCAGCGGCAGGTTCTCGCTCACCAGGCGCAGTCCTGCGGCCTGGAACCCGAGGGTGAGGACCGCCAGCGCGAGCGGCCCGTCGTTGCGCAGGCGAAGGATGCCCTCGGCACCGCCGGAGTCCGCCGAGAACGGCAGCGGGACCTCGATCCCGACCCGGACCGTCCCGGCCCGCTCACGCTCGACCGCCCGGTCGTGCCACGTGCTCCAGCCGTAGACCGCGGCCACCGCCACCAGCGCGAGGAGGCCGAGGACCGACCCGTAGCGGTTGTGGAACCTGGTGAGGCGGCCGTCATCGCTGCGGTGGCCCGACTGCATCACCTCAGCTGGCTGAGCCTCCGGCTGCTCCACGCGGTCATTGTCTGCTCAGGGAACCCGCGTGACCAGGGCCGTCGCGATCGCCGCGAGGCCCTCCCCCCGGCCGGTCAGCCCGAGCCCGTCGGTGGTGGTGGCGCTGACCGAGACCGCGGCACCGATGGCCCGGCCGAGCGCCTCCTCGGCCTCGACGCGGCGCGGTCCGACCTTCGGGCGGTTGCCGATCACCTGGACGCTGACGTTGCCGATCTCGAAGCCCGCCGCGCGGAGCAGTCGTGCGGTCTCGGCCAGCAGGTCGCAGCCCGACGCCCCGGCCCACTGCGGGTCGGACGTGCCGAACACGCCACCGAGGTCACCCAGCCCGGCGGCTGACAGCAGGGCGTCGCAGGACGCGTGGGCAGCCACGTCGCCGTCCGAGTGGCCGGCGAGCCCGACCTCGTCCGGCCACTCCAGCCCGGCCAGCCACAACGGGCGGCCCGCCTCGAACGGGTGCACGTCGACACCGACGCCCACCCGCGGCTGGTCAGCGCACACCGCCGGCCCTCCGTCGGCCGAGCACGGCCTCGGCGAGGAGCATGTCCAGGGGTCGGGTCACCTTGAACGCCTCCTCGGCACCGGGGACCACCGCGACGCGACGGCCCAGTCGCTCGACCAGCGCGGCGTCGTCGGTCGCCTCCTCGTCGGACGCCCCCAGGTGGGCCTCCTCCAGGGTGGCCCGCGCGAACCCCTGCGGGGTCTGGATCGCGCGCAGCGACGTGCGGTCCAGGGTCTCCGCGACGGCATCCCCGTCGACCCGCTTGACGGTGTCGGCGACAGGCAGGCCCGGTACGACGGCCACCTCCCCGTCGAGGACGGCGGCCGCGACCGCGTCGACGAGCTCGACGGGAGCCAGCGGCCGGGCGGCGTCGTGCACGAGAACGGTCTGCACCGAGTCGGGCAGCCCGGCCAGCGCACGGCGTACGGACTCCTGCCGGGTCGTCCCGCCCGCCAGCACCGCGAGGGCCGCGCCGGTGTGGTGGTCAGCGAGCAGGGCGCGGACCTGCTCGACCTGGTCCGGTGGCGCGGCCACCACCACCAGGTCGACGAGCCGGGCCCGGGCCAGGCTGCGGACGGCGTGCACGAGCAGCGGCGCGCCGCCGAGCAGCCGGAGTGCCTTCGGGGTGCCCGGGCCGAGGCGCTCGCCCCGACCGGCGGCCGGCACGATCGCCGCCGTCACCGGCGGCTGCTGGCTCGGCACCATCACGGACCTGCCTGCGCGGACTGACGGGCGAACACCATCCGCCCGTTGGCGGTCGTCAGCACCGAGGTCACCTGCACGGAGATCTCCGAGCCGATCGCGTCGCGGGCGCGCTCCACGACGACCATCGTGCCGTCGTCGAGATAGCCGACGGCCTGGCCGCTCTCCTTGCCGGGCTTGAGGAGCAGCACCGTCACGTCGTCACCGGCGCCGACCGGTGGGCGCAGCGCGATCGCGAGGGCGTGCAGGTTCATGACGTGCACGCCCGCGAGCGCCGCGACCTTGGCGAGGTTGCTGTCCAGGGTGAGCAGCGCGGCGTTGCGGTCCAGGCAGATCCGCACCAGCTTGGCATCGACCTGGGGCACCCCGGGCACCTCGTCGTCGAGCACCTGGACGTCCACGGCCGGCTCCCGCCGGAGCGTCTCGAGCACCTCGAGCCCGCGCCGCCCGCGGGCGCGGCGCTGGTCGTCACTGGCGTCCGCCAGCCCCTGAAGCTCGCCGAGCACCGGTGAGGGCACGAGCATCTCGCCGTGCAGGAAACCGGCTCGTACGACGTCGAGGATGCGGCCGTCGATGGCGACCGAGGTGTCGAGCACCCGCGGCAGGGCTGCCGGTGGCGTGCTGCGCCCGGACATCCCGACCCGAGCCCCGAACATGTTCAGCATCGCGTCGCGCTTGCTGGTGCCCAGGCGGAAGCCGAGCAGGCCCAGCGTCACGATCACGAACCCGAAGACGGGGAAGGTGAGGATGGGCCGGCCGGCGAGGAAGACCGGCCAGGACACCGCCGCCCCCACCAGGACGCCGAGCACCGCACCGAGCACGCCGGCCACGATCTGCTCGGCCGGGGTGTCCCGCAGACCGGCCTCCGTGTGCGCCACCACGCCCATCGTGCTGCGGCCGAGGATGCCGCCGAGCACGTAGCCCAGCGCCGACCCGAGGATCACGGCCCAGCCCGACGACGCCGAACGCCCCCAGCTTGTACCTGTCGTCCTTGCCGATGACCTCGGCGGCGTAGTAGCCGAGACCGGCGAAGAAGACGACGACGAACAGGCGGAGCAGCTCGACCAGTGCGTTGGGCATGCGCCCACGCTCCGCCATGAGGGACCTCCCGGAAACGGCTGCGCCGCCGACCCTAGGGGGTCAGGCGGCGCAGATCACGCAGGTGCTGGCCCGCAAAGGCAGACCAACAGAGCCTCTAGGAGGCGAGGACCTCGTCGAGGATCGTCTCGGCCTTGTCCTCGTTGGTGTGCTCGGCCAGGGCCAGCTCACTCACCAGGATCTGCCGGGCCTTGGCGAGCATCCGCTTCTCGCCCGCCGACAGGCCGCGGTCCTTGTCACGGCGCCAGAGGTCGCGGACGACCTCGGCAACCTTGATCACGTCGCCGGAGGCGAGCTTCTCGAGGTTGGCCTTGTAGCGGCGCGACCAGTTGGTCGGCTCCTCGGTGTAGGGGGCCCGGAGGACCTCGAAGACCCGGTCCAGACCTTCCTGTCCGACGACGTCGCGGACGCCGACGAGGTCGACGTTGTCAGCGGGCACCCGGACGGTCAGATCGCCTTGTGCGACCTTGAGCACGAGGTAGAGCTTGTCTTCGCCCTTGATGGTCCGAGTCTCGATGGACTCGATCAGTGCGGCCCCGTGATGGGGGTAAACAACGGTCTCGCCGACCTTGAAAGTCATGTGTCACAAGCCCCTTTCGCGAGTCCCAGGATAACACGGTGACGAGGGTCACCTCCGTCGTTCCGACGGCCGTTTGCCCAGGTCAGCGGGTTGACAAGAGGCTGATCCCGTGCTGTGCACAGGGTGTTGCCCGGCCATACTGACGCGGTGTCTGCCCCCAGAGCATTGCTGCGCGCGGCGCATCCGGAGCCCACTGCAGCGGTGACGGCGCTCGCGACCGCGGTGGCCGCATCGGCGGGTCGCAGCGCGGCCGGGTGCCTGCTCGTCGCGGCGACGATCCTCACCGGGCAGCTGTCGATCGGCTGGTCCAACGACGTCATCGACGCCCGCCGCGACATTGCCGCGGGCCGTCGGGACAAGCCGATCGCCGCCGGCGAGATCTCGTCGAGAACCGTCGCCGCCGCCTGCGCGGTGGCCCTCGCCCTGTGCATCCCGCTGTCCTTCGCCAACGGCTGGCGGGCCGGGCTCGTCCACCTGCTCGTCGTGGCCGGCGGCTGGGCCTACAACCTGGGACTCAAGCGCACGGTCTTCTCGTTCGTGCCCTACGCCGTCAGCTTCGGCGCGCTCCCGGCGTTCCTGGCTCTTGGGCTGGACGGTCATCCCCTGCCGCAGCCGTGGGTCGTCCTGGCCGGCGCGCTGCTGGGCGTCGGTGCGCACTTCCTCAACGTCGTCCCCGACATCCAGGACGACCTCGACGCCGGCGTCAGGGGCCTGCCGCAGCGGCTGGGCGAGCGCGGCGCTCGGGCCGGCGGCGCACTCCTCCTGGCGGCCGCCAGCGCGGTCGTGACCTTCGGCCCCGATGGCGACGTGCCGACCTGGGCGTACGCCGGGTTCGCGCTCGCCGTCGTGCTGTCGCTGCTGGCGGCCATCGCGCCGGCCTGGCTCGGTCCGCGCGGCCCGTTCCTGCTCTCCCTGCTGACCGCCGCCGTCGCTGTCGCACTGCTCGTGGGTCGCGGCGGTGCGATCGCCTGACGTCGCTACGCTGTGCGCCGTGACTTCCCGCCGACGCGCTCTCCTCGTCGCCGTCCCGCTCGCCCTGGTGACGGTCCTGGCGACCGGCTGCGGCTCGGGCTTCGACGCGACCGCGCGGCAGTCCTACGCACCCGGCGACGGCATCCAGGCCGGAACGGGCGACCTGCGCGTCGTCTCCGCGCTGGTCGTGTCGCCCGAGGACTCCCAGGACGGCGTCATCCTGATGGCGGTGGTCAACAACGGCGACCAGGACGAGGAGATCACCTCCATCGAGGCCGACGAGGGAGAGGTCGACTACACCGGGTCGCACACGATCCCCGCCGGCGAGACGGTCCTCTTCAGTGCCGAGTCCGACCCGTCGGCGACCGTCCGCGACCTCAGCACCGAGCCGGGTGAGGCCATCACCGTGAAGATCAGCTTCGCCGAGGCCGAGCCGATCAGCCTGCGCACCGTCGTCGTGCCGGCCACCGGCGACTACGCGTCGATCACCCCCGCCGCCGAGCCCACCCCGACCGTGAGCGAGTCCGGCGCGACGCCCTCGGGGTCGGTCTCACCGGACCCGAGCTCCAGCCCCAGCACCAGCTAGCCGGGTCCGGCGACAGGCGCCGAGGTCACACCTCGAACTTGTAGCCCAGCCCCCGCACGGTCACGATGTGCCGCGGCGCCGCCGGCTCGGGCTCGACCTTCCCGCGCAGTCGCTTGATGTGCACGTCGAGGGTCTTGGTGTCGCCGACGTAGTCCGACCCCCAGACCCGGTCGATCAGCTGGCCGCGGGTCAGCACCCGCCCGGCGTTGCGCAGCAGCAGCTCGAGCAGCTCGAACTCCTTGAGCGGCAACGACACGGGCTTCCCGTCGATGCTGACCAGGTGACGGTCGACATCGAGGCGCACCGGTCCGGCTTCGACCGTGGTCGGCACCAGGTCGTCCGGCTCGCCCTGGCGCCGCAGCACCGCGCGGATGCGCGCGACCAGCTCACGGCCCGAGTAGGGCTTGGTGACGTAGTCGTCGGCGCCCAGCTCCAGACCGACGACCTTGTCCACCTCGCTGTCCTTGGCGGTCAGCATGATGACCGGCACGCTCGACCGGGACCGCAGCGCACGGCACACCTCGGTGCCCGACAGCCCGGGCAGCATCAGGTCGAGCAGCACGAGGTCGGCGCCGTTGCGGTCGAAGACTGTCAGCGCCTCGGGGCCGCTGCCGGCCAGGTCGACCTCGAAGCCCTCCTTGCGCAGGAGGTAGGACAGCGGGTCGCTGAACGACTCCTCGTCCTCGACGACCAGGATCCGGGTCACGCGTTCTCCTCGGGGGTGACGGTGGCGATGGGCAGCCGGAGCGTGAAGGTGGAGCCGGCGCCCTCGGCGCTCCACACGGTGACCTCGCCACCATGCCCGAGGGCGACGTGCTTGACGATGGACGAGCCCGAGTCCGGTGCCGCCGGTGTGCCGGGACCGGGCCGCGTCGACGCGGTAGAAGCGCTCGAAGATGCGCTCCAGGTCGTCCTCCGGGATGCCCGGCCCTTCGTCGGTGACGCTGACCTCGGCCAGTCCCGACGATCCGGCGTCCACCCGTCGTACGGCCGACGGAGACCGCGCGTGTCAGCCGGGCTGTGGCGCACCGCGTTGTCGATCAGGTTGCCCAGCGCCATCACGAGCTGGGTGCGCGTCACCGCGCACCAGCAGGCCCTTCTCGCCCGCCGACGCCGATCGCGATGGACTTCGCCTCGGCGGCGAGCCGAGACCGGTCCACCGCCTCGGTCACGACGTCGTCGAGACGCACCAGCTCGGGCGTCGCGCAGCGGGTCGTGCCCCTGCAGCCGGGACAGGTCGATGACGTCCTGCACCAGCTCGGACAGTCGGCCCGCCTCGGTCTGCATGCGCCCGGCGAACCGGCGCACCGCCTCGGGGTCGTCCGCCGCGTCCAGCAGCGCCTCGGCAAGCAGCGAGATCGCCCCGACCGGGGTCTTGAGCTCGTGGCTGACGTTCGCGACGAAGTCACGGCGTACGGCGTCGACCCGGCGCTCCTCGGTGCGGTCCTCGACCAGGAGCAGGACGAGGGTCGAGCCCAGCGGGGCCACCCGGGCGAGCACGGCGAGGGTGCCACCGCCGAGCGGGCCACGGGGCAGCTCCAGCTCGGCCTCGCGGATCTCGCCGTCGCGGCGCACCTTGCGGGCGAGCTCGAGCAGGTCGGGCGCGACGCAGGCGGTCGTTGCGGACGAGGCCGAACGAGTAGGCGGTCGGGCTTGCTCGGACCACCTGGTCCTCGGCGTCGAGCACGACCGCCGAGGAGCGCAGCACCGCCAGCACGTCCGCGACTCCGGACGGGAGCACGGGCGGCGTCGCGGGCGGTCCCGGCACGGTTCGCTGCTGCTTCTCGCTCACGCGGAAGGCGAGGGTCGCGGACACGCCGGTCAGCAGGCCGACCAGCCCGGCCAGCAGTCCGACAACCTCAGCGTCCACGATGTCGATCGTAGGTTGACCTCGAGGCGGGCCGCCCCGCCCGGGCAGCGCGGGCGGCGTGCCGTCGCCGACTGTTCACCTTGGGGTCGGTGCCCGTTCACCGGATCGTGCGAGGCTGCGCGGGCCGGCCACACGAAGGGTGACCCATGCGCGACGCGTACCACGAGGAGCTCGACGCTCTCAGCGACCAGCTGGTCGAGATGACCAGGCTGGTCGGCTCGGCCATCAGCCGGGCGTCGACCGCCCTGCTCGACGCCGACCTCAGCCTGGCCGAGAGCGTGATCGCGGCCGACGACGCGATCAACGCGCTGCGGGACGACCTCGACCAGCCGGTCGCTCGACCTGCTGGCCCGCCAGCAGCCGGTGGCGAGCGACCTGCGCACGATCGTGACCAGCCTGCGGATGAGCGCCGACCTGGAGCGGATGGGCGACCTGGCCCGGCACGTCGCCCGGGTCGCGCGGCGGCGCTCCCCCGAGTCGGCGGTCCCGGCGGCGCTGCGCTCGACGGTCGTCGAGATGAGCCAGGTCGCCGAGCGGCTGGTCGCCAAGGCGGGCAGCGTCATCGCCTCGCAGGACGTCGCCGCCGCGCTGGAGCTGGAGAGCGACGACGACGAGATGGACCGCCTGCACCGCGCGCTGTTCACGGCGCTGCTCGACCCGACGTCGCCGTACGGCGTGGAGGAGGCGATCGACATCACGCTGATCGGCCGCTACTACGAGCGGTTCGCCGACCACGCGGTCTCGGTCGCCGGCCGGGTGGTCTACCTGGTCACCGGGCCAGCGCGCCGAGCACGCTCGTCAGCGGCCCTGGTTCTTGACCGCCTCGATCGCGGCCTCGGCGGCGTCCGGGTCGAGGTACTCCCCGCCGGGCTGCACCGGCCGCATGCTCTCGTCCAGCCGGTAGAGCAGCGGGATGCCGGTCGGGATGTTGAGCCCGGCGATGTCCTCGTCGGAGATGCCGTCGAGGTGCTTGACCAGCGCGCGCAGCGAGTTGCCGTGCGCGACGACGAGCACGGTGCGCGCCGGTGCGCAGGTCCGGCACGATCGCGTCGTACCAGTACGGCAGCATCCGGACGACGACGTCCTTGAGGCACTCGGTGCGCGGCACCACTTCGGCCGGCAGCGCGGCGTACGGCGGGTCGCCGACCTGTGACCACTCGTCGTCGTCGGCCAGCGGCGGCGGCGGGACGTCGTAGGAGCGCCGCCAGAGCATGAACTGCTCCTCGCCGAACTCCTCGAGGGTCTGCTTCTTGTCCTTGCCCTGCAGCGCGCCGTAGTGGCGCTCGTTGAGCCGCCAGCTGCGCCGGACCGGGAGCCAGAGCCGGTCGGCGGCGTCCAGCGCGATCTCGGCGGTCCGGATCGCGCGGCGCAGCACCGACGTGTGCAGGACGTCGGGCAGCAGGTCACGGCTCGCGCAGCAGCTCGCCGCCGCGCCGGGCCTCGGCCTCGCCCGGCGGTCGTCAGGTCGACGTCGACCCAGCCGGTGAACAGGTTCTTCGCGTTCCAGTCGCTCTGGCCGTGGCGCAGCAGGATCAGCGTGCGCGGTGACGTCGGCGCGGGCAGCTCATGCTCGGAAGCCTGCCAGACCGTCAGGCGCCGTCGGACGCGGAGTCGCCGGCCGGTCCCGGGTCGAGGTGCCGGAACGCCTCGAGGTTGCGCGTCGACTCGCCCCGGTTGCGACGCCAGGCCCACTCCTTGCGGATCGACGAGGCGAACCCGAGCTCCAGGATCGTGTTGAACGACGAGTCGGCGTACTCGCAGCACCGAGCCGAGCACCCGGTCGACCTCCGTCCGGCGGTGACGGCGTGCAGCGGCAGCCGGCCGACCAGGTAGATGTCGCCGAGGTGGTCGACCGCGAACGCCACGGCGTACATGCGGGCGTTGCGCTCGAGCAGCCAGCGGTAGACGGCCTCGTGGTTCTCGTCCGGGCGCGCGGGCGACGAAGGCGTTGACGGAGACGCTGTGCGCGCCGACCACGAGCGAGCACGTCGTCTTCAGCTTGCGGTCACCGGGCAGCTCACCACGAAGCTCGCCGGGAGCCGGCTCCTCCGACTCGAGCCCGGCCTCGGCGATCGCCGCGCGCAGGGCGTCCGCGGGTGTCGCTCAACGGCCTGCGGCGACCGCGTCGCGGCAGCGTCCCGCTCGCGCAGGGCAGCGCGCGTAGACATCGAGCATGGCCGGTCGGCGGTGGCCGACCAGCCGAAGCGCTCGGCGTGGTGCGACCGCCCCTCGGCCGAGCGCGGCGAGCCGGTCGGGAGCGCCCATCAGGTCGCGGATCACCGCGGCGTAGTCGGCCGGGTCGTGGCCGTCGACCAGCACGCCGGACACGCCCGTCGCGCACGGCCGTCCGCAGGCCGCCCACCGACGGCCGCGACCACCGGGGTGCCGCAGGCCTGCGACTCGATCGCGACCAGGCCGAACGACTCGCTGTACGACGGCACGACGGTGAGGTCGGCGGCGCGGTACCAGTCGGGCAGCGCGTCTGCGGGCACCGGCGGCTCGAACCGCACGACGTCGGCGACGCCGAGCTCGGCGGCCAGTCGCCTGCAGCGAGCTCGGGGTGCGCGAGCCCGGAGCCGGACGGCCCGCCGACCACCGCGACGACGAGCCGTCGGCGCAGCGCGGGGTCGTCGGCGAGCATCTGCGCGGCCGCGCGGAGCAGCACGTCGGGCGCCTTCAGCGGCTGGATCCGGCCGACGAACAGCAGCACGACGGCGTCCGGCCGGCAGGCCGAGCCGAGCGCGGGCGGCCGCGCGACGCTGCCGGGACCGAAGAGGTCGAGGTCGACGCCCGGGGGCGACCGTGACGACGCGGTGCCGGGTCGGCGTCGTAGAGCTCGACGAGCTGGCGCGCCTCCTCGTCGGTGTTGGCGACGAGCCGGTCGGCCGCCTCGACGACCTGGGCCTCGCCGATCGCGCGGGCGACCGGCTCGGGTGTGTCGCCGTCGGCGAGCGTGAGGTTCTTGACCTTGGCCATGGTGTGCATGGAGTGCACGAGCGGCACGCCCCAGCGCTCCGCGGCCAGCCAGCCGACCTGGCCGGACAGCCAGTAGTGGGAGTGGACCAGGTCGTACCAGCCCGGGCTCGCGGGTCGCCTCGATGCGCATGCACGCCGGACGTGAACGCGCACAGCTGGGCCGGCAGGTCCTCCTTGGCCAGGCCCTCGAACGGCCCCGCGGTCACGTGCCGCACGGTGACGCCGGGCTCGAGCTCGACGACCGGGGGCGAGGTCGCTAGCTGGTCGCCCGGGTGATCAGATCCGACCTCGACGCCGAGCGCGGCGAGGCGACGGGAGAGCTCCACGACGTACACGTTCATGCCGCCGGCGTCGCCGGTGCCGGGCTGGTCCAGCGGCGAGGTGTGCACGCTCAGCATGGCCACGCGCCGGGGCATGGGGCGCCGCACCGGGAGCACCGTCACTTGCAATCCACCTTTCGGTCGTCCTGTTCCTGCCAACGCCGCTCGTTCCTGCCCGATTCCCCGCGTGGGCAACCCGACGGTCAGAGCAACGCGCTGAACGCCGCGTAGGCCTCGGGGCCGAACAGCACGAAGCGCACCTCACGGACCGCGACGGGCTCGTGCGCACCGACGGTCTCGACCGCGATCCGGGCCGCGTCGTCCATCGGCCAGCCGTAGACACCGGCCGAGATCGCCGGGAACGCGACGCTCGCCGCGCCGAGCTCCTCGGCGACCCGCAGCGACTCGCGGTAGGCCGAGGCCAGCACAGCGCTGCGGTCCTCGGAGGCCGACCAGACCGGTCCGACCGTGTGGATCACCCACCGGGCCGGCAGGCGACCGGCCGTGGTCGCGACCGCTTGGCCGGCCGGCAGCCCACCGCCGCAGGTGAGCTGCGCGCAGCGCGCGGCACTCGGCGAGGATCTCGGGACCACCACGGCGATGGATCGCACCGTCGACGCCACCACCACCCAGCAGCGAGGAGTTCGCCGCGTTGACGACGGCGTCGACCTGCTGCTCGGTGATGTCACCCTGCACAGCCGTGATGTCCACGCGCCCAGCATCCCGCAGGATGCTCAGCCGGCGTCGGTCACCCTGACGCGGAGTCGGCGGAACCCCTTGCCCTTGCTCTCGATCTTGACCACCTCGAGGCGGCCGATCTGTCGCGTCGACGCCACGTGCGTTCCGCCGTCGGCCTGCGTGTCGAGGCCGACGATGTCGACGATCCGCACCACCTCGAGATCGGGTGGCAGCAGGTCAGTGGCGGTGCGGATCAGGTCGGGATGCGTCGCGAACGCGGCCGCCCGGTCCATCGTGCTCACCTCGATCGCGCGGTCGGCGGCGATCTCCGCCTCGCACGCCGCCGCGACGCGGTCGCGGAAGCCTTCCGGGACCTCCGGCAGGTTGAAGTCCATCCGCGCCTCGAGCGGCTCCATGTTGCCGCCGGTGACGAGCGCGCCGAAGTCGCGCAACACCACACCGGAGAGCAGGTGCAGGCCGGAGTGGGTGCGCATCAACGCCGTACGACGTGCGTCCTCGACCGCGCCGCGCACCGCCGTGCCGACCGCAGGGAGCGGGTCACCCTCGACCGGCACCAGCCGCAGGTCGTCGCCCTTGTGGACTCCGGCGATCCTGGTCTGCACGCCGCCCCAGAGGAGCACGCCGTGGTCGGGCGGCTGGCCGCCACCGCCGGGGTAGAAGGCCGACCGGTCCAGCACGATGCCCTCGTCGTCGACGTCGAGCACGACCGCGTCCCACTCGCGCAGCGTCTGGTCGGCGAGCTCGAGCCGGGTGGTCCGGCCGTGCTGGTCGGGCTGCTCGGTCGTCATGCGAGCGGTCAGTAGGGGCCGTAGGGCCCGGAGCTGCGACCGCCGCCGTCGATCTGCCGCAGCTTGGGCCGCACCTCGGCGAGGTAGACACCAGCGGCGACGACACCGATCACGTTGAGGATCCCCAGCGTCCCGGGGGAGCCGAAGTAGACGATGCTGATCAGGAAGGCGGCGATCAGGATGCCCATCCACGCGGGCTTCGTCAGCCGGCCGACGTGGGGGAACAGCGGCGCCTTCCGGCGCAGGACGTCGAAGGCCGCGAACCCCGTGAGCCCGAGCGCGCCGATCCCGAGGATGAGCAGGACGAGCGCTTGCACGTTCGCGACGAAGCCCACGTCGGTCAGCCTACGGGGTGGGCAGGCAGCAAACGGCCCGCCCCGGAGATCGGGGCGGGCCGGTTCGCTCGTGGGACGAGGACTACTCGCCGAGCTTCTGCGCGGCGTCGGTGGTCGCCTGCGCGGCAGCAGTGGTGGTCTTCGCTGCCGACTTGGTGGCGGAGCGGGTCGCCTTCGTGGTGGACGCAGCGCGCTTCTTCGCGGTGGTCGTCGCGCCACGCACTGCCGTCTTGGTCGAGCCGGCCGACTTCTTGGCCGTCGTCTTGGCGGCCTTGGTCCGGCGCACGGTGGTGCTCGCCTGGGCCTTGGTCTCCTGGGTCGACTTCTGGCGACGGACCCGGTTGGAGATCCGGCGACCGCGGGTCACCAGGTCGCCGTAGACGGCGTCCGCGAGGCCGACGGTCTCACCGACGAGCACGACGGCGACGTTCTGCGCGCGGTAGGGAATCGTCTTGGCCTCGGTCTGGACGACCGTGATCTTGGACGTGATGTCCTTCTTGTCGACCCGAAGCTGCGTCAGCTTGTTGGGGACCTCGCGCAGTGCCTTGACAGCGAGGTCACCCGCGCCGGCCACTGCATAGAACGGCTTGCTCTTGGTGATCGTCATGCGGTCTTCCTCCTGGGAGTTGTGCGTTTGGTCGTGCGGTCGGTGGTGCGCTTGGCAGTCGTGCGCTTGGCAGTCGTGCGCTTGGCAGTCGTGCGCTTGGCAGTCGTGCGCTTGGCTGCAGTCGAAGGCCTGGATGCCGTGGTGGTCTTGACGACGACCTCGGGGACGGCGCCCGAGCGGAACGACTCGTAGATGTCGATGAGCACCCGCTTGTGCCGATCGCCGATGGCCGGGTCGGTCAGGATCGCTGCCACCACGTCGCTGCTGCCCCCGCGGTCCTCGAGGAACCCGGCGCGCACGTAGAGCGTCTCCGCGGAGATCCGCAGCGCCTTGGCGATCTGCTGGAGGATCTCGGCGCTGGGCTTCTTCAAGCCGCGCTCGATCTGGCTGAGGTAAGGGTTGGAGACATCGGCAGCGGCGGCCAGCTGGCGCAGGGAGTACTGCGCGCTCTTGCGCTGGTCGCGGATGTAGTCCCCGAGGGAACCCACCTTCAACGTTGCCATGTCATCGATCCTACCCCGGATGCTAACTGCAGCAAGCATCCAGTTAGCAGGTCATTTGGTGACCTGCCTCACACGGAAACACCCTCTGTGAACAGGGAAACAGCGAGGGTGACGCACCCGAGGAGACCGACGATGGCAAGCACTCGAGGCCAGCGCCTCTCCTCAGCGGTGAGCCGTGAGTGAGGCGGCATTCGCGACGGCGTAGTAGACGAGCACCGCACCCGCGCTCACCGCCACCGCCGTCACCAGTCCACCCGTCAGCACCACCAGCAACACGGCGAACGCCACGCTCACCTGGGCGCGGTGCGGGACGGAGTGACGGCTCGACACCGCTGCGAGTGCGGACGGGCAGGTCGCCGTACGTCGCCATCGCGAGGACGGTGCGGCTCACGCCGGCGAGCAGTGGCAGGAGGACGGCAAACGCGGCGAGCGCCGCTCCCACCCGCACGAGAGGTTCGACGACCGCGACCCCGTCGACGGCTGCGGACAGCGGTGTCGTGGTCCGCACCAACCCGGCGACGCCCAGCGTCGCGAGCAGGGTGAGACCGACGACCAGGTAGACGACAAGGACCACGGCCAGAGCGATCACCACCGCCCTCGGGATGGTGCGAGCCGGGTCGCGCACCTCGGCGCCCAGCGTCGCCACCCGGGCGTAGCCCGCGAACGCGAAGAACAACACCGCGGCAGCGGCAAGCACGCCGACCGGACCGACGTCGGTCGGGACGGACTCGTCCAGGGCGCCGGAGGAACCGTCGTGACGCGAGGGCGGTGACGACCGCCACGGCCAGGACCGCCAGCACGATGCCGACCAGCACCCGGGTGACGCCTGCGGTTCTCGTGATGCCCGCCAGGTTGACCGCAGTCGCCACGAGGACCACCGCCACGGCGACCCATCGCGCGTGGCCGGGCCAGGCGTAGAGCCCGATGGCCAGCGCGGCCGCGGCGCACGAGGCGGTCTTGCCGATCACGAACGCCGTGCCTGCCAGCGTCCCCCACCACCGCCCGAGGCGCAGCCGCCCGTAGACATAGGCGCCGCCGGACTCCGGATGCACGGCGGCGAGCTGCGCGGTCGACGTCGCGTTGCAGTACGCGACCAGGGCTGCCACCCCGAGCGCCACGAGCAGCCACTGACCCGCTCGCTCGGCGGCCGGCGACCACACGACGAACACCCCCGTGCCCAGCATCGAGCCGAGCCCGATGACGACGGCGTCGGCGAGGCCGAGCCGGCGTTGCAGGGTGCCGGGCGCGGTCACCAGCCCGCGAAGCGCACGTCGCCCACCGGCTCGCCGCCACCCAGCAGTGGGGCGGAGCTCAGCTCGGCGAGCACCGGCGCATCGACGCCGAGCCGGGCCAGGGCCGCGGCCATGACGCGGCGGTCGGGCCCGCTGGCCGCCGTCCTCGATCTTCAGCGCGACCGCGCGGCCGTCGGGAAGGGCCGCGGCGTAGACCCCTTCGGCGCCGTCCTTGGCGATCAGTCCGGGCACGCCTTCGATCAGCCGGGTGACGTCACGACGCGTCCCGCCGAGCCACTCCGGATGCGACCGGATCGACGCGGCGACCCGCTGCTCGGCGGTCCCGTCGCCGGCGAGCGCAATCGCGCGGAACGCCCGCGCCAGCCCGGCCAGGGTCAGCCCGAACACGGGTGCACCGCAGCCGTCGACGCCGGTCGCGCTGACACGTTCCGCCGCGAGGTCCTCGATCGCTTCTCGGACGGCCTGCTGCAACGGATGCGCGGGATCGCGGTACGACGTGGTCGGCCACCCGTTGTGGACACAGGTCGCGAGCATCGCCGCATGCTTGCCTGAGCAGTTCATCGCCACTGCGGCCGGCTGGCCGCCGCGCGCGACGTAGGCCAGCTTCTCGACCTCGTCCACCGGGTAGTCCGGGGGCGTCTGCAAGGCCGACTCGTCCAGCCCGGCGCCGGCGAGGATCTCGCGGACACCGTCGAGGTGGAACGGCTCGCCGGAGTGGCTCGCGCAGGCCAGCGCGAGCAGCTTGCCGTCCAGGTCGAGCCCGGCGCGCAGCATGGCCACCGCCTGCATCGGCTTGTTCGACGACCGGGGCAGGATCGGCCGCTCCGGGTCGCCCAGTGCGAACGCAACCGAGCCGTCCGCGTCGAGGGCGACGACCGAGCCGCGGTGCAGGCACTCGACGAAGCCCGACCGGACCACCTCGACGAGTGTCGGCGAGTCCGTCACGCCGGGAACTGTAGGCGAGGCGGGGTCAGCGCTCAGCGAGCAGGTCGTCGACGTTGGCGGCGCCGGTGCGGTAGCGCCGGGTGATCTCCGTCGTCAGGGCGTCCATCACCTTCTGCACCCGCTGCCGCGTCTCGGACACCTCGCGCTCGAGCTCTTCGAGTCGCCGCAGGGCCGCTCGCACCTCGTCGTCGGAGTGCCCTTCCACCTCGGAGACACCGACGTCGGCGATGACCTGCTCGACCTTGCGTCGGTGCTCGTCGACGCGTGACGGCTCGACGGTCAGGAAGCGACCCAGCCCGTGGTCGGCGCGCCCGGCATCGTCGGAGAGGATCCGGGACAGGTGGTCGACGATCTTCTCGTCGCCGCCGCCGGGCTCGGAGCGGCGGGACAGCTCGGCCCGCAGGATGTCCATCCGGCCCTGCAGCATCCGCCGGATGTAGGAGAGGTCGGCATCCTCCTGCTCTGCCTCCCGCCGGCGGGTGCGCACGTCGTCGAGGTCGACCGAGTCGATGTCGGCGAGGAAGTCCTCGGCGAGCACGAGGTCGATGCGGCGTCGGCCGCCCTGCATGGGTTCGGTCATCAGCTCTCCGTGGCGTGGCGGGTCAGCCGGCGGCGTGCGCCGGACGGCGGTCCTTGACGTTGAGCATGGCGTGCGCCTCGCCCGTTGTCATGGGGGGCCGCTGGGCGAGGGTGGCGAGCTCGGCGGCTCGGGTGACCAGCTGGGCGTTGTCGGTGACGGGCGTGCCCTTGGCAAAGGTCAGGGTGTCCTCCATGCCGACCCGGAGGTGACCGCCGGCTGCGAGCGCGGCCAGGGCCACCGGCAACGTCGTACGGCCGACTCCGGTTGCCGACCAGGTCGCACCGGCGGGCAGTGCCTGGACCGCCGCGACCAGCGCCGCGGCCGTCCCCGGCATGCCGCCGGGAACCCCCATGACCAGGTCGCAGTGCACCCGGCCACCGTAGGGCGCGCCGCAGGTGTCGAGCAGCCGGTGGAGGGCGGTCACGTGGCCCAGGTCGAACAGCTCGAACTCGGGGACGACCTCCTGGGCCTGGGTGCGCTGGTAGAGCTCGACCATGAACGGCCACGGGTTGGCAAAGACCTCGTCGCCGAAGTTCACGGTCCCGCAGGTGAGCGAGCAGGAGTCCGGCTCGGCGTCCAGGACCCTGAGCCGGTCCTCGAACGGGTCGGTGACGGCTCCGCCGGTGCTGCAGCTGTACGACGAGTGAGGTGCGCTCGCGCAGGGCCGCCACGGTGTCCCGGAGCCGGGCCAGGTCGAGCGTGGGCCGAGCCTGACCGTCGCGGATGTGGACGTGCACCAGGCCGGCCCCGGCACGCTCACAGGCCTCGGCCGCGCCGACCAGCTCGTCGAGCGTGACAGGAAGGGCTCGGCGCGTCCGATTTGGCGGTTTCCGCACCCGTCGGCGCGACCGTGATCAGCGTCCGGTCCGAGCTCATGCCCGCATGGTGTCACGTCCGCGTGGCCAAGCAGGGCTGCCCGGGCGATCTGTTGACCGATCTGCGGCATAAGTGGTGCCTCAACACCGTGGCACTTCCTGCCGATGCCAGATAGCAGCCCGGCGGCCTGGGTCTGTGTCCATCTGGATCTGGTCGCGGGCATGTCGCGTCGCGCCCGTTAGGCCTCGGGAAGGAGGTAGCTCGTGCCCCAAGGCGACCTCCTCACCGGCACAGTCGAGTCAGTGCTGCACGACCTCGCGGCCAAGTCGGCGACCGGCTGCCTGCTCGTGCGCGACCAAGAGGGTGACGAGGCCGAGGTCTTCCTGCGGGACGGCCAGATCTACGCCGTGTTCGTTCCCGGCCGGCGGACCATGCTCGGCGTACGCCTGATGTCCAGTGGCGCGCTCACGCCGGAGGCGCTCGCCGAGGCCCTGGAGATCCAGCGGACCGAGCTGCAGGGCTGGCGGCTGGGTGAGCTGCTGGTGCACCTGGGATACGTGGACCTCGCCGTTGTCGAGCAGTTCGTCGTCGAGCACCTCAAGGACGCGCTGGCCGACCTGCTGGGCTGGCCGGTCGACGCGTGGAAGTTCCGCAAGGGCAAGAAGACCCGCCAGGACATCGCCCCGCCGACCCCGGTCGACTCTCTGCTGGACGACCTGCGGGACCGCGCCACGACCTGGGAGACGATCCTCGAGGCCATCGGCGGCACGTCAGCCGTGCCCGTGCTGTCCTCGGGAGAGGCCCCGCCGGAGGCGGTCGAGCTCGGCCCGAACGAGTGGGCCCTGCTGTGCAAGGTCGACGGCGAACGGTCGGTGGCCGAGCTGGCCGGCGAGTGCGGCTTCACGCTGTTCGAGGCCGGCCAGGTGGTGCGCCGGCTGATCGAGGCCCAGCTGCTGGGCGTCGAGCACGCGTCGGAGCTGGTCCTCCCGGTCGTCACCATCGAGCAGGCCGACCGCGACGAGGCCGAGCGCATCGCCGAGGCGGAGCGCCTCGCCGCCGAGCAGGCGCGAAGCAGAGCGAGGCCGAGCAGCGCCGAGCAGGCCGCCGCCGAGCAGGCCGAGGCCGAGCAGGCCGAAGCCGAGCGCCTCGCCGCCGAGCAGGCCGAAGCCGAGCAGGCCGCAGCCGAGCAGGCCGAGGCCGAGCGCCTCGCCGCCGAACAGGCCGAGGCCGAGCAGGCCGAGAGCCGAGCGCCTCGCCGCCGAGCAGGCCGAGGCCGAGCAGGCCGAAGCCGAGCGCCTCGCCGCCGAGCAGGCCGCCGCCGAGCAGGCCGAAGCCGAGCGCCTCGCCGCCGAGCAGGCCGAAGCCGAGCAGGCCGAGCCGCCGAGCAGGCCGCCGCCGAACAGGCCGAAGCCGAGCGCCTCGCCGCCGAGCAAGCCGCAGCCGAGCAGGCCGAGCAGGAAGCCCGCGCAGCCGAGGAGCAGGCAGAGGCCGATCGCCTCGCGGTCGAGCGGGCGCAAGCCGAGCGCCTCGCCGCCGAGCAGGCAGAGGCCGAGCGGGCCGAAGCGGAGCGCCTCGCCGCCGTGGAGGCCGAGCGTCGCCGCCAGGCCATCGAGGAGAAGCGGCTGCAGGAGGCTGAGCTGCTGCACATCGAGCTGGAGGCACTGTCGGCCAAGGAGTCCGCGGCGCGGGCGGCGCGGCAGGCTGCCCGCGAGGCCGAGCGCGCCGAGCAGGAGGCCGACCAGGTGCGGGCCCGCGAGCGGGCGGCCAGGGTCGCCGCGGAGGAAGAGGCCTGGGCCGACCACGCCGCGTTCTTGTCATCGGTACGCGCCCAGGCCGAGGCCGAGGCCTGGACCGCGCACCGCGCCTGGTTGAAGGCCGAGCGGGCCGCGTGCGAGGAGTCCGCCTGGGCGGAGCACGAGCTGGTGCTTGCGGCCGAGCACGAGGCTCGCGCAGCCGCCGAGCAGGCCGAGCAGGCCGAACGCGCAGCCGCCGAGCAGGCCGAGCAGGCCGAACGCGCAGCCGCCGAGCAGGCCGAGCAGGCCGAGCGCGCAGCCGCCGAGCAGGCCGAGCGCGAAGCCGCCGAGCAAGCAGCCCGCGCCGCAGCCGAGGAGGAAGCCCGCCTCGCCGAGCAGGCTGGCCGCGCCGCTGCCGAGGCCGCCGCCGAAGCCGCGGAGGAGGCGGCGAGGCAGCAGGCCGCCGAGGACGCGCGTCATCAGCAGGAAGCCAACGAACGTGCCGTGCAGGACGAGGCCGAGTCCATCGCGGCCGTGGAGGCCCAGCGGCAGGCCGCGGAGGTGAAGCACCTCGAGGACGAGGCAGCCGAGCTGGCCGCCCGCGAGGAGGCGCGCCGGCTCGAGCACGAGCAGCAGCAACGCCTGCGGGAGGACGCTGACGTCACCCGCCGGGACTCAGCGGTGCGCGCCGCGGAGGCCGTGAGCATGCTCAACGAGCTCAACCGGGAGATGATCCCGGCCGCGTCAGCGGAGCCTGCACCGGTACGCCGCCGCGAGCCCGTCGTCGAGGAGAAGGTCCCCGAGGAGGTCTCCACAGGGCCCGGAGCCGATGGTGGCCCGCGACCACGCCGACACCGCCATGCTGCTGCGCGAGCTGTCCAGTCTTGGGTTCAGCGACGACGACGAGCGCCCAGCCCCGCCGGCGCCACGACCGCCCACATCGAGGCCGCCGAGCGCATCCAGCAAGGACAAGAAGCGCAAGGGCTTGTTCGGCCGCGGCTGACCCTCGCCCTCGCGCTTCCCGACCAGTCGCGGCACCATCACACGACATGCGTGCCGTCATCCAACGAGCATCTGCCGCCACCGTGCGCGTCGACGACGAGGTGGTCGGCCGGCTGCCGGGTCCAGGACTCTGTGTCTTCCTCGGCGTCACGCATGACGACACCGAGGACACCGCCCGGCGGATGGCGGTGAAGATCCACGAGCTGCGGATCCTGCGTGACGAGCGGTCCGCAGCCGACGTCGACGCTCCGCTCCTGGTCATCAGCCAGTTCACGGTCTACGGCGACGCCCGGAAGGGCCGCCGGCCCACCTGGACAGCAGCGGCTCCGGGGAACGTCGCCGAGCCGCTGGTCGAGCACGTCGTACAGGCGTTGCGCGCACGCGGCGCCCACGTCGAGACCGGACGGTTCGGTGCGGACATGCGGGTCGAGGTCGTCAACGACGGTCCGGTCACCGTCGTCGTGGACGTCTAGCTAGCCGGCCAGCGGACGACAGGGCGTGCTGCGCGGCGGGAATCCCGCCGGCGAGCAGCGGCGCGTCCTCGGGTGTCGACCGCTTGATGAGGGCGAGGGCGATCGGCCCGAGCTCGTAGTGGCGGGCGGCCGTGGTCACGAACCCCACCGCCCGGCCGTCGACCTCGACCGGGTCGCCGTGCGCGGGCAGCGCCGAGTCGCTTCCGTCGAGGTGCAGCTGCACGAGCCGGCGAGGCGGCCGACCGAGGTTGTGCACGCGGGCCACGGTCTCCTGGCCGCGGTAGCAGCCCTTGTCCAGGTGCACGGCGGTGGCCAGCCAGCCCACCTCGTGCGGGATCGTGCGGTGGTCGGTCTCGAAGCCCAGCCGCGGTCGCCCGGCAGCGACCCGCAGCGCCTCGTGCGCCCACAGGCCGGCGGGGTGCTCGACGTACGACTCGAGCTCGTCGCGCGGGACGAAGACGTCGCGCCCCGGCATCGGGCCCTGCCACACGCGCGACAGGTGCGCCTCACTCGGCTGCAGGCGTTGGTTCCCAGACCACGGCGTACGACGTGCTGAGGTCCTCGACCTCGACCTTCGACCAGAACCGCATCGAGTCGAGCCACCCGACCAAGGTCCCCGCGGTGCCGGGCTCGACGTGCATCCAGGTCGCCTCGCCGTCGTCGACGAGGTAGAGCACGTGCTCGACATGGCCGTTGGGGCTCAGGACCAGCGCCTCGCTCGCCTGCCCGGGCGGCAGCGCCTCCAGGTGCTGCGAGGTCAGCGAGTGCAGCCAGGTCAACCGGTCGGCACCTGAGATGCGCAGCACGGGCCGGTGCGAGAGGTCGACGGCCCCACTGCCCTCGTCGAGGGCGCGCTGCTCACGGAACGGGTCGCCGTAGTGCGCCGCGACGCCCTCGTCGGGCGCGTCGGCGGGCACGGCGCCGGGTCGCGACAGCAGCGGGCTGGTCACGGTGAGCACTCCCGGCAGCGGCCGTAGACCGCGAAGTGGGCGACGTCGGTGTCGAAGCCGTGGTCCTCCGCCAGCCGCTGCACCAGCGGGTCGGCCACCGAGACGTCGGTCTCCGTGATCGATCCGCAGTCGCGGCACACGAGGTGGAGGTGATGCGTGTCGGTGGCGGAGTGATAGGTCGGGGGCCCGTGGCCGAGGTGCGCGTGGGTGACGAGCCCGACCTCTTCCAGGAGCTCCAACGTGCGGTAGACGGTGGAGATGTTCACGCCTCCGGCCGTCTCCTGCACCCGGGCACAGATCTCGTCGGGCGTTCCGTGGCCGAGCGAGGTCACCGCTTGCAGGACGAGCTGACGTTGCGGCGTGAGCCGGTAGCCGCGCGAGCGCAGCGTCGACTGCAGACCGGTCGACGGGGGTCGCTCGGTGGTCATGTCAGACCCGCCGCAGCTTGGCCGAGATGTGCGGCTGCAACGGCTGGTCCATCGCGGCCATGTCGAAGGCCCACAGCAGCTCGCCGTCGACCAGGCCGTAGAGACGATGCCCCGCGGTGTAGTTCTTGGCGGTGTCCGTGCGCGCGACCACGTCCGTGGTCAGCTCGATCTTGGCGGCCTCAGCGGTGCCGAGCCAGATCTCCACGAAGCCGGTGGGGTGGGCGAGCAGGACCTCGAGCGCGCCGTCGGTTCCGGGTCGCCAGTAGCCGGTCTCCTGAGCCAGCGGACGCACCTCGTTGCCGTCGTCGTCGAGCAACCAGGTGTGGCTGATGTAGTGCAGGAACGGCTTGCCGGGGGCCTCGGTGAACGCGACCTCCTGGCTGAACCGGAACTCCTCGATGGTGGGGTAGCCGCCGACGCCGAGCCCTCGCCAGGTGCCGAGCAGCCAGGCGACCGGCACGAGTTCCGGTGCGAGCCCGGGGTGCAGTTCCACGTCGACCGGGGCCTAGTCCTGGCCCTTGTAGAGGCGGTAGACGGTGAGCCCACCGAGGACGCCGACAAGGAGAAACGCCGCGACAAGCAGTGACGCATAGACGACCTCCAGCACTGCGGCCAGTCTACGTCGCGGTTCTCAGCAGCAGGCGCCGTACAACCCGGCATCGTCGGCGCGGGCTTCGTCTTCGAGCCGCTCGAGCAGGTCAGCGTGCTGGGTGTGCGGCCGGTAGGCGCGGGCCTCCTGCGGCACCCTGCCGCACAAGCTCGGCCTGGACGAACCGACCGTCCTCGAGCCAGACGTCCCACAGCTGACGGCCGAACTGGTCGACTGGTCCGCCGGCTTCATAGGCGGCGCTGACCGTCGTGCCGGGCGGCATGAGCCGGCCAAGGGCGACAGCCGCCTCGGGCCCGAAGCACTCCACCGGGGCGTCCGGCTGCACCGACTCGGGCGCATTGATGCCGATCAACCGCACGCGCAGTGATCGGCCGTTGGCCGACGCGATGAAGGTGTCGCCGTCCACGACGCGTTCCACCGTCGCGCGGATCGCGCCCGCCGGCGGCGCAGGGACGTCGGGTACGACGGGCGCGCGGCCCGACTCAGGTGACCCGCAGCCGGCGAGCCCAGCCAGCAGGGCGACCCCGCACAGCGCGGCCGTCAGTCGAAGCGGGGTGCGGTTCACCCCACGATCCTGCCTGGTTCAGGCGTTGCGTACTGCGGGCGCCCGCCGGGCCGGTAGACCTGGATCGTGATCCCGTTCGAGGTGGCTCGCGAGTCGACCAGGTCAAGTGCGGTGTCCGGGCCGGTGTCGGGGAACAGCCGAACGCCCTGGCCGACGACCACCGGATAGGTGAGCAGGATGATCTCGTCGACAAGCTGGTTGTCGAGCAGCCAGCGGATCAGGGCGCCACTGCCGTGCACCTGCAGCTCGCCTCCCGGCTTGGCCTTCAGGTCGGCGATGGCGGTCGCGAGGTCGTCGGAGAGGACGGTGGTGTGCGACCACGTCGGATCGGTGAGCGTGGTCGATGCCACGTACTTGGGTCGCGTGTTCAACGCCGTCCAGATGGGGCTGTCGCCCGGATCCGGCCACGTTCCCCAGGAGCCGGCGAAGATCTCGTAGGTCCGCCGCCCGAACAGGAACGCGTCGGCGCGCTGATAGACCTGGCTGAGAAACGTCTCGGCCTCGTCGTTGAACAGCGGCAGAGCCCATCCGCCGCGCTCGAATCCGCCCCTGCGGTCCTCATCCGCCCCGCCGAGTCCCTGCATCACTCCGTCGACGGAGACGTTCGTGACGGTCGTCAGCTTCATGGTCTCAGCCCGTCTGCTCGGCGAGGAAGTCGAGCGTGACGGCCGCGAACAGCGGCGAGCTGAAGCTGTTGTAGTGCGTGAGGCCGGGCAGGATCGCGAGCGCGTGGCCGCCCTTCGGCCTGTTCTCGGCCATCCAGCCGCCGTCCCGGAGACCGCCGTCCAGGAGCGTGAAGACCTCGACGGCGTGGCTGGGCGGCGCCATGTCGGCATCGGCGCAGACGATCATGGTCGGGCACCTGGAGGCTCTTGACGTCCTCCGTGTAGTCGAAGTCGTGCGACATCATCTCGCCGACCTTGCCCACGAGGCGGGGGAAGTCCTCGGGTCGCGGTGCCACCTGCTCGTAGAGCTTGTACATCGGGGTGTCCTTCATGAACTCTGCTGCGGCCTCGGTCACCTGGCCTTGCTGCGCGCGGATCTCCGGGTAGACCGCGTCGGACCTGAAGTAGACCGAGGCGACGACGACCCGGCCCACCTTGGCCGGGTACTTCACCGCCGTGTGGAATGCCACGCCTCCACCGAGCGAGTAGCCCACGACGTCGGGCTTGTCGAGCCCGAGGTGGTCGATGAGCGCGGCGATGTCATCGGCCATCAACCGGAGGTCGAGCGGCCGGTCGATGTCCGCCGTCCGCCCGTGGCCCTGCAGGTCGGGGACGATGACCTGATGACTCGCAGCGAGCTGGGCGACCACCGGTCCGAACATCTCGCCCGACCCGAGTCCACCGTGCAGCAGGACCAGCGGCCGGCCGGTCCCGTGCGTCTCGTAGTAGAGGTTGAGCCCGTTGACGTCGGCGTACTGGCCGGAGCCCTGGGTGTCGGATGTCCAATCGGTGCTGGTCACGGCGTGCTCCTCGGGTCCGGGCTGCTGATGCACTCACAGCTCAGACGGCACCCGCCCCGGGAACTCATCGGTGTCCAGGGGCGCAATCGCGGTCGGCGAGGTTCAGTCCAGGGTGACGGCCACCTCGGTCAACCGCGCCCTTCGACGCCACCACGCTGTGGTCGGCCGGGGGTGCGCCCGGCGCCAGCGTGCGCAGCGTCCAGGTGCCGGGCGCGGCGAAGAACCGGAACTGACCGGTCGCCGACGTCGGCACCTCGGCCGTGAACTCACCGCCGCCGTCGAGCAGCCGCACGTAGGCACCGGCCACCGGCTCGCCGCCCCGCGTCACCACGCCCTGGATCACCGACTCGTTGGTCAGGACCACCCCGTCCGTGGAGACGCCTCCCGTCTTCGCCCCGCACATCAGGCGCCGTCCCCGAGCTCGATCGGCACACCGACCAGCGAGCCCCACTCGGTCCACGAGCCGTCGTAGTTCTTGACGTTGGGCTGCTCGAGGATCTCGTGCAGGACGAACCAGGTGTGCGACGACCGCTCGCCGATCCGGCAGTAGGCGATGGTGTCCTTCGAGAAGTCGACGCCCTTGTCCTCGTAGAGCTTCTTCAGCTCGTCGTCGCTCTTGAAGGTGCCGTCGTCGTTGGCGGTCTGCGACCACGGGATGTTCGCTGCGGTCGGGATGTGACCGTTGCGCTGCGCCTGCTCCTGCGGGAGGTGCGCGGGCGCGGCCAGCCGGCCGGCGAACTCGTCGGGCGATCGGACGTCGACGAGGTTCTGCTGCCCGATGGCCGCCTCGACCTCGTCGCGGAACGCCCGGATCGAGCGGTCCTGGTCCTTCGCGGTGTACGTCGTCGCGGGCCGCTGCACGGCCTCGTCGACCAGCTCGCGGGAGTCCAGCTCCCACTTCTTGCGGCCGCCGTCGAGCAGCTTGACGTCGTCGTGGCCGTAGAGCTTGAAGTACCAGTAGGCGTAGGCGGCGAACCAGTTGTTGTTGCCGCCGTACAGGACGACGGTGTCGTCGTTGCCGATGCCGCGCTCGGAGAGCAGGGCCTCGAACTGCTCCTTGCTCACGAAGTCACGGCGGACCGGGTCCTGCAGGTCCTTCTTCCAGTCGAGGCGCACGGCGCCCTTGATGTGGTTCTTGTCGTAGGCGGCCGTGTCTTCGTCGACCTCGACGAGGACGATCGTCGGGTCGTCGAGGTGGCCCTCGACCCAGTCGGCGTCTACCAGGACCTGCTCACGTGTGCTCATGCTGCTACCTCCGTTGGGGAGTGGGGAATGCGGTCGTTGGGGACCGTGCGGACGATGTCGTGGGACGTGGCGCGGCGGGCCAGCAGATAGACCTCGCAACCGAGGCAGATGCCGAACGCCGCGTTGAGGAACGCTGCTGCGAGCGCGGCCGACGTGGCGACGAGGGCGACCAGCGTGCTACCCGCGGCGAAGGCGACCAGCCCGGCGATCGCGAACGCCAGGCCGACGGCTTGGGCGAAGCGGGGAGGCGCATCGTGCTCGAGCTCGGCGGGTGCGGCCAGCCGTGGCCGGATCACGCGGCGGAAGACCACGCCGTACGGCGAGCGGCCGAGCGCGCCGAGGGCGAACACCACCGCCTGGGCGGCGAGCAGCCAGGGGCTGCCGGTGATCACCACCACGGCCAGGACAGCAGTGGTGACGGCAGCCGCGAAGCGCGGACCCCGTGGGTCGATGAACATGTGCGGTGCTCCTGACGGAAGCGGCGGAAGAGGACGGACGGTCAGGAGGCTGGACAGAGAGCAGTCGCGACGCGCAGGAGGTCGACGGCGCGTCGACGGGTCAGCTGCGTGCTCATGCCTCGGATCGTAGACCGGCTCGCGCCCGGGGTCAGCACTGTCCACGCCCTGAGATCGCTGTCTTCATGCTGAGATGGCCCGCCCGAGCGCAGCCACCACGTCCACGGTGCGGGGCTGCCCGCTGGCCCGGCGGACCACCCGGCCGGCGGCGTCGAGGACCAGCACGGTCGGCGTGCGCTTCACGTTGAGCCGGCGGACCAGGTCGAGGCGGGACTCGGCGTCGATCTCGACGTGCGCGACCCCGGCGACGTCCTGGGCAACGCCCGCCAGCACCCTGCGGGTGGCCCGGCAGGGCTGGCAGAACGCGCGTCGAGAACTGCACCAGCGTCGCCCGCTCGCCGAGGGACTCCCCGAGGTCGTCGGCCGTCAACAGGGGACGGTCGTCACGCGAGCCGGTGCCGGCAGGCCTGCGGGTCTCCCGGCCGATCCGGCGACCGGACCTGGCGTGCCGCAAGCCCAGCAGCGACGCCGCGAGCAGCACCGCGACGACGATGACCAGGCCTTCCATCACGTCAGGCACAACCGTCAGCCGGGGGTGGGGATTCCGTGTGCGCTCACGGTCACCGACAGGTCGCGGCCGCTCACCCGCACCAGGAAGCCGGCGTCGGTGGCCGTGACGCTCTCCACCTGCACCCCGGACGGCAGGTCCGGGATCTCGTAGACGAGCGCGACCCGGTCGGAGATCAGGGCGGAGAGCCGGTCGTCGAGGCTGGGCAGGCCCGCGACCTGAAGGTCGGTCGGCACGATGCGCAGCCGGGTGCCGCGGGCCTGCACCCGCGCCCGCGCGACGACGTCGAAGCTCTGGCCGGCCACCTCGACGGTCCTCGTGACCTCGACCTCGCCATTCGGAGCCGGCGCGAGCTGCAGCGCCGCGGACCCGGTCGCCTCGGACACCACGTCGTACGGAACCGTCCCGCTCGCCGTGAGCGCGCCGACCTGCACCGGCCCCGACTGCGGCGCGCGCACGTCGGTCAGCTCGGCGCTGACCGCCCGGGCCTCGCCGTCCCCGGTGTCGAGCGCGTCGGCCTTCACCGTCACCCGGTCGAACGTGCGCGACGCGAGCTGGGTCAGGAACGGGAACCCGTGCATCGTCACGCTCGGATCGGTGAACCCCTCCGCGACCAGCCGCCGCTCCGCCTCGTCGGCGGCCAGCCCCGCGGCCAGCCGGTCACCGGCAATGCCGATCACCGCGATGACGATGAGGAAGACCAGCAGCTTGCGCATGCCTCAGCCCACCAGGATGCGGCCGAGGACGTACGCGACGGGCGCGACGGACAGCAGGGGCAGCGCGGCGGTGGTGGCCAGATCGGGCTGCTTCGCACGGCGTACGAACGTGATCGCGGCGAGTGCGGTCGCGGCTGCCGCCGCACCCGTCGTCAGCGCCGGGCCGACGGACAGGTCGGTGATGCCCGCGACGAGGAGTCCGAGCACGAGGCCGCCGACAGCCGCGATCCCCGCCACCAGCCCGGTCGGCAGCGGGACCATCGACGCGCCGGCAGCAACGGCCGCCGACAGCGCCGCCAGCGCGACCAGCGCAGGACCGCCGAGCGTCTGCTCCGTGGCGATGAACAGCGCGCCGAGCGTGGCGAGGACGACCAGGGTCATCGTGGCGGTGAGCGACTCGGTCAGTCGCTCGCGGCCGTCCCGGCGCGCCAGCTGGTGGACGATCGCGCCGATCATGGCCACCGCGAGGACGCCGGTGACCGGGGTGAGCGCCCGGGTGTCGTCGCGCACCAGGAGGAGCACGTCGGCCGTGACCGCAGCGGCGCCGGCCAGGACCGAGCCGCCGGTTCGGCCCGGCACGTCGAGCGCGTCGTACCAGCTCCAGACGAGCAGGCCCTGGACGACGAGCACGGCGAGCGCCAAGGGCGCCTCGGCGGCGTAGGCGGCCAGGGCCAGAGCGCCCGCCAGCGCGAGGGTCAGGGCAGCGGGCATCCGCGCATCGTGCCAGACCGCTCGCAGGTCACCCCGCCGGCGAGTCACCCGCCGGCGAACGGGGGGAGCACCTCGATCACGGCGGACTCGTCGAGGGTCTGCTCCCGCCGGGCGCGCAGTCCGTCGACCAGGAGGCTGCTGTGCGCGAGCACCCGGGCGAACTCAGGACTCCGGGCGGCCGCGGCCTTGTCCAGCACCTCGCCCAGCGTGGCGCCGTCGAACGGCTCCTCGGCCGTCCCCGCAGCCGCCCGTGCCGCCGCCCAGTAGCGGATCGTGCCTCGCGCCATCGCCTGCCCTTGTGGTGTCGGTCCTGGCGCTCATCTTCTCGCGGACCGAACACTCCCAGCGCGGGTGGCTCCTGGCCGTGTTTACTTGTCGGGAGCCAGGAGGGGGTCCGCCCATGAGCCAGCTGTTGCTGCTCACCAACGCGATGACGCCCTCGGCGTCGGTGCTCCCAGCCCTCGGCCTGCTCTCCCACCAGGTCCGGGTCGCCCCGGCGGAGGCCTCCGCGCTGCTCGACATCGGCCCGGCCGACGTCCTGCTCGTCGACGGGCGGCGCGACCTGCCCCATGTCCGCTCGCTGTGCCGGATCATCCGCACCACCGGCGTCGACTGCCCGGTGCTGCTGGTGACGACCGAGGGCGGGCTCGCCGCCGTGACGGCCGAATGGGGCGTCGACGACGTGCTGCTGGACACCTCGGGGCCCGCCGAGGTCGAAGCGCGCCTGCGGCTGGCCACCGGCCGGTTCGCCGCCGCGTCGCACGGCGAGGGCGACGTGCCCGAGGAGATCCGGCGCGGCGACGTGGCGATCGACGAGGCCACCTACACGGCGAAGGTGCACGGTCGCGCGCTGGACCTCACGTTCAAGGAGTTCGAGCTGCTGAAGTTCCTCGCGCAGCACCCGGGCCGCGTCTTCACCCGGGCCCAGCTGCTGCAGGAGGTCTGGGGCTACGACTACTACGGCGGCACGCGCACCGTCGACGTGCACGTGCGGCGGCTGCGGGCGAAGCTCGGTGCCGAGCACGAGTCGCACATCGGAACGGTCCGCAACGTCGGCTACCGGTTCGTCGTACCTCCTCGCGAGAACGCCGACCGACCGGTCGTCGTCCCGCAGGACGCCTGAGCCCCTCGACCCTCACGACAGCACGCGCGCAGGGCGTACCGGCGGCGGCCCCAGCATGCCCGGGGCCCTTCCTTGCGTGCCTGCTGTCAGGGCAGCTGGGTGCTCCGCGGCCACCGGCGGGGCCGACAGGGCCGGGTGCGCGCCCAGGTAGTCGACGAGCGCGTCCAGGTCGACCTTGCCGCCGAGCCGCGGCGTGCCGTTCCTGAAGGCGGTGAAGGCGTCCCCACCGTCGGCCAGGAAGTTGCTCGTCGTGACCCGGTAGCTGGCCGCCGGGTCGAGGGTCACGCCGTTCAGCTTGATCGACGCCGGGTCGATCTTGCTCCCGAACGGCGCGCGTCGCCGACCACTGTAGGTGAAGCCCGTTCGAGATGCCCAGGCGCAGGACGTCGGTCGGCCGCCGGGCGCGCCGGTGACCCACTGCTGCTCCAGCGCCTGCTCGATCTGGGCGCCGGTCATGCGAGTACGTCTGCAGGATGTTGCTGAACGGCTGGACGTTGAACGCCTCGCGGTAGGTCACGACGCCGTCGCCCTCACCTGCTGGCGGAGCTCGCGTACAGCAGGTCCGCCCGGACGCCGCCCGGCGTTCATGAACGCGATCTGCGACGCCGTTCTCGGCGGTGGACTCGAGCTGGGCGTCGGCGATCAGGTTGGACAGCGACGACTCCGTCGGCTCGGTCGTCGCCGGTGCACGTCGGCGGTGAAGGCCCGAGTGATGTCCTGGGTGATCGTGCCGACCGGGACGTTGCCCTCGACGTTCGCCCTGTCGGCCCACTTCGTCACGATGCTCTGCAGCGTCGGGTCCTTCGGCACGGTCCGGGTCACGATGTGGTTCGTCGCGGTCACCGAGCTCGCGGATGACGTCCTCGGTCGTCGGCTGTCGATGTTGAAGTTCATCTCGGTGATGATCCGGCCGAACGAGAACGCGCTCACGACCTTGCGCGGCTGACCGCTCGGGTCGTTGATCGAGCAGTTGTACGGCGGTGCGTGTGGCCGGTGATCAGCGCGTCGATCGTCGGGTCGAGGTTCTGGGCGATCGTCCACGATGGGGCCGGAGATCCCGGTCGCACTCGTTGTAGGCGCCCGGTCTGCGACGCCGCCCTCGTGGAGCAGCACGACGATCGCCTGGACGCCCTGCTCGCTGCGGAGCTGCGCGGCCGCGCGGTTGCCGGCCTCGCACCTCGTCCTGGAAGTCCCAGCCCGCGACACCCGAAGGAGCGACCAGCGCTGTCGGTGCCCTCGAGCGTCATCCCGATGAAGCCGATCTTGGCGCTGCCGACCTTCTTGACCCAGGTCGGCCGGGAGCACCGTCTCGCCCGTGGCTCGTTGACGACGTTCGCCGCGAGCCACGGGAAGTCCGCGCCCGGGTAGGGGATGTCGTCGCCGGCGCGTCCTGCTGGAAGCAACCGTCGACCGGGTGGCAGCCGCCGTTCTGCATGCGCAGCAGCTCGGTCGACGCCCTCGTCGAACTCGTGGTTGCCGACGCTGGACGCGTCGAGGTGCATCGCGTTGAGGGTCTCGACCGAGGGCTCGTCGTGGAAGACAGCCGGACGTGAACGGTCGAGCCACCGATCAGGTCACCGGCAGCCACCGTGAAGCTGTTCGCGTGGCCGGCCCGCAGCGTCGCGCAGGTGGGTCGCGAGGTAGGCCGCGCCGCCCGCCGGCACGCATGTGCCGGGCCCGGCACGGGCGCGACGTTGACGTCGCCGTCGCGGCTGCCGGTAGTCGAGGCGGGTCTTCCTCGATGTGGCCGTGGTAGTCGTTGAACGACAGCAGCTGGACCGGGATGGTCTTGGTCGGGCTTGCGGCTTGGGCGCGGCGCTCGATGGCGCGGCGGACATGCCCAGAGCGACGATGACAGCGAACGCTGCAACAACAGCAGCCACCGGGGTACGGCGGCGGAGTCCGGATGCGGACATGGTGCTCCTTGATGAGGACTGAGGTGTGCGGGCACCGTACATATCGAACCCGCGTTTTGGGGAGGGTCCTGACGAAGTCGTGACCCGTCCGGGCCGACCTTTCACTGTGTGTCACAAATCGGTCACCCGCCGGTCACGCAGATGGCGCCCGGAGCCCCGCCTCTAGGGTCGTCCCGTGGTCTCCCAGGACGGTCGAGGCGCAGTCCCCCAGGTCGAGGTCGTCGGACCCCTCGGCGCCGAGGAGGTCCGCGCGGTGGCCGGGCTGGTCGAGCGGGCGACGGAGGCCGACGGGGTCCGCCCCCTCTCGGAGCACGTGATGCTGCACCTGCGCTACGGCGGCGACACCCCCGGCCGCAACGTGTTGATCTACCTGGACGGGCAGCTCGCGGCGTACGGGCATCTCGATCTCACCGACCAGGTCGCCGGCCCGAGTGCCGAGGTGGTGGTGCACCCCGACCACCGCGGCGCCGGCCTCGGCCGGCTGGTCGTGCAGACGACGCTGGCCGAGACGGACGGACGGCTGCGGCTGTGGGCACACGGCGACCACCCGGCAGCGAGCGCCCTGGCCGCCTCGATGGGCTTCAGCCAGTCGCGAGAGTTGTGGCAGATGCGGCGCTCGCTGTTCGCAGCGCTGCCCGCGCCGGTGTTCCGCGACGGCGTGACGGTGCGGACGTTCCGGCCCGGGCAGGACGACGAGGCCTGGCTCCGGCTCAACGCGGAGGCCTTCCGGGACCACCCCGAGCAGGGCGCCTGGACGGCGAACGACCTGCGCCAGCGGATGGCGGAGGCCTGGTTCGACCCCGAGGGCTTCTTCCTGGCCCATCGGGACGGGCGTCTCGTCGGCTTTCACTGGACCAAGGTGCACGGCGGCCATGCCCACGACACCCCCGACGGCCACACCGCCGACGGACATGGCCACGCCGCCGATCGGCGAGGTGTACGTCGTCGGGGTGGCCCCCAGCGAGCAAGGGACCGGGCTCGGCAAGGCCCTGACGATCGTGGGGCTGCGTCATCTCCGCCAGCTCGGCCTGCCGGACGCGATGCTGTACGTCGACGGGGACAACGAGGCGGCGATCAGGCTCTACACCGGGCTCGGGTTCACCCGGTGGGAGACCGACGTGATGTTCAGCAAGAGCGCCACGCTGAACCGCTCTGCGCTGTTCACCTCCCGTTCACCCGCGCAGGACCACCGCGTCACCTCCCGTGCCTAGCGTCCGCAGCGTCACGACGACAACGCAGACGTCCTGGAGGACATCACCGTGAAGCTCACCCGCTACACCCGCCTTGCGACCGCCGTGGTCGCCGGTGCGCTCGTCCTGACCGCGTGCGGCAGGGACGACAACACCGACGTCGGCCGCGCAGCACTGGGAGCGACAGCGCCGGCGGCGACAACTGCGCGACCGGAACCCTGAACGCGGAAGGATCCTCCGCGCAGAAGAACGCCATCGAGGAAGCCATCGCGGCCTACACCGCCGACTGCACCGACGCCACCATCAACTACAACCCGACCGGATCGGGTGCGGGGTCAAGCAGTTCAACGCCGGTCAGGTCGACTTCGCCGGGTCCGACTCCGCGCTCAAGGAGGACAAGGGCGAGGTCGGCCGCGGCCAAGACGCGCTGCCAGGGCAACGACGCCTGGAACCTCCCGATGGTCGTCGGCCCCATCGCGATCGCCTACAACGTCGAGGGCCTCGACAAGCTGGTCCTCACTCCTGAGCGTCGCCGCCGGGATCTTCAAGGGCACGATCAAGAAGTGGAACGACGCGAAGATCGCCGAGCTGAACTCCGGCGCGACACTGCCCGACGCCGACATCAAGGTCTTCTTCCGGTCCGACGAGTCCGGGACGACCGAGAACTTCACCAAGTACCTCAAGGGCGCTCCGGTGGCGTCTGGACGGACGAGCCGGCGAAGACCTGGCCAGGCACCGGTGAGGGCAAGGAGAAGTCCGACGGGGTCTCGCAGGGCGTCAAGTCGACACCGAACTCCGTGACGTACGTCGAGTGGTCCTACGCCAAGGACAACGCACTGGGGATCGCCGAGGTCGACAACGGCGGCGGTGCCGTCGCTCTGACCGGTGAGTCGGTCGGCAAGGCCGTCGCCGCTGCCCAGCCCGACGGCACGGGCAACGACCTCAAGCTGAAGCTCGACTACACGACCAAGGAGGCCGGCGCCTACCCGGTGCTCCTGGTCACCTACGAGATCGTCTGCTCGAAGGGTCTCGACGCGGCGAAGGCGGAGCTGGTCAAGTCCTTCCTGACCTTCTTCTCGTCGACAGACACGCAGAAGAGTCTCGAGGAGATCGGCTACGCACCGCTGCCGGACGAGGTCCGCACCAAGGTTGACACGGCGATCAAGGCCCTCAGCTGAGCGATCGACACCCTCCCGAGCAGCGGCACCCAGTAGCGCCGCCAGCGACGGCGGCGCTACTGGGTTCGACTGGTACCGGACGCCATGCCGACCGGATCTTCGCCGGAGCGGTGCAGCGGCTGTCCGGCCTTCATCGTCGTGCTGATCGTGGTCCTGGTCGGCGGCTTCCTCACCTGGAAGGCCATCCCGTCCCTGCTCAACAACGAGGCGCCGTTCTTCACCAGCCGGGTCTGGCACCCGGCCGCTGACCCGCCGAAGTTCGGCGTCGCCGCGCTGCTGTGGACCACCGTGATCTCCAGCATCGTCGCCATGCTTCTCGCCGTACCGGTGGCGGTCGGCGTCGCGCTGTTCATCACGCAGTACGCGCCGCGGCGGCTGGCCACACCCATTGCGTACCTCGTCGACCTGCTCGCCGCCGTCCCGTCGATCATCTTCGGCCTGTGGGGCATCGCGGTCCTCGGCCGGTGATCGCCGCGCCGGACTCAGGGCTGCGGCGCGCCATCGAGAACGGGCTGGGGTGGATCCCCGCTCTTCGAGAAGACGGGAGTCTCGGCGGGCAACGTGTTCCTCGCGTCCGTCGTGCTGGCGATCATGATCCTGCCGATCGTCACCGCGCATCAGCCGTGAGGTGTTCGTGCAGGTGCCCCTGCGCGAACATCGAAGCCGCGCTGGCCCTCGGCGCCACCCAGTGGGAGACCGATCCGGATGGCGGTGCTTCCGTTCGGCAAGCCCGGGGTCATCAGCGCGTCGATGCTCGGCCTCGGCCGCGCGCTGGGCGAGACGATCGCCGTCACGATCATCCTGTCGACGCCGAACGTGGGCGCGCCCTTCGACCCGTCGTTCTGGGCGGCGGCGAGACGTTCGCATCCAAGATCGCAAACGCCGCCGGCGAGTTCGACACCCCAGCCAAGACCGGCGCCTACATCTCGGCCGGGCTGGTGCTCTTCGTCGTCACCTTCGCCGTCAACGCGGTCGCCCGGGTCGTCATCGCCCGGCGCAAGGAGGTCTGACATGGCCACGGCGACCACGACCGCCCCGTCAACGCCTGATCCGGCGCTCCAGCGGCCGCAGAGCGCGCAACACGGCTGGCCGGCGTCGCGATGTACGCCTGCTTCGTCATCGCGATCATCCCGCTCGCTTGGATCCTCTGGACGCTCATCGTCCGGGGGCTCGGGCTGCTGGGCGACATCACCTGGTGGACCAACTCGCAGCGCGGCATCACCGCCCGCCGCGAGTGGCGGCGGCGCCTACCACGCGATCATCGGCACGCTGCTCATGGCCCTCGTCACCGCCGTGATCGCCGTCCCGCTCGGGGTCGGCACCGCGATCTACCTGGTCGAGTACGGCCGGGGCCGGCTCGCCCGGGGTGTCAGCTTCATGGTGGACGTGCTCACCGGAGTGCCCTCGATCGTCGCCGCCCTGTTCATCTACGCCGTGTGGATCAGGACGTTCGGCTTCGCAGCGAGTCGGGATTCGCGGTCGTCGCTGGCGCTGGTGCTGCTGATGATCCCGGTGGTCGTGCGGTCCACCGAGGAGATGCTGCGGCTCGTCCCCGGCGATCTCCGCGAGGCGTCGCTCGCACTGGGCGTGCCGCGCTGGCGGACGATCGTGAGCATCGTCCTGCCGACCGCCTTCAGCGGCATCGTCACCGGCGTGATGCTCGGCCTCGCCCGCGTCATGGGCGAGACCGCCCCGTTGCTGATCCTCGGTCCGTACGCCAAGGCGATCAACACCAACCTCTTCGACGGCAACATGGCCGCCCTGCCGACCATGATCAACCAGGACCGCGTCGAGGCACTGCAACCCGCCGTCGACCGGGTCTGGGCCGCGGCCCTGACTCTCATCATCCTCGTCATGATCCTGAGCCTGCATCGGCCGCCTCGTCTCGCGGTTCGGCACCATCAAGACCTCCCGTTGACCCACTAAGGAATCGACCACCATGGCCAAGCGCATCGACATCTCGGGACCTGGATGTCTTCTACGGCGACTTCAAGGCCGTCGAGGACGTGCCCCTGACCGTCGAGCCTCGTTCGGTGACGGCGTTCATCGGTCCGTCCGGCTGCGGCAAGTCGACCTTGCTGCGCACGCTCAACCGGATGCACGAGGTCGATGCCCGGCGGCCGGGTCGACGGCAAGGTGCTGCTCGACGACGAGAACCTGTACGCCGAGGGCGTCGACCCGGTCGCGGTCCGTCGCACCGTCGGCATGGTCTTCCAGCGGCCCAACCCGTTCCCGACCATGTCGATCTACGACAACGTGGCAGCCGGGCTGCGGCTCAACGGCATCAAGAACCGCAGACGCTCGACGAGACGGTCGAGACCTCGCTGCGCCGGGCCAACCTGTGGAACGAGGTCAAGGACCGGCTCGACAAGCCCGGCGCCGGCCTCTCCGGCGGGCAGCAGCAGCGGCTGTGCATCGCCCGCGCGATCGCCGTCGAGCCGCAGGTGCTGCTGATGGACGAGCCGTGCTCGGCGCTCGACCCGATCTCCACGCTGGCCGATCGAGGACCTGATCTTCGAGCTGAAGAACCGCTACACGATCATCATCGTCACGCACAACATGCAGCAGGCCGCGCGGGTGAGCGACCGGACCGCGTTCTTCACCATCGCGGGTGCCGGGCAAGCCGGGCCGCCTGATCGAGATCGGCGACACGACGCAGATGTTCAGCCGCCCCGGCGAGCAAGCCACCGAGGACTACATCACCGGCCGCTTCGGCTGACCCCCACCGCACCCCTCCTTCGCGGTGATCATGCAGTTCCTGCGCCCGCCCCTGCGCGCCACCCCGCTCCACCCTCGCGGTGATCATGCAGTTCCTGCTGCGTCCCGCCCCGCTCCACCCTCGCGGTGATCATGCAGTTCCTGCGCGCCCGAGGCTGTCTTCTCGAGGGTGGACAACCGGGCCTGTGGAGATCGGTCGAGTGTCCAGCCTGGAGCGATGCACTCAGCAATCCTGGATGGAGTCCCGTTCACGCTGGCTCAGGCCGCCGACCAGGGCCTGTCGATCCACACCCTCCGACAGCTCCTCCGCCGGCGTGAGGTCCGTCGAGTCCTCCGCGGTGTGTACGTGGACAGTTCCACCCCGCGACGATCTGACGACGCGGGCCGCTGCTGCTGCGCTGATCCTGCCCCCGGGCGGCGCTGGCTCGCCGTACGGCCGCATGGGTTTACGGAGTCGACACTCTCGCGATGGGCAGCCACCTCGTGCCTCCGCCCATCGACCTCGTTGTGCCGGAGGGATCCGCCGCCGCCCGTCGTATCGGGTGCGCTGGTTGGTCGGCAAAGCTGGCGCCAGGCGACCTCGTGGAACGGGTGACCTCGTGTCGACCAGCCCACTCGGACAACGCTCGATCTGCTGCGCTTGTTGGAGCGACCGGACGCACTCGCGGCTGCCGACGCAATGCTGCATGCCGGCCTGCTGACCGAAGGGCGAGCTGCTCGATGGCCTCGGCCGGTTTGCCGGCTATCGCGGCATCGCGCAGGCCCGGGAGCTCGCCGACCTCACGGAGCCGGCCACCGAGTCACCGATGGAGAGCCGCACCAGACTGCGGGCAGTGGACGCAGGTTTCCCGCGCCCCGAGGTCCAGGTCAACGTGTACGACGGGCAGGGGTTGCTGCATTGGGCGGCTGGACATGGGCTACCTCGAATGGTGCAAGGGCATCGAGTTCGACGGCGACGAGCATCACAGCAGCCAACCCGACCGCGCCCACGACGAGTTTCGACGCGGCCGCTTCGAGGCTCACGGCTGGGACATCCTCGTCGTCACCCGAGAGCACGTGCTGGGTCGCAACCACGTCTTCGAGTTCGCGGTCGGGGAGCTGCTCGGCATCGCTCCCCGAATCAGGCGTCGGCCCTGGTGACGCTCTCCGCGCACGGAACTGCATGATCACTGGGAGTAAGAGGGGAGGGGCAGCGGCGCGGCAGCACAGGAACTGCATGATCACTGGGATAGGTGGAGGCGGGCGGGCTACTCCAGGAACAGGTGGACGACGTAGTAGGTGCCGGCGGCCATCAGCCCGGCCATCGGGATGGTGAGAACCCAGGCGACGAAGATGTTCCCGGCGACGCCCCACCGCACGCCGCGACGGCCCTTGGTGGCGCCGACACCCATGATCGACCCCGTGATGGCCTGGGTGGTCGAGATCGGCGCCTCGAACACGTAGGCAGTCGTGTAGAGGATGCTCGACGCCACGGTCTCGGCCGCGAAGCCGCCCGGAGGGTCGAGGTGGATGATGCGCCGGCCCAGGGTTCGCATGATCCGCCAGCCACCTGAGTAGGTGCCCAGGGAGATCGCAGCGGCGGAGAGCACCACGACCCACCAGGGGATCGTAGAAGTCGTCCTGGTAGCCCGCCGTGACGAGGGCGAGCACGATCACGCCCATCGTCTTCTGGGCGTCCTGCAGGCCGTGGCCCAGCGCCATGGCTGACGCCGACACGGTCTGGGCGGCTCGGAAGCCCCGGTTGATCGGGCGCGGTCTCTTCTTCCGGAAGCCCCACAGGATGGCCAGCATGAGCAGGAACGCGAGCAGGCCACCGACGACCGGCGAGAGCAGCATCGGGTATGACGACCTTGTCGACGACGTTGTCCCAGTGCACGGTCACCCCGCCGGCGAGCCCAGCCCCGACGAGTCCGCCGATGAGCGCGTGCGAGGACGAGGACGGCAGGCCGAAGTACCACGTGATGAGGTTCCAGGCGATCGCACCGAGCAGCGCCGCCAGCACCACCACGAGCGCATGCTCGCCCTGGGGTGGCTCCAGCACGCTGAAGACGGTCTTGGCGACCTTGGTGCCGAGGAAGGCCCCGACGAAGTTCATGACGGCCGCCATCAGCAGGGCCACCCGCGGCGTCAGGGCGCGGGTCGACACCGAGGTAGCGATCGCGTTGGCCGCATCGTGGAAGCCGTTGGTGTAGTCGAACACCAACGCGACCGCGATGACCGCGATCGTGGTGGCAAGCTCCACCGGTCAGGACTCCTTGACGGCGATCGTCTCGACCGTGTTGGCGACGTGCTCGAAGGCGTCGGCCGCCGCCTCGAGCTGGTCCACGACCTCCTTGAGCTTGAGCACGGTGAGCGCGTCGTACTCGCCGCTGAAGAGTCGGGCGAGCAACCGCCGGTAGACCTGGTCGGCCTGGTTCTCGAGGCGGTTGAGCTCGACCCAGAACTCCTTGAGGTCCTTCATCCCGCGCAGCCGCGGCATCGCCTCGGCGGTGAGCTCGGCGGCGCGTTCGAGGACGTCGACCTGGTCGGCGATCTCGGGCGGCAGCTCGGCGATGTTGTAGAGGACCACGAGGTCGACGGCGGCCTCCATGTAGTCCATGACGTCGTCGAGGGAGGACGCGAGGCGGTAGATGTCCTCGCGGTCGAAGGGGGTCACGAAGGTCTCGTTGAGCTCACGCATGATCGCGTGGGTTGCCTCGTCGCCGGCGTGCTCGGCGGCGCGCATCTTCTCGGCGATCTCCTTGCGCTGAGACGGGTCAGCTCCCAGCAGCTCCTTGAGCAGGCGCGCGCCGACGACGAGGTTCTGCCCCGACGTCGCGTACATCTCGTAGAAGCTGGTCTTGCTCGGGCGCAGGTTCAAGCGCACGGGGGCTCCTGACAGTCAGCCGTCAACCGATCATGGGACGTTGCGGGGCCGATGCTAGGCCCCGCATGGAGCAGCGCCGAAACCGGCCCGGGCCGGGGGTCAGGACTTGCTCGGACGACTCCGGGGCCAGGCCCAGAACGAGGTCGATCTCCGCCTGGCTGAGCGGCTTGTCCGACGAGGAGGCGGCGATGACGAGGTCGCCGTACAGCTCGATCTCGTCGAGCACGAGGGGGTCCTGGACGCGCGCGTCGGTCTTGTCCATCGACTTCCCCTCTCCCGGCGGATCCATGAGCAGTCCTGTGCGTGAGCAGCGGCGGGCCTGAGCAGCACTGTGCCTGGCCTCTGAGCCTAGGTATGCCCTCTTTACGCGGCCATGACCCACCCGAGCCATCTGCGGCTCCCCCGGACGCGACCCGGGCGTAGCCCGTCGAAGCGGATGGTGACGGGGGCCGGCGTCCCCTGCCGCGTGCCGGCCCCCATCACCATCTGCGCTTCCCGTGCCGTTTGGGTTCAATCCCGGCAACGGTTTCGACTTTCCCGGCGGGCGGTAATGCTGGCTCCGTGACCCTGCCTGGACGCCGCGCGCCCGCTCCGCCCCAGGCCGCCGAGGCCTTCTGGCTGACCGAGCCCGCGCTGGCCCCGCCTGCCCGGTGGTCCCGGATCGGCCGACTGCTCCTGGTCGGCTTCCTCGTCGTCCTGATGGCGCTGTGCGGCCTGCTCATCCTCGCCGCGGTGACCAGCGACACCGGACTGATCGGGTTCCTGATCGGGGTGACCCTCGCCCTGCTCCCGCTGCCCGTCGTCCTCGCGGCGTTCCGGTGGGTCGACCGCTACGAGCCCGAGCCCCGCCGGCTGCTCGCCTTCGCCTTCTTCTGGGGTGCCACGGTGGCCGCGCTGGCCGCGGCCGTGCTCAACACGGCGACCACGATGGTCGTCGCGAACACCGGCGACCCGGCCGAGGGGATGGCGGCCACGGCCGTCTACGTCGCACCCTGGGTCGAAGAGGCCGCCAAGGGCCTGGCCGTGCTGGCCGTCTTCCTGTTCCGGCGCCGGGAGTTCGACGGCGTCGTCGACGGCATCGTGATCGCGGGTCTCACCGGCGTGGGCTTCGCGTTCACCGAGAACATCCTCTACTTCGGTCGGGCGTTCCTCGCCGGCTCGGAGGACCTCGGGCTCTCCGGCGGCATCTTCGCCGTCGGGCTGACCTTCGTGCTGCGCGGCGTCCTGTCCCCCTTCGCGCATCCGCTGTTCACCGTCATGACCGGCATCGGCTTCGGCGTCGCGGCCCGGTCCTCCAGCGTCGCGGTCCGGTGGCTGGCCCCGCTGGTCGGCTACCTCGCAGCAGTCCTGCTGCACTCGGTCTGGAACTACTCCGCCCTGGGTGGGCTGCAGGCCTTCCTGACCGGCTACGCGGTGATCATGGTGCCGGCCTTCGCCCTGGTCGTCGCCGTCGCCGTGTGGTCGCGCCGGCGCGAGGGCGCCATCGTGGCGCGGTGGCTGCCGGCGTACGCCGCAGGCCGGCTGGCTGGCCCCCGAGGACGTCACCATGCTCGCCTCGCTGCGCGCGCGCCGGCTGGCGGTGGCCTGGGCAACGGGCGTGTACGGCGAGCGCGGCGCCCGGGCCCTGCCGGCCTTCCAGCACGCCGCCACCGAGCTGGCGTTCCTCCGCGACCGCGCCGAGCGCGGCACCGCGCATGAGGACTTCATCCAGCGGGAACGTTCCCTGCTCGCCGAGGTCGCCCGAACCCGGGCGGCCATCCACGACCCCGGCCTGCCGCTGACCCACAACTGAACTGACCATCCGGAGGAGAGCGCCATGACCCGCTTCGGCTACTTCCTGTCCAGCGAGGAGTTCACTCCTGGCGAGCTGCTCGACCAGGCCCGGATGGCCGAGGAAGCCGGCTTCGAGGCGCTGTGGATCTCCGACCACTTCCACCCGTGGACCGACGAGCAGGGCGAGAGTCCCGTTCGTCTGGTCGGTGATCGGCGCCCTCTCGCAGGTCTGCCGCCTCCCGGTGACGACCGCCGTGACGTGCCCGACGGTCCGGACCCACCCGGCGATCATCGCTCAGGCCGCGGCCACCAGCGCCGTGCTCCACGAGGGCCGGTTCGTCCTCGGCGTGGGCAGCGGCGAGGCGCTCAACGAACAGGTCGTCGGAGGCCCGTGGCCACTCGCCGACGAGCGGTTGCAGATGCTCGAGGAAGCCGTCGGCATCATGCGCGAGCTCTGGACCGGCGAGGTCGTCACCGCCAAGACCGAGCACTACACGGTCGAGCACGCCCGCATCTACACGCTGCCGGACCAGCCACCACCCGTCTACATCTCCGGCTTCGGGCCGAAGTCGATCGAGCTCGCGAGCCGGATCGGCGACGGCTACATCTCGACCATGCCGGATGCGGACGCCGTGAAGAAGTTCCGCGCCGGCGGCGCCAGCGACAAGCCCGCGCAGGGCGGGATGAAGGTCTGCTGGTCGAGCGACGCCGCAGAGGCCCGCCGGACCGTGCACCGGATCTGGCCCAACTCCGGTCTTCCCGGCGAGCTCTCGCAGGTGCTGCGGACCCCCGAGCACTTCATGCAGGCCAGCTCGATCGTCAGCGAGGAGCAGGCCACCAAGGGCACGCCGTGCGGCAACGACGTCGAGGAGCACGTCAAGGCTGTTCAGGCCTACGTCGACGCCGGGTTCGACGACGTCTACATCAACCAGATCGGTCCCGACCAGAAGGGGTTCTTCGACTTCTACCGCACCGAGGTGCTGCCCCGACTGCGGTAGACGCCGAAGCGGCTGGACGTCAGCTGTTCGAGGGCGCCTTCGAGATCGCCTCGACCAGGTCACCGATCTTGTCGACGGGCAGGTTGCGCGCGATGTCGGCCTGGCTGACCATCCCGACCAGGTCGTGGCCGTCGATGACCGGCAGGCGGCGCACGCCGTGGTTGCTCATCGTGCGCAGGGCGTCCTCGACCGTGTCGTCGGCACCGATGGTGAACGGCTTGCCCTCAGCGAGCTCCTCGACCTTGATCGAGCCGGGGTCGCGGCCCTCCGCGACGACTCGCACCGTTATGTCACGGTCGGTCAGCATGCCCTTGAGCCGGTTGTCCTCGCCGCAGATCGGCAGGGCGCCGACATCGAGATCGCGCATCTTGCGGGCTGCCTCGACGAGCGTCTCTCCGACGTTCGCGCACTCCACGCCGGTGGTCATGATCTCGCGAACGGTCTTCATGGAATGCCTCCTGCTGGTCGGGTCAGTTGTTCTCGCCGTACCCTCCGCAGCACGGGAGTAACGCCACGACGTCGACAGGAGGCACCTTGTGCGGCTGCTCCTGATCGGCGCGCCCGGGTCCGGAAAGGGCACCCAGGCCACTCGCCTGGCCGAGCACTTCGGCCTCACCCACATCTCCAGCGGAGACCTCCTGCGCCAGCACGTCACCGAGGGGACCCCGCTCGGGAAAGAGGTCCAGCAGTACGTCGCGCACGGCGACCTGGTGCCCGACACGCTCCTGATGGACGTGCTGCGCAAGCCGGTCGTCGCGGCCAGCAAGTCCGGCGGCTACATCCTCGACGGCTTCCCGCGGACGGTCGAGCAGGCCGAGATCGCGTACGCCGTGGCCAAGGACCTCGGCGTGGAGGCGCAGGTCGCCGTGCACCTCGACGTAGCCCGCGACGAGCTGGTCCGCCGGCTGCTCGCGCGCGGGCGCGGCAGTGATGACACCGAGGAGGTCATCGAGCACCGGCTCGAGGTCTACATGGAGCACACCGTCCCGATGCTCGACTACTACGAGTCGCGCGAGGAGCTCCTCAGGGTCGACGGCGGACGCACGCCGGACGAGGTGAGCTGGGCTCTCGTCAGCCAGCTCGAGCAGATCCGCCGGAAGCTCGCGCTCTGAGCGTGGCCGGTATCGTGCCGCGGTGACCGCTCCCCTCAAGGCCTCGCTCAAGCGCGGTCTTCGAACCGCCGACCCGGTCCTGCGCTGGCTGGTTGCCCACGTCGTACGACCGCTCCTGCCGCACGTCGCCCGGCTGCCCCGCCGCCGCCGCGAGGGCGGTCGCACCCGCGTCACGATCCTGATCCTCAACGCCTACGGCATGGGCGGCACGATCCGTACGGCGTTCAACCTCGCGAGCTACCTGTCCGAGCAGTACGACGTCGAGGTGCTCAGCGTGAAGCGCCGCAAGCGCGAGCCGTTCTTCGCGTTCCCGCCCGGCGTGAAGGTCACCGCGCTGGACGACACGTTCGACCGGGGCGGCGCTGGGCCGGCGGCTGGCGCGACTCGTCCTGGCGGCCTTCCCGAGCTCGCTGGTCAACGTCGCAGGACTGGCGCTACCCGGAGTTCTCGGTGTGGACCGACCTGCTGATCATGAACCGGCTGCGCGGTCTCACCGGCGTGCTCATCACCACCCGGCCCGGGCTCAACATCATCTCCGCGCAGCTACGCCCCGCCCGGCGTGCGCACGATCGGGCAGGAGCACATGAACCTGCCGTCGCACCGGCCCCTGCTGCGCGCCGGCATCAGGAGTTCTACCCGCGCCTGGACGTGCTTGCGGTCCTGACGGCGAGCGACCAGCGTGACTACGCCGAGCTGTTCGCCTCGGGCCCGCCGCCCGTGGTGCGGATGCCCAACGCCGTCCCGGAGATGGGTGGTGGCCAGGCCGACCTTTCGGCCAAGACGGTCATCGCCGCCGGCCGCCTGGCCCGCCAGAAGGGGTTCGACCGCCTGATCCCCGCCTGGGAGCCGGTCGCCCGCGCACACCCCGACTGGACCCTCGAGATCTACGGCGACGGGACAGCAGCGGGAGCGCGCTCGAGAGGCTGATCGCCGAGCACGACCTGGGGAAGAGCGTGCGGCTGATGGGCCGCACGAGCGGCTGGGCCACGCCTTCGCCGCAGTCATCGGTTTCGTGCTCAGCTCGCGCCGGGAGGGCCTGCCGATGGTGATCCTGGAGGCGATGAGCAAGGGCCTGCCGGTCGTCAGCTTCGACTGCCCGACCGGACCGGTCGAGGTCGTTGCCAGCGGCCACAACGGCGTCCTGGTGCCTGACGGTGACATCCCCGCGCTGAGCACAGGCGCTTGCTTGACGTCATCGACGACGACGCGTACCGGGCCACCCTCGGCAAGGGCGCGCTGGAGACGGCAGCGCGATATGACATCCAGGTCATCGGCCGGGACTGGGCCGAGCTCGTGGAGGACGTGCTGGCCCGGCCGGCGACCGATCAGTCGGACTCGGGCAGATAGCCCCAGGCCCGGCTGATCTCCCTCAGCGAGCCGGGCACCTCGTCCGGCGACGGCAGCGGGCGGGCCGGCTGGACGGTGCCGGACCTGATCCGGTCGGTCCAGTCCCCAGGCCCTTGACGAAGTCGCCGCGGGTCCTGTGAGCCGTAGTCGAGCATGCCGGCTCCCAGGGCACGCCGAGGAACTCGCAGATCTGCCGCGTGACCGCCTCGGGGTCTCCGTCAGGTCCTCGTAGCGGACGGTGAGACCGGGCAGCGCCTGCCGGGCCTCCTCGACCGCCGTCATGTAACGTCAGGGTCCGCGCGATGTGCCGGTCCATCGGGTCCTTCGGGTTCGGCCGCCTGGCGGGACCGGGCGATCGACAGGGGGTGGCGCAGCAGGAAGATGAACCGGGCATCCGGCCAGCGTCTCGACGATCCGCCGCCAGATGAACGCGTCCGACGGCGTCTTGTTCACCACGGTGGTCTTGCCGCTCAGGCGCAGCTGGCGGTCTAGCAAGCGGTCCCACAGCAGGTGCTCGAGACCGGCTTCGTCGAGCCCGATCGCCGCCATGCGCGTTGCGGGCGTTGCGCGAGCGCAGCCGCACGCGAGCCGTGACAGGTGCAACTCGTGCGGTGCGTGGAGCTGCGAGTGGCTGCCGAGGATGGCCCGGAGCAGGGTGGAACCCGAGCGGATCGAGCTGATGATGAACACCGGCGCCGTGAGCAGCCTCACCTCCGGTGGCATCGGCGCCAGCACGGTCTCGGGCTGCGGCTCGGCGCTTCCTGGGCTTCGGGGCGCGGCGGTGGCGCACGCCGGCTGCAGCTCGTAGCCGGTGGCCCGGCGCAGCGTGGAGTTCACCCGCGTCTTCAGGGTGCGCTTCCAGGCCATCAACCGAACGTAGCCCACGTTCGCGGGCCCTCGGAGGCCACCCGAGCGCGCGCGCAGCCCGCGGGCGAGTGTAACGAGTGCACCAGTCCGTTGCGTACTCTGGCTTCTGAAATTCGCTCATCCGGCCCCCGCAACGGGGGCGCTCGCCCGACGTCACCGCTGGAGGTGAACTCGCCCGATGCAAGACGCTGCCCGCTACCAGCTCTCCCAGCTGGACGCCCTGGAGGCAGAGTCGGTCTTCATCTTCCGCGAGGTCGTCGCCGAGCTGGAGCGGCCCTGCCTGCTCTTCTCGGGCGGCAAGGACTCGATCGTGATGCTGCGGCTGGCGGAGAAGGCGTTCGCGCCGGCGCGGATCCCGTTCCCCGTCATGCACATCGACACGGGACACAACTTCCCCGAGGTGCTGGAGTTCCGCGACCGACGCGTCAAGGAGCTCGGCGTACAGCTCATCGTCGCGAGCGTCCAGGACGCGATCGACGAGGGGCTCGTGCACGAGATGCCCGACGGGTCGCGCAACCGCATCCAGACACCGGTGCTGCTCGCCGCGATCGAGGAGCAGAAGTTCCAGGCGGTGTTCGGTGGCGCGCGACGTGACGAGGAGAAGGCCCGGGCCAAGGAGCGGATCTACTCCTTCCGCGACGAGTTCGGCCAGTGGGAGCCCAAGAACCAGCGGCCCGAGGTGTGGGGCCTCTACAACGGCAAGGTCCACGTCGGCGAGAGCATCCGGGTGTTCCCGCTGTCCAACTGGACCGAGCTCGACGTGTGGGACTACGTCGCCCGGGAGTCGCTCGAGGTGCCGTCGATCTACTACGCGCACGAGCGTGAGGTCTTCGAGCGCGACGGGATGCTCTACGGCGTCAACGAGTTCTGCCGGCCCAAGGAGGGCGAGGAGGTCTTCAAGACCTCGGTCCGCTACCGCACGGTCGGCGACGCGACGCTGACCGCCGCCGTGCGCTCCGACGCCGACACCGTCGAGAAGGTGATTGCCGAGACGGCGACCAGCCGGCTCACCGAACGCGGTGCCACGCGCGGCGACGACAAGTTCAGCGAGGCGGCGATGGAGGATCGCAAGCGCGAGGGGTACTTCTGACGTGGACATCCTCCGAATCGCCACGGCCGGGTCCGTGGACGACGGCAAGAGCACGCTGATCGGGCGGATGCTCTTCGACACCAAGACGGTGTTCCAGGACCAGCTCGAGTCGGTCGAGCGGGCGAGCAAGCAGCGCGGCGACGACTACGTCGACCTCGCTCTGCTGACCGACGGACTGCGCGCCGAGCGCGAGCAGGGCATCACCATCGACGTCGCCTACCGCTACCTCGCGACCCCGCGGCGGAAGTTCATCATCGCCGACACACCGGGGCACATCCAGTACACGCGCAACATGGTGACGGGCGCGTCGACGGCCGACCTCGCCCTGGTGCTGGTCGACGCCCGCAAGGGCCTGGTCGAGCAGAGCCGCCGGCACGCGTTCCTGGCGACCATGCTGCAGGTGCCGCACCTCGTGCTGTGCGTCAACAAGATGGACCTCGTCGACTTCTCCCGCGACGTCTACGAAGGCATCCGCGACGAGTTCGAGCAGTTCGCGACGCGGCTCAATGTGCACGACCTGCGCGTGATCCCCGTCTCGGCGCTGCACGGCGACAACATGGTGACGCGCTCGGAGCACACCCCGTGGTACGACGGACCGACCCTCCTGCACCACCTCGAGAACCTGTACGTCGCGTCGGACCGCAACCTCATCGACGTGCGGTTCCCGGTGCAGTTCGTGGTGCGACCGAAGTCCACGGAGCACCACGACTACCGCGGCTACGCGGGCCAGGTTGCCGGCGGCGTGCTCAAGGCCGGCGACGACGTGATGGTGCTGCCGTCCGGGCTGACGTCGAAGATCGCGTCGGTCGAGACCGCCGACGGACCGGTCGAGGAAGCGTTCCCTCCGATGTCGGTGACCGTGACGCTCGAGGACGACATCGACGTCTCCCGCGGCGACATGATCTGCCGGCCCAACAACATGCCGACCGTCGCGCAGGACGTCGAGGCGATGGTCTGCTGGATGACCGACGAGCCGTTGGTGGCGGGGCAGAAGTTCGCCATCAAGCACACCACGCGGATGGCCAGGGCAATGGTCAAGGACGTGCGCTACAAGCTGGACGTGAACACGCTGCACCGTGACGAGAGCGCCTCGGAGCTCGGCCTCAACGACATCGGCCGGCTGAAGCTCCGCACGACGCAGCCGTTGCTGTGCGACCCCTACGGCCGCAACCGCACGACAGGGGCCTTCATCCTCATCGACGAGCGGACCAACCGCACGGTCGCAGCCGGGATGATCGCCGCAGCTTCGTGAGCCACGTCGGTCCGCTGTTCGTGCCGAGCGACCATGCGCTCGCGGACCTCCGGCTGCTGCTGCGCGGCATCGACCTCCCCCTCGACGTCCTCGGCGGCTCCTCCACCGCTCCCCCCGCAGCCACCTCTCCCAGTGATCATGCAGAACCTGCGCACCGGGTGGCCCGGCTGCGCATCCCCGCCGAGCTCGTCGAGCGGGTGACCGCAGCCGGCTCCCTGGTCCTGGCCGACGAGGAGAGCAAGCCGCTCGCGACCCTGACCGGCGTCGCGGTCTCACCCGCCGACGGTCACGGTGCCGTGGTCGAGGGCAGCGTCGAGCCGGTCGACGCAGCACTCTGGGCACCGCTGCCCCTGGCCCGCGACGGTGCCGGACCGGTGACCGTCATGCTCGCCACCCGCCCGTTGCTGACCGCCGACGTGAAGCAGATCCGGTCACGGGTCGACCGCGGCTCGCTGGTCATCGCCGTGCCCGTCGCCGGACCGACACCGGACGGGCTGCCGGCGCCGACGCTGCTGCGCCTGGTGCGCGCAGCGCTCGGCCCGGAGGCCGGCGAGCGGCCGGTGGACGTCGTACCGGTCGACCTGGCCTGGCGCGACCCGGAGACCGACGCGGCCCTCGCGGGCGCCGTGGTCCAGGCACTCGGGGCTGCCGAACCCACCCCGATGGCGGCCGGGCAGCAGGACTGGGGCCGGCTGCTCGAGGCGCTCGACGCCGACCGCCCCCTGCCGGCCGTCGCCGACGACGTCACGCTGGCCGAGCTGCGCCGGTGGCTTCCTCCCCGCAGCCGGCGCGGCGTGGTGGTGCTGTTCACCGGCCTGTCCGGCTCCGGCAAGTCCACCTTGGCCCGTGGGCTCGCGGCCTACATCCGCGCCAACACCGAGCGCACCGTCAGCCTGCTCGACGGCGACGAGGTGCGGCGGATGCTGTCGTCGGGCCTCGGCTTCGACCACGCCTCCCGTGACCTGAACGTGCGCCGCATCGGCTTCGTCGCCGCGGAGGTCGCGCGCCATGGCGGCATCGCGATCTGCGCACCGATCGCGCCGTACGCCGAGAGCCGCACCGCCGTGCGCGCGATGGCCCGCGAGGTCGGCGGGTTCGTGCTGGTGCACGTCAGCACGCCGCTGGCCGAGGCCGAGCGACGCGACGTGAAGGGCCTCTACGCGCGCGCCCGGGCCGGGCTCATCGAGCACTTCACCGGCATCAACGACCCGTACGACGAGCCGACCGACGCGGACGTCACCATCGACACGTCGGTGCTCTCCGTGGACGACGCCGTCGGCCGGCTCGTCGACTTCATGCAATCGCGCGGGTGGCTGCCGGCGGCTGACGGGCAGGGCTGACGCTCGATGGACCTGTTCCTTCTGGTCGCCTCGTTCGGCATCGGCATCGTCGTCGGCCTGACCGGCATGGGCGGCGGTGCGCTGATGACGCCGGCCCTCATCTTCTTCTTCAAGGTGGACCCGCTCGTCGCCATCTCCAGCGACCTGGTCGCGAGTGCGGTGATGAAGCCCGCCGGCGCCTCCGTGCACCTGCGACGGAAGACGGTGAACCTCCGGCTCGTGGGGTGGCTGTGCCTGGGCTCGGTGCCGGCGGCCTTCTGCGGTGTGCTGATCACGCGCGCGTTCACCGACGGCGAGGCGTTGCAGAACTTCCTGCAGAAGGCGCTCGGCGTGGCCCTGCTGATCGCCGCGTTCGGGCTGATCGTCCGCGCCTACCTGCGGCTGCTCGAGCGGGCCCGGATCCGCGACGGGATGGTGGGGCCCTACCGCACTGGCCCGCCCGTGGTCGTCGTACGGCCGATCCCCACGATCATCGTCGGCGCGCTCGGCGGGCTCGTCGTCGGCATCACGTCGGTCGGATCGGGCTCGCTCATCATCATCACGCTGATGGTGCTCTATCCCGGGCTGAAGGCGGCGGAGCTCGTCGGCACCGACCTCGTCCAAGCGGTCCCGCTCGTCATGTCGGCGGCCTTGAGCCATCTCCTGTTCGGCGACTTCTCGCTCGCGCTCACCATCCCGATGCTGCTGGGGGCAGTCCCCGGCGCCTTCCTCGGCGCGCAGATCTCGTCCCGCGCGCCCGGCGGCCTGGTGCGTCGCGCGCTGGCCTTCGTGCTGCTCGCGTCGGCGTTGAAGCTGCTCGGCGTGAGCACGGCGGTGACCGGGGTCGTGCTCGCGCTGGTGCTGTTGATCGCGCCGCCGATGTGGATGCTCGTACGACGCCATCACGGCTTCCCGGCCCGGTCGGGCGGCCACTGGGCCCGTGGACCCGTCCGGGAGCGTGCCGGCGCCGACGTATGACCGGTATCGACTGCCCCGGTCAGGAAAGATCCCGGATCCGGTGGATACGCAGGGTGCGCCCTCGTGTAACGTTCTCCTGCGCGCGCCGAAGGTGCGTGTGTGATGCTGAATCGACTCGAAACGTGGGTCGCGGCAGGACCCACTCCCTGCGAGGTCTTCGTGACCACCGACCAGCTGACGATCGAGATCGTTCCGAGCCCGGACTGCGTGACTCTGCGCATCCGAGGCGAGATCGACATGCAGACCGCGCCACACCTTCGAGAAGCCGCGCTCTGCGCCACGAGCCAGTTCTCGACAGCGCTTCACCTCGACATGGCAGAGGTGGGCTTCATGGACTCGACCGGTGTCGAGGTCCTCGTCGCGACCCGCCGGCGCATCGACCGCGAAGGCGGGCATCTTGAAGGTGGTCAACCCGAGCCGTCAGGTGTTGCGGGTCCTGGAGATCACGGGCATCGACCGGGTCATCGAGATCGAGCGCACTTCCAGACCGGCGGACGTCGCATGACCTACGACCCGCCGCGCGGCTGGGTTGAGCCCGTCATACCGAAGGCCGGCGAACCCGAGCGCAACCTCGCGGTCTTCCATGTGAACGACCGGTGCTCGCGCATCAACGACCCCCTCGCACTCCGACGGGTCGACAAGCCGTACAGCGCAGCGAGGTGCAACCTCTGCGCCACCCCCGGCTGACCAGTGGGCCCCGTGGGACTCGAACCCACAACCCGCGGATTAAAAGTCCGCTGCTCTGCCAGTTGAGCTAGAGGCCCTGACGACAAGGGTAGGGGCAACGCGCCCGCGGACCTACGTTGCTCGGACACCTGTCACGTCGTACACGTGGTGAATGCCGTCGTGGAGGAGATAGCGGGCGAAGGTCGTGACGGTGAACCGCGACCCGTCGTCGCGCGAGCCCGTGCGGTCCCACTGGTCACCGGTCACGGCAGCGAAGCGGTCGGCGATCACAGCCCCCGCATCGGCCAGCTCGGCTGCGACGGTCGCCGGGTCCTGCTCGCCGTAGCGGTCCTCGACCGCGGTCTTGTCCTGGTCCCAGTTGGCGAACAGCGGGTCGTCCTCGGCGAGCATCAGCTGCAGGCGACGCGTCGAAGACGCGGAACACGTCGCGCACGTGGCAGCCGTACTCCAGCGGCGACCACGTCGCGGGATCCGGCCGCGCGGTCACGCCACCCGGCACATCGACAGCACCGGTGAGCACGTCCTGCCAGGACGCCGTGACGTCCCGCAGCAGCCCGGCCACCTGCTCCGGCGCGATGTCGCGGGAGTCGAGGCCACACTCCGGACACGGGCGCTCCAGCACCCAGGTCCAGTTCTTGTCGTCGGGGACGATGCCGTCAGCAGAGCTGGTCATGGACCGAACTCTAGAGAACGACGAAGGGGCCCCGCCGTGATGGCGGGGCCCCTTCGGTACGCCAGCGGTTGCTGACGAAGCGTGCTCAGATCAGATGGGGCGAACGTTCTCGGCCTGCGGGCCCTTGGGGCCCTGGGTGACCTCGAACTCGACCCGCTGGTTCTCGTCGAGCGAGCGGTAGCCGTCGGCCTGGATGGCCGAGAAGTGCACGAAGACGTCGGCGCCGCCGCCGTCCTGTGCGATGAAGCCGAAGCCCTTTTCGCCGTTGAACCACTTCACTGTGCCCTGCGTCATGCTGTTGCTCCTTCGTGGGGCGAGGCGGTGCCGGCACTTTGCCGACCCCGGGCTGCCGCGTTAATCGTCGTCCCACATCCAGACCAACGGCCAAGAATGAGAAAACGCCCGGCGGATTACACTCCGTCGGGCGTTCTAGAACGTGCGAGGAACTGCAATTGCAACCACCGAGAACGCTAGCACGGGCCCTTCCGGATGGGAAACCCCCGACCGGGTGAACGGGGACAGCCCCTCAACCCGCCACGCTCAGGCCGGTGGCGGCGGTTTCCAGCCCGGCAGCGCCCTGGCCCCCTCGCCGCCGTAGATCTCAGCGCTGGTTGCCGTCGTCCATGATGCGGTCGTGCTCGGGGTCGAGGTGGATCGTGTCGGGCAGCTCGAACCGGGCCGCGAGCAGGTCGAAGTCGATCGGCCCGATCAGCTCGCAGTACCACCCGTGCGGCTGGGGCAGGAAGCCGAAGTAGGGCGTCTCGTAGCGCAGCTCGTTGCCCGCCCCGACCAGCGCGAGCAGCACCGGCACCAGGTGGCTCATCGGCGGCTCGCCGCGACGGTTGTGCGCCTCGATGACCTCGCGATCCTCGCTCACGCTGACCATCCTCTCAGCCGTACGACGGGTGCTCACGGCGCCGACACCGCATCGACGTTGATCCGGGCCTGCAGCGTGTGCAGCGCCCGCCGCTCGGCCACCTCGAGGACGCCGTCGTCGATGAGCCGCTGCATGTCGGGGATGAAGACCTGGCGGAAGCCGCCGGCGCCGTACGATCGGGTTGTTGCGCGCGATCGCGACCGCCACCTCGAGGTCCTCGCTGGCGCGGAACACGGTGACCTCGTCGCGGTAGAGGCCGTTGCGGGGGGCCACCTGCACGCCTTCGAACAGCTCGCGGGCGTTGCCGCCGACGTCGTCAGCCACCTGCCGCGGCACCGCGAAGCCCGAGAACGGCAGCTCCGGCAGCGCAGCGACGCTGCCCGCCGCCACCTCGTCGCCGGCGCCGAGCCGGACGGTGTACCAGTCGTCCACGCCCGGATAGGCGCCGTGGCCCTGGAAGGCGGCGGCCCGCCCCGCCGGCGACCCGACCGGGACGTTGGGCGGCGGCAGCGGCCGCTCCCGGCCGGGCAGCAGCGTCCGGGCCCGCTCGAGGAAGGACAGCCGCGCGGACGCGTCGTCGATGTGGTCGAGCCGGCGCAGCGTCGTGCCCATGTCGGCCAGCTCGTCGACCACCCTGGCTGTCCGGGCCCCGCGCGCGGCCGCTCCGCCGCCGGCCGTGGCCAGCGTGATCAGCAGGTCGGGCACCAGGTGGCCGATCGCCCGGCCCGGCGACTCCTGCCAGGTGTCCCAGTCGAGGATCGCCTTGCCGAACTCGACCGGGTGGGTCACGCCGTAGAGCAGGCCCTCGCCGAGCGCGGTCACGTCGCGCTCCCAGCCCTCGGGGTCGACCATCATCCGCACCGTCGAGATCGACCACGCCAGCTCCACCATGCCCGCCGTGGCCTCCCACGCGCCCCGCCCGATCTCGGCGACGAAGTGCCCGGCGCTCTCCCACCAGTGCGGCTCGCGCGGCGCGTCGGCCCACGCCGCCTCGGTCCGCCGGGCCGCCTGGTCACCGGCCGCGCGGACGCGGGCGCGCGCGTCGTTGAGCAGCGCCCGGGCGCGGTCGCGGCCCTCGCCGCCCGGGTCGACCGGTGCGGGCTCGTCCTGGCGCCGCCAGGCGGCGGAGGCCGCCTCGGCGTCGTCGAGCATCGCCAGCGCCCGCCGCGCCGTGCCCTGCGCGTCGATGAGAGTCAGCCGGTACGACGCGACCGCCGCCCCCGTCCCGGCGAACGCCTCGGCCGCCGTTGCGTAACGGCCGGGCTCGTCCTCGACCACCTGGCGGAACGCGTCACCGGCCGGGCCGACCCACTCCCCGGCGTGGATCGCGCGGATCCGGTCGGCCGCCCCGGCCAGGCCGCGCGCCAGGGTCGTGCAGCGGGCGACGAGTCGCTCGAGGTCGTCGGGGTTGCCGGGCACCAGGTCGGCGACGGTGGCCCCCAGCGCCAGCTCGCCCGCCATCAGCGGGGCCCTCCGTCGGGCACCGGCCCCCGGTGGAGCGCGCTCGCGGGCAGGGCGAGGGGGTGGTCGCCGGCGGCGTCGACCACCACGCCGTAGCCGTCGGGCACCAGGGAGAGCAGGTCGTCGCCGGTGGTGCGCAGCCAGTCGCACTCGCCGGCCCGGCGCCCCAGCTCGTCGAGGGAGGTGAAGACCAGGACGTGGCCCGCGCCGGGCTCGCCCACCGCGACCAGGCCCGGAGGTGCCGGCGGCGGCGGCCGCACGGCGTACACCTCCCCGGTCGCGAACGCGGCGGCGAAGGCAGCGCTGTCCAGGAGCCCGGCGGCGAAGGCCGTGGCCGCCCGGGCGAGTGGCGTCGGGGCGGGCACCGGCTCAGCCCCCTGGCTCGCAGGCCCGGGCGATCGCGGACTCGACCTGGCCGTAGGTCGTGCCGGCGTCGGTCAGCATCGTCGCGAGGGTCTCGGCGTCCTCGATCAGGCAGCCGATGCCGTGGGACCACTTGTCGAAGAACGTCTGCACCGTGTCGCTGAGCCGCTCGTGGCCCGCGTCGGCCACCAGGACGGCCAAGGTGCCGCCCTCGTGGCGCACGTCACGGGCGACCTCGACGGCAGCGCGGAGGCGGTGGCCGGTGGCGCGCAGGACGGCCGGATCGACCTCCAGATAGCTCACGGGAAAACGCTAGCCACCTGGGGACAACCCGCCGCGGTCCGTTGTCCACAGCCCCAGGGAGGAGCTAGCGGGACTCGAGAACCGCCAGGTCGACGATCCGGGCGGCGGCCGCCTTCAGCCGGTCGCTGAGCGCGTCCGCGCCGGGGCTGAGCAGGATCAGCGGGCCGCGCCGGGCCAGCCCGGCGAAGATCCAGTCGTTGCTGACGACGAGGAACTGCAGGGGGAAGTCGGTGACCGCCTCGGCCGCGTCCAGGAGCACCCAGTCGGCCTCGTCGGAGCCGCCACCCACCGCCACGGCAGCGTTCGCGAACTCGGCCAGCCAGGGCCGGGCCCGGGCGACCGAGCCGGTCTGCCCGGCAAAGGACGTGTAGTCGGCCTGCCGGGCCAGCTCCACGACCACCGAGATGCGGGCCCGCAGCCGGCTCGGCTCGGCCCGGAGGTTGTCCAGGTCGACCAGCAGGACCCGGGTGGACCCGTCGTCGAGCCAGAGCGGGTTCTCGCGCACCCAGGCCACCAGAGCGTCAGCGAGGGGCTGCCCAGCGTCGTCGGGCACGTCGGCGAGGCGGACCCACTCGTAGTCCGCCCACTCCGACTCGCCTCCCCCGAGACCCATGGACGCATCCTCTCAGGAGACCGCGGGTAGGCAGGAACCATGAAGATCACCGATACCAGCGACCTGTGGTGGAAGAACGCCGTCATCTACTGCCTGGACGTCGAGACGTTCCTCGACTCCGACGGCAACGGGCACGGTGACTTCCAGGGCCTGTCCCAGCGCGTGGACTACCTCGCCGACCTGGGCGTCACCTGCATCTGGCTGATGCCGTTCTACCCGTCGCCCGGTGTCGACGACGGCTACGACATCAGCGACTTCTACGCCATCGACCCGGAGTCGGGCTCGTTCGGCGACTTCATCGAGTTCGTGCGCACGGCCCGCGACCGCGGGATGCGGGTGATCATCGACCTGGTCGCCAACCACACGTCCGACCAGCACCCGTGGTTCCAGTCGGCGCGCGCGAGCAAGGACTCGCCGTTCCGCGACTGGTACGTCTGGGCGGACGAGCCGCCGGCGGACGGACCGCCGGGCGTCACCTTCCCCGACAAGGAGGTGAGCCTCTGGCAGTACGACGAGATGGCCGGCCAGTACTACCTCCACCGGTTCTACAAGAGCCAGCCGGACCTCAACATCGCCAACCCGAAGGTGCGCGACGAGATCGCCAAGATCGCCGGGTTCTGGTCGGCCCTGGGCCTGAGTGGGTTCCGGGTCGACGCCGTGCCGTTCCTGATCGAGACGCTGTCGACCGACGCCGACTCGCTGCCCAACCCGCACGAGTACCTCGCCGAGCTGCGCGCGTTCCTCGGCCGCCGCCACGGCGAGTCGATCCTGCTCGGCGAGGTGAACCTCCCGCACGAGCAGCAGAAGGAGTTCTTCGGCGCCCACGGCGACGAGCTCACGATGCAGTTCGACTTCATCGGCATGCAGGCGCTCTACCTCTCCCTGGTGCGCGAGGACGCGAGCCCGCTCATCCGCGCCATCGGCGAGCGGCCGACCACGCCGCACGACAGTCAGTGGGCCACGTTCGTCCGCAACCACGACGAGCTGACCCTGGACAAGCTCACGATCGCCGAGCGCGAGGAGGTCTTCGCCGCGTTCGGACCCAAGCCGGAGATGCAGCTCTACGACCGCGGCCTGCGCCGTCGCCTGCCACCGATGCTCGGCGGCGACATGGACCGCCTCCGGATGGTCTACAGCATGCTGTTCTCGCTGCCCGGCACACCCGTCCTGTTCTACGGCGAGGAGATCGGCATGGGCGAGAACCTCGACATCCCCGGCCGGCTCGCCGTCCGCACGCCGATGCAGTGGACCAGCGAGCCGGGCGGCGGGTTCACGACGGCCGACCCGGCAACGCTCGAGCGGCCGTTCCCCAAGGGCGCCTACTCACCCAAGAACGTCAACGTCGCCGACCAGCGCAACGACCCCGACTCGCTCTACTCCTTCATCCGCAACCTGGTCCGCCGCTACCGCGAGTGCCCCGAGCTCGGGTGGGGCACCTTCAAGCCGCTGACGTGCACCACGCCGTCCGTGTTCGCGCATCGCGTCGACTGGGAGGACCGGTCGGTGGTCGCCCTGCACAACCTCGCGCCGCGAGGCGTGTCGGTGGACCTTCGCCTCGACGACTGCACGAAGAAGCAGGACCTGTACGACGTGCTGGGCGAGGAGACCGTGCCGGTCGCCAAGGACGGCTCGTTCACGGTGAAGCTGTCGGGCTACGGCCACCGCTGGCTGCGCTACGTCCACGGCGGGCCGATGCCCGTCTGATCAGCCGTAGCCGAGCTCGTGCAGGCGGTCGTCGTCGATGCCGAAGTGGTGCGCGATCTCGTGCACGACGGTGATCCGCACCTCCTCGACCACGTCCTCGGCGCTCTCGCAGCTGCGCAGGATCGGGCCGCGGAAGATGAGGATCCGGTCGGGCAGCACCCCGGCGTACATGCTGTCCCGCTCGGTCAGCGGTGTGCCCTCGTAGAGCCCCAGCAGCTCGGGATCTCCGGGTGCGCCCTCGTCCTCGACGAACACCGCCACGTTGTCCATCAGGGCCGCCAGCTCGGGCGGCACCTCGTCGAGGGCCTGCGCGACCAGGTCGTCGAACTCCGACGCGGACATCTGAAGCACGAGATGATTCTCGCTCGCTGACCGGCGTGCGGTAGTAAGGGGACCGATGTCCTCGTCGCCCGCACCGTCGAACCGCGCCGCCGGCGCCTCCCGACTGCCCTGGCGACGCTGGCCGCGGGTGGCCGTCGCGATCGAGATCGTCGTCGTCGCCCTGCTGGGGTGCTGGCTCGGCGTCGTCGTCGGCGGCAGCGTCGACGCCTCCGTCGGCCCGGTCGAGACCCGGATGTCGATCTCGCCGTCCTGGACCGGTGACTCGGTCGTCGCGGTGCCCCCGCTCGGGCGGCTGAGCCTGGACTCCCACGACGGACCGCTGCGCCTGGACGCCCAGGTCACCCGCATCAACACCGCCGACGCGCGGCGGATCTTCAACAACCCGGCATCCGTGCGGGGCCTGCCCGAGACGGTGGCCGCCGACGTACGGTCCGGAGTCATCCGGCTCGCGGTGCGGGCAGCCATCGCAGCAGTGGCGGGCGGGTTGCTGCTCGGCCTGCTGGTCTTCCGGCGCCGCCTGCGCCGGATCCTGCTCACCGGCGCGCTCGCGGGCGCGGTGATGCTCGCGTGCGGTGGCATCGCCGCCGCGACGTTCAACCCGAAGTCGGTCAACGAGCCGACGTACGACGGCCTGCTGGCCATTGCGCCGACGGTCGTGGGTGACGCGCAGAGCATCGTCGCCGACTTCCGCAAGTACGAGCAGCAGCTGGCCAAGCTGGTGACGAACGTGTCGCGGCTGTACGACGTGACGTCCACCCTGCCGGCGTACAACGCCGATCCGACGACGATCCGGATGCTGCACGTGTCCGACCTGCATCTCAACCCGGCGGCCTGGGAGATCATGCGCTCGGTGGCCAAGCAGTTCGAGGTCGACCTGATCGTGGACTCCGGCGACATCACCGACCACGGGTCCGCGCCCGAGGACCGGTTCCTCGACCCGATCGCCACGCTCGGGGTGCCCTACGTCTTCGTGCGCGGCAACCATGACTCGGTGGGCACCGAACGCGCCGTCGCCGCCCAGCCCAACGCCGTCGTCCTCGACCACACCGTGCAGGAGGTCGCCGGGCTGCGGCTCCTCGGCGCACCCGACCCGCGGTTCACGCCCGACAAGGACACCCGCGGCAAGGAGGCCACCACCGACGGTCGAGCAGGTCGGTGAGCAGCTGGCGGCGACTGCCCGGGCCCAGCCGGCCACCGCTGCCATCGACGCCGATCGTCGTGCACGACCCGGAGATGGGGCTGCCCATCGACGGCGCCGTCCCCCTGGTGCTGGCCGGCCACACCCACAAGCGCGAGGTCCGCCGCCTGGACGGCGGCACCCTGCGCTTCACCGAGGGGTCGACGGGCGGGGGCAGTCTCCGCGGCCTCGAGGGCGAGAAGCCCACCCCGGTCCAGCTCTCGGTGCTCTACTTCGACCGCGAGTCCCGGACCCTGCAGGCCTGGGACGAGATCACCCTCGGCGGTCTCGGGCTCACCTCGGCCCAGATCGAACGCCACGTGGCGGAGCCGCCGGAGGAGGGTGAGCCGACGCCGACCCAGAGCCCGGATTCGTCTTTGGTGAAGTTCGGAAGCGTCCCCTATGCTTTCGGGGTCCCCGACGGCTAGGACGCCGTGGGCCCATCGCCCTCATCGTCTAGTGGCCCAGGACGCCGCCCTTTCAAGGCGGTAGCACGGGTTCGAATCCCGTTGGGGGCACGATCGAGCACGGCAAGCACAACTGAATGGTCCTGTGGAGCAGCTTGGAGTGCTCGCCACCCTGTCAAGGTGGAGGTCGCGGGTTCAAATCCCGTCAGGACCGCGCACGGCCAGCAGCACCGGCGGCCAGGTAGCTCAGTTGGTAGAGCGCGCGACTGAAAATCGTGAGGTCGGCGGTTCGACCCCGTCCCTGGCCACCAAGTTCATTCTCATTGGACATTCACCCCCACCCAGTTGATCATGCAGTTTCTGCGTCGCAGGAACTGCATGATCACTGGCATGGGGAATTGATCTCTGGGATGGACAAGGGGACCTGATGGCAAGCCGCTGGTACACCCTCGTCGTCGACTGCACGGACGTCCGCCTGGTCTCGGACTTCTGGAAGCAGGTCCTGGACTGGCAGGTCGTCTACGAGTCGGACGACGAGATCGTGATCGCCAAGGACGAGAGCACCTACCCCGGCATCATCTTCGGGACCGTGCCCGAGGCGAAGACGATCAAGAACCGGCTGCACATCGACCTGAACCCCGACGACCAGGACGCCGAGGTCGAGCGCCTGATCGGGCTGGGCGCCACCCACGGCCGAGGTCGGGCAGTCGGAAGCCGCCGAACCGGTGCGCTGGGTCGTTCTTGCCGACCCCGAAGGCAACGAGTTCTGCGTGCTGACCGCCAGAGAGCAGTAGCCCTCAGGCGTCGGAGCGCTGCTGCGGGATTCCGGCGAGCAGCGCCCGCACCTCGGACTCCCGGTAGCGGCGGTGTCCGCCCAGCGTGCGGATCGAGGTCAGCTTGCCGGCCTTGGCCCAGCGGGTGACCGTCTTGGGGTCGACGCGGAACATCGTCGCAACCTCAGCGGGGGTCAACAGGGGCTCTGCGTCGGGGGTACGGGTGTTCATCTTGGTGGGCCTTTCGATGGCGAAACCGACCGAGCTCGGTTCCTTGTTGCTAATAGTGCACGTTGCGAGGGATGTCCGAAATGGTCAAAGCGGGCCATATTCGGGGTGGGAGGAGGTGACTAGTCCCCTTCACTCCTATGCGCGTCTATCGCTAGTTGGCGTGCTCGAGCGCCCGGACGGCGGCCCAGCGGTCCACCAGGGCCTCGTAGGCAGCGCTGGCGAGGTCCTCGTCCCCGGCCGCGAGCGCGCTCAGGGCGGCCGCCACGTCCCGGGCGGACTCGTCGGCCCGCAGGTCGTCGTCGGTGAGCAGGTGGACCAGGCCGCCGTAGTCGAGCTCCAGCCAGGACCGGGGGTGGAACTCCTCGAGCCACTGCCCGAGCCCCTCCAGCTCCTCGACGTAGCTCACGTCCCCGATCGAGCGCCGCAGCGTGCGCAGCGCCCGGCCCACCCGGCGCCGCGCCGCGGACATCCGGGCCCGGTGCACCAGCGAGCGGTCCGGGCCGGCCAGGTGCACGACCCGGTCCTCCTCCGAGAAGGCGACGAACCAGTGGATCGGCACCGCCCAGGTCGCGGTCTGGATCCGCAGCGGTCCGGCCGGCTCCTTGCCCGCCCACAGCTCGCGGTTGGCGTCGGCCCGGCGCACCGCCGCCGGCGGCACGAACGCGTGCAGCAGCGTGTCCGGCAGGCCCTCACGGAACTCGCCGAACGCCAGCCACGCGCGCAGCCGGGACTGCACCGGGCAGACGAAGACCTGGCCCTCCTCCTCGAGGACGAACGCGTCCGAGCTCTCGTCCACGGGGACCGCCACCGGCGGCACGCTGAGGAGGTCGGCCAGCGCCCGCCGGTGCTCGCGACGCAGCCGCTCCAGCCGACCGGCCGCCTGCTCGGCGTACGCGCTCCAGGTGGCGCGCTCCTCCGGCGCGAACGCCACCAGCGGCTCGTAGACCCGCAGGTAGGCCGCGTACGGGTTGGGGAGCAAGCCGGTCACGAGGCGCATCGTAGGCTGCCTCTCATGAGCAGCGCCGTCCTCGGCCGGCAACCGGGCAGCCAGCAGCCGCACGAGCAGGTCGTGTTCTGCACCGACGAGCCGAGCGGACTGCGCGCGATCATCGGCATCTACTCCACGGCGCTCGGCCCGGCGCTGGGCGGGACCCGGTTCCACCCCTACGCCACCGAGCAGGAGGCGCTGGACGACGTGCTGGCCCTGTCCCGCGCGATGGCCTACAAGAACGCGCTGGCCGGACTCGACCACGGCGGTGGCAAGGCCGTGATCATCGGTGACCCGTCGGTCGACAAGACCGAGGCGCTGCTGCGTGCCTACGGCCGGTTCGTGCAGTCCCTCGGCGGGCGCTACGTCACGGCCTGCGACGTCGGCACCTACGTGGCCGACATGGACGTGGTGGCCCGCGAGTGCGACTTCGTCACCGGCCGCTCGGAAGCCCACGGCGGCGCCGGCGACTCGTCGGTCCTCACGGCGTACGGCGTGTTCCAGGGCATGCGGGCCGCGGCCGAGCACGTCTGGGGCTCGCCGAGCGTCGCCCGCCGCACCGTCGGGGTCGCCGGGGTCGGCAAGGTGGGCCGTCACCTGGTGCGCCACCTGCTCGAGGACGGCGCCGCGGTGGTCGTCACCGACGTGAACGAGGAGGCGGTCGCGCGGCTGACCGCCGAGCACCCGCAGGTCGAGGTCGTCGCCGACACCGATGCGCTCGTCCGCGCCGACATCGACATCTACTCCCCCTGCGCCCTGGGTGGCGCGCTCAGCGACGAGGTCGCCGAGACCCTGCGCGCGAAGATCGTCTGCGGCGGCGCCAACAACCAGCTCGCCCACCCCGGCGTGGAGAAGATGCTGGCCGAACGAGGCGTCCTCTACGCCCCCGACTTCTGCGTCAACTCCGGCGGCGTGATCCAGGTGGCCGACGAGATCGAGGGCTTCTCGTTCGAGCGCGCCAAGCTCAAGGCGGGGGCGATCTTCGACACGACGCGACGGGTGTTCCAGATCGCGGACGACGAGGGCATCCCGCCCGAGCTGGCTGCCGAGCGGCTGGCCGAGCGTCGGATGACCGAGGTGGGGCGGCTGCGGGCCATCACCCTGCCCGGGCGGTAGGGAACCCGCTGCCGGAACACCCGAGGGGCATGTACCGTTAGGGCACGAGAGAAGCCAATGGACCGGGGCGCTCGCCCCGCTTGACGTACGAGGGGGTCGAGCCATGGGGCGCGGCCGGGCTAAGGCCAAGCAGACCAAGGTTGCCCGTGAGCTCAAGTACAGCTCTCACGGCACCGACCTCGAGCGTCTCCAGCGTGAGCTTGCAGGCGGCTCGACAGGCGCTGATGACGTCGACAGCAAGGACGACGACCTCGACGAGGACGACTGGGCGGCGCCCGCGCGCTGACCCGGTCACCCGGCGGGGTGCTGCCCCACCAGCTCCGCCGCGCCCGACCCGGCGCTGACCTGACCGGCCGATCCAGGCCGGCACTCCTCGATCGGTGAGCAGCCGCACGGCACGGTCGGCGTCGCCGGCCGCCACGACGGCCACCATCCCGACGCCCATGTTCAGCGTGCGCTCCAGCTCGTCCGTGGACACGGCGCCGACGGCGCCGACCACGCCGAAGACCGGCTGCGGTGACCACGTTGCGCGGTCGACGACCGCATCGACGTGCCCCGGCAGGACGCGCGCGAGGTTGGCGGCCAGCCCGCCCCCGGTGATGTGGGCCAGCGCGTGCACGTCGACCGCCTCGATCAGCGCCAGGCAGTCCTTGGCATAGATCCGGGTCGGCTCCAGGAGCTCGGACCCGAGCGCCCGGCCCAGCTCGTCGACGTGCCGGTCCAGCTGCCACCCGGCCCGCTCGAGCAGGACGTGCCGGACCAGCGAGTAGCCGTTGGAGTGCAGGCCGCTGGATCCCATGGCGACCAGCACGTCGCCGGCGCGGACCCGGTCCGGGCCGAGCAGCCGGTCAGCCTCGACGACACCCGTGCCGGCACCTGCCACGTCGTACTCGTCGGGTTCGAGCAGCCCCGGGTGCTCCGCCGTCTCGCCGCCGATCAGCGCGCACCCCGCGAGCACGCAGCCCTCCGCGATCCCCTTGACGATCGCGGCGATCCGCTCCGGCACGACCCGGCCGCACGCGATGTAGTCGGTCATGAACAGCGGCTCGGCGCCGCAGACCACGAGGTCGTCGACGACCATGCCGACCAGGTCGTGCCCGATCGTGTCGTGCACGCCCATCCGGGCCGCCACGGCGACCTTGGTGCCGACGCCGTCGGTGGACGTCGCCAGCAGCGGTCGCCGGTAGGCCTTCAGCGCACTGACGTCGAAGAGCCCGGCGAAACCGCCGAGACCGCCGACCACCTCGGGACGGCCCGTCTTGGCGACCCAGGCCTTCATCAGCTCGACCGCGCGGTCACCGGCCTCGATGCTGACCCCGGCCTCGGCATAGCTCGAGCCCGGTTGCCTCGGTCATGGGCGGGTGAGTGCGTCGGCCGCCCCGCCGCCGCCGAGCAGCGCGGCCGGCTCGATCTCGAGCAGGTGCTTGCCGAGCAGCTCCGGCTCGGGCAGCGCGATCGGGTAGACGCCGTCGAAGCAGGCCCGGCACAGCCGCTCGGCCGGCTGCTCGGTCGCGGCGATCAGCCCCTCGAGGGAGACGTAGGCCAGCGAGTCGGCGTCGATCGAGGCCCGGATCTCCTCGACCGCCAGGCCGTTGGCGATCAGCTCGGCCGGCGACGCGAAGTCGATGCCGTAGAAGCACGGCCACTTCACCGGCGGCGACGAGATGCGCACGTGCACCTCGGTGGCGCCCGCCTCGCGCAGCATCCGCACCAGCGCGCGCTGGGTGTTGCCGCGCACGATCGAGTCGTCGACCACCACGAGCCGCTGGCCGGCGATCACCTCGCGGAGCGGGTTCAGCTTGAGCCGGATGCCGAGCTGGCGGATCGTCTGCGACGGCTGGATGAACGTGCGCCCGACGTAGGAGTTCTTCACCAGGCCCAGGCCGTAGGGGATCCCGCTGCCCTGCGAGTAGCCGACCGCGGCCGGGGTCCCGGACTCGGGCACCGGGATCACCAGGTCGGCGTCGGCGGGAGCCTCCTGAGCGAGCCGGCGGCCGACCTCGACCCGGGTGGCATGGACACTGCGCCCGGCGATCCGGGTGTCCGGCCGGGCGAGGTAGACGTACTCGAACAGGCAGCCCTTGGGGTCGGCGGGGGCGAACCGCTGCGCGCGCAGGCCGTGCTCGTCGATCGCGATCAGCTCACCCGGCTCGACCTCGCGCACGAAGCTGGCGCCGACGATGTCCAGCGCCGCCGACTCGCTGGCCACCACCCAGCCCCGCTCCAGCCGGCCCAGCACCAGCGGCCGCACCCCTTGCGGGTCGCGCGCGGCGTACAGCGTCGTCTCGTCCATGAACACCAGGGAGAACGCGCCGCGCAGCTGCGGCAGCACCTCGAGCGCGGCCGACTCGAGCGGTCGGTCGGGATAGGACGCGAGCAGCGCGGTGATGAGCTCGGTGTCGGTCGTTGCCCCGACGTCCGTACGACGGTGCGCGGGCAGGTCTTCGTAGGGCAGCTCGCCGCTGTCGGCCTTGCGCTTGGCGACCAGGTCGACGAGGTCGCGGGTGTTGGTGAGGTTGCCGTTGTGGCCGAGGGCGATCGAGCCGGCAGCGGTGGACCGGAACGTCGGCTGCGCGTTCTCCCACACGCTCGACCCGGTCGTGGAGTAGCGGGTGTGCCCGATGGCGAGGTGGCCGCGCAGGGCGGTCAGGTGGCCCTCGTCGAAGACCTGGGCCACCAGGCCCATGTCCTTGTAGACCAGGATCTGCGAGCCGTTGCTGACGGCGATGCCCGCCGACTCCTGACCCCGGTGCTGCAGCGCGTAGAGACCGAAGTAGGCCAGCTTGGCGACCTCTTCGCTGTCGGGGCCGTCTGCGGCGTGCCCACCGCCGGCCCACACACCGAAGACACCGCACGCGTCCTGCGGGGCCTTCTCGTCCGGATCGACGTCATGGTTGAGTCGACCGTCGCCACGTCGCACGGTGGCGAGTCTACGGGTCCTCCGGAGGGTCACCGGCATCCGCAACGGGCACCGCTGGAGATTTGTGGCGGCCCTCGACCAGGACGGCGACCAGGCCGCCGAGCAGGGCGCCGGTGCCGGTCAGCAGGATGCCGAGGTAGAAGAACAGCGCGCGCCGGCGCTCGACGTCAGCGCCCGGGCCGAGCACGACCGCGATGGTGACCAGCAGACCCACCAGCCCACCGGTGACGAGGAAGCTGGCGTAGCGGGGGGTGCGGCGGGCCACGCCGTCGACCCTACGGCTAGGGCTTCGGGACGCTCGACACGGTGAACGGACCGAGGGTGCCGACGCCGCCGCGCTCGCCGAACTGGCTGTTCACGACCAGCAGCCGGCCGCCGGTCAGGGCGGCGGTCGTCGGGTCGTCGAACGACGGGTCGGTGGTGCGGCTCACGACCGTGCCCGAGCCGAGGTCGGCGGACAGGGCGATCTTCACGACGTAGCCGACCTGCTCCGGCCTGCCCCGCGACGGTCTGCCGCTCGATCGCATACAGCGTGGTGCCGTCCAGGACCAGCCCGTCGCCGGCCACCGGAGCGCCACCCAGGTCGATCTTGCTGACCGCCTTCGTCGTGAGGTCGACCCGGTAGAGGTCGCGGGTGTTGGACTTGGCCAGCACCAGGTAGCGGCCGTCGGCGGACGACGCGATGCCGTTGACGTTGAACCCGGCGGTGTACTGCAGGGCGGTGCCGGTGAAGTCGAGGAAGACCTCGAGCGGCTCGACGCCGTCGGTCGCGCGGTCCGGGCCGACCCGGTAGAGGTACGGCCGGTTGGCGACGGAGTCGGTGATGTAGACGGAGCCGTCCGGCGTGACGGTCTCGTCGTTGAGGAAGCTCGGCGCAGCGGTGCTCGGCGCGGGCTGCACCTGGTAGGAACCGACCAGCTCGCGCGACTCGATGTCGTAGGCGAAGAACCGCCCGGTCGCAGCGCCTGCCGCGAGCAGCTGCCCGTCGTCGACCTTGAGCCCGGTGAGCGAGGTGCGGTCGTCCGCTCCGCCGAGCAGGAACGGCGTGGCCACCCGGCCGGCCAGCGTGCCGCGGTAGACGGTGCCGTCGGTGGTGCTGCCGACGAAGAACTGCCGCCCGTCGGTGGCGATGCCCTCGGGGAAGATCTGGTCAGCGGCCGGGCCGACCGGCTTGAGCAGGTACGAGTCGCGCGTCGGGGCGGCCGCGGCGGGGACGGCGGCCGCCACGGCAAGGGCGACGGCGGCAGTGAGAGGGAGCAGCGTTCTGCGCATGGGTCCGCCTCCAGATGTCGGATATGTCCTTCCTACCCCTGGAGCAACGATCTCGGCAACGAGCCAGTTCCGCGGGTCAGAGCCGGCCGCCGGAGGTGTCGGCGGAGAGCCGCTGGGTCAGCCAGACCGGGATCACCGAGAGCACGATCAGCGAGGCTGCGACGACGTTGACGATGGGCGCCTGGTTGGGGCGCGCGAGGTTCTGGTAGATCCAGATGGGCAACGTCTGGACACCCGGGCCGGCCGTGAATGTCGTGACGATGATCTCGTCGAAGGACAGCGCGAATGCGAGCACCGCGCCGGCAAGCAGGGCCGAGCGCACCGCCGGGAACGTCACGAACCGGAACGTCTGGAAGACGCCCGCCCCGAGGTCCATCGACGCCTCCTCCAGCGAGCCGCCGACCCGGCGCAGGCGGGCCAGCACGTTGTTGTAGACGACGACGATGCAGAACGTCGAGTGCCCGACGATCACCGTGAACAGGCCGAAGTCGATGCCCATCGGCCTCAGGGTGGTCTGGATCGCGCTGCTCAGCGCGATGCCGGTCACGATGCCGGGCAACGCGATGGGCAGCACCAGCAGGATCGACACCGCTTCGCGCCCGAAGAACCGGTAGCGGGCCACCGCGAAGGACGCCATCGTCCCGAGCACGAGGGCCAGGGCGGTCGCACCGAGCGCCGCCTTCACCGACGTCACCAGCGCCGCCCGCGCACCCTCGTTCTCCCACGCCTTGCCCCACCACGACAGCGTGAAGCCGCTCGGCGGCCAGCCAAAGGTCTTGTCCGGGCTGAAGGACGAGATCAGGACGACACCGAGCGGCACGTAGATCACGACGAGGCCGAGCAGCATGAAGGCGCCCAGGGCCAGCCGAGCGGGGCGGGAGAGTCTCATAGCTGGTCCAGCGCTCCCGTCCGGCGTACGCCGAGCAGGTAGATCACCATGATGACCACCGGCACCGTCGCGAGTGCCCCCGCGAGCGGCAGGTTGTTGGCCGTCAGCAGGCTCCCGTAGATGAGGTTGCCGATGAGCTGGGTCTTGCCGCCGACGATCTGCACCGTGATGTAGTCGCCGAGGCTGAGCGAGAACGTGAAGATCGACCCCGCGACGACGGACGGGAAGATCAACGGAAGGACGACCGAGCGGGTCGTGCGTCCCGCGCCCGCGCCGAGGTCGCCCGATGCCTCGAGGAGCGAGTCGGGCAGTCGCTCCAGCCCGCGTAGATGGGCAGGATCATGAACGGCAGCCACAGATAGGCGAGCACCACCACCGTGGCGGTGAGACCGAAGCCCGGGCCGGTGAGCCCGAACGGCTCGAGCAGCCAGTTGATGACGCCGTTGCCCGAGAACATCGCCCGCCAGGCGTAGACCTTGACCAGGTAGCTCGCCCACAGTGGCGTGAGGACCGCGACGACGAGCAACCTGCGCATGGTCGGCGAGGCAACCTTCGCCATGTAGAACGCCATCGGGAAGGCGACGACCGCGCAGATCACCGTCACGGCCGCCGCCACCAGCACGCTGCGGATCGTCACGGTGCGGAAGAGGTCACTCGTCAGCAGCTGCTCGAAGTTGGCCGTCGTGAACTCATGGATGATCTCGCTGGTGAACGCGTCGGTCGTCCAGAACGCCGACAGCAGCAAGACGGCGAGCGCACCGAGGTAGGCGACGAGCATCCAGGCCATCGGCGCGGACAACAGGAGCCCCGCGCGCAACCAGCTGTGTCGGTGCAGGGTGCCCGACAGCCTCCTCGCGACGGAGGAGCCTGCCGGGCGACCCGCACCCTGTGATGCTGTCAACGCAGACCTACCCCTTGATCTCCTGCCAGGCGGTGGTCCACTCGCTGTAGTTCTTGCACTTCACATCGGTCCGCCCGTCCAGGCACTGCTCGATGGGCGTTGTCCAGTACCAGACCTGGTCGAAGTAGGCCTCGTCGTCGGCGTGGAACGTGTCGCAGTGCGCCTTGTCCGCCGTCATGTCGCAGGACTTCGCGTTCGACGGTGCCTCCCCGAACCACTCCGCGACCTGCGCGTTCGCCTTCGGGCTGATGATGTGGTCGAGCCACTTGTAGGCGCACGTCTTGTGCTTGCTCTTCGTCGCCACCATCCAGGTGTCCGACCACCCGGTCGCACCCTCCTTCGGCAGCACTGCCTCGACCGGAGCCTTCTCGGCCTTGGCGAGGTTCACGATGATCTGCCACGACGTGCCGATCACGGTGTCCGCGCTCTTGAAGGCCTGGATCTCCTTGAGGTAGTCACCCCAGTACTCGCCGATGTTCGCGTTCTGCTGCTTGAGCAGGTCGACGGATGCCTGGAACTGCTTGTCATCCAACGCGTACGGGTTCTTGATGCCGAGGTCCGGCTTGGTCTTCATCAGGTACAACGCCGCGTCGGCGATGTAGATCGGCGAGTCGTACGCCGTGACGTGGCCCTTGTAGGGCGACGACGCGTCGAAGACCGATCCCCAGGAGTCCGGTGCCGGGGTCACCTTGTCGGTGCGGTACATCAGCAGGTTGGCGCCGCGGCCGTGCGGCACGCCGTACTCGACGCCGTCGACGGAGTTCCACGGCTGCTTCTTCAGGCTCTCGAACACGTCGGCGTAGTTGGGCACCAGCGAGGTGTTGACGGGCTCCACGTCGCCGCCGGCGATCAGCCGCAGCGACGCGTCACCGGATGCGGACACCACGTCGTACTGGCCGGTCTTGATCAGGCTGACCATCTCGTCGGAGGTGGCGCCCACCTTCACGTTGACCTTGCAGCCGGTGGCCTCCTCGTACGGCGTGACCCAGTCGACTGCCGGGTCGGTGGACCCGTCCTCGACGTAGCCCGCCCAGGCAACGATGTTGACCTCGCCCTCGGGCGTGCCGAGCTTGTCCAGTGCTGGCAGCTCCGGCGCGGTGAAACCCTTGTTGCCGGTGGCGGTCTGCGTGTTGTCACCGTCGTCAGACCCGCATGCCGTCAGCACCAGCACGGCTGCCGTGGCGAGCACGAGCAGGCGTCTGCTCTTCATGATTGTCCTCCATCGTGTGAACGCGCGACCGGGTCGGCCACGCGGTAGACGTGTTGCCTGTCCCACACCAACCTGACCGGGCTGTTGAGCCCGACGTCTCCTGACTTGCTCGCGTCGCCGGTGTTCTGACGGAGCGCGACGAGAGTTCCGCCGGCATCGAGTCGTACGACGTAGCGCGTCGCCGATCCGACGTAGACCACCTCGTCGACCCGGCCCTCGGCCGCGACCTCCGACTGCGCAGCCGCAGTGCCGGCCGGGGCGAGCCGGATCTTCTCCGGCCGGACGGTGAACACGCCGTCCTCGCCGAGCAGCTGCCGGGCCGCGTCGGCGGCCAGCAGGTTCGACGTCCCGACGAACCCGGCGACGAACGCGGTCGCGGGATGCTCGTAGACCTCCGCGGCTGTGCCGACCTGCTCGATGCGGCCCTCGTTGAAGACCGCGATCCGGTCGCTCATCGTCAGCGCCTCCTCCTGGTCGTGGGTCACGAACAGGAAGGTGATGCCGACGTCGCGCTGGATGGCCTTGAGCTCGACCTGCATCTGCTCACGCAGCTTGAGGTCGAGCGCGCCGAGCGGCTCGTCGAGCAGGAGCACGCGGGGGCGGTTGACCAGAGCCCTCGCGAGCGCCACGCGCTGGCGCTGGCCGCCCGAGAGCTGCGACGGCTTGCGGTCGCCGAACCCGTCGAGCCGCATCGTGCCCAGGGCTTCGCGCGCCTGGGCGAGGCGGCGGGCCTTGGGGACCTTCTTCACCATCAGGCCGTAGGCGACGTTCTGCTCGACCGTCATGTGCGGGAACAGCGCGTAGTCCTGGAAGACGGTGTTGACGTCGCGCTCGAAGGGGGCGTCCCGGGTCACGTCGCGCCCGTCCAGCACGACCGAGCCCGACGTGGGCTGCTCGAAGCCCGCGATCATCCGCAGGACGGTGGTCTTGCCGGAGCCGGACGGGCCCAGCATGGCGAAGAACTCCCCGTCGCCGACCTCGAGGTCGATGCCGTCCACGGCCGTCACGTCACCGAAGACCTTGGTCAGCCCGGCGAGGCGCACGGCGGGCGCTCGGTCGCTGGACGGCACGCCGCGAGACTAGCGGCGCACGGACCCGTTCCGGTCACGATTTAGCATGGATTCCGTCGTTCACATGGACTAGAGGTGCGGTTTCGTCGCATTTCAGGCCGCAGGACGACGGATCCGGCAGTCAGCCCATCACGTCCTGCCAGGCCGACTCCCACTGGGCGTAGTCGGTGCACTGGACGTCGCGGCGGCCGTCCAGGCAGCGCGGGACCGGCCGGGTCCAGGGCCAGACCTTGTCGAAGTAGGCCTCGTCGGCCGCGTGGTAGGTCTTGCACTGGTCCTTGTCGATGGTCAGCGCGCACGACTTCTCGTTCGCCGGCGCCTGGCCGAGCCAGTCCGAGGCGGCCGCGTTGGCCGCCGGGCTGATGATGTGGTTCAGCCACTTGTAGGCGCAGGTCTGGTGCTTGCTCTTGCTCGCCACCATCCAGGTGTCGGAGAAGCCCGTGGCGCCCTCCTTGGGGAGGACCGCGCTGATCGGCGACCGGTCGGCCTGGGCCAGGTTGACGACGCTCTGCCACGACGTACCGACGACGACGGCACCGCTCTTGAAGGCGTCCAGCTCCTTGAGGTAGTCGTCCCAGTAGTCGCCGATGTTCGCGTTCTGCTGCTTGAGGAGGTCGACGGCCGCACCGAGCTGGTCCTCGTCGAGTGCGTAGGGGTTCTTGATGCCGAGGTCGGGCTTGGTCTTCATCAGGTAGAGCGCGGCGTCGGCGATGTAGAGCGGCGAGTCGTACGCCGTGATCTTGCCCTGGTACGGCGAGTCCGCGTCGAAGACCAGGCTCCAGCTGTCCGGGGCGGGCTTGACCTGGTCGGTGCGGTACATCATCACGTTGGCCACGCGACCGTGCGGAACGCCGTACTCCACGCCGTCCACCGAGTTCCACTGCTGGCGCTTGAGCCCGGCGAACACGTCCATGTAGTTGGGCACCAGGTCGGTGTTGAGCGGTTCGACCTCTCCTGACTCGATCAGCTCGAGGCTGACATCGCCGGACGCGGAGACCACGTCGTACTTGCCGGTCGCCATCAGGTCGAGCATCTGGTCCGAGGTCGTCGCGGTCGTCACGTCGACCTGGCAGCCGGTCTCCTTCTCGAACGGTGTCACCCAGTCGGCGACCGCGTCGGTCGAGCCGTCCTCGGCGTAGCCGGGCCAGGCGACGACCGCGAGATGCCCCTCTGCCGTGCCGAGCCGGGTCATCGGCTCGATGTGCGGCGTGGTCACCGCACCGGTGCCGGTCGGGGCGTTACGACCGGTGATGTCGCGGTCACCGGCGCCGCAGGCGGTGACGGCCAGCGTCGCTGCGACGCCGATGGCGAGCAGGCATCGGCTGGATCCGGTCATCGGTCGAGAGTATGTGCGACCCCGCGACCCGCAAAAACGAGGGGAAGCGCCCGCCGGGCGGTCGGCTCAGTAGCGAGAGCCGACCGAGACGACCGCCCAGGCCGCCTTGTCCTTGCGCCAGGCCGTCACCGTGCTGCCGAACTCCACCGTGACCGCGACGCCGGCCTTGTAGTAGTTGTGCCAGCTGGTGAACGAGCCGTAGCACACGCTCGTACAGGAGTAGCTCTCCACGGGCAGCTGGATGGTCGATGCGATCGCGCGTACGACGTCGTTGCGCTTCGTGTTGAGGCCGACACCGAACAGCGGCTGGTGGAAGGTGATCGTGATGCGCGGGTTGACCTTGGTGATGAACGCCATCAACGCCTTGGTCTCCGGCTCGCTGGCCGCGGACGGCCCCGAGTAGGTGGACTTGCCGACGTTGATGCGCCGCCAGCGGTAGGGGAAGTTGCGGTTGAGGTCGACCTTGTGCGCGTTCGTGCGGGTGCCCGCGGCCACGCCGTCGGGGTTGACCGTCGGGATGATCCACAGATCGAGGTTGCTCGGCATCGACCGTGTCTTCAGCCGGGTCGTGACGCCCATCCCGGCCGTCTCGTCACCGTGGATCGCGCCGATCACGATCACCCGCTTGGTGGCGCCGGGGGTGGTCCGGTGGTAGGCCCAGATCGTGCGCCCCTTGACCGACTTCCCGATCGCGGTGCGGGTCATCGGGCTGACGGCTGCGTCAGCAGGCAGCGCCGTCACCGCTCCGCCGAGCGCGAGGGCGCTGGCCGCGACCACACCGGACAGGACGGCGGCGGTACGCCGGGTGAGGTGACGGGACCGGAACGGGAAACGGGGCATGCGGTTCATATCGACCCTGTCGACGCCCGCCTTGACCACGCGCTCAGACTAGGGGCAGGTAGGCCGAGAGGTCGGCCCGCTCCCCGCTGGCGTGCACCCGCCCGGAGGCGGCCGCGTCGGCCCAGGTGAGCGCGCCGGTCGCCAGCCGCAGCCAGGTGAGCGGGTCGGTCTCCACCACGTTGGGCGGCGTGCCCCGGGTGTGGCGGGGCCCCTCGCCGCACTGCACCGCCCCGTGCGGGGGCACCCGCACCTCCACCGACCGGCCCGGCGCGCGGGCGGCCAGCTCCTCGAGCAGGAACCGGGTGCCGTCGCGCACGTCGGCCGGGTCGGGATCGGCCGCGCCCAGCGCACGGGTGACGGCGGCGCGGCCGGCGGCGGGGTCGGTACGGCGACGCGGCGGCACCCGGTCACCGTAACCACCACCCCCGACAGATCCCGCACCCAACGCCCTCACCCCTTCGCGGTGATCATGCAGTTCCTGCGCGCGCAGGAACTGCATGATCACTGAGGGGGGGAGGAGTGAGGGTCGCGCGCGCGGGGTAGCGTGCTGGGCAACGCCTCGGCGGGTCTGACCCGCACGGGGCGCTTGCGGGCGTAGCTCAAAAGCTAGAGCGCCGCCCTTCCAGGGCGGAGGTGCTGGTTCGCGACCAGCCGCCCGCTCTCTCACCTCTTGACTCCACCGGGACGGCCGATGCAGCAACGCGTTCCGTGGTGGGGCCTGGCGTCCGCCGCGGCCGCACCCGTGCTGCTGATCGGTGGCTGGACCGTCGCGGCCGCCCGCCAGCCCGCCGGCTTCGACCCGGTCGTGGACACCATCAGTGCGCTCGCTGCGCTCGACGCCGAGGACCGGTGGCTGATGACCGGGGCGCTGGCCGGGCTGGGGCTCTGCCACATCACCACGGCACTCGCCCTGCGGCCGCTGGCCGTCCCCGGCCGGCTGCTGCTCGGTGCCGGCGGTGTCGCGACCCTGCTGGTGGCCGCCTTTCCGCTCCCTGGCGGCGGAGAGGGCTCGGCTGCGCACACGGCCGCGGCCACCGCGGCCTTCGTGGCGCTCTCGGCGTGGCCGGCCTTCGCGGTCGACGCGGGGCAGCCGCGGCCCCGCGCCGACTCGACCGGTCGTCGGGTTCGCTGCGGCGGCCGTGCTGGTCGGGCTGCTCGGCTGGCTCGGCGCCGAGCTGGCGGCAGACGACGGCCGGGTCGGTCTGGCCGAGCGGGTGACCGCGGGCGCGCAGGCCCTCTGGCCGCTCGCGGCGGTCCTGGCGTGCCGCCGCCGGGACTGAGCGGTCAGCCGAAGAGGGCGGGCAGGGTGGCGGCCGAGGCCGACCGGATCTCCTCGACCGGGATCTCGAAGCTCCCCTCGACGTCCAGCGACGCGCCGCCGACCTCGCCGAGCACCGCTGCCGGCACACCGGTCGACGCGCTCGTCGCCAGGAAGCCGTCCAGGTCGGCGCGGTCGACCGCGACGACGGCGCGCGCGACGGACTCGGAGAACAGCGCGACGAACGGGTCGATCCCGTCCGGCAGCCGCACCTGCAGGCCGACCCGCCCGGCCATGACCAGCTCGGCCAGGGTCTGGGCAAGGCCGCCGTCGCTGACGTCGTGAGCCGCGCGCAGCACGCCGTCGCGCGCCGCGTCGACCAGCAACCGCGCGAGCCGTTGCTCGGCGCCGAGGTCGACCCGCGGCGGCCGCCCGCCGAGGTGCCCGTGCACGTGGTGCGCCCACTCCGACCCGCCCAGCTCGTCGCGCGTCTCGCCGAGCAGCACCAGCACCTGCCCCGCTGCAGGCGCCAACGGCGTACGACGGGTGACGTCGCCGATCACGCCGAGGACGCCGACCACCGGGGTCGGGTTGATGGCCACGTCACCGGTCTGGTTGTAGAAGCTGACGTTGCCGCCCGTGACCGGCACCCCGAGCTCGAGGCACCCGTCGGCCAGCCCGCGGCACGCCTCGGCGAACTGCCACATCACGGCCGGGTCCTCGGGTGAGCCGAAGTTCAGGCAGTTGGTGACCGCGAGCGGTTCCGCACCCGACACCGCAACGTTGCGATAGGCCTCCGACAGAGCGAGCTGCGCCCCGGCGTACGGGTCGAGCCTGCTGTAGCGACCGTTGCCGTCCGTCGCGAGCGCGACGCCGAGCCCGCTCTCCTCGTCGACGCGCACCATGCCCGCGTCGGCCGGCTGCGCGAGCACGGTGTTGCCGAGGACGTAGCGGTCGTACTGGTCGGTGACCCACGACTTCGACGCGAGGTTCGGCGAGGCGACCATCTGCAGCAGGGCGGCACGCAGCTCGTCACCGGTCGACGGGCGCGGCAACGACCCGGCGTCGTCGGACTGCAGCGCGTCGAGGTCGGCCGGGCGCGCCATCGGCCGGTCGTAGACCGGGCCCTCGTGGGCGACCGTGCGCGGCGGAACGTCGCAGATCACCTCGCCGTGCCACTCGACGGTCAGCCGCTTGGTGTCGTTGACCTCGCCGATGACCGTTGCGGTCACGTCCCACTTGCCGCAGATCGCCAGGAAGTCGTCGAGCTTGTCGGGCTCGACGACCGCGCACATGCGTTCCTGCGACTCGCTCATCAGGATCTCTTCGGGGCGCAGCGTCGCGTCGCGCAGCGGCACCCGGTCGAGCCACACGTGCATGCCGCCGTCGCCGTTGGACGCGAGCTCCGAGGTCGCGCACGACAGTCCCGCGCCACCGAGGTCCTGGATGCCGACGACGAGGTCGGCCGCGAAGACCTCGAGACAGCACTCGATGAGCACCTTCTCCATGAACGGGTCGCCGACCTGCACGGCCGGTCGCTTGCTCGGCTTCGCGTCGTCGAAGGTCTCGCTCGCGAGCACCGACACTCCGCCGATGCCGTCGCCGCCGGTGCGCGCGCCGAAGAGAACGACCAGGTTGCCGGCGCCCGATGCGTGCGCGAGCTTGATGCTCCTCGTGGCGCATCACGCCGACGCACAGCGCGTTCACCAACGGGTTTCCGGCGTACGACGGGTCGAACACCACCTCGCCGCCGATGTTCGGCAGGCCGAGGCAGTTCCCGTAGCCACCGATGCCGGCGACGATCCCGGGCAGCACGCGGCGGGTGTCGTCGGCGTCGGGCGGTCCGAACCGCAGCGGGTCCATCACGGCGACCGGCCGCGCACCCATCGAGATGATGTCGCGCACGATGCCGCCGATGCCGGTTGCCGCACCCTGGTAGGGCTCGACGTAGGACGGGTGGTTGTGGCTCTCGACCTTGAACGTCACGGCCCAGCCGTCGCCGATGTCGACGACGCCGGCGTTCTCGCCGATGCCCGACGAGCAGCGCGTCGGTCTTCGGTGCCTTGTCGCCGAACTGCCGCAGGTGCACCTTCGACGACTTGTAGGAGCAGTGCTCGCTCCACATCACGGAGTACATCGCGAGCTCGGCGCTGGACGGGCGGCGGCCGAGGATCGTCGCGGATGCGCTGGTACTCGTCCTCCTTGAGGCCGAGCTCGGCCCACGGCTGGTCGACCTCCGGGCGTGGCCTCCGCGTTCTTGACGGTGTCGATCACGCTCGGATCACCAGCGACTGTCACAGCGACGGACGTGAAGAAGCCGAGGCCGTCGGTGGTCGGACCGGTCAGCTCCTCGGTCGCGTGCTCGGGGTGCGGCATCAGCCCGACGACGTTGCCGCGCTCGTTCGCGATGCCGGCGATCCCGCGGTAGGAGCCGTTCGGGTTGTCACCGACGTAACGCACGACCACCCGGCCCTCGCCCTCGAGCCGGTCCAGCGTCTCGTCGTCGGCGACGTAGCCGCCTTCGCCGTTCTTCAGCGGTACGACGATGTCCTGCCCGGTCGTGTAGGCCGACGTCCACGCGGTGGCGGTGCTCTCGACGCGCAGCGGCTGGTCGACGCAGTTGAACTTGCGGTGGTCGTTGCGGATCAGCGCTCCGGGCAGCAGGTGTGCCTCGCAGAGCACCTGGAACCCGTTGCAGATGCCGAGCACCGGCATGCCGGCCGCTGGCCTGCTCGATCACCGCGCTCATGACGGGAGCGAACCGGGCGATCGCGCCGCAGCGGAGGTAGTCGCCGTACGAGAAGCCGCCCGGGAGGACAACCGCGTCGACGCCGCGCAGGTCCTCGTCGCCGTGCCAGAGCGCGACCGACTCGCCGCCCGCGAGGCGCACGGCCCGGGCGGCGTCACGGTCGTCGAGCGAGCCCGGGAACGTCACCACCCCGATCCGTGCGGTCACGGCTCGACCCGCACGGTGTAGTCCTCGATGACCGGGTTGGACAGCAGCGTCTCGGCCGCGTTGCGCAGCTGCGCCAGCCGCTCCTCGGTGACCTCGCCGTCGATCTCGAGCTCGAAGCGCTTGCCCTGACGGACATCGGTGACGCCGTCGAAACCGAGCCGTGGCAGGGCCTGGGCGACGGCCTGTCCCTGCGGGTCGAGGATCTCGGGCTTGAGCATGACGTCGACGACGACGCGAGCCATCCGATCGTGCTCCTGCCTACGTAGGCGGGGTGGGCCGCTGCCGAGCCTACCGGGCAGGCTACGAAGCCCAGCCGATGGTGAGAACGCGATTACCCGGCCGGTGTCGTCGGGTGCGCGCTCCTCGTCGGTCCTGCGGACGAGCAGGAACACGTTCGCCCCGAAGGCGGAGTGCTCCACGCCTTCGATGGTCCAGAGGCCGGTGTCGACGTAGCGGTGCCGGATGTGACTCCTCACCGTCCGGTGGTCGAAGCCCAGGTGCGGGCCCCACGCGACCCGTGCCGGCGACCGGTACCGCCCGACGTCGCCACCCATGGCCACCGCGGTTGCGTAGGAGAGCCGCTGACCGGGCGAGCGGAAGAAGTCGGCGTAGGGCCGTCTCCGGGCCAGGGGCGACCGAGGAGCTTGACCAGGCCCACCGGCCCCACCTCGACCGGCATCGAGAGGATCACGCGCCCGCCGGGCCGGACGGCGTTGTGGATCACCTGCAGGGCGCTGCGGTAGTCGCCCACGTGCTCGAGCGTCTCCAGGCAGGTCACCAGGTCACCCTGCTCCACCGGCCGGGCCGACTCGTCGTTCAGGTCCAGGAGGCGGAACCGGGACTCGGGCACTCCGCGGAGCCGGGCCGCCTTCAGCCATCGGGCCCGGCGGTCATAGCCGTGCATTCGCCAGCCCGGCGGGACGTGCGCCCCCTCGCGCAGCTCTGACAGCACGAAGCCGTCCGAGCAGCCCAGATCCACCAGGAGCCCGCGGTCCGGCAGGTCCAGACTGCGGAGCTGACGCCGCAGCCGGCGGAGCCGGGCCTGGTGCACCAGCGATGCAGGCGACAGGCCGGCGTACGAGGAGGCGTGGGTCCACCGCACCGTGAGGGCGCCGACCGACGCCACCGCGCCGGTGGCCCGGTCCCTGACGTCTTGCTGACGCGGCACGCGCGTCATCTTCCCGGAGGTGCTGCTCCTACGCCAGGTGGGGAGACACGATCGGCCCGTCCTCTAAGCCGGCGCGTCACCCTCGCGGTGATCATGCAGTTCCTGCGCGGCTGTTTCCTCGTCCAGGTACGTCGTCGTTCCGCCGCCGCCGTCGCGGGCGTAGATGAAGTCGGCGTGCGCGTCGTCCGGCGTCTGCTCGACGTGCACCATGCCGGCCGGCACGAAGAGCCAGTCGCCGGGCGCCATCTCGTGGACGTCTGCCAGGTCGGGCCCGCTGCGGAAGACCGCACGTCCGTCGACGAGGTACGCGACCGTGTCCTGGCTGTGCCAGTGCGGCGGGATCAGGGTGCCCGCCTCCGCCCGAGCACGAGCCAGGAAGACGTTCGTCCCGACGGTCGCCGGATCGAACCCCCGCCAGAAGGAGAGGCCGTCCTCCTCGAAGATCGCCGCGGCCGCGGTTGCCAGGAGCGCGGGCCGCTCGGCGGCTCCAGGCCCCGGCGGCGTCGTCGCGTGGTCGTCAGGCAGCACGGGCGGACCCCCTATTCGAAGGCCGCCAGTGTCGCACCGCGATCCCCACGTAACTTTCCGGAAAGCGAGTCGTTGCTTGGACAGGTGTCCCGGGCGCGGGGGCCGGGGGGCCGGGACACCGCGGACTCGCGGCGGAGGCGGGTGAGAGGCCCTGTGAAGAGGACAGGCTCGGGCAGCGAACTCGGGCGCGCGCGCCTCGGGTCCGGGCTGGTGCCGTGGTGATCGGCTCGGCTCTGCTGCCGCTCGTGGGGGTCCCGGCCGCCATCCCCGGCCGCTGCCGCTTCGTGCCAGGCGCTGGTCGTGAAGCCGCGTCGGCGAGCCGTCCGCCTCCTCGGTTCTCGTCACCGTGCCGACCGCGCTCCTCGGCCAGGCAGCTCCGGGCCAGCAACTTCACCGTGTCGCAACGGGTCGAACCCGTCGCCTTGCGCTCTGTTCAGCGGCTTGCGGCTTCCCGCGTCGATCTCGCGATCGTGCTCGATACCGCTGCGTCTGCACCGGATCCGGCCGTCGCGCGGGCTCGGCGCTTCGCTGCCTCGCTTCTGGGCAATCTGTCGCCGGACGTTCGCGTTGCCGTGGTCTCCGGGGGTTGGAGTCCGACGGTCATGTCGGCCTTGGGTGCACCCCGGGCGCGTGCTCTCCTGGCCGTCCGCCGAGGCCAGTCGCTCGGACGGCCATGCCGGTGTCGACGGAGTTGCACTGGCGGGAGGTCTCCTGGCAGCGGACTCGGACCGGTCCCGGCACGTCGTCCTGATCTCGACCGGCACCGACGATGCGAGCCAGGGCGACATCGCCCTCGGTGTTGACGACGCTCGACGCGCGGGGCATCAGCCTCCACCCGGTCAGTGTCCGCGGGTCCCTCGGACCGTCCTGGGGTGGCCAGTGCCCGCCGACCGGTGGGCGACGGCCAGGAAGCAGCGGCCGGCTCGCTCCTCGCCAGCCGGGTCTCCGAGACCTACGAGCTCGTTGTCCCGCGGGCCGACCCTTCCGCGCCGATGACGGTTCGCGCCCGCAGCGGCCCGGTCGACGCCAGCGCGCAGCTCGCCGTCCTTCCCGCGGGGACCGCCGTCCGTGGGACGAAGATCGAGGGGCCCGGCGCCAGCCGGGTCCAGGCCGGGACTGAACCTCTGGATCCTCGCCGGGCTGCTCGCCGTCGCCATGGCCCTGGGTCTCGACCAGTTCCGGCGCTGGCCGAGCCGGCCCAGGCGTCGGCTCGGCCCGATCGAGCTGGTTCACGGACACCCACCCGATCGTGCTCCCGCCGAGGCCGCCGGGCCGGAGCGCCGCCACCCGTTCCGCCTGATGACGGGGCGATTGATGACGCGGACGTGGGCATCACCAAATCGGCCGTCAGTCGTTTGCCGATCACACGGCCGACCTCTTGCCGGAGAACCTGATGAGCCCGCTGGTACGCCTTGCCACCGCCAGCCTGGTGGTGTGCGCGGCGATGGCGCTGCCATCCTCGCCGGCTCACTCCGCAGACACCGTGCTGCGGTCCGCGCCGTCCACGGCTCTGCTGCCGCTGCCTGACCTGCCTCTGCCTGAGGTCTCCGTGCCGTCCCTCCCGCTGCCCGAGGTCTCGGTGCCGGAGCCTCCGCCGTGCCCGATGTCCCCATGTGCCGAGCGTGCCGACCACCCGCCGTGTCCACTCCCAAGCTGTCGTCGCCGCAACAGCCTGCGCCGAGCGCGCCCCAGCAGGGCGAGCAGGGTGGGGCGCACGCCGCAAGGACGGTCAGGCTGCTCCCGGGAGCGCCGCTTCGGGCCAGCAGCGTGGCGGGCCAGGGCGCGACCGCCGGGCCCGCAGTGCCCGGCCCGTGATCGCGCAGGTCGACCATGCGCAGAGGCCTCGAGCCTTCAGCAGCAACGCTGACGACTACCTGTTGGGGCTGGTCCACGACGAGCTGTGCGCCGCCCTACCCGCGCTCCTGAACCCGATGCCGAAGACGGTCGTCGGACTGCCGCCCCGAGTGATCGCGCAGCTTCCGCCCGAGGTCGTCAACGTCGTCCCGGAACACGTTCTGGCGCGTGCCACGGTGCGCTGCTCGGCCGAGGAGCCTGCGCCGGGCCGAGGATGACGGACCGCTCACTCGAGTCCTCGGCATGCATCCACACACCGGCATGGTCGGCGCGGCCGCGCTCCCGATCGGGCTCGGTCTCCTGAGCCTGGGGATCGGCTTGCGCGTCACGGCCCGGCTCCGGCGTCAACAAGCCGGCCTAGTCCCAGCGGATGCCGGTGAGCCGCTCGTACGCCTCGACGTAGCGCGACCGCGTCTTCGCGACGACCTCGTCCGGGAGCGGCGGCGGCGGTTTCCCGGAGGCGCGGTCCCAGCCGGATGCCGGTGAGGTGAGCCAGTCACGGACGAACTGCTTGTCGTACGACGGCTGCGTCCCGCCCGGGCGCCAGCCGGCGGCCGGCCAGAAGCGCGAGGAGTCGGGGGTGAGCACCTCGTCGGCGAGCACCAGGTTGCCGTCGCCCGCCCACCCGAACTCCAGCTTGGTGTCCGCCACGATGATGCCGCGCTCGGTGGCGATCTGCTGCGCGCGGGCGTAGACGTCGAGGGTCAGCTTGCGCAGCTCGGCTGCCGTGGCGGTTCCCACGGTCGCTGCGACCACGTCGTACGAGACGTTCTCGTCGTGATCGCCCATCGCCGCCTTCGTCGCCGGCGTGAAGATCGGCTCCGGCAGCTGCGAGCCGTCGACGAGCCCGGCCGGCAGCGGCACGCCGCAGACCGAGCCGCTTGCGGTGTACTCGGCGAGACCCGAACCGGCGAGGTAGCCCCGGGCCACGCACTCGACCGGGACCATGTCCAGCCGGCGGCACAGGATGGCCCGGCCGGCGAACTCCGCCGGCACGTCGGTCGACACGACGTGGTTCTCGACGTCGTCGGCGAGCTGGTCGAACCACCACAGCGAGAGCTGGGTCAGGATGCGGCCCTTGTCCGGGATCTCGGTCGGCAGCACGTAGTCGAACGCAGAGATGCGGTCGCTCGCGACCATGAGCAGCAGGCCGTCGGAGGTCTGGTAGAGATCACGCACCTTGCCGCTGTGCAGGGGTTCGTAGGCGCCCACCGGTGCAGTCTGCCAGGACGCCCCAGTCCCTTCCACGGTCAGAGGATGGGGGCCGGAGAGTAGGCGGCGGCGTCGGGATGACGTCGTACGACGTCGTGCACCCGCGCCACGACGGCCGCGATCTGCGCGCCGGCCGCGCCGGTGAAGGCCACCGGGTCGTCGACCAGCGCCGTGATCTCGTCGCGGGACAGCCCGAGCCGCGGGTCACCCGCCAGCCGGTCGAGCAGGTCGTTGCGCTCGGCCCCCTCGCGCAGCTCGACGGCCACCGCGACGGCGTGCTCCTTGATCGCCTCGTGCGCCTGCTCGCGGCCCACCCCGGACCGCACCGCTGCCATCAGCACCTTGGTCGTGGCGAGGAACGGCAGGTAGCGGTCGAGCTCGCGGCGGGCGACGGCCGGGTAGGCACCCATCTCGTCGAGCACCGTCAGCAGCGTCTCGAACAGCCCGTCCGCAGCGAAGAACGCACCGGGCAACGCGACCCGTCGGACGACCGAGTCGGAGACGTCACCCTCGTTCCACTGGTCCCCGGCCAGCTCGCCGACCATCGACAGGTAACCGCGCAGCACGACGGCGAGCCCGTTGACGCGCTCGCAGGATCGGGTGTTCATCTTGTGCGGCATCGCGCTGGACCCGACCTGGCCGGCCTGGAAGCCCTCGGTGACCAGCTCCTGGCCGGCCATCAGCCGCATCGTGGTCGCCAGGCTCGACGGTCCCGACGCCAGCTGGACCAGGGCGGACAGCACATCGAAGTCGAGCGACCGCGGGTAGACCTGCCCGACGCTGTCGAGCACGCGGGCGAACCCCAGGTGGTCGGCGACGCGCTGCTCGAGCTGCGCCAGCTTGTCGGCGTCCCCGCCGAGCAGGTCGAGCTGGTCCTGCGCCGTGCCGACGGGACCCTTGATGCCGCGGAGGGGGTAGCGCGCGATCAGCTCCTCGAGCCGCTGCACCCCGACCAGCAGCTCCTCGGCCGCCGTGGCGAACCGCTTGCCGAGAGTGGTGGCCTGCGCCGCGACGTTGTGGCTGCGCCCGGTGATGACCAGGTCGGCGTGCTCGGTGGCGAGGGCGGCGAGGCGGGCCAGCGCGGCCACGGCGCGGTCGCGCAGCAGCGCGAGACTCTGCCGCACCTGCAGCTGCTCGACGTTCTCGGTGAGGTCGCGGCTGGTCATCCCCTTGTGGACGTGCTCATGCCCGGCGAGCGCCGCGAACTCCTCGATGCGTGCCTTGACGTCGTGGCGCGTCACCTTCTCGCGGTTGGCGATCGAGGCGAGGTCGACCCGGTCGGCGACCTTCTCGTAGGCCTCGATCACGCCGTCGGGAACGTCCACCCCGAGGTCGCGCTGCGCGGTCAGCACCGCGATCCACAGCCGGCGCTCGAGGACGACCTTGTGCTCCGGCGACCAGATGTCCACGAGCTCCGCACTGGCGTAGCGGGTGGCGAGCACGTCCGGGATCACAGGCATGCGATGTCCGTCCGGTAGTGACTGCCCTCGAGCTGCACGCAGCGGATCGCGTCGTACGCCGCCTCGCGCGCCTGCGCGACCGTCGGGCCGGTGCCCACCACCGACAGGACGCGGCCGCCGGAGCTGACCACGTTGCCGTAGGCGTCGAGGGCGGTGCCCGCGTGGATGATGATCGCGCCGGGCGTCTTGGCCCCCACGTCGAGTCCGGTGATGACGCCGCCACCTCGCGGCGCGGCCGGGTAGCCGTCCGCCGCCAGCACGACGGTGACGGCGGCGTCCGCCGACCAGGTGAGGGGTGCGACCTCGGCCAGCCGGCCGGTCGCGGCCGCTCTCAGCAGCTGGCCGAGCGGGCTGCGCAGCCGGGCCAGCACCACCTGGGTCTCCGGGTCGCCGAAGCGCGCGTTGAACTCGATGACCCGCACCCCGTCGGGCGTCAGCGCGAGCCCGGCGTAGAGCAGGCCGGAGAACGGCGTGCCGCGACGCGCCATCTCGTCGACCGTCGGCTGGAGCACGGTCGCGGTCACCTCCTCGACGAGGCCGGCCGGCGCCCAGGGCAGCGGGCTGTAGGCACCCATCCCGCCGGTGTTCGGCCCGGTGTCGCCGTCGCCCACCCGCTTGAAGTCCTGGGCCGGCTGCAGCGGCACGACCGTGCGGCCGTCGGTGATCGCGAACAGCGACACCTCGGGGCCGGCGAGGTACTCCTCGATGACGACCCGGCCACACGTCGACGCGTGCGCGCGGGCCTCGTCGCGGTCGTGCGTCACCACGACGCCCTTGCCGGCCGCGAGGCCGTCGTCCTTCACGACGTACGGCGGGCCGATCTCGTCGAGGGCGGCGTCGGCAGCCTCCGCCGTGTCGCAGACGAGAGCCCGCGCCGTCGGCACGCCCGCGGCGGCCATGACGTCCTTGGCGAACGCCTTCGACCCCTCGAGCCGGGCGGCAGCGGCGCTGGGCCCGAAGCAGTCGATCCCGCGCGCCCGGACGGCGTCGGCCGCCCCGGCGACCAGGGCCGACTCGGGACCGATGACGACCAGGTCGGCGCCGACGGCGCGGGCCAGGTCGCCCACCGCCTCGGCGTCGGTCACCACGACCGGATGGCAGGCCACGTCCGCGGCGATGCCGGCGTTGCCCGGGGCACAGAGGACCTCGGTGACGGCCGGGTCGAGGCCCAGGGCGCGCACCAGGGCGTGCTCGCGGGCGCCGGACCCGATGACGAGGACCTTCACGACTGCCAGAACTTCCACCACGGCCGACGGGTGGCCGGCTTGGCCGGCGGGGGTTGCGTTGCCTCGGGTGCCGCCGCGGTGGCGGAGGCCGGCGCTGGCGGGAGGGGAGAGGCCGGCGTGCTGGCTGCGAGCCGCTGCCGGGGGTCGGTGATGGGCTTCCTGCAGCTGCGGGTCGTAGCCCTCCAGGCCGGTCTCGTCCTCGACGACCCGAGCCAGGGCGTAGACCTTGGCCATCAGCGACACGGCGTCCTGCTCGGGCCGCTCGCTCGGGACCGTGATCGACACCTCGTCGGCGATCATCGACAGCTGGATGCCGGTCCCGCTGTCGGCGAGCTCGCGGGAGTTCGCGGTGCCGAACTCCTCGATGCCGTCGAGGATCTGGCCGGCCCGGGCGGTGATCCGCTCCCACTGCTCCAGCTCCGCCGACCCGAGCGGGCCGGGATCCCCGCCGTCGTACGACTCCTCCGTCGCATCCAGCGCGTCCGCGAAGGTCTGCCCGGGGTCGCGGCGGACGAAGTAGATGTCGTAGCTCACGCGCCCGACGCTAGCGCGGTCCCGGCGATCAGGAGGACGTGACGTGCGCGTCCGCGACGACGAACGCCTCGTCGAGGATTGCGAGCCCCTCCTTGGCCTCGGCCTCGGTGATCGTGCAGGGCGGCACGACGTGCAGCCGGTTGTAGTTGGTGAACGGCAGCAGACCCCGCTGCTTGCAGGCCGCGACCAGCTCGGTCATGGCGGGCGACGTTCCGCCGTACGGCGCGAGCGGCTCGCGGGTCTGCGGGTCCTTCACCAGGTCCAGGGCCCAGAAGACGCCGAGGCCGCGCGCCTCACCGATGCTCGGGTGTCGCTCGGCCAGCTCCTGCAGGCCGGGGCCGAGCACGGTCGCGCCGATCTGCGCGGCGTTGTCGACGATGCCCTCGTCGCGCATCGCGTTCATGCTCGCGACGGCGGCGGCGCAGGCCAGCGGGTGGCCGGAGTAGGTCAGCCCGCCGGGGAAGACCCGCTCGGCGAACGTCGCCGCGATCGGCTCGGAGATGATCACTCCGCCGAGCGGCACGTAGCCGGAGTTCGAGCCCTTGGCGAACGTGATCAGGTCGGGCACCACGTCCCAGTGGTCGACGGCGAACCACTCGCCGGCCCGTCCGAACCCGGCCATCACCTCGTCGGCGATGTAGACGATGCCGTTGCGGTCGCAGATGTCGCGGACGCCGGCGAGGTAGCCGTCCGGGGGCACCAGGATTCCCGCCGTGCCGGGGATCGTCTCCAGCACGATCGCGGCGATGGTGGCCGGTCCCTCGAAGGCGACCATCTGCTCGAGGTGCTCGAGCGCGCGCTCGCACTCCTGCTCGGTGCTCGTCGACCAGAACGGCGAGCGGTAGGGGTAGGGCCCGAAGAAGTGCACGACGCCGGTCGCGCCGCCGTCGTTGGGCCAGCGGCGCGGGTCACCGGTCATCTGCACGGCGGTCGCGGTGTTGCCGTGGTAGCTGCGGTAGGTCGTCATGACCTTGTGGCGGCCGGTGTGGAGACGGGCCATCCGGACGGCGTTCTCGATGGCGTCGGCGCCGCCGTTGGTGAAGAAGACCTTGTTCAGGTCGCCCGGGGCCAGCTCGGCGATGAGCCGGGCGCACTCCGAGCGCTGGTCGTTGGCGTGCTGCGGCGCGACCGTGCACAGCCGCGCGGCCTGCTCGCGGATCGCCTCGACGACCTTCGGGTGCTGGTGGCCGATGTTGACGTTGACCAGCTGGGAGGAGAAGTCGAGGTAGCGCTTCCCGTCGTAGTCCCAGACGTAGCAGCCCTCGGCGCCGGCGATCACCATCGGCTGCAGGGCGGCCTGCGCGGACCAGGAGTGGAAGACGTGCGCGCGGTCGAGCTCGTAGGCGCGGCGGCCGGCTTCGGGGTCAGGGGTGGCAGCAGTCATGCCCGCAGCCTATTGACGCTCCCCAGCAACCGGTACACCTCCGCGCTCCGTGTGCTCTGCCACCGCTCGTGACGGCAGAGCAGGCTCTGCCACCGCCTGTGACGGCAGAGCAGGCTCTGCCACCGTCTCGTGTGGGCAGAGCACACGCGCGGAAACCCTGCCCCGCGCGGCCGCGATCGAGGCGGCTCGGTCAGGAGCCGGGTCAGCCGGTCAGCCGGGCGAGGAGGCGCTCCCGGACGTCGGGCCACTCGTCGCGCAGGATCGAAAAGACCACGGTGTCCCGGAACGTCCCGTCGGCGCGGCGCATGTGCCGGCGCAGCACCCCCTCGCGGGTGGCGCCGAGCCGAGCGATCGCCGCCTGGGACCGGTCGTTGCGCAGGTCCGTCTGCAGCTTCACCCGGCCGAAGCCGCAGTCGTCGAAGGCGTGCCCGAGCAGGAGCAGCTTGCACTCCGCGTTGACCACCGTGGCCCACCAGCGCGGGCCGTACGCCGTCCAGCCGATGTGCGTCCGCTCGTTGACCAGGTCCCAGTCGCCGAGGCTGGTGGTCCCGACCACGGTCCCGGCGGCGCCGAGGTCCGAGTCCCTGAGCAGGCGCACGACGTACGGCTCCCGCTGGTCCCGCGCCCGATCGGCCAGCGACGCCTCCACGATGGCGGTCATGCCCTCGACGTCGCGCGGCCGGCCCGCCGGCCCACCGCCGTAGCCGCTCGCGTAGACCCGCTCGTCGTCGAGCGCCGCGAACAGGCTCGCGGCGTCAGCAAGCTCCAACCGGTCCAGCCGCACCTGGCTGCCCTGCAGGGTCTCGGCGTAGGGGTGTCGCGCGCTCAGAGCAGTGACCGGATCTCGATCGTCTGGTCCCGACCGGGTCCGACGCCGATCGCGGAGATCCGCGCGCCGGACATGTCCTCGAGAGCCTGCACGTACTCCTGTGCCGCCTTCGGCAGGTCCTCGACCGAGCGCACCTCGGAGATGTCCTCGTCCCAGCCGGGCAGCTCCTCGTAGACCGGGCGGGCGTGGTGGAAGTCGGTCTGCGTCATCGGCATGTCGACGTGGCGGGTGCCGTCCACGTCGTACGCGACACACACCGGGATGCGCTCGCGCCCGCCGAGCACGTCGAGCTTGGTGAGCACGAAGTCGGTGACGCCGTTGATGCGCGCGGCGTAGCGAGCGACGACAGCGTCGTACCAGCCGCACCGGCGGGGCCGCCCGGTCGTGGTGCCGAACTCCGCGCCGTCGCGGCGCAACCGCTCGCCGTCGTCATCGAGCAGCTCGGTCGGGAACGGCCCCGAGCCGACGCGCGTCGTGTAGGCCTTGACGACGGCGACCACCCGGTCGATGCGCGTCGGCGGGATGCCGGAGCCCGTGCACGCACCGCCGGCCGTCGGGTTGGACGACGTGACGAACGGATAGGTGCCGTGGTCGACGTCGAGCTGTGTCGCCTGGCCGCCCTCGAGCAACACGGTGCGGCCCTCGTCGAGCGCCCGCCCGAGCACCAGCGCCGTGTCGGTCACCATCGGGCGCAGGCGGTCGGCGTGACCGAGGAACTCCTCCACCACCTCGTCGACCGTGATGGCGCGGCGGTTGTAGACCTTCACGAGCAGGTGGTTCTTCTGGTCGAGGGCGCCTTCGACCTTCTGGCGCAGGATCTTCTCGTCGAACAGGTCCTGCACGCGCACCCCGACGCGGGAGATCTTGTCGGCGTACGCCGGCCCGATGCCGCGTCCGGTGGTGCCGAGCCGGGCCTTGCCGAGGAAGCGCTCGGCGACCTTGTCGATCACCGTGTGGTAGGACGCGATCAGGTGCGCGCTGCCGCTGACGAGCAGCCGCGACGTGTCCACGCCGCGCGCGTCGAGCGCGTCGAGCTCCTCGAAGAGAACACCCAGGTCGATGACGACACCGTTGCCGATGACGGGCGTGACGCCGGGCGTGAGGATCCCCGAGGGCAGCAGGTGCAGGGCGTACTTCTCGTCGCCGATCACGACGGTGTGGCCGGCGTTGTTGCCGCCGTTGTACTTCACGACGTAGTCGACGGAGGCGCCGAGGACGTCGGTCGCCTTGCCCTTGCCCTCGTCCCCCCACTGGGCGCCGAGCAGCACGATCGCGGGCATGTGGGGTACACCTTCTCTACGGCGGCGACGCCAGCCCGGGACACGTCGTACCGGGCCTGACAGCAGGGACGAGGCTACTTGAAGCGGCTGCTCGTGGTCACAAACGCGGCGGCGGGGACCGCCGACGAGGAGAACGTCGACGCGGCGCGTGGCGGTGCTGCGCGCGGGGGCCGACGTGCGCGTCGAGGCGTGCTCCGACCCCGCTGACCTGGCCGCCCTGGTCGGGGCGCGAGACGGCCGGCAGCTGGTGCTGGCCGGCGGCGACGGCTCGGTCCACCTGCTGGTGGCGACGCTGCACCGCCGGCAGGAGCTCTCGCCGGACGACCCGATCGGGCTGCTGCCGCTCGGCACGGGCAACGACCTGGCCCGCACGCTGGGAATCCCGCTGGACGCGGCGGAGGCCGCCTCGGCACTGCTCGCCGGCCGGGCCCGCGCGCTGGACCTGATCGTCGACGACGCGGGCGGGGTGGTCGTCAACGTCGTGCACGTCGGGATCGGTGCGCAGGCGGCGGAGCAGGCGAGCGAGCTGAAGGACTCGATGGGCAAGGCCGCGTACGCCGTGGGCAGTGCGCTCGCGGGGGTCCGCGAACGGGGCTGGGCGTTGCGGGTGGAGGTGGACGGCGCGGTCGTCCACGACGGCGAGCCGGTTCTGATGGTGGGCGTCTGCAACGGGAGCACGATCGGCGGTGGCGCGGAGATCGCACCGGACGCCCAACCCGACGACGGGCTGCTGGACGTCGTGGTGGCGACCTCGACCGGCCCGCTGGCCCGGCTCGGTTTCGGGGTGGCGATGCGCAGCGGGGATCACGTGGAGCGCGACGACGTGCAGACGGCCCGCGGCCGGCAGGTGACCGTCAGCGGCGAGGCGTTCCCCGCGAACGCCGACGGCGAGCTGCACGATCCCGTCGAGGCGCCGGACCTGGACCGTCCTGCCCGGAGCCTGGGCCCTCGTCGTACCAGCCTGAAAGGCCGCTCCTCGGTCAGAGCCAGCGGCGGATCGGCTTGGTGGCCAGCTCGAGGGCGCGCTGCGGCACGCCGCGCTCCTCCCAGCGGCTGAGATCGATCAGCTCGCTGCGGCGGAAGTCGTCGTCGAGGTGGGCGTCGAGGGTGGCCGTGAGGTCGGGGTCGAGCGCGATCAGCACGACCTCCTCGTCGTGGTCGAGCGAGCGGCGGTTGAAGTTCGACGAGCCGACCACCGCGGCGTAGCCGTCGACGGTCATGACCTTGGCGTGCATCATCGCGGGCTGGAAGTTCCAGACCCGGATGCCGGCGTCGACGAGCCGGGCGTAGACCGCCTCGCTGGCCAGCTGACAGACCCGCTTGTCGGCGTGCGGGCCGGGCAGCAGCAGGTCGACCTCGACACCGCGACCGGCGGCGGCACAGAGCGTCGCGAGGAAGTCGTCGTCCGGCGCGAAGTAGGCGGTCGCGATGCGCAGCCGCTCCTGCGCCGAACCGAGCATCACGTGGAACGCGGACTGCATGTCGTCCCAGCCGAGCGAGGCGGAGCCCCGGGCGATCTGGACGGTCGAGCCACCCCGCTGCGGCTGCTCGGGGAACGTGTCGCGCTCGTCGTACAGCGCACGGCCCGTCTCGGCCCAGTTCTGGATGAACGCCGACTGCAGGCCGTCGACCGCCGGCCCCTCGACGCGCAGATGGGTGTCGCGCCACTCGCGCTCGTTGCGCGCGTCGCCGCACCACTCCTCCGCGATGCCGACGCCGCCGGTGAAGCCGACCCGTCCGTCGACGACGCAGACCTTGCGGTGCAGTCGGTGGTTGGACTTGAAGGGGGACTTCATCAAGGGCTTGCGGAACCACTCGACCTGCACCCCGGCCTCGTCCATCTGCGTGACCAGGGTCTTGTCGATGAGCCGCCCGCCGAGAGCGTCGATGAGCAGGCGGACCCGCACTCCTGCCTCGGCGCGCGCACTCATCGCCTCGGCGAACTCGACCGCGATGTCGCCCTGCCAGTAGACGAACGTGCAGAGGTCGACGGTGCTCTCGGCACCCCGGATCTCCTCGAGCATGGCCGGGAAGATCTCGTCGCCGTTGCGCAGGACCGTCACGGCGTTGCCCTCGGTGAACGGGGTGCCGATGACGGTCTCGAGTCGGCGGCGCAGCAGCTGCTCGCGGTCGGTGGTGGCGGTCATTGCGGCCGGGCCGGCGTCCAGCGCCTCCTGGGCGGTCAGGCTGCTGTCCGCCAGGAACGTCCGGCAGCGCTGCGCCTCGTCGTCCTCGCCGATCTCGCCGGCCGCCCGGCCGAGCGCGTGCAGGGCGCGCAGGAAGCCGCGGTTGGGCTCGTGCTCCCAGGGCACCGGGCCGTGCCCCTTCCAGCCGCTGCGGCGCAGCGCGTCCAGGCCGCGGTGGTAGCCGGTGCGCGCGTAGGCGTAGCCCTCGATGCTGCGCCGCCGGCCAGCGCCTGCTCGGCGAGGAGCGCCCAGGCCAGCGACGAGGTCGGGTGCTGCGCGGCGACCTCGGCCGGGTCGGCTCCGGCCGCCAGCTTCTCCCGCGGGGCCGGCTCGTCCGGGATCAGCGTCGGCGCCGGCCCGCCCAGCAAGTTCTCATGCGTCGTCATGCCCGCCATTCGACCACGTTGCGGAATCGGGCGGCCGGGCTACTTGCCGAGGGTGGTGCCGGCGGACGCGCAGGTCCTCGCAGGCGCGGACCACGCGGGCGGCCATGCCCGCCTCGGCGGCCTTGCCCCAGGCGCGCGGGTCGTACTGCTTCTTGTTGCCCACCTCGCCGTCCACCTTGAGCACGCCGTCGTAGTTGCGGAACATGTGGTCGGCGACCGGCCGGGTGAAGGCGTACTGCGTGTCGGTGTCGACGTTCATCTTGATCACGCCGTAGTCGAGCGTCTCCCGGATCTCCTCGAGGTCGGACCCGGACCCGCCGTGGAACACCAGGTCGAACGGCTTCGTCCCGACCGAGCTTGGCGCCGACCTCGTCCTGGATCTCCTTGAGGATCGACGGGCGCAGCTGCACGTTGCCCGGCTTGTAGACGCCGTGCACGTTGCCGAACGTCGCCGCCAGGATGTAGCGGCCCTTCTCGCCGGCACCGAGCACCTCGACCGTGCGCAGCGCGTCACCCGGCGTCGTGTAGAGCTTGTCGTTGATCTCGTTGTCGACGCCGTCCTCCTCGCCGCCGACGACGCCGATCTCGAGCTCCATCACGATGCGCGCCTTCGCGCAGGCGTCGAGCAGCTCCTCGGCGATCTGCAGGTTCTCCTCCAGCTCGACCGCGGAGCCGTCCCACATGTGCGACTGGAAGAGCGGCTCCCGGCCGTCGGCGACCCGCTGCTGCGAGATGGCGATGAGCGGGCGCATGTAGCCGTCCAGCTTGTCCTTCGGGCAGTGGTCGGTGTGCAGCGCGATGTTCACGCCGTAGCCCTTGGCGACGTGGTGCGCGAACTCCGCGAGCGCCTCCGCACCGAGCACCATGTCCTTGACCGTCGGTCCCGACAGGTACTCCGCGCCGCCCGTCGAGACCTGCACGATGCCGTCACTGCCGGCCTCGGCGAAGCCGGCCAGCGCCGCGTTGAGGGTCTGCGACGACGTCACGTTGATGGCCGGATAGGCGAACGCGCCGGCCTTGGCGCGGTCGAGCATCTCGGCGTAGACCTCGGTGGTGGCGATCGGCATGGCGGGCTCCGGGGGCGGTGCAGGCGGGTCGGGCGTCTGACCTCAATACAACCAGAGCACGGCGTACGGCGGGAGCGGCGTCTCAGCCCGCGCGAGGCTCCACTTCATCCGGCCCGGATGCTGTCCGCGGCCTTCCGCGCCGCGATGAGCACCGGGTCCCACACCGGGGAGAACGGCGGCGCGTAGCCCAGGTCCAGCCCCGAGATCTCCTCGACCGTCATCCGGTTCCACAGCGCCACCGCGAGGGCGTCGATGCGCTTGGCCGCCCCCTCCTTGCCGACGATCTGCCCGCCCAGCAGGCGGCCGGTGCGCTTCTCCACGACCAGCTTCACCGTGATCTCCGCGGCACCCGGGAAGTAGCCCGCCCTGGTGGTCGACGCCACCGACACCGTGAGCCACTGGTAGCCGACCACGTCGCAGTCGGCCTCCTTCAGCCCGGTCCGCGCGATCTCCAGGTCGCAGACCTTGCTGACCGCCGTACCGACCACGCCCGGGAACGTCGCGTAGCCGCCACCGAGGTTCGTGCCCAGCACCCGGCCCTGCTTGTTGGCGTGCGTCCCGAGCGCGACGTGCACCCGGTTGCCCGAGACCAGGTCGATCGACTCCACGCAGTCCCCCGCCGCCCACACCCCCTCGGCGTCGAAGACGCGCATCTGCAGGTCGGTGACCAGCCCGCCCCATCGTCCCAGCGTCAGCCCCGCGGACGCAGCGAGCGTCGTCTCCGGCCCCACGCCGGTGCCCAGCACGACCAGGTCGGCCTCGAACGTCCCGTCGCTGGTGACGACCGCCCGCACCCGACCGTCGGAGTCGGTCTCGATCGCCTCCAGGTGGACCGACGTCCGCACGTCGATGCCCATGCCCTCCATCGCCGCGTGCACCAGCCGGCCCATGTCCGCGTCGAGGGTGGCCATCGGCTCCGGCGAGCGCGTCACGACGGTGACCGTGAGACCGCGGTTGACCATCGCCTCGGCCATCTCGATGCCGATGTAGCCGCCGCCCACCACCACCACGCGCCGCGGCGAGTCCTCCAGAGCCGCCAGCGCGCGCTCGCCGTCGTCGAGGGTCTGCACGCCGAGAACCGCGGGCGCATCGATGCCGGGGATGTCCGGACGCCGCGGCCGGGCACCGGTCGCGAGCACGAGGTGGTCGAAGCCGACGCGGTACGTCTTCGCGCCCTCGTGGTCGCGCACCTCGACCTCGCGCCGGTCCATGTCGAGCGCCGTCGCCTCCGACCGCAGCCGCAGGTCGATGCCGTTGGCGCGGTGCTGCTCGGGTGTGCGCGCGACCAGGTCGTCGACCGACCCGACGTCGCCACCGATCCAGTAGGGGATGCCGCACGCGGAGTACGACGTGTGCGACCCGCGCTCGAGCGCCACCACCTCGAGGTCGTCGCCGCGCATTCGCTTCGCCTGGGACGCGGCCGACATGCCGGCCGCGTCGGCACCGACCACCACCACCCGTTCGGTCATGACCGGAGGCTACGGCTCGGGGTGCCACATGAACGGCGTCGTGGACGTGAGCCGGTGCAGCCCCAGCCGCTCGAGGATCGGCCGGCTCTCGCTGGAGGCGTCGACCTGCAGGTAGCGGAACCCGCGCTCGGCCGCCTCGCCCGCCCGCCGGGCCACCAGCGCGCGGTAGATCCCGCGACGGCGGTACGCCGGCAGCGTGCTGCCGCCCCACAGCGAGGCGAAGTCGGTGCCGGCGTGGAACCGGGTCCACGCCGCACAGGCCACCGTCCCGTCGTCGGCGAGCGCCAGGTGCACCGACATCGCCGCCGGGTCGGCCGCCTGCTCGGCGGAGACCTCCCGGATCAACCCGCTCGCGTCCTCGTCCCACACCCGCTCGTGCAGGGCGCGGATCGCGGCCCAGTCGGCCGCCCGCCCGTCCGGGTCCTCGCGCAGGTGCCGCAGCGTGATGCCCTCCGGCGCCGGGGCACCGGCCAGCTGCTCGAGCACCTCGTCCACCCGCCCCGCGACGACCGTCTCCTCGGGGTCCGGCTGCAGGCCCGCCGCCCGCAGCCGGTCCGGCAGGTCGGCCGGCCGGTCGTAGCCGTGGTGCTTCCACTCGAAGCTGCGACCCAGCCCGCGGAAGTACGTCGACCGCTGTCGGCGATCGCCGCGTCAGCGGTCGCCTCGTCGAGGTCGGACCACACGACGCCGTCGCCCCACGCCGAGCCTTCCGGCGCGGTCATCCGCAGCAGCGGCGCCGGGTCGTCCAGGCGCTCGATCCGCCAGCCCGCGGACGGCACCACCGGCACGCGGCGAAGCTGCACGTCGTACGCCGTGAGCAGCTCGCTCAGGTCAGGCTCGGTCATCGGCACCTCCGTTCATGGCGTGCTGGCGGATCCAGGCGTGCATCGCGATGCCGGCAGCCGTGCCGGCGTTGATCGACCGGGTCGAGCCGAACTGCGCGATCGAGCAGACCACGGTCGCCGCCTGCCGAGCCGGCTCGGACAGCCCCGGTCCCTCCTGGCCGAAGAGCAGCAGGCAACGGCGCGGCAGCTCCGTCGTCTCCAGCGGCACCGAGCCCGGCAGGTTGTCGATGCCGACGATCGCGATGTCGTTGTCGCTCGCCCACCGCGACCAGGTCGTCGACCGTCTCGTGGTGGCGGATGTGCTGGTAGCGGTCGGTGACCATCGCGCCGCGCCGGTTCCACCGCCGCCGCCCGACGATGTGCACCTCGCGGGCCAGGAACGCGTTGGCGGTGCGCACGATCGAGCCGATGTTGAAGTCGTGCTGCCAGTTCTCGATGCCGACGTGGAAGTCGTGCCGGCGCTCGTCGAGGTCCGCGACGATCGCCTCGCGGCGCCAGTACCGGTAGCGGTCGACGACGTTGCGCCGGTCACCGTCGCGCAGCAGGTCGGGGTCCAGCCGCGGGTCCTGCGGCCAGTCGCCGGTCCACGGCCCGACCCCGACAGCAGTGTCCGACGCTGTCGTCTTCGGCGGTCGCCACAGCGCAACCCTAGGCTTGCGCGATGACCTCCTACGTCTCGCACACGACCGTGGACTGCGCCGACGCCTACCGGCTCTCCGAGTGGTGGAAGCAGGTGCTGGGCTACACCGACATCGAAGGCGATCCCAACGAGCCCGGCCACGAGGAGTGCATGATCCGGTCGGCCGAGACCGGGCACCAGCTGCTCTTCATCGAGGTTCCCGACGTCAAGCAGGTGAAGAACCGCGTCCACTTCGACCTGCGGCCGGTCGACCGCACGCGCGACGAGGAGGTTGCCCGCCTGCTCTCGATCGGGGCGAGCCAGGTGTCGGACCAGCGCGAGGTGCGCGGCGACGGGACCGGCTGGGTGGTGCTGGCTGACCCCGAGGGCAACGAGTTCTGCATCCTGCGCAGCGACGCCGAACGAGGTGACGTGAGCAGGGCTTGATGCCGGCGGCGATCGACCTCACGCCGGATCTCGCCGGGCTCACGGCGACGCTGGTCTATCTCGTCGTGTTCGGTTTCGTGTTCGTGGAGTCCGGGCTGCTGATCGGGTTCCTGCTGCCGGGTGACTCGCTGCTCTTCGCGGCCGGGCTGGTGTCGGCAGCAGAGGGCTCCGGCGTCTCGCTGACCGTGCTCGTCATCGGCGTGCTGGTGGCCGCGGTCGCGGGCGACTCCGTCGGCTACGCGTTCGGCGCGCGGCTCGGCCGCCCGTGGCTGGAACGGCGTGCTGCCGGCGGCCGCCTGGACGCCCGCCACCTGCGCCGCGCCGAGGCGTTCTACGAGCGGTTCGGCTGGTTCGCCGTCGTGGCCGCGCGCTGGATCCCGTGGGTGCGCACCTTCGTCCCGATCCTGGCCGGGGCGGCGCGGATGCCCTACCGCCGCTTCCTCCCCGCGAACATCGTCGGCGCCGTCATCTGGGGGGCCGGCCTGCTGGTGATCGGCCACCTCGCGGCGACCGAGCCGACGCTGCGGCACACGTCGTACGTCGTGGCCGGCGCTTTCGTCGCGACGTCGCTGGTGCTCGCCGTGATCGGCGTGGTGCGGCGGCGCAGGTAGCCTGCGGGAATGCGGCCTCCCGGCTTGGTCACCGAGCTCCTGCCTTCCTGGCTGGACGCGGCCACGATCATCGCGGACTACGGCCTGTGGATCGTCCTCGTGATCATCTTCGCGGAGTGCGGGCTGCTCATCGGGTTCTTCCTCCCCGGCGACTCGCTGCTGTTCACCCTCGGCCTGTTCGTCGCGCGCGGTGACATCAGCCAGCCGTTGTGGGTCGTGTGCGTCCTGACGACGCTCGCGGCGATCGCCGGCAACCAGGTCGGCTACTTCATCGGGAAAGCGGTCGGCCCGCACATCTTCAACAAGCCGGACTCCCGGCTCTTCCGGCGCGAGTACGTCGACAAGACCAACGCGTTCTTCGAACGTCACGGACCCAGGGCGATCGTGCTGGCACGGTTCGTGCCGATCGTGCGAACGTTCATCACGGTGACGGCCGGCGTGGGACGGATGAACTACCGCGTCTACACGACGTACTCCGTCATCGGTGGGATCCTCTGGGCCGCGGGCCTCACGATCCTCGGCTACTCGCTGGGCAACGTGGACTTCGTGGCGAGGCACATCGAGCTGATCCTGATCGCGATCGTCGCCGTGTCCGCCCTGCCGATCGCGCTCGAGTTCCTGAGGCAGCGGAACAAGTCGCGCGAGGACCCTCAGCCCAACCCGAGGTCGGCCGCGGAGTAGGCGGCCAGGTAGGGCAGGCCGGTCGCGGCGACCGCGTCTGCGGCACCCCGCTCGACCACGACCGCGACGCCGACGACCTCCGCCCCGGCCTCCCGCAGTGCCTCGACGGCCGTGAGAACGGACCCGCCGGTGGTGGACGTGTCCTCGACGGCGAGCACCCGGCGGCCCGCGACATCGGGCCCCTCGATGCGACGTTGCAGGCCGTGCGCCTTGCCCTCCTTGCGCACGACGAAGGCGTCCAGCCGGCGGCCCTGTGTCGCGGCCGCGTGCAGCATCGCGGCCGCCACCGGGTCGGCACCCAGGGTCAGCCCGCCGACGGCGTCGAAGTCGAGGTCGCGCGTGGTGGCGAGCATGACCCGGCCGACCAGCGGAGCCGCCTCGGCGTCGAGCGTGACCCGGCGCAGGTCGACGTAGTAGTCCGCCTCGCGCCCCGAGGACAGCACCACGCGGCCGTGCACGACCGCCTTGTCGAGGATCTGGCGCCGCAGCGCCTCCCGGTCCCGGTCCGACTGGTCGGCCGCAGCGGCTGTGGTGTCCATGGCGCCGCAGCGTAGGGGAGGCTGGTTCGCGATGGTCTCCTTCGTCCTCGCCCACAGCCCGCTGACCGGTCCCGCCGCGTGGGGCCCGCTGCCCGACGCCCTGCGCGAGCTCGGCCACGACGCGCTCGTGCTCGACATCAGCGCCGACGACTCCCCGCCGTACGCCGTGCGCTACGTCGCCGCCGCGGCCGCCCAGATCGCCGCTGCCGACCCGACCTCACCCGCTGGTCCTGGTCGCGCACTCCGGCGCGGGATACCTGCTGCCGCAGCTCGGCTTCACCCAGCGGGCCGCCCGGCGAGCGGTCGGCGGCTACGTCTTCCTCGACGCGGGAATCCCGGCGCCGCGGCCGAGCACCCGGCTGGACCTGCTCGCCGCGGAGGACGCCGCGATGGCCGACGATCTCGACGTCCTGCTCGCTGCGGGCGGGCGCTTCCCGCCGTGGACGGACGACGACCTGCGCGAGCTGATCCCCGACGACGCGCTCCGGGCCGAGGTGGTCGCCTCGCTGCGTCCCCGCGGGCGCGACTTCTTCACCGAGGTGCTGCCGTTCCCGACCGGGGACGTCGGGTGGCCGGACGCGCCCTGCGGTCTGCTGCAGACCTCGCCGGCCTATGCCGCGACCGCCCGGTCGGCGCGCTCGCGCGGCTGGCCGGTCCTCGAGCGCGACGGCGGCCACTTCGCGTCGTGCGCCGACCCGCACGGCGTCGCCCGCGACCTGCTCGCCCTGCGTCGACCGAATGTGACCCGCGCGCACGGGCGGGCAGTCCGCGGTGCCAGGGTGGGGCCATGACGCGCGACCCGCTCGCCCAACGGCTGCACGGTCTGGGCACGACCATCTTCGCGGAGATGTCGGCGCTGGCCGTCGCGACCGGATCGGTCAACCTCGGCCAGGGCTTCCCCGACACCGACGGCCCGGACGAGATCGCCGAGGCGGCCATCGCGGCGATCCGAGGCGGCCGCAACCAGTACCCACCCAACCCCGGCATCCCCGAGCTGCGGGCGGCCATCGCCGCGCACCAGCAGCGCTTCTACGGCCAGGCCGTCGACCCCGACAGCGAGATCGTCGTCACCACGGGTGCGACCGAGGCGATCGCGGCGGCGATGCTCGGGCTCGTCGATCCCGGTGACGAGGTCATCGCGCTCGAGCCCTTCTACGACTCCTACGCGGCGGGCATCGCCATGGCCGGCGGGAGGCGAGTCGGGATCACCCTGCGCGCGCCCGACTTCCGACTCGACGTCGACCGCCTGCGCGACGCCGTCACCGACCGGACCCGGCTGATCCTGCTCAACTCCCCCCACAACCCCACCGGCACGGTGCTGACGCGCGACGAGCTGCAGGCGGTCGCCGACCTCGCGATCGAACGCGACCTCATCGTCGTCACCGACGAGGTCTACGAGCACATGGCGTACGACGTGGAGCACATCCCGCTCGCGACGCTGCCTGGGATGGCTGACCGGACACTGACGATCAGCTCGGCGGGCAAGACCTTCTCGTTCACCGGCTGGAAGGTCGGCTGGGCGGTCGGTCCGGCCGACCTGGTGACGGCGGTGCGCACGGCGAAGCAGTTCCTCACGTTCGTGTCGGGAGCGCCGTTCCAGCCGGCGATCGCCCTGGGGCTCGGGCTGCCTGACTCCTACTACGACGGCCTGCGCGACTCACTCCGCGCGAAGCGGGACCGGCTCTGCGCTGGTCTCCGCGAGGTCGGCTTCGAGGTCTTCGAGCCTGCCGGCACCTACTTCATCACCGCCGACGTGCGACCGCTCGGCTACACCGACGGCGTGGAGTTCTGCCGCGACCTGCCGCAGCGCTGCGGTGTCGTCGCGATCCCGCACCAGGTGTTCTACGACGACATCGAGGCCGGAAAGCCGTTGGTGCGCTTCGCGTTCTGCAAGCGGGACGAGGTGCTCGACGACGCGGTCGAGCGCCTGCAGAAGCTGCGCTCCTAGCGCGGCGCCCGTCGAGCCATCAACCGCAGCCCGGACAGCGGCAGCCGCCGCGACACCGCCACGATCACCTTGTATCGCGCACCGGGCACGCATACGACGGCGTTGCGGCGCAGCGCCGCCAGTCCCTGTCGACGACCTTGTCGGCGTCGAGCCAGAGGAACCGGGGGACGGCCGACATGTTCAGCCCGGCCCGGTCGTGGAACTCGGTCCGCGTGAAGCCCGGGCACAGCGCCAGCACCCGCACACCTGTGTCGTCGAGCTCGTTGGCCAGCCCTTGGCTGAAGGTGGTCACCCATGCCTTCGCGGCGCTGTAGGTGCCGCGCGGCAGGAAGCTCGCCACCGACGACACGTTGACGATCGCGCCGTGACCGCGTTCCACCATGCCGGGTATCGCCGCGCGGGTGAGTCGCATGACTGCGCGCACCAGCAGCCGGAGCATCTGCTCCTCGTCCTCGATGTCGCCGGTCGAGAATCGGTGCCGGGCGCCGGAGCCTGCGTTGTTCACCAGCAGGTCCACCGGTCGTGACGCGTCGGCCAGGCGGTTCTCGACGCGCCGGCAGCCGTCGTCGTCGGTCAGGTCGGCGGCCAGCACCTCGACGTCCACGTCGTACGACGTGTGCAGCTCCTTGGCCGTCGACTCCAGACGTTCGCTGTCACGAGCGACCAGAACGAGGTCGTGTCCGTCAGCAGCGAGCCGCCGAGCGAACGCGTGCCCGATCCCTGACGTCGCACCGGTGACGAGCGCATGGTGCTCATCCGAGTCCAGCCTCTCAACCCGCCGCCACCTCCAGCCCCCGCGGTCGACCCAGCCCGAAGAAGCGTGTCCACAGATTCATCGGAAGGGTTGATATGCCCCTGGTCACGGCTAGAATCGAACACATGTTCGAGCAAGTGTTGGCCGAGACCGCCGTGGTCGGGGCCGGCAGGGTGCGCGACTGGGTCGACGAGCTGGCGGGCGTCGACGGCCGGGGCACTGACGGTCGGGGCACTGACGGTCAGGGCATGACGGTCAGGGCGGCGACGTCGAGCGCATCGAGACGATCCGTGCGCTCGAGGAGCTGAAGTCCGCGGCGGCTGCCGCGCAGGCCCGGCTGACGGCGGCGTTCGCCGCGTCCCAGCGTGCCGAGCAGCGTCGTGCCGGCGTGCGCGGAGAGCGAGATCGCCCGCGGCATCAGCGCCCAGGTGGCGCTGGCGCGGCGCGAGTCACCGCACCGCGGTTCCCGCCTGGTCGGGCTCGCCGAGGCTCTCGTCCACGAGATGCCTCGCACGATGGCCGCCCTGACCGCGGGCGAGACCAACGAGTGGCGGGCCACGGTCGTCGCGAGAGAGACCGCCTGCCTGCCGCGTGAGCTGCGGGAGCAGGCCGACCTGGAGCTCGGCGATCGCCTTGAGCGCCTCGGTGACCGCGAGACGGAGTCCGAGGCGAAGCGGCTGCCTACCGGCTCGACCCCGCCGCCTACGTCAACCGCAGCCGCGGCGCCGCGAAGGACCGCCGGGTCACCCTCCGCCCGGCGCCGGACACCATGTCCCGCCTCGGCGCCCTCCTGCCGGTCGCGCAGGGAGTCGCCGCGCACACCGCGCTGACCAAGGAGGCCGACCGGCTGCGGGCGCTCGGCGACCAGCGCGGCCGCGGGCAGCTGATGGCCGACCTGCTCGTCGAGCGCGTCACCGGTCAGGCATCGGCCACCGCCGTGCCCGTCGAGGTTCAGCTCGTCATGACCGACGTGTCGCTGCTCGGGGAGGACACGGGCCGAGTCGGACGACCGGGCCGACCTCGACGAGCCGGGCGAGCTCCTCGGACACGGCCCGGTGCCCGCGTCCTTGGCGCGTGACCTCGTCCGCGAGGCGCCCCAGGTGTGGCTGCGCCGGCTGTTCGTCTCGCCCGACACCGGCGAGCTGGTGGCGATGGAGTCGAGGCGGCGGATCTTCCCGCGAGGGCTGCGCCGGTTCCTGGTCGTGCGCGACCGGGTCTGCCGCACCCCGTGGTGCGGGGCGCCGATCCGCCACATCGACCACGTCGTCCCGGCAGCGGCAGGCGGTCCCACGAGCGCCGACAACGGTCAGGGCCTGTGCGAAGCGTGCAACCTCGCGCGGCAAGCGCCGGGCATGCTGGCCCGCCCGGGTCCGCGCGGTAGCGGTGACTCCGTCACGACGAGGACTCCGACTGGACACGAGTACACGAGCCGACCACCGCCGCTGCCGGGCGCCCGGCCACCAAGAGATCCGGTGGGGGACGACGAGAGCCTGCTGGAGCGTCACCCCCGTCGCGACTCGGCGGCTGCCTGAGCATCCGCACGCGCCGAGGTGTCCGTCCGGGGACGATCAACTCCGCCGGTCAACCGCGACGCCGGACCACGAGCCTCCAGATGACCAGCACCAGGATCAGCCCTCCGACCAGCGGCGCGACCCGCTTGAGCACCGCCGGCCCCGCGCTGTCGAGCAGGTTGATCGTGTTCTCGACCGGCGCCGACGGCAACGAGGTAACCGGAGCACTGTCGCGCGTCTTGCGTGGCCGTGGGCGCATCCCGGGCGAGCTCCCCGGCGAGACAGTCGGCGAACTTGCCCAGAATCTTGTCGCCGACGTCGGCCAGGACGCCGCGACCGAACTGCGCCGGCTTGCCGGTGATCTGCAGGTCGGTCGTCACGGTGACATCCGTGGCGCTGCCGGCGTCGGTGAGCACGGCGGTGATCGTCGCCGCCGCCGTGCCCGCTCCTCGGGACTCCCTGGCGCTGGCCTCGATGACGGCACGGTGCGACGCGGCGTCCTTCTCGACGAACTTGGCCGTCCCGGCGTAGGCCACCTGGATGGGGCCGACCTTGACCTTCACCTTCCCTTCGATGGTCTCGCCGTCGAAGGAGTCGACCGTGGCGCCCGGCATGCAGGGCGCGATGCGTTCGACGTCGAGCAGCGCCTCCCATGCCTGCGCGGCCGGGACGGGCACCGTGAAGTGGTGCTCGAGCTCCATCCGGTCAGCCCACACCCGCGGCGGCCATGACGGCGCGCCGCGTCAGCACTCGCGCAAGGTGCTCGCGGTAGTCGGCCTTGCCGTTCAGGTCGCTCGGTGCGTGGGTGCCTTCCGCGGCGAGGTCGGCGGCTGCACCGATGGCCGTCGGTCCCAGCGCCGGCCAGTGCCTGCTCGACACGCGACGCCCGCACCGGCGTCGACCCCATGTTGGTCAGCGCGACGCGTGCCTCGGCGATGCTCCCGTTGGACCGCCGGACGGCCGCCGCGACGCCGACGATCGCCCAGGACTGCGCGACCCGGTGGAACTTCTCGTAGCGGAACCCCCAGCCCTCCCCGAGCGTGGGCACGCGCACCTCGACGAGGAGCTCGTCCGGCTCCATGGCGGTCTGCAGGTAGTCGACGAAGAACTCCGACGCGGGCACGGTTCGCCGTCCGCTGCCCCCCGCCACCACCATCTCCGCGTCCAACGCAACGGCGACGGCCGGAAGGTCGCCGGCGGGGTCCGCATGAGCGAGAGCACCGCCGAACGTCCCCCGATGCCGTACGGCCGGGTCCGCGACCGTCTCCGTCGCCTCCGCCAGCAGCCCACAGTGCGCACGCACGAGCTCGTTGTGGATCACGTCGTGATGCGTGGTCATGGCACCGATGACCAAGGAGTCGCCGTCCTTGCGGATCCCCGCCATCTCAGCCACGCGTCCCGACGTCGACCACGACCTCGGGATAGGCCAGCCGCAGTCGCAGCAGCGGGATGAGCGACTGCCCGCCCGCCATCACCTTGGCGTCGTCACCATGCTCGCGCAGGGCCGAGACAGCCTCGTCGACCGAACCGGCTCGGATGTAGTCGAACTCTGCGGGGATCACGACTGCCCACCTCCTGCCGTCGTTGCCGTGGAGTCGCCGCCGTAGGCAACCGTGCCGCTGGCAGCCCGGTCGCCACCCTCGACCCCCTTCCTGGATGGCCCGCCACACCCGTTCGGGCGTGCAGGCCATCTGGACGTCGTCGACACCGAGGTGGCGGATCGCGTCGACGATCGCGTTGACCACAGCAGGAGTGGAAGCGATCGTCCCCGCCTCGCCGACTCCCTTGACCCCCAACGGGTTGGTCGTCGACGGGGTCTCGGTGCGATCGGTGGTGAAGGACGGCAGGTCGGGCGCAGCCGGCACGAGGTAGTCGACCAGGCTGCCGGTCACCAGGTTCCCGTCGTCGTCGTAGACGGCCTCCTCGTAGAGCGCCTGCGCGATGCCCTGCGCGATCCCGCCGTGCACCTGACCCTCGACGATCATCGGGTTGATGACCTTGCCGATGTCGTCGACGGCGACGTACGTGCGGATCTTGCTCATGCCCGTCTCGGTGTCGACCTCGACCGCGCACAGGTGCGTGCCGTGCGGGAAGGAGAACGTCTGCGGGTCGATCGTCGAACTGGCATGCAAGGTCGGCTCGACGCCGTCGGGCAGGTCGTGGGAGGTGAAGGCCTCGAACGCGACCTCCTGGATGGTCTTGCTCGTGCCCGGCGTCGCCCTTCACCGAGAACGACCCGTCCTTGAACTCCAGGTCTCCGGGATCTGCCTCGAGCATGTGGGCCGCGACGAGCTTGGCCTTGTCGATGACCCGCTCCGCGGCCTGCGCGACGGCCATGCCGCCGATGACCAGCGACCGGGAGCCGTAGGTGTCCATCCCGTAGGGCGCGGATGCCGTGTCGCCGTAGATGACCGTGATGGCGTCGGGATCGACGCCGAGCGCGTCCGCCGCGATCTGGCTCCAGGCCGTGACGTGGCCCTGGCCGTGCGGCGACGTGCCGGTCACCACCTCGACCACGCCGGTGGGGAGCACCCTGATCGAGGCGTGCTCCCAGCCACCCGCGACGTACTTCAGTGCCGACAGGATCCGCGACGGTGCGAGCCCGCACATCTCGGTGTAGGTCGAGATGCCGATCCCCAGCTGCACCGGGTCTCCCGACTCGCGACGCTTCTGCTGCTCGGCGCGCAGGTCCTCGTAGCCGAACATCGCCATGGCCTTGTCGGTCGCGGCCTCGTAGTTGCCGCTGTCGTAGGTCATCCCGGAGATCGTGTCGTAGGGGAACTCGTGGTGCTCGATCCAGTTCTTGCGACGCAGCTCCATCGGGTCCATGCCCAGCTCGGCCGCGAGGTCGTCCATCAGCCGCTCGACGGCGAACGTCGCCTCGGGCCGGCCTGCTCCGCGATAGGCGTCGGTCGGGGTAGTCGTCGTGAACACGCCGGTGCAGGTGAAGTCGTACGCCTCCATCTTGTAGATGGAGTGGTACATCCACGCGCCGAGGATCGGGATGCCAGGCGTGATGATCATCATGTAGGCGCCCATGTTGGCGAGCAGGTTCGACCCGCATCCCCAGGATCTTGCCGTCGTTGGTGATCGCGACCTCGATCTCCTGCAGCTGGTCCCGGCCGTGGTGGGTGGCCTGCGCGTTCTCGCTGCGCGTCTCGACCCACTTGACCGGGCGGCCGAGCTGCAGGGCGACGACCGAGGCGATGCACTCCTCGCGGTAGAACTGCAGCTTCGATCCGAACCCGCCGCCGACGTCGGGTGCGATGATCCGCAGCTTGTGCTCCGGGATGCCCGGCCGTCAGGGCCAGCAGCACCCGCACGATGTGCGGGATCTGGGTCGAGCTCCACAGGGTCAGCTCGCCGTCGGCGCCGGTCGGGACGGCGACGACCGCGCGCGGCTCCATCGCCATCGGGATGAGCCGCTGGTTGACGTAGTGCCGGGTGAACACCCGGTCGGCCTTGGCCTTGGCTGCCTCGTAGTCGCCGCCGGCGAGCTTCCACGTGTACGACGAGTTGGAGCCGAGCTCGGTGTGCACGAGGTCGGCCCCGTCGGCGATGGCGGCTCTCATGTCGAGCACCGGCGGGAGCGGCTCGTAGTCGACCTCGATCGCCTCGAGCGCGTCAGCCGCCTGGTAGCGGTCGGCCGCGATCACGACCGCGATCGCGTCGCCGACGAAGCGCACCTCGCTCTTCGCCAGCGGCGGGTGGTCCGGGATCTTGATGTCGTCCGTGACCGGCCAGACGCAGGGCATCGAGCCGAGCTTGTCGCCGAGCTCGTTCGCCGAGAAGGCAGCCACCACACCCGGCCGCTCGAGCGCGGCGGAGACATCGACGCGGGTGAGCCGGGCGTGCGCCATCGGGCTGCGCAGGATGGCCATGTAGCAGGGTGCCGGGCACCGTCACGTTGTCGGTCCAGTTGGTGCGACCCGTCAGCAGCCGCGCGTCCTCCTTGCGGCGCAGCGGCGTGCCGACGACGTTCTCCCGGGCAGTGGCCGGGGCGTCCAGGGTGTCGGTCATCGGGCACCACCCTCGGCGGCCATCTGCACGGCCTTGACGATGTTGTGGTAGCCGGTGCACCGGCAGAGGTTGCCCTCGAGGCCGGCCCGGATCTGGTCCTCGTCGGGAGACGGGTTGTCGGCGAGCAGGTCGACCGCAGCCATCACCATGCCCGGCGTGCAGTATCCGCACTGCAGGGCGTGGCACTCCTTGAAGGCCGTCTGCATCGGGTGCCACTCGCCGTTGGCGAGGCCCTCGATGGTGGTGATCTCGCTGCCGTCGGCCTGGACGGCGAGCACGCTGCACGACTTCACGCTCTTGCCGTCCAGGTGGACGGTGCAGGAGCCGCAGTTGCTGGTGTCACACCCGACGGGCGTGCCCACCTTCCCGACCCTGTCTCTGAGGTAGTGGACCAGGAGCACCCTGGCCTCGACATCGTCCACCCGACGCTCTCCGTCGATGGTCACCGTGATCTGGACCATGAGGTCTCCTCGGCTCGCCCTCACGCTGGCTGCTGATATCTCGCAGCCAAGCACTCGACGGGGCGCCCGGGTAGTCCGCAAACCGGGCCATCCGCTCACCCGGCGGAGATCTTCAGGCCCTCCGCCGCCGGCTCGACGAGGACGGTGTCGCCGTCGCGGATCTCGCCCGCGAGCAGCGCCTTGGCCAGCGGGTCGCCGATGGCCGACTGGATCAGCCGGCGCAGCGGCCGCGCGCCGTAGGCCGGGTCGTAGCCGGTGCGCGCCAGCCAGTCACGCGCCTCCGGCGAGACCTCCAGCGTCAGCCGCCGACCCGCCAGCCGCTTGGCCAGCAGCCCGACCTGCAGGTCGACGATGTGCGCCAGGTCGTCCGTGCTCAGCGCGTCGAAGACCACGACCTCGTCCAGCCGGTTGAGGAACTCCGGCTTGAACGCCGACCCGCACCGCGCCCAGCACCAGCTCGCGCTGCTGCTCCGGCTCGATGGTCGGGTCGATCAGGTAGGTCGACCCGAGGTTGGACGTGAGGATCAGGATGGTGTTGCGGAAGTCGACGGTGCGGCCCTGGCCGTCGGTCAGCCGGCCGTCGTCGAGCACCTGCAGCAGGATGTCGAAGACCTCCGGATGCGCCTTCTCGATCTCGTCGAGCAGCACGACGGTGTAGGGCCGGCGACGAACCGCTTCGGTGAGCTGACCGCCCTCCTCGTAGCCGACGTAGCCGGGAGGTGCGCCGACCAGCCGCGCGACCGAGTGCTTCTCGCCGTACTCACTCATGTCGATGCGCACCATGGCGCGCTCGTCGTCGAAGAGGAACCCCGCGAGCGCCTTCGCCAGCTCGGTCTTGCCGACACCGGTCGGGCCGAGGAAGAGGAATGACCCGGTGGGCCGGTCGGGGTCGGAGATCCCGGCGCGAGCACGGCGTACGGCGTCGGAGACCGCGCGCACGGCAGCCGTCTGGCCCACCAACCGGCTGCCGAGCTCGTCCTCCATCCGCAGCAGCTTTGCGGTCTCGCCCTCGAGCATCCGCCCGGCCGGGATGCCGGTCCAGGACGCGACGACCTCGGCGACGTCGTCGGGTCCGACCTCCTCCTTGACCATCGCCTCGGTGTCCTCGATGGCCGCGCGGGCCTCGGCGAGCTCCGCCTCGGCCGCCGGGATCTCGGCGTACAGCAGCCGGCTCGCGACCTCGAAGTTGCCGTCGCGCTGGGCGCGCTCGGCCTGGCCGCGCAGCTCCTCGAGCCGCGAGATCAGCTCGCCGACGCGCTGCAGTCCGCCCTTCTCCTGCTCCCAGCGCGCGTTGAGCGCGGAGAGCGCCTCCTGCTTGTCCGCGAGGTCGCGGCGCAGCCGCTCGAGCCGCTCGCGGGACGCCTCGTCGTTCTCCTGCTCCAGCGCCATCTGCTCCATCAGCAGCCGGTCGACCTGGCGCTGCAGCACGTCGATCTCCACCGGCCGCGAGTCGTGCTCCATCCGCAGCCGCGACGCGGCCTCGTCGATCAGGTCGATCGCCTTGTCGGGCAGGAAGCGCGAGGTGATGTAGCGGTCGGACAGCGTCGCCGCGGCAACGAGTGCGGCGTCGCTGATGTCGACCTTGTGGTGGGCCTGGTAGCGGTCCTTGAGGCCACGCAGGATCGCGATGGTGTCCTCGACCTGCGGCTCGCCGACGAGCACCGGCTGGAACCGCCGCTCCAGCGCCGGGTCCTTCTCGACGTGCTCGCGGAACTCGTCCAGCGTGGTGGCGCCGACCATGCGCAGCTCACCGCGCGCGAGCATCGGCTTGAGCATGTTCGACGCGTCCATCGCGCCCTCGCCGGTCGCGCCGGCACCGACGACGGTGTGCATCTCGTCGATGAACGTCACGACCTGCCCGGCGCTGGCCTTGATCTCGTCCAGGACGGCGCGCAGCCGCTCCTCGAACTCGCCGCGGTACTTCGCGCCGGCCACCATCGCGCCGAGGTCGAGCGCGACCAGCCGCTTGTTCTTCAGCGAGTCGGGGACGTCTCCGGCGACGATGCGCTGCGCGAGGCCCTCGACGACGGCGGTCTTGCCGACGCCGGGCTCGCCGATGAGCACCGGGTTGTTCTTCGTGCGTCGCGACAGCACCTGCACGACCCGTCGGATCTCGGCGTCCCGTCCGATGACCGGGTCGAGCTCGCCGTCTCGCGCGCGCTCGGTCAGGTCGACGCCGTACTTCTGCAGCGCCTGGTAGGTGCCCTCCGGGTCGGCGCTGGTGACGCGGGCCGAGCCGCGGACCTTCGGGAAGGCCTCGAGCAGCTCCTCCGCCGAGGTGCCTGCCGACCTCAGCAGGTCGGCCGTCGGGCCACCGGCCTGCGCGAGACCGACGAGCAGGTGCTCGGTCGCGACGAACTCGTCACCCATCGCACGGGCCCGGTCGCCGGCCGCGTTGAGCACGGCGAGGGTGGCGCGCGACGCCTCGGGCGAGGCGACGGTCGCCCCCGATGCGCTCGGCAGCTGGCGCAGCAGCGCATCGGCCTCGGCCGCGACCGTGGCGCGATCCACCCCGACGGCGTCGAGCAGCGGAGCGGCCACGCCGCCGTCCTGCTCCAGCAGCGCCTGCAGCAGGTGCACGGGCTCGAGGTGCGGGTTGCCGGCGGCGAACGGCGCGGCGGATCGCGTCCGCGAGCGCTTCCTGGCTCTTGGTCGTCAGCTTGCTTGCGTCCATGGTGAGGGCAGCTTCCGGTGGTGCGGGGTGGTCAGGTCAACGAGTGCGGTGTCGGCGGTCGCCAGACGACGAGCGCCGTACGGCGGGCAGCGGCGCGGTGCTCGTCGACCTCGCTCTGCAGCTCGCCGAGGCGCTGTCGTCAGAGCAAGGACCTGGTTCTCCAGCTCGAGGATGCGGCGCACACCCTCCAGGCCGATGCCCGAGGACGACAGCTCCTGGATCTCGCGCAGCGCGGCGATGTCGCGCGGCGAGTAGCGCCGCCCGCCGCCCGGTGTGCGGCCCGGCGAGACCAGGCCGAGCCGGTCGTACTGCCGAAGCGTCTGCGCGTGCAGGCCCGTCAGCTGCGCAGCCACCGAGATGACGTAGACCGGGGTGTCGTCGTCGTGCTCGAGAGTCATCGCTCGCCTCCGCTCGGGTCGAGCAGGCCGACGCGCGGGTCCTCAGCGGCGGTCGCGTCGCGCAGCGCCTCGACGGCCTGCTTGCCCGCGCCGTCGAGCTTTGCCGGTACGACGACGTCCACCGTGACGAGGAGGTCGCCCTTGGTGCCGTCCTTGCGGGTGACGCCGCGGCCCTTGACCCGGAAGGTGCGCCCGTTGGTGGTTCCCGACGGGAGCCGCAGCGTCACGGGCGTGCCCCCGAGGGTCGGCACCTTGATCTCCGCGCCGAGCGCCGCCTCGGGGAACGTGACCGGCAAGGACAGGGTGAGGTTGTCGCCCTTGCGCCCGAAGAGTCGATGCGGCTGCACGTGCACCGTGACGATGAGGTCACCGGCCGGGCCACCCCGCTCGCCGGGTGCGCCCTTGCCCTTGAGCCTGATGTGCTGCCCGTCGCGGACGCCGGCCGGGATGCGCACGTTGAGGGTGCGGGTGCCGAGCGCCCGGCCGCTGCCGTGGCAGGTGGGACAGGGGTCCTCGACCACCAGGCCGCGCCCGCGGCACTCCCGGCACGGCTCGGCGAACGCGAAGCCGCCCTGGTTGCGGGTGGTCTGGCCGGTGCCCAGGCAGATCGGGCACTGGGTGGGCAGGGCGCCGTTGCGCCCGCCCGTTCCGTGGCAGCTCGGGCACGGCTTCTCGCTGGACATCCGCAGCGGCACCGTCACGCCCTCGACGGCGTCGTGGAACGACAGCGTGACCTCGGACTCCATGTCGGCGCCGCGCCGCGGTGAGGTGGTGCGGCCGCCGGCCCGGCCACCGAAGAGGCCGCCGAGCACGTCGCCGAGGCCGCCGGCGCCTTGCCCGCCGGGCTGGCCGAACAGGTCACCGAGGTCGAACGCGAAGCCGCCGCCACCCGGTCCGCCGGCACCACCGGGAGCACCGCGCCGGCCGAAGCCGCCGGCGCCGAACAGGGTGCGCGCCTCGTCGTACTCCTTGCGTCGCTTGTCGTCGGAGAGGACGTCGTAGGCCTCGGAGACCTCCTTGAAGCGCTCCTCGGCGGCGCTGTCGCCCTTGTTGGCGTCGGGATGGAACTGGCGCGCCAGCTTGCGGTAGGCCTTCTTGATCTCCGCCGGCTTGGCGTCCTTGGGGACGCCGAGCGCCTTGTAGTAGTCCTTCTCCAGGAAGTCCCTGGCGCTCATGCGTCCCCTCCTTCCGTGCCGTCCTCGGTGTTCGTCAGCTCGCGGTCAGCCCTCGGAGCTCGGCTCGGGCTCGGCCACGCCGACCCGGGCCGGCCGGACCACCCGGGCACCGATGCGGTAGCCCGGCTGGAAGACCTGCACCGCGGTCGGCTCGGTGACCTCGGCGGAGTGCGCGTGCGTCAGGGCCTCGTGGACCGACGGGTCGAACGGCTCGCCCGGCTCGCCGAACCGCTCGAGACCGAGCTTGCCGACCGCCGCCTCGAGTGCGTCGGCAACCGACTTGAAGCCGCCCTCGAGCTCGCCGTGCTCGCGGGCGCGGCCGATGTCGTCGAGGACGGGCAGCAGGTTGGTGAGGATGTTGACCAGGGCCAGCTCCCGCACCGCCTCCCGGTCGCGCTCGACGCGCCGCCGGTAGTTGGTGTAGTCGGCCTGCAACCGCTGCAGGTCGGCGGTCCGCTCGGCGAGCGTCGCCTCGAGAGCGCCCTCGTCCGTCGTCAGTCGGTCGGCGCGGGCGCACTGTCGTCGACGCCGTCCCCGGCCGGCGCGGCCGGTTCACGGACCGCGCCGGTCTCGGGGTCGAGGCGCCGCCGGTCCCGGATGATCGGGCCCTCCTGCTCCTCGGGCTCGCGTTCGGTCACTTCTTGTCGTCCTCGTCGACGATCTCGGCGTCGACGACATCGGAGTCCTCGGAGTCACCGGAGTCGCCGGTCGCGGCGTCACCCTGGCCGGTGTCGGAGCCACCAGCCGCCTGCGCCTCGGCGTACATCGCCGAACCCAGCTTCTGGCTGGTCGTCGCGACCTTCTCCGTGGCGGTGCGGATGTCGGCGACCGCGCTGTCGTCGGTGTTCTCCAACGCCTTCTTCAGCTCGGCGATCGCCTCCTCGACCTCTGCCCGCGTCGCCGCCGCGTCGCCCTCGGCGAACTTGTCGGCGTTGTCGGCCAGGAACTTCTCGGTCTGGTAGACGAGCTGGTCACCGGTGTTGCGCGTCTCGGCCGCGTCGCGGCGCGCCTTGTCCTCCTCGGCGTGCGACTCGGCGTCGCGCATCATCCGCTCGATGTCGTCCTTGGGAAGCGCGGAGCCACCGGTGATGGTCATCCGCTGCTCCTTGCCGGTGCCGAGGTCCTTCGCCGACACGTGCACGATGCCGTTGGCGTCGATGTCGAACGCGACCTCGATCTGCGGGACGCCGCGCGGTGCGGGCGGCAGCCCGGTCAGCTCGAACATGCCGAGCTTCTTGTTGTAGGACGCGATCTCGCGCTCGCCTTGGTAGACCTGGATCTGCACGGACGGCTGGTTGTCGTCGGCCGTGGTGAAGATCTCGGACCGCTTGGTCGGGATCGTCGTGTTGCGCTCGATCAGCTTGGTCATGATGCCGCCCTTGGTCTCGATGCCGAGGGACAGCGGGGTGACGTCGAGGAGAAGGACGTCCTTGACCTCGCCCTTGAGCACGCCGGCCTGCAGGCTCGCGCCGATGGCGACGACCTCATCGGGGTTGACGCCCTTGTTGGGCTCGCGCCCACCGGTGAGCTCCTTGACCAGGTCGACGACCGCCGGCATCCGGGTCGAGCCGCCGACCAGGACGACGTGGTTGATCTCGTTGACCGGGAGCCCGGCGTCGCGCAGCACCGACTGGAACGGGGTCTTGCAGCGGTCGAGCAGGTCGGACGTCATCTGCTGGAACTGCGAACGCGAGAGCTTCTCGTCCAGGTGCAGCGGGCCCGGCGTCCGACGCGGTGATGTAGGGCAGGTTGATGGTGGTCTCGCTCGACGAGGACAGCTCGATCTTGGCCTTCTCGGCGGCCTCGCGGAGCCGCTGCAGGGCCATCTTGTCCTTGGCCAGGTCGATGCCGTTGCGCGTTCTGGAACGCCTTGACCAGGTGGTCGACGATGCGCTGGTCCCAGTCGTCACCACCGAGGTGGTTGTCACCGCTGGTGGCCTTGACCTCGACGACGCCCTCGCCGATCTCGAGCAGCGACACGTCGAACGTGCCACCGCCCAGGTCGAACACGAGGATCGTCTGGTCGTGCTCGCCCTTGTCCAGCCCGTAGGCCAGCGCGGCCGCGGTCGGCTCGTTGACGATGCGCAGGACGTTGAGCCCGGCGATCTCACCGGCCTCCTTGGTGGCCTGGCGCTGGGCGTCCTCGAAGTAGGCCGGGACGGTGATGACCGCGTCGGTGATGGTCTCGCCGAGGTAGGCCTCGGCGTCGCGCTTGAGCTTCATCAGGACGCGGGCGCTGATCTCCTGGGCGGTGTACTTCTTGCCGTCGATGTCGACGGACCAGTTCTCGCCCATGTGGCGCTTGACCGACCGGATGGTCCGGTCGACGTTGGTGACGGCCTGGCGCTTGGCGACCTCGCCGACCAGCACCTCGCCGTTCTTGGCGAAGGCCACGACGGACGGGGTGGTCCGCGAGCCCTCGGCGTTGGCGATCACGGTGGGCTCGCCGCCCTCCAGGACCGAGACGACGGAGTTGGTCGTCCCGAGGTCGATTCCGACCGCACGTGCCATGGTGTTCGTCCTCCGCTGGGAAAGTTGAGTGGGTGCCCTCATGGTCGGTCACCATCCGGCACTCCTGTCAAATAACCTGAGTCGCCTCCGCTCAACTTCCCTCGACCCATCCGGTGGGGTTCACTAGCATGAGCGGAGGGAGAGAGGGAACGAGGGCGGCCATGAAATGGAAGCTGTTCGGCACGGTGGCTGCGGTCCTCGCCGGGTTCGTGGCACGCAAGCTCCTCGTCAAGGTCTGGACGACGAGCACCGGAGACGACCCCCCGGCAAACCCCGCGGCCCCGGGCACGAACTGGCCGAAGGCGGTCGGCTACGCGGTGGCCAGCGGCGCCGTGATGGGCCTGGCCCGGATGCTCGCCACCCGCAAGGCCGCCGACTACTACCGCAAGTCGACCGGCCACCTGCCGCCCGGCATGGAAGAGGTCACCTGACGGTCGCCGGCTGGACATCCGCCAGGCCTTGCGGTGCCCGGCGCGGGGCGAGCAGAGTGCCGCTGTCGCCTCGATCGCCGACCTTGGGAGTTCCCAGATGTCCGGGCCACTGCGCAGCCGTACCGCCCTGATCGCCACCGCCGCCTGCCTCGTCGCCGGAGTGCTTGCCGCGCCCGCGTCGGCAGTGAGCCCGCAGGCGCACACGCCCGGTCTGGAGTTCCTGGGCGAGAGCACGATCGCCTCCGGCGCCACCTTCGAGGGCACCGTCGTCGGCGGCCTGTCCTCCTGGGCGTACGACGAGGCCCGCGACGTCTACTACGCGCTCTCCGACGACCAGGGCGGAACCTTCACCCCCACGAGCACCCCGGCCCGGTTCTACACGCTTCGGGTCGACCTCTCCGACGGGTCGCTCGGCGCCGGCGATGTGACCGTCGTGGACGTCACCACGCTGCTCGGGGCGAACGGCCAGCCGTTCCCGGGTCGCAGCCTGGACCCGGAGGGGCTGACCCTCACCCGCGACGACACCCTGATCATCACCTCGGAGGGCATCGCCTCCGGCCATCCCGCCGTTCGTGCGCGAGTTCGACCTGTCCGGCCAGCAGCTCCGCGAGCTGCCGGTCCCGGCGCCTTCACGCCAGTCGGCCGACGGGACCCGACGGCGTCCGCTTCAACCTCGGCTTCGAGGCGGCCGCAGTCGCCCCCAACGGCCAGTTCCTCTTCGTCGGCGCCGAGAACGCGCTCGCCCAGGACGGGCCGGCCGCCACGCTGGCCACGCGGCAGCCGAGCGCGGCTGCTGCGCTACCAGCTGGACACGGGCAGCGTGGACCGGCAGTACGTCTACGAGACCGACCCGGTCGCCGAGGCGCCCGTGCCGCCGGGCGTTCACGGTCAACGGGCTGGTGGAGCTGCTGCCGCTGAACAACCAGTTCCTGCTGGCGATGGAGCGGTCGTTCTCGGTCGGCGTCGGCAACACCATCCGGATCTACCGGGTCGCGCTCCCCGGCGCGACCGACGTCAACGGCGTCGACGACCTCGACCAGCTCGGCCAGGTGACGCCGGCCCAGAAGACGCTCCTGCTCGACCTCGACGGCTCGGGCTCACGCTGGACAACATCGAGGGCATGACGCTCGGTCCGCGCCTGCCCGACGGGCGTCAGTCGCTTCTCCTGGTGAGCGACAACAACTTCACGCCCGGACAGGTCAGCCAGTTCCTGCTCTTCGCCCTCGACTGACAGCAGACACCCTCGACGGGCACACGCCTCGTCGTACGCTGTCCGGCATGCTCCCCGCCCTGCGCGACCAGCGAGGCAAGCCCGCGGCACCGCTGCGGCTGCTCGCTGTTCTGGTCGTCCTGGGCATGCTCGTGCTCACCGCGCCGGTGCTCGTCCCGATGCTGCGGTGGGCGACCGACCTCGTCCGCTGAGGGCCGTCTCCGGCGGCCCAGTCGTAGATCGCTATCGTCTCGCCCGTGAGACTCGCCATCGGCCTGGTCATGACGGTCCTGGCCCTGGCCATCGCCGGACGGCGGGTCTCCTGGCTCTACCGGCTGCTGAAGTCGGGCCAGCCCGCCCCGGGACGCCTCGACGGCATCGGGCAGCGCGCCAAGGACCAGCTGCTGGAGGTCTTCGGCCAGCGCAAGCTGCTCAAGTGGACCGTCTCCGGGGCAGCGCACTTCTTCATGTTCTGGGGCTTCGTCGTCCTGGCCGCGACCATCGTCGAGGCCTACGGAGCGCTGTTCGACCGCGACTTCGCGATCCCGCTGATCGGGCACTGGCCGGTGCTGGGCTTCCTCGAGGACTTCTTCGCGGTCGCGGTGCTGGTGGCGCTCGCGGTCTTCAGCGTGATCCGGCTGCGCAATGCGCCGGCGCGGCGGCAGCGGGCGTCCCGGTTCTACGGCTCGCACACCGGCGCGGCCTGGCTCGTGCTCTTCATGATCTTCAACGTCATCTGGACGCTGCTCCTCTACCGCGGCGCGCAGATCAACACCGGCGTCTTCCCGTTCGAGAGCGGGGCGTTCGCCTCTGAGGCCGTCGCCAAGGTGCTCGAGCCACTGGGCGAGGACACCAACGAGATTCTCGAGACGATCGGCATCCTGGCCCAGATCGGCGTGGTCCTCGGCTTCCTCGTGCTGGTCGTCTACTCCAAGCACCTGCACATCTTCCTCGCGCCGCTGAACGTGCTCACCAAGCGCGAGCCCCAGGCGCTCGGCCCGCTGCTGCCGATGACCTCCGGCGGCAAGCCGATCGACTTCGAGGACCCGGGCGAGGACGACGTGTTCGGCCGCGGCAAGGTCGAGGACTTCACCTGGAAGGGGATGCTCGACTTCTCGACCTGCACCGAGTGCGGGCGCTGCCAGGACCAGTGCCCGGCCTGGAACACCGGCAAGCCGCTGTCCCCCAAGCTCGTGATCATGGACCTGCGCGACCACCTGTTCGCGAAGGCGCCGGCCATCCTGGAGCGCCGACGCGAAGCGGCGGTCACCGGCATCGAGGAGGCCGGCAACGAGAGCGCCGACCGCGCGTCGACCGGCCGGCACCACGGCGTACCGGAGTCCGGTTTCGGCCGCATCCCGGAGAAGGGCGCGGCGCAGGCGGCGCGCCCGCTCGTCGGCACCGAGGCCGAGGGCGGCGTCATCGACCCCGACGTGCTGTGGTCCTGTACGACGTGTGGTGCCTGCGTCGAGCAGTGCCCGGTCGACATCGAGCACGTCGACCACATCATGGACATGCGTCGCTTCCAGGTGCTGATCGAGTCGTCGTTCCCCTCCGAGGCCGGCACGATGCTGAAGAACCTGGAGACCAAGGGCAACCCGTGGGGCATGAACGCGCGGGCCCGCCTGGACTGGACCGAGGGCCTGGACTTCGACGTCCCCGTGGTCGGCCAGGACGTCGACGACCTCTCCGAGGTCGACTACCTCTACTGGGTCGGGCTGCGCGGGCGCGCTCGAGGACCGCGCCAAGAAGACGACCCGTGCCTTCGCCGAGCTGCTGCACATCGCGGGCGTCCGCTTCGCCGTCCTCGGTGAGGCGGAGGCCTGCTCGGGCGACCCGGCCCGTCGGCTCGGCAACGAGTTCGTCTTCCAGATGCTCGCGCAGCAGAACGTGGAGACGCTGAACGAGGCCAAGGCGACCACGATCGTCGCGACCTGCCCGCACTGCTTCAACAGCCTGGCCCGGGAGTACCCGCAGGTCGGCGGCAAGTACGACGTCGTCCACCACACCCAGCTGCTGTCAGCGGCTGGTCGACGAGGGCCGGCTGACCCCGATCACGCCGGTCGACAGCCTGGTGACCTACCACGACCCGTGCTACCTGGGGCGGCACAACAAGGTCTACACGCCGCCGCGGGAGATCCTCGACAGCGTCCCGCACCTGCGCTCGCAGGAGATGCACCGGTGCAAGGAGCGCGGCTTCTGCTGCGGCGCCGGCGGCGCGCGGATGTGGATGGAGGAGAAGATCGGCAAGCGGGTCAACGTCGAGCGTGTCGACGAGGCGCTCGCGCTGGACCCCGACATCGTGTCCACCGCCTGCCCGTTCTGCCTGGTCATGCTCGGCGACGCGGTCACCGCGAAGAAGCAGGACGGGTCGGCCCGGGAGGACGTCGAGGTCGTCGACGTCGCGCAGCTGCTCGTGCGGTCCGTACGCCGTCCGCCGATCACCGTCATCCCCGTCGGCGGCGACCCGGACGGGGACGCCGGCCCCGCCGACTGAAAGGTCGCGGACGACGAGCCGGGGGTCCCCCGTTCGGCGGTGCAGTCACACCATCGTCATGAGCACATATCGGCCGAACGGCCCTTTGTGAGCGTCAGCGCTACTCCGTTCGGGTGCATTGCGTCGACCGCCCATGACATTCCGTAACAAGTAAAGGCACAGTAACGACTCCATTGCAGAACACCATCTGCCCAGGGGGTTTCGTGAAGCCGCAGCGATTTGCTCGACCGCAAAGGTGGCGCCTTGTCGTCGCCGCAGCGGTCGCTCTCGGCGGTGTCTTTGCCTCTCCCGCCATGGGCGGGTCGGCACCTGCCGCCGCCGGCGAGGACAAGGTCACCCGGGTCATCGTCCGGGCCGAGCCCGGCAGCCTCCCCGCCGTCAACGAGCACCGCCACCTCCCTCGGTGGCCAGGTCGTCTCCTCGCAGCACGCGCTGAGCACCGTCGTCGTGGACATGCCCGACCGCGCGGTCGGCCGGCTCCGCGCCGCGGCCCACGTCGAGAGCGTGACCTCGGACAGCCAGGTGAAGCTGCAGGACACCGGGTCATCGGCGACGTCACGACGCAGTGACCAGCCTGGTCGGCCCGACCGGCCTTCCCGGCGACATGACGAACGTCACCAAGCTGACCGGCGCGCAGACAGTTCTGGAAGAACGGCTACTACGGCCAGGGCATCGACGTCGCCCTGCTCGACTCGGGCGTCCTGCCGGTCAACGGCCTGACGACCCCCAACAAGCTCGTCATGGGCCCGGACCTGTCGTTCGAGTCGCAGGTCTCCAACCTGCGCTACCTGGACACGTTCGGCCACGGCACGCACATGGCCGGCATCATCGCCGGGCGCGACAACGCCGCCACGCCGACACCTACACGACGGACAACACCGACTTCCTCGGGATGGCGCCGGGCTCGCGCATCGTCAGCCTCAAGCTGGCCGACGCGCACGGCAGCACCGACGTGTCCCAGGTCATCGCGGCGATCGACTGGGTCGTCGCCCACGGTCGCGACGCCGGGCTCAACATCCGCGTGATGAACCTCTCCTTCGGGACCGACTCGGCGCAGGACTACCGGCTCGACCCGCTGGCTCACGCCGCCGAGGTCGCGTGGAACCAGGGCGTCGTCGTGGTGGTCTCCGCCGGCAACGGCGACGGCACCCGGCTCGGCCTGGCCAACCCGGCGTACGACCCGGCCGTCATCGCGGTCGGCGCCCAGAACACCAAGGGCACCGCGGACCGCAGCGACGACGCGGTGCCGGCGTTCTCGCAGCGCGGCGCCACCGCGCTGGGGATGCGCGCACCCGACCTGGTCGCACCCGGCGCGTCGTCGTCAGCCTGCGGGCGAAGGGCTCCTTCGTCGACACCATGCACGGCGCTCGTGGCGCCGTGGGGACGCGGTTCTTCAAGGGCAGCGGCACCTCGCAGTCCGCGGCTGTGGTCTCCGGTGCGGCAGCTCTGCTGCTCTCGCAGCGGCCCTACCTCAACCCGGACCAGGTCAAGGACCTCCTGCGGCGCACGCCGAAGCCGCTCGCCGGCGCCACGACGTCGACGCCCAGGGCGCCGGCGCCCTCGACCTGTACAGCGCCTACTACGTCAGCGGATCGCACGATGCCGGCCCCAGCGTCAACGCCGGCGGCGGCTCGCTGGACAAGGCCCGCGGCCGCTTCAAGCTCAAGTTCAACGGCGTCGCGCTGACCGGTGAGCAGGACATCCTCGGCAACCCGGTGACCCGCCGGGCTCGCCCTCGAGGAGAGACCAGCACCCCGGACGTGCTCAACGGCGCCACCTGGGCCGACGGCTCCTGGCTGGGCCCGGTTGCCGAACGGCGCGACCTGGGCCGGGGCGACCTGGGCCGGGGCGACCTGGGCCGGGGCGACCTGGGCCGGGGCGACCTGGGCCGGAGCGACCTGGGACGGCGCGACCTGGGCCGGAGCAACCTGGGCCGGAGCAACCTGGGCCGGAGCAACCTGGGCCGGAGCAACCTGGGCCGATTCCGCCTGGGCCAACGATCTGTGGTCGAGCGCAGGGTGGGAGTGATCGACATGACGACGACACAGGCGAACCCAGGCCAGCTGACCAGCGCGATCGACGAACGGGGAGAAGATCATGAACCAGGACCGCCGTGAGTGCGCCCCCGGCGCTTCGTGGATCTGACCCGCTCCCTCTAAGGCCAGGGCCCGAACGCGTCGAAAGGTCAGCGTGAATGCTTCGGCAGGTGCCCTCGGGACACTGCCGGCTCCGATCCGACGTACGACGCGACCCACCCGGCGCGTCCTCGGTTTGGTCGCGGTGCTGGCGGTGGTCGGCACCATTCTCTGGATCACCCTGCAGCTCAGCCCGCCCGACGCCCCGCAGGGTCTGAAGATCCCCTGGTGGCTGCTCGCACTGATGTTCGCGGCCACCGAGATCTGGGTCTTCCACATCCAGGTCGGCCGCGAGGCGCAGAGCATCTCCATCAGCGAGATCCCGCTCGTGCTGGCGCTGTTCTACTCGATGCCCGAGGACCTGCTCGTCGCCCGGGTGGTCGGCCCGGCGCTCGTGATGCTGCTCCACCGCAAGCAGACGATGCTCAAGTCCGGCGTGAACATCGCCCTCGTGTTCACCGACACGGCCGTGGCGTTGACCATCTTCGCCGCGGTCGGTGGCGGCAGCACCGCTGACGGACCGCGCGAGTGGGCCGGCGCCGTGCTCGCCGCGGCGGCTGCGATGGCCGTCGACCTGTTCGTCCTGCAGCTGATCATTCGCTGGTACGACGGGGCGTCCCCGCTCGCCGGCTGGCGCAGCACCACCCTCGGGGTGGGGATCGCGGCGGCGAGCGCGCTGCTCGGCCTGGTGCCCGTCCTCACCCTGCGACTGGGCGCGCTGGCCGCGATCCCGCTGCTGGCGGCCGGTGCGGTGCTCATGCTCGGCTACCGCGCCTACGCGTCGCTGGCCGAACGGCACAACAGCCTCGAACGACTGTTCCACTTCAGCCGCGAGCTCAGTGTCGCGCCGGAGTCCGACGACGTACTGCCCTCGATCCTGCACCAGGCCCGCGAGCTGCTGCGCGGCGAGGCGGCCGAGGTGCTGCGCTTCGGCGACGGCCAGGTGTCGCTGTGCCGCTTCGACGGCAGCAGGGTGGAGGAGCTCGACGACCTGGACGCCGTCGGCACCGGGCTGCTCGTGCGCGGGCTGCTGGCGCCGGGCGAAGCGGTGCTGCTGCGGCCGGACGACGCATTCGGTGCGGCGTACCTCCAGTCACGTGCGGCGAGCGAGGCCGTGCTCGCACCGCTGCGCTACGACGGTCAGACGGTCGGCGCGCTGGCCGTGCATGACCGGCTCGGGGAGGTGCGCGGCTTCTCCAACGGCGACGTGCAGCTGCTGCAGACCATCGCCAACCACGCGTCGGTCGCCCTGCACAACGAGATGCTGATCGGGCGGCTGCGTCACGACGCGCTGCACGACGCGCTCACCGGGCTGCCCAACCGGGCCCAGCTCGCCAACGAGGCCACGGCGGCCCTGGCGCAGGCGCGCACCACCCGCGGCCTGGTCGCCATCATGATCATCGACCTGAACGGCTTCAAGGCCGTCAACGACACCCTCGGTCACCACGTCGGTGACGACCTGATCCGCGAGGTCGCGCGGCGCTTCGCCGAGGCCGCGCCCAAGGGCGTGACGGTCGCCCGTCTCGGTGGCGACGAGTTCGCGGTCCTGATGCGCCCGGCCAGCAACGGCGAGCCGGTGCGCGTGGCCCGCGAGCTCCTCGACGCGCTCGAGGAGCCGTTCGCGATGGGCCAGGAGCGCCTGCACCTCTCGGGAGCGGCCGGCATCGCCATGGCGCCGGCCCACGGCAGCACCGTGTCCGACCTGCTCAAGCGCGCGGACATCGCGATGTACGCCGCGAAGAACGGCCCGGACGCGTCCGTCACCTACCGCCCCGACATCGACGTGCACGACCCGTCGCTGCTGTCGCTGATGGGCGAGCTGCGTCAGGCGATCAACGACGGCGACGTGGACATCGAGGTCGAGCCGGTCGTGGACCTGTTCACCGGCGAGCTGGTGTCGGCCGAGGCCCTGGTCCGCTGGCACCACCCGGTGCGCGGCACGCTGCGGCCGAACCTGTTCCTCCCGCTGGCCGAGCGCAACGGGCTGATCGTGCCGCTGACCGAGCTCGTGCTCGACCGCGCCGTCGCTGCCTGTGCGCGCTGGCGCGAGCAGGGCCTCGAGATCGGCATCTCGGTGAACCTCTCAGCGCGCTCCCTGCTCGACAACGCGCTGCCCGCGGCCGTGGCGCGGGTGCTCTCGCAGTACGGCCTGCCGAGCCAGCTGCTGACCCTGGAGATCACCGAGAGCATCGTGCTCAGTGACGCCGACCGCGCACTCGGGCTGCTCGCCGACCTGCGCCGGCTGGGCGTCCGGCTCTCCCTCGACGACTTCGGCACCGGCTACTCCTCGCTGACGCACCTGTCCGAGCTGCCGATCCAGCAGCTGAAGATCGACCGCTCGTTCGTCAGCCAGATCCACGACCGCAGCCGCGACGCCGCGATCGTCAAGGCCGTCGCCGAGCTGGCCGGCCATCTCGACATCGAGGTCGTCGCCGAGGGCATCGAGACCCCGGAGACCGCCGCGCTGCTGCGGGACCTCGGGTGTGGCCACGGTCAGGGTCACCACTTCGCGCAGTCGATGGCGGCCGAGCTGCTGCCGGTCTGGGTGTCGACGCGGCCGCTAGCGGTCGCCGCGTCCGGTGCCGGCACACCACGCAGTCGGGTGCTCCGCGCCGTCCGCTAGATCTGCGTGCGGTGGAAGCTCTGGAACGACCGCGACGGCGTCGGGCCGCGCTGGCCCTGGTAGCGAGAGCCGGACGCCCCTGAGCCGTACGGCGCCTCGGCCGGGCTGGACAGGCGGAAGAAGCAGAGCTGACCGATCTTCATCCCCGGCCACAGCTTGATCGGCAGGGTGGCGACGTTGGACAGCTCGAGCGTCACGTGGCCCGAGAACCCCGCGTCGATGAACCCGGCCGTCGAGTGGGTCAGCAGCCCGAGCCGGCCCAGGCTCGACTTGCCCTCGAGGCGGGCGGCGACGTCGTCGGGCAGGGTCACGACCTCGTACGTCGAGGCGAGCACGAACTCGCCGGGGTGCAGGATGAACGGCTCGTCGCCGTCGGGCTCCACCAGCCGGGTCAGGTCGGGCTGCTCGACCATCGGGTCGATGTGCGGATAGCGGTGGTTCTCGAAGACCCGGAAGTAGCGGTCCATCCGCACGTCGATGCTCGACGGCTGGATCATGATCGTCTCGAACGGGTCGATCATGACCCGTCCTGACTCGATCTCCTTGCGGATGTCGCGGTCCGAAAGCAGCACGTGGCGACCCTACCCGGGCGTGAGGAGGTCGCCGCGGACCTCCAGCCCCGCGGATCCGCGTGAGGATCCCCAGCCGTCCACGGCGACGTCACCCAGCAGGGTCTGGCGGATGCCTTCCCCGAGATCGTTGTACGCCGAGCGAGGCGCGCTCGCCGTCAGCCTCACCTTCCGGCCGCGCGTCCAGGCGTTGAGCTCGAAGGACTCCTGGGTGCCGCCGACCGTGAGGTGCCCGTAGGTCGGGGCCAGGATCTGCGTCGTCCGGCTGCCGTCGTCGACCATGGCGTAGCCACCGATCAGGCCGCGACGGCCGTGGCCCCAGAGGCGGGTCCGGATGATCGCGGCCTCCACCACCCCGTCCCCGTCGCCGAGCCCGTCCGCGGACACCCACACCCAGGAGTCGGGCAGCCGACGGCCCCAGTAGTGGTTCAGCGTCCCGCGGGCGTCGGCGAGGGTGAAGGTCTCGCCGGCGACCTCGATGCTCCCGGTGAACCGGGCGCGGGGACGCCCGGCGAGCTGCAGGTCGAACGGGTGCAGCACCTTGGCCGGCAGGGGCACCGGGTCGAGCCTCGTCTCGCCCGGGTCGCAGGTCAGGTCCCAGCGGACGTCGTCGACCGCCCCGCTGGCGGAGCCCGGCGTCAGGGTGCATCCGTCGACGTGGACGGTGGCGTCGCTGTCCCGCCACGCGTCTGCCCTGGTCCGCAGCACCCGCCCGGCACCGCGCACGAACAGGCTGATCCGGACCTCGGCCTCGCCGCTGCCGCGGCGGACGATCCAGTCCACGAGGAAGGAGAGGTCGCCGCTGCGCACCTTGATGAACCAGTACTCCAGCGGCGCGCCGCGAGATCGGAACTCCTCCACGACGCCTCCGGTCTCTCGCCTGCTCTGCAGCGTGTGGCGACCCTATCGGGGCCTTGCCGCCAGACCTGGCCATTGTGCCGGCGCGACCCAGCGCCTCCGGCCGCAGTCTTGGGCTGTCCGCACAACCAAACCGCAGCCCGTAGGAGCCCGCCATGTTCGCCTTCGTCCTCGTCGCCATCGTCACTCAGCCGTCGTCGCTCGGCTCGTGACCGTCGTCCGCAACGGCCGGCCGCTGAGCCCGCCCCGTTCGCACACGCACGAGCTCGACCCGCACTCCGCCCGCCTGTACCGCGTCGTCTGACGTGACCAGCACCCGCAACGCCTGGCCGCGGCCGACCCGCGCTAGGCCAGGTCGAGCTGGGCGAGCTCTCCGCGGGAGGTGACCCCGGCCTTGGTGAAGATGTTCCGCAGGTGGAACGCCACGGTGCGCGGTGACACCCAGCACTGCGCGGCGATGTCCTTGTTCGACATGCCCTGGCGGACCAGCCCGGCGACCTGGCGTTCCATCGGGGTGAGCGCCAGCTGCGTCGACGGGTCCCGCTTGCGGGCGGTCTCCCCGGACGCCCGCAGCTCCTGGCTGGCGCGGGCGGCCATCGGCTCGGCCCGCAGGTCCTCGAACGTCTCGAGCGCGGCGCGCAGGTGAACGCGGGCGTCGACGCGGCGCTGTGAGCGGCGCAGGAACTCGCCGTACGCGAGGTGGGTGCGGGCCCGGTCGTACGGCCGGCCGCCCGCGTCGGCTGTCGGCGTGGTGGGCCAGGGCCGCCTCGAACAGGGCCGGCGCGTCGGCGGGTTCGGCGAGCAGGGCCCGCCCGTGGTCGACGGCCGCGAGCGCCCACGGCCACCCGGTGCCCTCGGCGAACGGGACGAGTTCCTTCACCCACGCGGCGGCCTGTTCGCGGTCGCCGGCGCGGACGGCGGCGTCGATGCGGTCGAGGGCGGCGAGGCGGCCGAGGGTGCTCAGCCGGATGCTGCCGAAGTGGTGCAGCGCGGCCCGGGTGTCGCCGTCGTGGGCGGCGCGGGTGCCTTGCGCCCACCGCATGAGGTCGTGCACCGGGTCGGCGAGCACGCCGAGCGGCTGGCCGGCCGACTGGTCGAGGTCGGCGAGCAGCGAGTCGTACTCGGGTCGGGTCGGCCCTGGAGGGCGGCGAGCAGGGTGAGCCAGCCGAGCGGGGCGGCGCCGAGCTGCCGCTGCCCGGCGCTGGCGCTGAGGGAGAGCGCTTCCTCGGCGTGCCGCGCAGCGCGGCCCACCGGCCGGTGACGAGCTGGGTGAAGCCGAGCCGGGGCAGCGCGTAGAGGACGAGCATGCCGGCGCCGGCGTCCCGGGCGCCGGCGGCCATCGCGGTGAAGCAGCGGTGGTGGGCTTCGTCGTCGCCGAGGTGCAGGGCGGCGTTGCCGAGGTGGGACAGCAGGTCGAGGTCGGCGACGTCGGCGCCCGCGTCGAGCGCGAGCTCGCAGCGACGCCAGGGCGGGCATCCACTCGTGCGCGGAGGCGCTGGGTGAGGGCGCGCAGGAGGTGGCCGAGGCAGCGGGTCCGGGGCGTTGGTCCGGCGATCGGCGGCGGCGGCGAGGGCGGTCACGTCGAGGGTGGTGCCGCTGTCGGACGCCATAGGTGCTCATCAGCGCCGCGGCGACGGCCAGCTCGAGCGCCCGGGCCGGGTCGTCCGGCGTGCCACGGCGCGGGCCGCGGTGGCGAAGATGCGGTGCGCGTCGACGCCGGACCCGACGTTGACCTCGATGCGGCCGCGGAGCCGGTCGATGTCGGCGCGCAGCACCCGGTCGTCGGCGAGCTCTCGCGCCGCCGCGGACAGCGTGCGCGCCGGCGTGGTCTGCCCGGCTGCCCACGCGTTGCGGGCGGCGGCGTACAGGTGTGCGGCGCGGGGCTGCTCGGCGGCGGTGAGCTCGGCGGCGCGCTCGTAGGCGGCCGCGGCGGCGGCGTACCCGCCGCGTCGTTCGGCCCGCGCTCCGGCCGCGGTCAGGCCGGCGACGACCGCCGCGTCGGGGCTGTCGACGGCGGCGGCCCGGTGCCACGCGTACCGGTCCGGGTCTCCGTCAGGGTCGATGGCCTCGGCCAGCGCCCGGTGCGCCTCGCGGCGTTCCCGGCTGGTCGCGGCCTGGTACACCGCGGACCGGACCAGTGGGTGCCGCACCCGGACGGTGTCGCCGTCGACGACGAGCAGCCCCGAGCGTTCCGCGGCGTCCAGGCTGTCGGGGTCGGCGCCGAGGCTCCCGGCGGCGGCACGGACGGTCGCGACGTGCCCGGAGTCGTCGGCAGCGGCGACCAGCAGCAGGGTCTGCACGTCGGGCGGTAGCCGGCGGCACCGGTCCAGGAAGACCCGTTCGATGCCGGCGGTGAGGTGCAGCTGGGCGGGCAGCGGCGCGGCGCCGGCCAGCTGCTCGCGCGGACAGCGCGGTGGGGAGCTCGACGAGGGCGAGCGGGTTCCCGGCCGCCTGGGTCATCAGCCGGTCCGCGACGTCGTCGGGCACGGCGGCGCCGGCCGCCTCGGTGAGCAGCGCGCGGGCGGCTTCGCCGGTCAGGGGCGTCAGCGCGACGGCCGGGACGCCGTCGGGCGCGAACGTGCGGCCCTCGCCGTCGCGGGCGGCGAACACGACCGCGACCCGGTCGGCGCCGAGCCGCCGCGGGCGACCAGCACCGCGTCGGCGGTGGCCTGGTCGAGCCACTGCGCGTCGTCGATGACGCACAGCACGGTCGCGTCCTCGGCGGCCTCGGTGAGCAGCGACAGGGTCGCGAGCGCTGCCAGGAACGGCTCGACCGTGACGTCGTCCGCCTGGCCGAACGCGGCCCGCAGCGCACGGGCCTGCGGGGCCGGGAGCCGGTCGAGGATGCCGAGGACGGGACGCAGCAGCCGGTGCAGCGCGGCGAACGGCAGCGGCGCCTCCGACTCCACGCCCTGGGCGCGCAGCACCTGCACGTCGTCGCCGGCGGTCGCGACGAGGTCCTCGAGCAGCGCGGACTTCCCGACGCCGGGCTCCCCGTGCAGCAGCAGCGTCCCGGCGTGGCCACCGCGGGCGTCCGTCGAGGAGCGCGGCGAGGCGAGCGCGCTCGTGCGTCCCGCCCGTGCAGCACGCCGGTGACGCTACGCGCCTGCGGCGCCCAGAACCCGGTCATTCGGCCGGGGCGACCGGCGGCCATCGCGCCCACGCTCAACGAGTACCGCCCACCCGCTCGACCGCCCCACCTCCCGGAAGCGAGACCGCCATGACGACCACCACCCCCACCCAGGCCAGCCGCCCCACCGCACGACGCCGCCGCAGGCCGCACGCCCGCCGGCCGCCGCGTTCCGTTCGGCGTCGTGGTCGCCGCCGCCATGGTCAGCGGCCTCGTGAACGCCCTCGTCCTCGTCCTGGTCGTGTTCGCCGGCGCCACGCGAGCCCGTCATCACCGGCGCCGGCCTGCTCGGCCTGGCCTCCGGCTGGGCGCTGCTCGCGATGCTCACCACCCGGTGGACCAGCCAGCCGCAGCGCTGGGCAGCCGTCCCGGCCGCCGTGATGGCGACCACCGGCGCCGGCCTGCTCGCCCTCACCCCCGGCGACGGCGCGCTCGACCGCGGCCGGCTGGGTGTGGCCGCCGGCCGCGCTCGTCCTGGCCGTCTGGATGGTGCGCGCCGTGCGCCGCGCCACGACCGGCCGGTCCCGCTGGCTGCTGTACCCGGTCATCGGCGCTGGTGGCCGTCACCGCCGTCGGCGGCACCGTCGAGAGCATCGCGCTGGCCCGCGACCACGGCCGCTTCGAGATGACCGGCGCGCTGTACGACGTGGGCGGCCACCGCCTGCACCTGGACTGCACCGGCACCGGCAGCCCCACCGTCGTGCTCGAGAACGGCCTCAACGAGATCTCGCCGCTGTGGAGCGCCATCACCGCGCAGGTCGCCCGCACCACCCGGGTCTGCGCCTACGACCGGGCCGGTCAGGGCTGGAGCGACGACGCCGACGGCCCGCAGGACGGCCGTCGCCGTCGCCGCCGACCTGCACACCCTGCTGGCCCGCGCCGGCGAGCACGGCCCGTACGTCCTGGCCGGGCACTCCTCCGGCGGCACCCTCGCCATGACCTACGCCGCCCGCTACCCGGCGCAGGTCGCCGGGCATGGTGCTGCTCGACTCGTCCAGCCCGCACCAGTTCACCGACCAGCCCGACTTCGCCGGCACCTACGCGATGATGCGCCGGCTGCTGCCCGTGTGGCCCGCCCTGGCCCGCGTCGGCGCCCTCCACCTCGTCCCCGCATCGACGGCGACCGCCCTTTCGCCCGAGCGCCGCAGCGCAGGTCCAGGCGTTCGCGACCAGCCCGCGCGGCGCCCGCAACATGCGCGACGAGCAAGCCCAGCTGCTGAACGTGTTCACCCAGGCGCAGGCGCTGACCACGCTTCGACCCGAAGCCGCTCGCCGTCGTCACCGCCCGCGAGAACGCCGACGGCACCAAGGGCTGGGCCGCCGCCCAGGACCGGATGGCGGCGCTCTCGACCAACAGCACCCACTGGACCGCCGACACCACCCACGTCGGCCTCCTCGACGACGCGACCGGGTCGACCCACTCGGTCCGCGCCATCACCGCCGTCGTCACCGCGGTCCGCACCGGCACCCCGCTGGCCTCCCGATGAGCACGACCAGCACGCCCCGTCCCGCACGTACCGCAGACCCGACCACAGGAGTCCCGATGCACACCACCGACACCGCCCCAACCACCACCGCACCGCAGCACGCACCGCACGGGGAGCCGGAGCCCGATGCCGGCACCCGCAAGTCGTGGGCCGTCCTCGCCCTCGCCCTCACCGCGCAGATCCTCGTCGTCCTCGACATCTCCGTCGTCAACACCGCGCTGCCGGTCATCGGCGAGTCGCTGCGCCTGGGCAGCAGCGACTTGCAGTGGCTCGTCACCGCCTACCTGCTGCTCTCCGGCGGCGGCCTGCTGCTCGGCGGCCGCATCGCCGACCTGCTGCCCCGGCACCGCGTCTTCCTCACCGGCATGACCATCTTCACCGGCGCCTCCCTGTTCAGCGGGTTCGCGAACAACGCCGCCGAGCTGATCACCGCCCGCGCCACCCAAGGGCTCGGCGCCGCCCTGATGACCCCGGCCGCGCTGTCGCTGGTGATGACCACCTACTCCGGTGCGCAGCGCACCCGGGGCCTCGCCCTGTGGGGTGCGGTCGGCAGCCTCGGAGTCGCCGCCGGCGTCCTGTTCGGCGGCGCGCTGACCACCTGGGCCGGCTGGCAGCTCATCTTCTGGGTCAACGTCCCCATCGGCGTCGTCGCCCTCGCCCTCGGGCTCAAGGTCCTGCCGAAGGACGTCACCGCCCGCGCCGAGCCTCACCCAGTTCGACCTGCCCGGCGCGCTCACCGTCATCGGCGGCCTCGGCGCCCTGATGTACGGGCTGGCGAGCACCTCGGCGTACGGCTGGCTCTCGGTCCGCACGCTGGTCGCGTTCGCCGCCTCCGCCGCGCTGCTGGCCGCGTTCGTCCGCATCGAGACGCGTGCGGCTCGCCCGCTGGTGCCGCCGCACACCTGGAAGGTGAGCACGTTGGTGTCCGGAACGACCGTGATGCTCGGCGCGACTGCCCTGCTCGTCGGCACCGTCTTCCTCACCAGCATCTTCTTCCAGACCGTGATGGGCTACTCGGCGCTGCGCGCCGGCATCGCGTTCCTTCCGTTCGCCCTGGCCATCACGGCCGGCACCCACCTCGCCAGCAAGCTGCTCACCAAGACGTCGCCGCGGAACATCGCCGCCGGCGGACTCACCCTCGTCACGGTCGGCGCCGCCCTGCTCTCGCTGGTCGGTGCGGACGCCCGCTTCGCGACCGACCTGCTGCCCGGCATGCTGGTCCTCGGGTTCGGGGTCGGCATGGTCTTCGTCGCCGTCGCCGTCACCGCGATGGCGGGCATCCCCGCGCAGCACGCCGGGATGGCGTCCGGATTCCTGATGACCGGGCACGAGGTCGGCGCGGCCCTCGGCGTCGCGGTCCTGTCCGCGGTCGCGACCGCCGCAGGCAGCCTCACCGACGCGGCAGGGGTCGTCGACGGGTTCACCACCGCCTTCGTCGCCGCCGCCGTCCTCGCCGTCGCCTTCGGTGTGGTCGCCTATCGGCGGATGCCCGCCGCCCGGATGGACGGCGCCGCAGCGATGCACATGCACCACTAGGCGCGGGGGCGGCTGCGGCGAGCTCATGGAGAGCCGCCTCGGCCGCCCTCGCACGCGGTCCGAAAGCAGCACGTGGCGACCCCATCGGGGCGCCTGTAGGCTGTCCGGCGGTTCATCGCGGGTGTAGTTCAATGGCAGAACATCAGCTTCCCAAGCTGACAGTGCGAGTTCGATTCTCGTCACCCGCTCCACGAATCTCGCCGGGCCGCGCTGCGTCGCTTGGCGGAGCGGTTTCGATAGCGTTCGGACCATGTTCGCTGCTCTCGGAAAGCTCGTCGTCCGCGCTCGCTGGTGGGTCATCGCCGCCTGGATCGTGGCCGCCGTGGTCATCGCCTTGACCGCCCCTGCTCTGCAGTCCACGCAGGACCAGTCGGAGTTCCTGCCCAAGCACTACGAGTCCGTCAAGGCACTCACCGTGCAGCAGGAAGCGTTTCCCGAGCGCGGCGAGATCGGCGCGATCGTGGTCTTCGACCGCGGGGACGGCAGCAGGCTGACCGAGGCCGACCAGGCCAAGGTGTCCTCCATCGCCGAGGAGCTCAACACCAAGAGCTATGACAACCTGAGCACCGCGGCCGCAGCCCCGGTGTCGGAGAACGGCCTGGTGCAGGCCATCTTCGTGCAGGTCAAGCCGGGCAAGAACGCCTTCGACCCGACCGCAATCGAGGACGCCCGCGACCTGCGCGCCGACCTCGAGCCGCTGGTCGAGGGGACTGACCTCCGCTCGGGCGTGACCGGGCCGGCGGCCCAGTCGCTGGACTCGGAGGAGTCGTCGCAGAAGGCGCTCGCCATCGTCAGCATCGTGACCCTGCTGCTCATCGTGACCCTGCTCGCGCTGATCTTCCGAAGCGTCATCGCGTGCGTCCTGCCCATCCTGACCGTCGCCCTGGTCGGGACGACCGCCAACGGGCTCATCGCGGTGGCGAACGAGGCGTTCGACCTCAAGGCTGACAGCTCCATATCGGTGATCTTGTTCATCGTGCTGTTCGGCATCGGCACCGACTACATCTTGTTCTTCCTCTTCCGCTACCGGGAGGCCCTGCGGCTGGGCTTCGACGGTCGAGGCGCGGTGTCCCACGCCGTCGAGCGGGCCGGTGAGGCGATCGCCTCGGCCGGCGGCGCAGTGATCATCGCCTTCATGGCGATGGTGCTGTCGTCCCTGAGCATCTTCCGCTCGATCGGGCCGGCGCTGGCGATCGCGGTCGCGCTGGCCGTGCTCGCGGCGTTGACGCTGGTCCCCGCGGTCGTCGCCGCCTTGGGGCCACGGGCGATCTCCTGGCCGTCGAAGAAGTGGATGGTCGAGCGTGAGGGCACTCGGTTCCGCACCATCGGGCGGTCGGTGGCCGCGCACCCGGTCCGCTACGCAGTCGTCTCGGCGGGGTCGCTCGCCCTCCTGTCGCTGTTCGCGCTGGCGTTCAACCCGACCTTCGACTTCTCCGACAGCAGCACCGAACAGACGGAGTCCGGGCAGGCGCTGATCAGGTTCGAGAAGGGCCAGCCCAGTGGTGCCGCAGACCCCACGTCGGTGCTGCTGCGCTCGACTGACGGCCAGCCGCTCGACGACGCCGCACTCGAGACCTACGCCACCGAGCTCGGCACCGCAAAGGGAGTCGCGTCGGCGGCCCTGGCCGCAAAGACCGACGACGTCGCCGTGTTCACCGTCGTCCTCTCCGACGACCCCGGGTCCGACGCGGCGCTGGCCAACGTCGAGGGCCCGGTACGCGACACCGCGCACTCGGCCGCGCCCGACGGGACCGAGTCCTTCGTCGGAGGCACCACGTCGATCTTCGTCGACCTCGACGACGCGATGGCGCGGGACTACTCGGTCGTGTTCCCGGTCGCGGCAGTGCTGATCATGATCATCTTGGCCTTGCTGCTGCGCAGCCTGGTCGCGCCGGTCTACCTCATGCTCTCGCGTGGGTCTCGGTTTCACCGCCGCCCTGGGTGCGACGGTGCTGGTCTTCCAGGGCCTGCTGGGAGAGCAGGGGCTGATCTTCATCCTGCCGATCTACATCTACCTCTTCGTGGTGGCGCTGGGCACCGACTACAACATCTTGATGGTGGCGCGCCTGCGGGAAGAGGCACGGGAAGGGCTCGAGCCGCGGGCCGGAGCCGCCAAGGCGATCGAGCATGCCGGTCCGACAGTCGCGGCCGCGGGCCTGATCCTGGCCGGCACGTTCGCCTCGCTGATGCTCGCCGAGGGCACGTTCTTCAAGTCGATGGGCTTCTCGTTCGCCATCGGCATCGCCCTGGCCGCCTTCGTCATGGCGCTCTTCCTGACCCCGGCGCTCACCGCACTCCTCGGACACGCGGCGTGGTGGCCCGGCCACGGGGACCGGGCCCGCGACGCAGTCGAGGAGCCCGCCAAGGAACCGGTCCCGTAGATCGCGTCACCATCGCAGGCTGAATCCCTCGCGCGGCGGGCCGCCTCCGGTCAGCAGACGCTGAGGCCTGCGTGGTGCGATGATCGCGACCTGACGCGGAGGTAGGTGGCCGCATGAGCGGCGTCGAGGTGCTCGGCCGGATCGGACCGGAAGGTCCGAGCGTGTTCGTGCTGTACACCGGCGGCACCTTCGGCATGGCTCCGGGACCCGACGGTTCGCTCGTGCCGCTCGACCTGCGTGAGCTCGGTGAGCACCTGCCGGTGCTCCGTCGGCTGCCGCTCGCGCTCACCCTGGCGACGTTTCCTGACCCGATCGACTCGTCCGCCATGGGCACATCCGACTGGCTCGACATCGCCGACGCGATCATCGAAAATGCGCCCGGGCATGCTGGGGTCGTCGTGCTCCACGGCACGGACACCATGGCCTACACGGCGTCCGCGCTGAGCTTCCTGCTCGAGGGCATCGACATTCCGATCGTGCTCACGGGTGCGCAGCGCCCGGTCACGGAACTGCGGTCCGACGGCCGCGAGAACCTGGTGACCGCGGTGGCGATCGCGGCCGGCCACGTGCGCGGCGCGACGCTGGTCCCCGAGGTGACGATCTTCTTCGCTGACGTCCTTCTCCGCGGCAACCGTGCGGTCAAGGTGCACGCCGACAGCTACCGCGGTTTCGCGTCACCGAACCTCCCGCCGCTCGCGACCGCCGGCGTCTCGATCGACTTCGAGTCGAGCCTGATCCGATCCCCCGGGGTGGGGCCGATCCGGCGGAGCGGCGGGATCAGCGACGCCGTGACGGGACTACGGCTCCATCCCGGCATCGATGGACAGGTCCTCGAGTCGGTCCTCGCTCGGCCCGGTCTGCGCGGCCTCGTGCTCGAGGCGTTCGGAGCGGGGAACGGACCGACCGAGAGCTGGTTCCTGGATCCGCTGCGCGCCGCCGTCGACCGCGGTGTCACCGTCGTCGTCACCACCCAGTGCCGCGCCGGAAGCGTGGTCGGTGGCCTTTACGCCGGCGGCTCTGCACTCAACGCCGCCGGTGCGATCTCAGGAGGCGACATGACCTTCGAGGCCGCCCTCACCAAGCTCATGGTCCTCACGGACCGTCATGGTCCCGACGAGGTGCGCCGACTGATGCAGGAGGACCTGGCCGGCGAGCTGACTGCCTGACCTGCGTCCCGATGACGACGGTGGCCTGCAGTTCGGCGGACGTGGCGACCCGGGCCGCAAGCCCGCTCCCCTCGAAGATCTCGACGAGCTGGGGTGCCTGCATCTCGCTGGACTCGACCAGCAGGTGTCCGCCCGGTGCCAGCCAGGTCGCGGCCTGGGCGGCGACCGCCCGCTGGACGTCGAGCCCGTCCTGCGCCGCCGTCGAGCGCCACCAGCGGCTCGTGGTCGCGGGCCTCCGGCGGCATCATCGCGACCGAGTCACTGGGCACGTACGGCGTGTTGGCGACCAGCACGTCCACCCGGCCGCGCAGGCTCGCCGGCAGCGGCTCGTACAGGTCACCTTCGAGCACTCGCCCGCCGACCGGGTCGAGGTTGCGTCGCGCGCACGCCACCGCCGCGGGATCGATGTCGACGGCGTAGACCTCGGGACGGTCCAGGACTGCGGCCAGAGCGGCGCCCACGGCACCCGATCCGCAGCAGAGGTCGACCACGATGGCTCCCGGCCGGGCGACGAGTGCCGCGGCCTCGCTACCAGCAGCTCGGTCCGGCGGCGCGGCACGAACACTCCGGGGTCGACGGCGATCCGCAGCCCGCAGAACTCGACCCAGCCGAGGACGTGCTCGAGCGGGACTCCCCCGACCCGCCGGTCGACCAGCGCGGCCAGCTCAGCCGGCGTACCGGCCGCTTCGAGGAGCAGCCGGGCCTCCTCCTCGGCGAAGACGCAACCGGCCGCTCGGAGCCTGGCGACGACCTCGTCCAGCCTGCCCAGCTGGCCCAGCGGACGAGGGGTTCGGCACGGACCCTGTCTACCCCAGATGCCGAAACGGTTGCACAAGTTACTCATCAGTAGCATGATTATGTTACTGACGGGTAATAGGACATCTCCCGCGAACCGCCGCCTGGAGGACCGCGCCATGGGTCACTACAAGAGCAACCTGCGCGACATCGAGTTCAACCTCTTCGAGGTTTTCGGCCGCCAGGAGCTGCTCGGCAAGCCGCCCTTCGACGAGGTCGACGCCGACACGGCCCGCAGCATCCTCGCCGAGGTCGAGCGCCTGGCCAGCAACGAGCTCGCCGAGTCGCTGCTCGACTCCGACCGCAACCCGCCCGTGTTCGACCCCGCCACCGGCACCGTGACCATGCCGGAGAGCTTCAAGAAGTCCTTCCAGGCCTACATGGACGCCGAGTGGTGGCGCCTGGACCTGCCGGCCGAGCTCGGCGGCATCGTCGCCCCCCTGAGCCTCAAGTGGGCCGTCGCCGAGCTGGTGCTCGGCTCCAACCCCGCCGTGCACATGTACGCCTCCGGCGCGAGCTTCGCCCACGTCGTCTACCGCCTCGGCACCGAGGAGCAGCGCAAGGTCGCCGAGCAGATGGTCGAGCACCGGTGGGGCGCCACGATGGTGCTGACCGAGCCCGACGCCGGCTCCGACGTCGGCGCGGGACGCACCAAGGCCACCCAGCAGCCCGACGGCACGTGGCACATCGAGGGCGTCAAGCGCTTCATCACCAGCGCCGAGCACGACATGGCCGACAACATCGTTCACCTCGTGCTCGCCCGCCCCGAGGGCGCCGGCCCCGGCACCAAGGGCCTGAGCCTGTTCATCGTTCCCAAGTTCCACTTCGACTGGGAGACCGGCGAGCTCGGCGAGCGCAACGGCGTACAGGTCACCAACGTCGAGCACAAGATGGGCCTCAAGGCCTCGACCACGTGCGAGCTGACGTTCGGCGAGCGCGAGCCCGCCGTCGGCTGGCTCGTCGGTGAGGTGCACGACGGCATCGCGCAGATGTTCAAGGTCATCGAGTTCGCGCGGATGATGGTCGGCACCAAGGCGATCGCGACGCTGTCGACCGGCTACCTCAACGCGCTCGACTACGCCAAGACCCGCGTGCAGGGCGCCGACCTGACCAAGATGACCGACAAGACGCGCGCCGCGCGTCACCATCTTCCACCACCCCGACGTGCGCCGGTCGCTGATGATGCAGAAGTCGTACGCCGAGGGCATGCGCGCGCTGGTGCTCTACACCGCCACCATCCAGGACCAGATCGCCGTCGCGCGAAGCCACCGGTGCCGACGAGGCCGAGCACGACCTCGCCGTACGCGCTCAACGACCTGCTGCTGCCGATCGTCAAGGGCTTCGGCTCGGAGAAGTCCTACGAGCTGTTGGGGTCGCAGTCGCTGCAGACCTTCGGCGGCTCGGGCTACCTGCAGGACTACCCGCTCGAGCAGTACATCCGCGACGCCAAGATCGACACCCTCTACGAGGGCACCACCGCGATCCAGGGGATGGACTTCTTCTTCCGCAAGATCGTGCGCGACAAGGGCCAGGCGCTGACCAAGCTGCTGACCGACATCCAGGAGTTCGCCAAGGGCGACGAGGGCAACGGGGCGCTGCGCACCGAGCGCGACCTGCTCGCCAAGGGCCTGGAGTCCGTGCAGGGCATCGTCGCCACGATGGTCGGCTCGCTGACCGCCGCAGCCGAGGACGTCAGCAACGTCTACAAGGTCGGCCAGAACACCACCCGGCTGCTGCTCGCCTGCGGCGACCTGGTGACCGCGTGGCTGCTGCTGCGCCAGGCGGTGGTCGCCCAGGCGGCGCTGGACGCCGGCGCCACCGGCCGCGACCAGGCGTTCTACCAGGGCAAGGTCGCCGCGGCGACGTTCTTCGCCGCGCAGACGCTGCCGCTGCTCGCCGCGCACCGGGCGGTCGCCGAGTCGGTGGACAACGCGCTGATGGACCTGCCCGAGGACGCGTTCTAGCCCGGTCGGGTGAGTTGCTGCCCGATTTGACCGAGTGCGGCGTGGTATGTCTGGGTAGGACTACCCGTTGAGGTCGCTTGACTCGCGCACCAGGCGGGTAGACCGACTTCGAACCGGCCGACAACCGTCCGGCCGCACCGCCCTCACGTGGAGGTTTCCATGGGCATCGGCGTCAGCATCTTTCTGATCGCCGTCGGCGCGATCCTGGCCTTCGCGGTCGAGTACGACCTCAATGGCCTGGACATCGCCGTCGTTGGCTTCATCCTCATGATCGTCGGCCTCATCGGCCTGATCATGACGGCGTTCATCTTCGGACCGCGCCGGACCGCAGGTCGCGGCGACAGGTCGTCGAAGAGCGCCGAACGTACGACGACCGCATCTAGTCGCCGCGACGAGACACACGGCTTCGAGGCCGGCGACCGTCCCACGGTCGCCGGCCTCGCCACGTCAGCAAGGGAAGACAGCTCACATGCGCACCTCCATCGGAACCGGCGTCATCCTGATGGCGATCGGCGGCGTGCTGGCCTTCGCGGTCCGCGCGCCCGCCGAGGTCGAGCAGTACATCGATGTCATCGACCTCGGCCTGATCCTCATCTGGGCCGGCGTGCTGGTCCTCGGCATGCAGGCCTACATGCACCGCCCGCGCCGTCCGCGGCCACCGCGCGTCTCGCGGCGCGACGGCGTCGCCGAGGACCCGTGGCGCGACCAGGACGTGCACCGCCCCGGCTACGCCGGCGAGACCCAGCGGTACCCGTCCATCCGCGGCACGCGCGACCGCTGACCGGCATCACGCTGCTGCGACTCGCCGGGCGTGTTGCCGCCTGCAGCGAATGATCGGGCCCTAGTGACGCCGTGCAGCATCAGCGTCAGGCGGGGTTCGGCCCCGGCGACCAGCCGCACCGGCACTCCCCAGTCCTGCTGGTGGATGTGGCAGGCCGGGAACTCCACTGCCGCGTCGTCGTCGCAGGACGCCGCCATCGCCGCCACGTGCAGCACGCCGTCGCCGACGTGCTCGTCGAGGACGAGCAGCCGCGTCAGCTCGGTGCCGCGGCCCTCGCCGTAGCGCAGCAGCGCGGGCGGCGTGGCGGTGACGACCAGCCGGGTCGCCGGACCGTCGCGCTCGTCCAGCTTCTGGCCGCGCGGCGGCACGAAGACCACCTCGAGCAGCACCTCGCCCGGCGCCACCTCGGTCTGCGGCCGGGCGGTGCGGTGCGCGACGCGTCGACCACAAGTGCTTCCTCGGGAAGCCGCAGCCGGGTGAGCCGGTGCGCCGCCGACTCGACGACCAGCAGGTCGCCGTCGACGACTGCCGCGTCGCTGGGCTCGGCCAGCCCGACGGCCAGCGTCGACACCTCCGCCGTCGCCGGGTCGTAGCGGCGGATCGCGCCGTTGTAGGTGTCGCAGACGGCGATCGAGCCGTCGGGCAGCACCGCGACACCGAGCGGGTGCTGCAGCAACGCCTTCTCGGCCGGGCCGTCGACGTGGCCGAAGTCGAACAGCCCGGTGCCGACCGCGGTGCGGACCTGCCCGTCGGAGAGCGAGCGCAGCGAGGACGTCTCGGGATCGACCATCCAGAGCGTGCCGTCTGCGGCCGTCGCCAGGCCGGACGTCTGCGCGAACCACGCCTCGGCGGGCGGTCCGTCGAGCAGTCCCTCGTTGGTCGTGCCCGCGCAGCAGCCGCGAGCGTCCCGATGACGGGTCGAAGGACCACAGCTGGTGGATGCCGGCCATCGCGACAGACCATCGTGACCGTCGTGCCACGCGACGTCCCAGGGTGAGGACAGGTCGCCGCGCCGGTCGACCGGCCGGGTCGCCCTGCATCCACTGCCGGCCGGTGCCCGCGACCGTCGCGACGTTCGCCATGCGAGATCGACGCCGCGCAGCGCATGGTTGACCGTGTCGGCGACGAGCACGTCGTACCCGACCTGATCGGCGACGTCGCGCGGGAGCAGGCAGCAGGCCCTGCGGCTCGCTGAAGCGCGCCTCGTCGGAGTCGCCGTCGACCAGACCGCGCTCGCCCGAGCCGATCCGGCGCAGCACGGTCTCGCCGTCGGCCGCGACCTCGACCAGCGAGTGGTGCCCGGAGTCGGAGACCAGGAACGTGCCGCCCGGCAACGGCAGCAGCTTGCCGGGGAAGCGCAGCTCGGTCGCCGGCGGCGGCAGGCGCGACATAGGGTCCGTCCCCGCGGTGCAGCGTGCCCTTCGCGTCGTGCTCGGCGACGAGGTCGGCGAGCAGGGTGTCGAGGGAGTGCGCGTGGCCCTCGCCGGACATCTGCGCGACGACGTAGCCCTCGGGGTCGACGACCACCAGCGTCGGCCAGGCGCGCACGGCGTACTGCTGCCAGGTCGTCAGCTCCGGGATCGTCGAGCACCGGGTGGTGCACGTCGTACCGCTCGACGGCGGCGGCGAGCGCATCGGCGTCGGCTTCGTGCGCGAACTTCGGCGAGTGAACGCCGACGGTGACCAGCACGTCGGCGTACTTCTGCTCGAGCGGGCGGAGCTCGTCCAGGACGTGCAGGCAGTTGATGCAGCCCGAGGTCCAGAAGTCGAGCAGGACGATCTTCCCCCGCAGGCCGGCGAGCGAGACGTCTGCGCCGCCGGTGTTCAGCCAGCCCCGTCCGCGCAGCTCCGGCGCCCGCACCCGCACTCCGCCCCCTCCCCTCCGTCGGTGATCATGCAGTTCCGGTTTCCCCGGCTGGTGATCGTCGCGAAAGTATTCTGCCGGATCTACTTGACCGATACAGAAGACCGGTCTACTGTATCGGTACAGAGTCCATTTCGAGCGTGACCGAGGAGGTCCCCCTCATGTTACACCCCACTCGTCTTCTCCTGGTCCGAGGAGTTCACCCGCGAGGTCAGGAGCGCCCTCCCGGACGCCCCGGTGGTCCCCGACCGCGCCCCTCGCCCAGCCCCCACCCGCCGTACCCGCATCGCCGTGGCGAACGTGTTGCAGCGGGCGGCAGACGCCGTCGCCCCCGCGGAGTACAGCCCAGCCCGCTGATGGGCCGGGTCACGCTCCAGACGGTCGCGGACCGCGTCGGCGTCAGCCGGATGACGGTGTCCAACGCCTTCTCCCGGCCCGATCAGCTCTCGGCGGCGCTGCGGGACCGCATCCTCGCGGCCGCCGATGAGCTGGGGTACGTCGGTCCGGACCCGGCTGCGCGGGCGCTCGCCCGCGGCGCCACCGGATCGGTCGGGGTGCTGCTGACCGACTCGCTCACCTTCGCCTTCACCGACGAGGTTGCGACCGGCTTCCTCAGCGCGATCACCGCCGAGCTGGCCCCGTCCGGGCTCGCGCTGACGCTGCTGTCCTCGTCGGCCTCGGGGGAGGTCGTGCCGGCACGCGACGTACCGATGGACGGCGCGCTGGTCTACTCGTGCGACAGCGACTCGGCAGCGCTGGACTGGCTCAACCGCCGTGGACTTCCGCTCGTCTACGTCGACCAGACCCCGGTGCCCGGTGCGTCCAGCGTCAACGTGGACGACCGCGCCGGTGCCCGTGCAGCGGCCGAGCACGTGGTCGAGCTCGGCCACCGCCGGGTCGCCATCCTCACCAGCGAGAAGGCCGGCCCGCACGGTGTCGAAGTCGCGCCCGATCTGGCGAGTCACCACCACGTGTCCCGGCAGCGGATGCTGGGCTGGCTCGACGCGTTGACGCCGGCCGGGATCGAACCGGTCGTGATCCGCGTGCCGCTCAAGTCCGAGGAAGCGGCCTATGACGCGGCCACGCTGCTGCTGGACCGCCAGGATCCGCCGACAGCGGTGCTCTGCTTCTCCGACGTGCTCGCCCGCGGAGTCATGCGCGCCGCCGAGGATCTCGACGTGCGCGTGCCCGAGGAGCTCTCCGTGGTCGGCTTCGACGACAACCCGCTCGCGCAGCGGATGCGCCCGGCGCTCACGACCGTCCGCCAGGACGTCGCGAAGAAGGGGCGAGCCGCAACAGCGGCATTGATCGAGGCGATCGAGAGTGCGCGATCAGGCAAGGCCGCGGCGCCGCGCCAGGTACTGCTCCCCACCGAGCTGGTCGTGCGCGAGAGCACCGGACCGGCACCGAGCTAGTCGTCAGCGTCGAGGCACGAGCTCGATCGCAACCGGTCGCCCGGGTGACTCCGGAACGCAGCAGGTGAGGTCGTTGCGGCACTGCGCCAACGGGGGCTCGGCGTCGAGCGACGTGCGGACCGTGTCGAGCTGCGCGGAGAACTGCTCGAGCTCGGCGATCCGTTCGGCGATCTCCGCCTGCTTCTGATCGACCAGCCGGCTGACCTGCTCGCGCGCGGCGCCGCAGTTCGTGCCGGCCCAGACCGGGATCAACGCAGTGATCTGCTCGCAGCTCAGCCCCATCCGGCGGGCTCGAGTGATGAACCGCAGGCGGGAGGCCGCATCGTCGGCATAGTCGCGGTAGCCGGATGCTGTGCGCGCCGGAACGGACATGAGCCCGACCCGTTCGTAGTAGCGCACCGTCGAGGTCGGGACCCCCGCGGATTCGGCGAGCTGAGAGATCCGCACCCGACACACGGTAGACCTTGCACCGGCGTACAAGGTCAAGGTCTTGACTTTGCACCCGAGTGCAACTTCTACCTTCCTGATCACGACCGGAACGGCCGGTCGCCAGACCCGGGAGGGACGCCATGGGAAGCTTCACCCGCGACAACACCGAGCTCGCCGTCGACATCGACGGAGCCGGCCAGCAGCACCGTGCCGAGGCGGGCGGGATGACCATCGCCCTCGAGCGGTGGAACGCCGGACTCGACACCGCCGAGTGGTTCGCCGACCTCCCCGGCGGCGCCTGCCAGGAGCCGCACTGGGGCTACTGCCTGCAAGGGCAAGGTGACCATGAGGTTCACCGACGGCGAGACCGAGGTCCTCACCGCCGGCCAGGCCTACTACATCAGGCCCGGCCACAACGCCCACATCGACGACGACACCGAGTTCGTCGAGTTCACCTGGGCCGACCAGACGCCTGGCATCAACACCGTCGCGCTGTAGCCGTCGACGTCGGCGCCGAGCGAGTGGCCGCTCACGTCGCGAGGTGGAGAACGAACACGACGTTTCCGGTCGCTGCGGTCGAAGTCGCCTCCCGCGCTGACGCGATTGACCTGCAGTCTGGGCGTTGACCGACTTGATCAACGGGTGTATCTCGGAGGCAACTCAGACGAGCCGTCGTCGGGGCGGCGGTGAGTTCCCATCTGCCTGCTCCGCCGGAGGTCAGTCATGTCCGTACGCCCCGCCGCACGACGCCCACTGCTCGTCGCAGCTCTCGCCCTCGCGCTCGCCGCGGTCACCGTGCTCGCCAGCACACCTGCCACCGCCCGACCGATCGAGAAGGGCCACTTCCACGACGTCTTCACCGGCGAGGTCTACGACTGCGACGGCACCGCGGCCCAGGACTCCGGAGACGTCTCGGGCAACTTCCTGTTCAACCAGCGCGGGTCCTCCGCCTTCCCGTACGCCCAGGAGAGCGTGCACGGGACAGTCGTGACCACCAACCTGGACAACGGCGGCACCTACACCAACGTCTTCGCCGCCACCAGCAAGGACCAGACCATCATCGACAACGGCGACGGCACCATCACCATCACCGTGTTCGCCGCCGGCGGTTCCCGCTTCTACGACACCGACGGCAACTTCGTGCGCAAGGACCCCGGTGAGGTCCGGTTCGCCTTCGACATCGACTACAACGGCACCCCGTCAACCCGACCGACGACGAAGAGGTCCCCGACTCGTTCCGGGTCGTGCGCGGATCCACCGGGAACAGCGACTTCTCGGACAGCGACTTCTGTGCGGACCTGGTGAAGTTCACTGCACCGAGCTAGTCGCCGTCGCCGTCACCGTTGCCGCCGCCACCGACGTCGTGTCGTTGACGGAGGGGACCCAGTCGGTGTGCTGCTGGTGCGGTTGCAACGTGACGAGCTGCTCGTGCGCGACCCCACCGTCGCCGACCAGCGCAGACATCGGGATCGCGAACGGGTTCTTGACGCGCGGCTGCTCTTCGTCGGCCATGCCGTCAGCATGACCCCCGTGATCATCGCGGCAAGGGTGCTCACCCACCTGCCGCGCCTCGGTTGCGCTGGTTGGATCTGGTCCCGTGAGCAACCCCGGAGACGAGGAGTTCTCCCCCTCGGCGGGCGCCCGGAGCACGTTGCAGTGGGCCTACGAACACGGTGCATCGACACTGGGCGAGGCCTACGACCTGCTCGACCAGCTGGAAGTCTCCAACGACATCCCCGAGGTCCTCGGGCACGACGACACGGTCGAGGGCATGCGCGAGGACTCGGTTGGGCATCGACCTGATCGGGACGGACGCTGCGCTGACCAGCCTGCTGTAGGTCCGCGTTAGGTCCGAGACCGCACGCTGAGGTACCCGCACGGTTGTTCGGACACAGACGGGGGATCTGCTTAGGGGGCGAGGCAGGCCTCGACGGTGTCGGCGAGGCTGATCGCCCGGTCGTGGTCGGCGAGGCGACGGGTGACGTAGCCGAACGCGTAGCCCTTCTCGAGATGCACCACGCCGTCGGACCCGCCGATGCCGCCCATGCCGGCATAGCCCTCGTCGAACTGCAGGCCCATGCCCCAGGCGACCGACCGGTCGAGCAGCGCGTCGTGGCCTTCCGCGACCGGCTGCAGCACCTCGGCCTGCAGCGCGGGGGAGAACAGCGGCTCCGGCAGCCACCCGGCCAGCGCCGCGTAGAACCGGGCGATCGCTCGCGCGGTGCCGTGGCCGTTGACGGCCGGGATCTCGGAGGCTCGCCACGTCTCGGAGTTGAGTACGTCGAGGTCGAGCCCGCCCGCGGGGTTCGTCAACGCCCGGTGGCGCAACGACCCGGGCACACCGGCGATGTCGACCGGCCAGGCCGGCTCGGCGTACTCCATCTCTGCGGCCCGGGCCGCCTCGGCCGTGGTCAGCCCGATCTGGAAGTCGAGGTCGAGCGGCCCGGCGATGTCCTCGCGCCAGACAGTCCCGAGCGTTCGGCCGGCCACCCGGCGTACGACCTCGCCGACGAGGTGGCCGTAGGTCAGCGCGTGCTCGACGTGCTGGGACCCCGGCTCCCACTCCGGTTCGGCGCGGGCCAGCATCGCCGTCAGGTCGTCCCAGTCCCGCCACGCGGCGACGTCGCGCGGCTCCGGGAACGCCGGCTGACCGGCCCGGTGGGCCAGCACCATCCGCAGCGTCGTGGCGCTCTTCCCCGCCGCGGCGTACTCCGGCCAGACCGAAGAGACCGGGTCGTCCAGGCCGATCAGCCCGCGGTCGACCAGCGTCAGGAGGGTCGCGGCGGCGGGCATCTTGGTGACGGAGTACGTCGTGGCGATGGTGTCGCGCTGCCACGGTCGGGTGCGGGCTCGGTCGGCCCAGCCACCCCACAGGTCCACGACGAGCTCACCGCCGCGGTAGACGGCGACGGCCGCACCGGTCTCGGTGCCGTCGGCGAGCAGACGCAGCGAACCGGTCGCGCACCGCGTCGAACGCGGGATGCGTGCTCCCGCCCAGGGGCGCTGAGCTCACAGGCGACGGTCGGCGAGCACCGGGAAGCTGGACCGGGTGGCGGCCACGGACGAGAGGTCGATGTCGACCGTGAGGACCTCCTCGTCGTCGCCGGCCTCGGCGAGGACCACGCCCCAGGGATCGACCACCATCGAGTTGCCACCCATCGGCACACCCGCGTGCGTTCCCGCGGTGTTGCACGCCACGACGTACATCTGGTTCTCGACCGCGCGGGCCTGGGCGAGCAGCCGCCAGTGCGCGATCCGCTTCGCCGGCCACGCCGACGCCATCACCAGCGCCAGCGCACCACCGTCGAGCAGCCCGCGGAACATCTCGGGGAAGCGCAGGTCGTAGCACGTCGCGATGCCCAGCCCGTCGTGCACGACGATCTCGGTGCCCGGCGTCATCAGCTTGGGCTCGCCCTCACCGAAGCCGAAGAGGTGGATCTTGCGGTAGGCCGCGAGCACACCGCCGTCGGCGCCGAGCAGGACGGACGTGTTGAACATCCGCCCGGTCTCGTCGCGCTCGACGAACGAGCCCATGTGCACCATCGCGCCGAGGTCGGCGGCCGCAGCGGACAACGCCTGCAGGCTCGGTCCGGCGGTCGGCTCGGCCTGCTCCTCCCACCGGTCGTAGGCGAAGCCGCCCTGCGGCCAGAGCTCCGGCAGTACGACGAGGTCGGCGCCCGCCTGCGCGCGGACCAGGCCGGCCACCCGCTCGCGGCGCTCGTCCGGCGTCTCGTCGTCGCCGTAGGCGAGCTGGATCAGGTGGACGCGCAGCCGATCTTTCATGCCGGCCACCCTTTCACGACTTCCCGGTGCTCAGCTCCTCGAGAACCTCCCGGAACGTGGCATAGCGGTCAGCCCCGACCCGGCGCGCCCACGCCCGCTCGATCCGGCGAATCCGCGCGTTCACCGCCTTGAGGGTCCGGTCGCCGAGCGGCGTGCGGACGACCAGGCGAACCCGGCGGTCGGTGGCGTCGGCGCGGATCGCCAGGTGGCCGGTGGCCTCCAGCTGGGTCACGAACTGCCCGCACGCCTGCTTGGACATGCGCAGCGCCTGAGCAAGCTCGGTGACGCTGATGCCGTCGCGCGGGACGTAGGTGAGGAGGCGGAAGTGCGACTGCCGGAGCCCGTCCCAGTCCTCCGCGGCGAACGTGTCCCGCACCTCGAACATCAGCTTGCCGACCAGCTGCGGGACGTGCGGCTCCTCGTCGTTCCGGACTCCGCGGCGCAACTCTCTTGACCTGAGTCATAAAGTAACCTTACCTTACTTCTTCATGACCAGTCTCAAGGGGTGACGATGTCGGATCGAGCAGATCCTCGGCGCCGCCGACGTCAGCGATGCCGAGCTCGCCGCGATGGTGGCTCAGAGCCTCGGCGTGGACTGCCGTCGAGCTCGTCGAGTCGAGCGCCGAGATCGCGCCGTACGACCTCGAAGCGCTGACGACGGCCGGCCGCTACTGGGTGCGCGGGTCGGCGCGGCATGCCGACGGCGAGTCGCCGTTCTGCTTCTACGTCAAGGTCGTGCAGTCGTGGGAGCGCTCGCCGCTGTTCGCGTGGGTGCCCGAGGAGATGCGCGAGCTCGCCCTGGCGTCCGTGCCGTGGCGACGCGAGCCCGAGGTCTACCGGTCCGACCTGGCGTCCCGCCTGCCGGTCGGGCTGACCATGCCGACTGCCTACGCCGTCGTCGAGATCGACGACCTGTCGGCGGCGATCTGGTTGCAGGCCATCGACGTTCACGACGTCGAGTGGGACGTCGAGCGGTTCGCGCATGCGGCGTACCTGCTCGGCCGGCTGGCCGCCAGTCCCGCCGTCGCGCCACTCGGCGCGATCGGTGACGTCGGCAATGTGCCGCGGGGATATCACGGCGGTCGGCTCGCCACCCAGGTCGTGCCGGCGCTCCTCAGCGACGACCTGTGGAAGCACCCACTGCTGGCAGCGGCCTTCGACGAACCGCTGCGGGCCGACCTGCAGGCGGCCGCCCACGCGATGCCGGCCTATCTCGACGAGCTCGACAGCATGCCGGTCGGCACGATCCACGGCGACGCGTGCCGCCGCAACCTGCTGATGTCCCGCGCCGATCCGCGACGGGTTCGTGCTCATCGACTACGGCTTCTGGGGACGCGGGCCGCTGGGCTTCGACCTGAGCCAGCTCCTGATCGGCGACGTGCAGACCGGCGAGCGGGCAGCATCCACGCTGCCCGCCCTGGAGCGGGCCTGCCTCACGTCGTACCACCGGGGACTGCACGACGAGGGAGTCGACGTCGATCTGGACAGGCTCCGCCGGGCGCACGCACTCCTGATGCTGGAGTTCGCCGGGCTGTCCTCGGTGCCGTTCGAGCTGCTCGAGGCGCCGCCGACCGACGAGGGGCTGCGCATCGCCACCGAGCGAGCGGCGGCCGCGCGGTTCATGCTCGACCTGGTCGCCGACACGGCCTGACAGCCGGCGGTCGCGCTACCAGAGCAGCGCGGTGGCCGGGTCCTCGAGCACGCGCGCGACGTCAGCGAGGAACTGCGAGCCCAGCGCACCGTCGATCAGCCGGTGGTCGAACGACAGCGCGAGCTGGGTCACCTTGCGGATCGCGATCTCGCCGTCGTGCACCCAGGGCATGTCCTTGCACCGCACCGAAGCACAGGATCGCGGACTCGCCCGGGTTGATGATCGGGGTGCCGCTGTCGACCCCGAACACGCCGACGTTGGTGATGGTGATCGTGCCGCCCGCCATCTCGGCCGGCTGCGTGCGTCCCTCGCGGGCCGTCGCCGTGAGCTGGTTGAGCGCCTCCGCCAGCTCGAGCAGGGTCATGTCGTCGGCGTCCTTGATGTTGGGCACGACCAGCCCACGCGGCGTCGCCGCGGCGATGCCGAGGTTCACGTAGTTCTTGACGACGATCTCCTGCGCCGCCTCGTCCCAGGTGGCGTTGACGCCGGGATGACGGCGTACGGCGAGGATCAGCGCCTTGGCGAGGACCAGCAGCGGGCTGACCTTGACCCCGGCGAAGTCGCGGTTGGTGCGCAGCCGGTCGACCAGCTCCATGGTGCGCGTGACGTCGATGGTGACCCACTCGGTGACGTGCGGTGCGGTGAACGCACTGGACACCATCGCCTGCGCGGTCATCTTGCGCACGCCCTTGACCGGGATGCGCGTCTCGCGTTCGCCGTCCTGCCGGCCTCGGGGCGCCGCGAGCCGATCGACCCGTCGGCCGCCGCCATGACGTCGTCGCGCGTGACGGACCCGTCGGGGCCGGACGCGGTCACCGCGGCGAGGTCGACGCCGAGGTCGCGGGCCAGCTTGCGCACCGGCGGCTTCGCCAGCACCCGCGGACCGCCGTTCTGGTCCTGCGTCGCCGCACCACCGGTCGACGCGGGGGCAGCCGGCTCGGCCTCGTCGACGTCGGGCTCGGCCACCGGGGTCGGCGTCGTCATCATCGAGGTCTGCACGGCCTGCTGCGCGGTTGCCGCCGACGGCGTACGCGGACTGGCACCGGCATCCTTGCGGGGACGGCGCTTCGCCGACGTCGTACGCGGGCCGTAGCCGACCAGCACCGAGGTGCGGCCACCGGGCGCAGGCCCGCCGATGAGACCGGGCTCGACCGCCTCGTCGTCCTTCGGCGTCGCGACAGCGCTCGGGTCGGCGACCGCGCCCGGCGTACCGCCGTCCGCCGGCTCGGCGACCTGTGGCGCGACCTCCTCGACGGGACGGCGGCGCCGCCAGGCCCACCGACGTCGACGGTGATGATCGGCGTGCCGACGTCGACCGTGTTGCCCTCGTCGACGAGCAGGTCGCCGACGACCCCGGCGAACGGGCTGGGCAGCTCCACCAGCGACTTCGCGGTCTCGATCTCGACGATGATCTCGTTGATCTTGATGGTGTCGCCGGGCTTGACCTTCCACGACACGATCTCGGCCTCGGTCAGTCCCTCACCGACGTCGGGAAGCTTGAACTGCTTGACATCCGCCATGCTGGACGAGCTCCTTCTTCTAGTAGGCGAGGGACCGGTCGACGGCGTCGAGGATGCGGTCGAGGTCGGGGAGGAAGTCCTCCTCGAGCCGGCTCGGCGGGTAGGGCGTGTCGAAGCCGCCGACGCGCATCACCGGCGCTTCCAGCGAGAAGAAGCAGGTCTCGCTGATGCGCGCCGCGATCTCGGCGCCCATGCCGAGGAACACCGGAGCCTCGTGGACGACGACGAGCCGCCCGGTCTTGCGCACCGACTCCTGCAGGGTCGGCAGGTCCAGCGGGGAGAGCGAGCGTACGTCGATGACCTCGAGGTTCTTGCCCTCCTCGGCGGCTGCGGTGGCAGCCTCGATGGCGGTCTTGACCATCGGTCCGTAGGCGGCCACGGTCACGTCGGTGCCCTCGCGCAGCACGCGCGCGGAGTGCAGCGGCGCGGCCTGCTCGAACGTCATCGACTCGTCGAGGTCGGCCTTCTCCCAGTAGCGCCGCTTCGGCTCGTAGAAGATGACCGGGTCGTCGGTCGCGATCGCCTGCTGCACCATGAAGTAGGCGTCGACCGGGTTGGAGCACGCGACCACCTTGAGACCGGCGGTGTGCGCGAAGTAGGCCTCGTTGGACTCGCTGTGGTGCTCGACGGCACCGATGCCGCCACCCACCGGGATCCGCACGACGACCGGCAGCGACACCTTGCCCAGCGCGCGGGCACGCATCTTGGCCAGCTGGCTGACGATCTGGTCGAACGCGGGATAGACGAACCCGTCGAACTGGATCTCGCACACCGGGCGGTAGCCGCGCAGGGCCAGCCCGATGGCGGTGCCGATGATGCCCGACTCGGCGAGTGGCGTGTCGATGACGCGGTCCTCGCCGAAGTCCTTCTGCAGACCGTCGGTGACCCGGAAGACGCCGCCGAGCTTGCCGACGTCCTCGCCCATGACGAGGACCTTCGGGTCGGCCTCCATCGCCTTGCGGAGCCCCATGTTGACGCCCTTGGCGAGAGTGATCTGCGTCATCGGGCGCTCCCAGCGGCGGTGGACTCCTCGAACGTGTCGAGGTAGGCAGCGAACTGCTCGCGCTCCTCGACCAGCAGCGGGTGCTCCTCGGCGTAGACGTGGTCGAACACCGAGAGCGGCTCGGGGTCGGGCATCTCCAGGCAGCCCTTGCGCACGTGCGCGGCGAGCTCGTCGGACTCGGCCTCGAGCGCGTCGAAGAACGCCTGGTCGGCCATGCCGGTGCGGGACAGGTGGGCCTTCACCCGCTCGATCGGGTCCTTGAGCTTCCACGACTCGAGCTCGTTGTTGAGGCGGTAGCGGGTCGGGTCGTCGGACGTCGTGTGCGCGCCCATCCGGTAGGTGTAGGCCTCGACCAGGGTCGGCCCGTTGCCCTCGCGCGCGTTCTGCAGCGCGGCTCGGGTGACCGCGAGGCAGGCGAGCACGTCGTTGCCGTCGACCCGGACGCCGGGGAAGCCGAACCCGCGGGCCCGCTGGTAGAGCGGGATGCGGCTCTGCTTCTCGATCGGCTCGGAGATCGCCCACTGGTTGTTCTGGCAGAAGAACACCACGGGCGCGTTGAACACGCTGGCGTAGATGAACGCCTCGTTGACGTCGCCCTGACTGGTCGCACCGTCACCGAAGTAGGCGACGACCGCGGCGTCGCTGCCGTCCTTCTGCATGCCCATCGCGTAGCCGGTCGCGTGCAGGGTCTGCGCGCCGATCACGATCGTGTAGAGGTGGAAGTTCTTCTCGTTGGGGTCCCAGCCGCCGTGGTTGACGCCGCGGAAGAGGCCCAGCAGGTTCAGCGGGTCGACGCCCCGGCACCAGGCCACGCCGTGCTCGCGGTAGGTCGGGAAGGCGTAGTCGTCGGGAGCAGGGCGCGCCCGGAACCCACCTGGGCGGCCTCCTGGCCGAGCAGGCTGGCCCAGATGCCCAGCTCGCCCTGCCGCTGCAGGGCGGTGGCCTCGGCGTCCACCCGTCGTACGAGCACCAGGTCGCGGTAGAGGGCGCGCAGCTCCTCGGGCCCGACGTCGAGCGCGTAGTCAGGGTGCTCCACCCGCTCACCCTCGGGGGTGAGCAGCTGCACGAGCTCGGGCACCGCGTCGGCTTGGCCAGCAGAGGCCCGCGGTCGTCCAGGGCTGTCGGTCACGTGCGCTCCTCGATCGCTCGACGGCCAGCGGGATCGCCACCGGCCGACGTCTGACCCGACCGGCACGCCAGCGCGATGGTGGGCGCGGAGGACGGGACGGGACTGCCACTTGGGACTGCCAGGTGCCCCCCGTCGCAGCGGGAGGCAGGTCTCAACTTACCGGGCGGCCCGGTGCGGCTCAGCACGCGGACCGGGTCGCGTCAGCGGCGGTGCTTGCCCGCGACCTTCTTGGCGGGGGACTTGTCCCCTCGCGGCCTTGGCCGCCTTGTTGGCCTTGGCCACCTTCTTGACCGAGGCGTGCCTGGCGGCCGCCTTCTCCTCCCTCGCCGCCTGCGCCTCCCTGGCGGCCTGGGTCTTCTTGGCCTTCTTCGCCTTCTTGTGCCTGCTTCGCGTGCTTGGCCTCTTGCTCTTCTCCTTCTTGGCCTGCTTCGCCTTGGCGGCCTTCTCCTGCGCGTCCTTGTCCACGCTGGTGCCGGGCTTGCCGGCCGGGGCACCCGTGACCGGCCGGGGGACCGGCGCGGACGGAGCGCTCGGGGTCAGCACGCCGGGACCCGCCCCCGGGGACCACGCCCGGGACGACGACGCTCGGGGATGGGCAGCAGCGGGCCCGCCAGAATGGGAGGAAGCGGCTGGGGGAGCGCGGGCCCGGCCACCGTGCCGGGCGACGGAGTCGGCGTCGCGGGGACCGGCGTCGTCCCGGGCGTCGGGTTGCCGGCGGTCGGCCGCCCGGGCCGCGACCACGACGGACTCCGGGGGCTGGACCGACCCGGTCCGCCGAGTCGGGCGCAACGCTGGGTGCCGGACCGGGAGCGAGCTCGGTGGAGGCGACCAGACCGAGACCGGCGAGAGCGCCGGCGCTGAGCAGCGCGAGGACTACCGTCGCCGCACCGGTGGTACTACCGGTCTCAGCGACGGCGCGCACGGCGCGGTGCTTGGTCATTTGTCCTGAAATCCTGGCCTCTGTTGTCCGGGCCGGGGCGGCCGGACCTGGAACTGCTCCACCAGATCAGCGCCGGTCACCACTGTAGGAGCGAGTCCACCCTATCGGCAGGGCCATACCGGTGATATCGGTCAGCCGAATGTAACGCTGAACGGTCGGCCAGCGATTCTTTACTCCGCATTGTCCGTCCTGGGGCGTCCAGCAGAGGAAATGGCGTCGCGCGCTGTCGGGGGCGTTGGTTACGGTGTCAGTACCGAAGGAGACTGACACTCATGACACCGAACACCCGCGCCGCGGCCGTTGACGATCTGGTTCGCCCTGGTCACGGTCTACCTCGTCTGGGGCTCGACCTACCTCGCCATCCGGGTGGTCGTCGAGAGCGCGCCACCCCTGCTGGCGATGGGTGCCCGCTTCCTGCTGGCCGGGGCCCTGCTCGGCGGATTCCTCGCCATCCGGCACGGCGTCTCGGTGCTTCGCGTGAGCCTGGCGCCAGCTGGGCTCGGCCGGCCTGGTCGGGGTGCTGCTCCTGCTGTGCGGCAACGGCGTGGTCGCCATCGCGGAGCAGACCGTGCCCTCGGGTCTGACGGCACTGCTGATCGCGGCCACCCCCCTGTGGCTCATGGTGCTCCGCGTCACCGCCGGCGACCGACCTCGGGCGCTGAGCCTGGCCGGCACCGCCATCGGCTTCGCCGGGATCGCCGTCCTGGCCCGTCCCGGTGGCCACGACGGCGACGTCGAGACCTGGGGACTGCTCCTGCTCATCGGCGCATCCATGGCCTGGGCGATCGGCTCGTTCTTCTCCTCGCGGCTGCCGATGCCGGGCAACGCCTTCGTGGCGACCATGTGGGAGATGACGGTCGGCGGCGCCCTGATGCTGCTCGCTGCCGTCCTGCGCGGTGAGCTCGACGGCTTCTCGGTCGGCGACGTCGACGTCGCGGCATGGGCCTGGTTGGCCTACCTCGTCGTCTTCGGGTCGCTGGCCGCGTTCAGTGCCTACGTGTGGCTCCTGCAGAACGCCCCGATCTCGCTGACCGCGACCTACGCCTACGTCAACCCGGTGGTGGCCGTGCTGCTCGGTGCCCTCGTGCTCGCCGAGCCGATCACCGCACCGATCGTCATCGGCGGCGCCGTCGTGGTCATCGGCGTCGGCATGGTCGTCAGCACCGAGCGTCCCCGCCGGACTGCGACCGTCCCCGCACCCGGCCCAGCCCCGGACACGACGATCGAGCCCGACGGGACAGCGCGCAGCGTCGCAGGCGCAAAGGGTTAGCCCGTCCCGCGCCAGTGGTAGACCTTCGGCCATGCCCGCTCTCGTTGTCGGCCCGCTCCTTCGCCACGTCGGCGCGCACGACGCGACCGTCTGGGTGGAGACCGACGCGCCGTGCGAGGTCGAGGTCCTCGGTCACCGCGAACGCACGTGGGACGTAGCCGGCCACCATTTCGCCGTGGTCTGCATCGACGGCCTCGAACCGGCGACCAGCACGCCGTACGACGTGCGCCTGGACGGCGAGGTGGTGTGGCCGCTGCCCGGGGCGACCCAGCCGCAGTCACGGATCCGGACCCTGGACAGCGAGCGGCCGGTGCGCCTGGTGTTCGGGTCGTGCCGCTACGCGACCCCGAGGGCGGTCGAGGACGACGACAACTTCGACGCCGACGCCCTGGACGCCTACGCGCAGCGGATGGCCCGGCTGCCCGAGGACCGCTGGCCCGACGCCCTGCTCCTGCTCGGCGACCAGGTGTATGCCGACGAGACGTCAGCGCAGACGAAGGAGCGCATCCGCGCGCGGCGCGACATCAGCGACACCGCCGTACGACCAGGTCGCGGACTTCGAGGAGTACACCTGGCTCTACCACGAGTCGTGGGCCGACCCGGAGGTCCGGTGGCTGCTGTCGACGCTGCCCAGCTCGATGATCTTCGACGACCACGACATCCGCGACGACTGGAACACCTCACACGAGTGGCGACGCGAGATGCAGGCGACGTCGTGGTGGGAGGAGCGCATCGTCGGCGGGCTCTCGTCGTACTGGGTCTATCAGCACCTCGGCAACCTGTCGCCGGCCACGCTGGCCGACGACGAGCTCTACCAACGCGTGCGCGCGCACGACGGCGACGCCGAGCACGCTGCTGCGGCAGTTCGCGCTGGATGCCGACGCGGAGGCCGACGGCGGCAAGGGAGCCCGGTGGTCCTACCGCCGAGACCTGTGCGGCGTACGCCTGCTGGTCATCGACTCGCGCTGCGGTCGCATCCTCGCGGACGGGCAGCGATCGATGGTCTCCGAGGACGAGTTCCGCTGGATCGAGGCGCAGGTCGAGGGAAGCTACGACCACCTGCTCGTCGGGACCTCCCTGCCGTGGCTGCTGGCCCGTGCGATCCACGATGTCGAGTCGTGGAACGAGGCCCTGGCCGCAGGGGCGCGCGGACCGCGGCTGGCCCGGTGGGCGGAGAAGCTGCGACGGGCGGGAGACCTGGAGCACTGGGCCGCGTTCCGCACGTCCTTCGAGCGGTTGTCCGACCTGTTCGCCCACGTGGGTCGCGGGCAGCACGCCGGGTCGGACGGATCGTCACCGGCGACGGTCTGCGTGCTCTCGGGGGACGTCCACCACGCCTACGCCGCGCGGGCCCACTACCCCGACGACGTGCGCTCGAAGGTCTACCAGCTCACCTGCTCACCCGTGCACAACTTCGTCCCGACGGCGATGCGCCTCGCGTTCCGGCTCGGCTGGAGCCGGGCCGCCGAGCGCGTCATGCGCTTCCTGCTCAGTCGGGTCTCCCGGGTGCCACCCGCGGAGCTGGACTGGTCGCGGATCTGCGGCCCGCTGTTCGGCGACCAGATCGCCACCCTGACCCTCGACGGTCGGTCGGCCACGCTGCTCTTCGAGCGGGCCGGAACCGACCTGCGCGGCCACCCCGAGCTGAGCCCGGCCGCGACCCTGCGGCTCACGCTGACGCGAGCCAGTCGATCCGTACTAGTCGATCCGCACGGGGCCGCGCGCCGTCGTGAAGTGCACGGCCACCAGCCCGGGGTCCTCGTCCTGCATCCACTGCACGTTCACGTGCTGGTCGAGCGGAGTGGCGAGCCAGTCGGCGATCTTGTCCGGGTCACCGCAGATCTCGACCTGGTCGATGGTCGGCGCAGCGGAAGCGCCGACGGAGGGGTGGTTCTCGGGTGCGCCGGCCCACTCGATGAAGAAGGGCAGCGCCGGGTCATCCATCAGGTCGAGCACGCCGACCTGACGCCAGTTGAGGTCGACGCCGTCGGGACGACGACGGTGACCCGCTACCGCCTGCCGGCCGAGCCGCGACTCGATCGGCTGCGATGTCATCGACGGCGACCACCCAGGCCAGCCACCCGCCACCGTTCGCGGTGCGTTGCTTGACCGCCTGCCCGAACGGCGCCTTGTCCGACGCCGGGTGGTCGAGCGCGCCGACGACCTCGAGGTAGACACCGCCGGCCAGCGGGAGGACGAAGTTGCGGGTGCCGAAACCCGGATGCATCCCACCGTCCTGGAACCCCGCACCCAACGCAGCACCCAATCGCTGGGCAGCGGCGCCAACGCCTTCGGGTCCGGCGGCGTAGGAGATGTGGTCGAGACGCACGTCGGGCATTCTCGCGAACCGCCCGCCGACCCGGGTCAGTGGGGTCAGCGAACGAAGCGTGCGGCGACGCGCGAGGAAGATGTCGTTCGCCTCGGTCTCACCGATCGTGACCCGCGCGCCCTCGTCGCCGAACGGTCGTACGACGACACCGGCCGCCTCGCACGCCGCGGCGAACTCGCCGGTCCGATCACCCAGCCGCAGCCAGACGAAGTTGGCCTCGGACGCAGGCTGCTCCCAGCCCTGCTCCCGCAGCGCGTCGGAGACCCGGGACCGTTCCTTGACCAGCGCTTCGACCCGCTCGAACAGCTCGTCCTGCGCGTGCAGCGACGCGATCGCCGCGGTCTGCGCCAGGCTGCTGACACCGAACGGCACGGCGGTCTTGCGCAACGCTGCGGCCACCGGCTCGTGCGCCACCGCGAACCCGACCCGCAGGCCGGCGAGCCCATAGGCCTTCGAGAACGTGCGCAGGACGGCGACGTTGGGACGGTCGCGGTAGACGTCGAGGGCATCGGGCACCTCGGGGTCGCGCACGAACTCGCGGTAGGCCTCGTCGATGACGACCAGCACGTCGGCGGGGACCGCATCGAGAAAGCGCTCGAGCTCCGCGTGGCGGATCGCCGTGCCGGTCGGGTTGTTCGGCGAGCAGAGCAGCACCAACCGGGTCTTGTCCGTGACGGCGGCCGCCATCGCGTCGAGGTCGTGGCGCTCGTCAGCGGTCAGCGGCACGCGCACCGAGCGGGCGCCCGAGATCTGCACGACGATCGGGTAGGCCTCGAAGGACCGCCACGCGTAGACGACCTCGTCGCCCTCGCCGGCCGTCGCCTGGACAACCTGCTGCAGCACCCCGACCGAGCCGGTCCCCGTGGCCACGTGGCTCTCCGGCACCGAGAACCGCTCCGAGATGGCGCGCATGAGACCGGTCGAGAACATGTCGGGATAGCGGTTGAAGCGGGTCGCCTCCTCGCGGACCACCTCGAGGACCGACGGGAGCGGGGGATAGGGGTTCTCGTTGGACGAGATCTTGTACGACGGGGCGCCGGCCGTCCCGGTCGCGGGGCGACCCGGCTGGTAGGCCGGGATGCCCTCGAGCGCGCCGCGCAGTCGCGGCGAGGTGCCTTCGGTCATGACCGCAGCCTAGGGTTCGCGAGTGGTCGAGACGATTCCCGCCGGGACCAGCGTCCTCGACGCCGGGCGACGGCCGGGCGTCGGCTACGTGTGCGTGGTGGCGGCGGCGGTGCTCTTCGCCGTCAACGGCACCGTCTCCAAGGTCATCCTCGACACCGGCGTCACGGCAATGCGGCTGACCGAGCTGCGCTGCGCCGGCGCGATGGTGGGCCTGGGCGCGCTGTTGCTGGTGGTGGCACCGGAGCGGCTGCGCGTCACCCGGCGCGAGCTGCCGCTGCTCGCCGCCTTCGGGATCTTCGGAGTGGCGGCCACCCAGTGGTTCTACTTCGTCGCCATCGCCCGCCTGCCGGTCGGCATCGCGCTGCTCTTCGAGTACACCGCGCCGGTGCTGGTCGCGCTCTGGGCGCGGTTCGTGCTGCACGAGCACGTCCGCAACCGCATGTGGGCGGCGCTGGCGCTCTCGCTTGCCGGTCTCGCGCTGGTGGCCGAGATCTGGACGGGGGGCACGCTCGACAGACTGGGCGTGGCGGCTGCGTTCGCCGCAGCCCTGGCGCTCGCGGCGTACTACCTGCTCGGCGAGCACAGCACCACGACGCGTGACCCGCTGTCGACCACGTTCTGGTCGTTCGTGTTCGCCACGGCGTTCTGGTCGGTGCTGCAGCCCTGGTGGAGCTTCCCGGGCTCGTCGTTCACGGGCAGCACGTCGCTGCTCGGCAACGTCGCCGACGTCTCGCTTCCGGTGTGGACACTCGCGGCGTGGATGATCGTGCTCGGCACGATCATCCCGTTCGCCCTGGTGCTCACCGGGCTGCGCCACCTCCCGGCCACCAGGGTCGGGACGGTCGGGATGCTCGAGCCGGTGCTCGCGGCGGCCGTCGCGTGGGCCTGGCTGGGCGAGGCTCTCAGTGCGGTGCAGCTGGCGGGCGGGTTCGTGGTGCTGGTGGGAATCCTGCTGGCCCAGACCGCTCGGTAGGCGCGGCGATCAGGCAGACAGCGCAAGCCGCAGCGCGACCAGGCACTGCTGCGGTTCCTCGGCGTAGCGCGCGATGAGGTCGCCGGTGGCCCGGTCCAGGCGCTTGTGCAGCGCCTCGCGGTAGGAGCTCAGCACGTTCTCGGCGGTCGCCAGGCTCCTGAAGAGCTCGGCCCGCTGCTCGTCGGTCACGTCCTGGATGCCGCTGGCCCACAGCTCGGGCAGCTTGGGCAGGATCGGCATGCCGGCGTCGGGGTGCAGCATCAGCACCGTCTGACGGCCGGTGGGGTTGCGCTCCTCGGCCAGCACCCGCTGGACGCCCTCATGGTCGCCGGGCCGGCTGTCCGAGCGCAGCAGGTCACGACGGCCCTGAAGCAGCCGCCGCCAGTAGGACGCCCGCAGCTCTTCCTCGAGCAGCGTGCGGCGGTAGCTGCGGAGCCGGTCCAGGCTCATGTGCGCCAACTCAGGGCTTCGCGGCGGCCGCCCCCAAGCGGCCGGTCGCTGCGCGTCCAAGGACGGGGCGGTCACCCCGCCGATATCGACGCGTTGCTCATCGGGCTTGATGAGTCTCACCCGAGCGCCGTAGCGCCAGGCGTCAATGCGACGTGGCGACGCTAGGGGAGGAACTCCCGACGGCTCGGGCTGCGGCCACCAGCGCCGCGTTGTCCGGCGCGAGCGTGCCGTCCGGCAGCGCGAGCACGTCCTCGAGTCCGATCCTGGCCTGCAGGCCGAGCGCCGCGGCGTGGCGCAGTGCCGGCCAGGCGCTGCTCTCCTGACCGTGCAGCAGGATCGGCAGCGGGTCGCCGGGGACGTCGTGCAGGACGTCGAGGATCCGGTCCGCCTCGACGACCGTCACGATCTCGTCCGAGCCCGTCGGCCAGCTCGACGAGAACCCGCACACAAGCGTCGCGCAGTGGGGACGCGAGCCAGGCCCGCGCGGCTGTCGACGTGCCAGAGTCCGGCCTCGACGCCCACGCCTCGCGTCGAGCAGAGCCGCGGCGACGTCCTCGGCACCTGTCTCGTGCCAGTTGACGGACGCGAAGTCGGGACGGACCGTCCAGGCCGGCGATCGAGCCGCGATCCGTCGCCGCGGGGTCGGGATCGATCCAGGCGCCCGTGGTCGCCCCGACGGGCACGCCGTGGCGCGGCCGCGCGGATCTCGGTGACCGCCTCGGCGACGAGCCGTCGGGTCGAGCGTGTCCCGACCGTGGCGTCCTTCGCGATGGACGTGCACGGCGTCCGCCCCGGCCGCGACGACACGTGCCGCATCGTTCGCCCACCTCGAGCGGCGGTCACGGGCAACGCCGGATGCTCAGGTCGCTGCCGCACGCCGTTGACGCAGCACTTCAGGAACACGTGGCCGATTCTCCCAGCAACCGAACGCGATGTCCGATAGCCGCCAGCACACCACCGGTCGCGGCAGCAACCATGAGTGCATGACCACAGCCATCTGACACCACGTTCCGCGTCCAGGCGCTGCCCGCGCACGACCTCGCCCGCATCCGGGCCACCGGCGTCGACGACTTCGGCCACCCCCTGCGGGTGTCCGTCGCGGACGAGGAGCCCGGCACGCCGTTGCGCTGCTGCTTGCGCGAGGCGCACGTAGGAGAGCGGGTCGCGCTGATCTCCTGGCGTCCGTTGCACGAGGCGCCGGACAGCGTGTACGCCGAGGTCGGCCCGGTCTTCGTGCACGCCGACGACTGCCCCGGCTACCGCGAGGAGGGTGCCTACCCGGAAGGCTTCCGGCACCGGGTGCAGGTGATGCGTGACCTACTCGGCCACCGGCGACATGCTCGACGCGGTGATGACGGAGGGCGCGGCCGCCGAGGAGGCCATCGCCGGGCTGTTCACCAACCCGGAGGCCGTCGTCGTACACAGCCGCAACGTGACAGCCGGCTGCTACATGTTCGCGGTGTACAGGGACTGACGAGACTGCGCGCTAGCTCTGGGCCATGTCGACGAAGCGTGAGTAGTGGCCCTGGAACGCGACGGTGATGGTCGCGGTCGGGCCGTTGCGGTGCTTCGCGACGATGAAGTCGGCTTCACCGGCGCGCGGTGACTCGCGCTCGTAGAGCTCTTCACGGTGCAGCAGCACGACCATGTCGGCGTCCTGCTCGATCGAGTTGTGCACGGCGACGCCGTCGGCGATGAAGTTGTGGGTGCCGAGCACGGTCGCGTCGAAGACCTCCTGCTCGCCCACGCTCTCGATGGAGACGACGTCATCCCAGAGCACGTCGTTGGTGGCCGCGATGTCGAGGTCGGCGTCGGACAGGGTGACGGCGAGATCGGAGAGCACGGGACGTTGGCCGTGGTCGAGCACGGCGACGGTGCCGCTGTCGTGCGCGTGCTCCGGCAGGCGAACGGTTGACGCCGCGGCGGCTCGCACTCGCGCGGGGTCGTGGTCGAACAGCCGCTCGACGCGCTCCCACACCTCGTCGTCCTGCGTGACCTGCGCGCTGCGGGACTGCGTCTCGGCAAGGACCCGACGGAGCATCCGCGCCGCCTCGGGACCGGGGAAACCGATCTCCCGCAGGAACCGGCGCTGGTCGTCGGTCTCGCCGATCTCCACCGAGTCGGGTCGGAGGACCGACGAGATGCCGAACCGCAGCAGCAGCCGGGACACGACCTCGGCGGTGCGGCGGTCGCCGGGACGCAGCGCGATGACGCCGTGACCCGTCCGGTCGGCGTCGACGACGCCGCGGTCGCGCCACAGGTGCCAGAGGAGCAGGGCCAGCTGCCTCTTGGGCAACGCGAAGACGTCGTCGGGCAGGTGGTCGGCCGACGCGAGCGCCGCGACGTCGGCGTCGCACCAGTCGTCTGACGGGTCGAGCGGAGCCGGCAGGTGGCGAGGAACCGCCACGCGTGACCCGGGCGCGAGCTGACCCAGCGGGCACCACCCGTCGTAGGTGAGGAACGGGTGGTTGGCCGTCGCCTGCACGGTCTTGCCGGAGGCGAGCGTGAGAGTGAAGACCTCCTTGCGCCCGCTGGAGAACACCGACGTCATGGTGCGCGGGCGGTAGCGCAGCGACTCGTCGAGCGACCACACGGGCACGTCGGTCGCACCGGTGGCCATCAGCTCGCCGAGGGTGACCTCGGCACCGGTGTCGGCGCGCATGATGCGCGTCGACGCCGGCAGGCAGCCGGACTCGCGCAGGTCGGACATCTGCGGCTTCTTGTCGGTGCGCTGCTCGGACGAGCGGTTGAGCTGGGAGATCGCGATGACCGGCACCTCGAGCTCCTTGGCAAGCAGCTTGAGGGCACGGGAGAACTCCGACACCTCCTGCTGACGGCTCTCGACGCGCTTGCCGCTGGTCATCAGCTGGAGGTAGTCGACGACGACGAGCTTGAGGTCGTGGCGCTGCTTGAGCCGCCGGCACTTGGCCCTGATCTCCATCATCGACATGTTGGGTGAGTCGTCGATGAACAGCGGCGCGTTGGACACCTCGCCCATCCGACGGGCCAGCCGGGTCCAGTCGTCGTCGGTGAGCTTGCCGGTGCGCATGTGGTGCAGTGACACGCGCGCCTCTGCGGAGAGCAGTCGCATGGTGATCTCGTTGCGGCTCATCTCCAGCGAGAACACGCACGTCGTCATCTGGTGCTTGATCGCCGCCGACCGCGCGATGTCGAGCCCCAGCGTCGAGTTGTGCGTCGGGATCATCGCCGGACCGGCGAGGTAGAGGTGATCTGCGTTGTCGACCTGCACGCACCGGACCGGGACGTCGGGGACGCGGCGGACGTCGACGATGTAGCGAGAGCCGATCTTCGCCTCGCGGCCGGATCGGCGCTCCTTGTGGACCAGGCGCTTGCGTTCGAGCCGGAAGACGTCGTCGCTCGTCGAGAAGGTGAGGATGTAGGAGGTGGAGCCGGCCGCGCTCGACCCCGGACGCCGGCCTCGTCGAGACCCCGCACCGGTAGCCGAGGCTGACGATCAGCTCACGGGTGTCCATGGCCAACTGCTGTGACCGGAACGACGAACCGCACCGAACCGCCGGCCGTCACCGTGCCGGCGGTGTCGAGCAGGCCGGCCAGCAGATCGCGCCGCTGCGGCTCGGAGGCGCGCAGGTAGCTGGCCGGAATCTGCTTGTCGCCGTCGGCTCCCAGGCCGAGCAGCAGCCAGTCTGCGTCGTCGTCGGGGCCGTCGATGTCGAGGTACATGGCGATCTCGGGGTCACGGCTCGTGAACCGCGCCGAGGTGGGCTTGGCCTCGCCGAGCCAGGCCCCGAGCGCGTAGGGCACGAGCGGAAGCTCCACCTCGGGCAGCACGAGCGCGGTCGCGTTGGTGACCCGGTGGAGGTGACGCCGGTCGAGGGGGGCGCCACTCGCGCACATCGCTCGCGCGATCTGCTCGGTGGTCTTGACCGAGGGCCGTGACCCCCTGGTGTCGGTCAGCCACCCGTGCTCGGCGTCGGCGACGATCGTCGAGCCGTCGGAGAAGACGAGCTCGTAGCACCGGCGGTCGGACATCACCGTCGTCGCGGCGACCACGGTGGTGGGGCGGCCATCGGCGCCGAGCAGCTGGTCGCCGACGGCCACCTCGCCCATCGTCGTCCAGCCGTGGGGGGTGGGCAGTGGAGTGTCGAGGGCCAGTGCCTTGCCCACGGCCGGCCGGGCCGCGAGGACGATCATCTGCCCGGGGTGCAGGCCGTTGGTCAGCTCGTCGAAGTCGACGAACCCGGTCGGCACGCCGACCATCTCGCCACCGCGCGAGCCGATCGCCTCGATCTCGTCGAGCGTGCCCTCCATGATCGCGGAGAGCGGGAGGTAGTCCTCGGACGTGCGACGGTCGGTGACGGCGTAGACCTCGGCCTGCGCGGCGTCGACGACGTCGTCGGCGTCGCCGTCGCCGGCGAAGCCCATCTGCACGATCTTGGTGCCGGCCTCGATGAGCCGGCGCAGCACCGCGGTCTCGCGCACGATCCGCGCGTAGTAGCCCGCGTTGGCGGCGGTGGGGACCGAGGAGATCAGCGTGTGGAGGTAGGGCGCGCCGCCGACCCGGGCGAGCTCGCCGCGCTTCTGCAGCTCGGCGGACACGGTGACGGCGTCGGCCGGCTCACCCCGCCCGTAGAGGTCGAGGACCGTCTCGTAGACCAGCTCGTGAGCGGGCCGGTAGAAGTCGTGCCCGCGCACGACCTCGACGACGTCGGCGATCGCGTCCTTGGACAGCAGCATGCCGCCGAGAACGGACTGCTCGGCGGCGACATCTTGCGGCGGGGTGCGTTCGAACTGGGCGTGCGAGGGCGTGCTGGGAAACTCCGCAACACTCACCGAACCCCCACCCTCTCCCCGGTCTGGTCGGTTGGCCTTCGAGGCCCAGTAGGACAGTTGGGTCCGACAGTTTTCGCCGACAGCGCGCCGACCGTATGGGTCCGGGACGGCCGACTCAACCCGGCCTGTGGACAAGCGGGGGACGGCCCTGTGGACCGCGAGCGTGCCGGTTGTGAACCCCCTGGGGACGGCGGTGTGAATTGCGTCCCGATCCACCTGTGGACAGGCGCCTGGCGTGCGACAACGTCGTCCACGGCCTGTGGAGGAAAGAAAGTTGGCGGAGTTCACCGGTCGCAACCGGGCCCGAACGCAAACATTGGATGGCGAGGCGGTCCGCTGACGGAACCGCTTCGACAGCCGATGCTCGCGAAGGCTGCTTAGGAGCCGACGACCTCGAGGGAGACGGTCGCGGCGACCTCGGGGTGCAGGCGCACGGTGACCTGGTGGGTGCCGACGGTCTTGATCGGCTGACCGATCTCGATCCGCCGCTTGTCCACCTGCGGGCCGCCGGCCTTGCGCCACGGCGTCGACGATGTCGGCGACGGTGACCGAGCCGAACAGGCGACCCGCGTCACCGGCCTTGACCGGCAGCGTCACGCTGAGGTTCTCCAGCCGGCCCTTGACCTCCTGGGCGGAGCCGAGGTCGGCGATCTCGCGCACCTCGCGGCCACGACGGATCGAGGTGATCTGCTTCTCGCCGCCACGGGTCCAGCGGATCGCCCGCGCCGCGGGGCAGGAGGTAGTTGCGGCCGTAGCCGTCCTTGACCTCCACGATGTCACCGGGACCGCCGAGGCCGGCGACCTCCTGGGTGAGGATGAGCTTCATCGTCGTCGCCCCTCTCAGCGCGCGGTGCTGGTGTAGGGCAGCAGCGCCATCTCGCGGCTGTTCTTCACGGCCATCGCGACGTCACGCTGGTGCTGGGTGCAGTTGCCGGACACCCGGCGGGCCCGGATCTTGCCGCGGTCGGAGATGAACTTCCGCAGCAGGCCGGTGTCCTTGTAGTCGATGTAGGCCGTCTTGTCCTTGCAGAACTGACAGACCTTCTTCTTGATCTTGCGGGGTGGTGGCTTGGCCATCGTGGTGCTCCAGTCGCTGGATGCCCGGCGCGACGGCCGGGATGGTCAGTGGGGGAAGGGTACTAGAAGGGAGGCTCGTCGCCGGCCGGGGAACCGGTCGCTCCCCAGCCGCCGCTGTTGCCGGCGGGTGCCGCAGCGCCTGCGGCCGGGGTCGCGGAGGCCCACGGGTCGTCGGCTGCCTGGCCGCCGCCGAAGCCGCCGCCGCCGCCGCGCTGGGTCTTGACGACCTTCGCCGTCGCGAACTTCAGGCTCGGCCCGACCTCGTCGACGTCGATCTCGTAGGACGTGCGCTTCTCGCCCTCCTTGGTCTCCCACGTCGCGCTGCTTGAGCCGGCCCTGCACGATCACGCGCATGCCGCGCTGCAGGGACTCGGCGACGTTCTCAGCGGCCTGGCGCCAGACACTGCAGCGCAGGAAGAGGCTCTCGCCGTCCTCCCACTCGAGGTGTCCTTGTTGAAGCGCGAGGGCGTGGACGCGATGCGGAACGCAGCCACGGCCGCCCCGCTCGGGGTGAAGCGCAGCTCGGGGTCCTCGACCAGGTTGCCGACGACGGTGATGACGGTTTCGCCTGCCATGGATCGGTCCTTAACGCTGGTCGGGACGGATGACCTTGGTCCGCAGCACGACCTCGTTGAGGTTGAGCTGGCGGTCGAGCTCCTTGACCGTGGCGGGCTCGGCCTGCAGGTCGATGACCGCGTAGATGCCTTCGGTCTTCTTGGCGATCTCGTAGGAGAGCCGGCGACGGCCCCAGATGTCGACCTTCTCGACGCTCCCGCCGTCGGTCTTCACGACCGTCAGGAACTGGTCGAGGGCCGGGGCGACGGTGCGCTCCTCGATCTCGGGATCGAGGATGACCATCAGTTCGTAGTGACGCATGCGGAGAACCCACCTCCTCTGGACTTGGCGGCCACGGTCGTTCCGTGACAGGAGGGCTGCAGCGTTCGTGCACCTGCCCGGATCCTCCCGCTGACGGCAGGCCCGGACATCTGCCGCTACCTTACAGCCGCTCGGCGTACGGCCGGAAATCCGTCCACAGGCGGCCTGTCGGAGCGCGGCGTTAAAGTCGGATCGTGACGTCTTCGACTCCCCGCTCGACCGCGCTGCGGATCGGTGCCCACGTCGACCAGGTCGACCCGATCGCCGAGGCGGCCGCCCGCGGCGCCGACCTCGCGCAGTTCTTCCTCGGCGACCCCCAGGGCTGGAAGGGACCGAAGATCGCGTACGACGGGGGCGCGCCCGCGTTGCGTGCAGCCGCGGAGGAGGCCGGCATCGACCTCTACGTGCACGCGCCCTACCTCGTCAACGTCGCCACGTCGAACAACCGGATCCGCATCCCCAGCCGCAAGATCCTCGCCGACCAGGCGGCGGCCGCGGCGTCGATCGGGGCCAAGGGCCTGATCGTGCACGGCGGCCACGTCCTCAAGGACGACGACCCCCGGGTCGGCTACGACAACTGGCGCAAGACGTTCGAGCGGCATGACCCCGCCGCTGCCGATCCTGATCGAGAACACCGCCGGTGGCGACAACGCGATGGCCCGCACGCCTCGACCGCATCGGCGGGCTGTGGGACGTGCTGTCGCCAGAGCTGCGACATGGACCTCATCGGCTTCTGCCTGGACACCTGCCACGCGCACGCCGGCGGGGAGGACCTCGCCGGCATCGTCGACCGGGTCAAGGCCATCACCGGGCGCATCGACCTCGTGCACGCCAACGACTCCCGCGACACGTTCGGCTCCGGGGCCGACCGGCACGCCAACTTCGGGTCGGGCCAGGTCGACCCCGACCTGATCGTGGCGGTCGCGGCCGCCGCCGGCGCACCGGTGGTGTGCGAGACCCCCGGCGGAGCGGCGGGGCAGGGCAAGGACATCGCCTTCCTGCGCGAGCGGCTACCGGGCTGAGCCCACCCGGGCGGGCTGCGGGAGCTCGTCCGGCCAGCCCGCGCCGTCAGCGCCCGCGGTCGCGTCGGGCTGCACCGCGTCGCGGACACACCGCAGGGCGGCCTCCAGCGCCCGGCGCTGCTCGGCGTCCAGCGGGCCGAGCAGCCACCGCTCGACCAGCTCGAGGTGGCCCGGCAGGGCCGCGTCGATCAGCTGCTGCCCCGCCCCGGTGATCACCGCGTAGGTGCTGCGCCGGTCGGTCGGGCACGCCTCGCGGCCCACCAGGCCCCGGTCGACGAGCCGGTCGACGACCCGGGTGATCCCGCTGCTGGTCAGCGAGGTCTGCGCGGTCAGGTCGGTCATCCGCAGCCGGCCGTTGGGCGAGCGGGCGAGGCGCAGCAGCGCCTCGAACTCCGCCCCGGCCAGGCCGAGCGTGCCCAGCTGGGCGGTCAGCTTGGCCGCGACGCCGGTGAACGCCTCGGCGAAGAGACCCATCACCGTCAGCCGGGGGTCGTCGAGGGGATGTCGGGCGGGCGTCGGTCACAGGGAAACCCTACCGGAAGTTGACAAGAGGAATATTGCTGAGGCAATCTTTGCTACAGCAGTCGTTGAACACTCAACCACTTGCTCTCGTCCTCTGGAGGACCCCATGACCACCACCAACGTGACCCCCGCCCCCGACCTGCGGGTCGTCGACGGCGTGCACGCTGCCCGCCCCCGGCACCTACGTCCTGGACCCCTTCCACACCCGGATCGGCTTCATCGCCCGCCACCTCATGGTGACCAAGGTCCGCGGCAACTTCGGCGAGTTCGACGGCTCGATCACCATCGCCGAGGACCCGGCCCAGTCGACCGCCCAGGCCACCATCCAGGCGCTCAGCATCGAGACCGGTGCCCCCGACCGTGACACGCACCTGCGCTCCGGCGACTTCCTCGAGGCCGAGAAGTACCCCGAGCTGACCTTCGCCAACGCCCGCGTCGTCGGCCAGAAGGGCGCGACCTTCACGGTCCGCGGCGACCTGACCATCAAGGACGTCACCAAGGAGGTGGAGCTCGCCGTCGAGCTCGACGGCGTGGTGACCGACCCCTTCGGCAACGAGAAGCTCGCCGTGTCCGCCCGCACCGAGATCAACCGCGAGGACTTCGGGATGACCTGGAACGCCGCGCTCGAGACCGGTGGCGTGCTGGTGTCGCAGAAGGTCGTCATCGAGATCGAGGCCCAGGCGGTTCGCCAGGCCTGACCCTGCCCGGGTCGTCGTCAGACTCTCGTGCCCTGAGAAGGGGACGAGAGTCTGACAACTTTCGGGGACGGCGGCTGGGTAGCCTTCGACCCGTCGTACTGCCCACAGCCCGAGGAGCCCCATGGCGCTGACCGTTCGCCCGATCAGCGCCGAGGAGCACCTCGGGCTGTTGGCGTCCCGGTCCTCGGCCAGCTTCCTGCAGTGCCCCTCGTGGGGGCAGGTCAAGCGGGAGTGGCGCTCGGAGAGCATCGGCTGGTACGACGAGCAGGGCACCCTCGTCGGCGCCGGCCTGGTGCTCTACCGCCAGGTCCCCAAGCTGGCGAAGTACCTCGCCTACCTGCCCGAGGGCCCGGTCATCGACTGGGCGGCTGACGACCTCGAGGCGTGGCTGGCCCCGATGGTCGCGCACCTCAAGGCCCAGGGCGCGTTCGGCGTGAAGATGGGCCCGCCGGTGCCGGTGCGGCGCTGGCACGCCGGCACGATCAAGGCCGCCATCGCGGCGAACAGCGCCAAGCGGCTGGCCGACCTCCCGCCCGACGGCACCGACCCCGTGGGGGAGCGGGTGGCCGCGACCCTGCGCCGGCTCGGCTGGCGCCCGCCCGCCGACGACGAGGGCTTCGCCGCCGGGCAGCCGCAGTACGTCTTCCAGGTGCCGCTGGCCGGGCGCGACGAGGCCGAGGTGCTCGCCGGCTTCAACCAGCTGTGGCGGCGCAACATCAAGAAGGCCGACAAGGCCGGCGTCGAGGTCGCCCAGGGCGACGCCGGCGACCTGCCGGCGTTCCACGCCCTCTACCTCGAGACCGCGGCCCGCGACGGGTTCACCGGCCGGCCGCTGTCCTACTTCCAGCAGATGTGGACGGCGATGACCGCCGAGGACCCCGACCGGATCCGGCTCTACCTCGCCCGGCACGAGGGCGACCTGGTCGCCGCGACGACGATGGTGCGCGTCGGCGAGCACGCCTGGTACTCCTACGGCGCGTCCTCGAGCAGCAAGCGCGACGTGCGCGGCTCCAACGCGATCCAGTGGCGGATGCTGCGCGACGCGCGCGAGGCGGGTGCGACGGTCTACGACCTGCGCGGCATCACCAACACCCTTGACGAGAGCGACGCGCACTTCGGTCTGATCCAGTTCAAGCTCGGCACCGGCGGCGAGGCGGTGGAATATCTCGGCGAGTGGGACCTCCCCCTGAACCGCTTGCTGTTCAAGGCTTTCGAGCTCTACCTGAGCCGGCGGCTGACCGATGACCTTCACCGTGCAGGTCGACGTGGCGCGCTGGCGCGAGCACCACAAGCAGGTGCTCGCCGAGCTGCCCGGACTCGTGCCGGTCGCCAAGGGCAACGGCTACGGCATCGGCAACGCGCGGCTCGCGCAGGAGTGCGCCGTGCTCGGTGTCGACACGATCGCCGTCGGCACCGACCGCGAGGTCGACGAGGTCGCCGCCGCGTTCGACGGCGACATCCTGGTGCTCACCCCGGTCGGCCCGGACACGTCGTACGACGAGGGGCCGGCGCCCGGGCGGACCATCCACACCGTCTCGCACCTGGGCACGCTGCAGGTCGCGCCGCAGGGGGCCCGCGTCGTCGTCGAGTGCCGCACGTCGATGAACCGGCACGGCATCCGCCCGGACGAGCTGCCGGCCGTGGTCGCCGCGGTCGAGCGGCAGGCAGCTGGACGGCTTCGCGCTGCACCTGCCGCTGGACCGTCCGCGCGGGGTCGACCCGGTCGCGGAGACGACCGCCTGGATCGACCGGCTGACCGCGGCCGGCCTCCCGACGACGACCCTGTGGGTGAGCCACCTCGACGGCCCCGACCTCGCCCGGCTGCGCGAGCGCCACCCCGGGCGTTGCGTTCCGGCCGCGGATCGGGACCCGGCTCTGGCTCGGCGACCGCGACGCGATCACGGCGCGCGGCACGGTGCTCGACGTCGAGCCGCTCGCGCGGGGGGAGCGCAGCGGCTACCGCCAGCACCGGGCCCCGTCGGCCGGCCACCTCGTCGTCGTCAGCGGAGGGACCGCGCACGGCGTCGCGCTGGAGGCGCCGAAGGCGGTGCGGGGGCCGCTGGCGCGGGCCAAGGTGCTGGCGCTGGGGACCATGGAGGCGGTCGGGCGCAACCTGTCGCCGTTCAGCTGGGCCGGCCGCCAGCGGTGGTTCGTCGAGCCGCCGCACATGCAGGTGTCACTGATCTTCCTCCCGCACGACGTGGTGCCGCCCGTGATCGGGGACGAGCTCGACTGCGCCGTCCGGCTCACCACCACCCACCCCGACGTGGTCCGCGACGTCTGAGCGGCCCGCCCACGGCAGGACGAACACGTCGGGCGCGCCGTCGAGAACCCCGCCGGCCGGGTCGTCCTGCAGACCGTCCGCGCGGACCGGGTCGTGCTGCGGGCTGCGGATGTCGCGCACGATCATCCAGCACAGCCACAGCGTGCCCGCGATGTGCAGGGCGACCGTGACGCCGTAGGCCTCCTTGTCCAGCGCCCGGTTGGGCGTGCCCGGCGGGTAGCCCGCGAGCAGCATCCAGATGCCGAAGAAGTGCACGACCTCGGTGGCCTGCCAGATCAGGAAGTCGCGCCACCTCGGCCGGGCCAGCGCGGCGAGCGGGATGAGCCACAGCACGTACTGCGGTGAGTAGACCTTGTTCGTCAGCAGGAAGGCCGCGACCGTGAGGAACGCGAGCTGCGGAAGCCGCGGACGCCGCTCGGCGGTCATGGCGAGCAGGCCGATCCCGAGGCAGGCCAACGCGAACAGGCCGCCGGCCAACGGGTTCAGCAGCTTGTCGGGCACGCCGTGGCCCGCCTGGTCGAGCACGAACCAGACCGAGCTGAACCCTTCGAGCCGCTCCCGGCTCAGCGTGTAGAACTTCGCCCAGCCCTGGAAGTCGATCAGCATCACCGGGACGTTGACGACCAGCCAGGCCACGACCGCCGCCGCGAACGCCTGCCAGAACTCGCGCAGCTTTCCGGCGCGCCAGCACAGGACGAACAGCGGGCCCAGCACGAAGAGCGGGTAGAACTTCGCGGCGGTGGCGAGCCCGATCAGGGCGCCGGCCGCGACCGGTCTTCGCCGGGCCCACGCGAGCATGCCGAGGCTGAGCAGCGCCACGGCGTACAGGTCCCAGTTGATCGTGCCGGCGAGCAGCAGGCCGGGCGCCAGCGCCACCATCGCGGCATCCCACGGTCGCCGGCCGGCGAGCTTCATCGTGGCGAACACCGCCACGGCCGCGCACATGGCGAGGGCCAGGGCGTTGATGTCGAAGTACCACCGCGACCGGTCCGACTGGTCGCCGTTGGCCGGGACGAGCTTCGCCGTCACCCACATCGCGGCGCCGGTCAGGACCGGGTACTCGACGCGCCGCTCCTCCGACTGGTTGATGTAGGGCACCTCGCCGTCGGCGAGACCGCGGCCGAAGTAGAGCGGCGGGATGTCGCTGTAGCACCCGTGGAAGAAGTGCCCGGGTGCGGTGAACCCCTTCTCGCGGCAGTGCTCCTTCTGGAGCAGGCCGAGCCCGGAGGTCACGAACACCATGACCAGCAGCACCCGCAGGACCGTCCACCACGCGCCGCCCCGGCCGACGTCGGCGTGCCGGCCCATCGGGCCACCGACGACCTCGCTGCCCCGGCGTACGACGGGGTCGTCCCAGCTGGGCAGGACCACGTCCGCGTCGCCGGGCGCACCGGCGTCGTGCGGTGTCGCCTCCACGCTGGCTGTCCCCGTCATGGCGCGATTGTGCCCGATGGAGTCCGCCCGGCCCGTGCGGGGCGCGCTAGCCGCTCGGCCCGGGTGCTCGCGCCGCCACCGCCACCGCCGCCGCCGCCGCCACCGCCGCCGCCGCCGCCATCCGCCGGGAGGCGTCGTGGGCAGACCGGTGGGCGGACCGGGCGGCGAGGGCTCGATGGTCGGCTCGACGGTGGTCACGGTCGGCGTGGGTGTCGGCGAGGTCGTCGTCGGCGTCGGCTGTCGGCGGTCTTGGTCGGCTTCGGGTTGAGCACCTCGCCGACATCGGCGCGCGGCGGGAAGTCGATGACCTCCTCACCGACGAGCGCCGCCTTCATGAACGCCGTCCAGACCCGGGCCGGGTAGGCGCCGCCGAAGAACGTCGACATGCCCGCGACGCCGTCCAGCGACTCGGTGCCGTCGCCCTTGTAGAAGTCGACGGCGGCCGAGATCTGCGGGGTGTAGCCCACGAACCAGGCACTGCGGTCCTCGGCCGTGCCGGTCTTGCCCGCGACGGGGCGGCCGACGCCTTGGGCCTCGGTGCCGGTCCCGTTCTTGACGACCTGCTGCAGGGCATAGCTGACGTCGGCCATCACGTCCTCCTCGAAGACGCGCGCCTTCTTCACCTTGTGCTTGTAGCGGCTGCCGCCGTTGGACCCCTTGACCTCGGCCACGGTGTACCACTGGCTCGCCTCACCCTGCGCGGCGAACGTCGAGTAGGCGCTGGACATGTCGATGTTGCGGGCCGCGTTGGTGCCCAGCGGGATCCGCGCGTTCGCGATCAGACCCGGAGTGTTCTCGGGGATGCCCGCGTCGACGGCGGCGTCAAGGACCTTGCGGGAGCCCATCTCCATGGTGAGGTCGACGTAGGCGGTGTTGATCGAGTCCTCGGTCGCCCTGACGAGGTCGACAGTGCCGTAGGACTGGTCGAACTCGTTGTTGACCGGCTTGCTGCCGGGCACCTTCAGCGGCGAGTTGCCGGAGAACCGGCTCTTCAGGCTGATGTCGTCCTGCAGCGCCGCGGTCAACGCGAACGGCTTGAACGCGGACCCGGGCTGCACCCTGGCCTGGGTCGCCTCGTTGTGGCCACCCGCCTTCGCCCCGCCGTACATCGCGATCACCGCGCCGTCGCCCGGCCGGACCGCCGAGAGCCCGATGTGCACGCCCTTGGCCTTCTCCTTGGGCCGCTCGGTCCGGACCGCGCGCACCGCCGCGCGCTGGGCCTTGCGCTGGAACGTGCTGATGACCTTCAGGCCTCCGACGTCGATCTCCTGGTCGGTGAAGCCGTTGACCTTGAGCTCGCGCCGCACGGTGTCCAGCAGGTAGTAGTTGGTGCCGCTGGCCGAGTTCGTCTTCTTCGGCGGCGCCACGTCGGGGAGCTTCTGCTTCGCCCGCTCGGACTCGTCGAGCCACCCCTTGGCGACCATGCCGTCGAGCACGTAGTCGAACCTGGCCTGGAGCTCGTCCGGGTGGTTGGCCGGGTCGTAGCGCGCCGGGTGACCGGATGATCGCGGCGAGGACCGCGCCCTCGGCGACGCGTGAGGTCGCCGACCGGCTTGTTGAAGTAGGTCTCCGACGCGGTCTCGATGCCGTAGGCCCGGCGACCGAAGTAGATGACGTTGAGGTAGTCCTGGAGGATCTTGTCCTTGTTGTCGCGCTGGTCGAGCTTGACCGCGATCAGGAACTCCTTGGCCTTGCGCGTGTAGGTGCGCTCCTGCGTCAGGTAGACGTTCTTCGCGTACTGCTGCGTGATCGTCGAGCCGCCCTGCGTGGACCCGCCCTTGAGGTTGTTCCAGAACGCGCGGCCGATGCCCTTGGGCGAGATGCCGTTGTTCTCGTAGAACGAGCGGTCCTCGGCCGCGAGCACCGCCTGCTGGACGTGCTCGGGAACCTTGTCGATCGTGACGTTGATGCGGTTCTGGTCGCCGAACCGGCCGATCTCGGTCTTGCCGTTGCTGTAGTAGACGACGGTCGTCTGCGCACCGGCCAGCTCGTTCGGCGTCGGGATGTCGGTCTTCGCGTAGGCCACGCCCACCAGGGCGACCATCGACAGAAAGCCCACCGCGACGAGTGCCAGGAACTGCTTCCAGGACGGCACGAAACGTCGTACGCCGGTGTGCTCCGAGCGGGGGTAGTCGACTCTCAAAAGGTCCTCGTCCAACTGTCTAGGGGTCCCGCCAGGGTAACGAGAGGCAGCAAGCCGGGACGTACCCGCCGCGGTGGGCGGTCATGCCCGGGCCCGGTGTTCGGGCCCTGGTCGTCGTCCTCGGCAGTGCCCGGCGGCGGGCGGCCGGCGGGGATGCCATCTCCCACGACGAAGGAGAACGTCTGATGGTTCCACGAGCCCGCGGCTCGGACACCTGGAGGCGTGCAACGTCACTCGCACTCGAGTCGCCTCAGTAGTCGTCCTCGGCGGTGCGCTGGCGGCGGGGCGGTCGGCGGGAGACGCCATCCCCGAGGACGTAGGAGAGCGTCAGATGGTTCCACGAGCAGTCCTGGCACACCTCGACCACGTAGACCCGGAACTCGCCGTGCTGGCGGGCCATCGGCTCGAGCTCGGCCGTGGCCTTGACGCGGCCGGAGAACTGGCCCAGCTCCTCGCCGTACACGTAGGTGACGTGCGTGAGGTTCGCGCGCCGGCAGACCGGACACGGGCGCTCGGTCGCCTCACCGTGGAACCGGGCCGCGCGCAGGAGGTAGGGGTGCGCGTCGCACGCCTCGCTGCCGCTCGTCGCGCCGGCGAACAGGTCGAGCAGCGTGGCGCGGCGCTGGAGCGAGTAGTCGATCACCGACCGCTGGGACCACACGGGCACAAATCGTAGGGGTGACTTGCCGAATCCGCCCGCGTCTGCCTATCGTGGCGATGTATCGCGCCGATACATCGGTCTGGACCGACACCCGATCCTACCGACCGGCCGATCCTACGTCCGCGGGGAGGAGGGGTCCATGAGCAAGCGCGCCGACGTCCTCGAGTTCGCCGTCCTCGGGCTCCTGCACGACAGCTCGATGCACGGCTACGAGCTGCGCAAGCGCCTGAACGCCGTCCTCGGCTCGTTCCGCGCCCTCTCCTACGGCTCGCTCTACCCCTGCCTCAAGCAGCTGGTCCGGACCGGCTGGATCGCCGAGGACGCCTCGGCCGACGGGGTCGCCCCGCTGGCCGGCAAGCGCTCGAAGATCGTCTACAAGCTGACGGCCGAGGGCAAGGAGCACTTCCAGGAGCTGGTCGCCGAGAGCGGCCCCTCCGCCTGGGAGGACGAGAACTTCGGCGTCCACTTCGCCTTCTTCGCCCGCACCGACGCGGCCACCCGGCTGCGCATCCTGGAGGGCCGGCGCAGCCGCCTCGAGGAGCGCCTCGAGGGCTTCCGGGCCGCGCTGACCCGCACCCGCGAGCGGATGGACACCTACACCCAGGAGCTCCAGCGACACGGGCTCGAGTCCGTGGAGCGCGAGGTCCGCTGGCTCAACGAGCTGATCGACAGCGAGCGGGAGACCGGGCGACCGACTCCCCCGAAGCAGAGAACCACCCGACCGGGCACCGGCGGGCCGGCCGCGGGCAACCGTGACCAGACCGCCACCGAGATGACCAAGCAACTGAGGAGCAACTGATGGGTTCCGTTCGTGTAGCCATCGTCGGCGTCGGCAACTGTGCCGCATCGCTGGTGCAGGGCGTCGAGTACTACAAGGACGCCGACCCGCAGGCTCGTGTCCCCGGCCTGATGCATGTGCAGTTCGGGCCCTATCACGTGCGGGACATCGAGTTCGTCGCTGCGTTCGACGTCGACGCGAAGAAGGTCGGGCAGGACCTGTCCGACGCGATCGTGGCGAGCGAGAACAACACGATCAAGATCACTGACGTGCCGCCGACCGGTCTCACCGTGCAGCGCGGTCACACCCTCGACGGTCTCGGCAAGTACTACCGCGAGACCATCACCGAGTCCGACGACGACCCGGTCGACGTCGTGCAGGTGCTCAAGCAGAGCAGGGCCGACGTCATGGTCTGCTACCTGCCCGTCGGCTCCGAGGACGCGGCGCGCTACTACGCGCAGTGCGCGATCGACGCCGGTGTCGGGTTCGTCAACGCGCTGCCCGTCTTCATCGCCGGCACCCCGGCGTGGGCCAAGAAGTTCGAGGACGCGGGCGTGCCGATCGTCGGCGACGACATCAAGTCGCAGGTCGGTGCCACCATCACGCACCGCGTGCTGGCCAAGCTGTTCGAGGACCGCGGCGTGATCCTGGACCGCACCTACCAGCTCAACGTCGGCGGCAACATGGACTTCAAGAACATGCTCGAGCGCGACCGCCTCGAGTCCAAGAAGATCTCCAAGACGCAGGCCGTCACGAGCAACATGGAGAACAAGATCTCCGCCCGCAACGTGCACATCGGCCCGTCCGACTACGTGCAGTGGCTCGACGACCGCAAGTGGGCCTACGTCCGGCTCGAGGGTCGCAACTTCGGTGACGTCCCGCTCAACCTGGAGTACAAGCTCGAGGTGTGGGACTCGCCCAACTCCGCCGGCGTCATCATCGACGCGATCCGGTGCGCGAAGATCGCCCTCGACCGCGGCATCGGTGGACCGATCCTCTCCGCGTCGAGCTACTTCATGAAGTCGCCGCCGGTGCAGCACGACGACGACACGGCGCACGAGCTCGTCGAGAAGTTCATCCGCGGGCGAGATCGACCGCTGACCTGAGCACCCCGTCCGAAGGCCCGGCACCCGAGAGGGAGCCGGGCCTTCGGCGTTCGCGCAGCCGCTCGCGGCCGTAGCCTGGGCAGGTGTCCTTCGCCGGTGACCTCCAGGCAGTCGTGCGGCACCGCGACTTCCGGCGGCTGTTCGCGACCCGGCTGACGTCGCAGGCATCGGACGGGATGTTCCAGTCGGCGCTGGCCAGCCTGTTCTTCTTCTCGCCCGAGAAGCAGACCTCGGCGACCAGTGTTGCGGCGGCGTTCGCCACGCTGCTGCTGCCCTACTCGATCGTCGGCCCGTTCGCCGGTGTCCTGCTCGACCGGTGGCGGCGGCGGCAGGTGCTCGTCGTCGCGAACGTGCTGCGCGCCGGCATGGTCACCGGTGTCGCGGCCCTGGTCTTCACCGGAGTCGACGGGGTGCCGCTCTACGCCGCTGTGCTCGCCTGCCTCAGCGTCAACCGGTTCTTCCTGGCCGGCCTCTCGGCGGCGCTGCCCCACGTCGTACGCCGGGACGAGCTCGTCATGGCCAACTCGGTGTCGACGACGACCGGAACCATCGTCGCCATCACCGGTGCCGGCATCGGCTACCTGCTCAAGCAGGTGCTGGGTGAGGGCAGCACCGCCGACGGCCGGGTGATCCTGGTCGCCGCGGTGGTCTACCTGGCGGCCGCCGCACTGGCCGCGCGGATGGACCGCGACCTGCTCGGCCCCGACCTCGACGCCGAGGAGGCGCGGACCCGCGAGGCCGTACGCCGGGTGGTGCTCGGCATGGCCGACGGGGCGCGCCACGTGTGGCACCACCGCCGGGCCGGGCATGCGCTGGCCGCGATCGGCGCGCACCGGTTCTTCTACGGCGTGTCCACCATCGCCGGGATCCTGTTGTTCCGTAACTACTTCAACGACCCGGCCGACGTCGACGCCGGGCTGGCCGGGCTGGCCGGCGCGTTCGCGGCCTCCGCCGCCGGCTTCCTGCTGGCAGCCGTCGTCACGCCCGAGATCACCCACCGGATCCGCAAGTCGACCTGGATCACGGTGTGCTTCGCGTTCGCCGCCGCGATGGAGGCGGTGTACGTCGTGTGGATGAACGAGGCGCTGTTGCTCACCGGGGCGTTCGTCATCGGGGTGGCCGCCCAGGGCTCGAAGATCTGCGTCGACACGATCGTGCAGGAGTCGATCGACGACGCGTTCCGCGGCCGGGTGTTCTCGTTCTACGACGTCATCTTCAACATCGCGTTCGTGTCGGCGGCCGCGTTCGCGGCGCTGACTCTGCCGGCCGACGGGAACTCGAAGACGGTCTACGCGGTGGTCAGCGCGGGTTACGCCCTGACCGCGTTCGCCTACGGGCGGGTGAACCGGCGCCGGCGTACCGACGAGGCGCCCGCATCCGAGACCGGGCCGAACCGCACGGCGACGGTCGAGTAGACCGCCCCGTCGAGTCCCTAGCCTGGTTGGTCGGCCCACCAGGAGCGCAGCTCGGCGACGGCTTCCTCGTGGGTCAGGGGACCGCGGTCGAGCCGGACCTCCTTGAGGTGCCGCCAGGCCTGGCCGACGAGCGGACCGGGTGGCACGCCGAGGATCTCCATGATCGCGTTGCCGTCGAGGTCGGGGCGGATCGAGTCCAGCTCCTCCTGCTCGCGCAGCCGGGCGATCCGCTCCTCGAGGTGGTCGTAGGCGCGCCGCAGCGTCTCGGCCTTGCGCCGGTTGCGGGTGGTGCTGTCCGACCGGGTCAGCTTGTGCAGCCGGTCGAGCAGCGGGCCGGCGTCGGAGACGTAGCGGCGCACCGCCGAGTCGGTCCACGCGCCGGTCCCGTAGCCGTGGAATCGCAGGTGCAGCTCGACCAGCCGGGCCACGTCGGCGGTGACGTCGTTGGGGAAGCGCAGCGCCTTCATCCGGGCGGCCGCGAGCTTGGCGCCGACGACCTCGTGGTGGTGGAACGAGACCCCGCCGCCGGACTCGAACCGTCGCGTCTTGGGCTTGCCGATGTCGTGCAGGAGCGCGGCCAGCCGCAGCACCAGGTCCGGCTGCCCGGGCTCCTCCAGCTCGATCGCCTGCTCGAGCACGGTGAGGGTGTGCTCGTAGACGTCCTTGTGACGATGGTGCTCGTCGATCTCCAGGGCCAGCCGCGGCAGCTCGGGCAGCACCTTCTCGGCGAGACCGGTCTGCACCAGCAACGACAGGCCGACCCGCGGGCGCGGGGAGAGGATCAGCTTGGCCAGCTCGTCCTTGACCCGCTCCGCGGAGACGATCTCGATCCGGTCGGCCATCCGCGTCATCGCCTCGACGACGGCTGGCGTCGACCGCGAAGTCGAGCTGGGCGGCGAACCGGGCGGCACGCAGCATCCGCAGCGGATCGTCGCTGAACGAGTCCTCCGGCCGGCCGGGCGTGCGCAGCAGGCGCTTGGACAGGTCGACCAGCCCGCCGTACGGGTCGACGAACGTCGTGCTCGGCAGCGAGACGGCCATCGCGTTCACACTGAAGTCGCGACGCAACAGGTCGTCCTCCAGGGTGTCGCCGTAGGTCACCTCGGGCTTGCGCGACTCGCTGCGGTAGACCTCGCTGCGGTAGGTCGTCACCTCGATGTGGTGGTCGCCCTTGCGCGCTCCGACGGTGCCGAACGCGATGCCGACGTCCCAGTGCGTGTCGGCCCAGCCGCGCAGCACGTCGACGATCTGCTCCGGCCGGGCATCGGTCGTCAGGTCGAGGTCGACGATCGGCCGGCCGAGCAGCGCGTCGCGGACCGGCCCACCCACGAGGGCGACCTCGTGACCCGCCGCCGCGAAGCGCTCGCCGAGCTCGCGCAGGACCGGCTCGACCCGCAGGAGCTCACTCGATCAGCCGCTCCTGCGCCGCCGTGAGCGACCCCGGGTCGGGGGGGCGCGACGCGTCAGCAGGGTCCTTGGGCACGGGAAGCAAGGGTACGGCCGGATGGAGCCGGCGCCGACTGCTCGGCGCCGGGCGGGCCCCGTCCCGGTCGCGGAGGGCCGGCTGCCCCCGTGGCTACCATCGCGGAATGCCCCGCCCCCGTTCCTCCGCCCGCCGTACCGGCGCCCGGCGGAGCCTGCGCAAGGTCGAGGAGACCTCCGCGGGCGGGCTCGTCGTGGACCGGACCGGCAGCCGCCCGCGGGCCGCCATCATCGGCCGGCTGGACCGCCGGGGACGGCTGCTGTGGTCGCTGCCCAAGGGCCATCTGGAGGCCGGTGAGAGCGCTGAGGACGCCGCCGTCCGCGAGGTGGAGGAGGAGACCGGCATCCGCGGCCGGGTGGTCGCGCCCCTGGGCACGATCGACTACTGGTTCGTCGCCGAGGACCGGCGCATCCACAAGACGGTGCACCACTACCTGCTCGAGGCCTCCGGCGGCGAGCTCTCCGACGAGGACATCGAGGTCGACGAGGTGGCCTGGGTGCCCCTCGACGAGCTGCGCGAGCGACTGGCCTACGCGGGCGAGCGCCGGCTGGCGGACACCGCCGCCGACCTCCTCGCGGACTCCGCGTGACACCGATGGCAGCGCCCGCGCCGGGTGCTTCCCACCTGACCCGCGCGGTGCTGGGCGTGCTGCTGGCCGCGCTGCTCGCCGTACCGCTGACACTCGGGCTCTCCGTCGCCTCGGCCGCCGCCGGCGGCGGCCGACCACCACCTGGCCAGCATCGAGCTCGACGACCCTGACCCCGCGATCGGGACTCCCGGTGCGCGGCTGCGAGCGGCGGGGGTGCTGCACGTCATCGGCGACCTGGCCCTGACCGAGGTCGAGGTGCGGCTGCGCATCTCGCGCACCCGGCTGAACAGCAGGGGTGAGCTGACGGCGGTCGCGTCGGGGCGGACCTCCAGCAGGGACGGCGACATCGTGGCCCGGCAGAGCGCTGCGCGGACGGCTCACGCCCGGCCAGCAGGCCGACTTCGACGTGGCCGTCGACCTGGACGACGTCGAGACGCTGCAGGAGTTCGGCGTCCACGTCCTGAACGTGGAGGTCGTCGCGAGGTCGCGGGAGGGCCTCGCGCGGGCAGCGATCGTGCGCACCTTCCTGCCCTGGGTCCCCGCGCGCCGCGACTTCAAGCCGGCGGGGTTCACCTGGCTGTGGCCGTTGCTCGCGCCCCCCGTCCAGCTGGCTGACGGCAGGTACGTCGACGACTCCCTGTCCGGCGAGATGGCGCCCGAGGGTCGCCTCGGCCGGATCACCGCCGCCGGCAGCCGGCTGGGGCAGCAGATGCCGCTCACCTGGGTCGTGGACCCGGCGCTGCTCGAGACCGCCGAGGACATGAGCGACGGATACACGGTGCGGGCCGAGGACCCGGGCCAGCCCGCCGTGGACGGCACCGGCGCCGGGACGGCGCAGCAGTGGCTGGACCAGGTCCGGGCCGCCAGCCGACTCGGCGACGTGGCCACGCTGCCCTACGCCGACCCGGACGTCGTGGCGCTGCGGCGGGGTGGGCTGACGAGCGACCTGCTTGCCGCCCGTGGCCGCGGCGACGCGATGGCGGCCGAGCTGCTCGGCCGCGACGTGGTCACCGACCTCGCCTGGCCCGCAGACGGCTACGCCGACCGGCCGACGCTGCGCGCGCTGCGCAGCGGGGGGACGCAGGCCGTCGTCCTGAACGCGGGCGCGATCCCCACCGAGCTCGCCCTGCCGTTCACCCCGACCGGCCGGGTCGACATCGGCACCCGCGACGGTCGCCTCGCCGGTCTGCTCTACGACCCCGTGCTGACCGCCACCCTCGGCGCAGGCGCCGACGCGCAGCCGCTCCTGGCCGCGCAGCGGTTCGTCGCCGAGACCGCCATGATCACCGCGGAGCTGCCCGGCATCGGCCCGGAGCGGACGATCCTGATCGCACCGCCGCGGAACTGGTCGCCCCCGCCCGAGCTGCTCGACCGGATCGTGAGCGCCAGCCTCCAGGCGCCGTGGATGAGCCCGGTCTCGGTCGCCGACCTGCGGGCCAGCACGCCGCCCGAGATCGACCGGGAGCCGCTCACCTATCCCCGCGTCGATCCGCCGACGCGAGCTGCCGGTCGCCTACCTCGACGCCGTGCGGGACCTGCACGCGACCATCGCGACGTTCTCCGCGGTCCTCACCGAGCCGGAGACGATCGTGCCCCCCCTCGACGCGGCGGTGTTCCGGCTCGAGTCGACGTGGTGGCGCACCCACGACGGCCGGCTCGGCCGGCTGACCGGGACCCGCAGCTACGTGCTGGAGCTGCGTGACCGGGTCCAGGTGCTTCCCGGCAGCTACACGTTCGGGAGCAAGTCGGGCACCATCCCGCTCACGGTCTCCAACGACCTGACCCAGGCGGTGTCCGTGCGGATCGGTCTGACGCCGGCACCGCCCCGGCTGGAGGTCGGCAACGTCGGCCAGGTCCGCATCCCCGCCGAGAGCAAGGTGCAGGTCGAGGTCCCCGCGACCGCGATCGCCAACGGGCCGGTCGTGATCCGCACGGTCCTGCAGACCCCGGCGGGTGACCAGTACGGTCAGGCGGTGCAGCTGCGCATCCAGGTGACGCAGTACGGCACGGTCGCGTTGGGAATCACTGCTGTCGCGGCGGCGGTGCTGTTCGCGGCAGCGGGCTACCGGCTGTTCCGGCGAGCGGGCGCTGCCCGCCGTACCGCCGACGCACCAGCGGACGGCACGCCATGACCGAGGCGCCCGAAGGCGACGTCCCCCGCGGGCTGGTGCGCTCCAGTGGAGTGATGGCGGCGGGCACGGTGGTCTCCCGCGTGCTCGGTTTCGCGCGCAACACGGTTCTCGCCGCGGCCATCGGCACCGACCTGGTCGCCACGACCTACAACGTGGCCAACACGATCCCGAACATCCTCTACATCCTCATCGCCGGTGGCGTGCTGAACGCGGTGTTCGTGCCGCAGCTCGTCCGGGCCATGAAGCACGGTGACGGCGGTCAGGGCTACACCGACCGGCTGCTGACCCTGGCGGGCCTGGTGCTGCTGGGTCTCACCGTCCTGGCGACCGCTGCCGCGCCCCTGCTGATCGCGTTGTACACACCGAGCAACTGGGGCGACGAGGACGTGGCCACGGCGACCGCGTTCGCGTTCTGGTGCCTGCCGCAGATCGCGTTCTACGGCCTCTACGCGATGCTCGGACAGGTGCTCAACGCCCGGGGCAGCTTCGGGCCGATGATGTGGGCGCCGATCGTGAACAACCTCGTGGCGATCGCGACCGGGTTGCTGTTCATCGCCGTGTTCACGGTCGACTTCAAGGATCCCGGGTCGGTGTCGGCGGCCGCCATCGCGCTGCTCGGCGGCGGCGCGACGCTCGGGGTGGCCCTGCAGGCCCTCGTGCTGGTGCCCGTGCTGCGGCGCACCGGCTTCCGCTACAAGCCTCGCTTCGACTTCCGCGGCGCCGGGCTGGGCAAGGCGCGGCGAGCTGGCCAAGTGGTCCCTGCTGTTCGTGCTCGTCAACCAGCTCGCCTACGTCGTGGTGGTCAACCTGGCGGCCCGGGTGGACAAGGAGGCCCAGGACGTCATCCCGTACGGCGTCGGCTACACGGCGTACGCCCTCGCCTATCTCTTCTTCATCCTGCCGCACAGCATCATCACCGTCTCGGTGGTGACCGCGCTGCTGCCCCGGATGAGCACGGCCGCGTCGGAACAGCGGTTGCGCGACCTGCGCGACGACCTGTCCACCGGGTGGCGGCTCACCGCCGTCGGCGATAGTGGGAGCCGCCGCCGCCTACGTCGCGCTGGGGCGCGACCTGACCGGCCTGGTCTACGCCCCGACCGGCGCGGACGGCGCCCGCTACATCGGCCTGGTTCTCGGGGCGTTCGCCGTCGGCCTGCCGGCGTTCTCCGCGCAGTACCTCGTGCTCCGTGGCTTCTATGCCCTGGAGGACACCCGCACGCCGTTCCTCCTCCAGGTCGGCATCGCCGTCACCAACGTCCTGCTCGCACTCCTGGCGTACGCCGTGCTGCCGTTGCGGTGGCGCATCGTCGGGATGGCCGCGTCCTACGCCGTCACCTACTACATCGGCCTCGGGCTTCAGCACGGCCGTCCTGCGCCGGCGGATCGGGGGCCTGGACGGGCGCCGGGTGATGCGGACCTATGCCCAGCTGCTGGCCGCGGCGGTGCCGTCGGCCGCGGTCGCGTACGGCGTGGCGCGACTCGTCACGGCAAGCCTCGGGGAAGGTGCGGGCGGCTCTCTCGTGGCGCTGGTCGCGGGCGGGATCGTCATGCTGGCGGGCTACCTCCTGCTTGCCCGGCTGATGCGCATCCCGGAGCTGACCGCCCTGCTCGGGATGGTGCGATCCCGCTCCGCAGGCTGACTTTGCCGATACGAGTCCCGCCGTCGGCCTCAAGCCCGGTGCCCGGCACGCCGACTCTGACGGCATGGAACGTCTCTCGTCCGCACGCCGCGACAACGAGCGCGGTGACATCGTGCTCAGCTGGATCGCCAAGCTCGCCGTCATCTTCGGGCTGGCCGGCATCGTGCTGTTCGACGCCATCTCGGTGGGCGTCACGCACTCCAGCATCGCCGACCAGGGCTCCTACGCGGCCCGCGAGGCGTCCGAGACCTGGGGCGCGACCAAGGACCTGCAGAAGACCTACCTGACCGCCTCCGCGGTGGCCGCCGAGCGCGACGCGCTGAACATCGTCGACCCCAAGTCGTTCACCGTGGACGTGGACGGAACCGTGCACCTGCGGATCTCCCGGACCGCGACCACGCTGGTGCTCTACCGGATCGGCCCGCTGAAGAAGCTCGGCGCACGTCGAAGAGTCGGCATCCGGCCGCAGCGTCGGCTGAGGTTCCGCGCACCGGGCCGACTGAATCGCGGCCTCGCGGGGTAGGGCGCCTAGCATCGTGCACAGAGCCGTCATGCCAGGACGGACCGCCTGCCTGCCCGTCGTCCGCCGCTGCGGGCGCTGACCCCTGCGAGGAGTAACGGTGCCGCCCAACACCGTCGAGCCGGGGACCCGGCTCGTCGACCGCTACCGCCTCGAGGCCGCACTCGGCCAGGCCGGCAGCACGTCGTACTGGCGGGCGCAGGACGAGCTGCTGGACCGGCCGGTCGGGGTGTGCCTGCTCGACGGGACCTCCGAGAGCGCTCCCGCGATCCTCTCCGCCGCGCGGCAGGCTGCCGCGGTCACCGACCCGCGGTTCCTGCGGGTGCTCGACGCGAGCCAGACCGACTCGGTCGTCTACGTGGTCACCGAGTGGGTCGCCGGCAGCAGCCTCGCCGACCTCCTCGGCGACGGCCCGCTGCCGCCGGGCGAGGCCAGGTTGATGGTGGCCGAGATCGCGGAGGCGCTCGCCGCCGCCCACGAGCAGGGCCTCGCGCACCTGTGCCTGCGGCCGGAGCAGGTGCTGCGGATGGCGCACGGCCAGGTGAAGGTCGCCGGGCTCGCCGTGGACGCGGCGGTGCGCGGGCTGATCGGCTGCCAGCCCGGAGGAGGCGGCCCGACGTGACGCGGAGGGGTGCGCGGCGATCCTGTACGCCGCGCTGACCGCCCGGTGGCCGGGCGACGACCAGAGCAGCCTGCCCCCGGCGCCCCGGGAGAACGGGGTCCTGTGCACGCCCCGGCAGGTGCGTGCGGGTGTCCCGGACGACCTGGACGACATCGCCAGCCGGGCGCTGATCGCCCGGCACCGGGCCGGCCCAAAGCCCAACAGCCCGGCGGAGATCGCCGCGCTGCTCGCCTCGGCGCACGTGACGACCCGGCTGCCCGTCGTCCCTGACCAGGACCCCGATCGCGGGTCCGACGACACGCCCTACCCCCCGTCGTACCTCGCGCCCTACGAGGACACCACCCCGCGCCGCCGCGGACTGATGAGCCGCGCCGCCTGGGCCCTGGCCGGGCTGCTCCTCGTCGTGGGTCTCGGTCTCGCCGGCTGGCAGCTCGTGATGGCGCTGAACGACGGCAACGGAGACTCGCCCTCCTCGGACGCGACCGCCACCGAGTCCACGTCCGGGCAGCGGCCGCTGAAGGTCGCGGGCGTCACGGCGTTCGACCCGCCCCCGGGCGGCAACGGCGAGGAGAACGACGACCGGGCTGCCCGCGTTCTCGACGGGAACACCTCCACGGTGTGGACCACGAAGACCTACAACGACCAGTTCGGACCGTCCGGGCTCAAGGAGGGCGTCGGGCTGGTGCTGGACCTCGGCAAGACCGAGACGGTGCGCTCGCTCGCGATCGCCCTGCGCGGCTCCGGGACCGACCTCGAGCTGCGCGTCGCCGACCAGCGCAGCGACCAGCTCGAGGACTACAAGGTGGTCGCGCAGGCGTCTGACGAGAGCGGGCTGGCCGAGGTGCGGCCGGACGAACCCGTGAAGGCCCGCTACCTGCTGGTCTGGCTCACGGCACTTCCCTCGGAGGGCTCGGGCTACAAGGGCACGATCGCGGAGATCGGCGTCCGCGGCTGAGCCGGAGGAAGCAGCCGCGCGCCCGGCGCGCTTGAGCCGGTCGGCACCGGCTGCCGACCTAGGGTGGGAACCGCCCGAGATCGGCGGCCCAGCAGACGCGGAGGCGCAGGTGACGGAGCGGTCCGACCTTGCCGCGCTGTCCGACACAGCCCTGCTCGGCTCCCACGCGGCCGGTGACCCCCAGGCGTTCGGCGAGCTCTTCCGTCGCCACCGGGACCGGCTCTGGGCGGTGGCCGTGCGCACGGTGGGAGACCGCGAGGAGGCCGCGGACGCCGTCCAGGACGCGTTCATCTCGGCGCTGCGCGCGTCCTCGCCGACCGCCGCCGGCGCGGGACCGACGGCCGCCTTCCGGGGTGACTCGGCGGTGACCACGTGGCTGCACCGCATCGTGGTGAACGCCTGCCTGGACCGGATGCGCCGCCGCGCCGTGCGCCCCACCGAGCCGCTCCCGGAGACCGAGCCGCGGTCCGGGATGCCCGATGCGTTCGCCGCCCTGGACGTCTCCCTGGACGTGGTGGCCGCCCTGGACACCCTGCCGGTCGAGCAGCGGGCGGCCCTGGTGCTGGTGGACATGTACGGCTGGTCGGTCGAGGACACGGCCCAGGTGCTGGACTGCGCTCCCGGCACGGTCAAGAGCCGCTGTGCCCGCGGCCGGGCCCGGCTCCTCCCGCTGCTCCGGGAGGACCACGGGAACCGAGCGGGACTCGGCCACGTCCCACCACCGAGCCCAGCAGACCATGACCTGCTGCCGGGCGATGCCCGCCAGGACCGCGCGACCGCCGAAGGAGGTGAGCCCAGCCCATGAGCACCGACGACCTGCCGGGAACCGGCGTACATCCGGATCTCGACACCCTCGCGGACCTCCAGGAGGGACTCCTCCCGCCCACCCCGGCCGCCGCCGTCTCCGACCACCTGGACCAGTGCCCGGCGTGCCGCACCGACTTCGCGGCCCTCGGCGAGATCCCTGGTCGGCTCGCCGGCGCTGCCGACGTCGGGCCCATGCCCGACGAGCTGGCCGGCCGCCTGGACGAGGCGCTCGCCGCGGAGCCGCGGACCGCGAGCGTCACGATCACCCCGCTGGCAGCCGCCCGGCGCAACCGGCTGACCCGGGACAACCGGGTGCTCCAGGTCGCGGCCGCGGCCGTCCTGCTCCTCGCGGCCACCGCGATCGGCATCTCGGCCGTGCAGGACCGGGGCGGCGGCGACGCGTCGACCGCGGACCAGGCCTCCGCCGGAAACAGCGACCGGGAGCTCGCGGAGGGCTCGGTGCCGGTGCTGGGCACGGGAACCGACTACACCCAGGCATCGGTCGTCGCGGCGGTGCCGCGGTTGCTGGCCGCCGACGGGCCCAAGCAGCTCGTCAACCCGGAGGCCGAGGCTCCCGACCAGGGCCTCGGACACCGCCGGCTCGGCATCCGCGACCCGGCTGAGCGAGGGTCCCGCGCTGAGCGCCTGCGTCATCGCCCTCACCGACGACCCCGACACCCCCGTCATCGAGATGCCCACCCCCCTGGTGGTCGACGTCGCGAAGTTCGACGGCCAGGCCGCCACCGTGATCGTCCTGCCGACGGCAGACGAGGCCAACCGGCTGGACGTCTACGTGGTCGGACCCGACTGCGGTCCCGACGACGCCAAGGTGCTGCACTTCGCGCGCGTGCCCCGGCCGTGACCGGTCTGTCGCGCCCTCGGGCGGGAATGCTCGTCACCTAGGATCGGTTGATCTGAGCGTTCCTGACTTCCAGTGGCGACAGCCGTGAAGGGCCCGCAGTGAGCGACGTCCGCGACATCATCATCATCGGTTCGGGACCGGCCGGCTACTCGGCCGCGATCTACGCCGCGCGGGCCAACCTGAAGCCCCTCGTGTTCGAGGGGTCGGTCACGGCCGGCGGCGCCCTGATGAACACCACCGACGTGGAGAACTTCCCGGGCTTCCCCGACGGGATCATGGGCCCGGACCTGATGGACCACCTGCGCAAGCAGGCCGAGCGCTTCGGCGCCGAGCTGGTGACCGACGACGTGACCGCCGTCGACCTGACCGGTGAGATCAAGACCGTGACCGACGGTCGCGGCGACCAGCACCAGGCCCTCGCGGTGATCATCGCGACCGGCTCGGGCTACCGCGAGCTCGGCCTGCCCAAGGAGAAGCAGCTCTCCGGCCACGGGGTGTCGTGGTGCGCCACCTGTGACGGATTCTTCTTCCGCGACAAGGACGTCGTGGTCGTCGGCGGTGGCGACACGGCCATGGAGGAGGCGACGTTCCTCACCCGCTTCGCGACGTCGGTGACGGTCGTTCATCGCCGCAGCGAGCTGCGCGCGTCGAAGATCATGCAGGAGCGGGCCTTCGCCAACGAGAAGATCCGCTTCGTCTGGGACAGCGAGGTGACCGACATCGTCGGTGACGACAAGGTCGAGGCTGTCCGGCTGCGCAACGTGGAGACCGGCGAGGAGACGACCCTCGAGGCCTCCGGGCTGTTCGTCGCCATCGGCCACGACCCGCGCAGCGAGATCTTCGCCGGCCAGATCCGCCGTGACGACGAGGGCTACATCCTGGTCGACGCACCGTCGACCCGCACCAACCTGACCGGCGTCTTCGCCTCCGGTGACGTGGTCGACCACATCTACCGCCAGGCCATCACCGCGGCCGGCACCGGCTGCGCCGCGGCGCTGGATGCCGAGCGCTACCTCACATCCTTGGCAGACGCCGAGCGCACCGGCGACCCGGCCCAGGCCGTTCAGTCCATCAACATCCTTGCCTGAGACCACGAACCCGCTACCCAGCGACATTCCGACAAACCGAAAGGACCCCATCGTGGGAGACACCACCACCACCAAGGCCGTCACCGATGACAGCTTCGCCGTCGACGTGCTGCAGAGCGAGAAGGCCGTGCTCGTCGACTTCTGGGCGGAGTGGTGCGGCCCGTGCCGTCAGGTGTCGCCGATCCTCGAAGAGATCGCCGGAGAGCATGCCGACAAGATCGAGATCGTCAAGCTCAACGTCGACGAGAACCCGCGCACGTCCGCCCACTACGGCATCACGTCGATCCCGACGATGAGCGTCTTCAAGGGCGGCGAGATCGTCAAGACCATCGTGGGCGCCAAGCCCAAGGCGATGCTGCTCAAGGACCTCGAGGCGTTCATCTGAGCCTGCCGGCACGCTGGGCCGCACGGCCGGTCACGCACGAGGCGGTCCCCCTGGGGGGCCGCCTCGTTTGCGTTGCTGTGGCGGCGGGGTACCAGACGGCTACCATGCATCCTCCGGGAGTCGACCCTCGGCCCGACCCGTGCCGGGCACCCGGTGACCCGAGTCCGTTCCCGACCTCCGAGGAGCGTCCGCGCTGATGTTCTTCGAGCGCACCTACCGCCGCGGCGACGCCGGACCGGCGGTTGCCGAGGTGCGGGCCAAGCTCGCCGTCCTCGGCCTGCTCCAGGCCAGCCTCGACCCGCTCGCGGAGTCGGCCTCCGCGGAGTTCGACGACGCGACCGACCGCGCGGTCCGGGAGTTCCAGCAGCAACGCGGCATCACCGTGGACGGCGTCGTCGGCCCGCAGACCTACCACGCGCTGGACGAGGCGAGGTGGCGACTCGGAGACCGGATCCTGTCCTACGTGCCGGCCCGGCTGATCGCCGGCGACGACGTCGCCAGCCTCCAGCAGCGCCTGCTCGACATGGGCTTCGACTGCGGCCGCGTGGACGGCCTGTTCGGTGTCGAGACCGAACATGCGCTGCGCGACTTCCAGCGCAACGTCGGAGTGCGCCCCGACGGCACCTGCGGACCGGCGACGTTCAAAGCCCTCAACCAACTCGTCCGTACGGTCGTCGGAGGCCGGCCGCACGCGATGCGCGAGTCCGAGGCGATCAGCCAGGCCGGCCCGACCCTGTCCGGAAAGCTCGTCATCGTCGACCCCGGTCACGGTGGCCGCGACCGCGGGGTCTCCGGGCACGGGCTGGACGAGGCGGGCCTGGTCTACGACCTGGCGTCGCGGGTCGAAGGTCGGTTGACGGCCATCGGCAGCTCCGCGTTCCTCACCCGCGGTCCCGACGGGGCCATGGACGAGGTCGACCGGGCCAGCTTCGCCAACGCTGCCGGCGCCGACCTGGTCATCTCCCTGCACATGGACGCGCACGGCAACGTCGACGCGGACGGGTGTGCGAGCTACTACTACGGCAACGACCGGATCGGCCATCACTCGACGGTCGGGGAGCGCTTCGCCGATCTCGTGCAGCGCGAGGTCTGTGCCCGCACCGACCTGACCGACTGCAGGGCGCACCCGAAGACGTGGGACCTGCTGCGGCGCACCCGGATGCCGGCCGTGCGCATCGAGCTCGGCTACCTCACCAGTCCCGGCGATGCGGCCCGGCTCGCCGACCCGCACTTCCGCGACGTGCTCGCGGAAGCCATCGTGGCTGCCGTCCAGCGGCTGTACCTGCCGCCCGAGCAGGACGCCGAGACCGGCAGCCTGCGGATCCCCGCGCTGCGCGGATAGCCGACCGTCACACCGGCCGGAACACCGGCCGTCACACCGGCCGGAACACCGGCTCTGGGTTCATCGAACCCAGCAGGCGCTCGAGCGCCACCTCCATGTCCTCCCGCCACGACACGGCGTTCTTCAGGTCCAGACGCAGCCGCGGGAAGCGGTGGTGCGGGCGCACGGTCTTGAAGCCGACCGCGAGCAGGTAGTCGGCGGCCACGATGCAGCTCGTGGTGTTCTCGTCGCCGGACCGGGCGTCGCCGAACGCCTCGATCGCCTTGATGCCTCGGCGGGACAGGTCACGGGCCGCGCCCTGCACGAGCATCCGGCCCAGGCCGCCACCCCGGAACTCCGGCAGCACGTCGGCAGTGATCAGCTGCACCGCATCGGCGGCAACGGGGGAGGTGGGGAACGCCAGGCTGCGCGGGACATAGGCCGGTGGTGCGTAGAGGACGTACCCCGCCGCGAGCGAGTCGACGTACACGATCTTCCCGCAGGAACCCCAGTCGAGCAGCGTCGCCGAGACCCACGCCTCCTTCTCCAGCTCGGTGTCGCCGGACTCCTCGGCCACCTGACGCGCGATCGGGTCGAGCTCCCAGAAGACGCACCGGCGACAGCGGCGGGGGAGGTCATCGAGGTTGTCCAGCGTGAGATTCGCGAGCCGACGTGACACGCACACCTCCGAGCGGCGCGACCCTGGGCAGTCGCACCGGCGGGCGAGCGCGGCCGTGCGACACTGGGTGTCTCGCCCGGCATCGTAGTGTCGAGCGGGTCGCGCCGAACAGACCGCGCAAGGAGATTTGGCAGTGCCCACCCCGCCCGGCTCGCGGCTGGACCCGCATCACGACCGCTACGCGGAGCGGGCCCAGAACATGACCGCGTCCGAGATCCGGGCGCTGTTCGCGGTCGCGTCCCGACCCGAGGTCGTCTCCCTGGCCGGCGGCATGCCCTACCTGCGGGCGCTGCCGCTCGATGACATCGCCCACCTCGTCGAGCGGGTGGTGGCCGAACAGGGGACCGAGGCGCTCCAGTACGGCTCCGGTCAGGGCGACCCGCTGCTGCGCGAGCAGATCTGCATGGTGATGTCGCACGTCGGCATCGCCGCACATCCCGACGAGGTGGTGGTGACGTCCGGGTCGCAGCAGGCTCTCGACCTGGTCACCCGCATCTTCGTCGACCCGGGCGACGTCGTGCTCGCCGAGGCGCCGTCCTACGTCGGTGCGCTCGGCACGTTCCGGTCCTACCAGGCCGAGGTGCGTCACGTCGCGATGGACGAGGACGGGTTGGTGCCGGCTGCTCTGGTCGAGGCGTTGGCGACGCTGTCCGCCGAGGGCCGGCGCGCCAAGATGCTCTACACCGTTCCCAGCTTCCACAACCCGGCCGGCGTCACGGCAACGCCGCAGCGGCGGGCCGAGGTGCTGCAGATCTGCCGCGACGCCGGACTGCTCGTCCTCGAGGACGACCCTTACGGGCTGCTGGGTTTCGACGGGCAACCGCCGCGCGCGATCCGCGCCGACGACCCCGACGGCGCGACGGTGATCTACCTCGGTTCCTTCTCCAAGACGTTCGCGCCGGGCCTGCGGGTTGGCTGGGCGCTGGCTCCGCACGCCGTACGGGACAAGCTCGTGCTCGCCTCCGAGGCGACGCAGCTGTGTCCCTCGTCGTTCACCCAGCTCACCGTCTCGGCCTACCTGCGCACCCAGCCGTGGGAGGAGCAGGTCAAGGTCTACCGCGAGGTCTACCGGGAGCGCCGCGACGCGCTGCTCGAGGCGCTGGACGACCTGATGCCGGCGGGCAGCACGTGGACGCACCCGCACGGCGGCTTCTACGTGTGGTTGACGCTGCCCGCCGGAATCGACGCGGCCCGGATGCTGCCGCTCGCGATCAGCGAGCGGGTCGCCTACGTGCCCGGCGCGGCGTTCTACGCCGGTCCGGACCTGCCCGACGAGGCTCGCCGGTCCCTGCGGCTGTCCTACTGCTACCCGGAGCCGGACCGCATCCGCGAGGGGGTCCGCCGGCTCGCCTCGGTCGTGGAGCGCGAGCTGGAGCTGCGGGCGACGTTCGGCGGCGCGCAGTCCGCTGCCCAGGACGGCGCCGGGCCGGCACCGGACACCGCATGAGCCAGTTGAGCGATACGTCGACCTCTCGACATGTCGACAGTGAACCCGGCGGCCGGGTCGTCGTGCTGGCCGGCGGGCTCTCGCACGAGCGGGACGTGTCGTTGCGCTCGGGCAGCCGGGTCGTCGACGCGCTGGTCGATGCCGGGCTGGACGCGACGCTGCGCGACGCGGATGCCGGGCTGGTGGCGGCGCTGGCCGCCGACCCGGCAGCGACCGTCTTCCCGGTGCTCCACGGCGCGAGCGGCGAAGATGGGGCAATCCGGGCGGTTCTCGAGCTTTTGGGCATACATTATGTCGGGTCGCGGCCGGATGCCTGCCGGCTGGCGTTCGACAAGGCGATCGCCAAGTCCGTGGTCGAGCGAGCCGGCCTGCGCACCCCGGAGGCGCTGGCCCTGGCGTCGGCCACCTTCCGCGACCTCGGCGCGCCGGCCCTGCTCGATGCGCTGGTGGACCGGCTCGGGCTGCCGCTGGTCGTCAAGCCGAACAGCGGCGGGTCGGCGCTGGGGACCTCGGTCGTGCAGGACCGGGACGCACTTGCCGGCCGCGATGGTCGGTGCCTATGCGTACGCCGACGTCGTCCTGGTCGAGCAGTTCGTGACCGGGACCGAGGTGGCCGTCAGTGTCGTCGACACCGGCAGCGGGCCGACCGCGCTGCCGCCGGTGGAGATCGCGCCGGACGGCGGCATCTACGACTACGCGGCCCGCTACACCGCCGGTCGCACCGAGTTCTTCGCGCCGGCCCGGCTCGAGCCGGAGACCGCCGAGGTGGTCGCCGAGACCGCGGTGGCGGCACATCGAGCCCTCGGCCTGCGCGACCTGTCCCGCACCGACCTGATCGTCGACGCGGCCGGGGTCCCGTGGTTCCTGGAGGTCAACGTCTCCCCCGGGATGACCGAGACGTCGTTGACGCCGCAGGCCGTCCGGGCCGGCGGTCTCGACCTCGGCCAGGTGTGCGCCGACCTGGTGCAGGCGGCGGCAGGCCGGCGCAGCTAGCTCTCGCGACCTGCCGAGCTGTCGACGCCGTTGCGGCTGACGAGATCGGCCGCCGTGCCGTCCGGGTCCATCAACGCGACGATCCGCTCGAGGTCGTCGATCGACGCGAACTCCACGGTGATCCGCCCCTTGGACTTCCCGAGGTCGACCTTCACCCGGGTCTCGAACCGGTCGCCCAGCCGGGCGGCGAGCACCTCCAGCTTGGGAGCGACGGGGGCCCGGTTGCGGCGCACCCGCTCGGCCGGTTCGTCGCCGCCGAAGGAGACGATCTCCTCGACCGACCGCACCGAGAGACCCTCGGCCACGATGCGCTGGGCCAGCCGCTCCTGGGCGGCGGCATCCTCGAGACCCAGCAACGCCCGGGCGTGCCCGGCCGACAGGACGCCGGCGGCGATGCGGCGCTGGACCAGGGCCGGCAGCTTGAGCAGCCGCAGCGTGTTGGAGATCTGCGGCCGCGACCTCCCGATCCGGCTCGCCAGCTCGTCGTGGGTGCAGTCGAAGTCCTGCAGCAGCTGGTCGTAGGCGTTGGCCTCCTCCAGCGGGTTGAGCTGGGCCCGATGCAGGTTCTCCAGCAGGGCGTCGCGCAGCATCACGTCGTCGCCGGTCGCGCGCACGATCGCGGGCAGCTCGGTCAGACCGGCCTGGCGGGCGGCCCGCATCCGCCGCTCACCCATGATCAGCTCGTAGCGCTCACCGCCGAGCGGCCGCACGACCACGGGCTGCAGCAGGCCCACCTCGCGGATGGAGTGCACCAGCTCGGCCATCGCGTCCTCGTCGAAGACCTGGCGCGGCTGGCGCGGGTTGGGCAGCACCGCATCGAGCGGGATCTCGGTGAAGTAGGAGCCGCCCACCAGCTCCTGGCCGACGGACACCGCGGAACCTCCTGCGTCACGCGAGGCGCTGCTGTCTCCCCTGTCTCCTCTGTCTCGTCTCCCTGCGGTCCCGCTGGTCTCCGGCCTCTGGCGGACGAGCCGGTCAGTCGTGGGACGTTCGGGAATCAGGACGTCGACCGGCGAGGGGGCACTGGGCGCACCGGGCTCGCCGGGCTTCGGGGCGGTCGGGATGAGGGCGCCCAGCCCGCGGCCGAGACCGCGCTTCTGCTTGCTCACAGTGACTCCCCTGCCCCGCGGCCGGCGCCGCGTAGGGCCATCTCGCGCGCCGCCTCGAGATAGGACAGCGCACCGGTTGATCCGGGATCGTAGGTCATGACGGTCTGCCCGTAGCTCGGCGCCTCGGAGATCCGCACCGACCGCGGAATCGTTGTCCGGAGCACGGTTTCCACGAAGTGCGTCCGCACCTCCTCGGCGACCTGGGCCGCCAGTCGGGTCCGCGCGTCGTACATCGTGAGCAGGACGGTCGAGACGTGCAGCGACGGGTTGAGGTGGGCCTTCACCATCTCGATGTTGCGCAGCAGCTGGCCGACCCCCTCCAGCGCGTAGTACTCGCACTGGATCGGGATGAGCACCTCCGGCGCGGCCACCAGGGCGTTGACCGTGAGCAGCCCGAGGCTCGGCGGGCAGTCGATCAGCACGTAGTCCAGCCGGGGTGCATCCTGGTCGGCGCACCAGGCGTCGTACTGCTCCAGCGCCCGCTGCAGCCGGGACTCGCGGGCGACCAACGAGACCAGCTCGATCTCCGCGCCGGCGAGGTCGATCGTGGCCGGCGCGCAGAGCAGCCCGTCCAGCCCCTCCACCGGGGCGATCACCTCGTGCAGGGGGCGACCCTCGACGACCACGTCGTAGACCGACGGCACCTCCGAGTGGTGGTCGACCCCCAGAGCCGTCGAGGCGTTTCCCTGCGGGTCGAGGTCGATGACGAGGACCTGGGCACCCTGCAGGGCCAGCGCCGCCGCCAGGTTCACCGTGGTGGTGGTCTTCCCGACGCCGCCCTTCTGGTTGGCCACCGTCAGGACCCGGGTCTGCGGCGGGCGGCGGAAGCGGCTCCCCCAGCCGCCCGGCCAGCACCCGGACCGCCGTCTCGGCGGCGCGGGCGATCGGGGTGTCCTCTGTTTCACGTGAAACAACGTCAAGCACTGAGAACTCCTCTGCGGTGGGCACACCGCTGTTGGCACTGGCGAATCCGGTTTCACGTGAAACATCGACGAGGGGCGGGCGGTCGGTTTCACGTGAAACATCGGCCAGCGGTGGGAGAACGGGTCGGCTGCGAGCCCCGGGTCGGGTCAGGTCGGCGCTGCCGGTCGGCCGGGTCGCCGGCGGCGGCTCGGGCCGGGCCGGCGGCGCCGCGGCGTCGGGGACCGGTCGGGCGGCGTCGCCGGCGTCCGCGGGCCGCCGGACGTCGCCGAGCCGAGGTCGGGCCAGCCGAGGCCGCGCCCGCCCGAGTCGCGGGTGTGCGCCGCGTCGCGCCAGCGTGCGCCGGGTCACCCGGGTCGACCGGTTCGGGCCAGCCGAGCCCCTTGGCCGTCGTCCTCGCCACCTGGGTAGCTGCCGTCATCGCCGTCCCCTCGCTGCCCCGGCGCCGGTCGCTCGGGTGGTGCGGGCGGCTGCGTCGCCGGCCGTCACCACCACCACGGTGGTCGGGTGCTCGAGGACATCCAACCCCATCTGCTGGATCCGCCACGCCGTTGCGCCGGTGCGTCGCAGAACGGATTCGGCGGCGGCCAGCTCCTCCGCCGCGCGGGCACCTTTGAGGGCCAGCAGCGTCCCGCCGGGCCGCACCAGCGGGAGGCACCAGCCGGCCAGCTTTCCGAGCGGCGCCACCGCCCGGGCCGTGACGACGTCGGCGGCCAGGGGGTCCATCTCCTCGGCCCGCTTCCGGGTCACGCGGACCTGCCCGAGGCCGAGCAGCTCGACCGCCTCCTGGAGGAACTCGGCCCGCCGTTCGAGCGGCTCCACCAGCAGCACGGAGAGGTCCGGCCGGGCCAGCGCGAGTGCCAGGCCGGGCAGTCCGGCGCCCGATCCGACGTCGCAGACGACCGCGCCCGCGGGGATGCCCTCGCCGACGACCGCACAGTTGAGCAGGTGCCGCTCCCAGATCCGACCGGCTTCCCGGGGGCCGATCAGGCCGCGGTCGACGCCGGCGCCGACGAGGAGATCGGCATAGCGGACCGCCTCGGGCAGAGCCGCCCCGAACACCCGCGCCGCGACCTCGGGTGGTCGCGGTGTTTCACGTGAAACAACGGTCACGTGCGTCGGCGAGGTCAGCCGGGGAGAACCACAACGCGGCGGTGCGGCTCCTCGCCTTCGGACTCGCTGCGAAGGCCCGCAGCCGCGACGGCGTCATGGACGACCTTGCGTTCGAACGGGTTCATCGGGTCCAGCCGGACCGGCTCACCCGACTCCTTCACCTTCTCCGCCGTCGTGTTGCCGAGCTCGGTGAGAACGGCCCGGCGTCCGGCCCGGAAGCCGCCGATGTCCAGCATCAGCCGGCTGCGCTCGCCGGTCGCCGTGAGAACGGCGAGCCGGGTCAGCTCCTGGAGCGCGTCCAGGACGGCGCCCTCGGACCCGACCAGATGATCGAGGTCGCCCCCGACGACGGACACCGAGGCGCGATCCCGTTCGATGTCCATGTCGATGTCACCGTCGAGGTCGGCGATGTCGAGGAGCTCCTCGAGATAGTCGGCCGCGATCTCGCTCTCCCGCTCCAGCCCGGACGCCGACGGGGCTGCTCGCTCCGGGGCCGGCGAGGGAGTGCCGGAGTCGCCCGTGGCCGGGGACTCCTCGGTCGACTCGGCGCGCTGCTCGGCACTCGACTCGGTCACGGCGGGGGACTCCTTCTGGCGATCGTGGGCGGACGAGCGGCGGGAACAGCTAACGCTTGCGCTTCGGCTGCCGTTTCGGTTGCTGGCGTTGCCGCGAGGTCGGCGGCGTCGCGGCCGCCCCGGCTTCGCCGTTCGGGGAGCTGCCCTTCGGGCCGGCGCCGTTGGGGCTGGGCGACCCGCCCGAGCCGGGGCCCCCGTGGACCGGGGGAGCCGGGTTCGCCGCCCACCGGGCCGCCGCAATGGCTTCGTCGGGCTTCTGCTCCGGTCTGGCCCGGCGCCGGGCCAACGCTTCCTCGGCCGCGGAGCCCGGGGCGGGCATCCGGCGGATGACGTAGAACTGCTGACCCATCGACCAGATGTTCGTGGTCAGCCAGTAGAGAAGGACGCCGATCGGGAAGTTGATGCCGCTGACGGCGAAGATCAACGGAAAGACATACAGCAGGATTTTCTGTTGCTGCATAAAGGGATTGCCGTCCATCGAGCCGGCCGGCATGTTCTTCGTCATCAGCTGTTTCTGCGTGATGAACGTCGACGCCGACATCAGCACGATCAGCACGGCGCAGACGATCTGGATGTGAAGGCTGTCGGCCCCGATGAACTTCTCGGAGATGTTCGCCCCGAGGATGGACGCGTTCGCGGCCTGCTGAGCCAGCTCGTCGGTCAGGAACCCCTTGCCCTTGGGCGGCTCCTTGCCGATCCCGTTGAGCACGTGGAAGAGGGCGAAGAAGATGGGCGCCTGCGCCAGGATCGGCAGGCAGCTGGACAGCGGGTTGGTGCCGGTGTCCTTGTAGAGCTTCATCATCTCCTGCGACTGCTTCTGTCGCGTCTCCGGATCTGACTTGCCCTTGTACTTCGCCTGGATCTTCTTGATCTCCGGCTGGAGCAGCTGCAGGCCGCGCTGCGCCTTGATCTGCTTGACGAAGAGCGGGATCAGCAGGATCCGGATGACCATGACCAGGCCGACGATGGACAGCCCCCAGGCCCACCCGCCCTCGGGATCCATGCCGAGGTTCTTGAACAACGTGTGGAACGAAACCATGACGAACGTCACGGCTTCGTACAGCGGTTCCAGGATCTTCACAGTCCGGCTCCATGCGGCGATTGCGGGGTCGCGGAGACTGTGCTTGCCAAGCGTGCAGAGCCGCGATGTGAGGGAGGAACGGGGTCGGGACCGCCAGGGTTCCAGGGGTGGCACCGCAACAGCCGGCGGGCGGCGAGCCAGCACCCGCGCAGCGGCCCGTGCGTCGTGATCGCCTCGATCGCGTAGGCCGAGCAGGACGGGTAGAACCGGCACCGCGGGCCCAGCAGCGGGGAGATGAACAGCTGGTATCCCCGCAGCAGGAGCACCATCACCCGGGTCATGGGCGCCGCTCCCGACCGGTCGCGCGCAGGCGACTCAGGCGAGTCACGCGGAGTCCAGTGCGGAGCTGAGCTGGGCACCGGATGCCGTCGCGGCTGCGGGAAGGGCGCGTACGACGAGCCGGGTGCCGGCCGGGAAGCCGCCGAGGCGAGCAGCGACCAGGTGCCGGAGCCGGCGGCGTACGCGGTTGCGGACCACGGCCCCGCCGACCGCGCGAGAGACCACGAAGCCAGCACGCGGGGGGAGAGTCTCGCCGGCACCGGCCGGATCGGTCGAGCCGACCGAGAGGTGCACGACCAGGAGGTTCGGCCCGCTGCCCCCGGTGCGGCCGCGGCCAGCGCGCAGCGTTGCCGCAAAGTCGGAGCGGCGCCGCAACCGGGCGCCGGCCGGGAGCACGCCGGTCAGGCCGAGAGCCGCGAGCGACCCTTGGCCCGGCGACCGGCCAGGATGGCGCGACCGGCGCGGGTGCGCATCCGCAGGCGGAACCCGTGGGTCTTCGCCCGCCGACGGTTGTTCGGCTGGAACGTGCGCTTGCTCACTCGTGGGCTCCCGTACGACGGTCTGGAGCGGAGGCAACGTGCCTAAGTCAGACTGCCTAAGTCAGGGTGGCGAGCCGATGCGACCGGCCTCTGTCGGACGTCCACGACGCAACGAGAAACAGTGGACAGCATGGACACGCGACAGCGGCCGTCGTGACGGCTCGACCGGCTCACGGTACGTGCGTTCGTCCCGCCTGGTCAAACCGAACCGGGCCGGCAACCGGGCGGACAACAGATCGCACAACTCGCGCCCGATGCGAACCGCCCACCGTGACAGGTTCCGACCGGCCACGTCGTCGTGCGACACGCCGCCGTCTGTCCACATCGCGGCAAAAAATCCGACGGGTTGTGGACAACCGCTTGCTGGGGTCCCCGGGTGTGGGTAGCGTCGCCCTCCGCTGGGAGGCTTCCCTACCCACCTGCTTGCACTGGCGCACCGGCCAGTTGGACCGACCCTGTTCGACACCGCACGACCGCACGACGGCTCAGTCCGACCCGGTGCCGCCCGCGTGACGCCAGATGGGGGCCCCTGTGTACACAGGCTGTGGATGACGGTGTGGACGAGCGTCATCACGGGACAAACCGGGCATTAGCCCCCGCCCACGGGTGGACATCTAGGGAGCATTGTGACCGACGAGATCACCGGAACGGTCAAGCTGCGCACGGATGTCCCCGCTGATCACCTCTCCATCGAACACGCCGACGAGGGCGGCCACCCCGATCCCCTCAGCCTCTCCGGCGCCCCGGACCGGAGGACCCTGATCCGGCCGCCCTGTCCGAGGTGTGGCTGCGCACCCTCGAGGCCATCGACGACGCCGTGACCTCCCAGGAGCGCGCCTTCGTGCGGCTGTGCACGCTCGACGGGGTCGTCGGCGAGACGGCACTGCTCTCGGTCCCGCACGAGTACGCCAAGGACATCGTCGAGCAGCGGCTGCGGCCGGTGATCACGACCACCCTGACCGCGCAGCTCGGCCACGAGATCCGCATCGCCGTCGTGGTGGACCCCAGCCTCGAGGACGCCGAGCCGCCTCGCGACGGCGTACCGGGGTCCGAGCGCGCCCGACCAACCCGACCACGTCGACTCCGCCGAGTCCGCCGACCGCCACGGCGCTGATGCCGAGGCCGACGCGCCGGCCGACCTCGCCCCGGTTGCGCTGGCCGGGGCCGACGCCGGCTGGGACCGGCCCGACGACGCAGGTCCGGGCGAGGGCCACGCCGGCACCGGACGCGAACCGGGGCCGCGTCGGGAGAGCGAACCCACCCGGCTGAACCCGCGCTACCTGTTCGAGACCTTCGTCATCGGGTCCAGCAACCGGTTCGCCCACGCGGCTGCGGTGGCCGTGGCCGAGGCGCCGGCCAAGGCCTACAACCCGTTGTTCATCTACGGCGACTCGGGGCTGGGCAAGACCCACCTGCTGCACGCCATCGGCCACTACGGGATGAGCCTCTACAACGGGGTCCGGGTGCGCTACGTCAGCTCCGAGGAGTTCACCAACGACTTCATCAACTCGATCCGGGACGGCCGGGCCGACGGATTCCGCCGGCGCTACCGCGACGTGGACATCCTGCTCGTCGACGACATCCAGTTCCTGGAGAACAAGGAGCAGACGCAGGAGGAGTTCTTCCACACGTTCAACACGCTGCACAACGCGAACAAGCAGATCGTGATCTCCAGTGACCGCCCGCCCCAGCAGCTGGTCACCCTGGAAGACCGCTGCGCAACCGGTTCCACTGGGGCCTGATCACCGACGTCCAGCCGCCCGAGCTGGAGACCCGCATCGCCATCCTGCGCAAGAAGGCGGCCCAGGAGCGGCTGGCGGCGCCGCCCGAGGTGCTGGAGTTCATCGCCAGCAAGATCTCGACCAACATCCGCGAGCTCGAGGGCGCCCTGATCCGGGTCACCGCGTTCGCGAGCCTGAACCGGCAGGGTGTCGACCTGGCCCTGGCCGAGATCGTCCTGAAGGACCTGATCCCGGACAACTCGCAGCCCGAGATCACCGCGGCCACGATCATGGCCCAGACCTCGGCCTACTTCGGCCAGTCGATGGAGGAGCTCTGCGGCTCGTCCCGGTCCCGGGTCCTGGTCAACGCCCGCCAGATCGCGATGTACCTGTGCCGGGAGCTGACCGACCTGTCCCTGCCCAAGATCGGCCAGCAGTTCGGCGGCCGGGACCACACGACCGTCATGCACGCCGACAAGAAGATCCGGCACCTGATGGCCGAGCGGCGCAGCGTCTACAACCAGGTCACCGAGCTGACCAACCGCATCAAGTCCCAGGCCCGGCAGGGATGACCGTGCCGACGGCACTGTCCGGACGCCGGCGGCACCCGTGCTGGCTGGGTTCACTGCTCGTGACACCTCGGTTCACACCTTGGGGACAAGCCTGTGGACAGGTGCGGCCGGGCGGTGGAGCAGGCTGGGGACCGATCGGGACGAGGCGCGCCGTCCACAGGTGGCCGCACGCGGGGGGCACCCGTGTCCGCAGGTTGTCCCCAGGCAGGGATACGGTCTGACCAGCGGTTTCGGCACGTTGTCCCGATGTCCACCGGGCCTAGTGCTACCACCACAGAGAGATAAAGGGTTGGTTCGAGCGAACGACATCAGGAAGCCCGCTGGTTGGGGACAGGGCTCCAGCAGGTCATCGGTCGACCAGCCGGGCGACTTGAGCGACGATTCACATTCAGAGGAGGCGGTAGCCGGTGAAGTTCCGGGTGGAGCGAGACGTGCTCGCCGACGCGGTGGCGTGGGCCGCACGCAGCCTGCCGTCGCGGCCGCCGGTTCCGGTGCTGGCCGGGCTGCTGCTCGATGCCTCCGACGGCCGGCTGGTGCTCTCCAGCTTCGACTACGAGGTGTCCGGCCGCGTCGAGATCGCCGCCGACATCGCCGAGCCCGGCGTGGCCCTGGTCAGCGGCCGGCTGCTCGCCGACATCTCGCGCAGCCTGCCCGCCCGTCCGGTCGAGATCGCGACCGACGCCGCCAAGGTGGTCGTCACCTGCGGCAGCGCCCGGTTCTCGCTGCTGACCCTGCCGGTCGAGGACTACCCGGCCCTGCCGGACATGCCGTCGGCGTCGGGCTCGCTGCGGGGCGACAGCTTCGCCGCGGCGGTCGCGCAGGTGTCCATCGCCGCCGGCCGCGACGACACCCTTCCGGTGCTCACCGGTGTCCGGCTCGAGATCGACGGCGAGAAGATCACCATGGCGGCCACCGACCGCTACCGGCTGGCCGTGCGCGACCTCGCGTGGACCCCGGAGCAGTCCGGCCTGTCGGCGATCGCCCTGGTCCCGGCGCGCACCCTGGCCGACACCGCGAAGTCCCTCGTCGGCGCCGACAAGGTCACCGTCGCGCTGGCGTCGGGCAGCGGGGCCGAGGGCCTGGTCGGCTTCGAGGGCGCCGGCCGGCGCACGACGTCGCGCCTGCTCGACGGCGAGTTCCCGAAGTACCGCTCGCTGCTCCCGGACGAGTCACCGATCCGCGCCACGGTGGAGACCGCCGCGCTGATCGAGTCCGTACGCCGGGTGGCGCTGGTCGCCGAGCGCAACACCCCGATCCGGCTCTCGTTCAGCGACGGGAGCGTCACCCTCGAGGCCGGCAGCGGTGACGAGGCGCAGGCGTCGGAGTCGCTGGACGCGCAGCTGGTGGGAGACGACATCTCGATCGCGTTCAACCCGGGCTATCTCCTGGACGGGCTCAACGCCCTGGAGGTCACGCACGCCCAGCTCGCGTTCACCGCGTCGACCCGGCCCGCGGTCATCTCCGGCAAGGCCGGCGCTGACGAGCCGGCGATCGAGGACTACCGCTACCTCCTGATGCCGGTGCGCCTGTCGGGTTGAGCCGGCGCCGGCCGGGGGATGGCCGGGGAAGCAGCCGCAACCCGAGGGCAGCACCACCGAACGAGGAGGCGACCGGCATGGAGATCGGACTCGTGGGGCTCGGTCGCATGGGCGGCAACATGCGCGAGCGGCTCCGCCGGGCTGGCCACACCGTCGTCGGCTACGACCCCAACGCCGACGTCAGCGACACCGGATCGCTCGAGGAGATGGTCGGCAAGCTGCCCAGCCCGAAGGTCGTGTGGGTGATGGTGCCGGCCGGCGAGATCACCCAGAAGACCATCGCCACGTTGGGCGGCCTGCTCGGCGAAGGCGATGTCGTCGTCGACGGCGGCAACTCGCGCTACACCGATGACCAGGCCCACGCCGCGGCGCTCGCCGAGCACGGGATCGGCTACGTCGACGCCGGTGTCTCCGGCGGTGTGTGGGGGCTGGACAACGGCTACGCCCTGATGGTCGGCGGCGAGGCAGAGAACGTCGCGAAGGTGCAGCCCGCGTTCGATGCGTTGAAGCCCGAGGGCGAGTCAGGCTTCGTGCACGCCGGCCCGGTCGGTGCCGGCCACTTCGCCAAGATGGTTCACAACGGCATCGAGTACGGAATGATGCAGGCCTACGCCGAGGGCTACGAGCTGCTCTCCGCCGCTGCAGTCGTCGACGACGTGCCCGGCGTCATCAAGTCGTGGACCCACGGCACCGTCATCCGGTCGTGGCTGCTCGACCTGCTCGTGCTGGCGTTGGAGGCCGACCCCGAGCTGGCCGAGCTCCAGGGCTACGTCGAGGACTCGGGCGAGGGCCGATGGACCGTCGAGGAAGCCATCAACCACGCCGTACCCCTGCCCGTCATCACGGCCGCGCTGTTCGCGCGCTTCGCGTCCCGCCAGGACGACTCACCGGCGATGAAGGCGGTGGCGGCGCTGCGCAACCAGTTCGGCGGTCACGCGGTCACCAAGGTGGCCAAGGCAGAGGTCGAGAAGCCGGCCTGACGTGCATGTCGCCCACCTGTCGCTGACCGACTTCCGGTCCTACCCGCAGGTCGAGCTGCCGCTGGAGCGCGGCGTCACCGCTCTGATCGGACCCAACGGGCAGGGCAAGACCAACCTGGTCGAGGCGATCGGCTATCTCGCGACGCTGGGCTCCCACCGGGTCGCGGCCGACGCGCCGCTGGTGCGCACCGACGCCGAGCGCGCGGTCGTGCGCGCGCTGGTCCGCCGTGACGACCGTGAGCTGATGGTCGAGGTCGAGATCACGCCGGGCAAGGCCAACCGGGCGCGGGTCAACCGGTCGCCGGTCCCGCGGGCGCGCGACATCCTCGGCGTCCTGCGCAGCGTGCTGTTCGCGCCGGAGGACCTGGCGCTGGTCAAGGGTGACCCGAGCGAGCGCCGGCACTTCCTCGACGACCTGCTGGTGCTGCGGGCGCCGCGCTTCGCCGGGGTGCGCGCCGACTACGACCGCGTCCTCAAGCAGCGCAACGCGCTGCTCAAGACCGCCGGGGCCAGCGTCCGCGCGGGTCGCGGCGACCTGCGCACCCTCGAGGTGTGGGACGCCCACCTCGCCGCGGCCGGGGCCGAGCTGCTGGCCGCGAGGCTCGACCTCGTCGAGGCCCTGCGGCCGCTCGTCGACAAGGCCTACGAGTCGGTGGCCGACACCGGCACCTCCGACGGACCGGCCGCCATCGACTACCGCAGCTCGCTCGGCCCGGACACGCCCGCTGGTGGCGGACCGCGACGCTCCTGGCCGCGGCGATCGCCAACGAGCTGGCGACCATGCGCCAGCAGGAGCTCGACCGCGGCATCTCCCTGGTCGGGCCGCACCGCGACGACCTCGTGCTCAAGCTCGGTCCGCGCCCGGCCAAGGGCTACGCGAGCCACGGCGAGTCCTGGTCCTACGCCCTCGCGCTGAAGCTCGCGTCCTACGACCTGCTGCGCAGCGACGACGACAGCGGGGGCGAGCCGGTGCTGGTCCTCGACGACGTGTTCGCCGAGCTCGACACCGGCCGCCGCGAGCGGCTCGCCGAGCTGGTCGCGGGTGCCGAGCAGGTCCTGGTCACCGCGGCCGTGCCCGCCGACGTGCCCGAGGTGCTCGCCGGCTCGCGCGTGGACGTGATGGGCGGAGAGGTACGGCGGGTGACGTGACCCCCGAGGAACCGCCACCGCGCTCGCCCGTACGCCGTGGCCTGGAGATCGCGCGGGAGGCGCTGGCCGCGGCCAAGGTCGAGGCCCGGCGTCGCGGCCGGCACCGCCGGCGTCGGCCCGGGCGGCCGCGGCGACGGCGGGCCGGGCTCCGGCGTGGCGCTCCCGGCGCGGCGCCGCCGACCAGCGCAGCAGCGCCCACCCGGACGAGCGCGACCCCCAGCCGCTCACCGCCGCCGTCGACCGGCTGCTCGCCGAGCGGGGCTGGCAGACCGATGCGGCCATCGGCGGGGCGATGGGCCGGTGGCCGGCCATCGTCGGGCCGGCGCTGGCCGCCCACTGCGAGCCGCTCTCGTTCGACAAGGGCGAGCTGGTCGTGCAGGCCGACTCCACCGCCTGGGCCACCGAGCTGCGCCTGCTCGCCCCCACCCTGGTCCGCCGGCTGAACGAGGACCTCGGCGCCGGCACGGTCGCCGCGGTCAAGGTCCTGGGGCCCGGGACGCCGTCCTGGAAGCGCGGCCGGCTCAGCGTCCGCGGCCGCGGCCCGCGCGACACCTACGGCTAGTCAGGCGGCCCGGACCGGCGGCGGGAGCGACCGGGGGAAACGGCGAGGAGAGCCGTCTGACCCCCTCTCCGCGTGGGGGACCCCATCCCCACCCGAGTTTGCTCGACTGCGCGGTCCCCAGGGGGTCCAGGTGGGCCGTTCTGTCCGTCCGGAGCGGTAAGATGAAGGCCGAACGCGCCCCTGCGCGCGACGTCGCCTCCCTGGCCCCTCTCCTGGCAGTCGACGCCTGCTGCGCGCCCGACGAAAGGTGACCTGTGACCCACCCGGCCGAGCCGCTCGAGCCCCAGATCCTTCCTGGCCTGTCCGACCCCGTCGCCACCCTCGCCCCGGCCGGCATGGGCACCGCGTCGGCGACCACCTACGACGCCAGCTGCCATCCAGGTCTCGAGGGCCTCGAGGCCGTCCGCAAGCGGCCCGGCATGTACATCGGGTCCACCGGCGAGCGCGGCCTGCACCACCTCGTCTACGAGGTGGTCGACAACTCCGTCGACGAGGCGCTGGCCGGCCACTGCGACCGCATCGAGGTCACCCTGCTCGCCGACGGCGGGGTCCGGGTCGTCGACAACGGCCGCGGCATCCCCGTCGACGAGCGTCGAGAGCGAGGGCAAGCCGGCGGTCGAGGTCGTGCTCACCGTCCTGCACGCCGGCGGCAAGTTCGGCGGCGGCGGCTACAAGGTCTCCGGCGGCCTGCACGGCGTCGGTGTCTCGGTCGTCAACGCGCTGTCCCAGAAGCTCGACGTCGAGATCCGCCGCGACGGCCACGTCTGGACGCAGTCCTACACGCTGCGGCGTGCCCGATGCGCCGCTGCAGCAAGGGCGAGGCCACCGACGACACCGGCACCACCGATCACGTTCTGGGCCGACCGCCGAGATCTTCGAGACGACCGACTACAGCTTCGAGACGCTGTCCGACCGGTTCCGGAGATGGCTTCCTCAACCGCGGCCTGACCATCGTGCTGCGCGACGAGCGGCCCGACGCGCCGAGGCCGAGCGCACACGACGACGATCGCCGAGGCCCACGACGCGGCGCCGACCGAGGTCGTCTACCGCTACGACGGCGGCCTGGCCGACTACGTCAACCACCTCAACGCGCGCGCAAGGACCCGGTGCACCCGCACCGTGATGTCATTCGAGGCCGAGTCCGAAGACATCGACGGCGGCATTAGTCCCTCGACGTCGCGATGCAGTGGAACGGCGGCTTCACCGAGTCGCGTGCACACGTTCGCCAACACCATCAACACCCACGAGGGCGGCACGCACGAAGAGGGCTTCCGGGCCGCGCTGACCTCGCTGGTCAACAACTTCGCGCGCGACTGGAACATCCTCAAGGAGAAGGACGCCAACCTCACCGGCGACGACGTCCGCGAAGGCCTCACCGCGATCGTCAGCGTCAAGCTCGCCGAGCCGCAGTTCGAGGGGCAGACCAAGACCAAGCTCGGCAACACCGAGGCGAAGTCGTTCGTGCAGAAGGTCGTCAACGACCGGCTCGGCGAGTGGTTCGAGCAGAACCCGACCGAGGGCAAGGAGATCGCCCGCAAGGCCAGTCAGCGCCGTCGACCGCCCGGCTCGCTGCTCGCAAGGCCCGCGACCTGGCGCGCAGCCGCAAGGGTCTGCTCGGCGGCGGCGGCCTGCCCGGCAAGCTCGCCGACTGCCAGTCGACCAACCCCGAGGAGTGCGAGCTCTTCATCGTCGAGGGCGACTCGGCCGGCGGCCCGGCCAAGCAGGGCCGCGACCAGCGGATCCAGGCGATCCTGCCGATCCGCGGCAAGATCCTCAACGTCGAGAAGGCGCGCATCGACCGCGTCCTGCAGAACAACGAGGTGCAGGCGCATCATCTCCGCGCTCGGCACCGGCATCCAGCGACGAGTTCGACATCGACCGGCTGCGCTACCACAAGATCGTGCTGATGGCCGACGCCGACGTCGACGGCCAGCACATCCGCACCCTGCTGCTCACGCTGCTGTTCCGCTTCATGCGCCGATGGTCGAGCAGGGCCACGTCTACCTCGCGCAGCCGCCGCTGTACAAGATCAAGTGGTCGCGGCCGGCGGACGCCGGAGTACGCCTACTCCGACCGCGAGCGCGACGCCCTGATCGCGGCCGGTCGTCGCGGCGGGCCGCAAGCTGCCCAAGGACGACGGCATCCAGCGCTACAAGGGTCTCGGCGAGATGAACGCCGACGAGCTGTGGGACACCACGATGGACCCCGCAGCAGCGCATCCTGCTGCAGGTCACTCTCGAGGACGCCGCACAGGCCGACGAGCTCTTCACCGACGCTGATGGGCGAGGACGTCGAGGCGCGCCGCAAGTTCATCCAGCGCAACGCCAAGGACGTCCGGTTCCTCGACATCTAGCGCACCTGCCAGCTTCCAGGCACGGCGCAGCCCTGCCCGTCGTACCACCCGATGACGGAGAACGCACCTGTGACCGAGACCGACCGCACGCCCGTTCCGCCCGGCGGCCGCATCGAGCCGTCGACCTCCAGGTCGAGATGCAGCGCTCGTACCTCGACTACGCGATGAGCGTCATCGTGTCGCGCGCGCTGCCCGACGTGCGCGACGGGCTCAAGCCGGTGCACCGCCGCGTGCTCTACGCGATGTACGACGGCGGCTACCGGCCCGACCGCGGCTTCTCAAGTGCTCGCGCGTCGTCGGTGACGTCATGGGTCAGTACCACCCGCACGGCGACACCGCGATCTACGACACCCTGGTGCGGCTCGGCCAGCCGTGGTCGCTGCGCTACCCGCTCGTCCAGGGCCAGGGCAACTTCGGCTCGCCGGGCAACGACCCGGCAGCCGCCATGCGCTACACCGAGTGCCGGCATGGCGCCGCTGGCCATGGAGATGGTGCGCGACATCGACGAGGACACCGTCGACTTCGCGCCCAACTACGACGGTCGTACAGCAGGAGCCCGACGTCCTGCCGAGCCGCTTCCCCAACCTGCTGGTCAACGGCTGCGCCGGCATCGCGGTCGGCATGGCCACCAACATCCCGCCGCACAACCTGCGCGAGGTCGCGGCCGGCGTGCAGTGGGCACCTCGACCACCCCGAGGCACGCAACGAGGAGCTGCTCGAGGCGCTGCTCGAGCGCGTCAAGGGGCCCGACTTCCCGACCGGGGCCTGATCGTCGGCACGCGCGGCATCGAGGACGCCTACCGCACCGGGCGCGGCTCGGTCACCATGCGCGCGGTCGTCGAGGTCGAGGAGGACTCCGCAGCCGCACGCTGCCTGGTCATCACCGAGCTGCCGTACCAGGTCAACCCCGACAACCTGGCGCGCAAGATCGCCGAGCTGGTCAACAACGGCAAGGTGCAGGGCATCGCCGACCTCCGCGACGACTCGTCGTCGCGCACCGGCATGCGCCTGGTCGTCGTGCTCAAGCGCGACGCCGTCGCGAAGGTCGTGCGCAACAACCTCTACAAGCACACCCAGCTGCAGGACACGTTCGGCTGCAACATGCTCGCGCTGGTCGACGGCGTGCCGCGCACGCTGCCCCTCGACGAGTTCGTCCCGCACTGGGTCGACCCACCAGATCGAGGTCATCGTCCGGCGTACGCGTTACCGGCTGCGCAAGGCCGAGGAGCGCGCGCACATCCTGCGCGGGCTGCTCAAGGCCCTCGACGCGCTCGACGAGGTCATCGCGCTGATCCGGGCGAGCGCAACGGTCGACGACGCCCGCGACGGCCTGATCGAGCTGCTCGAGATCGACGAGGTGCAGGCCACCGCGATCCTCGACATGCAGCTGCGCCGGCTCGCGGCCCTGGAGCGCCAGAAGATCATCGACGAGCTACGACGAGCTGATGCGCGCGATCGCCGGACTACAACGACGATCCTCGCGTCACCGGAGCGCCAGCGCGCGATCGTCAGCGAGGAGCTCGCCGAGATCGTCGACAAGTTCGGCGACGAGCGGCGCACGCAGATCGTCCCCTACGAGGGCGACATGTCCGTCGAGGACCTCATCGCCGAGGAGGACGTCGTCGTCACGATCACCCGCGGCGGCTACGCGAAGCGCACCAAGGCCGACCTCTACCGCTCGCAGCGGCGCGGCGGCAAGGGCGTGCGCGGTGCGGCGCTGCGCCAGGACGACATCGTCGAGCACTTCTTCGTCACGACCACCCACCACTGGATCCTGTTCTTCACGAACAAGGGCCGGGTCTACCGCGCCAAGGCCTACGAGCTGCCCGAGGCCGGCCGCGACGCGCGCGGTCAGCACGTCGCGAACCTGCTCGCCTTCCAGCCCGACGAGACAGATCGCCCAGGTGCTCGACCTCAAGGACTACGAGGTCGTCGCCCTACCTCGTGCTCGCCACCAAGCGCGGCATGGTCAAGAAGACCCGGCTGACCGAGTACGACTCCAACCGCACCGGCGGCGTGATCGCCATCAACCTGCGCGAGGAGGCCGACGCGAGGGCAGCGACGAGCTCATCTCGGCGCGGCTGGTCGGCCCCGAGGACGACCTGCTGCTCGTCAGCCGCAAGGCGATGTCCGTGCGGTTCACCGCCAACGACGAGGCGCTGCGCCCGATGGGCCGCGCCACCTCCGGCGTGATCGGGCATGCAGTTCCGCGGCGGCGACGAGCTGCTCGCGATGGACGTCGTCCGGCCGGGCGCGACCGTGTTCACGGTCACCGACGGCGGGTTCGCCAAGCGGACCGCGGTCGAGGAGTACCGCCTGCAGGGCCGCGGCGGCCTCGGCGTACAGGCGATGAAGTTCTCCGAGGCCCGGGGGTCGCTCGTGGGCGCCAGCGTGGTCGACGAGAACGACGAGGTCTTCTCGATCAAGGCCAGCGGCGGGGTGACCCGTGTCGCCGTTGAAGAGGTAAATATCACCGGACGTGTCACCATGGGCGTGCGGTTCATCTCCCTCGACGAGGGGGACACCGTGGTGGCGATCGCTCGCAACGCCGAGCGTGCGGTCGTTGCCGAGGACGACTCGCTGGCCGACGAGGACCCAGCGGACGCCCTCGAGGGCACCACCGGGGTCACCGGGATCACCGGCGATGAGGGGACGGACGTGTGAGCTCCAGCGCTCCTGGCCACGACGCGTGGCGCGCAGCAGGGGGTCAACCCACTGCCACCATGCCCTCGGTCCCCGCGGTAGCCACCTCGACGGCGACCGCCCAGCCGGTCGGCCGGCGCGGGCCCCGCAAGGCCCGCCTGGTGCTCGGCCGGGTGGACCCGTGGTCGGTGATGAAGCTGTCGTTCCTGCTGTCCATCGCCCTCGCGATCGTGGCGCTGGTCGCCGTCGCCGTGCTGTGGTCGGTCCTGGACTCGATGGGCGTCTTCGACTCCGTCGGCCGGACCGTGGAGAGCGTCACCCGGGAGCGCGACACCGCCGAGGGCTTCGACATCCTGGCCTACGTCGGCTTCGAGCGGGTGATGACGCTGACCGCCCTGCTCACCGGGATCAACGTCATCCTGATGACCGCGATCTGCACCCTCGGCGCCTTCCTCTACAACCTGGCGGCCAGCCTCGTCGGCGGCCTGCACGTGACCCTCACCGAGGACGCCTGAGATAGGCTCGTCCGGCGCGCAAGGGGCCTATAGCTCAGCTGGTTAGAGCGCTGCCCTGATAAGGCAGAGGTCAGTGGTTCAAGTCCACTTAGGCCCACCAGACCCACCCACCCGGCGTGTGGAGGATCGACCATGAAGAAGCTGCTTCTCGCCGCGGCCGTCGTCGGCGGCGCCCTGATCGCCTACCGCAAGGCCGCCGCCGAGCGCAGCGAGGGCGACCTCTGGGCCGAGGCCACCGACCCCTACCGCTGAGGCCGGCTCGCCGCCCCGTCGGCGACCTCGAGCACCATGCTCCGCCACCTCGGCCGGACGCGTCTCCGGCAGCCAGTGCCCGGCGTCGGGCAGCTCCCGGACGGCGTACGGACCTCGGACGAAGGCCCGCGTCCCCTCGGCCGCGGCCCGGGCGAAGAACGGGTCCCGCGAACCCCAGAGGTAGCCCGCCGGCACCCGGATGCGCCCGGCGCCGTAGCCCCGGGAGGCGGGGATCGCGCGGTACCAGCCGAGAGCCGATCGCAGCGCCCCGGGCTCGGACATCCGCTCCGCGTAGTGGTCGGCGCTGCTGGGCCGGCAGGCCGGACGCGCGCAACCCGGACCTCAGCAGGTGGCCGCCGTCCGCGAGGGCGACCGTCTCGGGCAGCCACGGGAGCTGGAAGACGGCCATGTACGCCGAGCGCACGCCCTGCGAGCTGCGCAGGGCAGCCGCCTGCAGCGCGCCGGGATGCGGCGTGGACAGCGCGGTCAGCGACAGCACCCGGTCGGGGTGGCGCCCGGCGAGCGCCCAGGCCACCGCCCCGCCCCAGTCGTGCCCGACCACGTGCGCAGCGTCGATGCCGGCGGTGTCGAGCAGCGCCAGCACGTCGGCGACCAGCTCGGGCAGGGCGTAGGCGGACCGCCCGGTCGGCCGGGCGCCGGGTGAGTAGCCCCGCTGGTCGGGCGCCAGGACCCGCATCCCGCGCTCGACCAGGAGCGGCGCGACCCCGTCGTACGACGTGGAGTCCTGCGGGAACCCGTGCAGGCAGACGACGGCCGGGCCGTCGCGTGGCCCGCGGTCGGTGACATCGAAGCTGAGCCCGTCGCGGCGGAAGGTCTGCACGGCGCGTTCCTGCCCACCACGTGGCGTCCGACGCGCTGGCGTAACCTGGACTCGCTCCCGGGGACGTGGCTCAACTGGCAGAGCACCGCCTTTGCAAGGCGGGGGTTAGGGGTTCGAGTCCCCTCGTCTCCACCATCTCGGTCGCAGCACGAGCGCGACGGCGACACCGAGCAGCGCGAGCAGCGACACGACGTAGCCGACCTTCTCGACCGGGCTCGTGCGATAGCTCAGGACCACGGTCGCCGGACCATGTCCGGGCGGCAGCGCGACGTACATCATCCCCGGGCCAGCGGGCTCGATCAGCAGGTCCTCGTCGCCGCTGCGGGCGCGCCACCCGTCGGCGTACCGCTCCTTGAACAACACGCCGCGCGCGTCCGCGCCAACCGTGATCTCGCGCCGCTCCGAGTTGACGAAGCGGGCGTCCGACTGCGGCGCAGGCTCGGGCTCGCGGGCGTCGAGCAGCCTGGCGATCAGCTCCGCCTCGACGCTCGAGTGGAACGACGCCGCGTGGTACGGCAGCCCGATCCCGCTCCAGATCGACTCCCCTCTGCCCGATCTCTCCGACGACGGCGACGACCGACGGGCCGGCGGAGAGCAACGGCCGCGCCCAGGTGCGCAGGCCGGACGCCGACTGCACGTCCCACTGGTTGGAGCCGGCGTACGACGGGCGCGCGAACCGGCTCAGGTCGATCCCCGCGGTCAACGGCTCGACCGGGGCCCGCCACTCCCACGACCCCGTGACGGTGCGGATGCGCTGCTTGCCCATCGGCAGCACCGAGAGGTCCTGGTCGGCCAGCCGCGCGAGGCCGCTGCCGGTGTCACTGTCGTCCACGACCAGGCGGCCGCCCTTGGTGACGTAGTCGCGCAGCAGCCGGTTCGCGGCCGCCGGGTCGGTCAGGGTCGCGCCGTAGAGCAGCACCGTGTCGGCGCCGGCGAGGTCAGCGGGCGTGAGGTCGTCCACCGACGCGGGGCCCTGCAGCGTCACCAGCCGCGAGCTGTCGACGCCGGCGAAGGAGAGGGCGCGCAGGACGAAGTCGTAGTGCGCCGTGTCCCCGACCACGAGCACGGTCGGCGCATCGGCCGCGGCCAGGATCGGGGTCGCGGCCTGGTAGGCTGAATGCCCGGATGTCGCCGGTCCCGGCGACCGGGCGGAACAGCGCAGGGTCGTCGGTGTAGGGGGCCAGGGACTCCGACCGCGAGTCGGCGAGCACCCAGCCGACCGCGTGCCAGTCGAACAGGTAGCGGCGCACGTCGGCGGTGGTGCCCAGCTCGTGCTGGCTCTGCTCGAGCCACACCTGCCAGTCCAGCTGCAGGTTCCCGTTGGCCTGGTAGCCACGCGTCTGCGGCACCCGCGACACCGCGTTGACGACGTTGGTGGAGGAGTCGGTCGCGCCGGCCACGCGCAGCTGCCGCTGGTCGGACCAGGCCGGGAGGAGCCACGACGCGGTGGCGGGGTCGTCGGGTGACGCGTTGGTCCGCGTCGCCGCGGGCAGACCGGCTGCGGTGCCGACCAGCACCGCCGCGACAGCCGCGCCGGCGAGCACCAGGCCCACCATGCGCACGGGGGTGCGGTTCCGCGTGATCCGCCTGGGCCACGCCCACCGGACCGAGCCGCCGACCAGGCCGACGGCCGTTGCCCCGAACAGCGCGAGGTAGCCGAGCAGGTCGGAGGGCTGCAGTCCGCCGATGAAGAACGGGAACTCGTCGTCGACGTACCCGATCGTCCCGTAGGCCAGCACGCACGGGAACGCGGCCAGCAGGAGCACGGCGAGCCGGAGCGGGAACCCCTCGACGGTGACCCGCAGCCGCCAGGCATCCCACCGGCGGACCGCCGCCGTGCCGCCGTGCGGCACCGGGCCGACCGGGTGGGCCAGCCACGGCAGGTCGATCCCGAGGGCCAGCTTGTCCCGCAGCCCGACCCGTGGCGCGCGCAGCCGGTGCAGGGCAGTCACCGCCGCGACCAGCGCAGCGACGAGGAGCACGGGCGAGAGCCCGCTCACCGACCTGTCCGCGGGCCAGACCAGGTTGTGCCAGTCGAGCTCGGTCACCGCGTCGACGAACGGGCTCTGGCTGCCCCCGAGCACCGCGAACGGCAGGTAGAAGTACGCCGCGAGAGCCACGGCGAGGCCGACCACGCCAGCGGCCTGCCCGAGCCGGGTCCAGATGCTGTCCCGCGTCCCGACCAGCAGCACACCGGCGACCAGCCCGACCGCGATGACACCGACGACGACGTGGCTGCTCAGGGCGCCGGCGGTGGCCAGCGCGGCGAGCACGAACGACACCCTGCCGCCGCGGACGGCGAACCGGGTGGCCGCAGCCAGGGCCAGCGCGGTCGCACCCATCCCGAGCAGTCGCGGGAACAGCCCGGTCTCCACCGCGTGCGACCACAGCGCCGGCGTCGCGACCAGCAGGACACCGGCGCCCAGCGCCCAGCGCCGGCTCGACGTGGCGGTGCGGACGGTGGCATAGCAGCCGAGCACGATCGCGAGCATCGACCCGAGCGCGACCACGTTCATCGCCGTCGGGATCCCGAGCCCGAGTGGCTCGGCGAGCACGGCGACGAGGGCGTGGTAGCCCGGCGGGTAGGAGCCCTGGAACGTCGGCATCCCGGAGTACCACGAGTAGTTCCAGGACACGTGCGGCCAGTTCTCGATCGAGGAACCTGGCCTTGGCGATGTGGCCGAACGCGTCGTAGCCCTTGGGCGTCCCCGAGAAGGCACTGGCCCGGGCGCCCATCCAGACGGTCAGCGCGACGAGCAGGAGCGGTCCGAGCAGGTGCTGTACGCCGTGGCGAGCCCGCGTCAGCCGGGAAGCCGGCTGGGCCGCACCGGAGGGCGGCGTACCGGCTCGTCGGCACCTGTCTCAGGGGTCGCCAGGGCAGCCCTCGGAGGGACCACCGTCTCACCGCCACCTGGCCCGGCCGCATCACCGCCGATGCGCGCTCAGGGAGGCATCGGCCGATGGTGGGCGCAGCCTTAGCCCGATCAGGTGGTCTTGCGCGCCTGGGTCCGGCCTGCTTCGCCCTCGGCCTTGGCCTTCTTGGCGGCCTTCGGGGGCACCTTCTCGGTGGTGCTGGTGGTCGACGGGCGGCTGCCACTGCTGGCACCGGGCGTGGACTTCTCCGCGCTCACGGCGTCTTCCTCGGCCTTGTCCGCCAGCGCCTCGTCGGGGCTGGCGCCCGCCGCGTCGTCGGTGACCGGTGTGGCAGCGGTGCGCATGCCGGTGGTGCCGGCGCTCGATCCGGCCGTCCCGCCCGTTCCGGTGCCGGCGCTCGAGGCGGTGCCGATCGGCGTCGCCCACGGCTCGGGCTGGCGGTTGGTCTGGCCCACCCACGCCTTCCAGCCGGCGACGGCAGCACCGACCACGCCCGCCAGCAGGAAGAGCTTGCGCACCCGGTGCTTCTTGGGCTTGGGCGCCTCGATCTCGCCCTTCAGGGCCGCGAACGCGGCGCTGCCGCGGGTCTTGGCCTCCTCGCGGGCGGGCTCGCTGGCGGCGAGCGCCGCGGTCACCGCGCCGGCGACCCGGGGCAGCACGTCGTCCTTGACGCGGGTGGCGCCCGCCTCGACGTGCGGGGCGGCCCACTCACGGGCGGCCTCCACCTTGGGGGCGGCCCAGTCACGGGTGCTCTCGGCGTACCGCGCAGCACTCTCCCGGGCGTCCGACGCGACCGGGGCCATCTTCTCGCCGGCGCGGCGCGCGCTCTTGCGGGACTCCTTGCGCAGCTTCTTCAGGTCAGTGGTCGATCGGGACACGAAGACCTCCCGGTCATCATCGGTGTGCTCGGCTCCTGCCCAGCAGGCTCAGCGTGAAACCGCCGGCCCCCCGTGCGAGGATGGGCCGCCGGCGCCCCCGATGTGAAAGGTAGACCCCGTGGCTGAGGAGCTGTTCGCCACCCTGAAGACCAACTCAGGCCCCATCGAGGTCAAGCTGTTCCCCAACCACGCGCCCAAGACGGTCGCCAACTTCACCGAGCTGGCCGAGGGCAAGCGTGAGTGGGTCGACCCGCGCACCGGTGAGAAGACCTCCGCGCCGCTCTACGACGGGACGACGTTCCACCGGGTGATCAGCGGGTTCATGATCCAGGGCGGCGACCCGCTCGGCACCGGCACCGGCGGGCCGGGCTACCGCTTCGCCGACGAGTTCCACCCCGAGCTCGTGTTCGACCGGCCCTACCTGCTCGCGATGGCCAACGCGGGTCCGGGCACCAACGGGTCGCAGTTCTTCATCACCGTCGGCCCGACCCCCCACCTGAACCGCAAGCACACCATCTTCGGCGAGGTGGCCGACGCCGCGGGGCGCGAGGTCGTCGACCGCATCGCCAACGCCCCGACCGGTCGGATGGACCGCCCCGTCGAGGACATCGTCATCGAGGGCATCGAGATCGAGCGGCGAGAGGGCTGACCGCGCACTCGTGACCGACCACCCCGCCGGCCAGCCCGGCGACGGGGAAGCCGCGGCAGGCGGCAGCGAGCCCGCCACCTGCTACCGCCATCCCGAGCGCGAGGCGCACATCCGCTGCGTGCGCTGCAACCGGCGGATCTGCCCCGACTGCATGGTCGACGCCTCGGTCGGGTTCCAGTGCCCCGAGTGCGTGCGCGAGGGAAACCAGGGCGTACGCCGGGCCCGCACCGTGTTCGGTGGCCGGACCACGGCCGACCCCGGCTACGTCAGCAAGGTCCTCATCGGCATCAACGCCGTCGTGTTCCTGCTGCAGACGGTCATCGGCCAGGAGGTCGACCAGCGCTTCTGGCTGATCGCCGGACCTGCCTTCGACCCGCTCCTGGGTGAGTCAGTGGGCGTTGCCGACGGCGAGGTCTATCGGCTGCTGACGGCCGCCTTCCTGCACGGCAGCATCCTCCACCTCGCGCTGAACATGTATGCGCTGTTCCTGTTCGGCCCGCCGCTGGAGGCGGCGCTGGGCCGGGCCCGCTTCACCGCGCTCTACCTCATCTCGGCACTGGGGGGCAGCGCGGCCTCCTATGCCTTCAGCAATCCCGGACAGCCGTCCCTGGGTGCGTCCGGGGCGGTGTTCGGCCTGCTGGGAGCCTTCCTCGTGCTCAACCGCCGCCTCGGCCGGGACACCTCGGGCGTGCTGGTCTTCCTGGGCATCAACCTGGCGTTCGGGTTCCTCGCCGCCAACATCGACTGGCGGGCCCACCTGGGGGGCCTGTTCGCGGGGGTCCTGTGCGCCGTGGCCCTGGTCTACGCCCCGGAGAAGCATCGGACGCTGGTGCAGGTCGCCGGCCTGGGCGGCGTGCTGATCCTGGTCCTGGTCGTCGTCGCCTGGCGGACCGCGCAGCTGACCTGAGCGGTTGTCCACACTGGGGATAACCGGTGTGGACGACTTACACGCGTGTGTTTTCCCAGGTCACGCGGCCTAGTGCCCGCGCCGGCTACTTCCAGCGGGTCGCCAGCCCGAACCCGACCGCGATCAGCCCGAAGCCGACGGCCATGTTCCAGTTGCCGATGGACTCGATCGGGTACTCGGTCTGGGTCACGTAGTAGACGACGACCCAGAGCAGCCCCAGCACCATGCAGGCGACCATCGTCGGCACGAGCCAGCGCGGGCTGACCAGCGACGCCGCGCGCGTCTTCTCCGGGGGCGGGGTGAAGGCACTGCGGCGGCGGATCCGTGATCGAGGCACCGGATGTCATCCTCTCGGGCGTGCGTGACAGTGGAGCTTCGTCGGTTAGCGTAGTCAGCGTGCCGACCGGTTGCCGGTCGGCACCCCGGATGATCGGCGGAGGTCGGCAGCGTGCGACGCAGGTGGCGGCTGGCCGTCCCGCTCGTCTTCGTGCTCGCCGGCGTGCTCTTCGCGACCAGCGCGGGCGCCTCCCGCGGCCGCGACCTGCGCAGCGACCGGGGCAACCTCGCCGACCTGATCCGGGCCGAGGAGCGCCGGTTGACCGACGTCACCGCGCGGATCGAGGGTCTGCGCGCCGACATCCAGGAGGCGACCGACGGGGCGGCCCGCAGCGACGACCGGATCGGCAAGGTCAGCGAGCAGGCCGACGCGCTGGCGTTCGCCGCCGGGGTCGGGCCGGTCACCGGCCCGGGCCTGACCGTGACCCTCGCCGACGCCCCGCGCCAGGCCGACCGGCTGCTCCCCGACGGCGCCAGCCCCGACGACCTGGTCGTGCACCAGCAGGACGTGCAGGCGGTGGTCAACGCGCTGTGGGCGGGTGGGGCCGAGGCGCTGCAGATCATGGACCAGCGGGTCATCTCGACCAGCGCCGTGCGCTGCGTGGGCAACACCCTGATCCTGCAGGGACGGGTCTACTCCCCGCCGTACGTCGTGCGGGCGATCGGCGACCCCGACCGGCTGACGCTCGCGCTGGACTCCTCGGTGAACGTGCAGCTCTACCGCTTCTACGTCGAGGAGTACGGCCTCGTCTACCGGACCAAGGCAGCACGGCAACCTCAGGCTGCCCGGCTTCGAGGGGTCGCTCGACCTCCTCTACGCGAAGGCCGTCGCATGAGCCCCCGGGGCAGTCGCGCGCGACGCCGAGAGCGTCGCATGAGCGGGGGGCAGCTCGTGCTGAGCGGCCTGGGCGAGCTGCTCGTCACGGTCGGGCTGGTCCTGCTGCTCTTCTGCGTCTACCAGCTCGTCTGGACCAACGTCGAGGCCGACCGTCGCCAGGACGCCGTTGCCGAGCGCCTCGCCGACGACTGGCGCAAGCCCGGTCCGACGGCCGAGCCGCAGGCACCGCTGCCGCTCGGCAAGGGCTTCGCCTTCCTGCGGATCCCGCGCCTCGGCAAGAACTTCGACGTCCCGGTGATCGAGGGCGTGCGCAAGCAGGACCTGTCCCGCGGCGTCGGCCACTACCCGCAGACGGCCCGGCCGGGCGAGGTCGGCAACTTCGGCGTGGCCGGCCACCGCGCCACCAACGGCGAGCCGTTCCGTGACCTGGACCAGGTGCGCCGCGGCGACGCGCTGGTCGTGGAGACCGAGACCAGCTGGTTCACCTACGTCGTCGACCGCACCCGCATCGTCAAGCCCACGGACGTCTGGGTGATCGACCCGGTCCCCGGCCGCCCGAACGCGACACCGACGAAGGCGTTGCTGACGCTGACCACCTGCAACCCGCGGTGGGCGTCCACCGAGCGGCTGATCGTCTTCAGCCACCTCGAGGAGACGACCCCGAAGACAGCCGGTCGGCCGGCGGCGCTGGCGGGTGGTCGCTAGATGTACGCCTGGATCTGGCGACACCTGCCCGGACCGTTGCCGGTGCGGGTCGTGCTGAGCCTGGTGCTCGCGGGGGCCGTCGTGCTGCTGCTGTTCACCGTCGTCTTCCCGTGGGCCGAGCACGCGCTGCCCTTCGTCGACGTGACGGTCGACCAGTGAGCCGCCCGGTGGCCACGGACGGCGGTCCGCGCATCCTCGTCGTCGACAACTACGACAGCTTCGTCTTCAACCTCGTGCAGTACCTCGGCCAGCTGGGCGCGCAGTGCACCGTGCGCCGCAACGACGACGTGCAGGCACGAGATGTCGACGGGTACGACGGGGTGCTGCTCAGTCCCGGGCCCGGCATCCCGGAGCGGGCGGGTGCGTGCATCGACCTGGTCCACCACTGTGCCGGCACCGTGCCGCTGCTCGGGGTCTGCCTGGGACACCAGGCCATCGCGGTTGCCTTCGGAGCGACGGTCAACCGGGCCCCCGAGCTGCTGCACGGCAAGACCAGCGAGGTCAGCCACGACGGCGCCGGTGTGCTCGCCGGGCTGCCCTCGCCGTTCACGGCGACGCGCTACCACTCGCTGGCCGTGGACCCGGAGACCATGCCCGCCGAGCTCGAGGTCACCGGTGCGACCGGAAGCGGCGTGATCATGGCGCTGCGCCACCGTGACCACGCGCTGGAGGGTGTGCAGTTCCACCCCGAGTCGGTGCTGACCGAGGGCGGGCACCGCCTGCTGGCCAACTGGCTGGTCACGTGTGGCGACGCCGATGCCCCGGCTCGCGCGGAGGGCCTGGCCCCGGTCGTCGGCGTGTCCGGGTGGACCCCGCCGACCGACCAGGGCTAGCCCGTCACGGTGATCGTCGGCGAGACCGTCTCGGTCGGGGCCGGCTCGGGCGGCGCAGTGGCGACGAAGATGCGCACCGTCGACTCCAGCCGCGCGTTGCGCCCGGCGTTGGGTGTCTGGTCGACCACCGTCCCGGGCTCCGCATCGGCGCTCTCGCGCTCGCGCTCCTCCACCTCGAAACCGGCCTGCTGCAGGATGCTGCGGGCTTCCTCCGCGGTCTTGCCCTTGACGTTGGGCACGTCGTTGTCGCCGCTGGCGACCTCGAGGTTGACCCGCGAGTCGACCGGCACGGTGGTGCTCTCGGGGGGGTCGGCCTTCACCACGGTGTTGCGGTTCTCCGGCGACGGGACGCGTTTGACGTCGCCGAGCTGCAGGCCGGCGTCGATCAGGGCGTTGCGCGCCTCGTCGAGGGAGAGCCCGACCAGCGTCGGGACGGTCGACTCCTTGGCGCCGGAGGAGATCACCAGGGACACCGGGTCCTGCTCGTCGATCTCGGTTCCCGGCTCGGGACTCTGGCTGATGACCAGGCCCTTGTCGACGGTGTCGCTGTTGGCCAGGGTCACCTCCCCGACCGTCAGGCCGGCATCGGTGATGGCGGCCTCGGCGCGGTCCTGGGCGAAGCCCACCACCTCGGGCACGGCCACCCGGTTGCCGCCGCCGCCGAACAACGAGTTGCCCACGAGCGCGGCGATCACGAACACGGCGAGGACGGCCAGGCCGAGCAAGGCGTAGGCCAGCGTCCGGCCGCTCTTGTCCCGCTGGTCGTCGGTGTCCGTGGTCATGGGGAAGGTCGACGTCGGGACGGCTCCGCCCGGGACGGCGGCGATCCGCTGCGTCGCCGGCGGCGGCGCGACCGGGCGGCCGGCCAGCGCGGACCTGATGTCGGCGCGCATCTCGTCGGCGGTCTGGTAGCGCTCCTCGCGGTCCTTGGTCAGGGCGCGCAGCACGATCGCGTCGGCCGCGGCGGGCACGTCGGGGTCGATGTGCGAGGGCGGGACCGGCTCCTCGCGGACGTGCTGGTAGGCGACCGACACCGGGGAGTCCCCGACGAACGGGGGCCGGCCGGCGAGCAGCTCGTAGAGCAGGCAGCCGGCCGAGTAGATGTCGCTGCGCGCGTCGACCTGCTCGCCGCGGGCCTGCTCCGGCGAGAGGTACTGCGCCGTCCCGATCACGGCGGAGGTCTGCGTCATCGTCGAGGCGCCGTCGGACATCGCACGCGCGATGCCGAAGTCCATGACCTTGACCTCGCCGTTGCGGTTGAGCATGACGTTGGCCGGCTTGATGTCGCGATGGACGATGCCGCGCTGGTGGCTGTAGGCGAGCGCGGCGAGGATGCCGTCCACGATCTCCAGGGCGCGTTCGGGCACGAGCCGGCTCCCGGACGCCAGCAGCTCGCGCAGCGTCGAGCCCTCGACGTACTCCATGACGATGTAGGGCACCGGGTTGCCGGCGAAGTCGTCCTCGCCGGTGTCGTAGACGGCGACGATGGACGGGTGGTTCAGCGACGCCGCGGACTGGGCCTCGCGACGGAACCTGGCCTGGAACGTGGGGTCGCGGGCCATGTCGGGTCGCAGCATCTTGACCGCGACGTCGCGGCCGAGCCGCACGTCCTGGCCGATGTGCACCTCGGCCATGCCGCCACGGCCGAGCAGCTCCCCGAGCCGGTATCGGTCCCCGAGCTGTTCCGGGACTCCCGTCGTCACTCGTCACCCTTTCCGGTCATCAGTTCTTCTTCTTCTTCTTGCCCTTGCCCTTGCCGCCCTCTCCTCGTCCCGGGTCCGACGCCCGCACGACCGTGACGGTCACCTCGTCACCCCGGGCCAGCGTCCCGTCCGGCGACACCCCTGTCACCGTACCGGCGTCGCCGTCCGCGTCGACCTCGTCGACCTGGACGACGAGCCCCAGCTCGCGTCAGCTCGGTGCGGACCTGGTCCAGCGGGCGCCCGACGTAGTCGGCCTCGTCCACCGTCACGGTGTCCTTCGCCGCCGCTGCCGTGCCCTTGGCCGTCGAGCTGCTGCTGTCGGTGGCGGCGGTGTCCGGGCCGCTGCAGGCGCGAGCGGTGGCGAGCACCAGGACGAGCACCACGGCGGCGGCGATCACGTAGGGCAGCCAGGCCCGAGGCTCCCGCAGGGGCGGCAGCACGAAGCCGGGGTTGGTGTCGGAGCTGCCCCGAGCCGGGACGGGGCCGACCACGCGGGTGGCGTCCGCGTCCGCGACCGGGAGCGCCTTGGTCGCGGGGGTCTGGGCGGCCCCTGCGGCACGCAGGGCCAGGGCTTCCCGGCCGAGCTCGCCGGCGCTGGCGGGGCGGTCGGCCGGGTCCTTGGCGAGCATCCGCATCACCAGGGCCGTCACCGGCTCGGGGATGCCCGCGGGGAGAGCGGGTGGCTCCTCCCTGACCTGTGCCAGGGCGACGTTCACCGGGGTGTTCCCGTCGAACGGGCGCCGGCCGGTCAGGCACTCGTAGGCGACGATGCCCAGCGAGTAGACGTCGCTGGCCGGGGTGACCGACTCCCCGCTCGCCTGCTCCGGCGAGATGTAGTAGGCGGTGCCCATGATCGCGCCGGTCAACGTGAGGGGGACCGAGTCGGTCGCCCGGGCGATGCCGAAGTCGGTGATCTTGACCGTGCCGTCGGGAGTGAGAAGCAGGTTGCCCGGCTTCACGTCGCGGTGGATCACGCCGCCGTCGTGGGCGATCTGCAGTGCCAGCGCGGCCTGACCGATGATGTCGAGAGTCCGGTCGGGAGCGATGGCGCCCTCGCGCGCCATCTCCGCCGAGAGCGCCTCGCCCGGCACCAGCTCCATCACGATGAACGGCGAGCCGTCGTCCTCGCCGTAGTCGTAGACCGCTGCGATCCCGGAGTGCGACAGCCCCGCCGCGTGGCGAGCCTCCGCACGGAAGCGCTCCAGGAACGTCGGGTCGTCGGCGTACTCCCGCCTGAGGATCTTCACCGCGACCGGCCGGCCGAGCACCTCGTCGGTGGCCGCCCACACCTCTCCCATGCCACCGCCGGCGATGCGCTCGGTCAGCAGGTAGCGGTCGCCCAGCAGGACATCGGTGTCGGGTCTCATCGGCCCGAGCACCGCCAGCATGACCGAGCGGGCGATCGGAGCCGCCAGCTGGTTGCCGCTCACCTCGGCCGCCCCGCCACCGTCCTCGAGGACGACCGCGACGGCGACCTTGGCGTCGTTGATCGGGGCGAGGGACACGAACCAGGCGTGCGGCTTGCGGTTGCTGCCCTGCTGGGCGGTCCCGGTCTTGCCGCCGACGCGGACCCCGTCGATCTGCGCGTTGGACCCGGTGCCCTCCTCGACGACCGTGGCCATCATCTGGGCCAGCGTGTCCGCGGTCTGCGGGCTGATCGACCTGCGCGAATCTCGTCCGGCCTGGTGGTGTGGAGCACCGACAGGTCGGGCGCGCGGACCTCGCGCACCAGGTACGGGTTCATCAGCACACCGCGGTTGCCGATCGTCGCCGCGACCATCGCCATCTGCAGCGGAGTCGCGCTGACGTCGAACTGCCCGATGGCCGACTGCGCGGTCTGCGGCAGGTTCGCATCGGTGGGGTACCGGCTGCGTGGCCGTGATCATCGGCACCTCGAACCGGCTGTTGAAGCCGTACTTCTCGGCCTGCTCGCGCACCGCGTCGGCACCGAGCTCGAGCCCCACCTTGCCGAACGCGGCGTTGCAGGAGCGCTTCAAGGCGTCCTCGAGGGTGGCGCGACCGCTCGCGCTGCACGACTGGCCGTCGAAGTTGGGCAGGTCGCTGTCGGTCTGCGGCAGGTCCAGCCTCGGGCCGTTGTAGACCTTGGTGTCGCGCCGGAACTTCCCGCTCTCCAGGGCGGCTGATGCCGTGACCAGCTTGAACGTCGAGCCCGGTGGATAGGTCTCGCGCAGCGCCCGGTCGAGCATCGGCTTGTCGGGGTCGGCGGTCAGCCGCTTCTGGGCGGCCCGCACCTTCGCGGTGTCGTGCAAGGAGAGGACGCTCGGGTTGTACGACGGGCTGGTGACCAGGGCCAGGATGGCGCCGGTCGACGGCTCGATGGCGACGACCGCGCCCTTGCGGCCGCGCAGCCCGTCGTACGCCGCCTTCTGCGCCTTGGCGTTGAGCGTGAGCTGGACGCTGCCGCCCTTGACCGGCTCACCGGTCAGCTGGTCGATGACCCGGCGGACGAAGAGGCTGTCGTCGGTGCCGGCGAGGATGGAGTTCTCCTCGGCCTCGATGCCGCTGGCGCCGTAGACGATCGAGTAGAAGCCGGTGGCCGGCGCGTAGAGCGGCCCCTGGGCGTACTTCCGCTGGTACTTCAACCGGTCGTCGGTCGCGACGCTGGACGCGACCGCCTTGTCGCCGACCAGGATCGGGCCGCGCTCGCGGGAGTACTCCTCGAGGATGAGCCGTGGGTTGTTCGCGTCGTTGTGCAGGTCGTCGGCCCGGACCACCTGCAGGTAGTTGGCGTTCAGCAGCAGCAGGCCGAACATCAGCATGACGGCGACGGAGACGCGGCGCAGTGGGCGTGTTCACAGCCGCACCACCTGGGTCTTGGCGTCGTCCAGCGACGGCGCCGGTGGCGGTGCCGGTCGCCGGGCGGCGTCGCTGATGCGCAGGAGCAGGGCGACCAGCATCCAGTTGGCCACCAGCGACGAGCCGCCGTAGGACAGCAACGGCACGGTCAGCCCGGTCAGCGGGATCAGCCGGGTGACGCCGCCGACGACGACGAACACCTGCAGGGCGACGCTGAACGCGAGACCCGCGGCGAGCAGCTTGCCGAACGAGTCGCGTACGGCGATGGCGGTGCGCAGACCGCGCTGCACGATGATCGCGTAGACGATCAGGAGGGCCATCAGGCCGGTCAGCCCGAGCTCCTCGCCGAGGGCCGCGATGATGAAGTCCGTCTTGGCGAACGGCACGATGTCGGGTCGGCCCTGGCCGAGTCCCTTGCCGAGGATGCCCGCCGGTGCCCATGCCGAACAGGCCCTGCACGAGCTGGTAGCTGTCGTCGGCCACGTTGCGGTCGGCGAAGGGGTGCAGCCAGATGTCGACGCGCTTCTGGACGTGGCCGAACAGCGTCCAGGCCAGGAACGAGCCGAACAGGAACAGGCCGATGCCGATGAGCAGCCAGGACCGGCGCTCGGTGGCGACGTAGAGCATCGCGACGAACATCCCGAAGAACAGCAGCGAGGTGCCGAGGTCGCGTTCGAAGACCAGCACCGCGAGGCTGGCGCCCCACGCCACCAGGATCGGCCCGAGGTCACGGGCCCGCGGCAGGTCGACTCCCAGCACGCGTCTGCCCGGCCAGGGCCAGCACGTCGCGCTTGACGACGAGGTAGCCCGCGAAGAACACGATCAGCACGAGCTTGGCGAGCTCGCCCGGCTGGAACGAGAAGCCCGCGACGTGGATCCAGATCCGGGCGCCGTTGATCGTCGTACCGATGACGGGCAGCAGCGGCAGGAGCAGCAGGCCGAGGCCGAAGAGCATGGCGGTGTAGGTGAACCGCTGCAGGATGCGGTGGTCGCGCACCACGACGAGCACGACGATGAACAGGACCACGCCCACGGCGGTCCACGTCAGCTGGGCCGGGGCGGCCGCGGAGGGCACGTCCGTTGCCGAGTCGCGCCGCGCGTTCGGCGTCGGCGACATCGAGGCGGTGGATCATGGCCAGGCCGATGCCGTTGATCAGGGTGACCGCCGGCAGCAGGACGGGGTCGGCGTTGGGTGCGAACCGGCGCAGCGCCAGGTGGGCCATCCCGAACAGGAAGGCGAGGCCCCCGCCGTAGCCGATCATCCCGGCGGGCAGCGCACCGTCGAGGGCGAGCCCGACCGCGGCGTAGGCGGCCATCGCGATCGCGACCGAGAACACCAGCAGCAGCAGCTCGGCGTTGCGCGGGTTGCGGTCGGCGAGGCGCGCGCTCATGAGCCGTCTCCGCAGCCGAGCTGCTCGGGCGTGCTCGGTGTCGGGCTCGGGCTGCCGGAAGGGGTGGTCGTCGCCGACGGCGTCGGCGACGCTGTCGTGGCCGGTGTCGAGGGTGCCGGCTTCGCGGTCGTGGCGGTGGCGCTGCTCGAGGCGGTGCTCGTGGGCGTCGGGGCTCGACGTCGCCGCGTGACAGATCTCCGCCTGCTTGCGCAGGGTGGTGACGATCCGCTGCGCGTCGCTCAGGCTGCTGGCCGGGATCTCGCTGCGGACCCGCTCGCGCTGGTAGGCCGGCAGGTCCTCGAGCGGGATGTCTTCGCTGCGGTAGAGCCGGGACGTCTTGATCGGCCCGACGTCCTGGGGCAGGCCGCGGTAGATGGCCACCTGCTGGTCGGCCGCGGCCACGTAGTACTGCTGCTGGGACCACGCCCATGCGGCCGCCCCGCCACCGACAAGGAGGGCCAGCAGCAGCACGAGCGCGGCGATGCGCCGCCCCCAGTGCCGCGGGTGGCCCTCGTCGGCGTCGCCGTCGTAGGGGTCAGCCAGGGGCTGCGGGGCCAGGGCTGCCGCCTTGGCCGCGGGCGAGTCGGCGGTCGACCGGCGTACCGGTCCTTCGGCCGCGGCGCCGACCGTGACCGGCGTCGCCGACGGGCCGGCATCCACGTCCACGACGTCGGCCACGATCGCGGTGATGTTGTCCGGCCCGCCGCCGCGCAGGGCGAGCTCGACGAGCTGCTCGGCGGCGTGATCGGGCGAGTCGGCGCCGGCCAGGGTGTCGCGCAGGGTCTCCTCGCTCAGCACGTCGGAGAGCCCGTCGCTGCAGAGGAGGTAGCGGTCACCGGCCTTCGCCTCGCGGATCGACAGGTCCAGCTCCACGTCCTCGCGCCCGTCCAGCGCGCGCACGATGACGTTGCGCTGCGGGTGGTGGCTCGCCTCCTCGGCGGTGATGCGGCCGTCGTCGACGAGCGTCTGGACGAACGTGTGGTCCTTGGTGATCTGCTGCAGCTGGTCGCCGCGCAGCAGGTAGCACCGGGAGTCGCCGATGTGCACGAGCCCGAACCGCGAGCCGGCCCGGAGCAGGGCGGTCAGCGTCGTACCCATGCCCTCGAGGTCGGGGTCACCGAGCACCATGTCCCGCAGGTGGTTGTTCGCGTCCTGCACGGCGGAGGAGAGCCGATCGAGGATGTCGGGTCCCGGCGAGTCGTCGTCGAGGCTGGCCAGCATGGCGACGGCCACGGACGAGGCCACCTCGCCGGCGGCGTGCCCGCCCATCCCGTCGGCGAGCACGAGCAGCCGCGGACCGGCGTAGCCGGAGTCCTCGTTGCCCTCGCGCAGCAGCCCGATGTCCGAGCGTGCTGCGAAGCGGAGCGCGAGCGCCATCCGCCCTACTTCCGCAGCTCGACGGTGGTCTTGCCGATGCGGATCGGCACTCCGATCTTGACCGGCGTCGGCCCGCTGACCTTCTGCCGTTCCAGGTAGGTGCCGTTGGTCGACCCCATGTCCTCGACCAGCCACTGGCCGTCGCGGGGATAGATCCGGGCGTGCCGGCTCGACACGTAGTCGTCGTCCAGCACGATCGTGGAGTCCTGGGCCCGGCCCAGGGTCACCGGTGTGTCGCCGAGCCGGACGCTGGTGCCGGTCAGGGCCCCCTGCGTGACGACGAGGGTGCTCGGGGCGCCGCGGCGGCCCTTCGTGGGCTTGGGTGCCCGGCTCGCGCGCGACGGCGGAGGGGGCGCGGACCGCTGCGCGGCGGCGCGCGGCGCGACGCGCCGGCCGAACAGGTCGGAGCGCATCACCGACACGGCAGTCAGCACGAACAGCCACAGGACCGCGAGGAACCCCAGCCGGATGATCGTGAGAGTCAGCTCGGACATCTCGCTCATCGGGTTCCGCGTGGAACGTCAGCGTCGTGCTGCCGAGCACCACCGAGGCGCCGTCGTCGAGCCGGGCCTGCTGGACCCGCCGGCCGTTGATCACGATGCCGTTGGTCGAGCCGACGTCGACGATCGTCACGTCGCCGCCCTGCTGGCGGATCTCGGCGTGGTTGCGGGAGATGCCCGGGTCATCGATGCGCAGGTCGGTGTCGTTGCCCCGGCCGATCCGGGTCGTCGGTCCCGTCAGCGCGTAGGTCGTGGCGCCGACCTCGAGCCAGGGGTGCCCGCTCCGGCCCGCCTGGCTGCCCCGGCTGGGGTCGGCGGGGACGGCACCGCGCCAGCGCCTCGCTGCGGACCCGGAACCGGCCGGTCTCCAGGTCCTCGTCGCGCTCGAAGGCGACCGTGACGGGGCCGAGGAAGGCGTAGTGCTGCTCCGCGGCGTGCTCGCTGACCATCGCCGCGAGCTCGGAGCCGAGCGCCTCGGCGTAGGTGCTCAGCCGCTCGTGGTCGTGCGGGCCGAGGACGACCGTGAAGGCGTTGGGCACCATGGTGCGACCGCGGGAGACGATGGCCGCCCGGTCGTCGGTCTCGCGCTGGAGCGCGCTGGCGATCTCGACCGGCTGGACCTCGGCCTTGAAGGCGCGGGCGAACGGGCGGTTGACCATCTCCTCGATGCGTCGCTCGAAGCGCTGCAGGACGCCCATGCCTCACCTCCTCGCCCGCGTGTCCGTTTCGCCGTGTACCCCCGATCGGCCTGGCCACGTGATCGTATCCAGGCCCGTCGGACGGGCTCTTCCCCTGCCGGTGCGGCCTTACGCCGCAGGGGCTGGAGCGCCTCTGCGTGTTAGCCTTTCGGCGCTCGCGCGAGTGGCGGAATAGGCAGACGCGCACGGTTCAGGTCCGTGTGCCCGAAAGGGTGTGGGGGTTCAACTCCCCCCTCGCGCACCACGTTCGGGGCCCCGACGGACGTCTCGTGAAGGTCGAGATCGGCGCCCGGCGTCAGGACACGAACCGAGCGGTCCCGGTGCGGGTGGCGGCCAGACCGTCGACCAGCGTCGTCACCAGGGCGGGCACGTCGGCTGCCTCGAGGCGGAAGCTGCCGACACACACCTCGTCGTGCCAGAGACTGAGAACGACCAGCCCGGCGTCACCCGCCTCGTGGTGCCAGGTGACCCGCATGGCCCGCCCGCTGCCGCGCGCGTCGACCAGCACGCTGGTCTCCAGCGGGGTCGGCACGACCTGGCCGGCGACTGGGGCATGCCAGGCATTCTGCTGTGCTGCCCCGCCGTGCGGAAGGCTTTCCGGGCGAAATGACCCGGACGGGCTCAGAGGCCGAGGGCCCGCCAGGTCCTGGGGCCCACCACGCCGGAGTGGCCCAGCCCCTTGCGGACCTGGAACGCCCGGACCTTGGCCTTGGTGACCGGGCCGTACCAGCCGGTCGGCCGGACACCGAGGCGGCGCTGGACCTTCTGGACCCGCGTGCCGGTGCTGCCGTAGCGCAGGTACTTGAAGGACGACGAGCTCGCCGTCGTGGCGTGCAGCGGCTTGCGGAACACCTCGGCGATCCACACCCGGCCGTTCGCCCAGACCGCCCCGACACCGACCTCGGTGTAGTCGCGGTCGAGCAGGTTGGCCTTGTGGCCGGGGCTGGCCATGAACGCGCTGTGGACGAGGGCGACGCTGGGCCCGTAGCCCACGTTCTCGCCGACCCAGCGGAAGTTGCGCACCTGCTGGGCGAGCGACGGGTTGTGGTAGAGCACGTTGCGTGCGGCCATCCGCCGGGCCTGCCCGCGGGCCACCGCGACCAGGTCGCTGCGGGTCGTCAGGCGGTGCACCCCGCGGGACGAGCGCGCCGAGTTGATCTTGCTGGTCACCGCTGACTCCGTGCTGGTGGCGCCGGCCGGCCGCGCGGTCGCGGCGCCGACGACGAAGACCGCCAGCACCAGCGCGAAGCTGGTGAGGAGGGCGATGGCGCGCTGCGAGACTCGTGGCGCGGGCAGTACGGCGGTGTCGGACACAGGTCTGGGCCCCATCAGGTCTGTCGTGATTTGTGCGTGGTTATGCAGTCGACCCGGCAGCCCGGATCCTGAGTGCGCCGGACGGGTGATCCGCCCACGATCCGTGCGGCAGGATGGCTGTCGTGCCTGAGCTGCCCGAGGTCCAAGCGCTCGTGGACTTCCTCGCCGAGCGTGCCGTCGGCCGCGTCGTGGCCCGCGTCGACGTCGCGGCGATCAGCGTGCTGAAGACCTACGACCCGCCGGTCACCGCGCTGGCGGGCCTCGAGGTCACCGGCACCGCGCGCTGGGGCAAGTTCCTCGACCTCGACATCTCCGGGCTGCACCTGGCCATCCATCTGGCCCGCGGCGGGTGGCTGCGCTGGAGCGAGGCCCTCTCGCCGGTGCCCCCACGGCCCGGGAAGGGGCCGCTCGCCCTCCGGGTGCACCTCGACGACGGGTCGGGCTTCGACCTCACCGAGGCGGGCACCCAGAAACGACTCGCCGTCTACGTCGTGCGCACGCCGTACGACGTGCCGGGCATCGCCCGTCTCGGGCCCGACCCGCTGGCGCCCGGCTTCGATGTCGCCGCGCTCGCCGCGATCCTCGACGGCTCGCGGCATCAGCTCAAGGGCGTGCTGCGCGACCAGTCGGTGCTCGCGGGCGTCGGGAACGCCTACTCCGACGAGGTGCTGCACGCGGCCCGGATGTCTCCCTACCGGCTGGCGGGCACCCTGAGCGACGAGGAGGTCGCCACGCTGCACGCCGCCCTCCTCAGCGTCCTGGGCGACGCGCTCGAACGGACCCGCGGGCTCGGCGCCGGGCAGCTGAAGTCGGACAAGAAGACGGCGATGCGCGTCCACGGCCGCGCCGGGCAGCCGTGCCCGGTCTGCGGTGACACGGTGCGCGAGGTGTCCTTCGCCGACTCGGCCCTGCAGTACTGCCCGACCTGCCAGACCGGCGGCAAGCCGCTCGCCGACCGGCGGCTCTCCCGCCTGCTCAAGTGACATAACCGGCGAAGTGGGCCCGTAGACTCGGGTCAATCCCCGCACTTCCCGAAGGATCTTCGTGACCCAGACCGCGCGCGGCTCGCGAACCGTCCGTGGGCCGGCACGTCCTGCCCGCGCCCAGCCGGCGCCGGACGCGGCCGTGGGTCTGGCTGGCTCTCGCCGCTGCGGTGCTGGTGGGGGCCTTCGGCGTCTGGCTGGCGACCGGGCTGCTGTCGGCCTCGCGGACCGTGCAGGAGCGGGCGGGCGAGGCGCAGGCGTCGCTCGCAGCAGTTCCGCGACACGTTGAAGGTCGGCGACCGCGAGCAGGCGCAGCGCGCACCTCGCGGCCGCGAAGCAAGGCCCGCTGGCCGCGGCCGAGGCGGCCGCGTCAGCAGCGGCAGGTCCGGATCGCCGTCGGGCCTGCCCTACGTCGGCTCGACCGTCGCCGACCTCGACCACCTGCTGGCCGCCGCCGACATCATGACCGCGTCGGCCACCGATGCCCTCGACGTCTACCGCGACTTCGCCGGGGAGGACTCCAAGCTGTTCCGCAACAGCACGTTCAGCCTGCCGGCCATCCACAGCGCGCAGAAGTCGGTCGCGCGAGATCGCCGCCGCGATGGACCGGGCCGAAGCCGAGCTGAACGCGGTGACCGGGAACGGCCCCAAGGGCGGCCAGGCGCTGGAGAAGAAGACGTCGGCGCTGGCCCAGGTCGCCGCCCTGCGGGCGGAGCTCGTCGCCCTCGGGCCGCTGCTGGACGCCCTGCCCGCGGCGGTGGGCGAGGGCGGTCGCAAGACCTACCTGGTCACCGTGCTGAACCCGGCCGAGATGCGGGCCCCCGGCGGCGCGCCGCTGTCGGTCGCGTTCATCCGCTTCACGGACGGCAAGATGTCGACCCCGCTCAAGGGCCAGACGTCCGTGCTGACCGAACGGGAACCAGCTGCTGCCCTGGACGCCGGTGAAGGGCGACCCGTTCGTCGGGCCCGGGCCCAAGCGGTTCGCCAACGCCAACATCAACCCGGACTTCCCGGTGGCGGCCGAGGAGATGCTGCGCGCCGCTCGTCCCAACTTCGGCATCCGCGCCGACGGCGTCATCGCGCTCGACGTCGTGGCCGTCTCGCACCTGCTGAAGGCGACCGGCCCGATCGAGTCGGGCGCCTACGGCACGCTGACCTCCGAGAACGTCGCCCAGAAGCTGGTCATCGACGCCTACGAGAAGTCCGCTGGACCAGGACGCGCGACACGAGGAGCAACGACGACCTGATGACCCTGATGCTCGCCAAGCTCACCGAGGGCGGGGGCATGATCGGAAAGGCACGGGCTCTCGGCGAGGCGGTGCCCGGCCGGCACCTGCAGATGTACTTCCGCGACGCCGGCCTGCAGCGACCTGGTGCAGAAGGAGCGGTCAGCCGGCGAGGTCGCTGCCCCCGAGACCGGCGACCTGGCGGCTGTCTACACGCAGAACGGCAACGGCAGCAAGGTCGACGTGTTCCAGCACCGCACCGTCCGGGAGACGATCCGGCTGCGCGAGGACGGCTCGGCGCGGGTCGAGCGGACGGTCGTGATCGAGAACCGGACGCCGCCGACCTACGCCGGGCCCGGTCGTCGACGCCGCGGCCGGGCTACTTCACCCGCTGGGCCAGCTGAAGGTGCTGAACCTGCTGCCTCCCGGTGCCGAGGTCACCAGGACGCCCGGCGCGAGCGTTGCCCGGTCGGCCGTCGACGGCGTCGACCAGGACGGGCGCACCTTCGCCGAGGCGATTGTCCTGATCCCTCCCGGCGAGACCGCGAGAGCTCACCTGGGAGTACGACGTTCCGCGCGCCGCCGTCCGCGACGGCGGCGGGCTGCGGCTGCTGGTCTACGCCGAGACCCAGTCGACCCTGGTCGACCCGTCGTTCGAGCTCACGGTCGTGCCTCCCGACGGCTGGACGGCGCAGCCGGGACCGGGTGGCTGGGAGGCAGCCGACGGCGGGGCGGCGATCACCGTGCCGATGGACCGGGCCCGCCTGCTGCAGCTTGCGGTGACGCGCTAATCGGTACTGTCACGCGCTGTCGGCTCCGATCACGCGCTAGGCGCCTCGATATCCCCGCGCGTAGATGCCGAACGTGTTGTGCCACCGCCGCCGCTCCCCGAGGCGCGTCGCGGACGGCACCTGGGTCGAGTAGTAGGGGATCAGCGACACGTCATCGAACTGCGGTCTCAGGGCGGCCATCAGCGCCTGCTCGTCGACGCCGTCGCGCACGACGTGGTACTCGACCATGTCGCTCGGGTTGCTCTCGTCGTACGTCCCTCTGATGCGCCGGGTCGTCGTCGCGACCCCCTTGCCGATGTCGCCCTGGCGGAGGCGCCAGGACAGGTAGGCGAGCCAGGTGAAGCCGCGCTGGTAGCTGCGTTGCCTGGCGTACCAGAGGGGGTCCTGCAGGCTGAAGAACGTGCCCCCGGGGGCAAGGCGGGGCAGTGCGTCCTGGACGAAGGCGAGGTAGTCGGGGATGTGATGCAGGACCGAGATGCAGGCGATCATCGAGAACGGGGCACCGACGTCGCGCAGGTTGCCCTCGGGGTCGTAGACCGCGGTCAGCCGGTCGTTGCTGCGAAACGCTCACCGAGCTGGATGGCAGAGGGCTTGGACATCTCCACGCCGGTGACCCGGCAGCCGAGCGCCAGCATCGGCTCGGTGTAGCCGCCGTGACCGGCGCCCACCTCGAGGACGTCCAGCGGCAGGCCGGCGTCGTGCAGACCGAGGACGGCGGTGCGGGTGAGGCTGACCAGGCGCTCCCGCAGTCGCAGGTCGGCGAGGTGCGGGCTGCCCCGGGTGTAGTCGACGGACTCGTCGTAGAAGACCTCCTGGAACCGGCCGGGCTCGGCCCCGCCCCCCGGATTGTCCATGCAATGAGCCTAACCAGAACTGCGCCGATTGCGGACGATGTCCAAAACCGCCCCGATGACGAACCCCGCGTTGCCGACGAGGTAGCGCCGCCACAGCCGCCGCGGCTCCTGCATCAGGCGGAAGACCCACTCGAGCCCGGTGCTCTGCAGCCACCGCGGTGCCTCCGGCTTCGTCCCCGCGAGGAAGTCGAAAGCCGCGCCGATGGCGACCATGGGCGCATCCACCGCGCCGTACAGATCGGCGATCAGCTCGTCCTGCTTCGGTGTGCCGAGACCCACCCAGACGATGTTCGCTCCGGACCCACGGATGTCGCGGACGATGAAGGTGCGGTCCTCGTCGGTCAGCGGGCGGAACGGCGGTGACCACGACCCCGCGACGACGGCATCGGGATGCTCCTCGGCAATGGCCCGCTCGAGGGTGGCGAGCGACTCGGGCGACCCGCCCAACAGGTAGTGCTTCAGCCCCGGCCGGGTCATCAGCGTGCGCATCAAGGAGGGGCCGCGGACCGCAGGCGGCACCCGGTCGCGCGTCAGGGTCGAGCCGAACCAGGTCACGGGAGTGCCGTCGACGAGGTTGAGGGCAGGTGCCGCCAGCGCCGACCGGTAGGCGGCGTCCCGGCGCGCCAGGCTGAGGGTGTAGGCGTTGCAGAGATGTACGCCGGCGCTGCGTCGGTGCACGGCAAGCTCATGCAGCCGGTCGGCAGCGTCGCCGGGCCCGAGCGCAGCCAGCCGGACTCCCGCGTAGACGTAGTGCGGCGGGTCGTCGGCCTCGACAAACTCAGGTGTTGCAGGATCGGACACGATCGAGGTGCCTCCGACGCGCTATATGGTTGGTGCCGCGCGGCGCACGGGTGGCCCGTCCAAGGTTGGCGACGAATCGCGGCTGTACGGCGAAGACAGAAGGTTAGCGCTATGTCGAAGACGGCCCTCATCACCGGCATCACCGGTCAGGACGGCTCCTACCTCGCCGAGCTGCTGCTCGAGAAGGGCTACGAGGTCCACGGCATCATCCGGCGGGCGTCGACCTTCAACACCGACCGCATCGACCACATCTACCAGGACCCGCACGACGCCGACCAGCGGCTCGTCCTGCACCACGGCGACCTCGCCGACGGCGTGATGCTGGTCAACCTGATGCGCGACATCGAGCCGGACGAGGTCTACCACCTCGGCGCGCAGAGCCACGTCAAGGTGTCCTTCGAGATGCCGGAGTACACCGGCGACGTCACCGGGGTCGGCACCATCCGGCTGCTCGAGGCGATCCGGGCCTCCGGGGTCGACACGCGCTTCTACCAGGCGAGCTCGTCGGAGATGTTCGGCTCGACGCCGCCGCCGCAGAACGAGGACACGCCGTTCCACCCGCGCAGCCCTTACGGCTGCGCCAAGGTCTACGCGCTACTGGGCGACGGTCAACTACCGCGAGGCCTACGGCCTGCACGCCACCAACGGCATCCTCTTCAACCACGAGAGCCCGCGCCGCGGCGAGACGTTCGTGACCCGGAAGATCACCCGGGCGGTCGCGCGGATCGCGGCGGGCATCCAGGACGCCGCTCTACCTCGGCAACCTCGACGCCGTCCGCGACTGGGGCTACGCCAAGGAGTACGTCGAGGCGCAGTGGCTGATGCTCCAGCAGGACGACGGCGACGACTACGTGGTCGCCACCGGTGAGGCCGCGACCGTGCGGGACTTCTGCGAGGCGGCCTTCGCGCCGCGCCGGCCTCGACTGGGAGAAGTACGTCCGCACCGACGCGCGCTACGAGCGGCCCGAGCGAGGTCGACGCGCTCATCGGTGACGCCTCGCAAGGCGCAGCGCGAGCTCGGCTGGAAGGCGACGACCGGCTGGCGCGAGCTCGCCGAGCTCATGGTCGACGCCGACTCGAGCTGCTCGACGACGAGCTGTCCGGCCGGCTCGTCCGCATCGACCGATGAGGTTGCCCGGCGCGGCCGGCCCACGACCGGCCGGGCGTCTGCCTGCATGACCGGCCGTCGCGGGGTCCTCGCGGCAGTCGTGGACCAGGCGCTGTCGAGTGGCACCAACTTCCTCACCGCAGTGCTCGCGGCGAGGCTGCTCACCCCCGAGAGCTACGGAAGCGTCGTCCTCGCGCTGTCCGTCGCTTACAGCGCCGTGGGCCTCGGCCGGGCACTCATCGGCGACGCGCTGCTGTCCTTCGCGCCCGAGCTGGGGCGGGCCGGGAGACCGGGATCGCCCGCGCCGCCTTGTCGGCAAGCGCACTTCTCGGAGTCGCAGTCGGAGTGGTGTGCGCAGCCGTCGGGCTGGTGCTGGACGACCTCCGCTCGGCGCTGCTCGTGATTGCGGCCTGCGTCGTCTTCGCCGTCTTCCAGGATGCGTGCCGCTACGTCTTCCTCGCGCAGCACCGACCGGACCTCGCACTGGCCTGCGACGCGGTGTGGGCCGGGGCGCAAGGCCTTGCTGTCGCCGGACTGCTGCTTCGTGACACGTCGTCGCCAGAGCTGGTTCTGGCCACGTGGGGATTCGGGGCCGCAGTGTCTGCTCTGTTCGGCGGGGTGGTCGCACGCTTCCGGTGGGTGTCGCCGCGCGTCTGGTTGCGACTCTCCCGCCGGCTGACCGGCTGGCTGCTCGGCGGAGGTGTCATCGGCCAGCTCCAGAACCAGGCCATCGTCATGATCGTGGCCCTCGCCGCGGGTGCGGTCCAGCTCGCCGGCTTCCGGTCTGCGCAGCTGGTGACCCTGATGCCGGTCGCTGCACTGCTGGTGGCCGTGTCCTCCCTGGTGGTGCCGCGGCTGGCGCGCTCGGTGTCCGACGGGGACCTGAGCGGGCTGAGCGACCGCACGAGATCGCTGGCCATGCGCTTCGGGCTCGCCTCCGTCCCCCTGGCCATCGTTCTGATGGTGGTGGGTGGTCCTCTGCTCGCCGCCCTGTTCGGGGAGGGATACGACGAGTTCGCGCCGGTCATCGTGCCGTTTGCCGTGTCGATCGTCGTCCTGGCGGTGACGGCGCCGCTCTCCGCTGGGCTGCGGGCTCTCCGGGACGGCCGCTACCTCTTCATCGCGCAGGCGGCGATGACCATGACCGCACTCCCCCTGACCTGGCTCGGTGCTGAGGCCGCAGGTGCTCACGGGGCAGCCTGGGGCGTCGCCGGTGCCGTGGGAGTGCAACTCGTGATGACTGCGCTGCTGCTGCGGTCCAGGTTGAGTGCGGCTCCCGCGACGCGCTGACTTCGCCGCTATCGTCAGGGCCCATGACGCGGCGGATCAAGCTGGTCACGCCCGGAGTGCGCCCGGCGTTGCACGCGGCGCTCATCGTCGTACTGGCACATGTCGCGCGCCCGGTGCACTACCGCGGTGTGCAGCGCCTGACGTGGATGGCCGCAAGGTTCTTCTCCCCCGGTGACCAGGTGTCGGTCTCGGTGGCCGATGACACCCGGCTGCTGATCCCGCTGTACGACGGCTACTGGGCGAAGCTCCTCAACCGTCACTACCGCTACGAGCCCGAGATCACGACGATGCTCGCCCGGCTGTTGACCCCGAAGTCCTACTTCGTCGACTGCGGCGCAAACATCGGCTACTGGTCGATGGTGTCGCGCAACAGGTGCCGGCGGGTGGTCGCGGTCGAGGCGAGCCCAGACACCTTCGACCGGCTGCAGGCGAACGTCGCGCTGAACGACGCCGACATCGATCTCGTGAGTGCTGCGCTGTGGAGCGAGGACGGCAAGCCCCTCACGATGACCCGGCATCACCTGCAGCACGCGGGGTCCACGGTGTCCAACGGTCAGGGACGGGCCGGTGCGGGCGGTTGGGACACCGTCGAGGTCTCTTCCCTGACCCTCGAGTCGATCCTGGACCGCTACTGTCCCGACCACGCCGCACCGGTCGTGGTGAAGCTCGATGTCGAGGGCGCTGAGGTCCCCGCCGTCGAAGGCTCCAAGGACGCACTCCGCCGCCGTGGTGCCGTTCTCATCTACGAGGACCACGGCAACGATCCCGAGTGCACGGTCACCCGGCACCTGCTCGGTCTCGGCATGGTGGTGACCGACGCCGTGTCAGGTCGCGCGTTCACGGTCGACGACGTCGCTGCGCAGAAGACGCAGAGCTGGCGTGGCTACAACTTCGTCGCGGTGTGGCCGGAACAGCGGGAGACGTTGCAGAGGCTTGGCGTTCTCGAAGGTCAGCGACCTTCCGGGGCACCTAGGTGACGACGCCGCGGTAGATCTCCTCCAGCCGGTCCAGCACGACCGCTGGGGAGTACAGCTTCTCGTAGCGCGCTCGCGCAGCAGCGGCATGCGCGTCGGTGCGACTCGCCGCCGCCTCGGCAAGTGCTGACGCCAGTGCGGCAGTGGTGGGGTCGCAGACCCACCCGCACGTGGAGTCCACGATGCTGGGCAGACCGCCGAGCGCGGTGACGACCAGAGGTCGCCCGCACGCCAACGACTCCACCGCGACGCGCGGGAACACGTCGGGACACGTCGACGGGATGACGACGGTGGCATGCGACCGGATGGCGGCCAGAACGGCCGGATGCTCGAGCGGTCCGACGACGCGAACGTCGTTGCGCTCGGCCGCGAGACGGTCGACGAGATGCCGCAGCGGTCCGTCGCCCACCACGGTGAGCACGCCCTGCGCTCCATCGGGCGCCCGGCGCCACGCGTCGCAGAGGAGCGCGATGCCCTTCTCCTCCGACAGCCTGCCCGACGAACACGAACGCCCCGACCGGCTCCTCGGACCCGATGCCGGGATCGGGAACGCTGTTGGGCTTCACGACGATCTTCTCGCTCGGGACGCCGAGGTCGAGCAGGTGCGCGGCGATGTCGTCGGTGAGTGCGATGAAGCGGCTGACGTGGGCGAACGTCGGGCGGTTGACGGCGAGGCTGGTTGCCATCACGACCGACTGCGGCAGCGAGTCGCGGTAGCAGCGGTGCACGACCGGCAGGGGTGGGGAACCTCGCGCCGAGGCAGTCGGTGCAGACGTGACCGTCGCGGAAGTAGGTGCCCTTCGCGCAGACATGGCGGTGGTTGTGCACCGTCTGCACCACCGGGATGCCCTCGCCCCGGACCCGGGCGATGACCGACGGCGAGATCAGCGGGTACAGGTTGTGCACGTGGACGACGTCGGGGCGCTGCGCGGCCGATCTCTGCCGCGACGTCGGCATCGGCTCGCGGTGACCGGATGGGGCTCAGCACGTTGCGGGCCTTGGTCACCGGGCCCCAGCTCGCGATCTCGTCGCTGGAGCGGAGGTAGGTCGAGACGTCGTGCCCGCGTTCGCGCAGAGCAGCGACTTCGTCGTCCACGACGAGGTTCTCGCCGGACGGGAGAGCGGATCGGTAGCGGTTGTGGACGACCAGGATCCGCATCGCGTCACCGTACTCGACCAGGCACCTAGACTCGGGCGGTGACGTCGCTCAAGGAAAGCCGCATCTACGTCGCGGGACACCGGGGTCTGGTGGGCTCGGCGATCTGGCGCCACCTCGAGTCCGAGCGGCGCCACCGACCTGGTCGGTCGGACCTCCGGCGAGCTCGACCTGCGCGACCGCGGCGTCGTCGACGACGTTCTTCGACGACGAGCGGCCCGAGGTACGTCGTCCTGGCCGCCGCCAAGGTCGGCGGGATCCTCGCCAACGCCACCTACCCGGCGACTTCCTCTGCGACAACCTGCGCATCCAGGTCAACGTGCTGACGCCGCGCAGCCGCGCCGGCGTACGCCGGCTGCTGTTCCTCGGCTCCAGCTGCATCTACCCGAAGTTCGCCGACCAGCCGATCCGCGAGGACAGCTTGCTCACCGGCGCCGCTCGAGCCGACCAACGACGCCTACGCGATCGCCAAGATCGCCGGCATCATGCAGGTGCAGGCGCTGCGCCGCCAGCACGGCGTCGTCCTGCATCTCCGCGATGCCCACCAACCTCTACGGCCCGGGCGACAACTTCGACCTCGAGACCTCGCACGTGCTGCCGGCGCTGATCCGCCGGTTCCACGAGGCCGAGCAGACCGGGGCGCCGACGAGGTCGTCGTCTGGGGCACCGGGACGCCGCGCCGGGAGTTCCTGCACGTCGACGACCTGGCTCGCGCCTGCGTGCGTCCTGCTGGAGCACTACGACGACCCCGCGCCCATCAACGTCGGCGTCGGCGAGGACGTCTCGATCCGCGAGCTCGCCGAGCTCGTCGCCGAGATCGTCGGCTTCGACGGGCGACGATCGTCCAGGACACCTCGCAAGCCCGACGGCACGCCGCGCAAGCTGCTGGACGTGTCGCGGATCAACGCGCTCGGCTGGAGGCCGGAGATCGGCCTCCGCGAGGGCATCGCGCAGACCTACGACTGGTACCGCAGTACGGTGGCGTCATGACCTGGCTGCTCACCGGCGGTGCCGGATACATCGGCGCGCACGTCGTACGCGCCCTCGGCCGCGCCGGCATGGACGTGGTCGTGCTCGACGACCTGTCCACCGGCATCCGCGGCTTCGTCCCCGACGACGTGGCGCTCATCCAGGCGTCCATCCTGGACACCGCAGCCGTGCACAAGGCGCTCACCGACAACGACGTCCAGGGCGTCATCCACCTGGCCGCGCTGAAGTACGCCGGCATCTCCGTCGACGAGCCGCTGGACTACTACCACGTCAACATCGACGGCACCCGCAGCGTGCTGGCGGCGATGGCCGAGGCGGGCGTCGACCGGCTCGTGTTCTCCTCCAGTGCCAGCGTCTACGGCACGCCGGACGTCGACCTCGTCACCGAGACGACCCCGACCAGCCCGGAGAGCCCCTACGGCGAGTCCAAGCTCGTCAGCGAGTGGCTGATCCGCGACGTGGCCCGCGCCGACGGGATGCGCCACACCAGCCTGCGCTACTTCAACGTGGTCGGGTCCGGTGGCGACGGCGTGTACGACGTGAACCCCTACGGTCTGCTGCCGGCCGTGATGAGGTCGCTCACCGACGGCAAGACCCCGGTCGTCAACGGCACCGACTACCCGACCCGCGACGGCACCGCCGAGCGCGACTACATCCACGTCGTCGACCTGGCCGAGGCCCACGTCGTCGCGGCGCAGCGGCTGTCCGAGGGCAAGGACCTCGGCCCCGCCTACAACCTCGGCCGGGGTGAGGGCGCGACCGTGCTCGAGATCCTCGAGCTGGTCAAGCAGGCCAGCGGCATCGACGTCGAGCCCGAGCTGGGTCCGCGTCGGGCCGGCGACCCGGCGCGCATCGTGGCCGCTCCCGGCGCTGGCGGCGAAGGAGCTCGGCTGGACCGCGAAGCTCGGCTACCCCGAGATGGTCCAGAGCGCCTGGGACACCTGGCGCAAGGTCGCCGACGCTCGCTGAGCCCGCAGGAACTGCATGATCACCGGCAGGATGGAGGGCGGTGACGCCTGGAGCGTGCCCTCGTCGACGCGGTGGGTGCCGCGCACGTCCTGACCGACGCCGAGCTGCGCGCGCCCTACGAGACCGACTGGACGCGCCGCTTCACCGGCCGGGCCCGCGCCGTCGTCCGCCCGGCCGACACCGCCCAGGTCGCCGCGGTGGTGCGCGCCTGCGCGGAGCACGCAGGTGCCGGTCGTCACCCAGGGCGGCAACACCGGCCTGGTCGGCGGCTCGGTGCCCCGCGGCGACGGCGCCCAGGTGGTCCTCTCGACCCGCCGGCTGGACGCCCTCGCCGAGGTGGACGTCGCGCGACGCGAGGTCGTCGCCGGCGCCGGCGCCACCATCGCTGCCGTGCAGGCGCACGCCGAGACGGCCGGCCTGGCCTACGGCGTCGACCTGGCCAGCCGCGACTCCGCGACGGTCGGCGGCACGGTGGCCACCAACGCGGGCGGCCTGCACGTCGTACGGCACGGGACCAGCGGCGCGCAGGTGCGCGGGCTCGAGGCGGTGCTCGCCGACGGCTCGGTGCTGAGCCGGCTCGACCCGCCGCCCCAGGACAACGCGGGCTACGACCTGCCGCGCCTGCTCGCCGGCAGCGAGGGGACGCTCGCCGTGATCACCGCCGCGCGGCTGCGGCTGGTCCCCCGCCCCGGCCCGGGCTGCGTCGTGCTGGTCGGCTGCCCCGACATCGACGCCGCGGTCGCGCTTGCTGCCGGCCGAGGGGCTGCGCGCGGCCGAGGTGATGCTCGCGGCCGGTGTCGAGCTGGTACGCCGGGTGGCCGGGCTCCCGCAGCCGTTGCCGACCGCGTGGCCGGTCTATCTCCTGCTCGAGACCGACGAGCCGCCCGACCTGCCGGACACCGTCGAGGCCGCGGTGGACCCGAGGCTGTGGGCCTACCGCGAGCGGCACACCGAGGCGATCTCGACGCTCGGCGTGCCGCACAAGATGGACGTCTCCCTGCCCCTGGACCGGCTGGCGGCGTTCCTGACCGGGCTGCCCGAGGCGGTCGCGCCGTACGACGTGTTCGTGTTCGGCCACCTGGCGATGGGCAACCTGCACGTCAACGTCGTCGGCCCGGCGCCCGACGACGACACCGTCGACGAGACGGTGCTGCGGCTCGCGGCGGCGCACGGCGGCAGCATCGCGGCCGAGCACGGCATCGGCGTCGCCAAGGTGCACATGCTCGCCCTGACCCGCAGCCCGGCCGAGATCGACGTTATGCGCCGGATCAAGAGGGCATTCGACCCGGATGGACTGCTCAACCCCGGCGTGCTGCTGCCCTGAGCGAGTCGCGCCTGGTGGCAGCATGGGCGCCGTGAGCCGCTCGACTGGCCGGGACAGCTCGACGATCCAGGTCATCGCTCATCGCGGCTCGTCCGAGGACGCCCCCGAGCACACCCTCTCCGCCTACAAGCGGGCGCTCGACGACGGCGCGGACGCGCTGGAGTGCGACGTGCGGCTGACCCGGGACGGGCACCTCGTCTGCGTCCACGACCGCCGGGTGGACCGCACGTCCAACGGCCGCGGGGTGCTCTCGACGCTGGAGCTGGCGGAGCTCTCGGCGCTGGACTTCGGCTCCTGGCGCGACACGTGGGAGGACTTCGAGGACCCCGAGGTGCCCGACCGCGACCGGGCCGAGATCCTCACCCTGCGCCGGCTGCTCGAGACCGTCGCCCACGCACGACCGGCCGGTCGAGCTCGCGATCGAGACCAAGCACCCCACGCGCTACGCCGGCCTGGTCGAGCGGCGGCTGGTCGACCTGCTGGAGCACTTCGGGTGGGCGCACCCGCGGCTCGGCCAGACCTCGCCGGTGCGGGTGATGAGCTTCTCGCAGCTGTCGCTGCGCCGGATGCGCGTGCTGGCGCCGAGCGTGCAGACCGTCTACCTGATGGAGCGGGTGCCGCTGCGGTTCCGCGACGGCACGCTGCCTCCCGGGGTGCGCATCGCCGGGCCCAGCATCGAGGTGGTGCGGGCGCACCCCCGCTACGTCGAGCGGGTGCAGCGCCACGGCCACGAGGTGCACGTCTGGACCGTGGACGACGTCGCGGATGTCGCGCTGTGCCGCGACCTCGGCGTGGACGCCATCATCACCAACCGGCCGCGGCGGGTCCTGGACACGCTCGGCCGGACAGGCGATGTGAGTGATCCGACCCGTTTGGTCCGTTTCATCCCGGGGTCACCGGGCACGGGTACAGAAGCAAGAAGCGTGACCGCTACCGGGGAGGGGGCGTCTCGCCATGGCGAACGCCCAGAACGGACCGATGTCGTCGGTCAGCGTTCCGCACGCACGCAGCAGCGTCAGCGCCGCGCGGCACGCGCTGGCCGACGAGCTGGACGCCAACGGCGTGGGCACGCCCATGCGCGACGACGCCGTCCTGGTGCTCTCCGAGCTGGTCAGCAACGCGATCAAGCACGCTGCGCCGCTGCCCAGCGGGGACATCAGCGTGTGCTGGGACGCTCCAGCAGGACCGCCTGCACCTGGAGATCACCGACGGCGGTGCCCTGACCCGGCCGCAGGCCGCCGTGGCCGCGGTGTCCTCGCTGGGTGGGCGCGGGCTCGACATCGTCCGCACCATCTGCAGCGAGTGGGGCGTCACCGAGGACGGCAACGCGGTCACCGTGTGGGCCGACCTGCCCCGCTCCGCGATGGCGCTGACCGGCGCCGTCACTAGTCTGCTGCGCGTCACCTGACCTCCGCCCGCGAGGAGCGCCCTTCCATGGCCAAACCGGCCGCGCCACGTCGTACCGGCTCGTCGTCCTCCGCCGAGGTCCCCGTCGTCGGCGCGCGGGAGCCGTGCCCCTGCGGGTCGGGGCGCCGCTACAAGGCCTGCCACGGCCGGGAGGCCGCGAAGGCGGTCGGGCAGTTCGTCGCGCGACCCTTCGAGGGGCTGGCCGGTGAGTGCGACTGGGTGGCGATGCGCGAGATCGTGCCGGCCGCGACGGCGGCGCTGACCCTGTCCGGCAAGCGGGCCGACCGTGCGGTCACGCTCGCCACCGTCCTGCCGCTGGCCTGGCCGGCGCTGGTGCGCACCGACGGCGCCGTGCTGGTCGGCCTGCAGGTGCCCGGCGGCTCCGGCGACGCCAGCCGGGACGTCGCGGATGCGCTGGTGCGGGCGCTCGACGCGGAGGCCGGGACCCCGATCGTGGCCGGCGCGCTGCCCGGGCCCGGCCCGCGGCTGCAGGACCTGCTCGATCCGTCGGCCGCCCTCGACGTCCGGATCCACCAGGGGTTCGACTTCTGGCTCGACGACGCGCAGGAGCGCACCGCCGAGGTGACCGAGTCGATGGAGCGGGCCAACGAGGCCGTGGTCCCGACGACCCGGCTGGAGTCGGTCGAGGCGGCCTACTGGTGCGACATCGGCGGACGGCGGCACCTGCGCTGGGTCCTGCCCCACGACGAGGAGCAGCTGCTGGCGGCGCTGGCCCGGCTGGCGGCCGCCGACCAGGACGGGATGGGGGCGGGCAGCCGCTACGTCGGGTCGTTCCGGGCGGACGGGCTGATGGTGCCGGTGTGGGACCTGGCGGCCGACACCGAGGCGGCCGAGGTGGAGGAGCCGGCGGCGGCGTTCGCGGAACGGCTCGGCGCGGCGATGGCCGAGACCACGCCGTTGGACGGCGCGCAGCGGCGCGCGCTGGCCGAGCTGAGGAGCCGGCAGCTCACCCTGCGCTGACCCGGTCGGGCGCCGCGGGTCAGGTGGCGACGATCTCGCCCCCGTCGATGTCGAACCCGAACGCCCGGGTGAGCACCGCGCGGCCGGCCAGGGCGGCGGCGAACATCGGCGTCTGCTCCACCTGGCGGAGGAAGCCGGGGACGGCGTCGGGTCCCGTGGCCAGCATGCTGTAGCCGATGGAGTGGTCGGGGTCCCAGTCCGCACCCGCGGCGATCGCCTCCCACCGGGCGTCCGGCTCGTACCACCACTCGACGCCGTGCTCGTCCTGCCCCGTGTGCAGCTGCGCCGTCGACCTCGGTGTCGAACGCCCGGGCCACGACCAGGTTGAAGAGCGGGCGGGGGGCCAGCCCGGCGGGGAGGAGCGGGTGGTCGCCCCGGCCCTCGGAGCTGCGGTTCAAGCCGCTCTCGAGCAGGAGGACCTGCAGGCGGCCGTCGGCCGGCTCCACGGGGCGGCCGAGCCAGCGCTTCACGATCGGCCAGACCTCGCCGAGCTCGGCCTGACCGTTCGAGAACCCACCGGCGAGCAGGGCATCCTGCAACGCCACGGGGGAGGAGGTCCTGGTCAGCACCCGGCGAGCGTAGTTCGGCGAACGGGTGCGATGCCGGGGCCTTGGCTCACATCGGTGCCGACTTCGGATATCGTCGCCGCCAGGCCTGGGCGCTGCTGCATCCCCCGTCAGCAGCGCCCGGGTCCCCAGTTTTCCGCCCCGAGAGTGCCGTTCGACCGTCGAGGTCGCCCGTCGGGGCTCAGGTGCCCAGCGGGCTGCGGGCGATCGGGCAGGACATGCACCGCGGGCCGCCCCGGCCGCTGCCGAGCTCGCTGCCGGAGATGGCGACGACCTCGATGCCGGCCTCGGCCAGCCGCTCGTTGGTCTCCGTGTTGCGCTCGTAGGCGACCGCGAGCCGGGGCGCGATCGCGAGGGTGTTGTTGCCGTCGTCCCACTGCTCGCGCTCGGCGGTGACCGGGTCGAGCCCGGTGTCGATGACCCGGAGCGTGTCGATGCGCATCGCCTTCGCGGCGGCCACCAGGAACGGCTCGGGGCCGGAGACGTCGAGCTCGCCGCCGTTGGTCACGGTGTAGGCGGCGAGGGTGTCGGCGACGTTGGGGTACATCACGACGGCATCGACGTCGACCATCGTGCAGACGGTGTCCAGGTGCATGGTGGCGCGCTCCTGCGCGATCGGCACCGCCAGCACGGTCTCGGCCAGGCCGCGGTCGAACACGTGCCGCGCCAGGCGCTCGGCCCCGGCCGGTGTCGTGCGCTCGCCCACCCCGACGGCGAGCACGCCAGGGGCGAGCAGCAGGACGTCGCCGCCCTCGACGTACTCGTGCTCCGGTCCGTAGATGTGCCCGGTGCCGACGAACCGCGGGTGGTGGGTGTAGATCGCCCGGGTCAGCGTGGTCTCGCGCATCCGGGCCGGCATCGCCAGGCTGGTGACGGCCACCTGGTCGCGGATCCAGACGCTGGAGTCGCGGGTGAAGAGCAGGTTGGGCAGCGGGTCGATGACGAAGTCGTGCCGGTCCATGAACCGGTAGGCGAGCCCGCCGACCGGGGTCATCTCCTCGTGCGCCAGCCCGGCCATCAGGGTGTTGGCCAGGTCGGTCGGGTGCAGGCCGCGCAGGTAGGACGGCGACGGCCGCGTGCAGTGCCTCGCCCAGCCGCGGGTCGGCGAGTACGGCGTCGATGGTGCCCTCGCGGGCGGCCGGCACCTCCAGGGCCTCGGCGAGCAGCTCGGCGAGGTAGAGCACCTCGACGCCGTGGTCGCGCAGCGCCTGCGCGAACGCGTCGTGCTCGTCCTGGGCCCGGTCGACCCACGGGATGCCGTCGAAGAGCAGCTTGTCGTTGTTGCGCGGCGTCAGCCGCTTGAGCTCCGCGCCGGGGCGGTGCAGCAGCACCGTGTGGAGCTGGCCGACCTCGCTGTCGACACCCGCCGGCGTCGCTCCGGAGCCGCTCTGCGTCATGCCGGGCAGCGTAGCGGCGGGCGGCGCTGCCGTCCGAATGATCTTGAAGCGGCTCGGTAGGGTCGGCGGCATGGGACTTCTGGACGGCCGGGTCGCGATCGTCACCGGGGCCGGGCGCGGCATCGGCCGCGGTGAGGCGCTCGAGCTGGCCCGCGAAGGCGCGCGCGTCGTCGTCAACGAGCTCGACCCCGACGTCGGCAAGCAGGTCGTCGAGGAGATCGTCGCGGCCGGCGGCGAGGCGGTGCTCGACACCGGCGACTGCTCCGAGGAGGACACCGCCCGCGGCCTGATCGGGACGGCGCTGGACACCTGGGGCCGGCTGGACGCCCTGGTCAACAACGCCGGGATCCTGCGCGACAAGACCGTCGCCAAGATGTCGGCGGACGAGTGGGACGCGGTCATCAAGGTGCACCTGCGCGGGCACTTCCTGCCGACGCACTACGCCTGCGCGCACTGGAAGGAGCTCGGCACCGGCGGCCGCATCGTCTGCACCGCCTCCAGCTCCGGCCTGCTCGGCAACTTCGGCCAGGCCAACTACGGGGCGGCCAAGGCCGGCATCGCCGCGTTCTCCACGATCGTCGCGATGGAGATGGCGCGGTACGGCGTGCGGTGCAACGCGATCGCACCGGCCGCGCGGACCCGGATGACCGAGAGCGCGTACGGCGCGTTCAAGGACCTCTCGGCCGATGACGAGGAAGAGGCCTTCGACTTCTGGCACCCGGACAACGTCGCGCCGCTGGTCGCCTACCTCTGCAGCGACGCAGCCGGCACCATCAGCGGCAAGGTGTTCGGGGTGCAGGGCGATGCGGTCGAGCTCTACCAGCCGTTCACCTCGGTCGCGGTGATCCAGAACCACGACACCCGGTTCACGCCGGAGGGCATCGCGGCCCGGGCGCACGAGCTGTTCGAGGCCAGCGGCATCGACCCCGAGGTCGAGAACATGATGGCCAAGCTGCGGTTCACCATGACCGAGCGCTCCGCGCTCTAGCGTGACCGAGTTGGTCGCGAGCGTCGCCGTCGTCATCCCGGCCAAGAACGAGGCCGCCCGCATCGCCGCCACCGTCGCCGCCGCGCGGACCATCGACGGTGTCGACCTCGTCGTGGTCGTCGACGACGGCTCGACCGACCAGACCGCCGCGCTGGCGACGGGTGCCGGCGCCACCGTCACCAGGCACGAGCGGACGCGCGGCAAGGCGGCCGCGATGGAGACCGGCGCGGAGCTGGTGCGGCTCCTCGACCAGCAGGACGGCGTCGCGTCGCCGCGGCCGCTGCTGTTCCTGGACGCCGACCTCGAGGACACCGCGCGCAACGCGGCCCCGCTCGTGCCGCCGGTGCTGGCCGGCGAGGCGGACATGACGATCGCCACCCTGCCGCCGCAGAGCCAGCCGGGCGGCGGCCGCGGGCTGGTGGTCAACCTCTCGCGCAAGGGCATCGCGTCGGCGACCGGGTTCACGGCGACGCAGCCGCTGTCCGGGCAACGCTGCCTGACCCGGAAGGCGTTCGACGCGGCGACTCCGCTCGCGCCGGGGTTCGGTGTCGAGACCGGCCTGACGATCGACCTGCTGCAGCAGGGCTTCCGGGTCCGTGAGGTCGAGGTGGACCTGCACCACCGGGTGACCGGCACCGACGTACGGGCTCAGCTGCATCGCGCCCGGCAGTACCGCGACGTCGCGCGCGCGCTCGCGAGCCGCCGGCTGCGCGCGGGCGGCCGCTCGCGCCCCGACCCGTGAGAACCGGGCGGACTGGCGCTCGCCCTGGTCGGTGCCAGCACGGGGCTGATGCTGGTCGCCGGCCTGCTCGGTCCGTCGGTGGCCCAGCCGCCGCTGGGGCCGCGCCGGCCGCACCCGCCGTACTCGCTGTTCCTCGGGCCGGACCCGTGGCTGGTCAGCGCGCTGGTCGCGGCGGCTCTCGTGCTCGGCGCCGCGGCGGTCGCGACCGGGCTGCTCGCGCTGCGCCGCGGGTGGGCGCCGGACCCGCGCCGCCTGCTCGTCGCCGCTGGCATCGCGGTCGCCGTGCTGATGCTGGTGCCACCGATGGGCTCGGCCGACCACCTCAGCTACGCGGCGTACGGGCGGATCGTCGTCGCCGGTGACGACCCGTACGTCGAGGCGCCGGAGCGGTGGCGCGGCGGGACCGACCCGGTGGCGGGTGCCGTCGAGCCGCCGTGGCGCTGGGCGCCGTCGGTCTACGGCCCGGTCGCGACCGCCGAGCAGGGCGTCGCGTCGCTCGTGGGTGGCTCGTCGCTGCACACCACCGTGCTCGTCCTGATGCTGCTGAACGGGGCGGCGTTCCTCGGCACCGGCCTGCTGCTGCACCGGCTGCTGCGCGGTGACCGGTCGCGGCAGGTGCGCGCGGCGCTGCTGTGGTCGCTGAACCCGCTGCTGCTGTACGAGCTCGTCGTCGGCGCGCACCTGGACACGTTCGCGGTGGCGCTCGGCATGGCCGGGCTCGCCGTCCTGCGTCGTACGACGGGTGCCGCCCTCGCCGCCGGTGCGCTGGTCGGCGCGGCGGTCGCGGTCAAGCTGCCGCTGGCGTTGTTCGGCGGCGCGCTGGTGTGGGTGCTGCGCCGGGAGCCGCGACGGGTGCTGGCGCTGGCGGTCGGGGCGCTGCTCGTGCTGGTGCCGTCGTACCTGGCCGCCGGGCCGCACGTCTTCGACCAGCTGCGCCGCGCCGCGACCTACGTCAGCCTCGCCACACCGTGGCGGATGGTGCTCGACCCGCTCACCGGTGCAGCCGGCGAGGACGACGGCCGGCGCATCATCACCGGCCTGGCGGCGCTGGTGGCGATCGTGTTGGCGGTGCTGCTGTTCCGCGCCCTGCCGCGCGTCGACGCTGACCGGCCCGACCTCGACGCGGCGCGGGTCGCGTGCGTGCTCACCGTGGCGTGGGTGCTGGCCGCGCCGTACGCGCTGCCGTGGTACGACGCGCTGGTGTGGGCGCCGCTCGCGCTGCTGCCGGCGTCGCGGCTGGACCTGCTGCTGCTCGCGCGCACGTTCGTGCTGGCGCTGGCCTACGTGCCGGGGCGGACCGTCACCCTGCTGACCGGACGACCTGCGCTCGGTGACGCTGGGCTTCCGGTCCGACGTCGCGCCGTGGCTGGTGCTCGCGCTGACGGTCAGCGTGCTGGTGCTCGCGGCGACGCGACGCCTTGTGCCTCGTCCAGCTCCTGCGCCTCGTCCAGCTCCAGTGCCCTGACGCTCGCGGCCAGGAGCAGCGGGATCGCCACGAAGAGGGCGACCGCCGGGATGGCGATGCCCGAGTCGTTGACGGCGAAGCCGATGCCGAGGGTGACCAGCATGGCGATGACGCCGGAGCGCAGCGTCGGCGACCGGTCGTAGGCCCGGGCGAGGCCGGCCGCGCGGGAGGCGCCCGGGCGCATCAGCACGAGCACGACGAACGCGAAGCCGATCGGCACGATGAGGGCGAGCAGGTAGTTGCGGAACGCGCGCAGGTTGGCCTCGAGCTTGCGCTGCACGATCGTTGTCGCCTCGCCGTCGAGGACCTGCTGGACGAAGCGGCCCAGGTGCGACCGGTCGGCGGCCGGGTTGCGCCAGTCCAGGTACGCGACGACCGCGATCGTGGCCGCTGCGGCCAGCCCGATCAGCGCCGCGCGCCACCACGAGACCCGGACACCCGCGACCAGCAGGGCGAGCACGGCGAACCCGGGAACCAGCGCGAGGACGCCGCCGAAGTCACTGCCCCAGCGCGGCCAGCCGTCGGCGAGCACGGCAATCACGCCGGTGACGATGACCACGGCGACCGCCAGGCGCTGCCGGTCGGTGCGCAGCAGGCTGTCGGCGACAGCGGTGACACCGAGCAGCATCCCGGTGGCGAACAACGAGAACGCGAGGTTGCCGAACCCGTAGAACCGGCCGGCCACCAACGGCGAGTAGCCCATCAGGCTGGACAGCTGCAGGTTCGATCCGGTGACCACGTCGACCAGCAGCACGAGCCCGGTGGTCAGGGCGACCGCGCCGAACGGCCCGAGCAGCTCCCGTCGCCACGGTCCGAGCAGGGCGATCGCCGTCACCGCGAGGAGCGCCACCAGCAGCGACAGGGCGAGCGCGGCGAGCGGGTGGCCGGCGCTCCACCACGGCACGAGGTTCGCGAGGTACGTCGACACCGGCACCGCCGCGAACACCAGGGCCGTGCGTCGCAGCGCCTGCATGACCCGAGCCCGGCGGGCCGTTCCTCCCCACCGGCGCCGCAGCGCGACGGCGGCCGCGCCGTAGAGCAGCAGCTGGCTGACGACGAGCAGGGTGAAGAAGTGCGGCGTGAACCGGCTGGCGACCTGGGCCTTCGTGTCCGCGTCGACGAGCTCGTCGATCGCGTCCGTCAGCGGCGGGCGCGGGCCGTCGGGGCGGATCTGCGCGCCGATCGCGCTGCTGGGCTGGTCCAGCCCGAGCAGCCCGAGCACGGTCGGCAGGACGTCGGTCAGCTGCACCAGCGCGGTCCGCCGGGTGGACCTGGCGGTGAGCCAGCGCTCGTCGTACGTGCTGCCATCGGGGCCCGGTCCGCTGGCGGTCGCGAGGGTGAGATGCGGTGTGGTCGACCGGTCCGCCACCCCGACCACGATGACCGTGGCGCCGGCCGGGGCGGCGGCGACCACGTCACCGATGCGCTTGTCGGCCGCGAGCAGTCGCCGCAACACCGGTCCCGCGTCCTCGGGCCGCGTCAGGGTGGGCGGAGCCAGCGAGCCGGCGTCCACGATGGTGAGGTCGCAGCGCTCGAATGTCGCGGCGTCCAGCGGTGCGTTCGAGGGGAGGTACGACGTGAGCCGCCCGCTCGAGTCGGCCGCTGCGAGAGCGGCGCCGCGACCGACGGCGGTGATGCAGCCGCCTGCCGAGGTCACCGTGTCGCCGAGGAGACCGATGTCGGCGGAGTAGCGACCGTCGGCGTTGCGCGCGCGGAGGTCGGCGAAGCCGGGAACCTCGGCCCCGTCGCCGGACACCTTCGGGCGCGGCGGCCGGTTGCAGCGGGCGGGCAGCTCGGGGGTCGGGCCGTCGACGGCGCGCTCGCCGGCACTGATGGTCAGCCAGCCGGCGATGGGGCAGGTCCACCGGGTCGTGGTGCGGATCGACATCGCGGCGAGCGCCGAGGAGTCGGCCAGGCGCCAGAGGTTGGGGGTGGCTGACTCGTCGACGTCCTCCCAGCGCAGGCCGGCGACGCCGACGAGGATGACGGGCTGCCCGGTGCCGGCGCTCTGCACGCTCGCCGAAGCGCCCGACCACAGCGAGCGACCCCAGCACCGCGACGACGGCGAGCGCAGCAGCGAGACACCGACGCACGGGGGACACCCGGCCCACGCTAGGTGATCAGGGCGAGCTCAACCCTGAGGCCTTGCCCAAGCCCGGTCAGGCCGGGAAGACTGCCGCGACCGATGCGCGATGCCGCCGCCTCCCGGCATCCCGGGAGTGGCAGAACGGGGACACCGATGTCGGAGACGCGTAGGCGCCGTCAGGGCTGCGCCCTTGTCCGTGGTAAGCAGCGCTTGTCATCCTGCACCGCCTGCGGATCGGGCACGCCACGAAAGGCGGCCACCACCCCGACCACCCTTGCGCCGTTGACGGCGCAACCAGGTCGACTCCGCGCTGCTGACGCTGGCGGACATGGGGCCGGGATTCAAGGTCAGACCCGGATGCCACGAACGAAGGCGACGACGAGGGCGAGTTCGGGTGCATCAGTCGACCTGGACGCCCCCGGCGTCAGCTCTCCCACGATCGCGAGGCCGTGGTCGGGTTCGTGGCCGAGAAGGACTCCTTGCCGGCCGTCTTCAACGCCGTCGGCACGATGAAGAACGAGAAGCAGGTGAAGGCGGCCTACAACGAGTTCGTGGCCATCCTCAAGACCTGCCAACGGGTCTGTCTCGCCGACGAAGGCGTCAGTCTCGAGCTGACGGTCTCGAGCAACCACGACAAGACGCACAAGAACGTCGACCGCCAGGTCAACGTGGCGGCACTCGGCACGGCCTCAAAGGACGGCGACTCCGTGCCGTTCGGGGTCTGGCTGTCCTGGATGAGCCTGGACAACAACATCACGTTGGTGGGCTACGCGAACGTGAACGAGAACAAGAAGTCCAATCGGTCGCTCAATGCGCACGCCTACACCGCGTTTGCGAAGCTGCAGGCGGTCATGGAGGGAAAGCCGTTGCCAAGCCGAGCCCTCCCGCGCGACGGGCCTAGGGCGATCGGCCGCCGCCGCCGCGGAGTGCTCTGCCGCCACGACGGTGGCAGAGCCTGCTCTGCCGTCACGAGCGGTGGCAGAGCCTGCTCTGCCGACATGAGCGGTGGCAGAGCACACGGCCGGGGACACCCCGTCAGTCGATGAGGTGGCGGATCGCTTCGATCGCGGTCACGACGGCGAGCACCGCGCACACGCCGGCGCCGATGCGGCGGATCAGGCCGAGGCTGAGGACCCGCAGCAGCGTCCGGCCGAGCACGATCGCCAGCGCGGCCACGGTGACCAGCGCCAGCCACGAGCCGACGAACGTGCTGACCGGGTCGCCCGACCGGGCCGCCAGCCCAGCGGTCAGCAGCTGCGACAGGTCGCCCCACTCGGCCAGGAACAGCACGCCGAAGCTGGTCGCCGCAACGCGCCAGCCCTGCAGGTCGCGGCGGGTTCGCTCCCGCATCGCCTCCTCCTCGGCCGCCTCGTCCTCGTCGGCGGTGCGTGCGCCGCGCCAGAGCACGATCGCGCCGACGGCGAACAGGACCGCCGCGGCGGACACGACGACGACCGGGGGCAGGAGGCTCAGCAGCCCGCCGGCGGTGACCGCGACCAGGCACTGCACGAGGAATGCGCCGGCGACGCCGAGCCAGACCGGCAGGGCGCGATAGCGCGTGGCGAGAACCAGCGTCGCGATGAACGTCTTGTCCGGAAGCTCGACCGGGAAGATCAGGCCGAACGCCGTGGCCGCGACCGTCAGGTCCATTCGTGCGCCGCGGCACTCGCCGCGGCGAGCACGGCCTTCACGGGCCGCCCGAGCTTGGCGGCCGCGGCCGCCACGTCGTCGAACTCCGGCGACGCGTTGACGACCTCGCCGTCCAGCAGCGCCACCTTCACCCGGACCTCGACCCCGTCGACATCGACCGTGCGGATCTCCCGCGCCAGCGCGTGCTTGGCCACGCGGTGCTCGCGCAGCCCGATCGTCGAGCTCTCGGTGAAGACGATCCGGCGTACGGCGTCGGCGTGCTCGTCGTCGGTCAGCACGCACAACGTGTGAGCCGGGCGCCCCTTCTTCATCGCGATCGGGACCAGCCACGCGTCGTCGGCGCCCGCGTCGAGCAGCCGCCCGAGCACCTCCGGCCACAGCCGCGGGTCGAGGTCGTCGACGTTGGCCGACACGACCAGGCTCTCGTCGGGCGCCGCCCGACGCACCGCATCGGCGGGCTCGCCGATCACCACGCGCAGCACGTTGGGCACCCCGTCCAGCTCCCGCTGGCCCGCACCGAGCCCGCTCGCCGACACCGTCATCAGCGGCAGGCCGCCCCAGCCCTGCACGGTCTCGGCCAGCAGCGCCGCCCCCGTCGGCGTACACATCTCGTAGGGCTCGTCGCCGGAGTAGACCGGCGCCTCCACCTCCGACAGCAGCGCCAGCACCGCGGGACCGGGCACCGGCAGCATGCCGTGCTCGCCCCGCACCATCCCGCTGCCGAGCGCGACCGGCGACGCGGTCGCGGCGTCCACGCCGAGCGCGTGCAGGCCCGCGCAGCTGCCGACCACGTCGGCGACCGCGTCCAGCGCGCCCACCTCGTGGAAGTGCACCTGCTCCGGGCTGACCCGGTGCGCCGCCGCCTCCGCCCGGGCCAGGCGGGCGAACACCCCCAGCGCCCGCGCGCGCACCGGCTCGGCGAGGTCGGCCTGCTCGAGCAGGCCGCGGATGTTGGCCCAGGTGCGCACGACGTCGCTGCGCGGCACGTGCACGTCCACCTTGGTCGCCGCCAGCCCCTGCCGGGTGACGTCGGACGCCTCGAGGCGGATCGGCTCGACACCGATCGCGTCGACCGCGGCCTGCATCACCTCGAGCGGCGCCCCCGCGTCGACCAGCGCCCCGAGGAACATGTCGCCGCTCGCGCCGGCATGGCAGCCGAACCAGCGCGGAGCTCATGCGACCGCCGCCCGCCGGGCCACCCGGGCCGCGAACACGCCGGCCCCGAAGCCGTTGTCGATGTTGCACACCACCACACCGGGCGCGCACGAGTTGAGCATCGCGAGCAGGGCCGCGAGCCCGCCGTACGACGTGCCGTAGCCGACCGACGTCGGCACCGCGACCAGCGGCACCCCCGTCAGCCCGCCGACGACGCTGGGCAGCGCGCCCTCCATGCCGGCCACCACGACGAGGCAGTCCGCCGCGTCCAGCGACTCGCGCACCGAGAGCAGCCGGTGCATGCCGGCGACCCCCACGTCGTCCACCCGGTCGACCTCGCGCACCGAACGCCCGCGCGACGAACGCCGCCTCGGCGGCAACCGGTGCGTCCGACGTGCCGGCCGCGACGACGACGACCCGGCCGCGCGGCTCGGGCAGCGCGCCGACCGCCGCGCATCCGGCGACGTCGTCGACCAGCGCGTCGGGGAAGGTGGCCCGGACGGCATCGGCCGTCTCTCGCCGGCAGCCGGGTCGCGATCGCCGGTCGGCGTCCCGCCCTGCTCGACCAGCTCGCGCAGGATCGCGACCGTCTGGTCGGTGGACTTCCCGCCGGCGTACACGACCTCCGGGTCGCCGGTCCGCAGCCCGCGGTGCGTGTCGACCCGGGCGAAGCCGAGGTCGGCGACCCCGCCCATCGGCCCGGCAGCGAGGCGATCGACGCGCGGTCGCGACGTCGAGACTGCCCGCTGCCACGCCCTGCAGCAGCGACTCGACCTCGGCACGGTCCATGGCCGGAAGGCTAGTGCCCGGTAGCGTGCCGACCGTGCCTGCCGACCTCCAGCTCGACCGCGACGTCCTCGAGTGGCTCGCTCTCGGCGGCGCCATCGCGGCCGGCCTCGCCCTGCTGCTCGTGCTGTTCGCCCTGGCCCGGGTGCGCGCGCTGAACAAGCGGGTCCGCCGCATCGTCGGAGCACCGCGCGAGGCGGTCGCCGGCATCGACCCCGCGGCGCTGCGCCACGTCGCGGTCGTGCGCTACGACGCGTTCGGCGACATGGGCGGCAAGCTCTCGTTCTCGGCGGCGATGTACGACGACAACGGCGACGGCCTGGTGATCTCCGCCATCAACGGCCGCAGCGAGACCCGCAGCTACGCCAAGCCGCTGAGCGCCTTCACCAGCGACCAGCGCCTCTCGCCCGAGGAGGAGGACGCGATCGCCCGGGCCCGGCGCGACTAGGCCGTTAGGGTCGGCGCATGCCCGGAGTCCCGCCCGCCCGCTACGCCTACCTCGGCCCCGAGGGCACGTTCACCGAGGCCGCCCTGCGGTCGATCCCGGCCGCGGCCAAGGCCGACCTGCAGCCGCAGCAGACCGTCGCCGCCGCGCTGGACGCGGTGCGCCGCGGCGAGGCCGACGGCGCGATGGTGCCGATCGAGAGCTCGGTCGAGGGCCCGGTCGCGGCGACCCTGGACGAGCTGGCCAGCGGCGACCCGCTGATGGTCACCCGCGAGGTGCTGCTGCCGATCTCGTTCGCGCTGATGGCCGCGCCGGGGACGGGACTGCACGCCGTACGACGGGTCGCCACCCATCCGCACGCGGCGGCGCAGTGCCGGCGGTGGCTGTCGATCGCCCTGCCCGACGCCACGGTCGAGCCGTCGCTGTCCACCGCGTCGGCGGCCGAGGGGCTCGCGGACGGCACCGCCGACTACGACGCCGCCATCGCCGCGCCGATCGCGGCCGAGCACTACCGGCTGACCGTGCTCGCCGCGGACATCGAGGACAACCCGGACGCGGTCACCCGCTTCGTGCTGGTGAGCCGGCCGGCCGAGCCGCCGCTGCCGAGCGGTCGCGACAAGACGTCGCTGGTGGCGTTCATCGCCGACGACCATCCGGGGGCGCTGCTCGAGGTGCTGACCGAGTTCTCGGTGCGCGAGGTCAACCTGTCGCGCATCGAGTCGCGGCCGACCGGCCAGGGGATGGGCCGCTACTGCTTCTCCATCGACTGCGAGGGCCACGTCGACGACGCCCGGGTCGGCGAGGCGCTGATGGGGCTGCGCCGGGTCTGCCCCGACGTACGGTTCCTCGGCTCCTATCCGCGCGCCGACGCCGACACCGAGGACGCATCCGCCGAGAAGGACGACGCGGTCTACCGCGACGCCGCCGCCTGGCTCGGCCGGATCAGGTCCGGCCGCGTCTGAGCGCTTGCGGGTGGGGACGCGCACGCACAGCGCGGCCGGCTCGATCCGGATGTCCATCGACCGCCCGTCCTCGATCAGGTCACCGTCGAGCTGGCGCGGCGTCGGATGGCCGGTCTCGAGCAGCACGTGCTGGGCGCGGAACCGCTCGACCCGGCGGTCCACCTGTCCGCGGCGCGTCATCACCCGGCCCGCCACGCGGGCCCAGCCGACGATGCTGCCGGGAGCGATGAGCACCACGTCGAGCACCCCGTCGTCCGGCTCGGCATCGGGCAGCAGCGGGATCCCGGCCAGCAGCTTGCCGACGTTGCCCACCACCACGGTCCGCACCCGCCGGCTGAACGGCTTGCCGTCGTCGAGCGTGATGCGGACCCGGATCCCGCGACCGCGCAGGTGCCGGGCGCCGGACACGACGTACGCCGGCCAGCCGATCGTGCGCTTGAGGCCCTCGGACGCGTCGCGCATGATCGCCGCGTCGAAGCCCAGGCCGGCCATCACCACGAACTTGTGGTCCTCGACCGCCGCGACGTCGATGCGCCGGTCGGCTCCGGACATGGCGATGCGCAGCGCCGCCGTCCTCGTCGTCGAGCGGGATGCCCAGGTTGCGCGCGAGCAGGTTGCCGGTGCCCGACGGCAGCAGGGCCAGCGGCGTGTCCGTGCCGGCGAGGGCCTGCGCGCACACCCGCACCGTCCCGTCGCCGCCGCACACGATGACGAGGTCGGCCTTCTCCTCCGCGGCCTCCGCGCACATGCCGGCGCCCGGGTCGTCGACGGTCGTGCCCAGCCACAGCGGCTCGGCCCAGCCGGCCCGGGCCATGTGCGCCTCGACGCGGGCCCGCATGCGCCGGGAAGTCGGGGACCTTGATCGGGTTGTAGATCACCGCGGCGCGGTGTGGGTCGCCGTCCCGACGGCGGCGGACCCCGGTCTCCGGCTGGCCGACCCAGAGCCGGTGGTTGAGAACGGTCCGGCTCACGATCGCCACCGACCCCAGCCCGGCCAGGTAGCCGGCCAGCACGTCGGTCAGGTGGTGCGTGCCGCGGTAGAGGTCGGCGAACCCGACCAGGATCGGGAGAGCGGCGAGTACGACGAGCAGCGGCACCCGGATCGCCCGGCGACCGACGTGCCAGCCCACCAGCAAGGTGACCGCGACGAGCAGCGCCGTGGCGGCGGCGGTGTGCGCGGACGGGTAGCTCCCCAAGGCGCTCACCGGGCCCAGCCGTTCGACGTCCGGTGCCTCCCGCGACACGACCTGGGCCGTCAGCACCACCAGTAGCGGCCTGCGACGCGACCGTCACCGACGAGGAACACCGGTTCGCGCCAGCGCCCGAGAGCGAGCCGGAGCACGACGACCCCGACGACCGTGGCGACGGCGACGACCGCCGGCATCCCGAGCGTCACGAGCACCGACGTCGCGCCGTCCAGGAACCCGGTGCGGTGCTCGGCCAGCCAGCGGTTGAGGTCGTCCTCGGTCAGGGGGTTGTCCGCGGGCGCCGCCCGGGTGATCAGCAGCCCGAGGCCGGTCAGCACGGCGTACAGCCCGAGCAGGAGCAGCCCGATGCGCCAGGCCAGTCGCGCAACCCGCGTGATCACGCGCGCAGGCTACTTGCCGGGAGCGGGCGGACGGTGCGTCAGCCGCCGTATGCGATCGGCTGGATACCCTCGACAGGTGATCGACCCCAAGCTGCTGCGCGACGACCCCGACGCCGTGCGCGCCTCCCAGCGCGCCCGCGGCGAGGACGAGGGCCTGGTCGACGCGATCCTCGCCGCCGACCGCGCGCGGCGCGACTCGATCATGGCGTTCGACGGGCTGCGGTCGGAGCAGAAGGGCCTCGGCCGGCAGGTCGCGACGGCCACCGGCGACGAGAAGGCCGCGCTGCTCGCCCGCACCAAGGAGCTGTCCACGGCGGTCAAGGACGCGGAGGCCGCCCAGTCGGCCGCGCAGACGTCGTACGAGGACCTGCTCGGACGACTGTCCAACGTGGTCGAGGGCGCGCCGCCCGGCGGCGAGGACGACTACGTCGTGCTCGAGCACGTGGGCGAGCCCCCGACCTTCGACTTCGAGCCGCGCGACCACCTCGAGCTCGGGCAGCTGCTCGGCGCGATCGACACCGAGCGCGGCGCCAAGGTGTCCGGCGCGCGCTTCTACTACCTGACCGGCGTGGGCGCGCTGCTGCAGCTGGCGCTGCTGAACCTCGCGATCGCGCAGGCGATCGGCGGCCGGGTTCGTGCCGGTGATCCCGCCGGTGCTGGTCAAGCCGGAGGCGATGGAGGGCACCGGCTTCCTCGGCCAGGCGGCGAAGGACGTCTACTACCTGCCCGACGACGACCTCTACCTCGTCGGCACGTCGGAGGTGCCGCTCGCCGCGTACCACATGGACGAGGTGCTCGACGCCGACCAGCTGCCGCGGCGGTACGCCGGGTGGTCGTCGTGCTTCCGGCGCGAGGCCGGGTCCTACGGCAAGGACACCCGCGGCATCATCCGCGTGCACCAGTTCGACAAGGTCGAGATGTTCTCCTACGTCGCGCCCGAGGACGCCGCCGCCGAGCACCAGCGGCTGCTCGCGTGGGAGAAGGAGATGCTCGCCAAGGTCGAGGTGCCCTACCGCGTCATCGACGTCGCGGCCGGCGACCTCGGCGTCGTCGGCCGCGCGCAAGTTCGACTGCGAGGCGTGGGTGCCGACGCAGGGCCGCTACCGCGAGCTGACGTCGACCTCGAACTGCACGCAGTTCCAGGCCCGCCGGCTGCGGGTCCGGCATGCGCGACGCGGACGGCGTGCGGCCGGTCGCCACGCTCAACGGCACGCTCGCGACGACCCGGTGGCTGGTCGCGATCCTGGAGAACCACCAGCAGGCCGACGGCTCGGTCGTCGTGCCGGCGGCGCTGCGCCCGTTCCTCGGCGGCCGGGAGGTGCTCGAACCGGTCGCCGGACCCGCGGGCGACGTGAGCCGCGTGACGCCGACCGCGGTTCGTCGCCACCGACCTGGACGGCACGATCATCCCGTGGGACGGCGTCATCAGCGACCGCACCGTGCGCGCGCTGCAGGCCGTCGAGGCGCTCGGCGTGCCGGTCGTGTTCGTGACCGGGCGGCCGCCGCGGTGGATGTCCGAGATCGCGGAGCGGACCGGGCACACCGGGCTCGCGATCTGCGCGAACGGCGCGCTCGTCTACGACCTGCACACCGAGAAGGTGGTGCGACCACTTCCCGCTCTCGGTCGAGGTCGGCCTCGATGTTGCGCGGCGCCTGCGCGCTGCGCTGCCGGACGTCGCGCTTCGCCGTCGAGACGCTGGACGGGTTCGCCCACGAGCCGTCGTACCAGCCGCGGTGGGACGTCGGGCAGGCGAGGTCCGTCGCCGGCATCGACGACATCTACGGCGGCACGGCGGTCGTCAAGCTGCTGGCCCGGCACGAGGAGCTGGACGCCGACGCGCTGCTCGCCGCCGCCCGCGAGGTGGTCGGTGACGTCGCCGAGCTGACGCACTCGTCGCAGTCCGGGCTGCTGGAGATCTCGGCGACCGGGGTGTCCAAGGCGACGACCCTGGCCCGGTTGTGCGAGCAGCAGGGCGATCGACGCGGCCGACGTCGTCGCGTTCGGCGACATGCCGAACGACCTGCCGATGCTGGCCTGGGCCGGCACGTCGTACGCCGTGGAAGGCGCCCACCCCGACGTGCTCGCCGCGGTGTCGACGCCGGGCGCCGGCCGCCGAGGACGACGGCGTCGCGCAGGTCCTCGAGGACCTCTTCGACCTCTGAACCCACTCAGCTCACCATGATCATGCACCGTGGTCTGCGAGACGGTCTCGTGCTGAACCACGGCTGCATGATCGTGCGCGGGTGGGGAGCTAGAGGTACTGGCCGGTGCCCTGGACGCCCGGCTGCTCGCCGGGCTCGCCCTCGCCCGGCGCACCGGCGGGCATCCCCGGCATCCCGGCCGGCAGCGCCCGCCGCCGGATCTGCTCGAGCTGCGCCCGCGCCGCCATCTGCTGCGCGAACAGCGCCGTCTGGATGCCGTGGAACAGCCCCTCCAGCCAGCCGACCAGCTGGGCCTGGGCGACCCGCAGCTCGGCCTCGCTCGGCACCTCGTCGTCGCTGAACGGCAGCGAGATCCGCTCCAGCTCCTCGCTCAGCTCGGGCGCGAGGCCCTCCTCGAGCTCCTTGATCGAGCGGTTGTGGATCTCGCGCAGCCGGGCCCGGCTCGCCTCGTCGAGCGGCGACCCGCGCACCTCCTCGAGCAGCTGCTTGATCATGCTGCCGATCCGCATCACCTTGGCCGGCTGCTCGATCAGCTGGGTGACCGAGCGCTCCTCCGGCTCGCCGTCGGCGCCGGGCGGGCCCTCGACCGCCATGCCGTCCGGCCCCACCACCAGGACGCGCTGGGAGTCGCCGCCGTCCGGCTGGTCGACCGATGTCTCGCTGCGCTCGTCGGGGGGCTGGGTCATGAGCCCATCCTTACCCACCGGATTTGCGGTGGACCCGGCACGTGCCACCTGGCAGCCTCGACCCTCGTGACCACGCGCCGGATGACCCTCGAAGACGCCCCCGCGATCGCCGAGCTCCTGCTCGCGAGCGACATCGCCGTGCTCGGCCGCTCCGACTACACGCTCACCGAGCTCGAGGCCGACCTGCGCCGCTCCGACCTCGAGCACAGCGGCTGGTACGACGAGTCCGGCGCCCTGGTCGGCTACGGCTGGGTGGGCCGCGTTCGAGCAGACCAGCAAGATCGAGGTCGACGCCTACGTGCATCCCGAGCACGACAGCGCCGCTCGGCGACGAGGTGCTCGCCACCCTGGAGGCGCGCGGTCTCGAGCTCGCCGCCGAAGCCGGCCACGACCACGCGCTGTTCGACACCGGCGCCTACCGCGAGGACGAGCGCACCCGCGGCTGGCTCGCCGGCCGCGGCTTCGAGACGGCGACCACGTTCACCCGGATGCGCATCGACTTCGCCGGCCCGCAGGCGGCACCCGAGCCGCCCACCGGAGTCGTCGTACGCCGGTCCGACGCCGCCGACCACGACCTGCGACTCGCTCTCGACATCCACGAGAAGGCGTTCACCGAGCACTACGGGCACGTGCCCCGGACGTTCGAGAAGTTCCGCGAGCAGTTCCACGAGCACGGGCCCGACTGGTCGTCGCTCTGGATCGGCGACGTCGACGGCCAGCCGGCCGGCCTGCTGATCGGCACGCAGCAGTTCGTCGAGGAGGACAACGCCGGCTACGTGCGCATCGTCGGCGTCCTCCCCGAGGCGCGCGGACGCGGTCTCGCCAAGGCGCTGCTGCAGACCTACTTCGCCGCGGCGCAGGACGACGGCCGTACGGCGGTGCTGCTGCACGTCGACCAGGCCAACGTCACCAACGCGCTCGGGCTCTACGAGTCGGTGGGCATGCGCTCGGTGCTGCAGATCGACGCGTGGGCGAAGCAGGTCAGGACAGCCGGCTGACCATCGGCAGCCGTGAGCGCGATGCCAGGCCGACGATGGTGGCCGTCAGCAGCGGCAGCAGCGAGCACCAGGCCACCGACGAGCAGCCACGGGATGTCGATGAAGTGGTCGGGCAGGACGCTGCCGTCTGCACCTGTCGACCCTGCCGGCAGCCACGAGGTGCCGGTGAGCGGGTAGGTGATGGCGATCCCCGGGACGAACCCGACGGCCGCGCCGAGGACCGCGCCGACCAGCCCGATCGTGGCGGCGTAGCTCGCCGCGACGAACCGACGTGTGCGTGGAGCCGCACCGACGGCGCTCATCGTCGCGAAGTCGGGTCGGGCGTCCGACAGCGCGAGGAAGGTGGCCGTCAGGGTGCCACCCAGCACGAGGATCCCGCCGACACATCCGAGCAGCAGCAGGACGATGCGCGTCGAGTTGTCCTGGAAGCCGCGCTCCACCGCCACGTACGACACCGGGCTGATCCCGGTCATCGCCTCACGCAGCTCGTCCTCTGCTGCTGTTGTCGATGGCGATGCCGTCGACCACCAGCGCCGTCGTGACGACAGGGATCCCCGCTCGCTCAGCGATGTCGGCAGACACGACGGCGAGCGCGGGCATCACGGGCCCCGGCGAGGTGACGATCGCGACCGGAACGGTCCGACTGGTCAACGCGTCGCGGCTTGCTGTCGAAGTCCGGTGCCGTCAGCTTGACGACTGTCGCTTGCGTCTCGCCGTCGTCCGAGGGCGAGAACATCACTGCGCCACCTCGAGCCAGCGTCCGTGTCGCGGTTTCGCGCTCCCGGTCGCTCATGTCGATGCCGAGGCTGTCCAGGGACTCCTGGCCAACCAGCACACTCGCACCGAGGCTGTTCGTGGAGCCGACCGAGAACTGTCCGGCTTCGTGGAGCCGCCCGAGTTCTCGTCCGGCCTGCTGCTCACGAGCCGGAGGTCGATCGACTCGACCGGGCCTCTGACGTCGCCGGACTTCATGTATGCATCGCGCACGCCGAGGACCGATGTGACCCGGGCCCCCGGCAGCCGCGAGGCGACCGCCGCGCGCATGGCCTCCCAGTCGTCGGGTCGTGCGGTCGGGTCGATGACGACAGCAGCACCCAACGGACCCGACGGTGTGTAGGTCGCCTGTCTCTCGGCCGCGTCGCTCGCGCCGCCGATGCCCGAGGGCAACCACGCCCGCGACGGTGGCCGCCACTGCGGCGACCGCGGGTCCCGTGCGGCTCCGGTGCCGGGCCGCGTCGCGGACGGCGAACCGTGCGGGCAGGGGCAGACCGTGCGCGAAGCGGCCGAGCTGAGCGACCACGAGAGGGATGAGCAGCACCATGCCGACGATGGCGCAGATGGCAGAGAAAACGATGAGCACCTCCCCGCCGCCGGAGTTGTCGCGGGCCCCGAAGACGGCGAGCGCCACACCCGCCTGCCGAGCAGGACCGCGCCGAGCACGGGCGAGCGCAGGCCCGCGCGGGTGTCGCCGCGGCGGCCCGCCAGCACGGCCACCACGTCCTGCCGGGCCGCGAGCATGGCCGGCACGACCGCCGCAAGGACGGCGCTGAGCAGACCGCACAGGGCGATCAGGGTCACGTCGCGCACGGACACCTCGAACGGCCCGAGCACCTCCGTGCTGAAGCCCTGGACGAAGGGCAGCGCGACGGCAGCAACCGCGATGCCTCCGAGCGCACCGACGACGGCGGCCACCGCGCCCAGCACCAGTCCGCCGGACAGCACTGCTCGCTTCACGTCACGCCGCTCGCCGCCGGTCGCCAGGATCAGTGCCAGCGAGCGCTGCTGCCGGCGCGCCCCACCGCGAACGCGGGCCCGGCCAGGAGCACGACCTCGAGCAACGCCATGGCGACGACCAACGCGAGCACCGCGACCGCCGCCGAGTCCGGGCCGCTCTCGCCGATCGCCTGCGCGGAGACCTCCGAAGCCGGCGGCGGGTGCTCGACCACGTCCCGCGACAGCACGTAGAGACCGTGCGTGTTGAGCTCGCGCACGGTCGGCCAGTCCACGCCGCCGGGCACGTGCACGAGCCACGCCCGGTGGCTCTCGATGCTCTCGGCGCCGAGTGAGCCGGGCAGTCCGACCACCGTGCTCTGCTCGAGCGTGCTGGTCGACTCGACGATGCCGGTGACCCGTCGGGTCTGACCGTTCTCCAGGGTGACGGTGTCGCCGACCGAGAAGCCGCGTTCGGACACGCGCACGCTGACGGCGATCTCGTCGACACTGCGGGGCAGCTGACCCTCGCGCAGGTCGAACAGGCCGGCAGTCATCGGGTCGCGAAGGTCGACCTCGATCGCGCCTGCCGTGAGACGCCGTCGCGGCGTGAGCAGGCCCGTCTCGCCACCGGTCAGCGCGATCACCCGGCTCTGGTCGCCGAGCGCCGTCGTGATGGTCGTCGCGTCGGGGAGCGGCAGCGCTGCGTCGGTCGCCTGGCCGTGAAGGAAGGTGAGATCCGGGTTCTGGTCGACCGGCCCGCGGTCGCCGTCGGACATCACCAGGGCATCGGCGCTGCCGAGCTTGCGGTCGAGGCCCTCGCGCGCCGTCACCTGCGACGTGCGCGCCAGCGTGTCCAGCGCCACGACGGCCAGCACCGGCAGCGCGATCATCGCGAGCACGAGCACGCTGCGTCCGCGGGCGCGCAGCGCCTCGCGCCGGGCGATGCGCAGCATCGGCCGCCAGCCGCGGACGAACCGCCTCATCGCGTCGTGCTCGCGCCCAGCAGCGCCTCGACCGGCTCAGCCGGGCCGGTCTCGTCGACGACCAGGCCGTCGCGGAGGAAGACCACGCGGTCGGCCCAGGCCGCATGCCGGGCCTCGTGCGTGACGAGAACACCGGCGGCCCCGGCGTTGCACCTCGCCCGCAACAGGCGCAGCACCTGCTCGCCGGTCTCGGTGTCCAGCGCACCGGTCGGCTCGTCGGCCAGCACCAGCCGCCGGTCACCGACGACGGCACGCGCGATCGCGACGCGCTGCTGCTGCCCGCCGGACATGTCGTCGGGGAAGCGGTCGGCGAGATCGGCGATGCCGAGCTCGTCCAGCGCGGTCATCGCCAGCCTGCGGGCCGCGCGGGTCGAGTCGCCGTCGAGCTCCCGCGGCAGCGCGACGTTCTCGGCGGCGGTGAGGGCGGGGATCAGGTTGAAGTCCTGGAAGACGTAGCCGATGGACCGCCGGCGCAGCGCCGCGAGCTGCTTGCGGCTCAGCGTGCCGAGCTCGGTGCCCTCGATCGTCACCGTGCCGGCCGTCGGGGAGTCCAGGCCGCCGGCGATCGTCAGCAGCGTCGACTTGCCGGAGCCGGACGGCCCCATCACCGCCACCAGCTCGCCGGAGCGGACCGAGAGCGACACCCCGCGGAGGGCATGCACCTCGGAGTCGCCGTGCCCGTGCACCCGGGTCAGGTTGTCGATCTGCAGAACGGTGCTCACCGCCGTACCCCCTCGATCGTCGAGATGCGAATGCGTCCGCTGTCCTGCAGCGTCCGCCGCTGGTCGGCGGCGACGCGGGCCAGCCGGGCCTCGCAGTGGTCGAGCCAGCGGACCTCGGCCTCCGCGGCGAAGATCAGCGACTCGAGGACGAGCAGCCAGGCCAGGTCACCGTCGGCGGCCGGCTCGGCGGCGTCGGCCTTGAGCCGGGTGTAGTCCTGCAGCGCGCGGATGGTGGCCGCGCGCTGCCGCTGGACGACGGCGCGTACGTCGACGCCGGGCACGGTGACCGCCATCGCCAGCTTGATCGCCAGCTCGTCGCGCGGCGGGGTCTCGCGGCTGACCGGCGTGGCGAACCAGGCTCGGACCTCGTCGCGGCCGGCCTCGGTGATCCGGTAGACGGCGTGGCCGTCGTCGTCCTGGCCGGCCGCCTCGACCAGGCCGTCGCGCTCCAGCCGGGACAGGGTCGTGTAGACCTGCCCGACGTTCAGCGGCCAGGTCGCCCCGGTGCGGGACTCGAACTCGGCCCGCAGCTGGTAGCCGTACATCGGCTCCTGCTCGAGCAGTGCCAGCAGACCTTGCCGGATCGACATGAGCGGCCTCTCGATCGGGCTATACCCCGTATGTATACCGAGTATGGCGCTGTCTTGGCAACCACTTGGCCGGATACAGCGGGGCGAGCGAGCACCTTGCCGACGTGCTCGCCCGCCTCGACCACCCGGTGCGCCTCGGCGGCGTCGGCCAGCGGCAGCACCCGGTCGACCACCGGCCGCACCGCGCCCGACTCGAGCAGCGGCCAGACGTGCTCGCGCACCGACGCCACGATCGCCGCCTTCTCGGCCGGCGGCCGGGCCCGCAGCGAGGTGGCGAGCACGGCGGCCCGCTTGCCCATCAGCGCGCCGAGGTCGAGCTCGGCCTTGGTGCCGCCCTGCATCCCGATCACGACCAGCCGGCCGTTGACGGCGAGCGCCGCGATGTTGCGGGCGAGGTACTTCGCGCCCATGTTGTCGAGGATCACGTCGGCGCCGTGGCCGTCGGTCGCGGCGCGGACCGACCGTCGACGAAGTCCTCCTCGCGGTAGTTGATCGCGACGTCCGCGCCGAGCTCGCGGCAGCGCTGCAGCTTCTCCGCCGAGCCCGGCGGTCACGATCACCCGCGCCCCGAGGTTGCGCGCCAGCTGGATCGCCATCGTGCCGATGCCCGACGTGCCGCCGTGCACGAGCAGCGTCTCGTCGGGTCGCAGCGCCGGCGAGCATGAAGACGTTCGACCACACCGTGCACACGACCTCGGGCAGCGCCGCCGCGTCGACGAGCGTCACCCCCGTCCGGCACCGGCAGCAGCTGGCCGGCGGGCACGGCGACCTGCTCGGCGTACCCGCCGCCGGACAGCAGCGCGCACACCTCGTCGCCGACGGCCCAGCCCTCGACGTCCGGCGCCGAGTTCGACGATGCGGCCGGAGCACTCCAGACCCGGGTACGGCGAGGCGCCGGGCGGCGGGGAGTAGTGACCCTGCGCGCTGCAGGAGGTCGGCCCGGTTGACCGCCGTCGCCACCACCTCGACCAGCACCTCGCCGGGGCCGGGCTCCGGGTCGGGCACGTCGGTCCAGGTCAGCACCTCGGGACCACCCGGCCCGGACATCGTGATCGCCTTCATGCGCGCAACCCTCCCACCCTGGACGTGTGGCCGCAGGCCCGTCGTACCGTCTGCTGTTGTGAAGTCACCGCGCGCCGCGTTGCGCACCCTGCTCACCGGGCGCGCGGACGGCGCCGCGCCGTGGATCAGCGCGATGGCAGAGCCTGGCGACGACGGGTGGTTCGGGCCGGGTTCGACGGCCTGGCGGGTGCATGCCGACCCGGCGACGCTGGTCGGCGGCATCCGGGCCCTGCTGGTGCAAGCCATGCACCCGACGGTCCTGCTCGGCTTCGACGAGCACTCGGACTACCGGGAGAACCCGACCGAGCGGCTGCAGCGGACGGCGGCGTTCGTCACGACGACGACCTTCGGGACGTCGGAGCAGGCGGCCGCGGCGTGCGAGCGGGTGCGGCGCGTGCACCAGCCGGTCCGCGGCACGACCGTGACGGGAGTCGAGTACGACGCGTCGGACCCGGAGCTGCTCGGGTGGGTGCACGTGGCGCTGGTCGACTCGCTCGCCGAGTCGGTTCGCAGGTTCGGGACCACCCGGTTCGACCTGGACGGCTATCTGGCCGAGACCGCCGTGGTGGGCGACCACCTGGGGGCCGCGCACGTGCCGCGCAGCGTGGCCGAGCTCCGCGAGACGTACGCGCACTACCTGCCGTCGCTGGCCGTCACGTCGGCGACGTTCCCCGCGCACGGGTTCATCCTCGACCCACCGCTCCCGTGGCAGATGCGCCCGGCGTACAAGGTGCTGGCGTCGGCTGCGGTCGCGTCGTTGCCGTCCGGAGCTGGCCGGGCTGATGGCGGCGCGCCCGGCCCTGCCGCCCGCACCAGCTGCGGTGGTGGGGCGTGCGGCGACCCGGCTGGTCGGGGCGATCCTCGGTGGCAGCCCCGCGGCAGAAGCCGCCGCCCGCCGCCGCCCCGCTTCCTGACCTCAGGTGAAGGCGAGCGACCAGGTGCCGGCCGCGACCGCCACGGCGGTGGCGACGCCGACGGCGGCGACCGCAGCGAGGACCAGGGCCCAGTCACCGGCCAGCATCGGCTGCGGCCGCGCGATCGTCCGGGGCACACCCGCGTCGAAGCCCCGAGCCTCCATGGCCGTCGCGAGCCGGACGCCGCGGCGGATCGCGGCCACGAGCACCGCGAGCACCTGGGACGAGAACAGCCGGACCCGGGCGAGCGGCGACCTGGCCTCGAGACCGCGGGCGCGCCGCGCCCGGGCGATCTGGTGCCAGTCCGCGGCCAGGAGCGGCAGCAGCTTGAGCGCGGCCAGCGCCCCGTAGGCGAACCGGGCCGGCACCCGCCACCGCTGAACCAGCGCATCGGCGAGGTCCATCGGGTCGGTCGAGGCGAGCACCAGGATGCCGGGCAGCGCGATCGCCAGCAGCCGCAGCGACACCGCAACGGCCGACTCGACCGAGCCGACGATGAGCAGGTTCGCCACCGTGACCCCCGCGACGCCGACGAGCAGCGGCCAGGTCCGCCGGGCCAGCGTCGACCAGCGCACGCCGGTCGCCGGCACCGCCGCCAGCTCGATCGCCAGCAGGACGGCCGGCGTCACCGGGTCGAGCGTCAGCAGCAGGCCCACCATCACGATGCCGGCCGCCGCCAGCTTGGCCACCGGGTTGCGGCGCGCCAGCGCGGCGTCCGGGTCCGGCGCCAGCGGCGCGAGCAGGCTCACGGCAGGGCCAGCTCTCGGTCGGCGAGCGCGTCGACCAGGGCGCGGTCGTGGGTCACCAGCGCCAGCGCGGTCCCCGCGTCGCGCAGGTCGGCGAGCAGCTCGGCCAGCGCGGCCCACGTCAGCGCGTCCTGGCCGAAGGTCGGCTCGTCGGCGATGACCACGGCCGGCGCGGTGGCGATCGCCGTCGCCACGGAGAGCCGGCGCTTCTCGCCGCCGGAGAGGGTGAACGGGTTCGCCTCGGCGAGCGCCGTCAGCCCGAGCCGCTCCATCAGCTCGTCGGCCCGGGCGGTGGCGGTCGCGGCGTCCGACCCGGTCAGCCGCGGGCCCAGCGCGAGCTCGGCGCGCACCGTCGTACGGACGAACTGGTGCTCCGGGTCCTGGAACACCGTCCCGACCGAGCGGGCCAGCTCGCGCGCGGGCCAGCGCCACAGCGGCTTGCCCTCCGCGCGGCCGGCCAGCGGGCCGACGGCTTCCACCGTTCCTGCGGTCGGCCGGATCAGCCCGGCCGTGACCAGGGCCAGCGACGACTTGCCGGCGCCGTTGGGTCCGGTGACCGCCACCGCCTCGCCCGACCGCAGCGTGAGGTCGGTCGGCGCCAGCGCGTCGCGGGTTGCCGCGGGGTAGCGCAGCCGCACGCCCGTGGCCCGCACCAGCGGGGGACCGGCCGCGTCGAGCGCAGGCCGGCGTACGACGGGGTGCCGGCCGGGCACCCACACGCCCCGCGCCGCGAGCGCCGCCCCGTGCCGCCCGAAGACCTCCGCGGGTGACCCGTCGGCGACGATGCCGCCGCCGGGCTCGAGCACGACCGCCCGGTCGACCAGGTCGACGACGTCGTCCACCCGGTGCTCGACCAGCACGGCAGTCGCCCGGGTCGTGTCCAGGACGCGCTCGAGCAGGTCGCGGACCAGCGCGGCACCGGCGGGGTCCAGGTTCGCGGTCACCTCGTCGAGCAGCAGCAAACCGGGACGAAGCGCCAGGATCCCGGCGATGGCCAGCCGCTGCTGCTCGCCACCGGACAGCGCACCCGTCGGGGTGTCCCGCCCACCGGGGAAGCCCACCGCCGCCAGCGCCTCGTCGACGCGGGCCCAGATCTCGTCGGCCGGGACGCCGCGGTTCTCCAGGCCGAACGCGACGTCGTCGCCCGCCCGGTTCATCACGATTGCGGCCTCGGTGTCCTGCATGACGAGCCCGGCGCGCGCCCTCGCCGTACGGGCGTCCTGCCCGTCCAGCCGGATCGCGCCCTCCACCTCACCGGCGTCCGGGTCGAGCAGCCCGGCCAGCCCGGCGAGCAGCGTGCTCTTGCCCGACCCCGACGGCCCGAGCAGCAGGACCCGCTCGCCCGGCTCGAGCCGGAGGTCGACCCCGCGCAGCGCCCAGGCCCGACGGCCGGCGTGGCGCCAGCCCCAGCCCTGTACGTCGAGGGCTACCGGCGAGGGCCGTCCCTCGCCGCCGGCCGGACCGCTCAGACGCTCACCTGGTCGCGGCCCGCCGCGAACGGCGCGAGCACGCCGGTGCCGGCCAGCGCGCGCACCAGCAGCCAGCCGCCGACGCCGGCGATGACCGCCGAGCTCGCCATCACCAGGGCGGTGTAGGTGAGCTGCCACGGGCCCGACCAGGCCGGGTAGTAGAAGACGATGTCGAGCAGGGCCGCCGACGCGCCCGCGACCGCGCCCGCGACGACCGCGGTGGGCAGGCGCCAGGAGGCGTAGGCGAGGAACGCGAAGACCAGCTCCGGCGCGGCGCCCTCGACCAGGCCGTAGACCACGACCTGCAGGCCCCAGGGCGTGCCGAGCAGCGCGGACACCAGCGAGGCGACGACCATGGTGTAGATCGCGGCGCCAGGCTTGCGGATGACCAGCGCCCCGAGCACGCCGGGCAGCAGCCACACGCCGTACATGAAGCCCTGGGCCGGCGGGAAGCCGGCGAACGCGGCGCTGGTCGTGTTCCAGAGCTGGCCCCAGGCCCAGAACACGACGCCGAACGCGACCGCGATCGAGGACGCGACGACGATGTCGACGGTGCGCCAGCGGCGCGGGCGGACGACCGTCTGGTCGGAAACGGGCGGGTTGAGGGTGGTGTGACTGGTCATGGCGGTGCTCCCAACTCCCTGCGCTGGCATTACCCAGATCAGGTACGAGGGTCTGCGGACTGGTGCCGCACTCTCAGCGCTGACGCGCTCCCCTGTGGCTGTGGTGTTGTCGACATCGACGCTAGCAGGCGGGCGGCGGCGGTAGCGTTGCGCCTCGGAGGGCTCGCCTAGTGGCCGATGGCGGCGGTCTTGAAAACCGCTATGAGGGGTGACTCTCATCGTGGGTTCGAATCCCACGCCCTCCGCTGAAGTTCTCCCAGGTCAGTGGGCGCCGTCGCCAGGCGGTCCGTCGAGCACCGTCGGAACGTACTCGAGCAGCTGGAGCCGGCCGTCGAACGTGCGGTGGTCGACCAGCTCGAGGGCGACGTCGGGGTAGCCGTCGAAGATGCGCTCCTTGCCGGTGGCACCGGTGATGACCGGGAAGACGACCACGCGGAACCGGTCCACCAGGCCGGCCTCGAGCAGCGACCGGCACAGGGTGAGGCTGCCGAGGGTGCTCATGGGTGGTCGCGAGGCATCCTGCTTCATCTCCCGCACGGCCTCGACCGGGTCACGGTCCACCAGCTCGGTGTTGGCCCACGACAGCGGCGCTTCCAGGGTCGAGGAGAACACCATCTTGGGCATCGCGGTCAGTCCGTCCAGCCCGGCTTCGCCCGACTCGGCGAACCCGGACATCAGCCGGTACGTCGTGGCCCCCATGAGGACCTGGCGCTCGTGTTGCCCTTCCTCCTCGAGCCAGCCGAGGTACTCAGGACCCTCGAGACCCCAGAAGCCGGGCCAGCCGTCCGCGGCCGCGTAGCCGTCCAGGGAGATGATGAAGTCCACCATCAGGCTTGGCATCGCGCTTTCCTCTCGTCGTCAGGTCTGCCGTACACGCTATGAAGAGGCCGGCTGCGCCCGCACCGACCTCATAGGTGAGGTGGGTCGCCAGTGGCGAGCCGGCGACATGGACCGGCCGCAGGCGGAGCTCCAGCGGTGCCTCGTCGGTGAACAGCCGCGTGCCGGCGCCCAGGACGACGGGCACGACATGCAGGTGGAGCTCGTCGACAGCCCCGGCGCCGAGGTACTGGCGGGCGATGTCTGCGCCTCCGCCGACGTACACGTCCTGAGACCCGGCTGCCTCGCGCGCTCGCCGAAGGGCCTCGTCGATGCCCTCGGTGACGAACGTGTACGACGTGCCGCCCCGCTTGACGATCGTCTCGGCCGGCCGGCTGGTCACCACGAAGACCGGGGCGTGGAACACCGGCTCCTCGCCCCATGGTCCGATCCCGAGGTCGGCCATCCGGCGACCGACGATCACTGCGCCGACGCCGGCGAAGCGGTCGGTCGCGAAGCGCTCGGCCTCGGCGTCCGAGCGACCGGCGAACATCCAGTCGTGCAGCCCCTCGCCGCCGCGCCCCATCGGCTCCTGCGGGCTCACGCCGGGACCGGTGATGTAGCCGTCCAGCGACATGCTCAGCTCCAACAGGACCTTCGGCATGGGTTCTCCCCGTTCTGGCGGTGGCGCTCACAGAGGTAGACCGGCCGTACGCCGGAGACTCATCGCAAGATTTTTTACCAACGCCGATTGCGGCGGACCGTCCTGTTGGCCTCGATCGCGGCGTTTGCCGGGTCAGGTGCGGATAGTCCGTCCCCGGGGCCGCGACGGCCCGAGCCGGCGGCCGGAAAATTCGGGCACATCGGGATCTCGCGGACCGCGAGCAGGGCACCCCGTGATCGAGTCGACTGCACACAGTGAGACTAGTTCGTTCGGTGACCGGAGGCGTTGTCCCGGGAGCGTCGCGATTCACCCGCGCGGCTTGGCTCGACCCGTCCCCGCAACCTGGCCCGAAATGACTATGGCGCAGTCCGGGCCCCTCGTATTGGTTGGTGCGCACGCGATCTTCGGAGTGTGGGGAGCACGCCGCTGTGCGCGTCGGCCGGGCCGCACCAGCGGCGCCGGCGTAACGGGGATACAGGGGGCACCAGGACAGTGCGAAGGCGAAGCCGAGAGGCGACGCGCGGAGGCCAACGGCCGCCGCGCGTTGTCGCGCGTTCAGGCAAGGGCCTGCTCGCGGTCCGGCTCGTCACGATCCTGGCCATGCTCGCCTCCCTGGTCTCGCCGGCCGCAGTGCTCGTCGCCCCCGCTGCAGCAGCTGCGCCGGTCGCTCCGCAGGCGCAGCCCGCGCCTCGTGAGGCAGCCGGTCCGTGGGTCCTGTCCGTGACCGACTCGGCCACCCGCCGGGCGGCCGTGGCCAGCTGGCTGTCCCGCGCGGCCGCGACGAAGACCACGACCACGCGACGGGTCGGCGTACGACGGCGGCCCAGGCGCACGCCGACCGGGACGACCGGCACCATCCCGGCCGCGTCCTGCCGGTGTGACCCCGACCGAGAACGTGCCGGCGCCGCTGTCGGCAGCCGACGCCCGCGCCGCAGAGCGAGGCGCAGGCGATGGCCGCCGCCATGGCCAACGCGTCGGCCCAGGGCTGGCAGCTCCCCGGCACCCCGACCGGTCAGGGCTCGGGCACCTCCGCCGACTGCACCACCGAGGACGCGTCGGGCGTCGCGCTCGTGACCTGCCCGGTCGGCTCGCGACCCCCTGGTCGCCGACTCGGCCCCGGAGTCACCGGTCGGTCCCGACGCCGCGCTGACCGAGGAGCGGCTCGGCTCGGCCTCCGCCGCTGCCCTCGCCGACTGGGCGGAGGCCGACCCGTCGGCGGACGTCAGCGGCATCTCGTTCTCCATCGCGGACCTCTCCGGGCTGGTGCTCGGTGAGGCATCCGGCCACATCCGTGGTCGTCGACACCGACGCCGCCGGCTGGGGCTGGGGTGACGGCGGCATGGACCTGCGCACCGTCCTGCGCCACGAGATCGGCCACGTCGCCGGCCTCGAGCACGGCGACTCCGGGCTGATGGCCGCAACCCTCTCGGCCGGTCAGAGCAAGCAGGTGCCGGTTGCCGCACCCGCCGAGGAGCCCGCCGAGGCGCCGGCGGAAGAGCGGCCGCGAGCTCCGGCAGCGCGCAGGCCGCCGCTGAGGACGAGCGCGCCGCTGACCGACTCCCGAGTCGCGCGGGCGGCCGACGCAGGCAGCGCGAGCAACGCGCCGGCCGACGACGCCGCAGCCGCCGCCGCCGACGAGCCGCCGACGAGCCGTCCGCGGCAGGCCGGCGCGGCCGACGGGCGCGCCAGCGGGCGCGGCGGCACCGGACGCAGCCGGCCACCCGCTGGACCGTCGAGGGCGACACCGCGACGCTGACCGCCGAGCCCGGCACGGTCGCTCGACGGCACCGTCCGCTACGACGCCGGCGACCGGCCAGCTGCAGTACGTCGCGGCCGACGGCACCATCGACGCGGTCGACGCCGACGGACTCACCACGGTCAACGTCTCGGGCGGCTCCGGCGACGACCGCATCCAGGTCGACCTCTCGGCGGGCGCCCTGCCGGCCGTGGTGACCGATCATCGGCGGCGGCGGCAACGACACGCTCGTCGGCCCGGCCGGCGACACCACGTGGACGATCAGCGGCGTCAACTCCGGCACGGTCGCCGGCGTCGCCTTCACCGGCTTCTCGGCCCTGCTGGGCGCCGTGCGGCAACGCCGACACCTTCGTCCTGGGGTCCGCCGGCAGCATCAGCGGCTCGGTCGACGGCGGGGCCGGGGGCGCACGACGCCCTCGTCGACGCCGGGTCCGCCGGGCTCGGCACCACAACTATGTCCACCGGCACCTCGTCGCTGGGCGGGGGAACTCTGGACTTCCACGGCCTCGAGCTGATCGCAACCGGCTCTCGCCGGCGCCGTCGGCGGCGCCGGCCCGCAGACAACACTCTGCCGGACGGTCCGCCACCAGACGACGACCCAGCCGCCGTCCCGGACGCACGTCCGGCATTCCCGAGGGCCAGCCCGCCGCGGCGCCTGACCCCGCGTCCACGCCCGGCAGCGGCCCCTCTCCGCCAGCGCGCAGATCATCCTGCTCGTGTTTGACGGCGCGCTCGACGTCGACTACGACGGCCCGATCTCGGTGCACGGCATCGACGTACCGGCCTTCGTGGCACCGGCCCGCTTCGCCGGGCAGGAAGCGCTCATCATCGCGGCCGTCAAGGCGGCCGTGGAGCGCGCCCTGGCAGGCCAGAACGTTCTCGTCACGCTCGACCGTCCCGCCGCCGGCACCGACTACTCCACGATCTACATCGGCGGCACCGACGCCCCGTTCGCCGCCTACGGGCCGCTCTTCGCGCTCTCCGAGAAGGTCGACACCGGCAACGCCGACCGCAACGACATCGCCTTCGTCTTCACCGCCTCGATCCCGACGCTACGCCAAGACCGTCGCAGGCTACGCCGACGAGCTCGCCGAGTACGCCGCGCACGAGGCCGGGCACCTGCTCGGCTTCGAGCACATGCGCACGGTCCACAGCCACGAGGCCGGGCGACGTCCTCGGCGAGGTCGCCTTCAAGCCCTACACCCACGTCGAGATCGCCAAGGACGTCCGCAACGACCTGATCGAGGACGGCGACCTCGACATCAACGGCAGCGGACGACGACGGGAACGTCGTTCACGCACGTCGTACACCGTCCACCCGCGGGTCCTCGAGGCGCTCATCCGGTTCCCCGGCCACTACTACGCCGGCACCGTCGGCCCCGACGGCTTCCCCGACGTCACGTTCGGGCAGCGCATCATCCACCCGAGCGACACCGGCACCTGGCTCGCCCGCGTCTTCGACATGGCGTGGGCCGCCCAGACGAACCCGACGCTTCACCGAGCGACGAGAAGCTGCAGATCCTCGCCTTCGCCTACGGCTACGCGACCCACGCGGCCGGCGACTTCTTCGCCCACACGCTGGTGAACGAGTTCTCCGAGGGCGTCTTCCCGGCGGTCTTCGACATCGTCGTCGGTGAGACCGCGGACCGCGACGCCGGCCAACGCGATCCGCCACCTGCTGCTCGAGGCCTACATCGGCGACGCGACGCCCGGCTTCGACGGGAACCCCGACCGCAGCCTGCTGCCCGAACGGCGACATCAGCGGCGACTCGACCGCCGGGCATCGAGTACGACGCGCCGATGCGCTTCATCTACGAGACGCTGCTCGAGCCGTTCCCCGGCGACCCGACGTCGCCGGCCGACACCGGCAGCCAGCGCGACGATCATCGTCGACGCGCGCGCCGAACACGTTCACCCGCGACCGACGGCGGCTCGTTCCTCGCCGACGACTTCCAGGCGGGCATGCAGTTCTTCGCCTTCGGCTTCGACGATCGCCGCGCAACAGCGGCAAGTTCACGATCGCCGACGTCGCCGGCGCACGGTCGACCGACCGTCGACCAGCACGATCGCGCGAGCTGCGCACACCGAGGCCGGCACCGGCGACGAGGCGCTCGTCGCCCGCGGCGACCGCGGCCCGATCCTCGACCTCTTCTTCATGATCCAGCGCGCAGGTCGACGACGCCGCTGCTTCGCGACTCGGCGGCGCGCCCGGCCAGACGTTCGAGCAGCTGCTCGCCGACGTCGTCCCGCTGCTCGACCGACGGCGACCCGAGCACCGACCCCGACGCGCTGCACGATCGACGACCTCGTCCGGGCCTACCTGGCCCGCTGGACCGCCGACATCGACGCCGGCGTCGCCGAGTGGGGCCAGCTTCGGCCTGGCGACCACGAAGGCGCTGTTCGACGCCGAGACGACGCGCTACTGGCAGAACGAGCTCGCCGGCAACGACGGCAGCGACCCGAACCGCGCCGAGGACGAGGCCGGCGTCGGCCTCCTCGACGTCGTCCTCGCCGAGCTCGACGACCCCAACCGCGACGGCGACCTCGACGACTCGTTCCTCGACCAACCGCGTCATGCCGATGCTCGGCCTGCCGAGGTTCGTCGGCGAGCTGCGCACCGTCGATCGGCGAGTTCGGCGACGCTGCATCGACGACCTGGTCCTCGCGCCGTCCGCTTCATCCTCGCGCCGCTCACGCGCTGCTCGACGCCGCCAAGGAGGTCGTCAAGGACTTCGTCATCTCGGCGATCGAGCACGCCACCGGCATCGACTTCGACCTGATCGAGGAGCTCGAGCACATGAACACCAAGATGGACCTCGCGTCGGTCACCGATCGACGGCGCCGCGATCCCGATCTTCAAGGACGGCGACCACGAGAAGATCGACGCCTACCTGGGCATCAGCGGCATCGCGCACAGCGACGACGTTCACGCTGCCCGAACGTCGCGTCGGCGCTGGCTCGACTTCTACGCCGACGCGGTCGGCCGGCTGAACGACAACGTCGAGTTCGACAAGAACACGTTCGCGGCCTACGCCAACGCGGTCACGCTCGGCGAAGATGCTGCTGCTGCAGGAGACCAACCCGCTCGACGCGGCCGGCGTCGACCGTCGGCAACGGGCAGCTGTCGGCGCTGATGGAGCGACTCCTCACCGCGCTCAACGCGGCACGCCGTCACCTACGACTGGTCGCTGCTCAACCAGGTCGGCGACCACGGCGGCAACATCTTCACGACGACGCTGCCCAAGCCGGCGCATCGTGGCGACGATCGATCGCGCACCGCGGTCAACGCGCGCAACACACGTCACGCTCGGCGCCGGCCACGGCCTCGTCGACGGCGACGCCGTCCGCTACGACGCCGGTCGACGGCACTCGCCGATCGGTGGGCTCGTCGACGGCGGCGGCTACTTCGTCACGCGTCGACGGGCGACCGGCCACGCTGCTACCTCACCTTCGAGGACGCGAAGAAGAGCGCGTCAACCCCGTCCAGCTCACGCGGCCGGTCGGCGCCGGGGACGCACACGCTGCGCACCGGCGTCATGGCGGACCTGCCGACGCTGGGCTCGAGCGGGATCCTGCTCGACCTCTTCCGGGTCGCGCGCGACGCCGACGAGCGCCCGTGGCTGCGGCTGATCGACGGCGACGGCGTCTGGCGCGCCGACAACATGACGATGACGACGGGCGCTGTTCGTCGTGCACGCGCCGGGCACCGGGCGACCGCGACTACGCTCGACCCGCCTCGGCGAGGCCGCCGACTACGTCGAGTGGGAGGCCACCTCGGCCGGCACGTACGACATGCAGGCGTCCTGGCTCTGGAACGTCACCCAGCGGCTCGACAACCCGCTCCTCGACATCAACCCGACGAGGTCGACCCGCTCGCCACGCTCGCCGACGAGCACCTCGCTGGAGAACACGTTCGGCTTCAAGTTCGACTTCAAGCTCGACGACGCGCACCTCGACCCGTCCGCGACGCGCACGTACATCGTCCTCGACGGCTCGGCAACGCCGGTGACGACATCGGCGTCCGTTCACGCGCCAACGACCAGCGGCTGTTCAACTCCAGTTCTTCGACGACGCGCTGGGCATCCACTTCGACAGCATCGGCACGCTCACGCTCGGAGCGACGACGACCGTGCAGCGTGCGGCTGCTACGAGCAGCTCGGACGGCTACGTCGTCGGCGGGCCCGATGCGGTTCGTCAACGCCGGCGACCCGGCTGACGTCACCGCGTCGTGCCGCGAGGTCGACCCGGAGACGCTCGCCGTGACGACGCCGACGGGTTCACGTCTTCGAGGCAGCCGATCCGGAGACCGGCTGCTCGAGTGCGGCGAGGCCGGCGAGATCGGGCGCCGAACGGCGTCGACATCGGCTGGCTCAAGCTCGCCTACGACGACCGGCGGCGGCAACTTCCCGCTGTGGGAGAGCGACATGCTGCGGCCGGTCTTCAAGTCGCTGTTCCGCGACTGGCAGAACGGCGCGCTCGAACTTCCCCGACCTCGGCGACGCCGCCGTCCGCCGACCCGAACGACCGACCCGGCGATCGCTCCCGGACGTGCACCCGGGCCCGTACCTGACGCGCGTTCGACGCAGCGCCGTTCGCCGCCGGCCGCCGCCCGCCGGCGCATCGACCTCGTCGATCACCGGTGCGCCGCGCTCCTTCAAGGGCACGACCGTGCTCGCGTCGCTCACCGGCACGGCGCGCCGCGCCGATGCCGTCACGATCACCGTCACCGCCGGCGACGACCGGCGTCGACCACCTCGCCGTCGACCTGCTCGACAACACCTTCACCCGCGCCAGCGGGCGACTTCCTCGCCGACGGCTTCGCGGTCGGCCAGGAGATCATCGCCAAGGGCTTCAGCCTCAACAACGGCCTCTTCACCGTGATCGCGGCGTCACCGCCACGCACCCTGACGGTCGCTCGAGGCGTCTGCTCTTCGGCGACACGCACGGGCTCCGGCGACGAGTCGATCATCTCGCCCGGCAAGCTCGTCTTCGCCGGCGGCGGGCCCTTCGGCGGCGGCGGGCTCACGCTCATCACGGTCGACGGCCGACGAGATCGTCCTGCTGCCCGGGCGTGACGGTGTCGACGCGGGTCGACGTCCGGCAGCGACCCGCGCACCGCCGCCTCGACCGGCAACTCCGGCGCGGTCACGTTCAACGCCGGGCGCATCGTCGTCGGCCGCGGCGCCGCGATCGTCGCGCACGGCGACGGCGGCTTCATCGGCGGCGACGTGACGCTGACCTCCGACGCGACCGGCGACACGTCGTTCGACTTCTTCCACCTCGTCGGGCCCGAGGCCGTCATCGAGCTCGGCACGTCCGCGCTCGTCACGGGCGCCAACGTGGCGCTGTCGGCGACCGCGACGACCGGAGCGCGCCGCGCCCAGCTCGGCGACGTCGTCAACGACGTCTTCCAGGTGCTGCCCGCCGGCATCGGCTTCTTCACCGCGCTCGCGCTGCATCGCGGCCGACCTCGACTTGCCTGCCCGCAGATCGTCCGGGACGGGTTCGACGTCATCGCCGACGCGCTCGAGGCCGCCGAGGGGGCGCTCCGGACCGCGATCGGCAACGACGGCGTGTTCTACGCTGCCCGTCGGGCGTCGCCGCTGCGGCCGTCTTTCGGCGCGCGCCGACGCGCGCGTGACGTCGGCAGCGGCGGCCGGATCGACGTCGGGCGGCGACGTCGACGTTGCTCGCCACGGCCGTCTCCGTCCGTCACCGTGACGACGCTCGCCGACGACGGCTACCTCGGCCTCAGCTACGCGAGCTCACGATCCGACCGCCCTGGTCGTCTGGCGATGGGCGCGGTCATCGTCGCCGGTCGGCGACGTCGACCTCAGGGCCACCACCGACACGACGCTCGCGATGCGCACCGAGGTCGCATCGGCGAGACCGACGCGACCGGCGTGTCCGCGTCGTTCGGCAAGACCGAGTCGCCACTCGCGCGCGGCGGTCGCCGCAGGTGCCGCCATCGCGGCCACCGACCTCACGCTGTTCGCCGAGAACACCCGGTCGATCGACAACATGGCGATCGGCGGCGGCTTCGGTGACAGCGCCAACGCCGGCAAGGGCGCCGTGCTCGCCGTCGGCTACTACCAGTCGCTCGCCGAGGCGGTCCTCGCCGGCACGGTGACCGCCAGCGGCGCCGTGGCGCTGACCGCGCGGTCGATCGAGACCAAGAACGACACCCAGTCCTTCGGATCCGTCGACGCGCAGCCGGCGACCACCAACGGCATCGAGGGCGCGGCCGACGACTCGCATCGGCGGCCTGGACACCACGGTGCCGACGCCGGCGGCCGCGACGTCGACGCCACCAACGGCAGCGGCGGCCTGGGCATCGGCGCGGCGATGACCCTGCTCGAGTCGGAGAACCGCGCGGCCGCGTGGATCGACGACGGCGCCGATGATCAACGCCGGCTCCCTGACCTTCACGTCCTCGGCCGAGGCCCGTCCGCGGGCCACCGCGGTCGCGATCGCCGCCGCTCCGACAAGCGGCACGGCCATCGGCGGCGCCATCGTCTGGGCCAAGTACGCCAACAGGCCACGTCCTTCATCGGCTACAACGCGCGGGTCGACGTCGCCGCACGCGCTGACCCTGCACGCGACCGCAGACCTTCGCCGCGCCCTACGCCGTCTACGACCCGGCCGCTGACCCTCGGCTCGGCGACAGCTACGCCGACGCGAACACCACCGCGGGCAACGTCGCCACCGCAGCTCGACGGCCTGGCGACCTACCTCGCCGGTCCGCTCGCCGACCCGGCCAAGGTCGGCACGTCCTACGTGCACGCCTCGCTCGGGCACCGGCTCCGGCAGCGCGTTCTCCGGCGGCGTCAACTACCTCGAGCTCTTCACGCGCGGCGGCGCACCGGCATCGCCCGCGGCGCGTCGGTCGTCGGCACAGGACGTGTCATCAACCGCCGCCTCCACGCTCGAGGCCGCTGCGGTAGCCGGCCTCGAGTCGGCGCTGAGCCTGCCGCGCCGGCACCCGACGCAGCGGCTGACACCGCCGGCGGCGGCTACTTCAGCGGCGTGTTCGCCGAGAACTACGCCCGCACCTACATCGACGACCGGGCGAAGGTGACGACCACGCGCGACATCACGATGGACGCGACGACCGACACCGGGTGCTCAACGTCGCGAAGCAGGGCCAGACCGGCACCGGCGCCGCCATCAACGGCGTCTTCACGTTCGTCGTCACTCGACCACGAGTCGCTGGCGTTCATCGAGGACCGCGCCACCGTGGCCGCCGGGCGCGACATCGACTCTGGCCGCCGACAACAAGGACCGCATCGTCAACGTCGCCGGTGCGCAGGCCCTCGGCGGCACCGACGCGGTCGGTGTCGCCGTCGCGGTGACCGTCATCGGCACGACCGACGACTTCCTCGGGTCGCCGGAGGCCCTCGAGGACCGCGCCGACGGCGACGACGGCCGGCTCGCAGCGTGCGGGCCTTCATCGGTGACGCGACGCAGCAGATGGGCGCAGTCCCGACCGGCGGCGTCGTCGGCACCGTCACCGCCGGCCGCGACCTCAAGCTCACCGCCACGAACGACCCGGCCGTCAACGAGATCTGGACCGCCGCCGTCGCCAGCGCCGGCTCCTCGACCGGGGCATCGGCGGGCACGGCAGACCTGAGCTCGTCCGAGGACTCGGACAACAACGTCGACGTCAGTGCGGCCGGCAGCGGCGCCATCAACGTGCTGGACCGCACCACGCAGGCCTACGTCCGCGACCTCAGCGCCGTCATCGCGGGCGGGCACCTGCGCCTCGAGGCCAGGGACGCCGCCTTCCTGGTGTCCTCGGCCGGCGCCACGATCGGCACGGGCAACGACACGATCGGCGCCTCGTTCGCCCTCAACGACGTCGACCTCAAGGTCTACGCGTTCACCACCTTCGTGGCGCTCACCGCCGACGACGTCAGCCTGATCGCCAGCTCCGGCGCCACCCTGCTGTCCTTCGAGACGACGGCCCTGACCGGCGGCGGCTCCGGGCTAGCCATCGCCGTGTCGTTCAACCTCGACCTGGCCGACTCCGGACGCCCTCGCCTACTTCGGCGAGGCCACGACGCTGGCGGCCACCGGCGACGTCCTGCTGCAGGCCGCCAGCCTGCTCGACGTCATCGCGGACGCCGGCACGGCGGCCTTCTCCGAGGGTGACGGCTTCAGTGTCGGCGCCGCGCTCGCCCTCGTCATCCTCGACAGCACCGCCATGGCGACCCCCGGCGACACCGACGTCGAGACGGCAGGAAACGTCTCCGTCAACAGCTCGTCCGACGTGCACAACCGCGCGTTCTCCGCCGTGAACGGCAGCACGGCCACCTCGGCCGCGACCACCGCTCCGGCCGGCCAGCTCGTGGTCGTGATCATCGGGTCCAACGCGGCCGCCCTGATCGCCGGCGTGTCGGTGACCGGGCGCCAACGTCTCCATCTCGGCCGCCAACACCACCCGCAGCGCGGCCGAGGCGATCGGTGACAGCAGCCACAGTGACGGCAGCAAGGACGCGGCCATCGCCACGTCGTTCGTCACCGGTACGGCGATCGCGCACCTGTCCGGAGACCAGCCGCTCACGGCGACCGGCATCCTGACCATCTCCGCGGCCAACACCGGCGCCGTGACCACGCGCGGCGACGCCGGCGCGGCGACGGCAGGGGCCGGCATCGCCATCGCCATCGTGGACTTCGACACCGACGCCTACCTCGACACGACCGGCGACGTCGCTGCGGCCTCCCTGCTGGTTCGCGCCGACTCGACCGACACCGTGACCACCACGGCCGGCGCGAGCCAGGGCGGGGCGACCGCCAACGACGAGAGCCCGATGGACCGCACCGAGGGCAACGCGCAGACCAGCGACGGCAGCCTCGCCCTCGCCGGCGCGCTGGCGTTCACGAAGCTCGACAGCCACACCACGGCCGTCGTCGGCGGTGCCGCCCCGGTCTCGGTGACGACCACCGGCGAGCAGCGCATCTCGGCCGAGTCCGGACACTCCTCGACCGCGACGGCCGACGGTGAGGCCGCAGCCGAAGGCGACCCGGGCGTCGGCATCGCCATCGCGATCGCGCTCTCCGACGTCTCGGCTGAGGCGTTCGTGGCCGGGGTCGCCGACCTCAGCGCCAGCAGCCTCGTGATCCAGGCCGTGAACGAGTCCGGCGCGACGTACGTCGTGACTGCCACCGCCGGGGCGTCGCCCGCGACCGGAACCGTGGTCACCGGGGCACTCGCCTTCCACCTGCTCATGAGCAAGACGAGGGCCGTCCTGCCCGCCGGCTCGACGGTGACCGTCGGCGGCGCGGACGTCTCCCTGACGGCGACCTCCGAGAACGCCAGCACGGTCAAGGCGCTGCCGGCCGGCATGTCAACGTCCACCACCGGCGACCTCGGCATCGGCGCGGCCTTCGCGCTGCACATCGTCAACGACGAGACCACCGCAGCCCTGGAGAACACCAGCGCCCTGCTCGGCGCGGACGCGCTGTCACTGGCGGCCACGAGCACCGACGCGATGATCACCGAGGCCCAGGCGGGCGCCTCGGCGGACACCGCGATCGTCCCGGCCGTCGCGATCTCGATCTCCAACGTCAGCACCAACGCCACCATCGGAACGGGCGACGAGCTCGAGATCGGCGGCGCACTCCTCGCGCAGGCAGCCCAGACCGCGACCGTCGACACCTTCGCCAAGGGGCTGGCTGAAGGCGGCGAGGGAGCGGGTGTTGCCATCGCGCTGACGTTCGCCGACCACCGCGTGATCGCCACGACTGACCGGTCGCTGACCGCAGGTGGGGCAGTCACGTTCACCGCCCGCGGCTACTCGCTGTCGGCGGCGCGGGCGGTGGCCAGCATCGCCGGTGGACCCGACACGGCGTCCGAGCCGGTCGACGGCCAGGTGGCCGAGCAGCGCAGCTTCGCTGACGGCCGGGCGGCTGCCAACGGGGCGAGCGGCGCCGAGACTGCGGACACCCCGAGCTCGGACACCAGCGAGGGTTCCATCAGCGTCGCCGCCGCGATCGCGGTCAACCTCGTCAACGCCGTGGTCCTGGCGCTCCTGCCCGATGGCGTCTCGGTGACCTCGGGCGGCCTGCTCACCCTGAGTGCCCTCGGCGAGAGTGACGCTGAGGCGTCAGCGGACGGCACGGCCGTGACCAGCTCGACCGACGCTGACGTGATCGGTGCCGGTGTTGCCATCAACCTGGCCTTCGTGCGCACCGAGGCCAGTGTTGGCGCGCTCGGCATCATCCTGTCCCTCGGCCTCGCCCTCTCGGCGCAGACCGGCGGGCTCGCCGGGGCGGGCGCGGACGGCAGCAACACGTTCAAGGCTGCGGCTGCCTCCGGTGCCGGCGGCGGTGACGTCGGTGTCGCCGGCGCCTTCGCCCTCAACCTCGTCGACCTGAAGACCCTCGCACTGCTTCGCTACGAGGCGGCGCACGGTCCACCAACGGTGAACGCGAACAACGGTGCCGTAACGCTCTCCGCGATCTCCACGTCCACGTCGACGGCCTCCGCGCTCCCGAAGCCTTCTGGGGCTTCCGCCTCGCTCGGGATCGGCGCGTCCGTCGCTCTCAACATCGTCAACGACACGGCCGAAGCTGCGCTCCAGGGACCGTCCGTTCTCACGGGCGCCACTGACCTGACGCTGCGCGCCAAGGCCGAGCACGCGATGACGACCGCCGCCGAGAACGGCGCAAAGTCCAGCTCGCCGACCGGGGACGCCGTCACCCCCGTCGTCGCGGTCGCCATCTCGCTGATCTCCAGCTCCGCCACGATCGGTGCCCTCCCGGGCGGGTCGCTGAGCGTCACCGGCGCGATCAACGTCAAGGCCGAGCTGACGGCGTCCGCCGTCACCTCAGCGAAGGGCAGCGCGGAGGCAGCCGACGCGGCCGTCGGCGTCGCGATCGCCCTGACCTACGCCGAGCACCGCACCCTCGCGACCAGCCTGCGTGACCTGCTCGCGGGTGGGGATGTGATGTTCGAGGCGATCGGGGCGTCGGCGGCGTCCTCGACGGCGACGGCTTCGGCTGTAGGTGCGCCGGGTGAGGACGAGCCGGACGCCCCCGCCGACGGGGTCGACGGGCAGATCGCCGGCGAGCGTTCGCACGCCAACGGTGTTGCAGCTGCAAACGGCACGTCAGGTTCCACCGGCCTGCCCGAGGACCCGGCGGCGGAGTCTTCGGAGCAGGACTCCTCGGGTGACTCGACGCCGTTGCAGGTGGCGGCGGCGATCGCGGTGACGGTGGCGGTCTCCGATCAGGATGCGTCGTTGCCGGCGGGGATCGTGGTCGGGTCGTCGTCCGCGGGTGTGGGTGTGGTGACGTTGCGGGCGCGGGGGAACTCGGACTCGGCGGCGTCGGCGTCGGGTCAGGCGGTGACCACGGGTGCCTCCACCGGTGACACGGTGGGCGCGGCGGTGGGCCTGAACTTGGCGTTCGCCACCACCAAGGCGGGTCTGGGCGGGTCCTCGCAGCTGTTCGGCAAGTCGCTGTTGGTGGAGGCGGGCACGAATGTGCGCGACGCCGACGGTGACCCGGCCACCGCGGCGGATGACGCGCACGTGTTCGGCGCGGAGGCCACCTCCGGTGCTGGTGGCGGGAAGAACTCGGTGGCCGGTTCGCTGGCGTTCAACCTGGTGCTGATCTCGGCGACCGCGTCGGTCGGGGACTCCTCGGTGCTGACCTTCGCCGGCGGCACCGGGGACCTCACCGTCACGGCCGGGTCGAAGTCGGTGTCCACGGTGAAGGCGCTGCCGGGCACCGAGGCCGGCGCCTCCGGTGAGGCGTTCGGGCTGGGCCTGTCGATCGGCCTGTCGATCGTGGTGGATGACACGCTGGCCCGCCTGGGTGACGGGGTGGCGACCTCGGGTGCCCACGATGTGGTGCTCACCGCGGCGGGTGGGCATGTGATGACCACCGAGGCGGCGAACGGGGCGGCGACCACGGCGGCGGGTTCGGACGCGGTGACTCCGGTGATCGCGGTGTCGGTGTCGCTGGTGACTTCGCAGGCGTTGATCGGGTCGGGCGGTTCGGCGGGGCGCTGGCGGCGGGCGGGAAGATCGAGGCGCGGGCCTCGCAGGTGGCGTCGGTGACCGCGTCGGCGCGGGGTTCGTCCTCGGCGGTGGACGCGGCGGTCGGGTTCTCGGTGGCGGTCACGGTCGCGATCCACACCACCCGGGCCACCTCGGCGCGCAACCTGCTCGCGGGCGGGGATGTGCTCTTCGAGGCGATCGGCGCGTCGGCGGCGTCCTCGACGGCGGTGGCCTCGGCGGCGGGCGCGGCGGCGGAGGACGACGAGTCGCGCACCGACGCGGACGGGTCCGGGCGGACCGCGGATGAGGATGTCGCCGACCAGCGTGGGCCTGGCCTCGGGCCAGTCCGCGGCGTTGGGTTCGGGCACCCAGTCCCGGGTCGACTCGGCGCCGGACTCGCCGGCGGCGGAGTCTTCGGAGCAGGACTCCTCGGGTGACTCGACGCCGTTGCAGGTGGCGGCGGCGATCGCGGTGACGGTGGCGGTCTCCGATCAGGATGCGTCGTTGCCGGCCGGGATCGTGGTCGGGTCCTCGTCCGCGGGTGTGGGTGTGGTGACGTTGCGGGCGCGGGGGAACTCGGACTCGGCGGCGTCGGCGGAGGGTCAGGCGGTGACCACGGGTGCCTCGACCGGTGACACGGTGGGCGCGGCGGTGGGCCTGAACTTGGCGTTCGCCACCACCAAGGCGGGTCTGGGCGCGTCCTCGCAGCTGTTCGGCAAGTCGCTGTCGGTGGAGGCGGGCACGAATGTGCGCGACGCCGACGGTGACCCGGCCACGGCGGCGGATGACGCGCACGTGTTCGGCGCGGAGGCCGACCTCCGGTGCTGGTGGCGGGAAGAACTCGGTGGCCGGTTCGCTGGCGTTCAACCTGGTGCTGATCTCGGCGACCGCCTCGGTCGGGGACTCCTCGGTGCTCACCTTCGCCGGCGGGACCGGGGACCTCACCCTCACGGCCGGGTCGAAGTCGGTGTCCACGGTGAAGGCGCTGCCGGGCACCGAGGCCGGCGCCTCCGGTGAGGCGTTCGGGCTGGGCCTGTCGATCGCGCCTGTCGATCGTGGTGGATGACACGCTGGCCCGCCTGGGTGACGGGGTGGCCACCTCGCGGTGCCCACGATGTGGTGCTCACCGCGGCGGGTGGGCATGCGATGACCACCGAGGCGGCGAACGGGGCGGCGACCACGGCGGCGGGTTCGGACGCGGTGACTCCGGTGATCGCGGTGTCGGTGTCGCTGGTGACCTCGCAGGCGTTGATCGGGTCGGGCGGTTCGGGCGGGGCGCTGGCGGCGGGCGGGAAGATCGAGGCGCGGGCGTCGCAGGTGGCGTCGGTGACCGCGTCGGCGCGGGGTTCGTCCTCGGCGGTGGACGCGGCGGTCGGGTTCTCGGTGGCGGTCACGGTCGCGATCCACACCACCCGGGCCACCTCGGCGCGCAACCTGCTCGCGGGCGGGGATGTGCTCTTCGAGGCGATCGGCGCGTCGGCTGCGTCCTCGACGGCGGTGGCCTCGGCGGCGGGCGCGGCGGCGGAGGACGACGAGTCGCGCACCGACGCGGACGGGTCCGGGCGCACCGCGGATGAGGATGTCGCCGACCAGCGTGGGCCTGGCCTCGGGCCAGTCCGCGGCGTTGGGTTCGGGCACCCAGTCCCGGGTCGACTCGGCGCCGGACTCGCCGGCGGCGGAGTCTTCGGAGCAGGACTCCTCGGGTGACTCGACGCCGTTGCAGGTGGCGGCGGCGATCGCGGTGACGGTGGCGGTCTCGGACCAGGATGCGTCGTTGCCGGCGGGGATCGTGGTCGGGTCGTCGTCCGCGGGTGTGGGTGTGGTGACGTTGCGGGCGCGGGGGAACTCGGACTCGGCGGCGTCGGCGGATCGGGTCAGGCGGTGACCACGGGTGCCTCGACCGGTGACACGGTGGGCGCGGCGGTGGGCTTGAACTTGGCGTTCGCCACCACCAAGGCGGGTCTGGGCGCGGCCTCGCAGCTGTTCGGCAAGTCGCTGTCGGTGGAGGCGGGCACGAATGTGCGCGACGCCGACGGTGACCCGGCCACGGCGGCGGATGACGCGCACGTGTTCGGCGCGGAGGCGACCTCCGGTGCTGGTGGCGGGAAGAACTCGGTGGCCGGTTCGCTGGCGTTCAACCTGGTGCTGATCTCGGCGACCGCCTCGGTCGGGGACTCCTCGGTGCTCACCTTCGCCGGCGGGACCGGGGACCTCACCCTCACGGCCGGGTCGAAGTCGGTGTCCACGGTGAAGGCGCTGCCGGGCACCGAGGCGGGCGCCTCGGGTGAGGCGTTCGGGCTGGGCCTGTCGATCGCGCCTGTCGATCGTGGTGGATGACACGTTGGCCCGCCTGGGTGACGGGGTCGCCACCTCCGGTGCCCACGATGTGGTGCTCACCGCGGCGGGTGGGCATGCGATGACCACCGAGGCGGCGAACGGGGCGGCGACCACGGCGGCGGGTTCGGACGCGGTGACTCCGGTGATCGCGGTGTCGGTGTCGCTGGTGACCTCGCAGGCGTTGATCGGGTCGGGCGGTTCGGGCGGCGCGCTGGCGGCGGGCGGGAAGATCGAGGCGCGGGCCTCGCAGGTGGCGTCGGTGACCGCGTCGGCGCGGGGTTCGTCCTCGGCGGTGGACGCGGCGGTCGGGTTCTCGGTGGCGGTCACGGTCGCGATCCACACCACCCGGGCCACCTCGGCGCGCAACCTGCTCGCGGGCGGGGATGTGCTCTTCGAGGCGATCGGCGCGTCGGCTGCCTCCTCGACGGCGGTGGCCTCGGCGGCGGGCGCGGCGGCGGAGGACGACGAGTCGCGCACCGACGCGGACGGGTCCGGGCGCACCGCGGATGAGGATGTCGCCGACCAGCGTGGCCTGGCCTCGGGCCAGTCCGCGGCGTTGGGTTCGGGCACCCAGTCCCGGGTCGACTCGGCGCCGGACTCGCCGGCGGCGGAGTCCTCGGAGCAGGACTCCTCGGGTGACTCGACGCCGTTGCAGGTGGCGGCGGCGATCGCGGTGACGGTGGCGGTCTCGGACCAGGATGCGTCGTTGCCGGCCGGGATCGTGGTCGGGTCCTCGTCCGCGGGTGTGGGTGTGGTGACGTTGCGGGCGCGGGGGAACTCGGACTCGGCGGCGTCGGCGGACGGTCAGGCGGTGACCACGGGTGCCTCGACCGGTGACACGGTGGGCGCGGCGGTGGGCTTGAACTTGGCGTTCGCCACCACCAAGGCGGGTCTGGGCGCGGGTGCGCAGCTGTTCGGCAAGTCGTTGTCGGTGGAGGCGGGCACGAATGTGCGCGACGCCGACGGTGACCCGGCCACGGCCGCGGATGACGCGCACGTGTTCGGCGCGGAGGCGACCTCCGGTGCTGGTGGCGGGAAGAACTCGGTGGCCGGTTCGCTGGCGTTCAACCTGGTGCTGATCTCGGCGACCGCCTCGGTCGGGGACTCCTCGGTGCTCACCTTCGCCGGCGGGACCGGGGACCTCACCCTGGCGGCCGGGTCGAAGTCGGTGTCCACGGTGAAGGCGCTGCCGGGCACCGCGGCGGGCGCCTCGGGTGAGGCGTTCGGGCTGGGCCTGTCGATCGGCCTGTCGATCGTCATCGACACCACCGAGGCATCCGTTCCGGACTCGGCGGCGATCTTCGGAGCGCACAACCTGTCCATCACGGCACACGGTGGCCACGCCCTCACAACGGAGGCCGAGAACGGCGCGGCCGCCACCGAAGGCACCGCTGTCACGCCGGTTATCGCCATCAGCTTCGCCGAGGTGACGTCTCGGGCCTATCTCGGCACGCTGTCCGGCACCACCGTCCTGACGGGCGGCCTCACGATCGAGGCTGAGCAGGGCACGAGCGTCAGCACGACGGCGAAGGGCGACGCCAGCGCCGACGGGACCGCTGTTGGCGTCTCGATCGCGCTCACGATCTCCCTGCACACCGTTGAGGCCCTCCTCGACCGCTCGGTCATCGGCCACTGGCGCCATCACGATCCAGGCGCTGGGCTCATCGAGCGCGGTCGCCGACGCGAAGGCATCTGCCGGTGGCGGCGCGGACGAGGAAGACGAGTCGCGCACCGACCCCGACGGGTCCGAGCGGACCGTCGACGAGGACGTCGCCGACCAGCGTGGCCTCGCCGCCGACCAGTCGGACTCCCTCGGCGCGGGCACCGGCGACCGGGTCAACGGCGCACCGGCCACCCCGAGCGCCCAGAGCTCGGACGCCGACTCCGACGGCGACAACGAGAAGCTGGCGGTCGCTGCCGCCGTTGGCGTCACCATCTCGGTCAGCCGTCAGACCGCTCGCATCGCCGTGGGCTGACCGTCACCAGCAGCGGTGGCGCTCTCACCGTCAAGTCGACCGGCAACACCGATGCCACCGCCAAGGGCGACGGCAGCACGGCGGACACAGCAACCGAGACACCGAGACCTCGGTCGGTGCGGGCGTCGCCGTCAACCTGGCCTTCGTCACCAACGAGGCGATCGTCGGAAGCGGCGCCACGATCCGGGGCACCAGCATCACCGTCGAAGCCACCGCGACCGCGGTGGGCGCCGACACCACTCAGGTCTTCGGCGCCGAGGCGACATCCGGCGCCGGCGACGGCAAGAACTCCGTTGCCGGGTCGATCGCCGTCAACGTCGTGCTGTCGCGCACCGAGGCCCGCCTGGCCTCCGGCGTCCACTCGACCGTGGTGGCGGGTGGCACGGGCGATGTGCGCGTCGTCGCAGCCGCAACCGGAACCTCCACCACCAAGGCGCTGTCGGCGACCGGCGCCACGGCCGAGGACTTCGGGCTGGGTCTCTCGATCGCCGTCGCGGTGGTCATCGAGGACACGCTGGCGCTCGTCGACGACGGTGCGACGATCACCGGGGCGCACGACCTGACCATCGCCGCGACCGGCGGACACCTCGTGGTCACCGAGGCGCGGAACGGCGCTGCGGCAACGAGCGGGACGGCCATCACGCCGGTCGTCGCCGTCGACTTCGCCAACCTCACCACCCGGGCCCGGCTCGGCGACGCTCAGCAGCGGACCGACGACCCAGATCACCGGCGCGATGAACGTCTCCGCCGAGCAGCTGGCCGGCGCGACCACCAACTCCATCGGCGACACCAGCTCGGCCTCGACCGCCGTGGGCATCTCGATCGCCGTGACGATTGCGGTCGACACCGTCGAGGCGCTGGTGGAGCGTTCCCTCATCGCTGGTGGATCCGTCACCGTGCAGGCGCTCGGCTCGTCGGCCAACAAGGCCGACGCCAAGGCGAGTGTCAGCGGCGCGCCGAACACCGAGGACGACGACAGCGGCGAGAACGTCAACGACAAGACCGACAACCAGCTCGGCCTGCTGGACGACGTCTCCACGGAGAACACCGGTCAGAGCACGGGCCAGACCGAGTCGCCCAAGGCGACGACCTCCGACTCCGAGGACAGCGATGACGGCGTCGCGGTCGCCGGCGCGCTGTCGCTGAACATCGTGCTGACCAAGTCCCGCGCGCTGCTCGCCAACGGCATCACCGTCCAGGCCGGCGGCGCGCTGACGATCCGCTCCTCCGCGAACAGCGATGCCGAGGGTACGGCGGACGGTACGACCGTTGAGGCCACGTCGACCGGTGTCGGCGTCGCGATCGTCCTCAACTACGTCGAGATCACGAACGTCGCCTCGACCGGCAACACCACGCTCTCGGTGAACGGCCTGACGGTCGAGTCGGTCATGACCGACGTCCCCGGAGACACGACCCACACCATCAAGGCGATCGCCAAGTCCGGCGCTGGCTCCGACAAGACCGGCATCGCCGGCGCGCTCGGCCTCAACATCGTCAACGGCAACCACACCGAGGCGACCGTCTCCGGCGGGGCGACCGTCAACGCCGGAACGGGCAACATCACCCTCCGGGCCACCAACACGGAGTCCGACACCGCCACGGGAACGGCCACCGCCGAGGCGGGCGAGACCGGCGTCGGCGTCTCCATCGCCCTGAACATCCTGCTCGCCTCGGTGACCCGCGCGGAGATCGAGGACGGCGCGGCGCTCTCCGGCGGCAACACCCTCTCGATCGTCGCGGAGGGGACGCGGACCATCGAGACGACCGTCACCGGCGGCGCCAAGGGCGGGGACACGGCCGTCACGCCGGCAGTCGCGCTCGTGGTCGTCAAGGGCGACACCGTGACGGCCCGCCTGGGCACGCACACCAGTCCGGCGACACGATGCTGCTCGGAAGCGCCACGATCCGCGCCACGCACACCGTGGACGTCTCGAAGACCGAGGCCAAGGCCGACGCCGAGGGCAAGACGGCTGTCGGCGCGAGCGTGGCGATCAACGTCGTCCTCGAGTGGAGCACGCTC
>CAVWQZ010000004.1:0-249864 GCA_963757295.1 uncultured Actinomycetota bacterium | reverse complement strand
GCCATGATCGTGTGACCTGTGGCGACGCTGACCGGGTGTCCGGCGGCGATGCTGGCCTGGACGCATGCGGCTTTGACGGGTTCGACGGAGACCACAGCTGTGTCTGCACCGGTGGCCGGCGAACGGTAGTGAGTGAGGCAGGCTTGCAGCAGGGATCCGACCCCGGTCGGCACGACCACCATGTCGGGCTGCTCGATCCCGAGATCGGCGAGCTGGTCGTCGAGCTCACGGAAGAGCGTGGAGTAGCCGTCCACGATCCAACCGGGCATCTCTTCGTAGCCGTCCCAGGCGGTGTCCTGGACCAGGACACCGCCGCTGTCGGCGGCGTAGCGGGCGGCGGTCCGGACGGCCTCGTCGTAGTCGGCCGGCACCGTCGTGACGTCGGCGCCCTCGTCGCGGATCGCCTGGACCGCCGCGGGGTGCACGCCGTCCGGGACGAAGATCCGGGCGCGATGACCGAGCAGGCGCGAGAACCGGGCCACCGCGCGGCCGTGGTTGCCGTCGGTCGCCGCCACCAGGGTCACCGGACTCCCGCTCGGCCCCTCCGCGTCGCCGCCGAGCGCGCAGGGCACGGTGGATCGCCCACGACGCGCCGAGACTCTTGAACGCCGGCAGCCCGAGCCGGTGCGACTCGTCCTTGACGAGCACCCGGCCGACGCCGAGCTCTGCAGCGAGGGCCGGGAGGTCGACCAGCCTCGTCGGGGCGTACCCGGCCAGCCCGCGATGGAAGTCCATGACGTCGCGCGAGACCGGCGAGCAGGTCCACGAGCGGTCGCGGGCCGGGTTGGGCAGCCACGGGCCGGGCCGTGTGCTGCGTGCTCATGGCGCCGCCCCGGTGGGAAGAGCGGTGCGGGCGAGGTTGACGTAGTAGGCGACGCCGGTCTCGAGGATCTCGTCGTTGAAGTCGTAGTCGTGACTGTGCAGCGGGGTCCCGCCGGCGCCGACCTCGACACCGTTGCCGAGCAGGGCGAAGCACGAGGGGACGACGCGTCCGAAGGCGCCGAAGTCCTCGCTGGCCATGAACGGCGGGCAGTCCGGGTCGACGTGGTCCTCGGGGACCGTCAGCCGGGCGGCAGCCAGCGCGAGCGCGGTGGCCCCGGCGTCGTTGACGGTCGGCTCGAACTCGTGGGTGTAGGAGACAGTGCAGGTAGCGCCGTGGGCGGCGCAGATGCCGTCGCACAGCTCGCGCATCCGACGCTCGACAAGCGCTTGGACTCGCTCGTGAAGCTGCGCATATCGCCTCGGATGACGACCTCGGACGGGATCGCGTTGCGGGCGCCGTCGGTGACGATCTCGGTGCAGGAGACCACCGCGGTATCGGCCGGGTGCACGTTGCGGGCGACGATGGTCTGCAGCGCCGAGCACGATCTGGGCGGCGACCACCATCGGGTCGACGACCATCTGGGGCTGGGAGGCGTGACCGCCGCGACCCGCGATGCGGATCTCGAAGTTGTCCTCGCTGGACATCAGGCTGCCCACCCGGGTGCTGATCCGCCCGGCGGCCAGGCCCGGCATGTTGTGCAGCCCGAACATCGCCATCGACGGGGAACCGGTCGAAGAGACCGTCGGCGATCATCGCCTTCGCGCCCAGCCCGTGCTCCTCGGCCGGCTGGAAGACCAGCTGCACCGCGCCGTCGAAGCCGCCCTCGCCGGCCAGGACGTGGCCGGCGCCGAGCACCATGGCCATGTGCCCGTCGTGGCCGCAGGCGTGCATCGTCCCGTCGTGCCGCGACCGGTACGGCAGCGCGGTGCGCTCGGGCAGCGGCAGCCCGTCCATGTCGGCGCGCAGCCCGATCGCCCGGCCGTCGCCACGCGACGCGCTGCTCGGGACCGTGGCGACCAGGCCGGTGCCGCCGATGCCACGCGTGACCTCCAGGCCCATCGCCGACAGCTCGGCGGCCAGGTAGTCGCTCGTGCGGTGCTCGGCGAGGCCGGTCTCGGGGATCTGGTGCAGGTCGTGCCGCCAGCCGCGGAGCCGGTCAGCCAGGACCACGGGCGCAGCGCTCATGTGATGTTTCTACAGCTACTGCGACGCGACCCACTCATCGACGTATCTCGACCACAGGGCGGCGCCAAGCAGGCCGTGTCTTCCACCCGATCAACCGCTCTGCTGCTAGAGAGGAATGAGTGGGAAGGAGACCAACGAGTGGCACCGCTCCGACCCGTCCCGGACGCGAGCCAGCCCGCTCCTCTCCTGGTGGGCTACCGCGAGCGCCGTGGCCGGTGGGTTCTCGCCGCGACCGTTCTCGGGTCAGGCCTGGCGATGATCGACGGCATGGTGGTGAACGTCGCCCTGCCGACGATCGGCCGCGACCTGGGGGCGGGCATCGGTGGTCTGACGTGGGTGGTGAACGCGTACACCTTGACCTTGGCTTCGCTGATCCTTCTCGGGGGATCGCTCGGTGACAGGTACGGCCGCCGCCGGGTTTTCATCGTCGGCGTCGTCTGGTTCACCGTGGCCTCGCTGCTGTGCGCCGCCGCCCCGACGCACCGGGCTGCTGGTCGCAGCCCGGGCGCTGCAAGGCGTCGGGGGCGCCTTGCTCACCCCGGGCAGCCTGGCGATCATCCAGGCGAGCTTCCGCCAGGAGGACCGAGCGCGAGCCATCGGCGCCTGGTCGGGTCTCGGCGGGGTGGCCGCTGCCAGCGCACCCCTTCTGGGCGGCTGGCTGGTGGGGGCTGGGTCCTGGCGGTTGATCTTCCTCATCAACGCCCCGGTCGCCGCTTCGTGCTCGTCGCGGCCCGTCACGTCCCCGAATCGCGCGACCCTGACGCGCCCGAGCACCTGGACCTGTTGGGTGTCGGCCTCTGCACGATGGGGCTGGGCGGACTCACCTTTGGTCTCACTGCGTGGGCCGGCAACATGCTGACCGCGCCGGTCGTCTGGATCCCACTGGCGGCCGGTGTCGCGCTGCTGGCTGCGTTCCTGCTTCGCGAACGGCGGGCGCCCGCACCCCTGATGCCGCTCAGCCTGTTCCGCTCACGGGTCTTCTCCGCAACCAATGCGGTGACCTTTGCCGTGTACGCGGCCCTGGGCGGGGTCTTCTTCTGGCTCGTGCTCAACCTCCAAGTCGTCGTCGGCTTCAGCCCGGTGCAGGCCGGGTTGTCGCTGCTCCCGATGACATTGCTGCTGCTTCTGCTCTCCTCGAGAGCGGGGGCCTGGGGTCAGAAGGTGGGGCCGCGGATCCCCATGACCTCGGCCCGTTGTTGTGCGCGGCCGGTGTCGCGGCGACTGACTCGCGTCGGTGCCGACGCGACCTACCGGGACGACGTGCTCGTGCCGGTGCTTCTGTTCGGGCTGGGGCTCGCAGTGACCGTCGCGCCGTTGACCGCCACGGTGTTGGCCGCCGCTCCTGACCGGCATGTCGGGGTGGCCAGCGGCATCAACAACGCCGTGGCGCGGGCGGCTGGCCTCCTCGCCGTTGCCGCCCTTCCGGTGATCGTCGGCCTTGGCGGTCAGGCTTACAGCGACCCGAGCGCCCTCGCCCCGGCGTACCGCACCGCCATGTGGGTGTGCGCCGGACTGCTGGTCATCGGGAGCTCCCTGGCGTTCGTGTTCGTCCGCGCCCCGGCAGCCCTTGCTCCCCGGACGGGAAGGCAGGAGGCGCAGGCCGGCCAGAGCCTCGTGTGCTGCCCCTTACACGCTCCTCCTCCTCTCAGGGACCTTCGTCCCGCGAACTGATGACACATCGCGTGCTCCTCGATGACGTCTGTTATCTCCTCCGCGGTCCCCGCCCGTAGATCGTGGAGTCACTGCCGGGGGACGGATTCGCCCTGCGCAAGACCACTACCTCAGGAGACAACACAGAATGACCATCGGCCGCCCAGTACACCGTTTCAGAATGAAGGGCGTCATCGCGCCGATCGGGGTTACAGCCACGGTCCTGGCGTGCCTTGCTGCTGGGCTGCCAGCGGCACAGGCGACGGACGGCACGGACGCCGAGTTCGGCGCGTGGGCGTGGTCCAGCTTCACCGACCCGCAGACGGACCCGAACCCGCCCGCCGACCCGGACGGTCAGGACGGCGAGGACAACCTCGCCAACGTCACCCAGATCGGCGAGCTCTACCAGAAGCGGCTCCGGCGGCCGAGTCCGACCGAGTTGTCCGGCTGGGTGCGCGAGGCGCCCGAGGGGGAAGGCTGGGTGCGTTTGCCCGGCGCGGACGGCGAGAAGTCGGTCCAGGACGAAGCGGCGTTCGACGAGACCGTCGTGGACGACGGAGGCGTGGACCGAGACCGTCGTTGACGAGGAGTCGCACTGGCAGCGCTACTCGTGGACCGGCGGTCCGCACGAGGGCGACGAGCCGCCCGCGTTCCCGTCGGACGACTGGCAGCCGAACACCAAGAGCGACCCCCACGGTGTCGGCGTCGAGGGCGCGTACTTCCGCAGCAACGGCGGCAGCGGCAACGGCGACTGGTTCTACCTCCAGTGGGTGGCGGCCAAGACCAACACGGTCGAGCACCCGGAGAAGACCCACGTCGAGCACCACCCGGCAGTGACCCACCAGGAGTTCAGCTACCAGCGCCTGGTCACCACCCCGAGCCACACCGAGTACTACTGGTCGGTCTACCAGCGCACCAACACAGCGGGCCAGCCGACCGACGAGCCGACCGTGCCGACCGACGAGCCGACGGTGCCGACCGACGCAGCCGACCGTGCCGACCGACGAGCCGACGGTGCCGACACAGCCGACCGACACGGCCGTGAAGGGCGTGAAGGTCGGGGCGTCAGCGGCGAAGCAGTCGACGCCGCGCGAGCCGTGCCCCTCGCCATCGACGCGGGGCTCTGAGCTGAAGCGGCTCCTGCTGTGCCTGACCGTCCTCGTGGCCCTGGCGGGCTGTGCGGACGGGACGGCGCGCCAGGAGCCGCTGGGGTCCGGTGCTCGGTCGCCGATGGCGAGCCGGTCGCCGGGCCCCATGAGACGGAGACTCCGCAAGCAGTCTCGCCGAGAGTCCCCACGCGGTTTCGCGTCGGCGACATCGAGTGCGCCGGTCGTGCCGATCGAGCTGACCGACTCAGCCCTGACGCCGCCGGACGACCCCCGCGTCCTCGGCTGGTGGGGCAAGCGCGCAGGCTCCCGGCACGGCACCACGTTGCTGACCGGTCACACGGTGCACGACGGCGGCGGAACGTTCGACAACCTCGAAGACACCCCCGTAGGTGCGCGTGCCCGTCTGAACGGCCTCTCCTACAAGGTCACGTCCGTCAAGGTGATCTCCAAGAACGAGCTCGCCCGGCGTGCCCCGGCCCTGTTCGCCCAGACCGGACGCCCGAAGCTCGTGCTGGTGACCTGCGAGGACTACGACCGAGCAACCGGCCACTACGCGAGCAACGTCGTCGTGACCTTGGTCCCAGAACAGTGACCTTCGCCCGATAGCCGTACGAAGCGTCAGGGGAGCGCCCGATCCACCGACGGAGACGCCCGCTCAACGTCGCGGCGCGCAGCCAGTGCGACCACCTGAGCCCGCCGTTCTACGTGGAGCTTGCGAAGCAGTCGGGACACGTAGTTGCGGACCGTCCCGGGGGACAGGTGCATCCGCTCGGCGATCTCCGCGTTGGTCAGCCCGTCACCGACGAACGCGAACAACCTCTGCTCGAGCGATGTCAGGTTCGTCAGCGGATCAGTGGTCGTAGCCGCCCGCTCCGCCCGGAGGACGTCCGTCAACGTGTCCTTCGACATCACCATGCGTCCGGCAGCAGCTGTTCGGATGGCGTCGACCAGCTCATCCTCGTCGATCGTGTGCGGTACGACGCCGGCAGCCCCTGCCCTGATGAGGGCCGCCACGAGTTCCGGGGCGGCGTTGACGCCGATGAAGAGGACGTTCAGGTCCGGCATCCCGGCCAGCAACCGCCGGCACATCTCGGGCGAGTCCGGTTCGCGCAGGTGGGCGCCGGCCACCACAACATGGGGGCGCGCCGCGGGAACGCGAGCCAAGGCCTGGGTCGACGATCGCGCCTCACCGACCACCTCGATGTCGGTCTCGGCGTCCAAGGCTCGCGCCAGCGCACGGCGGATCGCGAGCGCAGGCGAAGCAAGGAACAGCCGAATCGGCTCGCTCACCTGTCCAGCGTGGCACGGGTCGCGGATGACCGCGAACTCGATGACAAATCGCGTGCATCTCGATGACGGCCGGCACCTGTCCACCCGGTCTCGCACATAGATCGTGGAGCAGCGCTGACGTGGAGCACGGTCAACTCGGACGGGTTCCCCGAGTACCACGGCGCTGTGATGACCGGCTCGGTCGACATCTCGGACGCCCAGGGCAACAGCCAGGGCTGATCGACCAGCTGAAGCAGCGCCCCCGGCCTCCCCACAGGCCGGGGGCGCTGGCTGTCTCGATCCCTATCGACACCGGGGCCACACCTCGGTGTGGACCGTCAGGGGCGGATGAGGACCTTGAGGGCCTCGCGATCGGCCATGGCCCGGTAGCCGTCAGGTACGTCGTCGAGGGTGACGGTGCGGTCGAAGACGCGGCCGGGCTCGACGGTGCCGTCCAGCACGTCGGGCAGAAGTTCCTCGATGTAGGCGCGGGCGGGGGCAACGCCACCGGTGACGGTGATGTTGCGCATGATCGTGTCCATGCCCAGCGGCACCTCGTCGTACTGTGCGACGCCGACCCGCCCGATGCGGCCGCCGTCACGGACAGCGCCGATGGCCATCTCGATGGCCTCGCGGGTGCCGACGCACTCGAGCACGGCATGGGTGCCGTCGTCGCCGGTGAGCTCTCGCACCTTCGCGACGCCCTCCTCGCCGCGTTCGGCGATGACGTCGGTGGCGCCGAACTCGCGGCCGAGGTCGGTGCGGTCCTTGTGCCGGCCCATCAGCAGGATGCGCTCGGCGCCGAGCCGCTTCGCGGCCAGCACGGCCGACAGGCCGACGGCACCGTCGCCGATGACGGTCACGGTCGTGCGCGGGCTGACGCCGGCCGTGACCGCTGCGTGGTGACCCGTGCAGAACACGTCGGACAGGGTCAGCAGGGACGGCAGGAGCGCCGAGTCCTCGGCCACGGGAACCTTGACCAGCGTGCCCATGGCCTGCGGCACGCGAACCGCCTCGCCCTGGCCGCCGTCCACGTCCGGGGATCCCCAGCCCCCACCGTGCCGGCACGAGCTGTGCAGCCCCTCCGTGCAGAAGTCGCACGTGTTGTCGGCCCACAGGAACGGCGCCACGACGACGTCGCCACGGCCGAGGCCGGACACGTCGGAGCCGGTGTCCTCGACCACGCCGAGGAACTCGTGGCCCATCCGGCGGCCGTCCTCGGACGGCGGCATGGACGCGTAGGGCCACAGGTCGCTGCCGCAGACGCAGGACGCCAGCACGCGCACGAGCGCGTCGCTGGGCTCCTTCATGGCGGCGTCGGGAACGTTCTCGACGCGGACGTCGCCGGCGCCGTACATGAGGGTTGCTCGCATGCCACGACGGTACGACGGCCGCCGCGGCGGTGGCGCTCGGCCCCTCCATGATTGGCTGACCGGGTGGAGCTGGAGTTCAGCGGCGAGGTGTGGTTCTGGCGGGGTCCGTCGCCCTTCCACTTCGTCACCGTGCCCGAGGACGAGAGCGCCGAGCTGCAGGCGACGTCGGCCGAGGTGACCTACGGCTGGGGCATGATCCCGGTCGAGGCCCGGATCGGGTCGACCCGGTGGACGACCTCGCTGTTCCCGAAGAACGGGGGCTACGTCGTGCCCCTGAAGGACATGGTCCGCAACGCCGAGCAGATCGACGTGGGCGACACGGTCACGGTGCGTCTGGCCGTCGACGTCTGAGCCGAATGGATGGCTCCCTGTTCGACACGGATCGCGTGGTTATGACCCTGGCCGCGCGGTGCAATCTTTCCTTGACGCTCCGGATGCGCAGGAGTACGCCTGGTAACAGGCGTGAGGAGCGCGATGACCCAAGTGACCGTGTCACTCGAAGACGGGTTCGCGCAGGACCACGTGCTGATCCGCGTCGACGGGACGACCGCGTTCGACAGCACTGACGTCACCACCCGGATGCAGACGGGGCTCGCCGCCGCCGTGCAGGTCGAGGCGTCCGACGCCAGCAGCCTCGAGGTCGAGCTCCCCGACCGCGGCCTGTCTGCGGCCATCGACATCGACGGCAGCAGCACGCCGTACGCCCGGGTCTCGATCGTCGACGGCGACGTCGCCGTCTCCACGACGGACCAGGCCCCGTACTACGCCTGACCACCACGCCGGACACCGGCACAACTCGGAGGGGATCCCATGACGTCCAAGACAACCGGCACCGATGCCGACCAGCTATCGGTGTCCACCGAGCAGGGAGTCGTGCCACAGATGCGCACCGACTCCGACGCCCCGACGGCAGGGGAGGAGCTGCTGGGCATCGAAGAGCTCGCCCTGCCGCTCCCGCTCCTTCGCCGGCGCAGCGGCGTCTACACGCGACGCCTTCGGATCCCGATCCTCGAGAAGTTCCCGTTCTCGCCTGCCGGCGTGGAGATGGACGAGGACGCAGGACGCGGACCTGACGTCCACCGAGGGCGGGGAGCTGAACGGTGCCGGCAGCGCGCTGCCGACGCCGGTACCCCTGCCGACGATCCCCGTCCTCCCGCGCTACCGCTACGGCACGGAAGAGCTGCGCGTCGACGTCGACGGCCGCGCTCCCACCATGACGGTCAGCGGTGTCATCCCGGGTGGGCTGTTCGTCAGGCGCCTCACGTGGATCGCCCGGGTGAAGCGCACGGCGACCGGCACCTACAAGGGCAAGATCTCCTACCGCGACGGGACCTCCTCGTTGCTGCCCCAGACGCAGGTCGAGGTGGCTCTGAGTCCCACGCTGCCCATCTCGCCGCTGATCGCCACCGCCAAGTTCTCCGGCGGACTCGCCCCGACGGTGACCCGTCACTACGGGTTCGCGCACAGCCACTTCCGGGAGGCGAACTTCGAGTTCGACACCGTCTCGGATGCCATCTCCGTCACCTCCTACAACACGGCATCGCATCCGAACCGGCCGGCCACCCTGCCCGCCGAGACGCTCACCATCGAGAGCGCCTACGGGCACATGGGCATCAAGGTGACGCGATCGGGCGACACGATCGTCCCCATCGCGGCAGCCGGCGCGAACACGCGGTGGTCCGACGTCGAGATGCACGACGCGATGCAGGTGAACTGGTCGAAGTGGGCCAACACCCCGCAGTGGGCCCTGTGGGTCCTCTTCGCCCGCCAGCACGAGACCGGCCCCAGCCTCGGCGGCATCATGTTCGACGACATCGGCACAGCGCAGCGGCAGGGCACGGCCATCTTCAACGAGTCCTTCGTCGCCAACGCGCCCGCGGGCGACCCGGCGCCGGTGGCCTGGGTCCGCCGGATGCTGTTCTGGACCGCCATGCACGAGATCGGCCACGCGTTCAACCTGGCCCACTCGTGGCAGAAGTCGCTCGGGACCGGCTGGGTTCCCCTGGCTGGACGAGGTCGAGGCCCGCAGCTACATGAACTACCCCTACCGGGTCGCCGCGGCGCCCGGCATGACGCCGGAGCAGCGGTTCTTCTCGAACTTCGAGTTCCGCTTCAGCGAGAAGGAGCTGCTGTTCATGCGGCACGCCCCGGAGCGGTTCGTGCAGCAGGGCAACGCGCTGTGGTTCGACCACCACGCCTTCGAGGAGACCCGCGCCACGACGGTGACGCCGCTCGAGCTGGTGGCCCGGCTGCACCGCGAGCCGCGCTTCGAGTTCATGGAGCCGGTGACGATCGAGCTGAAGCTGAAGAACGTGACCGACTCGCCGATGATCGTGGACAAGCGCATCCTCGAGGGCGACCAGATCTCCCTGGTCATCACCAAGAAGGGTGGCGAGCCGCGCGCCATCCGGCCCTACGCGCGACGGTGCTACGCGCCCGAGGACCGCGCCCTGATGGCGGGTGAGTCGCTCTACGCGTCGATGTTCGTCTCGTCCGACGTCTACGGCTCCGTCATCGACGAACCGGGCGAGTACGCCGTGTACGCCCTCCTCGACCTGGACGAGGTCGACGTACTGGCCGCGCCCCTGACCCTGCGCGTCATGCCACCCGCCAGCCGGGAGGAGGAGCGCATCGCGCCGGACGTCTTCACCGACAGCGTCGGCCGCACGCTGGCCTTCGGCGGAAGCCGCGTCCTCGACGGCGCGAACGACGCCCTGGCCGAGGCCGCCGAGCGGTTCCCCGACCGGCGGATCGCCGTCCACGCGCAGGCCGCTCTCGGGGCGGTGGCCGCCAAGCCCGGGAAGGTGCTCGAGGAGAAGGCGTCGGGCGAGAAGGAGATCAAGGTGCAGAAGGCCGACGTCCCCGAGGCCCTGGACAAGCTCGGGTCCGCCTACGCCGACCTCGACGTCGCTGCTGACACGTTCGGCCACATCGACGTGACGCAGCAGGTGATGCAGTACGCCGAGACGGTGAAGGCGTCAGGGGACGCCGAGGCCGCGGGCGACATCGCCAGCAACCTGGCGGACACCCTGGAGACCCGCGGCGTCAAGCCCGCCGTCGTCGAGGCGACCCGAGAGAAGGCGGCCGAGCTCGAGCGAGCTGACGCCCACGCCCTGGCGCGTGGGACGATTTGTCCCACGCGTCGCCAGGGAGGGCACCGTGGAACGGCGTCGACTCGGCCGGCTCGGCCACCAGAGCTCCGTGCTCATCTACGGCGCCGCCGCGCTGGGCGAGGTCAGCCAGGACGTCGCCGACGCCTCCATCCAGGAGGCGCTCGACGGCGGGATCAACCATGTCGACGTCGCGGCCAGCTATGGCGAGGCCGAGCTACGGCTCGGACCGTGGATGCCCGAGATCAGGGACCGCATCTTCCTGGCGACCAAGACCGGCGAGCGCGGGGGAGAGGCCGCCTGGGCCCAGATCAACGCGTCGCTGGAGCGGCTGCAGACCGACCGCGTCGACCTGCTGCAGCTGCACTCGATCGGCGACCGGGACGAGCTCGACCGGGCCACCGGTCCCGACGGCGCCCTGCATGCCGCCGTACGCGCGCAGGACGAGGGGCTGGTCGGCGCGGTGGGCATCACCGGCCACGGGCCGGACGCGGCAGCGACCCATCTCGAGGCCCTGCGCCGGCACCCGTTCGCGACGGTGCTGACGCCGCTGAACCCGGTGCTGTGGCGGGAGCAGCGGTTCCGCGCCGACTACACCGCCCTGGTCGAGGAGGTCGCCCGCCAGGACGTCGGGCTGATGACCATCAAGTCGGTGGCCCGACGCAACTGGCCCGACCCCGACCGCTCCGACTACGCCACCTGGTACGAGCCGTTCACCGACAGTGAGCGGATCCGGTCGGCGGTGTCCTGGGTGCTCGCCCACGAGGAGGTGACCGGCCTGGCCACGGCGGGAGACGTGCGCCTCCTCCGGTTCATCCTCGAGGCCGAGCGGGACCGGGCACCGGTGACGGAGGCCGAGTCCACGCTCGCGGGCGACGACCTCTACAGCTCACCTTTCGTGGACATGCCCATCTGATCCGGCGCGCAGAGATCATGTGACGTGGCAGGCTGAACCGGTTCTACCGTGCCGATGAGGGGACAGATGTCAGCGGACAGCGAGCAGCTGCGGCTGGGCGACGAGCCCGACGCCGTGCCGCGGGCGCGCGCCTTCGTGGCCGAGGCCGTCCCGCGGATCTCGCCGTCCGCGACCGACCTGGTGCCTGACGTCGAGCTCACCGTCACCGAGCTCGTGACCAACGCGTTGCTCCACGCCGGGGCGCCGGTCATGCTCCGCCTGCTCCCGATCCTCGACGGCGTGCGCGTCGAGGTGCAGGACAGCAGCCCGGTCGCGCCCGTCCGGGCCCAGGTCAGCAGCGAGGCGATGACCGGCCGCGGGCTGGCGCTCGTCGACGCGCTGGCGCCGCGCTGGGGCGTCGACCGGGTGCCGGGAGGCGGCAAGGTGGTCTGGTGCGAGGTCACGCACTCCAGCGCCATGGGCGGGGACGACGACTACGCCTCGGGGGTCGAGGACGTGGACGCGCTGCTGGCTGCCTGGTCCGACGAGCTGCCCGGCGAGAAGCGCTACACCGTGCACCTGGGCGACGTGCCGACCGACCTGCTGCTCGCGGCCAAGGCACACGTGGACAACCTCGTCCGCGAGTTCACGCTGGCCACCGGCGGGGCGGTGTCCGGCACCACGGCGGTGGTCCCCGCCCATCTGTCCGCGCTCATCGAGACCGTCGTCAACCGCTTCTCCGAAGCCCGTCAGGCGATCAAGCGCCAGGCCCTGTCCGCGGCAGCGCGGGGCGAGGAGCGGACCCGGCTGACCCTGGAGCTGTCGGCGGAGGCAGCCGAAGCCGGCCATGAGTACCTCCTCGCCCTGGACGAGGCCGACAACTACGCCCGGGCGGCCCGCCTGCTGACGCTCGAGACGCCGCCGCAGCACCGGTTGTTCCGCCGCTGGTACGTCGAGTCCCTCGTCGAGCAGCTGCGCCGAGCGATCGACGGTGAACCTCCCATCCCGCCGGAGACGCTCGAGCACCGGCTGCTCAACGAGCTCGGCGTCGTCGTCACCGCGCAGCGGGTGTCGGACCGGGCCGCTCGGCTCCAGTCGGTGACGGCCGCCCTCGCAGGTGCCGCGACTGCCGCCGACGTCGCCAAGGTGGTGGTCTCCGAGGGGGTCGCGGCGCTCGGCGCCTCGGGTGGCAGCCTCATCGTCCCGGACAGGGACGGGCACCTGGACGTGGCCGGGTCGGTCGGATACGGCGACGTGCTGATCGACCGTCTCCGCGACGAGCGACGCGACGCCCATCTGCCGGCGGCGTGGGCCATGCGCCGTCGGCAGTCGGTCTGGCTGGAGTCGCGGCACGAGCGCGACGAGCTCTTCCCCGAGCTCGTCGGGTTGGAGCCGCGCACCGTCTCGATGTGCGCGGTTCCCCTGATCGCCGCCGACCGGGTGATGGGCGCCCTGCGATTCAGCTTCGACGTTCCGCGGCTCTTCGACGACGACGAGAGGGCGTTCGTCGCCGCGCTCGCCGCACAGACCGCGCAGGCCTTGGAACGCGGTGCGCTGTACGACGCGCAGCGCGCCGCCCGCAGCGCCGCAGAGGAGCTGGCCGACCGGCTGGCCCGGCTGCAGCAGGTGACGGCAGAGCTGACCGGTGCGCGCGACATCGAGGAGATCGCCGACATCGTGGTCAGCCACGCCGCCAACGCGCTCGGCTCCCCGTTGGCATCGATGTCCTTGCTCGTCGATGACGACACCCTGCGGGTGATCCGCCTGCACGGCGCCAGTGAGTCGACCCGGCAGCGCTGGGCGACCTTCCCCGTCTCGGCCGACCTCCCGGGCAGCGAGGCGGTTCGCACCAACAGCATCGTCGTGATCCGGTCGGTCGAGGAGCTCGAGAGGCGCTACCCACTGCTGGCCGGCCAGGCGCCTGCCGACCGCACCCTGGTGTGCATCCCCTTGTCGATCGGCGCCCGGCGACTCGGGGTGATCACGCTGAGCTTCCCGATCGAGACCGACGTCGACAACCCGGCCCAGCTGCAGTTCCTCACCACGCTGGCCGAGACCTGCTCGCAGGCGATCGAACGCGCGCAGGCGCTGCACGAGGCGAGGACTGCCGGCGACAAGCTGGCGTTCCTCGCCGAGGCGTCCGCCGAGCTCTCCCGCAGCCTGGACTACCGCACGACGCTGACCAACCTCGCCCGGCTCGTCGTCCCACGCCTCGCGGACTGGTGCGCGGTGCAGGTCATGGACGAGGGTGTCCTGCGCACGGTGGCCGTCACGCACACCGACCCCGCCAAGGTGGCGTTCGCCCGGGAGATCAACGAGCGCTACCCGGTCGACCTCGATGCCCCGACCGGCGTGGCGAACGTCCTGCGCACGGGGAAGTCGGAGCTCTATCCCGAGATCACCGACGAGATGGTGGTCGCCTCGGCCCGCGACGAGGACCACCTGCGGATCATCCGCGAGCTCGGGCTCACCAGCTTCCTCATCGTCCCGCTGACCACGGGCGGGACGACGTTCGGCGCCATCTCGTTGGTCTCGGCCGAGTCCGGGAGCGCACTTCGGCCCCGACGACCTGGCGTTCGCCGAGGACCTCGCCCGCCGGGCCGCGGTCGCGGTGGCGAACGCCGAGGAGTTCCGCCGGCAGAAGGGCCGCCTCGCCGAGATCACCCGGATCGCCGAGGTCGTGCAGCACGCCATCCTGCCGCCGGTGCCGCGCCGCGCAGGCAACCTCAACCTCTGCACGTCGTACGTCAGTGCCGCGCGCGAGGCACTCATCGGTGGTGACCTCTACGAGATCGTGGCGGTCCCGGGCGCGGTGCGGCTGATCATCGGCGACGTGCGCGGCAAGGGTCTCGACGCGGTGCGCCTCGCGACGGTCGTCCTCGGCGAGTTCCGAGCTGCCGCGGTCGAACGCGACGACATCAGCGCACTCGCGCGACAGATGGACGCCCGGATGCGGCCCTACCTCGGTGACGAGGACTTCGTGACGGCACTGATCGCCGAGATCGACAGCGACGGACTCGCGAGTGTCGTGTGCTGCGGACACCCCCCGGCCATGCTCTTCGCGGGCGGTGAGCGACGTTTCCTCGGTGCTGCCGACAGCCTGCCGCTGGGCCTCGGTGCCGACCCGGCCGCTGTCACGACCCAGCTGACGCCCGGCGACCGGCTGCTGCTCTACACCGACGGCATCCTGGAGGCGCGCGACCCGCAAGGCCGGTTCATCGAGCTGGAGAAGGTCACCGAGGAGCTGGCCCACGGCCCGCTCGACACGGTGCTGGACCGCATCCACGAAGCGCTGCGGGACGCCGTCGGCTCCGATCTGGCTGATGACCTGGCCCTGCTCATCGCCGAGTACGAGCCGCGGGCCGGCGAGGGACCCGCCAAGCGGTAGGTTCTGGCCCGTGGCCGAGCCCGTCTACCGCCCCGTCATCGGCTTGGCGCGGGTGCTGTTCGCGGCCGAGGGGCTGCGCTTCTCCGTGACGGGCAGCGAGCACGTGCCCCGGACCGGCGGGGCCGTGATGGTCATCAACCACATCAGCTACCTCGACTTCGCCTACGCCGGTCTGGCCGCCCGTCCGGCCGGCCGCATGATCCGGTTCATGGCCAAGCAGGAGGTCTTCGACCACCGGATCTCCGGCCCGCTGATGCGGGGCATGCGGCACATCCCGGTCGACCGCGAGTCCGGTGCGAACTCGTTCCGGGCCGCGGTTGCGGCGCTGCGCGACGGCGAGATCGTCGGCGTCTTCCCCGAGGCCACCATCAGCCGGTCGTTCGAGCTGAAGGAGTTCAAGGCCGGTGCCACCCGGATGGCGTCGGCGGCGAAGGTGCCGCTGCTCCCCACCGTGCTGTGGGGGTCGCAGCGGATCTGGACCAAGGACCACCCCAAGCGCCTCGGACGCACGAAGGTGGCGATCACGATCTCGGTGGGGGAGCCCGTGGAGGCGCCGCGCGGTGCGGACGCCGAGGCGGCGACGACGGAGGTCCGGCGCCGGATGGAGGCGCTGCTGCACGAGGCGCAGCGCACCTACCCCGACCAGCCGAGTGGCGAGGACGACCGGTGGTGGCTGCCCGCACGGCTGGGCGGCTCCGCGCCGACTCCGGAGGTGGCGGCCAAGCTCGACGAGGAGGAGCGGCTGCGGCGGGCGGAGCGACGCGAACGCCGCGACCGTCCCTGATCCGGGGCAAACCCGACCTCTGGCGCTAGCCTGCGAGCGTGACCGTGCTCGAGCTGTCGCCGACCACGGAGAGTGTCCCGGCGGCTCGCCGGTTCGTCCGTGACCTGATGATCGACAGCGACACGGTCGCCGATCTCGACACCGCCAGCCTGCTCGTCACCGAGATCGTGACCAACGCGATCCTGCACGCGATGGCGCCGATGACGCTCCGTGTCGAGGTCAGCGCGGACGTCGTACGCATCGAGGTCCGCGACGGCTCGCAGCTGCCGCCGCGGGTGCACGCCTTCTCGCCGACCGCGGCGACCGGTCGCGGCCTGCGGCTGCTCGAGAGCCTGGCCGTCCGGTGGGGCGTCCGGCCGGAGCCGGGCGGCGGCAAGGTCGTGTGGTTCGAGGTCGGGGAGTCGTCCGACTCGGCTTGGGAGATGGCCGCCGAGGACTGGCTGGGCGAAGTGGTGCCGGGTGAGTTCTGATCCGCTCCCGGCGGGGCGCCCGGAGGGGGTCTGCGAGAATGTCCGCGCGCTGAGGTTCCCGCTCTGATGGGGGACCGGTTCCCCGCCCGACTGGAGCTCCTCGCACGTGACAGACACCCGCTCAGTTCGACGCGCCGGGCCGGCGGCCGGCGTGGTCGCGAGCCCGACCCGGGTGCTTCTCGTCGAGGACGACGAGGGCGACGCCTTCCTGGTGCGCGAGCTGCTGCTCGACGCCGGGGCGGACATCGAGCTGCATCGGGTCCGGACGCTTGCGGAGGCAGGGGCGGAGCTGCCGGGCGAGTTCCAGTGCGTGCTGCTCGACCTCGGGCTGCCGGACGCGCAGGGCATGCAGGCGCTGGGCACCGTGCTGGAGGCTGCACCGACGATCGCGGTGCTCGTGCTCACCGGCCTGTCGGACGAGCACCGCGGCACCGAGGCCGTGGCCGCGGGTGCCCAGGACTACCTCGTCAAGGGCACCATCGACGGTCAGCTGCTGACCCGCGCGATCCGCTACGCCGTGGAGCGCAAGCGGGCCGACGAGTCGATCCGCCGCCTCTACGAGTCGGAGGCCCGCGCGGCCGAGAACTCCCGGCTCGAGCGTGGCCTGCTGCCGCAGCCGCTGATCAGCAGCCACGGGGTCGACGTCGTGGCGCGCTACCGCCCTGGGCGGCACCAGTCGCTGCTCGGTGGCGACTTCTACGACGTCGTCGAGTGCGAGGACGCCTCCCTCTTCGGCCTGATCGGCGACGTCGCCGGCCATGGCCCCGACGAGGCGGCGCTCGGCGTCTGCCTGCGGATCGCGTGGCGCACGCTCGTGCTCGCCGGCGCCGACCCCGAGTCCATCCTGTCCAGCATGGACGCGGTGCTGGTCAGCGAGCGCGACTCCGACGAGGTCTTCGCGACGGTGTCGATGGTCCGGGTGGACCCGTCCCGGCAGACGGCGCGGTTCTGGCTGGCCGGGCACCCGCTGCCGGTGATCCTCGACGGCAGCGTCGACGCCGGTCCCCGACGAGGCGGCCGGCACCGCACTCGGCATCGTCGACGGTGCCACCTGGCCGGGCATCGACATCCCGCTGCACGACCGCAGCAGCCTGATGCTCTACACCGACGGCCTGATCGAGGGCTACGAGAACCCGGAGGCGCGCGACGCGGGCGGGGGACACCGGCTCGGCGAGGACGGCATGCAGCGCCTGCTGGGCAGCCTGCTGGCCAGCGGCCTGCGGTCGGGCCCGTTGGTGGACGCACTGCTCGGCGAGGTGCAGCAGCTCAATGGAGGCGAGCTGACCGACGACGTGGCTGTCCTCCTCCTCGCCTGGACCGACCGGGAGTGAAGCGTTCGACGTTGCGACGTCGGCTCGTCATAGCCTTCGTCGCCCTGGCAGTGGTCATCGCCGTCGGACTGACGGTCGCCATCGTCGCCGCCGTGCGGCTCTACGACGCGCAGAACCAGGTCACCGACAGGTTGTTCCAGGCCTACTCGATCGCGGGCGACCTCAACCAGTCCGTCGTCGACCAGGAGACCGGGTTCCGGGGCTACGCCCTCACCAAGGACGAGTCCTTCCTCGAGCCCTACGTCAACGGCCTGAAGCGGGCCGACGAGGTCAACGCGCGGCTGGACACCATCGAGCAGGACTTCCCTGACCTGCGCAAGCAGCGGGTCTCCGTGCAGGAGCTCGTGGCGCGACTGGCGCACGACCGTGGTCGAGCCGGGGATCGCCGCCATCCGCGCCGGGCAGACCATCGACGAGGCAACGCTGCTCGACGGCAAGGAACAGTTCGACGACATCCGGGCGGCCGTCGATGACTACCGCGCCGCGATCCTGCAGCACCGCGTGGAGAGCGTCGACGAGCTCCAGCGCAACAACATCGTGCTGTTCGGCGTCATCGGCCTCGGCGTCCTGGTGCTCATCCTGACGGCCGCCCTGGCCTGGCTGGCGCTGCGGCGTTGGGTGACCGACCCGCTCGAGACCTTGGGCCGGGAGGTGGACCTGGTCGAAGGCGGGGACCTCTCCCACGAGATCGACATGGGCGAGGCTCCCGAAGAGATCCGGATCCTGGCCGAGCAGATCGACCGGATGCGCCTGCGCATCCTGGAGGAGTACGCCGGGGCGGTGACGGCGCAGAACGCCGCCGAGCAGGCGCAGCAGATGGTGGAGGAGCAGGCCGAGGACCTCCGGCGCTCCAACGCCGAGCTGGAGCAGTTCGCCTACGTCGCCTCCCATGACCTCCAGGAGCCGTTGCGCAAGGTCGCGAGCTTCTGCCAGCTGCTGGAGCGCCGCTACAAGGGCCAGCTCGACGAGCGGGGCGAGCAGTACATCGAGTTCGCGGTCGACGGCGCCAAGCGGATGCAGCAGCTCATCAACGACCTTCTGGCGTTCTCGCGGGTGGGGCGGCTGACGTCTGACTTCGTTGACGTCGACCTGTCGGCCGCCCTCGCGCAGGCGCTCACCCAGCTCGACGTGGTGGTGTCCGAGGCCGGTGCACAGGTCACCAGCGACCCGCTGCCGACCGTGCAGGGCGAGAACACCCTGCTCGTGCAGCTGTTCCAGAACCTCATCGGCAACGGCATCAAGTTCAGCGGCGGGAGCACACCCCGCATCCACATCGGGGTCCGCCGCGACGGCGACGTGTGGGAGTTCTGCTGCGCTGACAACGGCATCGGGATCGAGCCGCAGTACGAGGACAAGATCTTTGTGATCTTCCAACGGCTGCACGGACGCGACGTCTACGGTGGCACCGGCATCGGCCTGGCGATGTGCAAGAAGATCGTGGAGTACCACGGGGGCCGCATGTGGCTCGACACGACCGTGACCGAGGGGGCGACGTTCCGCTGGACGCTGCCCGTCAACGAGAGAGGGAGAGTCCGAGATGACGCAGTCGCTGCCCGGCCGCCAGATCGAGGTGCTGTTGGTGGAGGACGACCCGGGTGACGTCTTGATGACCAAGGAGGCGTTCGAGGACTACAAGCTCAGCAACCAGCTGCATGTGGTCACCGACGGCGCCGAGGCGATGGACTTTCTCCGTCGCCAGGGCGAGCACACCGATGCGCCGCGGCCCGACCTCGTGCTGCTCGACCTGAACCTGCCGCGCATGGACGGGCAGGGAGGTTCTCCAGGCGATCAAGTCCGACCCTGAGCTGGCGAGCATCCCGGTCGTGATCCTGACGACCTCGGAGGCCGAGGAGGACGTGCTGCGCAGCTACTCGCTGCACGCGAACGCCTATGTGACCAAGCCGGTGGACTTCGAGAGGTTCATCCAGGTGGTGCGCCAGATCGACGAGTTCTTCGTCACGGTGGTGCGGCTGCCGACGCGCTGACCTCGAGGTCAGGAGGGGGTGTTGGTGTCCTCAGGCTCGTCGACGGTCCAGCGCTCGAGGCGGTCCATGCCGAGGAGCACGCCGAGCAGGACCACCGGCATGATCAAGATCGCGAACATCATCTGGGACTCACCTTCCGCCGCCTAGATTGCCGTTGACGCCGCGACGAAACCTCTCTGCCCCGAGTATCGGTAAAGACGACGGCCGACTTGACCACGCCACGCGGGCGCCGTGACTCGGCTCACGCCAATCTGCAACGATCACCGCCATGGCGAGCCTCCCGAGCATCTCCTACTCGATCACCGTGCGGCTGGAGGCCCCCGCCAGCGGCAACGCCGTCAGCCAGCTGACCGCCGCGGTCGAACAGGTGGGTGGCGTGGTCACGGCCCTGGACGTGACGGCCTCGGGCCGCGAGCGGCTCACCATCGACGTGACCTGCGCGGCGAGCGACACGGCCCACGCCGAGCAGATCACCTCCGCCCTGGCCGCAATCGACGGGGTGACCATCGGGAAGGTCTCCGATCGCACCTTCCTGATGCACCTGGGCGGCAAGATCGAGATCCAGCCCAAGGTCCCGATCCGCAACCGGGACGACCTGTCCATGATCTACACCCCCGGGGTGGCCCGCATCTGCCTGGCCATCGCCGAGAACCCCTCCGATGCCCGCCGTCTCACGATCAAGCGCAACACCGTCGCGGTGGTGACCGACGGCTCGGCCGTCCTCGGGCTGGGAAACCTCGGGGCGATGGCTGCGCTGCCGGTCATGGAGGGCAAGGCGGCGCTGTTCAAGAGGTTCGCCGGGCATCGACGCCTTCCCGATCTGCCTGGACACCCAGGACGTCGACGAGATCGTGCGCACCGTGGAGCTCATCGCGCCGGTCTTCGCGGGCATCAACCTCGAGGACATCTCGGCCCCCCGCTGCTTCGAGATCGAGCGCCGCCTGCGCGAGAAGCTCGACATCCCGGTCTTCCACGACGACCAGCACGGCACGGCGATCGTCGTACTCGCCGCTCTCATCAACGCGCTGAAGGTCGTGGGCAAGCGCCTCGAGGACGTGCGGATCGTGATGTCCGGCGCCGGGGCCGCCGGCATGGCGATCCTGACCGTCCTGCTCGCAGCCGGCGCCCGGCACGTGGTGGTGTCCGACAAGGACGGCGTGGTGCACCCGGCCCGCCCGGGCCTGGGCCCGGAGCTGGAGTGGATCGCCTCGAACACGAACGAGGCCGGGCTCACCGGCACCCTGCGCGAGGCCCTGCGCGACTCCGAGGTGTTCATCGGGGTCTCGGCTCCCAACCTCCTCACCGGAGACGACATCGCCACGATGGCGCCCGGCAGCATCGTCTTCGCCCTGGCCAACCCGGTGCCCGAGGTCGACCCGCTGGCCGCCTCGGAGCACGCGGCGGTGGTCGCGAGCGGGCGCAGCGACTTCCCCAACCAGATCAACAACGTGCTGGCGTTCCCCGGGGTGTTCCGTGGCCTCATCGACGCCCACAGCCGCACGGTCACCGTCGACACCCTGATCGCGGCTGCCCGCGCCCTGGCGGCCGTTGTCGCCGACGACGAGCTCAACGCGAGCTACATCGTGCCCAGCGTCTTCAACCCCGACGTGACCGCCGCCGTCTCCGCCGCGGTGAGTGCGGCGGTGCGCGAGACGGGGCAGGTCGCTGGGTGAGACCGGCCGGCCGCGCGGCCTGGTGGCTGTTCGCCGTGGCGGTCATCACGAACCTGCTGCTGCTCTACTGGCCGCGCGCGCCCGGGACCGGCGGCATCCCCCATCTCGACAAGGCCGTGCACCTCGCGTCCTTCGCGTTCGTCACCTGGGCAGGGGCCCGCGCCGGGCTCCCGATCCGGGCCCTCGCCGCGGTGCTGGCCGTGCACGCGATCGCCAGTGAGCTGATCCAGCACGCGCTGCTGCCCGGTCGCAGTGGCGACCCCGCGGACGTGCTGGCCGATCTCGCGGGGGTCGCCGGTGTCGCTCTGGCCCTGGGCGCAGCATCATGGCGACATGGACGAGGACCTGGACGGGATCGACGGAGGGCCCGGCATGACGGGCCGGCTCCTCGTCGCGAGCCCGGCGCTGGGTGACCCGAGCTTCGCCCGCGCCGTCGTGCTCCTCCTCGACCACGACGAGGACGGGGCGCTCGGGGTGATCATCAACCGGCCGACCCCCGTCGGCGTCGACGCCGTCCTGCCCGACTGGCAGCCGTTCGCGACCGCGCCGGGAGTGCTCTTCCAGGGCGGTCCGGTCGCGCTGGACTCGGCGCTCGGACTCGCCGCCGTGCCCTCGGACGGCGACGAGGAGCCGCTCGGCTGGCGGCGCCTGTCGGGTGCCCTCGGCCTGGTCGACCTGGACATCCCCCCGGAGATCCTCGCGGCCGAGATGGCCGACCTGCGGATCTTCGCCGGCTACGCGGGGTGGGGTGCGGGTCAGCTCGAGGCCGAGCTCGCGGAGGACGCGTGGTACGTCGTGCCGGCCGAGGCGACCGACGCCTTCTCCCCGGAGCCGGAGGGGTTGTGGCGCTCGGTCCTGCGCCGGCAGGGCGGGGACCTCGCGTTCCTGTCGACCTACCCGGAGGACCCGACGATGAACTAGGGCATCGCGACGGCGTGCCCCGACACGGTGATCGGGCCGTCGCCGGCCGGGATGTCGACGGTCAGCCGGCTCGGCCGGCCGAGGTCCTCGCCCTGGTGCACGGTCACGGTGCCCGGGACGTCGATCAGCCCGAGCTCGCGCAGGTAGGCCCCGAACGCCGCCGCGGCGGCGCCGGTCGCCGGGTCCTCGACCACGCCGCCCGGCGGGAACGGGTTGCGCGCGTGGAACACCTCGGCGCTCTCGCGCCAGACCAGCGCGACCGTGGTCCAGTCGCGTTCGCCCATCAGCCGCCCGAGCCGGTCGAAGTCGTAGGTCAGGTCAGCCAGCCGGGCCCGGCTCGCCGCAGCGATCACCGGGTGCCAGGCGCCGGCGAACGCCACCCGCGGGGGCAGCTGCGGATCGAGGTCGCCGGCGTCCCACCGCAGCGCCGCGAGGATCTCGTCGAGGTCGGCGGCGGGCAGGGGCTCGACCCGGGGGGCGACGGAGGTCAGGGCGGCGACCAGGGCACCGTCCTCGTCGTACCGGCTGGAGACCACCACCTCGCCGGCCATGGTGTGGAGGGTGAGGCGACCCGGCCCGTTGCGCTCGGCGAGCGCAACCGCGGACGCGATGGTGGCGTGCCCGCAGAACGGCACCTCGGCCAGCGCGCTGAAGTAGCGGACCGTCAGGTGCCGCGGGTCGGCGGCGTCGGGGACGAGGAACGCCGTCTCGGAGAAGCCGACCTCGGCGGCGATCCGCTGCATCTGCGGCGCGTCCAGGCCGCTGGCGTCGGGCACCACACCGGCCGGGTTGCCTGCCGCCGGGTCGCGGCTGAACGCGGCGTAGCGCAGGATCTCGGAGTCTTCGGCCATGGTCGGCAAGCCTTGCCTAGGATTGGTCCCGTGACCAGCCCTCCTCCCTACGCCACGGCGAGCAGCACCGATCAGCCCGGCCTCGACGAGCCCGGCCTCGGCGGCGGCACCGGCACGCTGCTCGAGCAGGAGGTCGAGGCGACCCCGCGCACGTCCCACGGCGACGGCGACCACGACCGGTTCGCCCACTACGTGCGCAAGGAGAAGATCCTCGAGTCGGCGCTGTCGGGTGACCCGGTCATCGCCTTGTGCGGCAAGGTGTGGGTGCCCGGCCGCGACCCGCAGCGGTTCCCCGTCTGTCCCACCTGCCGCGAGATCTACGGCCAGATCCCCGGTGGCGGCGGCGAGGGTGACGGGGACGACTCCCCGAGCTGACGGCACCACCCGCGCCCGGCGATGTCGAGGCCCGGCTACGGTGCCGGGCATGCCCGAACCACGCGTGCTGCCCCCCGGGCTGGCGGCCGAGGTTGCTGCGCGGCTGTCTGGTGTCGACGCCGACCTGGCTCCGAGGACGGGGCCGGCTCGGCAGCGGCAGCCGGTGCACACGGCCTACGTGCCGGCCGACCGGTTCACGCCGGCGACCGCGTCGGAGTGGGGCGCTGAGGCGCTGGCCGCGCTCCGCGAGCACGCACCCGACGCCGGGAGCCTCGGCGTCGATGCCGACGTCTACCGCCGGGTGGTGGCGAAGCTCGAGCGCGAGCCGGTGGAGGACCTCCGCGTCGACTTCGAGGACGGCTACGGCGGGCGGCCCGACGACGAGGAGGACGAGCACGCGGTGCGCGCGGGCGAGGCGCTGCGCGAGCCGGCGACGGCCGGCTGCGGCGATCCGGATCAAGAGCCTGGAGGCGCCGACCCGCGAGCGCGCGCTGCGGACACTCGACCGGCTGCTCGGCGCCTGCGGCCGCGTGCCCGACGGGTTCGTCGTGACCCTGCCCAAGGTGAGCGCGCCCGAGCAGGTCGTCGCGATGCGCGAGATCTGTGACAGCGGCCGGCACGGCGCTGGGCGGGGGACCGGTGCGACTCGAGCTGCAGGTCGAGACACCGCGCGCGGTTGCCCGGATGGCCGAGATCGTCGCCGCTGCCGGACCCGAGTGCGCCGGGCTGCACTACGGCACCTACGACTACAGCGCCTCGCTCGGGATTGCGGCGGCCCACCAGTCGCTCGACCATCCGGCGGCCGACTACGCCAAGTCCGTGATGCAGGTGGCGGCCGCGACGGTGGGCATCCCGGTTGTCGACGGGTCGTCGAACGTCCTGCCGGTGGGGGACCGCACGGCGGTGCACGCGGCGTGGGACCTGCACCGTCGCCTGGTGCACCGATCGATGGTGCGCGGCCTCTACCAGGGCTGGGACCTGCACCCGGCGCAGCTGGTCAGCCGGTACGCCGCCGTGTTCACGTTCTACCGCGAGGGCCTCGAGGCTGCCGCCGAGCGGGTGCGGGCCTACGCCGACCGAGTCTCCGGTGGCGTCCTCGACGAACCCGCCACCGCGCGCGCCCTGACCGGCTACCTGCTCCGCGGGATCGACTGCGGTGCGCTCGACGAGTCAGAGGTCGTCGCGGTCAGCGGTCTGGACCGGACGGGTCTGCTCGCCCTGTCCTGACGGTGGTCTGTCAGGGAGCGGGTGTGTAGCGCAGGTGCAGCACACCGCTGGCCAGCGTCGAGGAGTGGACCAGCTTCAACGGATAGGTGGTCGGGTCCTCGAAGAGCCGCTGACCCGACCCGACCGCGATCGGGTGCACGAGCAGAGCCAGCTCGTCGAGCAGCCCGTTGGCGAGCAGCCAGCGCACCGTGGTCGCACTGCCGGACATCGAGATGTCACCGTCGACGCTGTCCTTGAGCTGCCTGCACGGCAGCCACGTCCCCGGAGAGGGCCGTCGTGTTCTGCCACTTCGGGTCCGTCACGGTCGTGGACAGGACGTACTTCGGGATCGCGTTGATGAACTCGGAGAAGGGGACCTCGGGACCCTGGTCCGGCCAGAACTCCGACCACTCGTCGTACAGCTTGCGGCCCATCAGGAACGCGGAGGTCGACCCCATGCCCGCGCCGACGATCTCACCCATCGCGTCGTCGAAGTAGGGGAAGTGCCACTTGTCGGGCGACTCGACGACCCCGTCGAGCGAGATGAAGAAGTTCGACACGATCCTGCCCATGGCACGGCTCCTGACGGCTCGGCGACGTTGTCAGAACCGTAGACCGGGTGGCTCACCGGAAGTCATCGCCGGCCCGCATCGTCCACGCGTCGGTGATGAGCTCGCGCAGGCGCCGGACGCCCACCTGCGTCGAGCCGCAGCATCACCAGCGGCCAGCCGTCGTAGGCCGGCGTGGTGAAGAAGAGGTCGGGCTCACCGAGGACGAGAGCCTGCTTCTCGGCCTCGTCGCCGACGAACAGCACCGCGATGTCGGTCCTGATGACCCGCTTCCTGCCGGGTGCGCGATCGGGATAGGACCAGACGAACCCCTTGTTGGCCACCCGGAAGTCGAAGCCCTCGCTGTCGATCTCGACCACCCCGGGAAGGGCGAGTGCGATGCGGCGGACGTCGTCGGCGTCAGCCATCGACGGTGGTCGCGGACGGCGCCTGCGCGGCGGCGAGGAGACGGCGTTCCTCCTCGGCCGTGAGCCCGGCCAGCCGCGGACGGTCCGGACCGGCTGCCAGCTCCCACGCGAGGGTGTCGGCCAGCGTGTCGGCCAACGGCCGGGTGACGAGCCCGGCGGCCCGGGCGGCGGAGCTGTCGCGGGCGCTGAAGCCGGCGTAGTCCGGCAACGGAAGCCACAGCGGCAGTGACCGCTCGCCCATCCAGGGCTCGACGTCGTGAGCGAGGAGCCAGTCCTGGTCGACCGGCACGACCGGACCGGTGTGGCCCGCGACGGCGCGAGCCACGTCCAGGTGGTCGGGCAGGGGCATGGCCTCGCCCGTGGCGTTGAAGGTGCCACTGAGCCCCGCCGTGCCGGCGTCGACGATCCAGGCGGCCAGGTCGCGTACGTCGATCACCTGCGTCGGCAGCGCAGGTGCGTCGGGCACCAGCACGCTGCCGTCGGCAGCGGCCGGACGGGCGAAGCGCAGCGGCCAGTAGCCGGAGCGGCCGAAGATGTCGCCCGGCCCTCCGATCAGGCCGATCCGGATGACCAGCGACCGGTCCGGACCGAAGGCGGCGCGCACGTGCTGCTCGCAGGCGACCTTGGCCTCGCCGTAGGTCGCCATGGTCTCCATGACGTCGCCGTCGAGGGGCGGGAGGAGGGCGGCACTCTCGTCGTCGCCCGGCGTGCCGTGGTCGGCGTAGGCGCTGGCGGAGGACGTGAAGACGAAGTGGCCCGCCCGGTCTGCGAGCGCTTCGACCGCGCGGCGGACCTGGCCGGGCTGGCGGGACACGTCGACGACGGCGTCCCACTCCGTCTGCGATGACCTCGTCGTAGGCATCGGGCTGGTCGCGGTCGGCCCGGACGAACTCGGCGCCGTCGGGCGGGGCGGCGGAGCCGCCGCGGGCCAGGCAGGTGACGTGGTGGCCGCGGTCGATGGCGGTGGTGGCGATGCAGCGGCCGAGCCAGACCGTGCCGCCGAGGACGAGGATGCGCACCCGCTCACCAGACCGCACCCCGCCGGTCGCGCACAACGCGGTTCGCTGAGCGCGTAGCCGATCAGCCCCGCCGGCTCCCCGACCACGACAGCTCGTCGGCGGGTGTCCACGCCAACCCGTCGTCGGGGTCGGACTGGCGTCTCGCGCACCGGCGTCGTCCCGTCCTCGGGTGGCTCGGTGTCCGGCCGGGCCGCCGACGCGCGGCGGGCTCGGGACGAACACGCGCGGCACGGCAAGCGCGAGCGCGAGCCCGAGCGCCAGCCCGGCCAGCCCCCACGCCCACCCACCCCAGGTCGGCGTCGGGCTGGCGGGCTGGCTCGTCTCCTGCGCCGGCTGCGGGCGTCACGGGCGCGATAGTCCGGGACCGCGGCGCGCCGGCGTCTCCACCGCTGGCGGTCGGGCCGCACCGCCGAAGCCCGTGCCGTTCGAGGAAGGCGACGAGTGCCGGGCCGTCGGTGGCCCGGTGCCAGGTCACCGGGCTGTCATAGACATTGCCCGAGGCGTTCATGTCCGACTGGGTGGCGATCCACGGCCCACCCTTGTCGCCGACGAAGACCCGGTCCACGCGCCAGACTGCGACGTCGTGGATGAGCCAGGTCATGGTCACGCCTGCACCGAAGTCGCGGTTGGCGCCCGCCTGTGTCCGCCGTTGCGGTGTCCACCGGCTTGTTGACCCCGACCAGGTCGGCCAGGGCCTCGTAGTCGGCGTCGGTGTAGTAGAGCGACGCGGCCGTGCCGGTCGCCGGACTCGACCAGCAGCACGCTCGTCGGCCCGCCGGCCGAGGCCGGTCCGGCGACGAGCACGGACATCAGCACGACGGTGAGGGCAGTGAGTGCTGCGCGGACTCGGCGCATGGCGGCCTCCTTCAGGTCTGACCCCGGTACACCGCCCGGAGCCGCCGCGGTTCCCACCTCAGGGGACCGGTGTGACCGACCTGGCGATCTCGATGGCCCGGGCAAGGCTGACGTCCGCCTCGAGGCGGACCGTCGTGCCCCCGCGCTCCCAGATCAGGGTGTGCCCGGCGAGCCGTGCCGTCTCGAAGCGGCGCGTCCCGTCGGCGTTCAGGAGGACGACCCTGTGTGGCGCCTCGAACCAGAGCGCCGATGAGCCGTCCACCTCGGTGAACCGCACGTCAGCGCGCCGTCTTGGCGACGGAGTAGTCCAGGCGGGCGTCGAACTGGTCCACCCGGACGGGACCGTCGTCCCCGCCGGCCCAGCTCATCGACAGCACCCGGCGGTCGGCGGACACCTCGACACCGTCGGGCGGCCCGAGCGCAGCGGGCACCACGGGGTCGAACGCCACCAGCGCCTTCGCCTCGCCGAGCGTGGTCGTCGCTGCCACGCTGGGGGGCGGCGACGCGGTCGAGCCGCTGGGGCTCGGGTCGTCGCGCACGATGACGCCCGCGAAGCCGAACCAGTCAGCCACGGCCGCCCGGACCGGTGGCGCGGCAAGCAGGGCGAGCAGCACCGCGGTGACGACGACGACGGCCTGCCGGCGACGACGTACGAACGTCTCCGCGGCCCGCGCCCGCAGCCGGTCCAGGGGGGTGCTGGCCGGCGGCGGGCCCGCGTCGGCGAGCCGGGCCGTCACCGCACGGACCAGGCGTGCCGCCGGCTCCGGCCGCGGCAGCACGCGACCGAGCGCCACCAGCTCGGCGGCGAGAGCGTCGTGCTCCGTGTCAACGGCCATGGTCCACCTCCGTCGTCTGGTCGTCGTGCTCCCGGCCCGTCTCGGTCCCGGGAGGCGGGAGGGCCTTGGCCAGCTGCCGCAAGGCCCGGTGCAGCCGCGACTTCACGGTGCCCCTGGCCCAGCCCAGGACCGTGGCGGTCTCGGCCTCGTCGAGCTCGAGCAGGTAGCGGCAGGTCACCACGTGCCGGTGCGCCTCGGAGAGCTGGGCGAGGCCGTGGACGAGCTCGGCCCGTCGCTCGACCGACAGCACCGCAGCCGCCGGGTCGTCGGTGTCGGCGCTGAGCAGCGGCTCCGTCCGTTGCCACGCCGACTGCTCGCGCGCCGACCTGCGCGTCGTGGTCCGGTGGAGGTTCATCGTCTCGTTCGCCACGATGCGCAGCAGCCACGGCCGGAAGGCGGCGCCGTCGCGGAACCGGCTCAGGCCGCCGTAGGCCTTGACGAACGCCTCCTGCACGACGTCTTCGGCGTCCGAGCCCGCTCCCAGCAGTGAGGCCGTGCGCACCGCCACCTGGGCATGACGGTGCACGAGCTCGGCGTACGCGTCGGGATCGCCTCCGCGCACCCGGGCCAGGATCTCGGCGTCCTCACCGGCGACGCTGATCTGGTCTCCGTTTCTCCCGTCCCTCGTCGTGTCTACACCGACGCGGCCCAGGTGGTTCCCGATAGCAGCGCATCAGGGGTCGAGGTGGGCGGCGGCGACGCGCTTGGGGACGACCATCCGCCACGCATCCAGCACGAGCTCGCGCATCTCGTCGTCGTCGATCGCGGCGAGCCGGACGACGACCCAGTTGTAGCGCAGGTCTTTCGGCTTGGGCAGCAGGAACTTGTCCGGCTCGGCCTCGATCAGCGCCATCCCGCTCCTCCTTGGGGAACGCGAAGCCCATCATCTGCTCGTCGCGGGAGAACGCGAGGTAGACGATCTGGCCGACCCGGAACTTCACCCGGTCGCGCACCAGCGCTTCGTAGCTGCGCGGCAGGCTCAGGGCCAGCTCGCGGACGCTCTCGATCGTCGTCGCCACGGTCCCGATCGTGTCAGCCGCGGGTGACAGTTCCCTCGATGACACCGAACGGCCGGTCGGTGGCGACGAACACCGCGCGGTCGTTCTCGATCCCGAACGGCGAGAGGTCGACCGCGATGTGGTGCTTGTTCGGCATCCGCATCGACACCTCGCGCACGTCGGTGCAGGCGGCGAGCAGCGCCTCGCCCATGGCGTAGAGCGTGTGCTGCACGGACTTCGAGTCATGGGTCGCGAACGACTCGAGCAACGTCTGACGGGCGGTCGCGCGGATGTCGTCGTACGACGGGGCGCCGGCGTCGAGGTAGGTCCAGTCGGCGGTGACCTCGGTCGCCAGGATGCGGTCCTCGGTCTCGGCCAGCACGGTGAACTCGTCGCGCAGGAACCCGGAGAACGCCGAGTCGGTCGTCTTCAGCACGGTGAGCCCGGCGATCCCGCTCCGCACGCCGAGCGCGCCGTCGCGGTGTGCTGTCACGACCGCCGTCGCCGAGGCGGGCGGCCCGGCGGCGAACGCGTGCGGGTGCGGTGTGCCGCCGACCTCGGTGCGGGCCCAGGCGTGCTCGCGCAGGGTCACCTCGGCGACCTCGGCGGCCGGCGCGGCGTGCAGGTAGCGCCGGGCCAGCGCGGCGCCGAAGTCCTCGATCGAGCCGGTGAGGTGCTCCTGGGCCAGTGCATAGACCGTCGAGCGCATCGTGTCGGTCGGCCAGCACCGGCGCGTTGTCGCCCTCGGTGTGCACCGCGTCGAAGTCGCCCTCCAGCCGCACGTCGACGGTCAGGTCGCGCAGCTCGTCCAGGTCGTCATCCGACCGCCCGCGACGGACCAGCACGAGCCGGATGCCGTCCTTGCCGTAGCGGTTGGGCCCCATCGACGCGGTCATCGGCGCTCTCCTCTCCCGTCAGCTGCCGCGGTAGGTGGTGTAGCCGAACGGCGAGAGCAGCAGCGGGACGTGGTGGTGCTCGGCCGCGTCGCGCACGGTGAAGTCCACCGACACCTGGGGGTGGAACGCCTTCCCCCGGAAGTAGGCGCCGGTCGCGAACACGAGCTGGTAGCTGCCCGGCTCGGCCGGGCTGGACAGCGCCGTCCAGCGGCCGTCGGCGTCGGTGAGGCCGAGGGCGAGCAGCGTGCCGGCACGGAGCAGCTGCGCTCTCGATGCCCGCCGCCGGCCGGCCCGTCGACGTGTCCAGCACGTGGGTGGTGATGCCGGTCATGGCGTGAGCAGCTTCCGCAGCCGCAGGGCGGTGATCTTCTCCTGCTCCCCGGCCGCGACCGTCAGCTCGGTCTCCGGGTCGTTCTCGCGCCGGGTGCGCAGCGCGGCGAGCATCTCGTCCGCGCCGAGCCCGGTCGCGCACAGGAGGAAGACGTGGCCGAACTTCGCCTCGTAGGCACGGTTGCCGTCCTCCAGGGCCGCGAGCACGTCGGAGTCGGCACCCGCCGTACCGCGCCTGCTCCTGCCGCGCCCACGCGCCGGCGCCGCCGCCGGCCGCCCGCTCGCCGAGCCGGGGGTGCGCGGCGAAGGCCTCCAGCCAGTCGTCGCGGTCCAGGCCGCGCCACACCGACGCCGCGGCCTCCTCCAGGGCGGCCAGCGACGGGTAGGAGCGGGCCGCGGCCACCTCGCGGGCCCAGCGGGTGGAGCCGCACACCGCCAGCAGCTCCTGCTCGGCGCAGCTGCAGGGGGAGGGCGTCGAGCCAGCGCAGGCCCAGCGACTCGGCGCCGTGCTCGGACAGCGCGCCCCAGAGCCGCAGCCGGGCGATGCCGCCGTCGGGGAAGATGTTGAGCCGGACATGGGTGACCGGCTCGTGCGGCGGCACCCGGAACCGGTGCCGCATGTGCGCCTGCAGGCCGGTGTCGCCCATCAGCACGTGCCAGCCGGCGTCGCTGCGGCCCTCGAGCGAGAACGAGCCCGGCGCGTTGCCCTTGAAGTAGCGGGTGTCGACCTCGGCGATGCGCAGAACTCCTTCCTGCACAAGGCGTACGACGACCCAGTCGTTGCCCGGTCCGCGCCGCCGTCGGGTCTCCCAGCCGTCGGCCATCGAGGTGGGCGAGGTCGGCAGGTTCAGGTTGTGGCGGTGCGAGAAGTACATGTCGCTGCAGTCGGTGACGACACCGCCGTGCTCGAGCGCGGCGAGGTCGAGCGGCATGCCCCACACGTCGCGCGGGTCGGGCACCGGCTCGCCGTGCACGCGCAGCCGGGCGACCCCGCCGTCCGGCGAGATGGTCAGGCGGACGTGGGTGATGCGGGCCGGCAGCGACACGTTGACCAGGTGCTTGCTGTCACCCGTGAGAGCGCGTCTTGGGTCCCAGCGGCATCCACTGCGGCGTCGGCGAGCTCCTCGGCCGAGGGGTAGCCCTCCACCGAGCAGCCCTCGAGCCAGCACTCCTTCGGGAAGTTGCCGGTGAAGTGGGCGGTGTCCACCACGATGCCGCGAACCAGCCCGGCCGCGCCGAGCCGGATGATGCACCAGTCGACCCCGGGGGTCCGCCGTCGCCGGGTCTCCCAGCCGTCCATCCACTTGCCGCGCTTGGTGAACCGGTCGGCCACGAAGATCGGCGGCTCGGCCTTCAGCAGGTTGTCGGCAAGCGCGAAGAACTCGTCGTTGCGGCCCACTACTGCCGCGCCGAGCCGCTCGTCGGAGAGCACCGGGCAGCGTCGTGAAGTCGATCGCCATGGCCCCGATGATGCCAGTGATCGGCGGCTAGGCTGCCGACTCACTGGCGCTACGCTCCCGAGGTGCCGGAACGCCTGGTGGTCCGAGGGGCGCGCTGGCCGGGCGACATCGCGGTCGAGGACGGCTGGATCACCGCTGTCGGCGACGTTCCGGCCCAGCCCGGCGAGCAGGTCCTGCGGGTCGACGGCGACATCGTCACGGCCGGGCTGGTCAACACCCACCACCACCTCTACCAGTGGCTGACCCGCGGCCAGGCGGTCGGCTGCGACCTGTTCGGCTGGCTCACCGAGCTCTACCCGGTCTGGGGCCGGATCGAGGTCGACGACGTGGCCGCCGCGGCGGTGGTCGGGCTGGGTGAGCTCGCGCTGTCGGGGTGCACGACGGCCTTCGACCACCACTACCTCGTCCCTCGTGGCGACGACCGCGTGTTCGACGTCGCGGTGGCGGCGGCCCGCTCGGTCGGCGTCCGCCTGCACGTGTCCCGCGGGTCGATGGACCTGGGGGAGTCGCACGGCGGGCTGCCACCCGACCACGTCGTCGAGGAGATCGACGCGATCCTGGCGTCGACCGAGCGCATCGTGCGCGACCATCACGACGGCGAGACCGTCAGCGTCGTCGTCGCGCCGTGCAGCCCGTTCTCCGTGACGCCCGAGCTGATGCGCGAGTCGGCCGCCCTGGCCCGCCGGCACGGCCTGCGCCTGCACACCCACCTGGCCGAGACGGTGGAGGAGAACGCCTACTGCCTCGAGCACCTCGGCCGGCGCCCGCTCGACCTGATGGAGGAGTGGGGCTGGCTGGCCGACGACGTGTGGTTCGCCCACGGCGTGCACTTCGCCGACGACGAGGTGCGCCGGATCGGCGCGGCCGGCGCGGGTGTCGCGCACTGCCCGTCGTCGAACGCCCGGCTCGCGGCCGGCATCGCCCGGGTCACCGACCTCGAGGCGGCCGGGGCGCCGGTCGGGCTCGGCGTCGACGGGGTCGCGTCCAACGAGGTCGGCCGGCTGTTCCCCGAGCTGCGCCAGTCGCTGTACGCCGCCCGGCTGCGGGGGCCGCGCGCCGACGTGTTCATGCCGCAGGACGCGCTGCGGCTGGCCACCGCGGGTGGCGCGCGCTGCCTCGGCCGCGACGACATCGGTCGCCTGGAGGTCGGTGCCCGGGCCGACCTGGCGGTCTGGCCGGGGGACGACCTCGCCGACATCGCCGACCCGGTCGACGCGCTCGTGCTCGGACCGGACCGGCTGGTCCGCCACCTGCTCGTCGGGGGCGAGGCGGTGGTCCGCGACGGCGCCCTGGTCGGGGTGGACCTGCCCGCCGTACGTCGTGACCTGGCCGCCCGCGCGGCCCGTCTCCGGCTACCTGACCGTTGTGTCCGAACAACCGTGCGGGACCGCCGCGGGCCACTTCGGACACAAGGCGGGGGTGGGCGTGGATACTGACGGGATGAACGGGCCGGTCGTGCTGCCGCGGTCGATCGAGGAGACCCTCGCGGCTCTGCAGGAGGCGCCGGAGGCCACGATCCTCGCGGGCGGCACCGACCTGATGGTGGCGGTCAACGCGGGCACGCACCGGCCGGAGTCGGTCGTGTCGCTGGCGCAGGTGACCGAGCTGCGCGACTGGCGCCGCGACGGCGACGACGTGGTCGTCGGCGCCTGCGTGACCTACACCGAGATGGAGCACGGCGAGCTGGCGGCGCTGGTCCCGGCGCTGTGCCAGGCCGCCCGCACGGTCGGCTCGCCGCAGATCCGCAACGCCGCGACGATCGGCGGCAACCTCGGCACCGCGTCGCCGGCCGGCGACACCCTGCCGGTGCTGGCCGCGCTCGACGCCGTCGTCGAGATCCGCGGACCGTCCGGCACCCGGTCGGTCCCGGTGCTGGAGTTCGTCACGGGTGTGAAGAAGACGGTGCTGGCGCCTGGCGAGCTGGTGACGGCCGTGCGGCTGCCGGTGCTGCGCGGCCCGCAGGAGTTCCTCAAGGTCGGCACCCGCAACGCCATGGTCATCAGCGTGGTGATGGCCGCCCTCGTCGTCGACCTCGACGGGCGCACCGTGCGGCTCGGGCTGGGCTCGGTCGCGCCCGGTGCCGGTGCGCGCCCGGGAGGCGGAGGCCTTCCTCGAGGGGCAGGTCGACTGGGACGGCGCCGGCGGCTGCCCGGGTCGCCGACGAGAGCGCCTTCGCGCGCTTCGGCGAGCTGGCCGCGACCGCGACCGCGCCGATCGACGACCACCGTTCCACCGCCGCCTACCGGCGGCACGCCGTCTCCGTCGTGCGCGCGCCGCGCCGTCGAAAGGGCCTTCACGTGAGCGAGACCGCGACGTTCCGCCTCCGCGTCAACGGCACCGACCGGGTCGTCGAGGGCGCCTGGGTCGGCGAGAGCCTGCTCTACGTGCTGCGCGAGCGGCTCGGCCTGCCCGGCGCGAAGAACGCGTGCGAGCAGGGCGAGTGCGGCTCGTGCTCGGTGCTGCTGGACGGCACGCTGGTCTGCGCCTGCCTGGTGCTCGGCGCGAGCGCGGCCGAGCGCGAGGTGGTCACGGTCGAGGGGCTGCCGAACGGCGACGGCGACCTCACCGACGTGCAGCAGGCGTTCCTCGACGAGGGGGCGGTGCAGTGCGGCTTCTGCACGCCCGGGCCTCGATCGTGACGGTGCACGACCTGCTCGAGCGCAACGCCGCACCGACCGACCTCGAGCTGCGCGAGGCGATCTCCGGCAACCTGTGCCGCTGCACCGGCTACGGCCGCATCCTGGCCGCCGCCCAGGCGGTCGTCGCCGAGCGGTCCGGCGCGGGCCGCTCCCAGCGGGAGACGCCGGCATGACCGTCACCACGGACCGCCAGCGAGCGGCTGCGCGAGCGGCCTCGGGCGCAGCGCCGAAGCGCCCGGACGGCATCCCGAAGGTCCAGGGCAGCTTCGCCTTCTCCTCCGACCTGCAGGCCGACGGCATGGTGTGGGGCCACATCCTGCGCTCGCCGCACCCGCATGCGCGGATCCGCTCGATCGACATCGGCCCGGCGCTCGCCGATACCCGGTGTGCACGCCGTGCTGACCGCCGACGACGTGCCCGGCGACAACGACCTACGGCCTCGAGCACGCCGACCAGCCGGTGTTCGCGCACGACGTGGTGCTGCTACATCGGCGAGGCCGTCGCCGCGGTCGCCGCCGACCACCCGGACACCGCCCGGCGCGCGGCGCGCGGCGATCGTCGTCGACTACGAGGAGCTCGAGCCGCTCGTCGACGCCGAGGCGGCGATCGACCGCCGAGCCGATCCACCCGGACGGCAACGTCTTCGCGCGACCTGGTGATCCGGCACGGCGACCCGACGGCGACGGGCGACGTCGTCGTCGAGGGCACCTACGAGGTCGGCATGCAGGACCAGGCGTTCATGGGCCCGGAGTCCGGGCTGGCCGTGCCCGACGGCGACGGCGGCGTCGACCTGCACATGTCCACCCAGTGGCTGCACGTCGACCGCGACCAGGTCGCCGCCTGCCTCGGCCTGCAGCCACGACAAGGTGCGGATGACCCTCGCCGGTGTCGGCGGCGCGTTCGGCGCCCGCGAGGACGTCAGCATGCAGGTGCACCTGTGCCTGCTGGCGCTGCACACCGGCCGGCCGGTGAAGATGGTGTTCACCCGCGAGGAGTCCTTCCTCGGGCACGTGCACCGGCACCCGGCGCGCATGCGCTACCGCCACCACGCGACCCGCGACGGCAAGCTGGTCAAGGTCGAGGCCCGGCATCGTGCTCGACGGCGGCGCCTACGCCTCGACCAGCCGGCCCGGTGCTCGTCAACGCGGCGTGCTTCGCGGCCGGCCCGTACGACGTGCCCAACGCCCTGATCGAGGGCTGGGCGGTGCGCACCAACAACCCGTCGTGCGGCGCGATGCGCGGCTTCGGCGCGGTGCAGGTGTGCTTCGCGCACGAGGCGCAGATGGACAAGCTGGCCGCGGCTCTGGGGATCGACCCGGTCGAGCTGCGGCTGCGCAACGCGATGAAGACCGGCGACCGCCTCGATCACCGGCCAGCTGATCGCGGGCACCGCGCCGGTCGCCGAGCTGATCCGACACCTGCGCGGCCGCACCGCTGCCGGCCGAGGACCCCGACCCCGACCGCGATGGCGCTGCCGGGTGGCGCCGGGCGCACGGCCGACCGCGGCCGGGTGCGGCGTGGCGTCGGCTTCGCGCGTCGGCTTCAAGAACCTGATGTACTCCGCGGGTTTCGACGACTACTCCACGGCCCGGGTGCGGCTGGAGGACGGCGTGGCGACGGTGACGTGCGCGGCCGCCGAGGTGGGCCAGGGGTTCGTGACCCTCGCCCAGCAGATCGTCCGCGAGGTGCTCGAGGTCGACGAGGTGGTGCTCGCCCCGGCCGAGACGGCGAGCATCGGCTCGGCCGGCTCCACCTCGGCCAGCCGGCAGACCTGGATGTCCGGCGGTGCCGTCGAGCGGGCGGCCCTCGCCGTACGCGCCCGTCTGGACGCGGGCGAGCAGGAGCCGATCGAGGAGACCTACGAGCACCACCATCCGCCGACGTCGCCGCTGGACGCAGACGGGCAAGGCGACGCGCACGTGTCCTACATCTTCGCCGCGCACCGCGCCGTCGTCGACGTCGACCTCGACCTCGGGCTCGTCCGCGTGGTCGAGATCGCGACGTCGCAGGACGTCGGGCGGGTGCTCAACCCGGTGCAGGTCGTCGGCCAGATCGAGGGCGGCATCGCGCAGGGTGTCGGGCTGGCCGTGATGGAGGAGATCGTGCTGGACCGCGGGGTGGTGCGCAACGCGTCGTTCACCGACTACCTGATCCCGACCGCGCTGGACATGCCGGAGATCCAGATCGCGGCGCTGATCGAGGAGCCGGAGCCGGGCGCGCCGTTCGGCGCCAAGGGGGTCGGGGAGACCCCGACGATCTCGTCGTCGGCCGCCGTCGCCGCCGCCGTGCGCGCCGCGACCGGCCTGGAGCTGCCGCGCATCCCGATCCGCCCGCAGGACATCTCGCTCGCCGCACCGCCGCCATGAGGGTCTGACGATCACGGGGCGTGAGGGCGCGGTGACCCGGACAAGTCGATAAATCACCCGATTTCGGCGTTGTGGTTGTTGGGCCCGAAAGCCGCTGCTAAGACGTACGAGCCATGCCCGATCGCGCGGCTCTTCCTCGCCGTCCTGCTTGCGCTCGCCCTCACGCCCGCCGCCCCGCGGCCGGCCGAGGCGTCGGCGACGCTGCCGGACGGCTTCCGGCTGGAGTCGATCGCCACCGGACAGCCGGCCTACAACCTGTCGTCGTTCGCGTTCGTCCCTGGGGGCATGCTCACGCTCGGCCGGTCCGGGCTGATCACGATGGTCCCCACCGGCGGTGCGCCGCGGGTGATCGGCACGATCCCGGACGTGGTGGTCCGCAGCGACCTGGGTGCGCTCGGCCTCGCCGTGGGCCCGGACTTCGCCACCACCGGATTCGTCTACGTCGCCTACAACTGGCGTACCCCCGTCGCCGAGTTCGCCCGGATCTCGCGGTGGACCCTGACCCCCGCGGCGGCGCCGACGGCGATGGGGGCCGAGCACGTGCTGCTGGACGACATCCGCCAGGACCGGCCCGTTCACGGGATCGGCACCGTGCTCGTCGCCCCGGACGGTGCGCTGCTCGTGGGGATGGGGGACGCGAGCTCGACCACGCGTTTGCCGACTCCCGATCGCTGCGCGCGCAGGACCTGAACCAGCCCTACGGCAAGATCCTGCGCATCGACCCGGTGTCGGCTGCCGGCCGGCCGGACAACCCGTTCTTCGACCCGGCCGCACCGTCGTCGTGGCGCAGCCGCACCTATGCCTACGGCCTGCGCAACCCGTTCCGCTTCTCCCTCGACCCGGCGTCCGGGCGCCTGCTCGCCGGCGACGTCGGGTGGAACAACTACGAGGAGGTCGACCGGATCCTGGCCGGCGGCAACTACGGCTGGCCCTGTCTCGAGGGCACGTCGCAGGTCGCCGGACACGCGTCGTCGCCGGTGTGCACGGCGCTCTACGCGCGAGCGCAGACGGTGGTGCCGCCGATCGTCACCTACCCGCACCCGGACGAGGGGCAGGCGTCGGTCACCGGCGGCACCTGGTACACCGGCGACAGCTATCCCGAGGACTACCGGAACGCCTACTTCTACGCCGACTACGCCCGGCAGATGATGTGGACGCTCCGGCTCGACAACCAGGGGCGGGTGCTCGTGCCGCCGGAGGAGGCGGGCTTCGGCACCGGGATCGGCGCGCCCGTGGACATCCGGGCCGGACCCAACGGCGACCTGCACTTCGCCGACATCAAGGCCGGCGTCGTGCAACGGCTGCGCTACGCCCCCGGCAACCGACCGCCCACGCCGGTCATCGACACCACGGTCGACGCCGAGACGCGCACGGTCACGTTCGACGGGGCGCGGTCCTACGACCTTGATGGCGACGGGTTGTCCTACACCTGGGCCTTCGGTGACGGCGACACGGCCGACGGCACGACGGTGAGCCACGTCTACGCGAGCGCGGGCACCTACACCGCGACCCTCACCGTCACCGACGACCTGGGGGCCGCCGAGGTGGCCACGGTGAAGGTCCTTCCGCACAACCACGCACCACAGATCGACCTCGTCGAGCCGGAGACCACGTCGTACGCCGTGGGCCAACCGATCGAGCTCACCGCCACGGCGACCGATGCCGAGGACGGTCCGCTCTCGGTCACCTGGCAGAGCCTGCTCTTCCACTGCCCCGGCTCGGCCGGCTGCCACGTCCACCCGGGGGAGACCGGCACCGGTGCGAGCTTCTCGGAGCCGTTCGCCGACCACGGCGAGGACACGCACATGCGGATCGTCGCGAGCGCGACCGACTCCGCGGGTGTGACGACCGAGGTCTCCTACGAGGCCTATCCGAGCCTGCGCACGCTGACGGTGCTCGCCCCCGTGCCGGCGCTCATCAACGGGCGCCCGCGGGTGTCGGCCCAGGTCGCGGTCGGTTCGACCAACGTGGTGTCGCTGCCGGTGACGTCCGGGCCGCTGCAGTTCGTCTCCCGCTCGGACGGCGGCGATCCCGAGCAGGCGCTGACCATGCCGGCGTCCGATCTCGCGATCACCGCCACCTACGAGACGGCGATCGACGCCCGGCGACGTGAGATGGGGCCGTCCTCGTTCCTCGGCGCCCCGACAGGGCCCGAGCTGGACCTCGGCGCCGGGCGGGTGCGGCCCTACGCCGGCGGGGACATGTACTGGTCAGCCGCCGCGGGCGCGCACTGGGTGAAGGGAGCGATCCGGTCGCACTACGGCGCCACCGGTGGTGCGCTGCGCTTCGGCTTCCCGCTCACCGACGAGCTGGTCTCGGGCGTGGTCGGTCGGGAGAGCCGGTTCGAGAAGGCGACTTACTACTGGTCGCGCGCCTCGGGAACCCATCTGGTGATGGGGGCGATCCGCACGAAGTACGTCGCGGCCGGTGCCACGAGCAGCCGCCTGGGCTTCCCGCTCACCGACGAGGTGCGCATCGTGCGGCGGCCGGGCCAGCTGGTTCCAGGGCGGGACCATCTTCTGGTCCACGGCCACCGGTGCGCACACCGTCAAGCCCGGCGCGATCCGCAACCGGTGGGTGCGGCTCGGGGCGAACAAGGGACGGCTGGGCTTCCCGCTCACGGACCGCATCGCGACCAGCTACGGCGGCAAGCAGGTGTTCCGGGGCGGCACCATCCACTGGTTCAGGGCGACCAGGACGACGGCCGTGTCACACGACGACTAGTAGTCCAGGTCAGGCGAGGGGCTGAGCTGGCCCGGGCTAGGTCCGGCGGTGCTGACCATCTGCTCGGCCTGGATGACGTGCATGACTGCGTTGATGAGCGCCAGGTGGGTGAACGCCTGCGGGAAGTTGCCCAGGTGTCGGCCGCTGCGCGGGTCGATCTCCTCGGCGTAGAGCTCCAACGGGCTGGCGTACGCGAGCAGCCTTTCGCACAGCTTGCGGGCCGCATCCAGCTCGCCGATCTCCACGAGTGCCGAGACCAGCCAGAACGAGCAAATCGTGAACGTCCCTTCCTCCCCACGGAGGCCATCATCGGTCTCCTCCACGCGGTAACGCAGCACCAGCCCGTCGACCGTCAACTCGTCGGCGATCGCCAGAACCGTGGCGCGGATGCGCGGGTCGTCAGGTGGCAGGAAGCGCATCAACGGGAGGAGCAGGAGAGATCCGTCCAAGGCGGTCACGTCGCCGTAGCGCTGAACGAAGACGCCACGGTCGTCGGTCCCGTTCGCGCAGATGTCCTGGTGGATCTGGTCTGCCAAAGCCTGCCACTTCTCGGCGTACTCGGGCTCGTCGTGCATCCGTGCCAACCGGGCGCCACGGTCGAGGGCTACCCAGCACATGACCTTGCTGGAGACGAAGTGCTGCGGCTCGCCGCGGACCTCCCAGATGCCCCGGTCGGGTTCCTCCCAGTGCGCTGCCGCGCACTCGACCTGCCGCTTGAGTACCGGCCACAGAGACTCGGGCAACTGGTCCCGGGAACGCGCGTGCAGGTAGACCGAGTCGAGGACCGCACCCCACACGTCATGCTGGTTCTGCTGGAACGCGCCGTTGCCGATCCGGACCGGGAAGGCTCCTTCGTAGCCGGACAGGTGCGTCAGGACCTCCTCATCGAGCTGTCGCTCACCGCCGACGCCGTACATCACCTGCAGGTCGTGCCCGTCGTGGCAGGCGTCAGCGACGAAGTAGAAGAAGTCGTCGGCCTCGCGGTCGAAACCGAGTGTGTAGAGACCCCACAGCGCAAACGTCGAGTCTCGGACCCATGCGTATCGGTAGTCCCAGTTGCGTTCGCCCTGTGGCGTCTCCGGCAGTGACGTCGTCGCGGCCGCGAGCAGTGCGCCGGTCGGTGCATAGGTGAGGCCCTTGAGGGTCAACGCGCTGCGTTGCAGGTAGCTACGCCAGGGGTGGTCGGGAAACTCGCCGAGGGTGATCCACTGCCGCCAGTATTCCTGGGTCCGCTCGAGCCGCTCGGTGGCCTCGTCGAGGTTTCGCGGCGAGGGCAGCGGCGACCAGGACAGGGCCACATAGTGCCTGTCTCCCTCGTTCATGCGCGTACGTGCGTGCAGCCCTGCCCCTTCGATGCCTGGCCGCAGGTCCGTGGTCACCCGGAGCTCCACCCCGCCGCCCTCAGCCGTCGCCAGGAGCTCTCCGTAGCCTTCGCCCTGGTAGCTCCACGTGGGTTCGCTCCGCCCGTAGTCGAACGACGGCTCGCAGGTCATCGACAGGTCGACCGAGCCGCTCACACACCTCACCGTGCGGAGAAGGCAGTGCTCGGCATCGAAGTCGGTCGGTGATCGGCGGTGAGTGCGCGATCGCTCGTCGACGTTGTGCCAAGGGCCCATGCACAGGGCATCGCGGACGAGCAGCCAGCCGGTGCGCGTCTGCCAGGTGGTCTCGACCACCAGACTGCCCGGGAGGTAGCGGCGGGCCGCCGGCACCATCTCGTCGTAGGGACCGATGCGGAACGCGCCGGCTCCACGGTCCAGCATCGCGGCGAAGATGCTGGGCGAGTCCGGCCGGGGCAAGCACATCCACTCCACGGCGCCGCTAGGCGCCACCAGGGCGTTGGTTTCGCAGTCGGACAGGAACGCGTAGTCCGCGATCGGCGGGAACGGGCTCCGACCAGACGGTTGGCCAGGCGTCATCCCGGCGAAGGTGTACGGAGCCGCGTCACCGGCCATGCCTGATCGTCGCGCTTCCGACGCCCGGAAGCCAGACCAGCGGGGCTATTGCAGGACGACGACGTCGACCCGCTGCGGCGAGGTGTTGCTGAAGCCACCGCGGTTCCACGGCTGCTCGCTCGGCTGGGTTCGACCGGTGGCGTCGCCCGCCCGGGCCGACACGACGTACCGGCCCGGGGTGTCCGCGCGCCAGGTGAAGGTCCAGCGTCGCCAGGCCCACGCGTCGACCGGGGGCTCGAGCTCGGCCGGCGCCCACGTCGCGCCGTCGTCGGTGCTGACCTCGACCCGGTCCACCGGTCCCCAGCCGGACCAGGCCCGGCCGTGCAGCACGTGCTCCCCGACGCCGAGGATGCGGGTGCGTGACATGAAGTCGGGGAACCCTGGCGGCGCCATCAGCGCGCGCGGGTCGATGCGGGTCAGCTGGGTGCCGGTCTCGCCGGTCTCCTGACGCAACGAGTAGGCGCGTTGCTGGTAGCCGTCGTACGGCGTGTCCACGACCTCGATCGAGCGCAGCCACTTCACGTGCGCCATGCCGTACCACCCGGGCACGACCAGTCGCAGCGGGAAGCCGTGCTGCGGCAGGAGCGGAACGTCGTTGGCCTCGTAGGCGAGCAGCACCTCGTCGCGCAGCGCTTCGGCCAGGGGGAGCCCGCGCGCGTAGTCCTGCTCCTCGCCGCGCTCGACCCCGTGGTCGACACCGGTGAACACCACGTCCACCGCACGGTCGGACAGTCCCGCCTCACGCAGCAGCGGCGCGAGCGGCGTGCCGGTCCACCGCATCGTGCCGACCGCTTCGTGCAGCCACGGCTGGCTCACCGGGCGCGGCACCAGCCGGGCCCGGCCGTTGCCGGCACACTCCAGCGTCACCGCCGCGGTCACCCGCGGCCGCGAGCGCAGCTCGTCGAGCGACAGGGTCAGCGGGCTCTCGACCAGGCCACCGATCGACAACCGGTAGGTCGCCGGGTCGACGTCGGGGATGTCGTAGTGGGTGAGCAGGTAGTGCAGGCCGAGCGGGGTGACGTCGTAGCGCAGCGCCTCCAGCGGCATGCCGTGGTTGCGTGCTGCCAGCGCGAGCTCGTCCGGCCCGATGCCCTCGCCGTCCGCGGCGACCCGCGACGGGAGGCTCACCTCGGTCAGGTCACGGGTGCCGACGTCGTTCTCGACCGTTGCCATGGAGACGGTCTAGCGGGTGCCCTCGGTGGAATCAACACCGGGCGGCCGTATGTTGTCCCCGCCGTGACCGCGACCGCCGACGAGATCCCCACCGACGCAGCACCCTGCGGTCCGCGGGAGATGCAGAGCGTGCTCGGGCCCGACTACCGCGCGCTCACGATCGGGCTGCTCGCCGTCGTCTCGCTGATCGCCTTCGAGGCGATGGCGGTCGCGACCGCGATGCCGGTCGCCGTCCGCGACCTGGGTGGCCTGCGCTTCTACGCGCTCGCGTTCTCGGCGTTCCTCACCACCAGCCTGGTCGGCATGGTGGTCGCCGGCGATGTCTCGGACCGGCGCGGCCCGGTGCTGCCGTTCGTGGTCGCCGTGGTCACGTTCGGGATCGGCCTGGTGATGGCCGGGCTGGCGACCAGCATGTGGCTGTTCGTGCTCGGGCGCGCCATCCAGGGCTTCGGTGCCGGGCTGCTCATCGTCGCCTTGTACGTCGTGATCGCCCGGGTCTATCCCGACGCCCTGCGCCCACGGCTGTTCTCCGCGATGGCCAGCGCCTGGGTGCTGCCGGCGATCATCGGCCCGTCGATCGCCGGCGTGGTCGCCGACGCGCTGTCGTGGCGCTGGGTGTTCCTGGCGGTGCCGCCGCTGATCGTGCCGGCCGTCCTGCTGATGCTGCCGAGGCTGAAGACCCTCGGGGGAGCCGCCCTCGCGGGCGCGCCGCGGCGCCGGACCGTCTCCGCCGTCCTGGCCGGTGTCGGCGTGGCGTTGCTCCAGTACGCCGGTCAGCGCCTCGACGTGGTCGCGCTGCCGCTGTTCGTCGCCGGCGCCGCCCTGCTCGCCGTCGGCGTGCCGAAGCTGCTGCCGCGCGGCACGCTGCGTCGCCAGACGGGGCATCCCGACCGCGATCCTGATGCGCGGCGTCCTGGCCGGGTCGTTCTTCGGTGCCGAGACGTTCGTGCCGCTGATGCTGATCGAGGAGCGCGGCGTGGCGACGGCGGTCGCCGGCCTGACGCTGACCGGTGGCGCGGTCAGCTGGTCGATCGGCTCCTGGATCCAGGGCCGCCCCGGCACCAGCGTGCCGCGGTTCCGGCTGATCCAGTGGGGCACCGGGCTGGTCGGGCTCGGCGTCGCGGCGATGTCACTGTCCCTGTGGCCCACGCTCCCTCCGCTGGCGGGCGGGCTCGGCTGGATGGTGGCCGGCCTCGGGATGGGCCTGGCGATGTCGAGTGTCAACGTGGTGCTGCTCGCGCTGTCGCCGGAGTCCGACCAGGGCTTCAACTCCGCGGCGCTGCAGGTGAGCGACGCCCTGGGCTCGATCCTGTTCATCGGTGTCGGCGGGGCGATCTTCGCGAGTCTGCACGAGCGCGGCGGGGACAACACCGGCGTCTTCCTGCTGATCTACCTGCTGATGGCCGCCATCGCGCTGGCCGGCGCCGCGGTTGCCCCGCGGGTGCGTGCGACGACTGCGGCGCAGCTCGGCCGAATCTCCCACGGGCGGCGGCGCGTAGGGTTCCGCTGGTGCGGATCGCGATGTGGTCGGGGCCGCGCAACATCTCCACGGCGATGATGCGGGCCTGGGGCGGCCGTCCCGATACCCACGTGGTGGACGAGCCCTTCTACGCCTTCTACCTGGACCGCACCGGTCTCGACCACCCGGGACGTGAGGACATCCTGCGCAGCCAGCCGACCGACTGGCGCGAGGTGGTCGAAGCGCTGACGCGCGGCCCGCTGCCGGACGGCGCGACGCTGCTCTACCAGAAGCACATGACGCACCACCTGCTCCCCGAGATCGACCGGTCCGCCCTCAGCGGCCTGCGGCACGCCTTCCTCATCCGCGACCCCGCCGAGGTCCTGGCTTCCTACACCAAGGTTCGCGGCGAGCCGACGCTCGAGGACCTGGGCCTGCCTCAGCAGGTTGCTCTGCATGAACGCTTCCGCGGGCCGGTCGTCGACGCGCGCGATGTGCTCGAGCGGCCGGAGCCGATGCTGCGCGCGCTGTGCGCCGCACTCGAGGTCGAGTACGCCGAGGGGATGCTGCACTGGGAGCCGGGCCCGCGGCCGACCGACGGGGTGTGGGGACCGCACTGGTACGACGGGGTGTGGCGCTCGACCGGATTCGCTGCCTACCGGCCACCGCTGGAGAGTGTGCCCGCTCGGCTGCAGCCCTTGCTGGACCGCTGCCGTCCCTACTACGACACGATGGCGGCGCACCGGCTGACCGCCTGACCGGTCGCGCAGAGGAGGCGACGTGCTGCAGAGCTTTGACCCGCGCAACAGCGACCTGATCGTCAACGTCGGTGGCCGACTCGTCCACCGCGACGAAGCGGGCGTGAGCCCGTTCGACTCCGTCGTCCAAGGCGGGGACGCGGTGTGGGAGGGCCTGCGGGTCTACGACGGTCGCATCTTCAAGCTGGCCGAGCACCTGGCCCGGTTGCGGCGCTCGGCGTTGGCGCTGGGTTTCGCCGAGATCCCGTCGGCCGAGGAGATCACTGCCCAGGTCCAGCGCACGCTGGCGGCAAACGGGATGACCGACGGCGTACACGTCCGGCTGACGCTCACCCGTGGTGTCAAGATCACCAGTGGGATGGACCCCCGCCTCAACCAGTCCGGTCCGACCCTGATCGTCGTGGCGGAGCACAAGGCGCCCGTGTACGACGAGGCAGGGATCACCCTGGTCACCTCGAGCGTCCGCCGGGCCCGGCCGGACTCGCTGGACCCGAAGATCCACCACAACAACCTGCTCACGTCGATCCTCGCGAAGATCGAAGCCAACGTCGCCGGAGCCGATGACGCCCTCATGCTCGACGACCGCGGATTCGTCGCGGAGACCAATGCGACCAACGTCTTCCTCGTGACCGACGGCGGCGTGCGCACGCCGACCACCCGTGCCTGCCCGGAGGGCATCACCCGCGAGACGGTGCTCGAGCTGTGCGCAGCGCAGGGGATCACCTGTGCGGTGGGGGACTGGTCCCTTGCCGAGGTGTACACGGCGGACGAGGTCTTCGTCACCGGCACGATGGGCGGTCTCTCACCGGTCGTGGTGGTCGATGGACGCTCGATCGGCGAGGGTGGTCGCGGCCCGGTGACCGAGCGCCTGCGTGCCGCCTATGCCGAGCTGACTGCCCGCAGCGGTACTCCGGTCGGCTGAGGATCGCGCGCTCAGCCCACTCTGCTCGCCGCAGGAGGCCGAGCCGAGCCAGGTGTGCGGGGCGCCGGCCCAGCACCAGCCGAGCCGCGGCCGGCGCTGGCTGACCCAGATCGCGGTGACCCGCCGGTCTCCGCAGCGCGAGCCCAGCATCGAGAACCGGTTGCCGCTGGTGAGCAGGTCGGGGTTGTGGGTGACCACGGCGATGCCCTCGTCCAGCGTCAGCGGGAGCCGGCCCGCGGCCAGGATCTTCGGCATGCGCGTCGTCCGGTGGGACGTCGAGGGTGTCCGGCCCGGTGTCGATGTCGGCCAGCAGGTAGGCCCGTCGCGGCCGGCGCCTCGGCCTCGGCGATCGGCACGAACCGGGCCAGGTCGTCGGGCTCCATCGTGGTGAAGCCGGTCTTGCCGCGCAGGTCCACCCGCGCGAAGGCCTGCTCGCGGGCAAGGCCGGTCACGACGAGCACGAACGGGATCCGGTCGTCCCCACCCGGTGGCGGCAGGTCGGCGACCGCCGCCCGCAGCGGGCTGAGCAGGGCCACGAAGTCGGCTTCGGCCAGCCCGGTCAGGTCGGGGTAGCCCTTGTCGACCAGGGTCGCCACCTGCCGGTCGAACTCGACCGCTCGGTCCACGTCGTACCCGGCCTCGGTCACTGCTCCAGCATCGTTCCGTTCTACCAGCAGCCGGTGACCGTCGTCGCCAGCTTGTCGACCGCCCGGCGGGTGGTCAGCGTGGACGGGACGCCGTTCGCGAGGAACGCGAAGGCCTTGGTCCGGCCGTCTGCGCCGCGTGCGTAGCCCGCCAGCGTGATGACTCCCCGGAGCGAGCCGGTCTTGCCCTCGACCAGCCCGACCGCGCACCTGGTCGGCCAGGTGGTGTAGCGCAGGTACTTCGGCGCGAGGGTGCCGGTGCGGCCGGCGACCGGCAACGAGTCCAGCAGCGACACGAGCTTGGGGTGGTTGCCGTCCAGCGGCAGGGACAGCACCGAGACGAGCTGCCGGGCGGTCAGCCGGTCGGCGCGGGACAGGCCGCTGCCGTCGTAGAGCCGGGAGGTGCCGAGGTCGATGCCCAGCCCCAGGAGCACCTTGCGCTGGGCCGCCGCCGCGCCCGACCAGGTCGCGGCGTAGCCCATCTTCATCGCGACCAGCCGGTGCAGTGCCTCGGCGTAGTCGTTGTCGCTCGGGCAGCAGCATGCTCTTGACGATCGAGTCCAGCCGGCGGCCCTGCACCGAGGCCAGCACGGGGTTGCCGCTGGTCGCCCGGGCGCGCTCGACGGCGCGCGTCGTCACGCCGTACAGCTTGAGCTGTGCCGCGAACTCCTTGCCCGCGTCGATCGAGGTGTCCCAGCGGGTGTGCTGGTTGACGACCAGAGCGCGCACCGGGCTCACGTCGGTCGGCATGTAGTCGCTCATCCAGCCGTAAGCAAGGCTCGGGCGCGCGAACAGTGAGTCGTCGACCTGCACGGTGACGCGGCGGACGTTGTGGGCGCGTACGTCGTGCTGCGGTGGCGGCTGCGAGGGTCTTCAGGTTGGCGCGGTTCAGCGACGGGTCACCCGCGCCGACGAGAACGACCTTGCCCCACGTCGAGCCCTTGCGGACGGTGGTCGTGAACCGGTGGGCCGGGCCGAAGACCGTGAGCGCGTTGACCGAGGTGACCAGCTTGGTGGTCGAGGCGGGCAGCTGGCCGGTGCCACGACGCTGCTGCCACAGCAGGGTCTTGCTGACCCCGTCGGTGACCAGGCCGGTCAGGTCGTTGCCGAGCTGGTCGGCCCGTCGCGCGGACGGTCAGCATCGAGGCGATGCGCTGGTCGCTCTTGGACAGCGCGGGCACGCTCGTCGCGGTGAGACCCGCCGTTGCGGGGGTGCCGGCCACGGTGACGGCCTGGGCGGGGGCCGAGCCGCGCCAGCTGCGACCCGACGACGGCGAACGCGGCGAGGGCGGCAGCGCCCCCGAGTGACCTGCGACGCATCTGCGCACTCCTAGGTGAGGTGACCTACATACCATCGGCGGTCACCGAGGGCGAATTGACTCACTTGACCCAATCCCGACCATCTGGCTGGACCGCGTCCCGCAGCAGGGGGAGGACCCGCGGGGGGATCTGGGTGGCGAGCGCGATCACGGTCGAGGTCCGCACGATGCCCTCGAAGTCGACCAGCCGGTCGATGACCCGCTGCAGGTCGGCGTTGGAGCGCGCCACGATCCGGGCGAACACGTCACCCGCGCCGGTGATCGTGTGCGCCTCGAGGACCTCCGGGATCGAGGCCAGGTGGGCGGCGACCGCGTCGTGGCCCGGCCCGGTGGCCGGGGCCTGGCGGATCTCCAGCGTGGCGAACGCCGTCACGGTGTAGCCCATCGCCGCCGGGCTCAGCTCGCGGTCCCCAGCCCTCGATGACACCGTCGCGCGACATCCGGTCCAGCCGCGCCTGCACGGTCCCGCGCGCGACCCCGAGGCGGCGCGAGCACTCCAGCACCCCGATCCGGGGGTTGGCGGTGAAGACCTCCAGGATGCCGGCGTCGAGCTCGTCCGGGATGGTCAAGGTGCCTCATTCCGTCCAGGGATGTGCGGAAGTGACTGTACACAATGCCACCGTTGCGGCGGAGTATTGCGCATTGTGTCGCGATGGGCTTCCATGCGGACATGACCGCCGACGCCGCGACCGCCGCCCCCCCCGCCCCCTGACCGACGCCGAGCAGCGCGGCCGAGCTCTGACCTCGACCAGCTCAAGCAGCTCGTGGGCCTGGTCGAGTACGACGCGTCGACCGACCCGTTCCCGGTGACCGGGTGGGACGCCGTGGTCTTCGTGGTCGGCAACGCCACCCAGACCGCCCACTACTTCCAGTCGGCCTACGGCATGGAGCTGGTCGCCTACTCGGGCCCGGAGACCGGCAACCGCGACCACAAGGCGTTCGTGCTCACCAGCGGCTCGTGCCGCTTCGTCGTCAAGGGCGGCGTCGCCCCCGACAGCCCCCTGCTCGACCACCACCGGGCGCACGGCGACGGCGTCTCCGACATCGCCCTCGAGGTGCCCGACGTCGACCGCTGCATCGACGCACGCCCGCGCCTCCGGTGCCCGGGTGGTGCAGGAGCCGACCGACGTCACCGACGAGCACGGCACCGTGCGGGTCGCGTCCATCGCGGCGTACGGCGACACCGTGCACTCGCTCGTCGACCGGTCCGGCTACTCCGGGCCCTACCTGCCCGGCTACGTCGAGCGGACGTCCGGCTTCGTCAAGCGCGACGGCTCACCGAAGCGCCTGTTCCAGGCCCTCGACCACGTGGTCGGCAACGTCGAGCTCGGGCACATGGACGAGTGGGTCGGCTTCTACAACAAGGTGATGGGCTTCGTGAACATGGCGGAGTTCATCGGCGACGACATCGCCACCGACTACTCCGCGCTGATGTCCAAGGTGGTCGCGAACGGCAACCACCGGGTGAAGTTCCCGCTCAACGAGCCGGCGATCGCCAAGAAGAAGTCGCAGATCGACGAGTTCCTCGAGTTCTACCGCGGCCCCGGCGCCCAGCACCTCGCCCTCGCGACCAACGACATCCTGCGCACCGTCGACGCCATGCGCGCCGAGGGCGTGGAGTTCCTCGTCACGCCGGACTCCTACTACGAGGACCCCGAGCTGCGCGCGCGGATCGGCGAGGTGCGCGTGCCGATCGAGGAGCTGCAGAGCCGCGGCATCCTGGTCGACCGCGACGAGGACGGCTACCTGCTGCAGATCTTCACCCGGCCGATCGGCGACCGCCCCACGGTGTTCTTCGAGCTGATCGAGCGGCACGGCTCGCTCGGCTTCGGCAAGGGCAACTTCAAGGCGCTGTTCGAGGCCATCGAGCGCGAGCAGGAGCGCCGCGGCAACCTCTGAGCCGTGCCGCAGCGCTCCCGCATCAATCGCGGTCAGCGGCCGAGCATGCCGCCCAAGTCCGCCGCCGCCGAGCTTGCCGATCAGTCCTGCGGGTTGACGCCGCAGCTGGGAGAGGATCCCGGCGTGCTTCTGCGGGTCGCACCCGGTCCGGAAGCTCCCTGTCGGCCAGCTCGCCTTGTCGTTCTCGCCCTGCGATCGCAGCAGTTCCAGGACCTGGTTCTTGTCGATCTCCATGCTGTGCCTTCTTTCGTCCTCGGCCGGATGGCTGTTGTCAGCGTGAACTGCGTGCGCGGTCGTCTCGGAAGGTCGACGTCGCCGTCGGCGCCGATCCGCTCCTTGCGGACCTGTCTCGGACACCGTCTCCTCGGACTGTCTCGGTGTCCTTGGTGAGCTTGACCCGCTCGACCGGCACGGTCTCCTTGGCGACGACGGGGCGCTCCTCGGTGAGGGTGACCTCGTGCTCCTCCTCGGTGATGTCCGGCACCGTCCAGGGCGCTCGCCCCGGTTGGCGTCGGTGATCGGCTCGGTCTCGAGCCGCGCCTTCTCCTTGGTGACCGGGACCGTGACGTTGCTGCTCCTCGGTCTCGACCCACTTGCGCAGCCGAGCCTTGCCGGCGGTCACCGTCTCGGTGCCGGCCCGCACCTGCTCCTCCGAGCGCGTCATGGCGTCGTCGGTGTTCGGCGCCGGACGTGTCGTGGCCGGCGCCGCGGCTCGGTGCCCGGTGCGGCGTAGCCGCCGGTGCCGCGTCCGGCAGCCCGCAGTCCGACCGCGGCTCGCGAGTAGTCCAGGCCGTAGTGGCGGTAGAGCTGGCCTCCTCGGACTGGTCGAGGTGACCGCCGTCCGACGTCGACGTTCGGGGCGTCCTTGATCTGGTCCTTGGCGTAGGGGACCCGCAGCTCGTCGCCGGCGCGTCTGCGCCTCGGCGAGCGGCACGAAGCTCTCGCTGCGGCCGAACATGCCGGTGTTCACCGTCGCCCACTCGGGCTGCCCGGTCTGGTCGTCGAGGAAGATCTGACCGATCTTGCCGACCTTCGTGCCGGTCGAGTCGACGAGCGTGGCGCCCGATCAGGTCACGTACCTGGTTCTGGGTGATCATGTGTCTCCGGTTGTCGCGTCGTCGGTGAGCGGGTAGCGTCACGGTGCCCCGCGTACAGGGACAACAACGCCGGCAAGGCCGATGCGGCAGCCTCGACCGCCACCGGCGTCGTCGAGGTCATGGAGCTGCTGTCACCAAGTGCCAGGGCGCATGCGTCCCTCGAACGCAACGGCGTCACCATCGACCAGTGCTCGGAGTGCCGGGCACTTCCTCGACCGGGGCGAGCTCGAGCGCCTCGTCGCACGCGGAGAACGCCTGGCAGGGTCCAGCAGGGCTGGCAGCAGCAGCCGTCGTACGGCGCTCCCCCAGCAGCAGGGTGGGCACTACGGCCAGAAGCCGTACAAGAAGAAGAAGTCGTCCTTCCTCGAGGAGCTCTTCGACTGACGCGGACTCCTGCCGTCACGCCCGAGCGGGCAGGATGCGACCGGTCACGGCGCCGAAGCCGATCCGGGTCCCGTCCGGCCCCGGCGCCCAGGCGCGTGATCGACACCTCGTCGCCGTCCTCGAGGAAGGACCGGGTCGACCCGTCGGCGAGGGTCACCGGCTCCGCGCCGTTCCAGGACAGCTCGAGGAACGACCCGCGCTGCTCGCGGTCCGGGCCGGAGACGGTGCCGGACGCGAACAGGTCACCGGTGCGCAGGGCGGCGCCGTTGACGGTGAGATGGGCCAGCTGCTGCGCGACGGTCCAGTACATGCCGGCGAACGGGGGCCGCGACACCACCTCGCCGTTGCAGCGCCACCTCCAGCGTGAGGTCCAGCCCCCACGGCTCGTCGACCTGCAGGTAGGGCAGCACGGGCGGGTCCTGCGCCGGGGGAGCGACCCGGGCCGCGTCGAGGGCGTCCAGCGGGACGACCCACGGCGACACCGACGTGGCGAACGACTTGCCGAGGAACGGGCCGAGCGGGACGTACTCCCACGCCTGGATGTCGCGGGCGCTCCAGTCGTTGACCAGGCACACGCCGAACACGTGGTCGCGGATGTCGGCCGCCGCGACCTGCGTGCCGAGCTCGGACGGGACGCCCGACGACGAACCCGACCTCGGCCTCGATGTCGAGACGCGATCGAGGGTCCGTACGACGGGGTGTCGGCGTCGGGGGCCTTGCGCTGGCCGCTGGGCCGCACGACGTCGGTGCCCGAGACCACGACCGTGCCGGCCCGGCCGTGGTAGCCGATCGGGAGGTGCCGCCAGTTGGGGGTGAGCGGCTCGGCTGTCGGGCCGGAACAGCCGTCCGACGTTCGTGGCGTGGTGCTCGGAGGAGTAGAAGTCGACGTAGTCGGCGACCTCGAACGGCAGGTGCAGCGCCACCTCGTCGCGCGGGATCAGGTGGCTCTCGACCAGGTCGCGGTAGCCGTCGTGGGTGAGCAGCTCGGTCAGCCACGACCGCACGGCGGTCCAGGCCGGCCGGCCCAGCGCCATGAAGGGGTTGAGGGACGCCGACTCGAACACGTGACCGCCGTCGAGACCCTCGGCGGCGGCAAGCGGCGCGAGGTCGAGGACGTCGTCGCCGAGGGCGACGCCCACCCGGGGCTGCTCGTCGGGCGGGGAGAACACGCCGTACGGGAGGTTCTGCACCGGGAACGGCGAGTCCGCGGGGACGTCCAGCCAGGTCATGCGGCACCGCCGGACAGGCCGAGCGCGTCGAGCTCGTCGATCGGCTCGGTGACGGCACAGCAGCCGAAGGACCGGAACGACCCGCGGACGGCGAGGCAGTCCAGCTCGGACCACGAGAGCACCCGCTCGACGAGCCGGTCCACGTCGCGCTCGGCGAGGCTGGCGACCACGACGTCGAGGTCCTCGCGGGCCAGCGCGTCGGCGGTCGCGACCAGCACGTTGAGCACGCCGTGCTGCTCGAACCCGGTCTCCGGCTCGGTCCGGCGGACGACGTGGTGCAGGCCGGCGGTCAGCTTGAACGGCAGCCCGCGCTCGACGGTCGCGACCAGGAAGTCGGCCAGCGCCGTGCTCGGTGGGGAACGCGTCCGCGGTCGCGCCGCCGGTGCGGTACTTGCCGGCCTGCCAGCCGGCGCTGGGAGCGACGAGGTCCAGCGACAGCCCCACGTCGCTCGGGTCGACCTCGAGGTAGCCGGTCACCGACGGCATCCGCCGCACGGTGGCGCCGACGGTGGCGGCGTCGTGGCCGAGCCGCGCGTGCGACGCCTCGACGGCCACCAGCGTGATGCGATCGTCGGCGGTCGCGGCGCCCAGGGCCTCGGCGGTGACGGCCGGGCCGCGCGTCGACGACGAGGGACACCGCCAGGTGCTGGTCGGCCGGCAGGGTCTCGCGCAGCTCGGTGAGGCGGGTCGTCGGGCACAGGAACGGCCCGACGAACCCGGCGTACGGCGCGCTCCGGTGCCGGGCGTGGCCGGCCATCGCCTCCGCCAGCGGGGCGTTGGCCGGCGGGAAGAGGGCCGCGTCGTCGATGAGGCCGGCGAACAGGCGGCGGCGGGCGACGGGCACGCGGGCACATTACCCAGGCCCGAGCCGGTGGGTGCGGTTGACACCGCGTGGCGAAGCGGGGGAGCGTTCCGCCATGCCGTTCTACCGCCAGCTCGGCGACATTCCGCGCAAGCGCCACACCCAGTTCCGCCAGCCCGATGGCAGCCTCTACGCCGAGGAGCTGATGGGCGTCGAGGGGTTCTCGTCCGACGCGTCGTTGCTCTACCACCGCAACCTGCCGACGGCGATCGTCTCCAGCGAGATCTTCGACGCACCCAGCCTGGCCGCGCCAGCCCAACCACCCGCTCAAGCCGCGGCACTTCAAGACGCACAAGCTCGACGCTGGCCGGCGACCCGGTCCTCGGACGGCAGCACCTGCTCGCCAACGCCGACGTCCGGATGTCCTACGTCGTCGCCGACCGGCCGTCGCCGCTCTACCGCAACGCGATCGGCGACGAGTGCGTCTACGTCGAGAGCGGCTCAGCAGTCGTCGAGACGGTGTTCGGTGCGCTGACCGTCGGAACCGGCGACTACGTCGTCATCCCCACGTCGACGACGCACCGGTGGGTGCCCGACGGTGAGCTGCGGCTGCTGGCGGTCGAGGCGTCGGGACACATCGGCCCGCCGCGCCGCTACCTGTCGAAGAAGGGCCAGTTCCTCGAGCACTCGCCCTACTGCGAGCGCGACCTCCGCGGGCCGGCGGAGCCGTTCACCGCCGAGGGCGAGGACGTCGAGGTGCTCGTGCAGCACCGCGGCCACGGGTCGGCCACCGCGTGGACGCGCTACCGCTACGCGCACCACCCGTTCGACGTCGTCGGCTGGGACGGCTGCCTCTACCCCTACGCGTTCTCCATCAACGACTTCGAGCCGATCACCGGGCGGCTGCACCAGCCGCCGCCGGTGCACCAGACGTTCGAGGGTCCGAACTTCGTGATCTGCTCGTTCGTGCCCCGGCTGTTCGACTACCACCCCGAGGGCATCCCCGCGCCCTACAACCACGCCAACGTCGACTCCGACGAGGTCATCTTCTACACCGGCGGCGACTTCATGTCCCGCAAGGGTGCGGGCATCGAGCAGGGGTCGATCTCCCTGCACCCGTCCGGGTTCACCCATGGGCCGCAGCCCGGCTCGGTCGAGGCGTCGATCGGCAAGCGCGCCACCGACGAGCTGGCCGTCATGGTCGACACGTTCCGGCCGCTGGAGCTGCTGGAGCCGGCGCTGGCCTGCGAGGACGCGTCCTACGCCTGGACCTGGTCGGGTCGCAGTGTCCCGGACCGCGATGCCGACGGGGACGGGGATGGCGACGGCCTCGACTCGACCACCGGCTGACGCCGCCGTCGCCGGGCGGGTGCGGCGGGCCGTGCTGCGGCTCGCTCCGGTGGTTGCCGTCCTGGCCTGTGTCTCGTGCAACGGGGCCGGTGCCTCGGGCCCCGAGTCGACGTCGGCTCTGAAGGGGCTCGCCGCCGAGGTCGACCAGCTCCGGTCGGACGTGCCGCTGAACCGGGTGGAGATCGGCGTGGTGAACAGCGGCGCCGGAGACCGTGGTCGTGGACAGCCTGCACGTGCGGATCCCGGGTTCCGGTCCGGAGAGCGGCTGCAGAAGGACTCTCCCGTGCGGCCCGGGCTGACCGTCAACCTGCCCTGGCCCTACGGCACGGTCCAATGCACGCGTGACAGCGCCGCCCCCGACGTCGGCCCTCCGATCGTGACGCTGCAGGTGCACACCGAGAGCGACCCGACGTCACGGACCCTGCGGCTCACCGCCACCGACAAGACGAAGGTGCTCCAGCGGATCGCCGACCGGACGTGCGAGGTCGAACGGGTTGGCCGCGAGGTCTCCCTTGCGTTCGGCGACACCTGGCGTCCCGAGAAGAGGCCCGACGGGGTCGCTCGTCCTGCACGGCACCCTGCAGGCGCGGCTGCTCATCGACGAGCCGCGTGAGGTCACCGAGATGCGTGGAGCGATCATGTACGCGATCGAGCCGGACGCGTCCGTGGGCCCCGTTCCGAGCCCGCTGGCCGCCCTCTCGACGGAACGGCGTGAGGTGTCGATCCCGGTGCTGGCCTATGCCGGCCGCTGCACCGGCCACGTCATCGGTGAGATCAAGCAGCCCTACGCCTTCCTGGTCTGGGTCGGGCGTCCCGGTGAGGAGCCGGTGGCCGTCACGCCGGCCATCGGCCAGCCGACCAAGGACGCGTTGCGCCTGGTCTGCGCCTTCTGAGGAGCGGGCGCGCGTCAGCGCGCCCGGCTAACCCTCGGCGGGGCGGTGGTAGCCGAAGAACGCCCGCTGCTTGATCAGCTCACCGACCTCCGGCGGCACCATCGCCTGCCATGCGTCGTCGCCGCTGGCGATGCGCTGCAGCACGTCGCGGCTGAGGATCGGCAGGTAGTCGGGCTTGTAGCTGTCCAGGTGCACGAAGCTCCCGCGACCGGCCAGGTAGTCGTAGAGCGGCTGCAAGTAGTCGGCGACCACGACGTTGTCGACGGTCGTGACGACGTCGTCGCGGAGCATCGGGTAGACGTACAGCCGCAGCTCGTTCTTGAACAGCCGGCCGAAGCTCTCCAGGATGCCGCCGGGGAGCTCGGCGTGGCTCGACTCGTCGAACAGGTCGAGCAGGCTCGGCACCCCCATCACCATCCCGATCCGCCCGTCGGTTCGCCAGGCCAGGTAGGCGGCCAGGCGGTGGTAGGCATCGAAGTCGGAGATCAACACCGTCATCCCGCACGCGGCGAGCAGCTCGGCTCGGGCCAGGAAGTCGCGGCGGTCGACGTCGTCGCCGCCGGCCCGCAGGTTGGCCATCGTCAGCTCGGTGAGGATCAGCACGTCGCGCTCCGCGACGTCGGGGTCGGCTTCGAACTTCACCCGCGCCGAGTCGAGCATGTCGATGTTCACGACCGTCGGCGGCCGGAAGCTCCCTCGCTCGACGAGGATCGCCTTCTTGCGCAAGACCTCACTGGGCTGCAGCACCTCGCGGTCAGGGCCGAACATGGCCGCGCCGCTCAGGCCGACCTGCACCAGCTTGAGCGCCATCAGCCGGTTGTCGACCGCCCGGAACTCGATGCCCTTGAGCTGGATCATGTCGATCTCGATCCGCCCGGTCGTCAGCCGGTCCAGCAGGCTTTCGACCAGCCGCTCCGGCTCGTGGTGCAGGAAGAACGCCGCGTGCAGCAGGTTCACGCCGACGACTCCGAGCGCTTCCTGCTGCAAGGACGCCTCGGCGTCGAGCATGCGCACGTGCAGGATGATCTGGCTCGCCTCGTCGTGCGGGTGCGACTGGAACTTCACGCCCATCCAGCCGTGGCACTCGTTGCCGCCCCGGTAGCTGCGCGCCACCACCGTGTCGGCGAAGGCGAAGAAGGCCGTGTCGTCGCCTCGCTCGTCGCCGAGCCGGTCCAGGTTGAGCTGGAACTCGCGGTCCAGCATCGCCTGGAGGCGGCCCATCGAGACGTAGCGGTCGGCCTTGCCGTAGACCGCATCGCTGACGGCCATGTCGTAGGCCGACATCGACTTCGCGACCGTGCCGGCCGCCCCGCCGGCCCGGAAGAACCAGCGGGCCACCTCCTGGCCGGCCCCGATCTCGGCGATCGTCCCGTACCACCGGGGGTCGAGGTTGATCCGGAGCGCCTTCTGCAGCGTGTCTGCGGCTGCTGCTTCCATCTCGGCGGTCCTCTCGCTCACATCGGCTCGAGGCATGCGGCAGGCAGCTCGAACCAGCGCAGGTGCTCGAAGTCCGCAGAGATCGCGCCGCTCAGGTCGTCGTCGGGCGGGCACTCGCCGGCGGCGGCCACGATGCGCCGCGCCTCCTCCAGATAGCCGGGGAGAGCCGACTCCGGCACGGGCTCGTCGTGCCGTGGGTAGGTCATCTCACCCGTCACCGGGTCGTAGCCGACCTGGCTGAGCCGCAACGGCGGCTCGACCGGCCCGGCCCGGTGCCGCCACAGCCCGGTGTCCGGCTCGAAGCGGTAGTCGGAGAGCAGTGCGGCGCCGTGGTTGGCCACGAGGTGGACGGCGTCGATGACGTAGTCGGCAACCGCGTCGGACACGAAGTAGTTGAAGTTGACCCGGACCCATCCCGGCTTGATGCCCTCGCAGCCGTGGGCGATCTCCCGCTCGAACTCGTGCGAGCGCTCGATGTCGATGCCGAGCAGCCGGTGTCCGTAGGGTCCGGCGCACGAGCAGCCGCCGCGCGACTGGATGCCGAACAGGTCGTTGAGCAGGGCGACGACGAGGTTGTGGTGCAGGTAGCGGCCGGGAGAGCCGTCGGGCTTGGTGCGCCGCACGACGAACGACACGATCGACAGCCGCTCGGCGCCGAGGTTGCCGAGGATCTCGAGGTTGGGGTTCACCCGCCACGAGTCGACGGCCCGGCGCAGCAGCGCCTCCTCGCGGGCCCGGATCTCCTCGGCGCCCACGGCCTGCTTGAGCTGGAACACCAGCCCGGCGCGGATGGACTCGACGATCGCCGGCGTGCCGCCCTCCTCGCGATGGGCAGGGTCCTCGAGATAGCGGTGCTCGAGCGGGTTGACGTAGGTGACCGTGCCACCACCGGGGACGACCGGCACGCGGTTGGTCAGCAGCTCACGGCGTACGGCGAGAACGCCGGGCGTGCCGGGCCCGCCGATGAACTTGTGCGGGGACAGGAACACCGCGTCCTTGTGGCACTGCGGGTGCTCGTCGCAGGTGCGCGTCATCTCGATGTCGACGTAGGGCGCGGCCGCGGCGCAGTCCCAGAAGGAGAGCGCGCCGTGCCGGTGGAGCAGGTCGGCGATCCGGTGGGTGTCGGTGACGATGCCGGTGACGTTGGACGCGGCCGAGAACGACCCGATCCGCAGCGGCCGGTCGGCGTAGTCGACGAGCTTCTGCTCGAGGACCGCCTTGTCGATGTGCCCGTCGCGGTCCTCGGGGATCGTCACGACGTCGCAGATCGACTCCCGCCAGGGCAGCTCGTTGGAGTGGTGCTCGAACGGCCCGATGAACACGACCGGTCGCTCCTCGGCCGGGATGTGCGACGAGAGCGAGTAGCGCTCGTCGAGGTCGGCCGGGATGCGCAGGTTCAGGATGCCGATGAGCTTGTCGATCGCCGCCGTGGAGCCGGCGCCGCAGAAGATGACGACCGTCTCCTCGCCGCCGCCGATGGCGTCGCGGATGATGCGGCGCGCGTCCTCGCGCAGCCGGGTCGTCTGCAGGCCGGTGCCGCTGGACTCGGTGTGGGTGTTGGCGTAGCGCGGCAGCACCTCGGAGCGGATGAAGTCCTCGATGAACGTCAGCGAGCGACCGCTGGCCGTGTAGTCGGCGTAGGTGACCCGGCGCGGCCCGTAGGGACCGTGCATCACCTGGTCGTCGCCGATCACCGACTCCCGGATGCGCAGCAGCAGGGAGCTCTCGACGGCGGTCAGCGGGGCGTCGGTCACGCTGACACGGTAGGCCCGTCGGCGTACAACGGCATCTGTGACTGGCCGCGCTCCATCGAGAGCAGCCACTGCTTGCGGGGCAAACCGCCGCCGAAGCCGGTGAGTGACCCGTCGGCGCCGATGACCCGGTGGCACGGGACCACGATCGACAACGGGTTGTTGCCGTTGGCCGCCCCGACGGCCCGGGACGCGCCCGGGCGGCCGATCTGGGCGGCCAGCTCGCCGTAGCTGCGCGTCTCGCCGTAGGGGATCGTGCGCAGCGCCTCCCACACGGCGAGCTGGAACGGCGTCCCGGTCGGGGCGAGGTCCAGGTCGAACGACTCCCGCTCGCCGGCGAAGTAGGCGTCCAGCTGCTCGACGGCGGCCGTGAACGGCGCCGGGTCCTGGCGCCAGGCCGGGTCGATGCCGTGCGGGGGCTCGCCCATGTAGACGCCGGTGATGGCCGAGCCGTCGCTGGTGAGCACGAGGTCGCCGATCGGGCTGGGCACGATGGTGTAGACGGTCACGAGGTCTCCTCGGTCGGGATGTTCCAGAGGTGCATCAGGGCGTAGGAGCGCCAGGGGCGCCAGGGCGTCGCGCGGCTCTCGGCTGCGGCGGGGTCGCTCGCGACGCCCGAGCCGGTCGAGGCCGTGCCGGACACCGAGATCGGTGGCCAGGAAGACATCGGGGTCGCCGAGCGCGCGCATGCGGACGTAGCCGGCCGTCCACGGGCCGATGCCCGGCACGGCCTGCAACGCGGAGTCCACCTCGTCGCGGTCGGCCCCGCAGTCGAGGTCGATCTCGCCGGCGGCGAGGGCGCTGCACAGGTCGACCAGGGTCTGGCCACGCGACGCGGCATCGACAGGGCAGCGGGGTCGGCGTCGGCGAGTGCGTCGGCGGTCGGGAACTGGTGGGTGAGCCCGTCTGCGGGCAGCGTCAGCGGCTTGCCGAACTGGGCGACGAGCCGACCGGCCAGGGTGCGCGCGCCGGAGACCGACACCTGCTGGCCGAGGACCGCCCGCACCGCGATCTCGGCCCCGTCGACCGCACCCGGCACGCGGATGCCGGGGCGGCGGCGCACCAGCGGGGCGAGCAGCGGGTCATGGCTGAGGGCCTCGTCGACGGCCGCGGAGTCGGCGTCGAGGTCGAGCAGCCGACGGCAGCGGGCGACCGCGGGCACCACGTCGCGCGGGTCGCGCAGCGACAGCGTGCACGCGACGTGGTCACCGGCCGGGGTCAGGGCGACGGTGGCCTCGTCGTGGGGGAGCCGCAGCGCGCGGCGGTAGGTCGTGCCGTCGAACGTCTCGACGCCGGGCACCGCGCGGCGGCCGAGGAAGTCGAGCACACCGGCGGCGTCGAACGGCGCCCGGACCGGCAGGCGCAGGTGCAGGGTGCCGGGCTGGCGCGTCTCCTCGGTGGACCCGCGACGGCGCAGCTCGCGCGGCGTGGTGGCGAACACCGCCTGGACGGTGTCGTTGAACTGCCGGATGCTCGCGAACCCGGCGGCGAACGCGATCTCCGAGAACGACAGCGGCGAGGTCTCGATCAGGGTCCGCGCGGTGTGGGCGCGCTGCGCCCGGGCCAGTGCCTGCGCCCCGGCGCCGACCTCGGCGACGAGCAGCCGGTGCAGCTGCCGCTCGCTGTAGCCGAGCTTGCCGGCCAGGTCGGTCACGCCGCCGCGGTCGACGACACCGTCGCCGATGAGCCGCATCGCGCGGGCCACCGTGTCGGAGCGCTGGCTCCACTCGGGCGACCCCGGGGAGGCGTCGGGGCGGCAGCGGCGGCAGGCCCGGAACCCGGCCCGCTGCGCGGCCGCGGCCGTCGGCAGGAACCGGACGTTGTGGCGGCGCGGGGTCATGGCCGGGCAGCTCGGCCGGCAGTAGATGCCGGTCGTGGTCACCGCCGTCACGAACCACCCGTCGAACCGCGGGTCGCGGCTGCTCACGGCGCGGTAGCAGGTGTCGGCGTCCATCACGGGCCCCAGCCTGCCCCCTGGGACCGACAAGTTCTAGCGGCTATCGGACATCGCGCTCGATCGTCACCCCGGCGGCCTCCAGATCGGCCACGGCCCGGTCGTCGTCGCCTGCCGAGAGGTTCACGAACCGGGTGTGGCCGAGCGGCACGACCACGTCGTACCCGAGGAGCTTTCCGTCCAGCGCGGTCTCCTTCACGCAGTAGTCGCCGGCCAGGCCGACGACGACGATCCGGCGCACGTCGGGGGACAGCAGCGAGCCGAGCTGGGTCGGGTGCGGCTCGCCGCTGACCGGGTCGCGCTCGGTGAACCCGGAGTAGCCGTCCTCGCCGGACGTCCCCTTGCGCACGACCGGCCCGCGCACGTCCAGGTCGGGGTGCAGCTCGGCGCCCCACGTGTCCGCGACGCAGTGCACCGGCCAGATGCCGCCGTCCTTCTCGAAGTGCGGCGTCGACTCGGGGTGCCAGTCCTGCGTGTAGACCACGGTGGCGCCGGCGTCATGGGCGGCCGCGACCTCGGCGTTGACGAGCGCGACGACGGCCTCGCCGCCCTGGACGTAGAGCCCGCCGGAGGGGTCGGCGAAGTCGTTCTGGACGTCGACGACGACCAGTGCGGTCTCGTCGCCGTAGGCCCGTGCGCCGGCGGGGATCGTCACTGCGGCTCCTCGTAGATCGTCGGGATGGCGGGTTCGCCGCGGGAGAGCTTCAGGCCCTCCCACGGCAGCGATCGCAGAGCGGCGCGCACGTGTTCGCGGGACTCGTCCAGGGTCGCGACGTCATCGACCGGGACGCCCTTGCGCACGAGCGGCACCTGCAGGGCCCGGTCGCCGGGCTCCGGGGTGGGCACGCCCTGGGAGCGGAGGACCTCGGCGGTGGCGGTCCCGGTGGCCCGGTGCCGGCGTACGGCGGTCTTGCGGCCGCCCCGGGTCGACTTGTCCTCCGAGCGCTTGACGACCGGGCGGCCCTCGACCTCGACGAGCTTGTAGATGAACCCGGCCGTCGGCGCGCCCGAGCCCGTCACGACCGAGGTGCCCACGCCGTACGCGTCGACCGGCGCTCCCGCGAGCGCGGCCAGGCCGAACTCGTCGAGGTCTCCGGACAGGACGATGCGCGTACGACGTGCGCCGAGCGAGTCGAGCAGCTCGCGCGCCTGCTGGGCCATCACGGCCAGGTCGCCCGAGTCGATCCGGATCGCGCCGAGCTCGGGCCCGGCCACCTCGATCGCGGTCCGGATGCCCTGGGTGATGTCGTAGGTGTCGACGAGCAGGGTCGTGTCGCGGCCGAGCGCCTCGATCTGGGCGCGGAACGCGTCGGCCTCGCTGTCGTGCAGCAGCGTGTAGGAGTGGGCCGATGTGCCGGTCGTCGGCACGCCGAACCGCTGCCCGGCCGCGAGGTTCGATGTCGACGCGAACCCGGCGAGGTAGGCGGCGCGGGCCGCCGCGACAGCCGACTGCTCGTGGGTGCGACGCGAGCCCATCTCGATGCAGCGCCGGTCGCCCGCGGCGTAGACCATGCGGGCCGCGGCGGACGCGACGGCGGTGTCGTGGTTGAGGATCGACAGGGCAAGCGTCTCGAGCACCACGCCGTCGGCGAACGTCGTGTCGACCGTGAGCACGGGTGACCCGGGGAAGTAGAGGTCGCCCTCGCGGTAGCCGTCGATGTCGCCGGAGAACCGGTAGTCGCGCAGCCACTCGCACGTCGCGTCGTCGACCACGCCGGCGGAGCGCAGGTGGGCGAGCTCCTCGTCGCCGAAGCGGAAGTCCTGCAGCGCGTCGAGCAGCCGGCCGGTGCCCGCGACGATGCCGTAGCGCCGGCCGTCGGGCAGCCGGCGGGTGAACAGCTCGAACACGCAGTGCCGGCCCGCCGTGCCGTCGCGCAGGGCCGCCTGCAGCATCGTCAGCTCGTAGTGGTCGGTGAGCAGGGCGGTGCTGGGGTGCCCGCCAGAGCTCGCACCCTTTCCGCCTGTCACGGGTCTCACCTTAGATTGGTGCCATGTCTGTGGCGCCCGTCGAGGTCGAGCAGCCCGATCAGGACGAGGAGCTGCGAACCGACAAGCCGTGGGTGACCATCGTCTGGAACGACCCGGTCAACCTGATGTCCTACGTCACGTTCGTGTTCCAGAAGCACTTCGGCTACCCGAAGGAGAAGGCGACCGAGCTGATGCTCGACGTGCACCAGAAGGGCAAGGCCGTCGTGTCCAACGGCACCCGCGAGGAGATGGAGCGCGACGTCGAGGCGATGCACGGCTACGGCCTCTGGGCGACGATGCAGCACGACGAGTGAGCGGGCGATAGCCGTGGTTGCGCAGTTCCGCCGGGCCCGCAAGGGCGGGGTCTCGGTGACGTTCGGGCAGGCCGAGACGCCGCATCCTCCGGCACATCCTCGGCGAGATGCTCGAGCTGCTCGGCCCGGAGGAGACCACGTCCGACGACCCGCTCGCCGCCGCCGCTCGGCATCGGCACCGTCGACCACGGCGCCGACCGACCCGGCCCTCGCCCGGCTGTTCCCCGACGGCTACACCGACGATCCCGAGGCGTCGGCGGACTTCCGCCGCTACACCGAGACCGGGCTGCGCGACGCGAAGCGGGCCGCCGCGCGCACGGCCCTCGAGTCGATCGGGGAGCCGGGGCAGCGCCACGTCCTCGACCTCGAGACGGCGCAGGCCTGGCTGCGGGCCCTCAACGACACCCGCCTCGTGCTCGGCGAGCGGCTCGGCGTCACCGAGGATCTCGACGAGCTGATCGCCTCGCTCGAGGAGGACGACCCCCGGCTGGGGATGTTCTGGGTCTACGACCGGCTCACCTACCTGCAGGACGTCGCCTCGGTGCCGGCGCGCTCGTCTCGGTGATCGCAGTCCGCGGCAGCTGCATGATCACGAGGATCGCTGGGGCCGTAGGCTTGCGTGCTGAGGATCGAGCAGGCGACGTACGACGCGATCGTGGCGCACGCCCGCCAGGACCACCCCGACGAGGCGTGCGGCGTCGTCGCCGGGCCGGCCGGATCGGACCGCCCCGAGCGGTTCGTGCCGATGCAGAACGCCGCCCGGTCGCCGACGTTCTACGAGTTCGACTCCGCCGACCTGCTCGCGCTCTACCGCGAGATGGACGACCGCGACGAGGAGCCGGTCGTGATCTACCACTCGCACACGGCGACCGAGGCCTACCCGTCGCGCACCGACATCGCGCTGGCCCCGGAGCCGGGCGCCCACTACGTCCTGGTCTCGACCCGCGAGCCCGACGCCGTGGAGTTCCGGTCGTTCCGGATCGTGGACGGCGTGGTCACCGAGGAAGATGTGCAGGTTGTCTCGGCGTTGACGTCGCAGTCGGACTCTGCGCCGACTGACCAGCCGAGCCCCACGAGCCAGCACCAACGAGACACCCAAGGAGCAGCACCCAGATGAGCATCGAGGTCCGCATCCCGACCATCCTGCGCCAGTACACCGGCGGCGAGAAGGCCGTCGAGGCGTCGGGCGGGACGCTCGCACGAGCTGATCAACGACCTCGACGCCCGCCACCCCGGCCTGCGCGACCGCCTGGTCGACGACAAGGGCCTGCGCCGCTTCGTCAACGTCTACCTCAACGACGAGGACGTCCGCTTCCTCGGCGGGCTGGAGACGTCGGTGTGCCGACGGCGACCACGTGACCGTGCTGCCCGCCGTCGCCGGCGGCTGACGCGGTAGCACATGCGCTACGACTCGCTGCTCGACTCGGTCGGCCGCACGCCCGCTGGTCGGGCTGCCGCGGCTCTCGCCGTCGCCGGACGTGCGGCTCTGGGCGAAGCTCGAGGACCGCAACCCGACCGGCTCGGTCAAGGACCGGCCGGCGCTCTGGATGGTCGAGCAGGCCGAGAAGGACGGCACGCTGCGCCCGGGCTGCACGATCCTGGAGCCGACGTCGGGCAACACCGGCATCTCGCTCGCGATGGTCGCCCAGCTCAAGGGCTACCGGCTGGTCTGCGTGATGCCGGAGAACACCTCGATCGAGCGCCGCCAGCTGCTGGAGATGTGGGGCGCCGAGATCGTCTCGTCGCCGGCGGCCGGCGGCTCGAACGAGGCCGTGCGGGTGGCCAAGGAGCTCGCCGTCGAGCACCCGGACTGGGTGATGCTCTACCAGTACGGCAACCCGGCCAACGCCGAGTCGCACTACGCGACGACGGGTCCCGAGATCCTCGCGGACCTGCCGTCCATCACGCACTTCGTCGCCGGGCTCGGCACGACCGGCACGCTTGATGGGCGTCGGCCGCTTCCTGCGCGAGCGGGTGCCCGGCGTGCAGATCGTCGCCGCCGAGCCGCGCTACGGCGAGCTGGTCTACGGGCTGCGCAACCTCGACGAGGGCTTCGTCCCCGAGCTCTACGACGAGTCGGTGCTGACCACCCGCTACGCGGTCGGGCCGCGCGACGCCGTACGACGGGTGCGCGAGCTGCTCGACAACGAGGGCATCTTTCGCGGGCATCTCGACGGGGGCGATCCTGCACGCCGCGCTCGGTGTCGCTGCCAAGGCGGCGAAGGACGGGCAGCGGGCCGACATCTGCCTTCGTCGTCTGCGACGGCGGCTGGAAGTACCTCTCCACCGGTGCCTACTCGGGCACGCTGGACGAGGCCGAGGCGCGCCTCGACGGCCAGCTCTGGGCCTGAGGCCCCCTGGGACTCGACACAGTCGCGGCTGCGACAGCTCGCGGTCGTCCTGCCACGCCGTACGCTCCGTGGCGTGGCGGACGCACCGATCGGCATCTTCGACTCCGGCTTCGGCGGGCTGACCGTCGCCCGCTCGGTCCTCGACCAGCTGCCGCACGAGCCGGTGCTCTACGTCGGCGACACCGCGCGCAGCCCTACGGCACGCGGCCGATCGCCGAGGTCCGCGAGTTCGCGCTCGAGTGCCTCGACCACCTGGTCGACGAGGGCGTCAAGCTGCTGGTCATCGCGTGCAACAGCGCCAGCGCCGCGGTGCTGCACGACGCGCGCGAGCGCTACGCCGTACCGGTCGTCGAGGTGATCCGGCCGGCCGTACGGCGAGCTGTGGCGCCACCCGCAACGACCACGTCGGCGTCATCTCGACGCAGGCCACCAAGACGAGCCGGGCCTACGAGGACGCGTTCGCCGCGGCGCCCGGCATCACGGTGACCACCCAGGCGTGCCCGCGGTTCGTCGAGTTCGTCGAGCGGGGTGAGACCGGCGGGCCCGGAGCTGCTGCGCGTCGCGCACGAGTACCTCGACCCGGTCGCGGCCGCCGGTGTCGACACCCTGATCCTCGGCTGCACGCACTACCCGCTGCTGACCGGGTGCGTGTCCTACGTGATGGGCGACGGGGTGACCCTGGTGTCCAGCGCCGAGGAGACGGCGAAGGACGTCTACCGCGTGCTCGTTGCCGGCGACCTGCTGCGCTCGGAGGACCTGCCCGAGCCCAAGCATCGCTTCCTCACCACGGGCGACCCGTCGCAGTTCCAGGAGCTGAGCCGGCGCTTCCTCGGGCCGGAGGTCAGCGGCGTCGAGGCCGCCGAGGATGAGGCTCACGGTCGTTGGCTGTTCGGGCTCGTTCCCGGGGCCGGACAGCCCGGCCTCCTGCTACCTCGTGGAGGCCGACGGCTTCCGCGTCCTCCTCGACCTCGGCAGCGGTGCGCTCGGCCCGCTGCAACGGCACTGCGCGATCGGCGACCTCGACGCCGTCCTGCTCAGCCACCTGCACGCCGATCACTGCATGGACGTGCTGCCGCTCTACGTCGCGCGGACCTACGACCGGAGCACGACTCACGACCGACTCCCGATCTTCGGTCCGACCGGTGCCGGCGCGCACCTGGCCCGCGCCTACGGGAAGTGCGAGGAACCGGGCCTGAGCGGCGCGTTCGACTTCGTCGACCTCGTGGCCGGCACTCGTCAGGTCGGCCCGCTCACCGTGACCGTGGCCCGCACGGTGCACCCCGTCGAGACGTGGGCGATGCGCATCGAGCACGGCGGGCGGGCGCTGGTCTACTCCGGCGACAGCGGCGCGTGTGACCAGCTCGTCGACCTGGCCGCGGGCGCCGACCTGTTCCTCTGCGAGGCGTCCTTCCGCGACGGCGACGACAACCCGCCCGACGTTCACCTGACGGGCCGCGAGGCCGGATTCCTTGCGGCCCGCGCTGCGGTCGACCGGTTGGTCGTCACGCACGTGCCGCCCTGGCACGACCCGGCCGGACGCGGGACGGAGGCCCGGTCGTCGTACGACGGGGCGGTCGAGCTGGCGCGGTCCGGCGCGTCGTACGAGATCTGACGTCTCGGCAATGCGGTGATGGATATCCACAGGTAGCGGCTTGGAAAAATGTTGAAAATCCCTTGTGGATAAAGGGGTTCCGGGCCGGTTCTGTCGGCGGAACTGTCGGTGGTGGCCTCGTAGATTCTGTGGCATGTCCAAGCACGATGACCGCGACCGGGGACCGGCGATCGGCCCGGCACCCGCGGCACCCGTCCCGCGCTGCGCGGCGCCGGGTGGTGCGGCTGCGCGCCACGGTCCGGAAGATCGCCGCGAATCAGGTGCAGCAGCTGCGGCTGGTGGCCGCGCTGGCCGCCGACTGCGCCGCGGCAGCCCGTGCCGAGCTGGCCGGGGTGGAGCGGGAGTGGGGCGTCCCGTCGGAGGAGGAGCTCACGCACTGCCACGGTGATCCACGAGCTGATGGTCACCCTCGGGATCGCGAAGCACGCCGCGGAGCGGCTGCTGGAGCTGGCCACCCGCCTGGTCACGGTGCTGCCGGACACGCTGGCGGCGGTGGAGGCGGGCCGGATCGACCTGGCCCGCGCCGAGGTCCTGGCCCAGGAGACCGCGCTGCTCGACGACGCGGGCGCCCGCGCGGTGGAGGCGCTGGTGCTGGCCAAGGTGGCCGACGCGGACGGGCCGTGGCAGACGCCTGTCCCCGCGTGGCTGGAAGTCCCAGATCCAGCGCGCTGGTGATCCAGGTCGACGCCGACGCTGCCCGGCGCCGCCGCGAGGACGCGATCCGCGACCGGGCGGTGCGGGCCTGGCCGCAGGGCGACGGCACCGGGGTGCTGCAGGTCATCGGGCAGGACTGCGACATCGCGTTCGCCGACGCGGTGCTCACCAACCTCGCCCTGGCCGGGCCCGCGGTCGGTCCGGACGGTGAGCGGTTGAGCATGGACCAGCGCCGGGTCGACGGCTTCATCGACCTGATGCGCCGGGTCGCGTTCGGCGACCAGCTCCCGCAGGCCCGGGCCGGCGCGCGACCGCGAGGTCGGGCATCGTGGTGCACTCCGACACCCTCTTCGGCGACGGCCCCGCCAGGAACGACCCCGGCGAGCTGCGCGGCCTCGGGCGCACCCGCCCCGATCGACCCGCACTCCGCGGCCGAGCTGGCCCGCGGCGAGATCGCTTCGGGCGCCGCCACCCGCGTCCTGCTCGTCGACGGCGACGGCGTCCTGCAGCGCACCCTGCGCCTGCCCGAAGGCACCGCCGGGCGGCTGGACCCGCGACCTGCTGGTCGGCCAGTCCGCAGCGGCGCTTACCGGACCTACCTGATCTTGCAGACCGAGTCCTACGAACCGACGGTCGCGATCACCGACCACGTCCGAGCCGTGCACCCGCGCTGCACGTCCTATGACTGCGCCCGCCTCGCCAGCCGTTGCGATCTGGACCACGACGAGTCCTGGCCCCGCGGACCCACCATGCGTCACCAATCTGTGTCCACGCTGCCGGCGCCACCACGAGCTCAAGACCCGAGGCCTCGTGCGCACGCGCCTGCACCCAGACGGCTCCGTCACCACCACAACCCTGCTCGGCACCACGGTCACCACCCGACCCGAACCCGTGCCCGGCTTCGGTCCCGGCGAGGCCTACGCCACCCTGCACTCAGCCTGACGCGGCAGGAACAGCGACACGAGGTTGGCCGACGCATCCATCTGATGCGCTCGATGAACACCGGAGCACCTCGAACTTCGTCCATGTGCGCCTTCGGAAACCAGCCTCGAGTGCAGTCATCGACGACCTTGATGGCGGTCTGTTCGTCGATGGCGTAGGCCGGGACGCCGAGGTCGGCGGCCCACCGCTCTGCGTCAGCCAGGGTGTTCGTCGGGAAGAGCGTCCAGGTGCGGGAAGATCGAGAAGTCGACGACTCCCAGGGTGCGGTCGTCGGACGCGAACGGCCACTCGACGAAGTACGCCCGATCCGGGGCGTCATCACCATGCTTCCGGCACTCACTCCCACCCAGACCGTGTCGGGCAGCGACGGCAGCAGATCGGCCAGCCCGGACTCCCGCATCCAGTGGCACAGGTACGTCGCGTCGCCGCCGTCGACCAAGAGCACGTCGGCCTCCCGGACCCAGGGGCCCAACGCTCCGCGCCGATGGTGGGCAGTGCGGTGAGCTCGAGGACGCCGAGCGACGCCCAGCCCAGACCGGAGAAGTGCTGCCACCGGGGCTCGGCGGCCAGGAGGCCCCGCACCGATGCCGGACCGCACATCGGGTGACCCCACTGTGCAGTCGGGTGGACCAACGCGTCGCACTCGGCGATCGGCTTGCCGAGGAGTCGTGCGCGAGCGCCGAGTGGATGCTGGGGTTCGTCACGCCGCCGGACGTGAGCAGCAGTTTCAAGGTGCCTCCTTGTTCGACGCGCGGAAGGTGGATGTTCCTCAAGACCTGGGCCGCCGAGGATCGGCGCTGCCCGGCGGACTTCCGACTTCCCGCATGTCGCGGCTCGACGGAGCATCTGCCGCCTGTGCGACGGACATCTGGAGGAAGCGCCCATGGGTCCGCGCGCTTCGGATGCCGAGTCCACGCAGGGCGATCTTCGCCGCGAGCGCGAGCCGTTCGCGCCTATCTGAGCGGGTGTTCCGACACGGGGCGTTCCCGGGGCGCGGGCGAGAGCAGTGGAGGGCGACGGTCGCGGCCGACGGGCCGCACGCGTCGACCTGACGTCATCTAGGGTCGTTCGCATGGCACGAAGCGACGGACGACGACCCGACGAGCTGCGGCCCGTCACCATCACCCGCAACTGGCTCGACCACGCCGAGGGCTCGGTGCTGGTGGAGTACGGCAAGACCCGGGTGCTGTGTGCCGCCTCGGTGACCCAGGGCGTGCCACGGTGGCGCCGGGGCAGCGGCCTGGGCTGGGTGACCGCGGAGTACGCGATGCTGCCGCGCGCGACCAACACCCGGTCCGACCGCGAGTCGGTCAAGGGGCGCATCGGCGGTCGCACCCACGAGATCTCCCGCCTGGTCGGGAGATCGCTGCGGTCGGTCATCGACTACAAGGCGCTCGGCGAGAACACCATCGTGCTCGACTGCGACGTGCTGCAGGCCGATGGCGGCACCAGGACAGCGGCCATCACCGGCGCGTACGTCGCGCTGGCCGATGCGGTGACCTGGCTGCGGAACGCGGGTTCGCTTGCGGGCGAGCCGCTCACCGGCTCGGTGGCAGCCGTCTCCGTGGGCATCGTGGCCGGCGAGCCGATGCTCGACCTGTGCTACGAGGAGGACGTCGTGGCCGACACCGACATGAACGTGGTGATGACAGGCGAGGGCGCGTACGTCGAGGTGCAGGGGACCGCCGAGGCGGCTCCGTTCGACCGCAAGCTGCTGGACGCCATGCTCGACCTGGCGGCCACCGGCTGCGCCGAGCTGACCGAGATCCAGCGGCGCGCTCTCGAGACATGACCGACCGGCTGGTGCTGGCCACCCGCAACGCGCACAAGGTTGAGGAGCTCGCCGAGATCCTGGGAGCAGCCGGCCTGGATGTCGAGCTGCTGCCGCTCCCGGACGACGCCCCCGACGTCGTCGAGGACGGCCTGACCTTCGCCGAGAACGCGCTGAAGAAGGCCCGGTCGGCGGCCGCTGCGACCGGGTTGCCGTCGGTCGCAGACGACTCGGGGCTCTGCGTCGACGCCTTGAACGGCATGCCTGGCGTCTTCTCCGCCCGGTGGGCCGGGACCGGCCGCGACGACGCCGCGAACCTGGCGCTGGTGCTCGAGCAGACGGCCGACGTCCCCGACGAGAGCCGGGGCGCGCACTTCACCTGCGCGGCGGCGGTGGCGCTGCCGTCGGGGGAGGAGCGGGTGGTCGAGGGTCGGGTCGACGGGGTGCTGATCCGTACGCCGCGCGGCACGGGAGGGTTCGGCTACGACCCGGCGTTCGTCCCGCTCGGACACGAGCGGACCACCGCCGAGATGTCCAACGACGAGAAGAACGCGATCTCGCACCGCGGCGAGGCGTTCCGGGCGCTGGCTCCCGTCCTGCGCGAGCTGCTCGGCAGCCATCGCCGAGCGCGGTGAGTCGGCAGCTCCCGAGCGGGCAATTTCGCCGGGCTGCAGCCGTGTGCCACGATCGTCGGCGCAGTGGCCATCGGCCAGTTCCCCTTGTCAGCGGAGGTCAGCAGCGTGTCGTGGCGTGATCATGGAGACCATCCCAACAGCGCGGGCGCGCTGGAGTACCGCCACAACCAGCTCAAGCGCGCGGCGACGGTGTTCAAGGGCAGCCGCATCAACACCGTGCGCAGGTTCGCGAAGGACAAGAAGGTCCTCGACGTGGGCTGCGTCTCGCACGACTTCCACATCCACTCCGGCGGCAAGGGCATGTGGCTGCACGACCACGTCGTCGAGGCAGCCGCCGAGTGCGTCGGCCTCGACTACGACGAGGTCGGCATCAAGGCCATGCGCGACGCCGGCTACGACGTCGTACACGCCGACATCAGCGGGGACCTCTCCGCGGTGATGGAGCGCGGTCCCTTCGACGTCGTCACCGCCGGGGAGATCATCGAGCACCTGGCGGCGCCCCAGGACCTGCTGGCCATGGCCCGGCAGGTGCTGCGCCCCGGCGGGCAGCTCGTCATCACCACCCCCAACCCCTACTCGCCCCGCCGGAACCGGGCGGGCGCGCTGGGCACCACGTGGGAGAACGTCGACCACGTCATGTACGCCTTCCCGTCCGGGATCGCCGAGATGGCCGACCGGACCGGGCTGGAGCTCACGAAGTACGGCTCGGTCGGCTTCCCCGCCGCCAAGCCGCTCGCGAAGGAGCTCGCCGAGTCGGTGCAGATGCTGGCCAAGGCGGTGCGCGCGAGGGCGAAGGGGAAGCGGAACCCGCTGTCCCGCGAGCGGTTCGGGCTGCCGCTGCCGCTGCACTGGCTGTCCCCGGGCGACCTGCTGCTCGTGCGGCTGCGCCGCCGCCGCGGTCTGGTGCGCGAGACCTCGATCTACGTCCTGACGAAGCCCGCCGACAGCTGACCTGCCGGCAGGGCCACCGTGGGGCCGGTGAGAGTCGAACTCACACTGTCACGGACCTAAACCGTGTGCCTCCTGCCGTTGGGCTACGACCCCGGTAGGCACTGTATGTCGCGGGCTCAGTCCAGGCCGAGGTCTTTTCGCAGCTTCGCCACGTGCCCGGTCGCCTTGACGTTGTACTGCGCCTGCTCCACCGTGCCGTCCTCGTCGATGACGAAGGTGGACCGGATGACACCCGTCACGGTCTTGCCGTAGAGCTGCTTCTCGCCGTACGCGCCGTATGCCTCGAGCACCTCGCGGGACGGGTCGCAGAGCAGCGGGAAGTTCACGTTCTCCTCGTCGCGGAAGCGGGCCTGCTTCGCCGGGGAGTCCGGCGAGATGCCGAGAACCGCGTAGCCGGCCGACTTCAGCGAATTGAGGTTGTCCCGGAAGTCGCAGGCCTGCTTGGTGCACCCCGGCGTGGACGCGGCGGGGTAGAAGTAGACGATCACCTTGCGGCCGCGGAGGTCGGCGAGGGCGACCTCCTTGCCGTCGGCGTCGGGCAGCGTGAAGTCGGGCGCCCGGTCGCCGGGCTGGAGCGTCGTCGTCATGGCGCCCAGCGTAACGCTGGGACTGCGAGCAAGACGTTGTTGCGAGGCGTTCGCAATAAGGGCTACCGTCGAGCCATGGCCACCCAGGCACCGGAGCGGCCCGCCGTCGCGCCGCCCGTACGCGGCTCGCTGCGCGCGCACCTGCGCTTCGACCGCGAGGAGATCCCGCGGCTGGTGGGCATCCTCGGCGTGGTCGTGGCTCTCCACGTCATCGGCTTCGGCCTCTTCCTCTACTACAACTCACAGCCGCAGTACCACCAGCTGACCGACGGCACGGGGGCCCTCGTCTACGCCGGCGCCGCGGCGCTCGCCTACGGGCTCGGGCTGCGGCACGCGTTCGACGCCGACCACATCGCGGCCATCGACGACAGCACCCGCCTGATGCTGCAGAAGGGCCGCAAGCCGCTCGGGGTGGGGCTGGCGTTCTCGCTCGGACACTCGACCATCGTTCTCGTGATGTCGGCGGCCGTTGCCCTGGCCGCCACCGCGGCCACCCGGTTCGCCGACGGCTACGCCGACATCGGCGGCACGATCGGCGCGACCGTGTCCGGCCTGTTCCTCTACCTGGTCGGGTTCCTCAACCTGGTCATCCTCGTGGGCATCATGCGGCTGTGGCGCGCCATGCGCCGCGGCGACTACGAGCCGGAGCACCTCGACCAGCTGCTGATGGAGCGCGGCCTGATGCGCCGCGTCTTCCGGGGCCGGTTCGAGAAGGGCTTCGACTCCGCCTGGCAGCTCTACCCCGTGGGAGTGCTCTTCGGTCTCGGGTTCGACACGGCCAGTGAGGTGGCCCTGCTCGGGCTGTCGGCGACAGCCGCCGCGGGCACCGTCGGCGGGACGCTGCCGCCGTTGGCGATCATCGCCCTGCCGATCATCTTCGCGGCCGGGATGAGCCTGATGGACACCCTCGACGGCATCTTCATGGCCAAGGCCTACGACTGGGCGTTCACCAGCCCGCTCCGCAAGATCTACTACAACATGACGACCACCTGGCTGTCGGTCTTCGTCGCCCTCGTGATCGGCACCGTGCAGCTCGTCTCGGTGCTGGCCGACAACCTCGGCCTCACCGACCGTCAGCCGTTCGCCTTCATCAGCGGCATCGACCTCGGTCGCATCGGCTACTTCATCGTGGGTGCGTTCGTCCTCGCCTGGGCGGTGTCCGTGCTGATCTGGAAGGTCCGCAGGATCGAGGAGCGGTACGACGGGAACGGTCGGCCGGTCCAGCCGAGCCACTCGGCGATCGGCGCGCGGCAAGCCTGAAGGCTCGTGCGGAGGCATAGTGTCCGCGATCACCGGGCAGGACTGACGCGGAGGTTCCCCACATGACGAGCAACCCCTCGACCAGCGCGGGTGGGTTCGAGGCCCGGCCAGCGGCCGGTGCCGGCGACCCTGCCGCCGAACGCACGCCGGCCGAGATCGAGGCGGAGATCGAACGCACCCGCCAGCGCCTCGCCGGCACCGTCGATGCCATCGCCGACCACGTCAAACCGGCCAACGTCGCCCGGCGCGGGGCCGAGTCCGCCAAGGCACAGGTCGTCGACGAGCGCGGCCAGCTCCGCGCCGGCCGGGCGGCCGGCATCGCCGCAGCGGCCGTGGCCGTCGTCGGCCTCCTCGCCTGGCGCCGGAACCGCTAGCGCGCGACCGGCCCACAGAAGCCCGGCCCGGCGTTTCATCCGCCCGGCCAGCGGGGTATCAGGCCGGTCCGCGACTACCGCTCGTCCCTCTGCGCCGGGGCGCCGGTGTCAACCAACCCGGCACGAGGGGCAGGAGACCAGCCATGTGCTTGAGCACGGCTCGAGGTGAGTGCGAACTGCCCCTGGACGACACGTCCCCGGCGCGGGCTCGTCAGTTTCTCCGTCAGGCAACGTGCGTCGAGCACCAGGGTCACGTCCTGGAGGACGCGGTGCTGCTCGTGAGCGAGGTCGTGACCAACTCGGTCGTGCACGGCGGTCCGCCGATCGTCGTTGCGGTCGACTGCGAGAGCACGACGGGCCTGCGGGTGCGGGTCCGTGACGGCAGCCGCGAGCTGCCGAAGCCCCGTGATGCAGGCGTGTGGGAGGAAGGCGGCAGGGGGCTGGGCCTGGTGGAGCGCCTCTCCGACGACTGGGGGGTCGACCCCGAGCCCGGGGACGGCAAGCAGGTCTGGTTCGTGCTGCGGTAAGCGGTCGGCTGCGACCTGTCGGTGCGAAGCCGCGAGCCTCCTGTGAGCCGCGTGTCGGCGCAGCGCTATCGTCATCCCGTGCTCGTGACCCTGGATCTTGCGCCGAACCCGGCGAGTGTGGGGGAAGCCCGACGGTTCACGGTGGACACGCTGCGGCGGTGGGGCCGCGACGACCTCACCACCTCCGGCGCGCTCCTCGTGACCGAGCTCGTGACGAACGCCATCCTGCACGCGCGCACGATGGTCCGGGTCATTCTCGAGCGGGGCGCGGACTTCGTCCGGGTCGAGGTGCGCGACGGCTCACCGGTCCGGCCGGCCCTGCGCAACCACGGCCTGGATGCCACCACCGGTCGCGGGCTCGCACTCGTCTCCCAGTTGGCTGACTCGTGGGGGGTCGATGTCGATGGGGCGGGCAAGGTGGTCTGGGCCCAGCTCGTCGAGGACTGGGACGAGGAGTCGTCCGAGCACCTCCACGCCGTCCCCGATCTCGACGACGTCAAGGACGATGATCCCGAGACCGACAGCGCGGACGCACCACGGGAACAGAGCGGACGAGGCCCGCGCTGACTGGTCTCCGGCGCTGGGTAGATGCGCGTGACGAACAGCAACGGGTCGACCGACCTGCTCACGGTGCGCGTGCTCAGAATGCCGATGGCGGTGTCCGCCCGGTCGACGCAGCACTTCGAGGAGCTGATGCGCGAGTTCGCGCTCATCACCCTGGACACCGAGCGCGACCGGGAGTCCACCGACTCCACGCGCCCCGTGCCCGAGCGGCTGCTCGACGTCGTCGCCGAGCTGACGAACGAGTTCGCTGTCTTCACGACTGCCGTCACGGCCCAGCGTGAAGAGGCGGCCGCACGCGGCGACGCGGAGATCGACCTGACCTACCACATGCCGCCGTCGACCGTCGATGCCGTGCGCCAGCTCGACGCGCTGCTCGAGGAGGTCGACGACTTCTGCCGGTCCGGTCAGCACCTCATCACCCTGGCCACTCCGCCGGAGTCCCTGGCATTCCGCCAGTGGTACCTCAACGAGTTCATCGCCCAGATGGAGCGCGACGAGCCCCCCGTCCCGTGGCCCGACTACGTCGCAGAACACCACAGGGACGCCGACTGGGCGCAGGCTGACTCAACCCAGCGTTGACTCAGCCGTCCAGCCGCAGGTCCCGACGCAGTCGCGCGATCTCGTCAACCGACGGGAAGGACGTCTGGGTCCCGTGGCGAGTGACACTGATGGCCGCACAGCGGCAACCGAGCTCCGCCGCGGCAGCCGGTGACAGCGCTCGGGCGAGGCCGTAGGCGAACGTCCCGACGAAGGCGTCACCCGCCCCGGTCGTGTCCACCGCCTGCACCGGCGGCGCCATGACACGCGTGACCTGGCCGCCCTCGCACACCGCTGCACCCTCGGCCCCCAGCGTGACGACGAGGCGGCCCGTGGTTCGTGCAGCGACCGCGGTGATCGCCTCGTCGTCGACCCGAACCGCGTCAACCCCGCATGCGCGCGCCAGGTGCCCGAACTCGACCTCGTTGGGGATCAGCCAGTCGGTCACCTCGAGCAGCTCGGGCGAGAGCTCCGCGGCCGGAGCCGGGTTGAGCACCGTCACCGCACCGCGCCGGCGGCCGGCCGCGAACGCGCTCGCGGTCGCCGCCTGGGGGATCTCGAACTGACCCAGCACCAGGTGAACCTCGGCTGCGGCCTCCACGGCGGTGCGCGCCTGCTCGGGAGACACGTGGTTGTTGGCGCCGGGGACCACGATGATGCGGTTCGTGCCGTCCGCCTCGACCCAGATCGGCGCCACCCCGCTGCTCACCCCCGCGACGCGGCGCACCGACGTCACGTCGATGCCCTCGCGAGTGAGGTTCTCCAGCGTCATGTCGCCGAAGACGTCATCGCCGACGCAGTTCACCATCGCGACGGCTGCCCCGAGACGGCTGGCCATGACGGCCTGGTTGGCGCCCTTGCCGCCGAACCCCTGAGAGAACCGCTCGCCGACGAGGGTCTCACCGGCCGCCGGAACGCGCTCGGCGTACGTCATCATGTCGATCATCGTGCTGCCCACCACGATGATGGCGACCTGCTGCGCCATCCGTTCCTCCGATCGGAGTCCTCACGTGCGCGTCCCGGCCCGACAGGACAGCCCGGTGCTGACCAGTGTCCAACCGGTCATCGAGGCATCGAAGCATGTCCGCACCGACGAGGCGCGGCTCGTCGACGTCGCGAGCTGGCTCGCCTACGAGGAGCTGCCGATGCCGCAGTTCCTGCTGCCGTTCCGGCCCGCCGGGGACCGTGGCGACGTCATCGACTTCATCCTGCTCTGCGCCTCGATCGACTTCGCCTTCACCGACTTCACCACCCGGACGAAGTTCGAGGTCGAGTACGACGGCCAGCTGTGGTCGGACTCCGACGCCCTGTTCGCCTGCGTCGGCCGGGCGCTGGCGGCGGGTGACGACCTGGGGGACGGGCGACGGCTCAGCACGATCACGGCCCAGCAGCTCGACGCCATCTTCGCGGGCAACATCACCATGCCGATGCTCGAGGAGCGGGCCAGGATCCTGCGCGACATCGGGACGACCCTGGTCGACCGCTACGACGGACGGTTCCGCACCGTTGTCGAGAGCTGCTCGCCGCGGCTGTACGACGGGGGAGAGGGCCTCATCGATCGGCTGGTCGCAGACTTCCCGCGGTTCCGTGACGTCAGCCCGTACGACGGGCAGACCGTCGCGTTCTACAAGCTCGCGCAGCTGGCGGTCTGGATGCTCTACACGTCGCTCGGCGAGTGGGGCGGGCTGCGCGTCGACGACATGCACACCATGACGGCCTTCGCCGACTACATCGTGCCGGCCGGGCTGCAGGTGATGGGCGTGCTGACCTACTCCGACGACCTGGCCGCGACGATCCGCGACGGTCGGCTGATCGAGCCGGACAGCGCCGAGGAGGTGGAGATCCGGGCGCACACGATCTATGCCACCGCCCTGCTGGCCGAGGAGGTCAACTCGCGTCGCGAGCCGGCCGCTCAGGTCATCGACCCGCAGATCGATGCCCGGCTGTGGACCCACTTCCACACGACGACGTGGCCGCACCACCTCATCCGCACGACGATGTACTGACGGGTCAGCTCAACGCGATCAGTGCGCCGAGCGCGAACCCGGTCGCCACCAGCCACAGAAGGGTCGGTAGCCGAGTCCACCAGGTCATCGCTGCTCCTTCAGGCCAGGAAGACGGAGTTGTCGCGGACGGTGACCGGAATCTCCGGCAGTGGCCGGGTGGCGGGGCCCGCTATCGGCGCCCCTGTCTCCGCATTGAACGTGCTGCCGTGGCACGGGCACGCGATCACGCCGTTCTCGACGGAGCTCACCGTGCAGCCTTGGTGCGTGCAGGTGGCAGACAGGCCGTGCACCGTTCCGCCCGCATCCCGCGTCAGCACGATGCTGGCACTGTCGAGGACGATGCCGCCACCGACCGGGACGTCGTCGAGACTGGCCAGGGGCTCGGCGCTCGTCTTGCTCGCCGGACCGTAGGCGTTCGCCGCCGCCGTCGTGCCCTTGGGGTCGGCCAGACCACTCGCCCGCGTGGCGACAAAGCCGGCGACAGCTGCCCCGGCGACAACCGCGAGACCGCGCAGGACAGAACGCCGGGCCAGTGCCGGAACGGACATGGTGGGCCCCCTTACGTCAGCGGAACGCCGGCACGGGTGAAGAACCACAGTGCAGAGGTCAGCCAGATCAGGACGAGCGAGGCGAGGACGGTGCCACCCAGGATCGGCAACGCCCAACTGGGCAGCCCGCGGACCCGCAGGGCCAGCATCTTCGCGGCGTAGGCGCCGTAGAAGACGCACCCGACCACGCTGTGAATCAAGCCCTGGTGCTGTACGTCATGAAACCGATGGACCAGATGCAGTGGAATGCCACCGGCAAAGTCAGCACGAAAGCAGTGCTCCCGACCCAGCGGTGCAGGAGGGGCGCCCAGGAAGGCGCAGCGCCGGCACCGGGCAGGCGGCCCCACATCCAGAGCGCCGTGACGAGCTGAACAACCAGCAGCAGCAACGCCGCTGTCGTCAGCCACGTCTTCATCTGCAACATGCCGGAGAAGCCGAGGAGGAACAGGGGACGTCCCGCGGGCTCGTGCACCCCCGCGTACACGCCCGTCGCGACAGCGACCGTGGCGCCGACGAGAACAACGGCAGCCAACCCGTTCCGGCTGGCCACCTCCACCTTCGTCGTCATCAGTCGAGGGCCGCTTTGGCAGCGGCGAGGTCGTCGGCGGCGAACACCAGCCGGGTGTTGGTCGCCAGGTAGGCCAGCGTGATGTTGACGCCGCTCTCACCGAGCTTGCGGCTGATGTCGGCCAGGACGCCGGGACGGTCGTCGGTGACGGCCACCACCGCGACCTCCTGCTCGGACGCGATCCGGACTCCTGCCGTGGCCAGGGTGTCGAATGCGGCGGCCATGTCGTCGATGAGCAGGTGGACCTCTGCCTGACCGCCACCGCTGGTGACGGCGCAGAACCCTTGGATGTTCACCCCCGCGTCGCCGAGGAGCCCGGAGATCCGGGCCAGCTCTCCTGGCTGGTCGTCGAGGTAGACGGTGAGGTCGGTCGCCATGGTGCACCTCCGTAGCGGTCATCCTAGAGACGACTCTGGCCCCCCGCCCATGAGGACGAAAGGCCAGGTCAGGAAGGGTGCGCCGCGAGGGAATCGAACCCCCAACCCGCGGATTAAGAGTCCGCTGCTCTGCCAGTTGAGCTAGCGGCGCGTGGTGCGTCGCGAACTTTACCAGCCGGTCGGGAGCCCTACTGCTTCCACCAGGTGTCGGTGGGCTGACCTTCCTCGGCCAGGATCTCCGCCGAGTGCGGCCCTTCGGGGGTGCTCAGGTCGCAGAGCAGTGCCAGCGGCACGTGCTCCTGCAACAGGTCCATGACCTCGTCGGACCCGTCGGTGACTTCGGTGTTTCGGTGCTTTCCAAAGCGGGCTCGTTGCTCGCGGTCATCGTCCTGACACGCTCCCTGTCTGGTGACCCGGTGTGCTTCAGGGTGGATATCGACAGGTTCCCCTTGAGTACTTGATGACGAGATCGCCAAGATCGGGCAAAACGTGTAACACGGTGGGGTGAGTGACGGGACTTGAACCCGCGACATCCGCGACCACAACGCGGCGCTCTACCAGCTGAGCTACACCCACCATGAGCCGCACGCGGACGCGCAGCGCGACGAGTCTACAAGGACGGGGGCCGGCTCAGCTCTCGACTTCCGCGGGCTGGCCGAGCGTGAACTGCGCCGCCAGGGCCTTGGCGGCCTCCGAGTCGGGGCCGGGCTGGGGAACGAAGATCGCCTGCCGGTAGAACTTCAGCTCCTCGATGCTCTCCCGGATGTCGGACAGCGCGCGGTGCCCGCCGCTCTTGACCGGGCTGTTGAAGTAGACGCGGGGATACCAGCGGCGCACCAGCTCCTTGATGGAGGACACGTCGACGATGCGGTAGTGCATGTGCGCCTCGAGCGTCGGCATGTCGCGGGCGAGAAAGCCGCGGTCGACGAACACGGTGTTCCCGGCGAGGGGGGCCTTCCGCGCCGTGGGCACGTGCTCGCGGATGTAGGCGAGCACCATCTCCTCCGCCTCCGCCATCGTGGTGCCGGCCGCGAGCTCGTCGAGCAGCCCGGACGTCGTGTGCATCGTGCGTACGACGTCGAGCATCTGGTCCAGCGCCTCCTGGGGTGGCCGGATCACGACGTCGACCCCGTCGCCCAGGACGTTCAGCTCGGTGTCGGTCACCAGGGCGGCGACCTCGATCAGGGCATCGTTGACCAGGTCGAGACCGGTCATCTCGCAGTCGATCCACACCAGCCGGTCGTTTCGCTCGGTCATGGCGGACAGCCTAGGGGCCGGTCACGGCTCGACCGGCCGCTCGTCATCGCGCGGCCCGCGGTCGACCGTGGTGGGTTCGGGCCCAGGCTCATTCCGGTCAGCCGCAGCGCCAGCGCGCAGCCGGCGGCGAGCAGCACGATCAGCCCGCCCACGCCGAGGGCGACGGCCCAGCCGGCACCGCTCCAGAGCAGGGCCAGCGGCACCAGAGCGCATCCGAAGGCCGTCCAGACCAGGATCTCGCGCCCGGTCCGCGGGGGAGGGACGTCGGGGGCGGTCGCCGCCCGTCGATGCTTGGCCACCAGCCCTCCCTCCGCTCGGACCACCGTTGCGGCCAGATTAGGCGCGGTCCGCTCCCGGCAGCGGGAGGCGATCGTTCACCGCTGCCTGAATTCATCAGCGCGTGTATGGTTGTCGGCATGAGCGCCGACCCGTCGTACGCCGCGTCGTCTGCGTCCGGCCCGTCGGACGCGCTGACCACGTTCGACCTGGTCGGCCGCGCGCTCGCCGACGGCACCCGGCGCCGGATCCTGCTCACGCTGGCCGGCGGGCCCGCCTACCCGGCCGACCTCGCCCACACGCTGGCCGTGAGCCGCCCGGCGATGTCCAACCACCTCTCCTGCCTGCGCGACTGCGGCCTGGTCGTCGGCGAGCCGGAGGGCCGGCGGGTGCGCTACCGCCTGGTCGACCGCCGGCTGGCCCACGCCCTGACCGACCTCGCCGGCCTGCACCTGCACACGGTGGAGGGGCACGCGTGAGTACGACGACCGGCGTCGCCCCGACCGAGCGCGACCGCGCGCTGCGGACGGCACGCCGCCTCAACGTTGCGAGCCTCGGGTGGAACGTCGTCGAGGCGGTGGTCGCGCTCAGCGCCGCCATCGCAGCCGGTTCGCTGAGCCTGCTCGCGTTCGGGCTGGACTCCTGCATCGAGGTGTCCGGGGCGCTGGTGCTGTCGTGGCGGCTGGCGCGCGAACGCCGCGACGGCTGCCGGCAACCCGACGACCGGCGCGCGACCCGCGCGCTCGCGATCTCCTTCTTCGCCCTCGCGGGCTACGTCGGCGTGCAGTCCGTCCTGAGCCTGGTGCGCGGCGACGAGCCCTCCGTCAGCACCGTCGGCATCGTGTTGGCCGCCGCTCTCGCTTCTCGTGATGCCCCTGCTCGCCCGGGCCAAGCGGCGCCTGGCCCCGGCCCTCGGCAGCCGGGCCCAGGAGCGGGAGGCGCCAGCAGACCCAGCTGTGCGCCGTCCTGTCCGGGGTAGTCCTCGTCGGGCTCGGCCTGAACGCCGCGTTCGGCTGGTGGTGGGCCGACCCCGCAGCGGCGTTGCTGGTCGCCGGGCTGGCCGCGGTCGAGGGGGTCCGCAGCTGGCGGGCGACCTCGCTCGAGGACACCTGCTGCGCGTGAGCGTCGATCCCGACCTGCCGGCACCCGGCCCGCATCCCTCGCCGCTCGTCGCCGCTGCGGTCGTCGGCGCAGGTGGCGCCGTCGGTGCCCTCGCCCGGGCCGGGCTGGCCGAGCTCTGGCCGCATCCGGCCCGATGAGTGGCCGTGGTCGACGCTGGTGACCAACGCGACGGGCGCCGCCCTGCTCGGCGTACTGCTCGTCGTCCTGGCTCATCGCTTTCCGCGCGACCGCTACGCCCGGCCGCTGCTGGGCACCGGCCTGCTCGGCGGCTACACGACCTTCTCGACGCTGTCGGTCGAGGCCGTCCAGATGGTCCGCTTCGACCAGCCGGCGCTCGCGCTCGGGCTACGTCGCTGCCAGCATCGCGGCGATCCTGGTCGGCTGCCTGCTCGGGACTCGGGCTCGCTCGCCGGGCCGTTGCGCGGTCCCGACGGCAGGACGGCGGAGTGAACTGGGCGCTGGTGGCGCTCGGCGGCGCGGGAGGTGCGGCGTGCCGCTACCTCGTCGACATCGCGGTGACCGCGCGGCTGGGCGACCGGCTGCCGTGGGGCACGCTGGCCGTCAACCTGCTCGGCAGCGCCGCCTTCGGGCTGCTCACGGGGCTCGCAGCAGCGATGCCGGACGATCTGGGAGCTCTGCTCGGCGTCGGGTTCTGCGGCGCCTTCACCACGGCGTCGGCGCTCGCGTGGGAGACGCTCGCCCTGGTGGAGCGTGGTTGGCCGTCGCGTGCCGTGGTCAACCTGGGACTCAGCGTGGTGGGCGGCCTGGTCCTGGCCACGGCCGGGCCTCGCGGTCGGGCTGTCGATCTCCGCCTGAGACGTTCACCCGATCGGCTTAATCCTGTTTCGTCCCGGTGGGTCGTGGGCAGCAGGTCCACGGACGAAATTCCACGGAAACCCGGAGGGGATCATGAGCGACGAACCTCGTCTTTCCAGCGAGGACCTCGAGGCAGAGGCCGGCACTGCGCTGCCGAACAAGGAAGTCATTTCGCTGCTCGACCTGAACATCGACCTGGACGCCGCGCTCGACCTGGCCGCGCCCATCGACCTGGCAGTTGCGGCCAACGCGAACGTCGCGGCCCCGATCAACGCCGCCGTCTCCGCGAACGTGCTCTCCATCGGGTCCGAGTCCGCGGCGATGGCCGACCCAGCACGGGACGATCGACCAGGGCATCTCCGGCGACGCGATCGCCAACGCCCCGCAGACCTCGGTGATCGACCAGGGCAACGACGTCATCGACGACGGCGGCACGGCCGTTCCGGTGCCGCCGACCGACGGCACGGGCGGCGTGACCGCACCGACGCCGAGCCCCGAGGCCCTGCTGGACGGCGATCTGCTGAACATCGACGCCAACATCGGCATCGACGCCGACGTCGCGGCTCCGGTCGCCGGCGCGGTGGCTGCCAACGCGAACGTCGCGGCTCCGATCGACGCGGCCGTCTCGGCCAACGTCGCGTCGGCGCTGTCGTCGTCCGCGGCGCTCGCCGACCAGGACGTCGCCATCAACCAGCACCTGGACGACGTGACCGCCGAGGCCACCGCCGACCAGGACTCCGACATCACCCAGTAGCGCCTACTCGTGACCGCTGTTACTCCGTCACCGGGGACACGTATGCCCTCGGACCCCTCGGCCACCGCGCCCAGGGGTTCCGAGGCGACCCCCGGCGACGGAGTGCCGGTCCGGGCTGACTGGTGTCGAGCTGGTCGGCGAGCTGCCTGGTTCGGGATACCGCAAGGCTCCGTCGCTGGTGCGACGTGCCGACGGCCAGACCATCCAGCTCACCCGCTTGCTCTTTCTCGTGCTGGAGGCGATCGACGGCCGACGCGACCACGCCGAGATCGCGTCCGTCGTCAGTGAGAAGTTCGGCAAGTCGCGAGTGCCGACGACGTCCGCCACCTGACCGAGGAGAAGCTGCGCCCCCTCGGCGTGCTGCGCGAGGCCGACGGCTCCGAGCCCGAGGTCAAGAAGTCCAACCCCCTGCTGGGCCTTCGCTTCCGCTACGTCGTGTCCGACCCCGAGAAGACGCGGCGCATCACGGCGCCGTTCGCGGCGCTGTTCGCTCCCGTGCTCGTCGCAGTGATCGGGATCGCGTTCGCCGTGGCAGCCGGCTGGGTGCTGTTCGAGAAGGGCCTGGCGGCCGCGGCGCACCAGGCCTTCGACAAGCCGGGCCTGATCCTGCTGGTCTTCGCCCTGACGATCCTCTCGGCCGGGTTCCACGAGTTCGGCCATGCCGCCGCCTGCCGCTACGGCGGCGCCACCCCGGGGGCGATGGGCGCCGGGCTCTACCTCGTCTGGCCGGCGTTCTACACCGACGTGAACGACTCCTACAGCCTGGGCCGCGCCGGCCGGGTGCGCGTCGACCTCGGCGGTCTCTACTTCAACGCGATCTTCGCCCTCGCGACGCTCGGGGTCTGGGCCGTCAGCGGCTGGGACGCCCTGCTGCTGGTCATCGCCACCCAGGTGCTGCAGATGCTGCGCCAGCTGGCGCCGCTGGTCCGCTTCGACGGCTACCACATCCTCGCCGACCTGACCGGTGTCCCCGACCTCTACTCGCACATCAAGCCCACCCTGCTCGGGCTGCTGCCCACCCACTGGGGCAAGCCCGAGACCAAGGTCCTCAAGCCGTGGGCCCGGATCGTCGTGACGACCTGGGTGCTGGTCGTCGTACCGCTGCTTGCCTTCTCGCTGCTCATGATGGTGCTGGTCCTGCCGCGGTTCCTGGCCACCGCGTGGCACAACGTGGTCAAGCAGGTGGGCGTGTTCCAGGACAACCTCGCTGCCGGCGACTTCTTCGGCGTGGCTGTGGCGGTGCTGTCCATCCTCGCGATCTGCGTGCCCGTCGCCGGGGTCGCCTACATCCTCACCCGGCTCGTCCGGCGCACCACGACGAAGGTGTGGACGGCGACCGAGGGACACCCGACGCGCCGCGGACTCGCGGGCGTGGTCGCGGCCGCTCTGGTGCTGGCGCTGGTGGCCGTGTGGTGGCCCAGCGGCCAGTACCGGCCGATCCAGCCCGACGAGCGGGGCACCCTGCTCGACGGCATCTCGCTCGCGGTGTCGCAGACCGGTCTCGGCTCGCCGGCACCCGCGCTGCGGGAGGGCCAGGTCGGCGCCTCCAGGTCGGTCGTCGCGACCCCCACCTCCCTGGGCACCAAGGACGAGCCCACGCTCGCGCTGATCCTCCTGCCGCACGACGGCGACGGGGAGCCGGCCTGGGTCTTCCCGTTCAACAAGCCGGACGCCCCGGACGCCGAAGACGGCAACCAGGCGATGGCCGTCAACACCAAGGACGGCTCCTCGCTGTACGACGTGGCGTTCGCCCTCGTGTGGGCCGACGGTGACGATGCCAAGCAGCGCAACGAGGCCTATGCGTTCGCGAGCTGCACGGCCTGCCGCACGGTTGCCGTGGGCTTCCAGGTGGTGCTCATCGTCGGGCAGGCCAACGTCGTCGTACCGGAGAACATCGCCGCCGCCGTCAACTACGAGTGCGTCCTGTGTGTGACCTACGCGCTGGCCAAGCAGCTCGTCCTCACCCTTCCCGGCGCTCTGGGCCCCGACGCCATGGCCGACCTCAACGAGGTGTGGGCCCAGCTGCTGGCGTTCGGCGAGCGGATCCAGGACGTGCCGCTGAGCCAGATCCAGGCCGAGCTGAACAAGTTCGCGGACGCCATCAAGGCCATCGTCGAACGGGAGGCCGGGTCCACCGCGAGCGACAGCGACGGCGGCGGGGCCGGCGATCCTGGGTCAGGATCCGACCCCGGCTCGACCGCGGGTCCGGGTGGCGAGGGCACCGACCGGGCCGGGCGCCGGGACCGATCCGAGCGGCGAGCCGACCACCGGTGAGACGTCCGAACCCGGGTCCCCGACGACCACCGAGCCGACCGGCGACTCGACCGCCGACGCGCTGCCGGAGTCGACGACAGCACCCTGATCAGATCGCGCGTGACCTTGCGACGGAGCGTCGTTAGTCGGGCAGGGTCCGCGCCGCCGTCCGGGGCGCAACAGCGGCGGCGCGGGCTCCCAACAGCGCAGCCATCTGCTCTGCAGAGCTTGGGCGCGCCCGGCAGGGATCGAACCTGCGACCAACTGCTTAGAAGGCAGTCGCTCTATCCGCTGAGCTACGGGCGCCTGGCAACGAGGGTAATCGGCAAGCCGTGGAGCGGCGCGCACCGCAGAGCGCCGAAAACAGGCTCGGGTGAGACAAGATTGGACCTTGTGACAGCCGGGGCGGAGAGCTGCAGCCCTGCTCGCGGCCCTCGAGCGGCTCGGCGCGCAGGTGACGCGAGCTGCGCATCCCGCTCGATCTTGCCGATGCCGAGGCGGCCAGACGGCTGCGCCGCGAGATCGCCGACCAGCTCGACGACTACGTGCTGCCGCGGCTGCGCCGGCTGGACGCGCCGCTGCTCGCCGTCGTCGGCGGCCCGACCGGCGCGGGCAAGTCGACCCTGGTCAACTCCCTCGTCGGCGCCCGGGTCAGCGCCGCCGGGGTCCTGCGCCCGACCACCCGGTCGGCGGTGCTCGCCCACCACCCGGCCGACGCGCGCTGGTTCGACGAGCGCAACATCCTGCCCGGTCTCGAGCGCAGCACCGACAGCAGCAGCGATCCCGCCAGCCTCCAGCTCGTGCGCAGCGAGCACATCCCGGCCGGCCTGGCGCTCCTCGACGCCCCCGACATCGACTCGGTCGTCTCGGCCAACCGCGAGCTGGCCACCCAGCTGCTCGCCGCGGCCGACATGTGGATCTTCGTGACGACCGCCGCCCGCTACGCCGACGCGGTGCCGTGGGACTTCCTGCGCGCTGCGGTCACCCGCGGCACCGCGGTCGCCGTCGTCCTCGACCGTGTTCCCGAGGGCGCGACCGACGAGGTGCGTGCCGACCTCGCCACCATGCTGACCGAGCAGGGCCTCGGCGGTGCGCCGCTGTTCGTGGTGCCCGAGACCACGCCGTACGACAGCGATGCTGCCGCGCGAGGTGATCGAGCCGTTGCGCGGGTGGCTGCACGGCCTGGCGACCGACGCGACGGTGCGCGCGAACGTCGTGCGGCACACCCTCGACGGCGCCATCCGGTCGCTGGCCGGGCGGGTGTTCCGCCTCGCCGCGTCCGCCGACGCCCAGGCCGATGCCGTCGCGCGCCTGCGCCGCGAGGTCGACGACGCGTACGACGACGCGCTGATCCGGGTCGACGCCGCCAGTGGTGACGGCTCGCTGCTGCGCGGCGAGGTGCTCGCCCGATGGCAGGAGTTCGTCGGCACCGGTGAGCTGATGCGCGCGCTGGAGTCCAAGGTCGGGCGGGTCCGCGACCGGGTGACCGCGGCCGTGCGCGGCCGCCCGCAGCCCGGCGCCGAGCTCGCCGAGGCGTTGGAGAACGGCGTCGAGGCGCTGGTCCGCGCGGCGGCGGACGAGGCGGCCGACCGGGCCGGCTCCGCGTGGCGGGACGACCCCGCCGGGCAGACGCTGCTCGGCGAGGACGACCTGCGGCAGCAGCTCGCCCGGAGCTGGCCGCGGCGACGGAACGGGCGGCCCGCGAGTGGCAGGGCTACGTCCTCGAGCTGGTGCGTGAGCAGGGCCAGGGCAAGCGGGCGACCGCGCGCTACCTCGCGTTCGGCGTCAACGGGCTCGGACTGATGGCGATGATCGTGGTCTTCGCGCACACCGGTGGGCTGGTCGCGGGTGAGCTGGCCGTGGCCGGCGGCGCATCGGCGCTGAGCCAGAAGATCCTCGAGGCGGTCCTCGGTGACCAGGCGGTGCGCGAGCTCGCCGCAGACCGCGAAGACCGACCTGCACCGCCGCGTCGATCCTGCTGCTCGAGGACGAGCGGAGCCGGTTCACCGACCGGCTCGACGCCGCTGCGGTCGACCCGAACGCCGGGACCGCGCTGCGCGCCGCCGTGCAGGACGTCGAGGACGCGCGGTGACGCCGATTCCTGCGCGGCCGCCACCGGCGCGCCGACCTGCCGTCGATGCTGATCGCCCTCGACGAGGTGCTCGCCGCGGCGGACGGCCGCATCGACCCCGAGGTCGCCGGGCGGGCGCAGGCGGTGGCGCGAGCGAGCGGGGGAGCGGCTGCGGCTCTCCGGCGAGCACACCGTCGTCGCCCTCGCGGGTGCGACCGGCAGCGGCAAGTCGTCGCTGTTCAACGCGCTGGCCGGCGCCGACATCTCGCCGGTCGGGGTCCGCCGGCCGACGACGTCGCAGGCCCACGCCTGCGTCTGGGGCGTCGGAAGGCGCGGCCCCGCTCGTCGAGTGGCTCGGCGTCCCGCGGCGGCAGACCGCCTGGCAGCACAGCGACCTCGACCTCGCGCAGCAGGGCGACCTCGACGGGCCTGGTCCTGCTCGACCTGCCCGACCACGACTCCACCGCCACCGAGCACCGGCTGGAGGTCGACCGGCTCGTCGAGCTGGTCGACCTGCTCGTCTGGGTGGTCGACCCGCAGAAGTACGCCGACGCGGCGCTGCACGAGCGCTACCTGCGCAAGCTGGCCGGGCACGACGCGGTGACGCTGGTGGTGCTCAACCAGATCGACACCGCTGAACCCGTTCGCCGCGGCGGCGTGCGCCGAGGACCTGCGCCGGCTGATCGACGAGGACGGGCTGACCCGGGCCAAGCTGATGACCACCTCGGCGCGCACCGGGGCCGGCCTCGACGGCCTGCGGGCGGCGCTCGCCGACGCGGTCCGCCGGCGCCGGGCGCGCAACGACCGGCTGGTCGCCGACGTCGAGGCGGTCGCCGACGAGCTCAGCGGCCAGGTCGCCGAGACGACGCCGGCCGGCATCGGCCGCCCCGAACGCGACCAGCTCGTGCACGCCCTCGCCGGGTCGGCGGGCGTGCCCGTCGTCGGCGAGGCGGTCGAGAAGTCGTGGCAGCTGCAGGCGGCCGGAGCGATGGGCTGGCCGCCCACCCGCTGGCTGCGCAAGCTGCGTCCCGACCCGCTGCGCCGGCTGCACCTGAGCTCGGGTCAGCGCCGCGAGGTGCGCGCGATGGTCCGCTCGTCGGTGCCCGAGCCGACACCGGTGCAGCGGGCGCAGGTCGAGACCGCGGTGCGCGGTGTGGTCGAGGCGGCCGGTGCGGGGCTGCCGCCCCGTTGGCTGGAGGCCGTACGGCGGGCTGCCGGCCAGCAGTCCAAGGACCTCCGCGACGAGCTGGACGTCGCCGTCATCCGCACCGACCTCGGGGTCGACCGGACACCCCTGTGGTGGCGGCTGGTCGGCGCGGTGCAGTGGCTGCTCGTCGTGGCGGCGCTGGTCGGCGCGGCCTGGCTGGCGATGCTGGCCTTCGGCAGCTACCTCCGGCTGCCCGAGCCCGGCGACTCCCGACTGGCACGGCTTCTCGGTGCCCACGATGCTGCTCGTCGGCGGCGTCCTGCTCGGCCTGGCGATTGCGGCGCTGGGCCGGTTGCTGGCCCGCTCGAGTGCCCGGCGGCGGCGCCGGCGCGCCGAGTCGCGGCTGCGGGCGGGCATCGGCGAGGTGGCCGACCGGCTGGTCATCGCACCGGTGGAGGCCGAGCTGGCCCGGCACGAGACCGCCCGGACCGCGCTGGAGCGCGCCCGCGCGGGCTGAGCGCGGCGCCGCGGTCCACAACGCGTGCCGCCGTCTCCGGCGCGTCCACAGCCGGCGCTGCTCGCCTTCCGGACCCGTGCGCGCACGGTGCAGCCTCGCGGTCGGCGGCGAGGACCGCCGTCTGGCGATCAGGAGGCTGATGTGAACGAGACACTGGTGACGGTGGCCGGCAACGTCGCGACGGAGCCACGCGAGCGGGTGACGGCGGCGGGGGTTCGGGTGGCCAGCTTCCGGCTGGCGTCGACCGAGCGGCGCTACAACAAGGAGCTGCAGGCCTGGCGCGACGGCGACACCGTCTACTACACGGTCACCTGCTGGCGGTCCATGGCCGAGAACGCCGCCGAGTCGGTCCAGAAGGGCCAGCCGATGGTCGTGCACGGCCGGCTGCGGGTCAGCTCCTACGAGAAGGACGGTCAGCGCCGCACCGCGGTCGAGATCGAGGCCCGGTCGCTGGGCCACGACCTCACGCGGGGCGTCTCCGAGTTCACGAAGGCTGGACCGAGCGACCGGGCGCGGACCGCCAGGCGCATCGGCGAGCTGCGCGGCGCGAGTTCGACGACGAGCCGTTCGACCCCGAGACGAGCCGGCGAGGAGCGCACCGCGCCGCCGACCAGGACGCGGCCGGACAGCCGGCGATCGCCGACCGCGACCGCCGCCGCCTGAGGCAGGATCGGACAGCCGCACACCTGGCACGCGATTCGGACGAGGCGGACGGTCGCCTAGGCTGGGGCATGGCGGAGTTCATCTACACGATGCGCAAGGCGCGCAAGGCGCACGGCGACAAGGTCATCCTCGACGACGTCACGCTGTCGTTCCTGCCCGGCGCGAAGATCGGCGTCGTCGGGCCCAACGGCGCCGGCAAGTCCACCGTGCTGCGGATCATGGCCGGGCTCGACCAGCCGTCCAACGGCGACGCGCTGCTGACCCCGGGCTACACCGTCGGCATCCTCGAGCAGGAGCCCCAGCTCAACGAGGACAAGGACGTCCTCGGCAACGTCGAGGAGGGCGTCGCCGAGATCAAGGGCATGCTCGACCGCTTCAACGAGATCGCCGAGCAGATGGCGACCGACTACAGCGACGAGCTGCTGACCGAGATGGGCAAGCTGCAGGAGCAGCATCGACCACGCCGACGCGTGGGACCTCGACTCCCAGCTCGAGCAGGCGATGGACGCGCTGCGCTGCCCGCCGCCCGACGCCGACGTCACCGTGCTCTCCGGTGGCGAGCGCCGCCGGGTCGCGCTGTGCAAGCTGCTGCTGAGCCAGCCCGACCTGCTGCTGCTCGACGAGCCGACCAACCACCTCGACGCCGAGAGCGTGCAGTGGCTGGAGCAGCACCTGGAGAAGTACGCCGGCACCGTCGTCGCCGTCACCCACGACCGGTACTTCCTCGACAACGTCGCCCAGTGGATCCTCGAGCTCGACCGCGGCCGGGCCTACCCCTACGAGGGCAACTACTCGACGTACCTCGAGACCAAGCAGACCCGCCTGAAGGTCGAGGGCCAGAAGGACGCCAAGCGCGCGAAGCGGCTCAAGGACGAGCTCGAGTGGGTGCGCTCCAACGCCAAGGGCCGCCAGGCCAAGAGCAAGGCGCGCCTCGAGCGCTACGAGGAGATGGCCGCCGAGGCCGACAAGACCCGCAAGCTCGACTTCGAGGAGATCCAGATCCCGCCCGGCCCGCGCCTGGGCAGCGTCGTGGTCGAGGCCGACAAGCTGACCAAGGGCTTCGGCGACCGGCTGCTCATCGACGACCTGTCGTTCTCGCTGCCGCGCAACGGCATCGTCGGCGTCATCGGCCCCAACGGCGCCGGCAAGACCACGCTGTTCAAGATGATCATCGGCGAGGAGCAGCCCGACGACGGCTCGATCAAGGTCGGCGAGACCGTGCAGATCTCCTACGTCGACCAGAGCCGCGGCGGCATCGACCCGAAGAAGACGCTGTGGGAGGTCGTCTCCGACGGGCTCGACTACATCAAGGTCGGCCAGGTCGAGATGCCGTCACGCGCCTACGTCTCGGCGTTCGGCTTCAAGGGCCCCGACCAGCAGAAGCCGGCCGGCGTGCTCTCCGGCGGCGAGCGCAACCGGCTCAACCTCGCGCTCACGCTCAAGCAGGGCGGCAACCTGCTCCTGCTCGACGAGCCGACCAACGACCTCGACGTCGAGACGCTGTCGTCGCTGGAGAACGCGCTGCTCGAGTTCCCCGGCTGCGCGGTGGTGGTCTCCCACGACCGGTGGTTCCTCGACCGGGTGGCGACGCACATCCTCGCCTACGAGGGCGACTCGCAGTGGTTCTGGTTCGAGGGCAACTTCGAGTCCTACGAGAAGAACAAGGTCGAGCGGCTCGGCCCCGACGCCGCCCGCCCGCACCGGGCGACCTACCGCAAGCTCACCCGCGGCTGACCATGGCCGGCGGCCTGCGGCACACCTTCCACTGCCCGATGCGGTGGTCGGACATGGACGCCTACGGGCACGTCAACAACGTCGTCTACCTGACCTACCTCGAAGAGGCCCGGGTCGACATGCTCTTCACGCTCGGCGCCGAGCTGGGCGCGAAGGCGCTCTCCGAGGGCGTGCTCGTCGCCCGGCACGAGATCGACTACCGGCGCCCGCTGGTCTACCACCCGCGCGGCGTGGACATCGACCTGTGGACCGGCGCGATCAAGGGCGCGTCGTTCGAGATCCGCTACGAGGTGCACGACGACGAGACGCGTGTTCGCCCGCGCGGCGTCGCTGCTGGTGCCCTTCGACCTGACGGCGCAGCGTCCCCGGCGGGTGAGCGCCGAGGAGCGCGCCTTCCTCGAGCGCTACCTCCCGGCCCTGACTGACGGTCAGTCGGCGCGGATCAGTCGTCGGCGCCGACCAGCTCGCGGCTCGGCCTGCGCGGCTCCGGGATCGCGGCGTGCGGCTCGACCCGGACCGCCCTGGCGGCCCACGTGGGCAGCCACCAGTTCCACCGACCGAACAGCTGACACCAGAGCCGGCACCAGCAGCGCCCGCACGACCGTGGCGTCGAGCAGGATGCCGATGCCCAGGGCAGTGGCGAACACCTTGATGTCGGTGCCGGGCGACGCGTGAGTGCGACGAACGACAGGAACAGGATCATCGCGGCGCCGGTGACCAGCCGGCCGGTGCGGGCCAGGCCCGTGACCACCGCCTCGTCGGTGTCGCTCGTCTTGTCGTACTCCTCGCGCATCCGGGCCAGGATGAACACCTCGTAGTCCATCGACAGGCCGAACAGGAACGCGAAGATCAGCACCGGCAGCCAGAACGTCACGGCGCCTGTCGCATCGATGCCGAAGATCTGCTCGGAGCCCGTGCCCCTCCTGCCAGAACAGCACGGTCGCGCCGAAGGTCGCGGCGACCGAGACGATGTTGAGCAGCACCGCCTTGATGGCAGCAGGATCGACCGGAACGTGCGCACCAGCAGCACGAACGTGACCAGCGCGATCAGCCCGAGGGTGTAGGGGAACTTCTTGTAGACGGCGTTGATGTAGTCGAGCACCGTCGGCCCGATGCCGGCGATGCCGACGAAGCCGGGGACGTCGGCGATCGCGGCGCTCACCTCACTCGACCACGTTGGCCTCGTCGATGTCGACCGTCTCCTCCGTCGGGATCACCTCGGCCAGGGCCGCTGCCGTCCGTGCGCCACTGGTCGTTGTCCGGGGCGAAGGCGGTCGCCACGCCGTCGACCTCGGCGGCCTCGGTCGCCGCCTGCTCGGCCGAGGTTGCCGACTCGGGCCCTCGACCAGCACCTCCATCGGCGACACGATGCCCCCGGGCACCCCGCCGTCGTGCAGCCGCTGGAGCGCCTCGTAGGCCGGGCCGCCGCTGGCCAGCGAGCCCGTCTGGGCCTGCCCGATCTTGATGCCGAAGATGGGGATGATGAGCGCACCGAGCAGGAGCAGCGCGACGCCCGGCGGCGATCCAGCGCCGGCGCACGATCAGCCGCGCCCAGGCGGTCCACGCGCCGCGAGGGCTTCTCCTCGTGCCGGATCCGCGGCCAGTCGACGCGCGGCCCGATGCCGCCGAGCATGGCCGGCAGCAGGGTCAGGCAGACCGCGGTGCTGACCAGCGGGATGAGCATGCCGCCGACGCCCATGCTGCGCAGCAGCGGCACCGGGATCACGAGCAGCGCGCACAGGCTGATGGCCACTGTGCCGGCGCTCGCGACGACCGCGTGACCGGCGTACTGCATCGCGACGACGACCGCTTCGTGGTTGTCACGACCGTGCGCCCGCTCCTCGCGCCACCGGTTGACGACGAGCAGCGAGTAGTCGACCGCGACACCGAGCCCGACCAGCGCGATCAGGAACTGAACCACGAAGCTGATGTCGCCTGACGTAGGTGAGCAGCAGGACGATCGCGAACGTGGTGAGGATCGAGACGGCGGCGATGAGCAGCGGCACCAACGCGAGGAACGACGCGAACAGGAACACCAGAACCGCCAGCGCGCCGAGGCCGCCGAGCAACGTCTCGGCCAGCAGGCTGGGTGCCTCGGGGTCGTCACGTGCCCTGGGCGAGCAGGTTGTAGCCGGTCACGCCGAAGTCGAACCCGGTCTCCTTGCTTGCCTTCTCCAGGATCGGCTTCATCGCGACGTCCGGCCCCTCGTCGGTGAAGCTCTCGAACGGCTTGCGGGTAGACCAGCGCGTAGGTCGTTCGGCCGTCGTCGGTGAGGAAGACGTCGTCCTGGGTCATCGCGTAGTCGACCATCCGGGTGCCCGGCAGTGCCGCTGCACCTGCGTCGAACACCGGCGTGATCTTCGCCAGCTGGTCTTGCACCGTGGTGCCCTCGGGCACGGTGACGACCGCGATGGTCGGCGGGTTGGAGCCGCCGTTGTCGAACGTGCTCGAGCAGCTCCTTCTCGGTCTCGTAGCCGGGCTGCCCGGGCAGCGAGAAGTCGATCGTGAGCCGGTTGCTCACCTGGCCGGCCGAGATGACGCCCACGACGAACATCACGCAGCCAGAACAGCATGACGAGGCGGCGGTGGTGCAGGACGAACTCGGCAAGTCGGGTCACCCGCAGGACGCTAGAGGCGGGGACCGACAAGGTCAACTCATTGCCGGAAAGTCAGGGGCGGGTCAGGGAAGGTCAGGGAACCCCGACCTCAGCGCCGGAGCAACCAGACCGCGGTGTCCGGCGGGAGCAGTGCCGTCCGGGTCCGAGCCGAGGTCGCGCTCGCGAGCAGCACCTCGTCGTACGCCGGGAGCGGCACCGCGTCAGCGCCGAGGTTGACCGCGCAGACGAGCCGCGAGCCGGCGTCCTCCCGTTCGAAGAACAGCGCGCTCGGGCGGGCCGTCGAGCCATCGCAGGGCACCGTCGCCGAGCGCCGACTCGCTGCGCCGCAGCGCGAGTGCGGAGCGGTAGAGCTCCAGCGTCGACCCGTCGACACCGTCCTGCGCCTCGACCGACAGGTCCGACCACGACGTCGGCTGCGGCAACCAGGGCGGGCCGCCGCCGAACCCGAGCGACGGGCCCTGCCGGGTCCACGGGATCGGCACCCGGGCGCCGTCCCGCCCGCGCACGGTGTGGCCGGAGCGCTCCCAGATCGGGTCGGCCAGGACCTCCTCGGGCAGGTCGACGACCTCGGGCAGGCCGAGCTCCTCGCCCTGGTAGACGTAGGCGGAGCCGGGCAGCGCCAGCATGAGCAGGGTCGCCGCGCGGGCCCGCCGCAGGCCGAGCGCCGGGTCCAGCGGGGTGTCCGGCCCGACCCGCGCCTCGTCGGACACGCCGCCGCCGGTGGAGTCCAGCCGGGCGTAGCGGGTCGCGTGCCGCGTGACGTCGTGGTTGGACAGGACCCACGTCGTCGGCGCACCCACCGACGCGGCCGCGGCGATGCACTCGTCGATGGTCTTCCTCAGCTCGTCGGCCTCCCAGGGCGCGCGGACGAACGAGAAGTTGAACGCCGTGTGCAGCTCGTCCGCCCGGGTGTAGCGCGCCAGCCGGTCGGGCGAGTCGACCCACGCCTCCGCCACGAAGGTCCGGTCGGCGCCGTAGGCGTCGCTGACCGAGCGCCAGCCGCGGTAGACCTCGTGCACGTCCTCGCGGTCCCAGAACGGGTGGTCGGGTCCTTCGTGCGGAACCAGGATCGCTGCCTCCTCGGTGCCGACGTCGGGGAAGCTCTGGTCCTTCTTCAGCGAGTTGGCGACATCGATGCGGAAGCCGTCGACGCCGCGGTCGAGCCAGAACCGCAGGATGTCCTCGAACTCCGCGACCACCTCCGGGTTCTCCCAGTTGAAGTCCGGCTGCTCCGGAGCGAACAGGTGGAGGTACCACTCGCCGTCCGGAACCCGTTGCCAGGCCGGCCCGCCGAAGGTGGAGTCCCAGTCGGTCGGGGGGAGCGCTCCGTCGGGCCCGCGACCCGGCCGGAACACGTAGCGGTCGCGCTCCGGGCTGCCCGGTCCGGCCGCGAGGGCGGCCTGGAACCACCGATGCTGGTCGGACGAGTGGTTGGGGACGATGTCGATGATGACCCGCAGCCCGAGGGCATGGGCGTCCGTCGATCAGGGCGTCGGCGTCGGCGAGGGTGCCGAACTGTGGCTCGATGTCGCGGTAGTCGGCGACGTCGTAGCCGCCGTCGGCCATCGGTGACGGGTAGAACGGCGTGATCCACACCGCGTCGACGCCGAGCCCGCGCAGGTAGGGCAGCCGCGACCGGATGCCGGGCAGGTCGCCGACGCCGTCGCCGTCGCCGTCGGCGAAGCTGCGGATGTAGACCTGGTAGATGACGGCGTGCCGCCACCAGTGCGGCATCGGCGCTCACGTGGTGGGGCCGGTGACCGGCAGGCCGTCGGGGTCCAGCGGGTCGTCGGCCGGGTCGCTGGGCACGTTGACCAGGCTCTGCGCGGCCATCACGAGGTAGTCCCACAGCATGGCGTCCTGCTCCTCGGTCAGGTGCAGCTCGTCCATGGACGCGCGCATCCGGGCGAGCCACGCATCGCGTTCGCGCGGGCCGATCCGGAACGTCACGTGCCGCATCCGCAGGCGGGGGTGGCCCCGCCGCTCGGAGTAGGTCCGCGGCCCGCCCCAGTACTGCACGAGGAACATCCGCAGCCTCTCCTCGGCGCCGGAGAGGTCGGGCTCGGGGTAGAGGGGGCGCAGCACCTCGTCGTCGGCCACACCGGCGTAGAAGCGGTGCACCAGCAGCCGGAAGGTCTCCTCGCCCCCGACGGCGTCGTAGAAGGTGTTCGCCCCCCCGGGTGAAACCGGAATACTCATGGGGTCAATCGCTGTCAGACCTAGGCAACCAACTCCGCACGCCACCGATCACCGCTGGAGGCACCATGGCCGCGACCCGCACCGCCAACGCCCACTGGGAGGGCTCGCTCAAGGAGGGGAAGGGCACCGTGTCCCTGGACTCGTCCGGGATCGGCTCGTACGACGTGAGCTGGCCGGCTCGAACCGAGGAGCCCAACGGCGTCACCAGCCCGGAGGAGCTGATCGCAGCGGCCCACTCGACGTGCTACTCGATGTCGCTGTCGAACGTGCTGACCAAGGCGGGGCACACCGTCGAGACGATCGACACCAAGGCCGACGTCACGTTCGTGCCCGGCGAGGGCATCACCGGCTCCGCGCTCACCACTCGCGCAACGGTGCCCGGGCTGTCCGCCGAGGAGTTCGCCGCCTTCGCCGAGGAGGCCAAGACCGCGTGCCCGGTCAGCGCCGCACTCACCGGCACCACGATCACCCTGGACGCCGCCCTCGCCTGACCCCGTCCCTGCCGGGGCTGCGGGTCTCGCGCTGCGGCGTGGGGGCGGCCGCGGGGCCGCGGGAGCGGGAGCCGGCAGCGGCACCTGGATGCCCTCGCGGTCGAAGGCCTCCTTGATCCGTTCGCGCAGCTCGCGCTGCACCGCGTAGTGGTCGTTCGGCGTGCACTTCACGATGACCCGGATCGTCACGGCCGCGCCGGTGACCGACTCCACGCCGGCGACGACGGGGTCCTCCAGGATCCGGTCGTGCCAGGCCGGGTCCTCGGCCAGCACGTGTGCGGTCTCGCGGATCAGCTCCAGGACGGGTGGGATGTCCTGGTTGTAGGCGATGCTCACGTCCACGACGGCCGTCGACCACCCCTGGCTGTGGTTGCCCACCCGCAGGATCTCGCCGTTGCGGACGTACCAGACCACCCGCTGGCGTCCCGCAGCCGGGTGACGCGCAGGCCGACCTCTTCCACGGTCCCCACCGCCTCGCCGGTGTCGATCAGGTCGCCCACGCCGTACTGGTCCTCGAGGATCATGAAGATCCCGGACAGGAAGTCGCGCACCAGGCTCTGGGCGCCGAACCCGAGTGCCACGCCCGCGACGCCGGCGCTGGCGAGGATCGGTCCCAGGTTGACGCCGAGCTCGGCGAGCACCGTGACGAAGGCCAGCCCGAAGATGACGAACGAGGCGATGCTGCTCAGCACCGAGCCGATCGTCTCGGCCCGCTGCCGCCGGCGCTCCGCCACCAGGACCCCGGACGCCTCCACCAGCACGTGCCCGCGCCGCTTCTCGGCCAGCCGGTCGCGCAGCTTCGACTCGCTGGCCCGCTTCACGACCCGCGTGATGGCGCGCGAGCACCAGCCAGCGGATCACGAAGGCGCCGAGCAGGATGGCGATGATGCGCAGCGGCGCACCGACCAGGAAGTCCACGACCTCCTCGCTGTCGAGGCTCACTCGTCGAGCTCCAGCCCGGTCCACTTCGCCGTGAACGCCAGGGTGTCCACGCTCAGCGCGATGGTCCGGCTCAGCGCGCGCGCCCCGTGGCCGACGTCCTTCTCGCGCCGCACCAGGATCGGCCGGTCACCGCTGGTCGCGTGCTGCAGGGCCGCGGCCATCTTGCGGGCGTGCAACGGGTCGACGCGGGTGTCGCCGTCGAAGACGGTGAACAGCGTCGCCGGGTAGTCGACCCCGTCGCGCACGTGGTGGTACGGCGAGTACGACGAGCAGCCAGCCGAGCTCCTCGGCGTCCTGCGCGGTGCCGTACTCGTCGGACCAGGTCTCCCCGAGGCCGAACTGCTCGTAGCGCACCATGTCGAGCAGCGGCGCCGAGCACACGACGGCCGCGAACAGCTCGGGGCGCTGGGTCATCGCTGCGCCGACCAGCAGCCCGCCGTTGGAGCCGCCGGAGATCGACAGCTGACCCGGAGTCGTCCAGCCGTCGGCGATCAGCCGCTCCGCCGCCGCGTGGAAGTCGTCGAACACGTTCTGCTTGTGCTCGCGCATGCCGGCGCGGTGCCAGTCCTCGCCCTCCTCCGAGCCGCCGCGCAGGTTGGCGACGGCGTAGACGCCGCCCGCCTCGACCCACGCCAGCAGCCCGGCGGAGTAGCCCGGCGTGAGCGGCACGCCGAACCCGCCGTACCCGTAGAGCACGGCCGGGCGCGGCGCGGTCGGGCTCCTTGGTCGGCGCCACCAGAACCAGCCGCACGGTCGTGCCGTCGGCCGACGTGTACTCGATCTGGCGCGCATGCACCTCGGGGACCTCGACGGTGCCCGGCGCGGTCGCCCACAGCGAGGTCTCGCCGGTCGTCGCGTCGTAGCGGAACACGGAGGACGGCGTGACGTGGTCGGTGTAGCCGAGCCATGCCTCGTGGCCACCCTCGGGCCGCTCGGACAGCCCGCCGACGGAGCCGAGGCCGGGCAGCGGCACGGTTCCGGTCTGCTCGTCCGGTGCGCAGGTCGTGCACGGTGACCTCGCTCATCGCGTGGCGCGTCCACGAGCAGAGCAGGACCGGGTCGGCGAGCTCGGCGCCGTCGAGGATCGCGTAGCCCTCGAGCACCGCCTCGACGTCCTCGGGGACCAGGTCGGTCCAGGCGTCGTACGACGTGTCGTCCGGGGTGGTCACGGCCAGCCGGCCGCGCGGGCGCATCGCGGTCGGTGAACAGGTAGGCCCGGCCGTCGCGCCCGACGTGCAGCGACGTGCTGGCGTCGACGCCCTGCTGCACCACCTCGAGCTGCGGCGCCTCCGGGGAGGAGAGCGAGAGGTCGGCGAGCCAGAGGTCGTTGCGCGGCGCGGTGCCCGCGGAGGCGCCGATGGACAGCCATCGGCCGTCCATCGAGACGCTGACGCCGTAGTAGTTGGTCTTGTCCAGCCCGTCGCCGAACACCAGCACGTCCTGCTCCGGGTCGGTGCCGACGCGGTGCAGCCACACCCGGCGGTGGAACTGCTGCTCGTCCGGCGGGAAGGCCGTCGGGCGCGACGCGGCGGACGTAGTAGAAGGCCTCCGCGCCGGGCAGCCAGGCGACGGGGGAGTAGCGCGTGCGGTCGATGGGTCCCTCGACCACGGTGCCGCTCGCGACGTCCATCACGTACAGCTCCGACTCCTCGGTGCCGCCCGCCGAGAGCTGGTAGGCCAGCAGGTCGCCCTCCTTCGAGGGCTGCCACGCGTCCAGGGTCGTCGTCCCGGAGGGGTCGAGGGCGACCGGGTCGATGAGCGTCCGCTCCGTGCCGTCGGGGTCGACGGTGAGCAGCACGGCATGCTCCTGCTCGGCCGTGCGGCGCATGAAGAACTGCCGGTCCCGCCGCCAGGACGGGCCCGCCGATGACACCGGCACCGAGCAGCTCGGTCAGCCGTCGCTGCAGGAGCTCGCGGCCGGGGAGCTCGCCGAGACTGGCCTCGAAGAGCGCGTCCTGGGCGGCGGACCACTCCTGCGTGGCCGGTGCGCTCGCGTCCTCGAGCCAGCGGTAGGGATCGCTCACCGGGCTGCCCGTGCAGCTGCTCCACCCGGTCTTCGCGGGGCGCGGCGGGATAGTCCGGATGGCTCATGCCGGACACCCTAGAACGGGGCCGTCCGGGTTTCGTGCTGGCGGTGCGGGGGTCGCTCGGGTGACACTTGTCTCAGCCGACCCGGTACGAGCCACGTACCGGGCCGTTGCCAGGAGGCACCCGTGGGTCATGCACTCGTACTCAACGCGACGTACGAACCGCTCTGCGTCGTGCCCGCGCGGCGCGCCCTCCTGCTCGTGCATCAAGCACAAGGCGATCGCCGTCGAGGACTCCGACCTCGTCATGCACAGCGCCGCCCTGTCCTTCGCCGCGCCGTCCGTCGTGCGGCTGACGCGGTTCGTGCGCATCCCCTACCGCGGGCCGGTTCCGCTGACCCGCCGGGCCGTCTTCGCCCGTGACGGTGGCCGCTGCGTCTACTGCGGCGGAGTGGCCACGAGCATCGACCACGTCGTCCCGCGCAGCCGCGGCGGCCGCCACGAGTGGGGCAACGTCGTCTCGGCATGCCGCCGCTGCAACCACGTCAAGGCCGACCGCACCGTCTCCGACCTCGGCTGGCGGATGCAGCCGCCGCGGGAGCCGACCGGCACCGCCTGGCGCATCCTCAGCACCGGCCGGTCCGACCCGCAGTGGGCGCCCTACCTGTCGGCCTACGGCGGGGGCCTGTCGGTCGCGACTGCCTGAGCGCTCCTGCCCGCCGGGGTTGGCGACCACCCGGGCAGTGAAGGATGGCGGGCGTGACCGACGACCTCAGCGCTGCGCTGGCCCAGCTGGCTGCCGCCCACGGCGTGGCCACCGAGTTCTGGGACTGGCGCGGCCAGCACACCCGGGTGCCGAGCTCGACGGTGACCGCGGTGCTCGCGGCGCTCGGCGTGGCGGCGGGCACCGAGGACGAGGCGCGCGCGGCCCTGCAGGCCTGCGAGGACGCACCCTGGCGGCTGATGGTGCCGCCCTGTGTCGTGTCGCGGGCCGGCACCGCGAGGCAGGTCTTCGTGCACGTCCCGCACGGCGCGTCGGTGCAGGTGAGCGTGCAGCCCGAGGACGGCTCGCCGCCGCGCGCGAGCTCGCGCAGGTCGACCGCTACGTGCATCCCCGTCCCGTCGACGGCGCGCTCGTCGGTGAGGCGACGTTCGAGCTGCCCGCCGACCTGCCCCTGGGCTGGCATGAGCTGCAGGCAACCAGCGGCGAGACCGAGGCCCGCTGCCCGGTGGTCGTCACGCCGTCGTTCCTCGGCCTGCCCCCGTCGATGCCGCCCGGTTCGGTCTGGGGCTTCATGACCCAGCTGTACGCCGTGCGGTCCCGGGCGTCGTGGGACCACGGCGACCTTGCCGACCTGCGCGAGCTGGCTCGCTGGAGCGCCACCGACCTCGGGGCCGGTTTCGTGCTGGTCAACCCGCTGCACGCCCCGTCGCCGAGCCCGCCGCTGGAGCCCTCGCCGTACCTGCCCGTCACCCGGCGCTTCGTCAGCCCGCTCTACCTGCGCGTCGAGGACGTCGAGGAGTACGCCGGACTCGGCGACCTGGCCCGCGGACAGGTCGAGCGGATCGGCGGCCGCACAGCGGCAGTGGAACACCTCCGGCTCGCTGCTGGACCGGGACACGGTCTGGGAGGCCAAGCGCACGGCGCTGGCACTCGTGCACGCCGTGCCGCGCAGCCCGGCCCGGCAGTCGGCGTACGAGCGCTTCCGCGAGCTGGAGGGCGACGGCCTGCTCGACTTCGCGACGTGGTGCGCGCTGGCCGAGGTGCACGGTGGCGTCTGGGCCACCTGGCCGGAGGAGCTGCGCGACCCCGCGTCCCCGGCGGTCGCCGCCGCGCGCGCGGACCTGGGTGACCGCATCGACTTCTACTGCTGGCTGCAGTGGCTGGCCGACGAGCAGCTCGCCGCGGCGCAGGAGCAGGCCACCGGTGCCGGCATGCCGCTGGGCATCGTGCACGACCTCGCCGTCGGCGTTCATCCCCACGGCGCCGACACCTGGGCGCTGCAGGACGTGATGGCGGCCGGGGTCACCGTCGGCGCCCCGCCGGACGCGTTCAACCAGCAGGGGCAGGACTGGTCGCAGCCGCCGTGGCGGCCCGACCAGCTCGCCGCGGCTGCCTACCGGCCCTACCGCGACATGCTCCGCACGGTCCTCCGGCACGCGGGCGGCATCCGGGTGGACCACGTGCCCGGGTTGTTCCGGCTGTGGTGGGTGCCCGAGGGCGCCCCGCCGCACGAAGGCACGTACGTCACCTACGACCACGAGGCGCTGGTCGGGATCCTCGTCCTGGAGGCATGGCGCGCAGGGGCGCTGGTGGTCGGTGAGGACCTCGGCGTCGTCGAGCCGTGGGTCCGCGACTACCTCGCCGAGCGCGGCGTGCTCGGCACGTCGATCCTCTGGTTCGAGCAGGACTGGGACCAGGGCGTCCCGATGCCGCCGGAAACCTGGCGCGAGCTGTGCCTGGCCGCGGTCACCACGCACGACCTGCCGCCGACCGCTGGCTACCTCGCGGGTGAGCACGTGCGCATCCGCGACGAGCTGGGGCTGCTCACCCGACCCGTCGAGGAAGAGCGCCGCATCGATGCCGACGAGCGCCGCAGCTGGCTCGACCTGCTGGTCGCGCGCGGCTGGCTCACCGAGGGGGACCGCGACGAGGAGCAGGCCGTCATCGTCGCCCTGCACCGGGCGCTGGCCGCGACCCCGAGTCGCCTGCTCGGCGTCGCGCTCACTGACGCGGTGGGTGACCGCCGGGCGATCAATCAGCCGGGCACCGACGACGAGTACCCCAACTGGCGGCTGCCACTCGCCGACGGCTCGGGCCGGCCGGTCCTTCTCGAGGAGATCCTCGGATCGGCTCGGGCAGCCGGTCTTGCCGCCGCGGTCCGCGGCGCCGGGTCCGCCTAGTACGGTTTGGCCCGTGACCCCGCACATCCTCTGGGCCCTGCAGGCCGCGCAGCAGTACGACGACGGCGAGGTTCCCTCCGAGGGCATCAGCAACATCGAGACGCTGCTCATCTTTGTCGGCGGGCCGGTGCTCCTCTTCCTCGTCATCGCGCTGCTCGTGATGGCGCCGTCGATGGCCCGCGGCCCGCGCTACCGGCCGGGCCTGGGCTGGTGGGCCGCACCGGTGTGGTTCAACGGGCCCGACGACGCCGACGCCGCGGTCCGGCGCGCGACCCCCACCACGGACGGCGGTGGTACCAGTGCCCGCTGGTGAGGCGTTCTCCGAACGACAGAACGACGACATCGTGCGCGCGATCCGGCTGGCCCGGCAGCAGTCCGACCTGCCGGTCTCGGTCTACGTCGGGACGCTCGAGGGTGACCCGCGCGACGTGGCCCTGCAGCTGCACGGCGCCCTGGGCGACCAGGCCCGCGAGTCGGTGCTGGTCGCCGTCGACCCGGGTTCGCGCCGGCTGGAGATCGTCACCGGGCCGGACGTCCGGCGTCGCCTCGACGATCGCTCGACCGGACTCGCGGCCATGGCCATGACGTCGGCGTTCCAGGGCGGCGACCTGTCCGGCGGCATCGCCAACGGCATCATCGCGCTCGCCGAGCACGCGCAGGCGCCGCGGTCGCTGCACACCGGCCCGCGCTGACAGGTTCGTGTCAGAACGTGGTGGCCCGATGGGTCCACCACGTTCTGACAACTCGGCGGGATCGGCCTAGCCCTCGGCGTCCCTCGCCTGTGCCCGCAACGCGCGGGCGACGCCGTCGCGCGACTCGAGGACGAGCCGGCGCAGCGCCGGCACCGCGTCGGCGTTGCTCGGCCAGCCACGCATCGGCCGCGTCGACCGTCGACTGCTCGGGGATCAACGTCGGGAAGAGCCCGATGACGATGTTCTGCGCCGTCTCGTTCGTGCGCTCCGCCCAGATCTCGCGCAGCCGCTCGAAGTAGGGGGCCACGAACGGCCGCAGCAGGTCCTCCTGTCCCGGGCTGGGCGAAACCACCGACGGTCGCCGTCTGGATCGCGTTCGGCAGTGAGTCGTCGTCCATCACCGAGTCCCAGGCCGCCTGCTTGGCCTCCGGAAGCGGTTGCGCCGCGAGTGCCGCGGCGGCCTGCCGTCGACCGGTGGCCGTGTCGTCGCGGGTGACCTCGGCGTCGATCGCCGCCGCGTCCGCCCGCCCGGCCGCCGCGAGCTGGTGCAGCAGGTGCCACCGCAGGTCGGTGTCGATCGCGAGGCCCTCGATCGGTGTCGAGCCCGCGAGCACGGCCTCCACCAGAGCGACCTGCTCGTCGGTGCAGGCGACCCCCGCGAAAGCCCGGACCAGCTGGAGCTGGGAGTCGCTGCCGGGCTCGGCGGCGCTCATCAGGTCGAACAAGCCCTCGGCCAGGCGACGCCGGGCGGCCTCGCGCTTGGCGGGCGCGGAGTAGAGCATGGTGGCCGTCTCGGCCTGCCTGAGCAGGGTCCGGGTCACCGAGCTGTCGGTCTCGCGGCCCACGCCGCTGAGCACCAGCGTGACGTAGTCGGTGGTCGACATCTCGCCGTCGCGGGTCATGTCCCAGGCCGCGGCCCAGCAGAGGGACCGGGGGAGGCTGTCCTCGAAGTCGCCGATGCCTTCGATCAGCGTCGCCAGCGACCGCTCGTCCAGCCGCACCTTGGCGTAGGTGAGGTCGTCGTCGTTGAGCAGCACGAGATCGGGCTGCGCCTCACCCACCAGGTCCGGTACGTCGGTGTGCGACCCCGTCACGTCGAGCTCGACCCGGTTGCGGCGGACCAGCTTGCCGTCGACGCGGTCGTAGAGCGCGATGGCGAGGCGGTGGGACCGCAGGGTGGGCCATGCGTCGGGCGCCTCCTGCGTCACGGTGAAGCGGGTGAACCGCCCCTCGTCGTCACGATGGAAGTCCGCTCGCAGCGTGTTGACCCCGGCGGTCTCCAGCCACTCGGCCGACCACGCCTTGAGGTCGCGCCCGGACGTCTCCTCCAGCTTTCCGAGCAGGTCGCTCAGTGTGGTGTTGCCCCACGCGAAGGTGCGGAAGTAGCGCTGGATGCCCTCCATGAACTGCTCCCGGCCCACCCACGCCGCGAGCAGCTTGAGCACCGACGCGCCCTTCGCGTAGGTGATGCCGTCGAAGTTGACCTCGACGTCCTCGAGGTCGTTGATCTCGGCGGCGATCGGGTGCGTCGACGGGAGCTGGTCCTGGCGGTAGGCCCAGGTCTTGTCGGTGTTCGCGAACGTCGTCCACGCCGACTTCCACTTGGTCGCCTCGGCGGCCGCGAGCGTGCTGGCGTACTCCGCGAACGACTCGTTGAGCCAGAGGTCGTTCCACCACGTCATCGTGACGAGGTCGCCGAACCACATGTGCGCCATCTCGTGCAGGATCGTCACGGCCCGGCGCTCGTAGGCGACCTCGGGAACCCGCGACCGGAACACGTAGTCCTCGTTGTGCGTGACGCAGCCGGCGTTCTCCATCGCCCCGGCGTTGAACTCCGGCACGAAGAGCTGGTCGTACTTCTCGAACGGGTAGGGGAAGTCGAAGACGCGCTCGAAGAACTCGAACCCCTGGCGGGTCTCCTCGAAGATGACGTCGGCATCGAGGTGCTCCGCGAGCGACGCGCGGCAGTAGAGCGACAGCGGGACGACGCGGTCCCCGGAGCGGTACTGGTCCTCGATGCGGTGGTAGGGACCGGCGACCAGGGCGGTGATGTAGGAGGACATCCGCTGGGTGGCCGGGAACCGCCAGGTCGCCGACCCGCCGGAGCCCGGCTCCGGGCTCGGTGCCGGCGCGTTGGAGATGACCTGCCACTCGGCCGGCGCCTGCACGGTGAACGTGAAGCTCGCCTTGAGGTCGGGCTGCTCGAAGACGGCGTACATCCGCCGGGAGTCGGCCACCTCGAACTGCGTGTAGAGGTAGACCGCCTTGTCGACCGGGTCGATGAAGCGGTGCAGGCCCTCGCCGGTGTTCATGTAGCGGCAGTCGGCGACGACGCGCAGGGTGTTCTCCGCCGCCAGGTCGGCTCAGCGCGATCCGCGTGCCGTCGAAGACCTCGCGCCGGGTCGAGTGCCCGGCCGTTGAGCTCGACCTCGCGCACCGACGCCGCGACCAGGTCGATGAACGTGCTCGCTCCGGGCTCGGTGCAGCGGAACCGCACCACGGTCGTCGACGGGAACGTCGGCTCCTCGCGGGTCAGGTCCAGCTCGACGTCGTAGGTGTCCACGGACAGCACCCGGGCGCGGGACTGGGCCTCGTCGCGGGTGAGGTTCATGTTTGCTCGGGCTTGCACGGACGGTCTCCTTGGTCGCAGGCGGGAAATCCTCCCATGACCGGGCCGTGCCTCCGCCCCGAGGCTCGACCGGGGAATGCCGGCCCGGCATTTCCGGTTTGTCCGGGCATGACACCGCTGCCGGCGACGGCCGACTTCTGGTTCGACCCGATCTGCCCGTGGGCCTGGATGTCGTCGCGCTGGATGCTCGAGGTCGAGCAGGTCCGCGACGTCTCGGTGCGCTGGCACGTGATGTCGCTCGCCTACCTCAACCAGGGGCGCGACCTCCCCGAGAGCTACCAGGAGCTGATGGCGCAGGCCTGGGGCCCGGTGCGGGTCGTCATCGCGGCGGCCGCCGCCCACGGCGACGACGTGGTCCTGCCGCTCTACACCGCGCTCGGCACGCGCTTCCACCTCGAGCAGCGACCGAAGGACCGGGCCACCATCGAGGACGCCCTCGCCGAGGTCGGCCTCTCCACCGACCTGGCCGACGCCATGACCGCGACGGAGTTCGACGGGCTGCTCAAGAAGTCCCACCACGCCGGGATGGACCAGGTGGGCATGGACGTCGGCACCCCGGTCATCTCCGTCGACGGGGTCGCCTTCTTCGGACCGGTGGTGTCGCCGACCCCCCGCGGCGAGGCCGCCGGGCGGCTCTGGGACGGGGTGCTGCTGGTCGCCGGCACCGACGGGTTCTTCGAGCTCAAGCGCTCCCGCACCCGCGACCCGATCTTCGACTGATCCGATATTTGGGCTGCGCGGCCCCCTCCGCACCCGGCATCCTTGACCTGACGCGAGGAGGCAGTGATGGCGGAGAAACCGGGCTACTGGGACCTGCACCGCTGCGCCTGGGTCGACGCCGAGCCGACCCCCGACTTCGCACCCGTCCCGCCGCCGGCGGCCGACGAGGAGTCCTCGCCCACCGCGGACGCCACGGTCCCCGAGCAGCGCCCCGACATGGACGCGCCGCTGGTGGCCGGGACTCCTGACTGACCGCTGACGGCCCGGCTGTCAGACTGCCGCCCATGCGCGTGCACCTGGGGTCCGACCACGCCGGCTTCGAGCTCAAGGCCCACCTGGTCGCCTGGTTGGAGAGCGAGCGGTACGACGTCGTCGACCACGGGCCGGTCGAGTTCGACCCCGTCGACGACTACCCGCCGTACGTCCTGCGTGCTGCTCAGGCCGTCGTCAACGACCGCGGCAGTCTCGGCATCGTGCTGGGCGGGTCGGGCAACGGCGAGCAGATCGCCGCCAACAAGGTCCGCGGCGTGCGCGCCGCCCTCGCCTGGACCGAGGACACGGCGGTGCTCGCCCGCGAGCACAACGACGCCAACGTCATCAGCGTCGGGGCCCGCATGCACACGGCCGACGAGGCCACCCGGCTGGTCGAGCTGTTCCTGACGACCGCGTTCAGCGGCGACGAGCGGCATGCGCGGCGGATCGCCATGATCGCGGCGTTCGAGAGCACCGGCGAGCTGCCCGAGCTCCCCGACGTCCCGGCCGGCTGACCTCCTCGCTCCGAGGAGAACGTCAGAAGACGAACGGGCACCACGGTGCCGGGCTCGTGGCGAAAGCCGCCGACACAGCGGGCAGCATGTCCGCTCCGCCCGCCCGGACCTGAACCCGCTCGGCCGCGGCGAGCCCGCCCAGGGCGGTGCCGCCGAGGTAGGCCGCACCCAGGTCGGTGACCCCGAGCGTGAGGTCGGGCTCGTCCTCGGACCGCTCGCAGCGGGCACCGTCGGGACCTCCGACCAGGCGCCAGCGGCCGTCGTTCCACGGAAGGAGCGGGTCGCTCACCTCGAGCACGACGTCGACGGGGGCCGAGTAGCGGCGCTGCGCGAGCGCGGTGCCCACGTCGACCAGCCGCACGTACAGCGCGTCCTGCCAGACCGGCTTCGTGGCCCGGGTGTTGTTGAGCCAGTGCAGCAACGGGCTGTCGACGGGCACGTTCCACACGTCGGCCACACCCATCAGGTCGAGGTCGAACAGGTAGCGGTAGATGGCGGCCAGGGCTGCGCCGTCGACACCGATCACCTCACGGACGTGCACCGTGCCCGACGGGACAGGGGTGCTCCAGTCCGGCTTGGTGCTGTAGCGGGCGTAGCCGCGGACGCCGCTGTCGTCCTCGGCCACGACGCACCGCAGGGCCGAGCGGCCCTCGCGCAACGACGGGTAGTCGCTGGCGGCGCGCCGGTGCCACCGCTCGTCGCGCGCGATCATCCCGGGTCGGGCGGCCGCTGCGGCGGCGTAGACGTCGGCCGTCAGCTTCCAGTCCTCCGCCGGCACCAGTCGCAGCCGCAGCGCCGGATCCGCTGGGGGAGTCGGCCCGCAGGGCGTGCGCGTTGCGGGGCACCTTCAACGCGTAGGCGTTGCTCGCCAAGCCGTAGCCGAACCGGCCGTAGATGACCGGCTCCGACGCCCAGAGGATGGCGACGGCCTCGCGACCGCGCTCGTGCACGTCGTTCAGCTGGGTGGTCATCAGGTCGCGGAGCACGCCGCGCCGACGGTGCGTGGGCAGGACCCCCACCCAGCTGACACCCGCCGCCGGCACCACGGCACCGGGCACCGTCAGGTCGAAGGAGAACGCGGAGGTGAGCCCGACCAGCGTCGAGCCGTCGAACGCGCCCAGCGAGCGGCCCGGCTCGTGCAGGTCGCGCTCACTGTCGATGACCTCGGCCTCGAAGGTGCTGCCGAAGGCGTTGCCGTCGACCTCGAGGACGGCCGGCCAGTCCTCGTCGGTGAGCACGCGAATCGGGAAGGGCTGCGGCGATGCGGTCATGGTTCGTGCCTATCAGATGCCTACGGGGGCGCGCACCGAAGATTCCGCGGATCCGGTCAAGATCAGGTGAACGCCCCGTGGTGGCGCAAGGCGCTCGGTAGTCTCAGGAGACATGACCGCCCCCCGGACGCAACGGCAGCAGCGCTCACGCGCTTCGGTCGCGTGGTGGCGCCTGACGGTCTGGGTTCGGCGCCATCTGCTGCACTCTGACGGGTTTGTGCTGGTCTCCTTGAGCCTGGCCGCAGTGGCCCTCGGCGTCCTGAACCAGGAGTTCCCTCGCTGGTTCCCGGCGGCCGCGCTCGCCCTGGTGGTGCTCGTCGGCGGCTTTCTTCTCGGCGTACGCAGCCTGCTGCTGCTCGACATCGTCGTGGCGTGCGTCCTGGTGTGGGAGCTCGCGCCCTACACCCGGCCGATCCCACCCGGGTCCCTTCTCGTGGTGGCCGCCACGGCGGCGATCGTCCTGCTGTTCGCCCGCAGCCGCGGCCGGCTCGGTGTCCAGGGGACCCGAGGCGACTCGATGCTCGTCGACCTCCGCGACCGGTTGCGCGCGCACGGCGAGCTCCCCTCGCTGCCCGACGGCTGGTCGGCCGAGGTCGTGCTGCGCTCGGCGGGCGGCGACGCGTTCTCCGGTGACTTCCTGGTGGCGGGTCGCTCGCACGACGGGCGCACGCTCGAGGTGGCGCTCGTCGACGTGTCCGGCAAGGGAGTGGACGCCGGCACCCGGGCCCTGCTGCTCTCCGGTGCGTTCGGCGGCCTGCTCGGCTCGGTCTCCCACGAGGACTTCCTGCTTGCCGCCAACCGCTACCTGTTGCGGCAGGAGTGGGACGAGGGGTTCGCCACGGTCGCGCACGTGGTCATCCACCTGGAGACCGGGGAGTACGTCGTGTCGACTGCCGGTCACCCGCCGGCCGTGCAGTTCGCGGCCGGGTCGGGACGGTGGCGGGTGTCCGAGGCCAGCGAGGGGCCACTCCTCGGCATCTTCCCCGACGCGAAGTTCGTCAGCGAGTCGGGCCGCCTCGATCGCGGCGACGCGCTGTTGCTGTTCACCGACGGACTGATCGAGACGCCCGGTCGCGACCTGTCGGTCGGCATCGACAAGCTGCTCGGCGAGGCCGAGCGGCTCGTCACCCACGGCTTCCGCGAGGGCGCGGGCAAGCTCATCGACCGGGTGGCGTCGGCCCACCACGACGACCGGGCCGTCGTTCTCATCTGGCGCGACTGATGGGTCGCCCCCGGCGTCGGTGGACGCGCGACCTCGTGGCCCCCCGCACGCCGGAGACCTGGACGCTGGCCGGTCTCTTCGTCGGCGGTTCGATGGCCTGCCTGCTCGGCGCGAGGTTCCCGCTGAGCCCGGACACGCCCGTGCCGCTCAGCTACACCTGCGCCGCGATCGCCGCAGCGCTCGCCGCGCTGCTCTGGCTCTTCGGTGACGCCGTGGGCCGCGTGTTGCTCAGCGGGGCGGTGGTCCTCGGTGTGCTTGTCACCAGCGTGATCGTCGCGACGGCCGCGACGCCGCAGGGCGCCACCCTCACCGTCCTTCGCCTACCTGCTGGTCGCCGTCTACACAGCACACTTCTTCTCCCGCCGGGAGGCGTGGCTGCACGCGGGGTTGGTCTCGGTGGCCTATGCCATCGCCGTGGTGGTCAACGACGTGCCGCGCACCGGCGCGACCTACGTCATCGTCGTGGGCACGATCTGGGCGGCAGTGGCCGTGCTGGGCAGCCAGGTCTCACACATGCGCATCCAGGCGGACACCGACCCCCTGACCGGTCTTGCTGAACCGGGCCGGTTTCCGCGCCGCCGCCGAGCGCGAACATGCGCTTGCCGCTCGCACCGGGACGCCACTGGCGATGGTCCTGCTCGACCTGGACGGCTTCAAGGCGATCAACGACCGGGCCGGGCACGCCGCAGGCGACCGGCTGCTCGCCGAGCTCGCCGTCCGGTGGAAGACCTCGCTGAGGTCGTGCGACATCCTCGGTCGGCACGGCGGTGACGAGTTCGTGCTTCTCCTGCCGGCGACGACGCCCGCTCAGGCCGAGGTCGCGCTCGACCGGCTCCGGGCGAGCACCCCGGTCGCCTTCTCGGCCGGCATCGCCTGCTGGGAGAGGGACGAAGGCATGGAGGCGTGCCTCGCCCGCGCCGACAAGGGGCTCTACGTGGAGAAGGACCGGCGGGCGACGTCTCCGACGCCCTAGCGGCTCGGTGCGCTCAGGGCGAGCCGCGCGAAGTACTCCAGAAGCAGGTCGTTGCGCAGCACGCCGTCAGGGTCGAACCGCTGCGCCAGGGCGGTGAAGTCGGCCCACCGTTCGTAGCGCTCCGCGACCGTGCGCGGCGGGGTGCTGAACACCTTGCCCCAGTGCGGGCGGGCGTCGAAGGGTGCCAACGCCTGCTCGACGGCAGCAACGACCGGCGCGACGGCGGCCTCGTCCGCGATCCAGGTGAAGTGCAGGGCGACGCTGTCGCGGTGGTAGGCCGGGCTCAACCAGAGGTCGTCCGCGGCCACCGTCCGGATCTCCGACGTCAGGAGCACCGGAGCCACCTGGTCGTGCAGGGCGGCCACCGCGCGCAGCGCGTCGACGGCGGAACTGCGCCCGACGAGGTACTCGGACTGCAGCTCCTCCCCACTGCTGGGTGTGAAGCCGAGGCGGAAGTGGGGGAGCCGCTCGTGCCAGGGCCCGGGCTCGCCGAGCTGAGGAGTGCAGTGCTCGGGTGACATGCCGCGCAATCGGGTGCCGGGGCCCGTTCGCGAGAGTCCCCCCGAGCCAGTGCTGCGGCGGCTCGCCGGCCGGCTGGTCGGGGTCATCGACGCGTCGCTTGAGCCAGACCTGGGCGCGCACCGGCGCCTGCCAGTCCGTGAACACGCTCACGCTGTACGCCGCGGAGACGACCTCGTCGAACGCGTCGATCAGCTCGTCGTACGGCAGGTCGTCGTAGACGTGCTGGCGGACGTCGAAGGTGGGGACCACGTCGAGCGTCAGGCGGGTGACGACTCCCAGCGCACCCAGCGCGACGACGGCGCCGTCGAACGTGTCGCCGTCGCGGTCCCGGTCCAGCGTCACGAGCTCGCCGCCGGGCACCACCATCTGCAGTGCGCGCACCGCTGTCGCGAGGCCGCCGTTGCGCTCGCCCGAGCCGTGGGTTCCGGTCGCGACCGCTCCGGCCACCGAGATGTGCGGCAGCGACCCGAGGTTGGCCAGTGCCCAGCCGCGATCGTGCAGCGGGCGCGCCACCTCGCCGTACCGCATGCCGGCCGCGATCGTGACCTGTCGTTCGTCCGGGTCGACCTCGAGCAGGTGCGGCAGCCCGGCGACGGAGACCTGGTCGCCATCGGTGTCCGCGAGCCGGTTGAACGAGTGGCCGGTGCCGACCGGCCGGACGCGGCGGGAGACCGAGAGCAGCTCCTGCAGCTCGCCGACCGATGTGGGGCGGTGGTGTCGGGCGGCGCGGTAGGCGATGTTGCCCGCCCAGTTCGTGCGCACGGTAGGTCCTCGCGTCACTCGGCATCCGTCCCTCAGGACTTCACGAAGACGACCCGGTAGTTCTTCGGCATGCCGACCTGATCTTCTTCTTCATCTCGGCGTGCGTCATCTGTGCGGGCGAGCAGCGCCAGCAAGACGCGCCAGACGATCCACCGGTTCGGCAGCGACTGGGCGCCGATGCGCGCCTGGTAGGCCAAGGTGCCGTAGTAGCCCTCGAGCCACGTGATCTCCTTGACCGTGAACCCGGTCTCGGCGGCCATCCGCTCCACGCGAACTGGGTGAAGCGGTGGAAGTCGTAGGGCTTCTCGTGCTCCGCGAAGAACAACGGCGCGCTCAGCCACGCCTGGCCGCCCGGCTTGAGCACCCGGTGGAACTCGCGCAGCACGGCCACCGGGTCGGGCACGTGCTCCAGCACCTGCGTGCAGAGCACCAGGTCGTACGTCGAGTCCGGGACCGGGATCGCGGTCAGGTCGCACACGTAGTCGAGCTGGGCGTAGGCCTTGTTGGACCTGCCCGAAGTCCGCGGTCTCGTAGGTCACGTGGTCGAACAGCCTGCGGAACGGCGCCTTGCCGGCGCCGGCGTCCAGCACCCGGAAGTCCTTCGAGTCGCCCTGGGCGGCCGCCCTCGTCGCGAACTGCCGCAGCCGGTAGCGCGAGGGGTTGGGCAGCCCCCGAAGCAGCCGGTCCGTGACGTCCCTCTGCACCCGCCGCGCGGCTCGTGCGTCCTCGTCCGCGGGCATCTGGTGTCCCTTCCCTCGACGGCGCTGTCGTCGCGGCGCGCCGACGTCGCGCCGACGCTAGCCTGGCCGGCGACTGCCGGGACCCGCGGGGCGATCGACGATCGTAGCGAGGCGGCACAGACGTGGTCGGCGTGGCGCAAGGCAGCTGACTCGCTTGAGCCGGCCGGCGACCGCACAGGCGTCGCCGCGAGCCGGTCGACCCGATCGATCGGTGAGGTCCGCGAGCAGAAGCTCACCTACCTGTCGGTGGGTGCTCTCAACGACCTGTTCGAGGCCGCCCTGCGGCCGACCGGTCGAGGCGGCCCGGAGTGTTCATCGAGGCGGGGTGTGCCCTCGGCGGGCTCAGCGATCGTGCTGGCCAAGGCCAAGCACCCGCAGCGGCCGCTGTTCATCCATGACGTCTTCGGCATGATCCCGCCGCCGACCGAGGAGGACGGCGCGGACGTCCACGAGCGCTACGAGACGATCAAGTCCGGCCAGGCCGCCGGCATCGGCGGTGACCCCTACTACGGCTACGAGACCGATCTGGTCGACAAGGTGCGCGAGACGTTCACCGCCTTCGGGCTGCCGGTCGAGACGAACGCCGTCACGCTGGTCGAGGGCGTTGTTCCAGGACACCATCACCGGCGACGAGCCGGTCGCCCTCGCGCACATCGACGGCGACTGGTACGAGTCGGTGCGCACCTGCCTCGAGCGCATCGGCCCGCGGCTGTCCCCGGGCGGGGTCATGGTGATCGACGACTACTTCTACTGGTCGGGCTGCCGCACGGCCGTCGACGAGTTCCTCGCCAAGCACCCCGACGACTACCGCACCGTGCGCCGGCGTACCGCCTGCACATCGAGAAGGTCTGACCGCGCACGAGTTCAGGCGGTCCGGCGCTTCTCCACCGCGTCGGCCACCGTCGAGCCATCGCTCCTGCTCGGCGGTGTAGCCTCGTCCCACGGCTTGACCGGGTCGGCCCAGTGGATCAGGCCCGGGTCGGTCAACCACCGAGCGCGTCGGCACGCAGTCCCACCGCTCGGGCACGACGGCCCGGTCGCGGCCCGGCGAGCGAAGTGCAGCACATCGCGCAGGGTCAGACCGAACTCCTCGACGTAGGGCAGGTACTCGGCGACGAACTCCTCCGACCGGCGCGCGGGCCAGGTCCAGGACGAGCACGTCGGTCGTGAAGGCGTCGAAGTCGAACGCGTGGCGGGCGTAGGCCCGCCGGCGCAGCTCGGTCGCGGTCACTGTCTTGGGCCGAGCCGCAGTGCTGGCGCGGTGGATGACGCCGAAGCCGCTCGACCCGGCGTGCCGACGACGGTCGGCGCCGCGAGCAGGTCGCCGCCCAGGTCGAGTGTCGTAGAGCTCGGCGATGTCGCTCGGTGACGACCGCGTCGACCGGCAGCACGACGACCCGGTCGACCGAGGGCAGCAGCTCGCTCGAGCACGAGCAGGTCGAGGTCGCGCGGGCGCGAGCTTGCGTCCGTCGTCCGCGGCCAGCAGCTCGGCGCCGAGCCCGCGCGTCGGCACGACCGAGATCGTGACGCTGCGGGGAAGAGCGCAGCGAGCTCACTCGACATCGACCGGCTCGCGCTCGCGCGTGAGGACCCACACGTGCACGCCCGCGCGAAGCATGCTCGCGTCACCGACTCGAGCAGCACCGCCAGGGCGTCCGCGCGGTCGGCGGGCAGGTGCACGGCGAGATGCACGTCGTCGGCCGCTGCCTGTCCGCGGCACCGAGGTGGTGGTGGCGACGGCACCGCCGCGCGACGTCGTCGAGGATCGCCGGCGCGGCGCCGGCGGCACGGTCGCCGGCGCGCCGTGGCGACGTCGGCGGCCTCGACGTCGTCGGCGGTCAGCGCCCGCCACAGCTCGTAGACCGCCTCGGGCTTCTCGCCGGACAGGATCGCGGTCATGACGCGCTCGAGCTTGGCGTTGATGCCGTCCCGGATGCGCGTCGAACTCGGCGTCCGTGGTGTCGATGAGGCCGGCGAAGCGGATGTCCGAGCGGTTCTTCGGCTGGAAGTCGACCGGGATGCCGATCGACCGGGCGGGCAGCCAGCAGTGCAGCCGGGTGGTCACCACCGCCGAGTGCTTGCGGCGGTAGGTCTCGAGCAGCTCCATCGCGACGTACGACGTTGTCGGTGAAGCTGCGGAAGCGCACGGCGTCGCTGCTGTGCCTGTAGGTCACGGCGCCGGTCGGGACGGAGCTCGCGGGGCATGTCGACGTAGGCCACCGGGGCCTTGGACCGGGCGGCGTTCGGCAGGTCGGGGAACACCGTGCTCGATCGTGGTGGTCAGGCAGCCGGAGAAGAACGCGGGTACGTCGACGGCTGAGCAGGATATCGACCGTGGTCCAGTCGCGGCAGCCGATCGGCCCGTGCTGGCGCAGGTAGTCCAGCGCCTCGGGCGTCAGCAGGTCGCGCTTGTTGCAGTGGAACGACAAGAAGATCGGCAGCAGGTTGCGGTGGAACGGGAACCCGTAGCGCGACTCGAAGATCGCGTGCATGAACCAGCCGAACGCCAGCGTCCAGGTGTCCGGCGGCACCTCCTTGTACATGGACGCGTCACGGTCGACGGTGATGACGTCGACTCGGTCGCGACGCCGCTGCGCTGCATCTCGGGTCGCACCCGCCCGCGCAGCTGCGACCGAGCAGGTCGACGATGTCCTGCGGGCCGTGGAACGTCAGGTCCTGGTGCCGGACGACGTGGCCCAGCGAGGCGATGCTCTGGATGTGGTCGCCGATGTTGGCCGACGCCCGCGAGCGGCCCGGGTGGCCGTAGTCCATGATCGCGAAGGACACATGACCGGCCGGCACGCGGGCGCGCTGCGCGAGTCGCCCGAGGCGGCGACCCAGGGGCGCAGCCAGTCGCGCTCGACCACCATCTCCTTCGACGACGTCACTGCCGTCGCCCACCAGCCGGTCGAGCACCGCGAAGCCTGCCGCGCGCCAGGTCCTCGTCGCCGGCGCCGTAGACCGCGCCGAGGATGTCAGTCCAGCTGCGCGCGTCGACGGACTCCGGTGTCTCGGCCACGCAGCCGTCGTACCTCGTCGAGCACGGTCTCCCGGTCGACCTGGATCCCGGTCCGCACGTACTCCGACGCGGCGTGGCGACGCCAGAGGTCGCGCGGCACTCCTGGAACTCGTGCCACGCCAGCTCGACGTAGCCGCGGTGGAAGGAGACGATCGCGCTCGCGAGCGCGCCGAGCGCCGCCGTCTCGGGCTCCTTGCGCAGCGCGGCAGCGATCGAGGCCGCCGTGTGCGGCTCGCCCGAGGCGATCAGCTCGCGGACCTGCGCGACCAGGGCGTCGGGAAGCGAGCTGGCCCGGCGCAGCGCCTCGACGACCGCGTCGTGGTCGCGCCGTCCCGCGTCCCGTCCCCCGCCCGCGGGCTGGCCGCACCGCGCCGTCGGTCCCGGGCGGCGACAGCGAGACGACGCGCTGTCGGCGGGAGCATAGCGATCGGCGAGTCGGCGCGCGATGCCCGACATGTGCCTCCTCGGCAGTCTCGACGGTGGGTCCCGGCCGGTGACGTGCACCGGACCGGGCCGCACCGGCTCGGAGCGGGTGACCGGGATCGAACCGGCATGGCCAGCTTGGAAGGCTGGGGCTCTGCCATTGAGCTACACCCGCGTGCGCAGGACTGCGATGGTGCGGGCAGCAGCGCGCGGGCTCTAGAATGCCATGAGCGCCACGCGGGGCGTAGCGTAGTGGCTAGCGCGCCTGCTTTGGGGGCAGGAGATCGGGAGTTCGAGTCTCCCCGCCCCGACAGATGCCCGTTTCTTCCCCAGTCCGGCCACGTTTGCCACGTCCGTCGTCGTCGCCGTCGTCCCATAGGAGCCAGCCGACCGTGAAGAGTGCCCTGGAGACCCTGAACCCCACCCGGGTCCGGTTGACCGTCGAGGTCCCGTTCGAGGAGCTCAAGCCGAGCCTGGACACGGCGTACAAGAAGATCGCCGGCCAGGTCAACATCCCCGGCTTCCGCAAGGGGCGCGTGCCACCGCGGGTCATCGACCAGCGCTTCGGGCGCGCGATGGTCCTGGAGGAGGCGGTCAACGAGGCGCTCCCCGAGTTCTACGGCAAGGCCGTCCAGGAGAACGACATCGACGTGCTGGGCCGGCCCGAGGTCGACGTCACGAAGTTCGAGGACGGCGAGCAGCTGACGTTCACCGCCGAGGTCGACGTGCGACCCGACTTCGAGCTGCCTGACTACCGCGGCCTCGACGTGACCGTCGACGACGCCGAGACCTCCGACGAGGACCTCGACCAGCAGATGCAGTCCCTGCTCGAGCGCTTCGCGACGCTGAAGGGGGTCGACCGGGCCGCCGCAGACGGCGACTTCGTGTCGATCGACCTCTCCGCCACCATCGCGGGGGAGAGCGTCGAGGACCTCAGCGCCAAGGGCCTGTCCTACCAGGTCGGTCAGGGCTCTCTGCTCGACGGCCTCGACGGCGCGGTCACCGGGCTGTCGGCGGGGGAGTCCGCGGTGTTCCCGACCGCGCTCGTCGGTGGCGACCATGCCGGCCAGGACGCCGAGGTGACCGTCACCGTCAACTCCGTCAAGGAGCGTGAGCTGCCGGAGCTCGACGACGAGTTCGCCCAGACGGCGAGCGAGTTCGACACCCTCGACGAGCTGCGCGACGACCTGCGCACCCGCTTCGACCAGATGCGACGGCTCGAGCAGGGCGTGCAGGCCCGCGACCGCGCCCTGGAGGCGCTGCTCGCCAAGGTCGACGTGCCCCTGCCGGAGGGCGTCGTGCAGTCCGAGATCGAGAGCCGCCAGCACGCGCTCGCCCACCAGCTGGAGCAGGCCCACATGAGCAAGGAGGACTTCCTCGCCGCCGAGGGGCACAGCGCCGAGGAGTTCGACGCCGACATCGACAAGCGCACCCGCGAGGCCCTCACGGCGCAGTTCGTGCTCGACAAGATCGTGACCAGCGAGCAGTTGTCCGTCAACGAGCAGGAGCTCACCGAGCACATCGTCCGGACCGCGTCCCGCTACGGCATGGGTCCGGACCAGTTCGCCCAGCAGGTCGTGCAGGCCGGCCAGGTCCCCGTGCTGGTGAGCGAGGTCGTCCGGGGCAAGGCGCTCGCGCTGGTGCTCGAGTCGGCCAACGTCGTGGACGCGTCGGGCCGCCCGGTGGACCTCGAGGCGCTGCGTGAGGACACCACCGCCGAGACCATCGAGGTCACCGGCGAGTCTGCCGACGCGTCCGGCGAGGACCACGCGAGCGACGAGGCAGACCACGCTCACGAGGGCCACGAGGGCCACGAGGGTCACGCGCACTGATCCGACCCGCGTGCGCCGTGAGCGAACAGGGTCCCGTCCGGGACGTAGGCGTCAGTCGCCCGCGTTACTGTCGGCAGGGATGAAGATGACTGTCGCGCTCCCGAGCGACCTCGACGCGAGACAAGGTGACGTGCTGTGAGCGAGCTGATCACGCCAGGGTTGATGACGCCGGAGGGGCGTTCCCCGCAGCCCGGCAACGGCATGGGTCTGGACGACCAGGTCTACAACCGGCTGCTGCGCGAGCGCATCATCTTCCTGGGCTCGGTGGTCGAAGACAGCAACGCCAACGCCATCTGCGCGCAGCTGCTGCTCCTCGCGGCCGACGACCCCGACAAGGACATCTGGCTCTACATCAACTCGCCCGGTGGCTCCGTCTCCGCCGGCATGGCCATCTACGACACGATGCAGTTCGTCAAGAACGACGTGGCGACTGTGGCGATGGGTCTCGCCGCATCGATGGGGCAGTTCCTGCTCTGCGCCGGTGCGGCCGGCAAGCGCTACGCCACGCCGCACGCGCGGATCATGATGCACCAGCCGTCCGGTGGGCTGGGCGGCACCGCGTCGGACATCAAGATCCAGGCCGAGCAGATGCTCTACACCAAGAAGAAGATGGCCGAGCTGATCGCTCAGCACACCGGGCAGACCGTCGAGCAGATCGACCGCGACTCCGACCGTGACCGCTGGTTCACCGCCGAAGAGGCCAAGGACTACGGGATGATCGACAAGGTCGCGGCCAGCGCAGTCCAGGTCACCGGCTCCGGCGGGACGGCGTGAGTCCCGTGCGCCCCGACCATGTTGCTCACGAGAATGTCGTCCACGCGCTCGGAGGAGACCGGTCCGCGATGAGCCAGCCCAGCGAACTGCAGCAGCCGAGCGCCCGCTACGTGCTTCCGGTGATCGAGGAGCGCACGAGCTACGGCTTCAAGCGACTCGATCCCTACACCAAGCTGTTCGAGGAGCGCATCATCTTCCTCGGCCAGGCCATCGATGACACGGTCGCCAACGACATCATGGCCCAGCTGCTGACGCTGGAGTCGATGGATCCCGACCGCGACATCAGCATCTACGTCAACTCGCCGGGCGGCTCGTTCACCGCCCTCACCGCGATCTACGACACGATGACGTTCATCCGGCCCGACATCCAGACCACCTGCCTGGGCCAGGCAGCGTCGGCGGCGGCGGTCATCCTGGCCGCCGGCACGCCGGGCAAGCGCTACGCGCTGGCCAACTCCCGCATCCTGATCCACCAGCCCTACACCGAGGGCGGCGGCCAGGCGAGCGACGTCGAGATCCAGGCGCGCGAGATCCTGCGCATGCGCGCCATGCTCGAGTCGATGATCGCCAAGCACTCCGGCCGCACCGAGGAGCAGGTGCGCGCTCGACATCGAACGCGACAAGATCCTGACCGCCGACGAGGCGCTCGACTACGGTTTGATCGACCGGGTGCTCACCACCCGTTCGATGTAGTGGCAACCCGGCTGCAGCGCGGCGGCTCACCTGCGCCACGCGGCGGTCTGGCCTAAAGGAAGCGTCCAGGGACCTCCTCGGGGTACCGTCGAGGCTCACAAGACCCGGTCATGACCCGGCCGGTCGGCAGAGGGAGAGGCGCGCTCGTGGCACGCATCGGTGACGGCGGTGACCTGCTCAAGTGCTCCTTCTGCGGCAAGAGCCAGAAGCAGGTCAAGAAGCTCATCGCCGGCCCCGGCGTCTACATCTGCGACGAGTGCATCGACCTCTGCAACGAGATCATCGAGGAGGAGCTCTCCGAGAGCTCTGACCTCAAGTGGGACGAGCTGCCCAAGCCGATGGAGATCTGCGAGTTCCTGGACCAGTACGTCGTGGGCCAGGACGTCGCCAAGAAGGCTCTCGCGGTGGCCGTCTACAACCACTACAAGCGCGTGCAGGCAGGTGAGTCCGGCAAGCCCGGCCGCGACGAGCACGTCGAGCTGGCCAAGTCCAACATCCTGCTGATCGGGCCCACCGGGTGCGGCAAGACCCACCTGGCGCAGACGCTGGCCCGGATGCTGAACGTTCCGTTCGCGATCGCGGACGCGACGGCGCTCACCGAGGCGGGCTACGTCGGCGAGGACGTCGAGAACATCCTCCTCAAGCTGATCCAGGCGGCCGACTACGACGTCAAGAAGGCCGAGACGGGCATCATCTACATCGACGAGGTCGACAAGATCGCCCGCAAGAGCGAGAACCCCTCGATCACCCGTGACGTGTCCGGCGAGGGCGTGCAGCAGGCCCTGCTGAAGATCCTGGAAGGCACCACCGCCAGCGTCCCGCCCCAGGGCGGCCGCAAGCACCCGCACCAGGAGTTCATCCAGATCGACACGACCAACGTGCTCTTCATCGTGGGCGGCGCGTTCTCCGGCCTGGAGAAGATCATCGAGGGCCGCATCGGGCGCAAGGGTCTCGGCTTCGGCGCCACCCTGCACACCAAGGCCGAGCGCGACGCCGCTGACGTCTTCGGTGAGGTGCTCCCCGAGGACCTGCTCAAGTTCGGCATGATCCCCGAGTTCATCGGCCGGCTGCCGGTCATCACCAACGTGCGCAACCTCGACCAGAACGCTCTCGTGCGCATCCTCACCGAGCCGCGCAACGCCCTGGTCAAGCAGTACGACCGGTTGTTCGACCTCGACGGGGTGGAGCTCGAGTTCACCGAGGACGCCCTGGAGGCCGTTGCCGACCAGGCGATCCTGCGGGGCACCGGCGCGCGCGGGCTGCGCGCCATCATGGAAGAGGTGCTGCTCTCGGTGATGTACGAAGTGCCGTCCCGCAAGGACGTCGCCAAGGTCGTCATCAACCGCGAGGTCGTGCTGGAGCACGTCAACCCGACGCTCGTGCCGCGCGAGACCCCGAAGCGCGAGCGCCGCGAGAAGTCCGCCTAGCCCTAGAGCCTTGTCCCACGCCTCGTCGACGGCGGCCGCGACCTGCTGCGCGGCGTCGCCGGTGCCACGACCGATGACACGGCAGAGACCGGCTGGTCCGAACGCACGCACGTCAGCCGCGCCTGCGCGGCTGCTGCGCAGGTGCTGCTCGCCGACGCGTCGCGCTCTGACCGCGCAGCGCCGACGTCGCCGAACTCGCTGCCGAGGTCGCCTGCCGCGCGCGGCGACGAGCATGTAGCACCGTCAGGCCGATCGGAGTAGGCGGCGACGCATCGCCGCTGTCCACGTCCGTCGCTCGGCCGTCCCGTCGACTGCTCGGCCTGGTCCGCCGGCGGCACGCGGTCCGTCGATGCGTGGCGCACCGGCCGAGCGTCGCGGGGCAGTCAGGTCGCCTGCAGGCAGCCGAACAGCTGCCAGCCGACCGGCCGAAGCCGAAGAAGCCGAGGACGACGAGGACCACGACCGTTCCGATGATGCCGCGACCGGAATGCCGGCGAACCCAGATCGGGATCGTGGCTTGCGCTCCGGCGACGGCCCGGCGTAGACCGGTCCGGCCGGGGCGCCGAAGACGGGCGCCGGTGCGCCGAAGACGGGTGCCGGTGCGCCGCCGAACTGGTTGCCGGCGGCACCGTCGAACCTGTTGCCGGCGGCCGGACTGCTCGGGGGAGCAGCCACGGGAGCACCGCCGAACGCGGAGGTGCCGCGGGACGAGGGTCCGGCGAAGAAGCCGAGGTCAGGGATGGGCCGGGGCGCGGCGGGTCCGTTCGGTGTCGGTTGCTCGGTCACCGGAAAGCCCCCTAGGAAGATCAGTTGTCGAATTGCCCTCGGCCGTGCCCGGGCCCGCCTTGAGCCGGTTGGGACAGATTTGGCCGCAATCAGCGCGGCTGAACCGCCTCGCGCACGGTGTCGATGAGCGTCGGGTCCGAGTCGCCGGTGGCCGAGAGTCGATCGTGCTGACGGAGCTCCAGGCGTCGATGGCCAGGCAGGTCCGCCCGACCGGCACCTGACCGTCGCCGTCGCGGCGGCCAGCACGTCGGAGCAGCGTCACCTACGGCCGCCGTCGAGCGACGGTTGCGGTCGCCGGTCCGACTCCGTAGCCCGTCGGCACCGAGTCCGAGAAGCCGCGCCAGAAGTCGAGCGCACGGCAGCTCGCGTCCGACTTCGGGGTCACGAAGCGCCGGTGTAGACGAAGACCGCGCGGTGCCCTGCCGTCGTGTGAACGCGCGCCTTGCGTGCCCCGCAGCCCGACCTGCTGTCGGCAGATCCTGGGCCTCCCGCTGCAACGACGCGTCGGTCGACCTCGTCAGCTGACCGATCCGGTCAGGGATCTGCGGCGTGTGCGCCCGGACCCGCTGGTCGAGGAAGGTCGGGATCGGCGACCGCGGCGAGAACCATGACGATGAACACGCCGGCCACGACCGCGATCAGGGCGATCGCCCAGCCGGGCATCCCGCCGCGCTGCTGGACGGCCGCGTACGGCGAATGGCCATCGGCGGTGCCGCCCCGAACGGCGCGGGTGGCGGCCGTACGCCCGGGCGGCGGCCGAACGGGTCGGCGGCGGGCCGAACTGGCTGGGCGGCGGGCCGAACGGGTTGGGCGGCGGGCGAACTGGTCAGTCACTGTGATGCCCCCGTCAGAAGATCAATCGTCCGTCTGCCCTCGACCGTCCCGGGAGCCGCCTTGAGGCAGTTCGGACAGATTTGACCCGTCCTGCGCGGGTCAGAGGCTGACGTCGACCGTCAGGGACTCGCCACCCTCCTCGAACCGGAGGTCCCCGATCCGACCGGTGGCACTGAGGTCGTCGGCCGCCAGCTTGACCCGGGCGATGCGCCTCGGCGGGTCCGCGGACCGACGGCGACCGGCACGTCCGTACGCATCGATGTCTTGGCCTCGGACTTGGCCTTGCGCACCCCGGCGAGCACGACGGCGGTGTCGGCCAGCACCACCGCATCGCCACCCTGCGCGCTCGCGTGCACCGGCTCGAACTCCGGCCAGCTCGGCCCGGTGGATGGTCCCGTCCTGCCACCAGGACCAGACCTCCTCCGTCACGAACGGCAGGAACGGCGCGAACAGCCGCAGCTGCACCGACAGCGCTGCGGCCAGCGTCGCCTTCGCCGACTCGGCGGCTGCCGCACCGCGGCTGCCGTAGGCGCGGTCCTTGACCAGCTCGAGGTAGTCGTCGCAGAACGTCCAGAAGAACGTCTCGGTGACCTCGAGCGCCCGGGTGTAGTTGTAGGCGTCCAGCGCCTCGGTCGCTTCCCGCACCACACCGGCGAGGGACGCGAGCAGGGCGCGGTCCAGCGGCTCGGTCACGCTCGCCGTGTCCTCGCCGGCACCGAGGGACAGGGCGAACTTGCTGGCGTTGAGGATCTTGATCGCCAGCCGGCGGCCGATCTTCATCTGCGCCTCGTCGAACGGGCTGTCCGTGCCCGGCCTCGACCCCGCGGCGCGCCACCGGACCGCGTCCGAGCCGTAGCGCTCGAGCACGTCGACGGGCGTCACGACGTTGCCCTTGGACTTGGACATCTTCTTGCGGTCGGGGTCGACGACGAACCCGGAGATCGCCGCGTGCGACCAGGGGACGGTGCCGTGCTCGTAGTGGCTGCGCACGATCGTGGCGAACAGCCAGGTGCGGATGATCTCGTGCGCCTGCGGGCGCATGTCCATCGGGAACGTGCGGGCGAACAGGTCGGGGTCGCGCTCCCAGCCGCACACCACCTGCGGTGACAGCGACGAGGTGGCCCAGGTGTCCATGACGTCGGGGTCGGCCGTGAACCCACCTGGCTTGTCGCGCTGGTCCTCGGTGAAGCCCGTGCGGGGCGTCCGACGCGGGGTCCACCGGCAGGATGCTCTCGTCGGCGAGCACCGGCTCGTCGTACAGCGGCTCACCGTCGTCGTCGAGCCGGTACCAGACCGGGAAGGGCACGCCGAAGAACCGCTGCCGGCTGATCAGCCAGTCGCCCTGCAGCCCGGACACCCAGTTCTCGTAGCGGTGCCGCATGAAGTCGGGGACCCAGGTGATCTCCCGGCCCCGCTCGATGAACGTCGTGCGCAGGTCCTCGTCGCGCCCGCCGTTGCGGATGTACCACTGCCGGCTGGTGACGATCTCGAGCGGCTTGTCGCCCTTCTCGTAGAAGTTGGCCATCCGCTGCGTCGGCACCGGCTCGCCCTCGAGGTCACCCGACTCGCGCAGCTGGTCGACGATCGCCGCCCGCGCGGAGAACGTCGTCTTGCCGGCCAGCGCCTCGTACGCCGAGGCAGCCGGCCCGTCGGCGAGCCACTCCGGGGTGTCCCGCAGCAGCCGGCCGTCGCGGCCGACGACCGACCTGGTCGGCAGGTTCAGCTCGCGCCACCACAGCACGTCGGTCAGGTCGCCGAACGTGCACACCATCGCGACGCCCGCACCCTTGTCGGGCTCGGCGGCGGCGTGCGCCAGCACCGGAATCTCCACGTCGAACAGCGGCGAGCGCACCGTCGTACCGAACATCCCCTGGAAGCGCTCGTCGTCGGGGTGCGCCACCAGGGCGACCACGGCCGGGATCAGCTCGGGCCGCGTGGTCTCGATGTGCACCGGCGCCGTTGGCCGAGTGGAAGGCGACCCGGTGGAAGTGGCCGGGGTAGTCGCGCGACTCGAGCTCGGCCTGCGCGACGGCGGTCTGGAACGTGACGTCCCAGAGGCTCGGCGCCTCGGACTGGTAGGCCTCGCCGCGGGCCAGGTTGCGCAGGAACGCCCGCTGGGACGCCGCGATCGACGCCGGCCCGATCGTCGTGTACTTCTGCGTCCAGTCCACCGACAGCCCGACCAGGCGCCAGAGGTCCTCGTAGGCCTTCTCGACCTGCTCGGTCCACTCCTCGCAGAGCTCGATGAAGTTGCGCCGCGAGATCGGCACCTGCCGCTTGGGGTCGGGCTTCTCGGGCGGGGTGAAGGCGGGGTCGTAGGGCAGCGAGGGGTCGCACCGCACGCCGTAGTCGTTCTGGACCCGCCGCTCGGTCGGCAGCCCGTTGTCGTCCCACCCCATCGGGTAGAACACCTCGCGCCCGCGCATCCGCTGGTAGCGGGCGATGATGTCGGTGTGGGTGAACGAGAAGACGTGCCCCACGTGCAGTGACCCGCTCACCGTCGGGGGAGGGGTGTCGATCGAGAAGACCTGCTCGCGGGTCTTCGAGCGGTCGAACAGGTAGGTGCCCTGCTCCTCCCATACGGCCATCCAGCGCTCTTCGATGCCGTCGATGCTCGGCTTCTCGGGCAGGCGGGTCGGCGCGTCCATGCCGACGATCCTAAGGAGGACCGGGCGCATTCCCGAACCAGTTGCTCGGCCTAGACTCCGCCGACGTGACCGACGACCGGATGGCCCAGATCGAGGCGGCCATCCTCGACCGGGCCCCCGAGCACGACCTGACCCCGTCGCTGGACCGCATCAAGGCGCTGCTCGACCTGCTCGGGTCCCCGCAGGACACCGTCCCGGTCATCCACGTCGCGGGCACGAACGGCAAGACGTCGACGACCCGGATGATCGACACGCTCCTGCAGGAGTTCGGCCTGCGGACCGGCCGCTTCACCAGTCCGCACCTGCACTCCATGACCGAGCGCATCGCCTTCGACGGCCAGCCCATCGACGAGGAGCGGTTCATCGCGGCGTACGACGACGTGGCGCCCTACCTGCCCCTGGTCGACGAGCAGTTCGGCGTGCGGCTGTCGTTCTTCGAGGTCCTCACCGCGATGGCCTACGCCGCGTTCGCCGACGCCCCGGTGGACGTCGCGATCGTGGAGATCGGCATGGGCGGGTCCTGGGACGCCACCAACGTCGTCGACGCCCAGGTCGCCGTGGTCACGCCGATCTCGATCGACCACGTGCGCTTCCTCGGCTCCACCGTGGAGCAGATCGCTGCCGAGAAGGCCGGGGATTCTCAAGGCCGGCTCGTTCGGCGTCCTCGCCCAGCAGGAGGTCGCCGTGTCCGAGGTGCTGCTCCGCCGGGCGGCGGAGGTGGGCTGCACGGTCGCTCGCGAGGGGCTGGAGTTCGGCGTCATGTCGCGCTCGCTCGCCGTCGGCGGGCAGCTGCTCGGGCTGCGCGGGCTCGGGGGCGAGTACGACGAGGTGTTCCTGCCGCTGATCGGGGCCCATCAGGCGCACAACGCGGTCTGCGCCCTGGCCGCGGTCGAGGCGTTCCTCGGCGGTGGGCTCGACGCGCGCGGCCCGCTCGACCCGCAGATCGTGCTGGCCGGCTTCGGCAAGGCGACCTCGCCCGGACGCCTCGAGGTCGTCCGCACCTCACCCACCGTCGTCCTGGACGCGGCCCACAACCCGGCGGGAGCGCGGGCCACGGCGGCCGCGATCACCGAGGGCTTCGCCTTCGGCCGGCTGGTCGGCGTGTTCGCCGCGATGGGGGACAAGGACGCGCGCGGCATGCTCGAGGCGCTCGAGCCGGTGCTCGCCGAGGTGGTCGTGACCCAGTCGAGCTCGCCGCGGGCGATGCCGGCCGACGAGCTGGCGACCGTGGCCGTCGAGGTCTTCGGCCCGGACCGGGTCGAGGTCAGCGCCCGACTCGACGACGCGATCGACGCGGCGGTCACCCTGGCCGAGGAGGCGGGCGACGACTTCGCCGGGGCCGGCGTGCTGGTGACCGGCTCGATCGTCACCGTGGGCGAGGCACGCACCCTGCTGGGCGGTCGCTGACGTGCGGACGCTGGCTGCCAGCGTGCTCGTCGCCGAGGCGTTCGTGCTGTTCTTCGCGACCCTGGTCGCCAAGGACCTGAGCAGTGTCGACGAGTCGACCCTCTGGGCGGTCGGCGGGGGAGGTGCGGCCGCGTGCCTGGTCCTGACCGGGCTGCTGCGCTACCGGTGGGCCTACGTCGCCGGGTCGCTGCTGCAGGTCCTGCTGATCCTGGCGGGCCTCGTCGTACCGGTCATGTTCTTCCTGGGAGCCGTGTTCGCCGCCCTCTGGGTGCTCGCGATCTACCTCGGCCGCCGGGTGGCGCGCCTCCAGGCCGACCGCGGGCCGGAACCCGGGTGAGCTCCGGCTAGGCTCGCGCCCCGTGAGCGAACGAACGCTGGTCCTGGTCAAGCCCGACGCCGTACGACGTGGGCTGGCCGGTGAGGTGATCGGGCGTTTTGAGCGCAAGGGACTCGCCATCGTGGCCATGGACCTGCGCCAGATCGACGGCGAGACCGCGGATCGTCACTACGCCGAGCACGTCGGCAAGGCCTTCTATCCGGCCCTTCGCGACTTCATCATCTCGGGGCCGCTGGTGGCTCTGGTGCTCGAAGGCGACCAGGCCATCGCCGTCGTGCGCGGCCTGGTCGGAGCGACCGACGGCCGTGAGGCCGCCGCCGGCACGATCCGTGGCGACTTCTCGCTGTCGAACCGCGAGAACCTCGTGCATGCCTCGGACTCCTCGGAATCGGCGGATCGCGAGATCGCTCACTTCTTCCCAAACCTTTAGGTTTTTCTCCCGGCGGTTCGCTTTGGGAACGCCCTTGATGCGCCGATAGTGTGATCGCGCCGGGCGGGTTCTCGAACGGCGCGCATCCGGCGTTCGTGATCACCTGCTCCTGGAAGGCCCCCTGCGATGGGCAACAGAATGTCCTTCATCGGCCGCGACATGGCCGTCGACCTCGGCACCGCCAACACGCTCGTCTACGTGCGGGGCAAGGGCATCGTGCTCAACGAGCCCTCGGTCGTCGCCATCAACACCAACACCGGCGGCATCCTCGCCGTCGGCGCCGAGGCCAAGAAGATGATCGGGCGCACGCCCGGCAACATCGTGGCGATCCGGCCGCTGAAGGACGGCGTGATCGCCGACTTCGACACCACCGAGCGGATGCTGCGCTACTTCATCCAGAAGGTGCACAAGCGCCACCGCTTCAACCGCCCGCGCCTCGTCGTCTGCGTGCCGAGCGGCATCACCGGTGTCGAGCAGCGCGCCGTGAAGGACGCCGGCTACGCCGCGGGAGCACGCAAGGTCTACATCATCGAGGAGCCGATGGCCGCCGCGATCGGCGCCGGGCTGCCCGTGCACGAGCCGACCGGCAACATGGTCGTCGACATCGGCGGTGGCACGACCGAGGTCGCCGTCATCTCCCTCGGCGGCATCGTGACCAGCCAGTCGATCCGCACCGGCGGCGACGAGCTCGACCAGGCGATCATCACGTACGTGAAGAAGGAGTACTCGCCTGATGCTCGGCGAGCGCACCGCCGAGGAGATCAAGATGGCGATCGGCTCGGCGTTCCCGAGCCCCGACGAGCCGCACGCCGAGATCCGCGGCCGCGACCTGGTCTCCGGTCTGCCGAAGACGATCGTCGTCAGCGCCGAGGAGATCCGCAAGGCGATCGAGGAGCCCGTCAACGCGATCATCGACGCGGTCAAGACCACGCTGGACAAGTGCCCGCCCGAGCTGTCCGGCGACGTCATGGACCGCGGCATCGTCATCACCGGCGGCGGCGCCCTGCTCAAGGGCCTGGACGAGCGACTCCGGCACGAGACCGGCATGCCCATCCACGTCACCGACCGCCCGCTGGACTCCGTTGCGATGGGGTCGGGCAAGTGCGTGGAGGAGTTCGAGGCGCTGCAGCAGGTCCTGATCTCCGAGCCGCGGCACTGACCATGCTGACCGCGCCTGCGCGCCAGATGAGCACCGCGCCCCTGCATCCATGAGCACGGCGCGTTAGCCGCAGTGGCATGAACCGCGACACCCGACGCACTCGGACCCTGCTCTTCCTCCTGCTGCTCACCTCGATCACGCTGATCGCGGTCGATCACCGCGGCGGTGACGAGTCGCCGCTGCGCGGGCTGCGGTCCTTCGCCGCGGCCGTCTTCGGACCGGTCGAGAAGGCCGCCTCCGCCATCGCCGGCCCGGTCAGCGAGGCCGTCGACGGCGTCGGCAACATCGGCCAGGGCAAGGACCAGGCAGCCGAGCTGAGCAAGGAGAACGAGGCGCTGCGCGGCCAGCTGCGCACCAGCGAGCTGGCCCGCAACCGGGCGGCCGAGCTGGACGACCTGCTCCGCATCGCGGGCGCCGGCAGGTACGGCGTGGTGCCGGCGCAGGTCATCGCGATCGGCGCGGCGCAGACGTTCTCGTGGACCGTCACGATCGACGCCGGCCGGTCCGACGGGCTCCGCCCGGACATGACGGTGATCAACGGTGACGGGCTGGTCGGGCGCGTGAAGACGGTCGGACCGGTCACCGCGACGGTCCTGCTGATCATCGACCCCCAGTCGGCGGTGGGCATCCGGCTGGAGAAGTCGATGGAGGTCGGCATCGCGAGCGGACAGGGCGACGACGACGACGGCGCCCTGGGCCTGCAGCTGCTCGACTCGCAGTCCAGCGTCGCCAAGGGCGACCGCCTGGTCTCCTTCGGCTCGCGCGGTGCCGCCCCCTACGTGGCCGGTGTCCCCGTCGGCGAGGTCGTCCGGGTCCGGCGCAACCTCGGCACGCTCACCCGCACCGCGACGGTGCGCCCGTTCGTCGACTTCACCACGCTCGACCTGGTCGGGGTGGTCGTCGAGCCGCCACGCAAGAACCCGCGTGACGCGGTGCTGCCGCCGCGGCCCGTGACGACGCCGGTCACCCCTGCGCCGACCGTGACCGTCACCGTCACGGCCAAGCCGAAGAAGAAGCGGGGGCTGACGTGCCCGCATCCCGCGCCGCCCTCGCGATGGCGCTCGTCATCCTGGCGGTCGCCGCCCAGGTGACGTTCATGTCGCGGCTCCCCCTGCCGGGCGCGACCCCTGACCTCGTCCTCGTCGTCGTCGTGGCGCTGGCGATCGCCTACGGGCCCGGCTTCGGGCTCACCGTGGGCTTCGGCGCCGGGCTGGCGATCGACCTGGTTCCACCGGCCGACCACGAGATCGGTCGGTGGGCGCTCGTGCTGGCGCTGCTCGGCTACGCCGCCGGTCTCACCGCGGGCCCGGCCCGGCGCTCGGCCTTCCTCCCGGTGCGTGGTCGTCGCTGTCGCGGCGGGCGCCTCGGTCCTGATGTACGCCGGGGTGGGCGCCCTGATCAGCGACCCCCAGGTGACCTGGGTCGCGGTGACCGCGCTGGTGCCGACGGCAGTTCTCTACGCGGTCGTGATGAGCCCGTTCGTCGTGTCCACGGTCCTCGCGCTGGTCCACCGGGTCGAGCCCGAGAACGCCGTACGCCTGCGGCGAGTGCCCGATGAGTGAGAAGTCGCGGCTGCGGCTGTTCGTGCTGCAGGTCCTCGTGCTGTCGCTGCTGATGACGCTCATGGGCCGGCTGTGGTACGTCCAGGTCGTCGCGGACGAGAACTACGTGCGCGCCGCCGCGGAGAACCGCACCCGCGAGATCGTCACGCCCGCGGCGCGCGGAATGATCCTCGACTCGGCCGGCCGACCGCTGGCGCGCAACCACACGGCCCTGGTCGTGTCGATCGGGCGCACCGAGATGCTCCGGCAGCGCGACGGCGGCCGCGACCTGGTCGCCCGGGTCGCTGCGGTCATCGACCAGCCGTTCGAGGAGGTCTGGGCCAAGACCCGCCTCTGCGGCACGCCCGGCGCCGAGCCGGCACCCCGCTGCTGGAACGGCTCGCCCTACCAGCCGATCCCGCGTCACCGACGAGGCCGACACCGCGATGGCCCTGCAGATCATGGAGCGCCGCGAGGACTTCCCCGGCGTGACGGCGGAGCTCACCGCCGTACGCGAATATCCCGCGCCCCTGAAGGCGAACGCGGCGCACATGCTCGGCTACCTCGGGCCGGTCACCGACGAGGAGCTGGCAGCGCGCGCGGCCGAGGCCGAGGCCGCGGGCACCAAGGGTGCTCGCAACGAGACCGTCCTGCGCCGCACCGACCTGATCGGGCGCTCCGGGCTCGAGCGGCAGTACGACGACGAGCTGCGCGGCCGCCCGGGCGTCAAGACGCTGGCGGTCGACCACCGTGGCGGGGTCAGCGCGGTCGCTGCACGAGAGCGACCCGACTCCGGGCCACCACCTGGTGACCACCATCGACTCCAAGGTGCAGGCGGTCGCGGAGAGCGAGCTGCTCGCGGCGATCAAGCGGGCCCGGACCACGGGTGACCCGAACAAGGGCGGCAAGCGCTACAAGGCCGACTCCGGCGCGATCGTCGTGATGGACGTGCGGACCGGCGCGATCGTGGCGATGGCGAGCTGGCCGACCTACGACCCGAACATCTGGGTCGGCGGCATCAGCACCAAGGACTACCAGGCGATCGCGAGCAAGAAGAGCAACTACCCCAACCAGTCGCGGGCGACGCAGGGCGAGTTCGCGCCGGCCTCGACGTTCAAGGCGATCTCGCTGCCGGCAGCGGTCAAGGCGGGCTACTCCGTGCACCGGTCCTACTCGTGCCCGGGTGCCTACCCCATCGGCGGGACGATGAAGTCGCAACTACGAGTCGCAGGCCTACGGCACCATCTCGATGCGACGCGCCATCGAGGTCTCCTGCGACACCATCTTCTACAAGTTCGCCTACGAGACCTGGCTGCGGATGGGCAAGCTGCACCCGCGCAAGGGCGCCAAGGACCCGTTCACCGAGATGGCCAAGGGCTTCGGTCTCGGCAAGCCCACCGGCATCGACCTGCCGAGCGAGGCGGACGGCCGGATCGCCGACCGGGCCTGGAAGCGGGCCTACTGGAAGGAGACCCGCGAGTTCTACTGCGCGAAGGCCAAGACCGGCTACCCCGAGGTCGCCCGCACCGACCCGACCCGGGCCGCCTACCTGCGCCAGCTGTCGAAGGAGAACTGCGTCGACGGCTGGGCCTACCGCGGCGGTGACGCGGCCAACTTCGCGATCGGCCAGGGCGACACGACGGCCACGCCGCTGCAGATGGCCCGCGTCTACGCCGCGGTCGCCAACGGCGGAACGCTCGTCACCCCGCACGTCGGCAAGGCGATCATCTCCGCCGAGGGCAAGCTGATCCGGCGGATCGAGCCCAAGGCCGCCGGCAGGGTGCCCGTCGAGCCAGGAGACGCTGCGCTGGCTGCGCGCCGCGCTGCGCGGCGTCACCGAGAAGGGCACCGGTCGCGGGCCGTTCTTCCGCGCCGAGTTCCCCCTGGCCAAGCTGCCGGTCGCGTCCAAGACCGGCACCGGCGAGGTCTACGGCAAGCAGTCCACCTCGTGGTTCGCGTCCTACGCGCCGGCCGACAAGCCGCGCTACGCGGTCGTGATGATGGTGTCCCAGGGCGGCACCGGCTCGGGCACCTCGGGTCCGGCCGTGGCGGAGGTCTACAAGACGCTGTTCGGCATCAGCGGGCAGAAGGTCGAACCTCGCCAAGGCGAACCCGCCCGGTGGCCGGCCCCCGACCAAGCTGCCCGAGATCCGGCTCGACGGCACCATCGTGCAGCCGGGCACGAAGGCGCTCAACCAGGCAGCCGTGCTGCCGCCGTTCCGTCGCGAGGACGGGCCATGACCGCGGGCTACGGACCGGCGCCGTACGCCGGGCCGCGCCGGCCGGCCGCGACGCTCGCACGCGCTGCTGGGCAAGGAGTCCATCCTGCGCCGGCTCGACTGGGCGCTGCTGCTCGCCGTACTCGCGATGTGCCTGGTCGGGACCGCGCTGGTCTACTCCGCGACCCACCAGGCCGCGCTGGAGAGCGGTGCCGACCCGCAGGCCTTCGCCAAGCGGCACCTGCTCAACACCGGCGTCGGGCTGCTCCTGGGCACCGCCGCCTCGCTGTTCGACTACCGCCTGCTGCGCGCCTACGCCCCGGTGGTCTACGTGCTCTCGATCGTCGGCCTGGTCGCGGTGCTGTCGCCGCTCGGCGCGACCATCAACGGCTCGCACTCGTGGATCGTGCTGCCGGCCGGCTTCTCGGTGCAGCCGTCGGAGTTCGCGAAGGTCGCGCTGGTGGTGGGCATGGCGATGCTGCTGTCGGAGAAGCGCGACGCGGAGGACGTGCCGCGCAACACCGACGTGATGCTGGTGCTCGCGTTCTCGGCTGTCCCGCTCGCGCTGGTCATGCTGCAGCCCGACCTCGGCACCGCGCTGGTCATCAGCGCTCTCGTGCTCGGCGTGATCGCCGTGTCCGGTGCGCTCGATCCGCTGGATCCTCGGGCCTGCTGCTGGCCGCGGTGCTGACGGCGTTCGTGGCGATCCAGGTCGGCTTGCTCAAGGAGTACCAGCTCGAGCGGTTCACCTCGTTCCTCGACCCGGCCGCCGACCCGAAGGGCGCGGGCTACAACGTCCGGCAGGCGCAGATCGCGATCGGCTCGGGCGGCATCCACGGCCAGGGGCTGTTCGAGGGCACCCAGACCCAGGGCCAGTTCGTGCCCGAGCAGCAGACCGACTTCATCTTCACGGTGGCCGGCGAGGAGCTCGGGTTCGTCGGCGCGAGCGGCCTGGTGCTGCTGCTGGGCATCGTGCTGTGGCGGGCGCTGCGGATCGCGGTGCGCGCGGAGGACCTCTTCGGACGGCTGGTGGCGACCGGCGTCGTCTGCTGGTTCGCGTTCCAGGCGTTCGAGAACATCGGGATGACGCTGGGGATCATGCCGGTCACCGGCGTACCGCTGCCGTTCGTCTCCTACGGCGGGTCGTCGATGTTCGCCAACCTGGTCGCGATCGGGCTGCTGCAGAACGTCCACCTGCGCCGCGACGCCTGACGCCGGTCACCCCGGCGGTTAGCGCTGGCTGGCGTTCCCACCCCCGACTCCGGAGGTCCCTTCCCCATGCCGGTCGAGTCGCTCTTCCCGCGACTGGAGCCGCTGCTGCCCCAGGTGCAGAAGCCGATCCAGTACGTCGGCGGCGAGCTCAACTCCACCGTCAAGGACTGGGACGCGTGCGACGTCCGGTGGGCGCTGATGTACCCCGACGCCTACGAGGTCGGGCTGCCCAACCAGGGCGTCATGATCCTCTACGAGGTGCTCAACGAGCAGCCGAGGGCGTGCTCGCCGAGCGCACCTACGCCGTGTGGCCCGACCTCGAGGCGCTGATGCGCGAGCACGGCGTCCCGCAGTTCACCGTCGACGCCCACCGCCCGGTCGGCGCGTTCGACGTGCTCGGGCGTGTCCTTCTCCACCGAGCTCGGCTACACCAACATGCTGCCGGCCCTCGACCTCGCCGGCATCCCGCTGCACGCGCCGACCGCACCGACGACCACCCGGTCGTGATCGCCGGCGGGCACGCGGCCTTCAACCCGGAGCCGATCGCCGACTTCATCGACGCGGCGGTGCTCGGCGACGGCGAGCAGGCCGTGCTCGAGATCACCGCGGTGATCCGCGCGTGGAAGGCCGCAGGGTCGTCCCGGCGGCCGCGACGAGCTGCTGCTGCGGCTCGCCCGCACCGGCGGCGTCTACGTGCCGCGCTTCTACGACGTCGACTACCTGCCCGACGGCCGCATCAAGCGCGTCGCGCCCAACCGGCCCGGCGTGCCGTGGCGGGTCGGCAAGCACACCGTCATGGACCTCGACGAGTGGCCCTACCCGAAGCAGCCGCTGGTCCCGCTCGCCGAGACGCGTGCACGAGCGGATGTCGGTCGAGATCTTCCGCGGCTGCACCCGCGGCTGCCGCTTCTGCCAGGCCGGCATGATCACCCGGCCGGTGCGCGAGCGCTCGATCACCGGCATCGGCGAGATGGTCGAGCAGGGCTTGCAGGCCACCGGCTTCGAGGAGGTCGGGCTGCTGTCGCTGTCCAGCGCCGACCACTCCGAGATCGCCGAGATCGCCAAGGGCCTCGCCGACCGCTACGAGGGCACCCAGACGTCGCTGTCGCTGCCGTCCACCCGGGTCGACGCGTTCAACATCGACCTCGCCAACGAGCTGACCCGCAACGGCCGCCGCTCCGGGCTGACGTTCGCGCCCGAGGGCGGCAGCGAGCGCATCCGCAAGGTCATCAACAAGATGGTCACCGAGGACGACCTGATCCGCACCGTCACCGCGGCCTACTCGGCCGGCTGGCGGCAGGTGAAGCTCTACTTCATGTGCGGCCTGCCGACCGAGACCGACGAGGACGTCCTGCAGATCGCCGACCTGGCCAAGAAGGTCATCCAGACCGGGCGTGAGGTCACCGGCACGCCGCGACATCCGCTGCACGGTCTCGATCGGCGGGTTCGTCCCCAAGCCGCACACGCCGTTCCAGTGGGTCGGCCAGCTCGGCCACGACGACGACCGACGCGCGGCTCGCCAAGCTGCGCGACGCGATCCGCGTCGGACAAGAAGTACGCCAAGGCGATCGGCTTCCGCTACCACGACGGCAAGCCGGGCATCGTCGAAGGACTGCTCTCCCGCGGCGACCGTCGGGTCGGCAAGGTGATCCAGGCGGTGTACGACGACGGCGGCCGCTTCGACGGCTGGAGCGAGCACTTCTCGTTCGACCGCTGGATGCGCTGCGCCGAGACGGCGCTGGCCGACGACCCGGTCGACGTCGACTGGTACACCACGCGCGAGCGCGAGTACGCCGAGGTGCTGCCGTGGGACCACCTCGACTCCGGGCTCGACAACGACTGGCTCTGGGAGGACTGGCAGGACGCCGCTCACCGGCGTCGAGGTCGAGGACTGCCGCTGGACGCCGTGCTTCGACTGCGGCGTCTGCCCGCAGATGGGCACCGAGATCCAGATCGGCCCGACCGGGGCCACGCTGCTCCCGCTGACGGTCGCTCAACTCCGCCCGCGAGCAGGTCCTGCCGCGTGAGCGCAGCGACGTGAGCGCCCGGCAGCCACCCGGCCCGCCGCGCGCTGCCCGCCGTCCAGCGCCTGCGGGTGCACTACGCCAAGCGCGGCCGGCTGCGCTTCACCAGCCACCGCGACTTCCAGCGGGCCTTCGAGCGGGCGCTGCGCCGCGCGGCCGTGCCGATGGCCTACTCGGCCGGGTTCACGCCGCACCCGAAGATCTCCTACGCCGGCGCGGCGCCGACCGGCGCGGCCAGCGAGGCGGAGTACCTCGAGATCGCCGTCACGCGAGCGCTGCGACCCGGACCGGCTGCGGGACGGCGCTGGACGCGGCCTGCCGCCCGGTCTGGACGTGTCGAGGTCGTCGAGGCCGCACGGCGACAGCCTGGCCGACCGGCTGCAGGCCTCGGTGTGGCAGATCGCGCCTGCCCGGGGTGGCCGACGAGACCGCGGCGGCCGGCCGTGCAGGCCTTCCTCGCCGCCGAGCGTGTCGAGGTCGAGCCGGCTGACCAAGAACGGGCTGCGGACCTTCGACGCCCGGGCCGCGGTCCGGCGCCTCGAGCGTGGCCGCCGAGCCGGCGCGGCTCGACGCCCGGACTGGCCCCGTGTGCGATACTTCGACTGGTCGTGCGGCACGTCACACCTGCCGTTCGACCCGACGACGTCCTCGCCGGACTCCGTCAGATGGCCGACCTCGCGCCGCCGGTGACCCCCGCGGTGACCCGGCTGGCGCAGGGGCCGCTCGACGAGCAGTCCGGCACGGTGGCCGATCCACTGGCACCGGACCGGGACCACGTCGGCGCCTGATCGACGACTGCCAGCACGCCGGACATCGGCTGCGGCGCGAGGCCAGGCGCGACCGAGACGACTTCCGTCCGCGCGAGCGGGCGGGCACAACGACAGTTCCCGTGCGGCGCTGGACGACGAGAGTGCTTCGAGCGACCTCTCGCCCGACATGGCCCGGGAGCATGACGGGAGATTGACCCGGATGCTCGACACCGAGCCCACCGGCGCCGGACCAGTGGCGCCAGCAACGACAACGACAACGACACGCACGGCGACGCGGCGCGACCACGCCGTCGCCGCGCCGCCAGCCGCCCGGCCGGACCGCCGCAGGCAGCGCCCAGCCGCGCCTGCGGCCAGCGCTCGGCCGAGCCGGAGGAGCCGCGGCACGGCACCGACGCGCCCAGCGCGCAGGCGCCGCCGCGACCCGCCGGCGACCCGCGAAGAAGACCGCCGCGGCGCCGCCCGCCGACGACCAGGCACCGGACGCGCGCCACGGACGAGCCGGCGAAGAAGACCGCACGGCGCACCCGGCAAGAAGGCCGCCGAGCTCGGCCGCGGCCGAGCCCGCCACCAGCGACGCGGTGGCCGGCGAGCCCGAGCCGCACCGCCGCCTTCCAGCCGCCCGGCGTGCTGTTCCAGGCCCCCGACGCGGTGGTGACACCGCCGCGTCGGCGCGGCAGCCAGCAGCCGACCGCTGCTGCCAGCCGCCGACGCCGACGGCGCTCGCGGCCGAGGACGACGAGGACGACCGAGGACGAGCCGGCGGCGAGGGCGGCGCGCCGTCGCCGTCGCCGCGGTGGCCGTGGCCGGCGCGGCCGCGGCAAGTCCGGCGGCGAGGACCAGACCGACGCCGGACGGCCAGGGCGGCGAGCCCGACGACGAGGACCGCACGACGGCGGCCGGCCAGGACGAGTCGGAGTCGAGGAGACCGGCGAGGGCGGCACCCGGCGGCGCCGGCGTCGCCGTCGGCGCGGCACCGGCGAGCGACGGCGCCGAGCCGGCGCCGGACGACCCGCCCAACACCGTCGTGCGGGTCCGCGAGCCGCGCAAGAGCACCCGCGCCAAGAGCACCAAGGGCGCAGCCAGCGACCGCGGCGACGACGGTGACGCCCGCTCGCTCAAGGGCTCGACCCGCCTGGAGGCCAAGAAGCAGCGCCGCCGCGAGGGCCGCGACGCCGGCCGGCGCCGTCCGGCCGTCATCACCGAGGCCGAGTTCCTGGCCCGCCGCGAGTCGGTCGACCGCGTGATGGTCGTGCGCCAGACCGGCGAGCGCACCCAGATCGGCGTGCTCGAGGACGGCATCCTGGTCGAGCACTACGTCAGCACGGCGTCGAGCGCCGGCACGCTCGGCAACGTCTACCTCGGCAAGGTGCAGAACGTCCTGCCCTCGATGGAGGCGGCCTTCGTCGACGTCGGCAAGGGCCGCAACGCCGTCCTCTACGCCGGCGAGGTCAACTGGGACGCGGCCGGCCTGGACGGCCAGCCCAAGCGCATCGAGCAGGCGCTCAAGTCCAGCGACTCCGTGCTCGTGCAGGTCACCAAGGACCCGATCGGCCACAAGGGCGCCCGGCTGACCAGCCAGATCTCCCTGCCCGGCCGCTACCTCGTGTACGTGCCGCGACGGCTCGATGACCGGCATCAGCCGCAAGCTGCCCGAGAACGAGCGCACCCGGCTCAAGTCGATCCTGAAGAAGGTCGTCCCCGAGGACGCCGGCGTCATCGTGCGCACGGCCGCCGAAGGCGCCAGCGAGGAGGAGCTCTCCCGCGACGTCGCGCGGCTCACCGCGCAGTGGGAGGACATCGAGAAGAAGGCCAAGACGGCCTCGGCGCCCGCGCTGCTCTACGGCGAGCCGGACCTCACGATCCGCGTCGTCCGCGACATCTTCAACGAGGACTTCGCCAAGCTCATCGTCTCCGGCGACGACGCGTGGGAGATGGTCGAGCCGTACGTCGGGCACGTGGCGCCGGACCTGCGCGACCGCATGTCGCGCTGGACCGTCCGAGGAGGACGTGTTCGCCGCCCACCGCATCGACGAGCAGCTCGCCAAGGCGCTGGACCGCAAGGTCTGGCTGCCCAGCGGCGGCTACCTCGTCATCGACCGCACCGAGGCGATGATCGTGATCGACGTCAACACCGGGAAGTTCACCGGCGCGGGCGGCAACCTCGAGGAGACGGTCACCAAGAACAACCTCGAGGCGGCCGAGGAGATCGTGCGCCAGCTCCGGCTGCGCGACCTCGGCGGCATCATCGTCATCGACTTCATCGACATGGTGCTGGAGAGCAACCGCGAGCTGGTGCTGCGCCGGCTGCTCGAGTGCCTCGGGCGCGACCGCACCAAGCACCAGGTGGCCGAGGTCACCTCGCTGGGGCTGGTCCAGATGACCCGCAAGCGGGTCGGGCAGGGCCTGCTCGAGGCCTTCTCCGAGACGTGCGAGGCCTGCAACGGCCGCGGCGTGCACATCCGGACCGAGCCGGTCGAGGCCGGCGCCAGCGGCAACGGCGGCGGCTCGTCGGAGCGCAAGAACGGCCGCAGCCGCGGCGGGTCGGACAAGCCGGGCGGTTCCCGGGGGTCCGGGTCGGGCCGCTCAGGCGGCGCGGCGGCGGCGGCGGCAAGGCCGCCAGCTCGCCGGTCGCCGCCGAGGACCCGGTCGAGCCGGCCGGACGCCTCGGACGCCGAGCGACTCGGGCTCCAGCGACTCGGACTCCAGCGACTCGGGCTCCAGCGACTCGGACGCCGCGCCAGCGAGGATGCGCCCCAGGCGTCGGCGCCCCGCCGGCGGCGCCGGCGGGCGCAGTCCCCGGTCACCAGCGTCTGAGTTTGACCCGGTGCGCGGTCGGATTCGTACCCTTGACCCTCGGTGCCCGGGCACCGGTCCCCGCCTGCGCGCGTTCGCGCATCCTGCGCGGGTCTCTGGTTGGTTTCGATCTGTTCGAGGAAAGCGAGTCCGCTGTGTACGCGATCGTCCGTGCGGGTGGTCGACAGGAGAAGGTCGCCGTCGGCGACGTTCTCGAGATCGACCGGCTCGACGCCGAGCCGGGCGCGTCCGTCACCCTGCCGGTCCTGCTGCTCGTGGACGGCACCGACGTCACCAGCGACAAGAAGACGCTCTCCGGCGCCACGGTCACCGTCGAGGTGGTCGGCGCCACCAAGGGCCCCAAGATCGACATCCTGAAGTACAAGAACAAGACCGGCTACCGCCGCCGCTCCGGCCACCGCCAGAAGCACACGCAGGTCAAGGTCACCGGCATCGACAGCGGCAGCAAGAAGTAAGGGGCAGCACCAGATGGCTCACAAGAAGGGCGCGTCCTCCACACGCAACGGACGCGACTCCAACTCCCAGCGCCTCGGCGTCAAGCGCTTCGGCGGTCAGCTGGTCAACGCCGGCGAGATCATCGTGCGCCAGCGCGGCACCCACTTCCACCCGGGCCTGAACGTCGGCCGCGGTGGCGACGACACGCTGTTCGCGCTCAGCGCGGGTGCGGTCGAGTTCGGCCGCCGCCGTGGCCGCAAGGTCGTCAACATCGTCCCGGAGCTGGCCGAGTAGCGCCGCCCTGCACACCTTGTCGAGGGCGGGCCCGGTTATCCGGCCCGCCCTCGACGCTTTCCCGACAACCCTGATGATGAGAGCGATGAGGCAGCCGTGACCACGTTCGTCGACGAGGTCGTGCTGCACGTCGCCGCGGGCGACGGCGGCCACGGCTGCTCGTCGGTGCACCGGGAGAAGTTCAAGCCGCTCGGCGGTCCCGACGGCGGCAACGGCGGACGCGGCGGCGACGTCATCCTCGTCGTCGACCCCAGCACCACGACCCTGCTCGACTACCACCACACCCCGCACCGCCGGGCCACCAACGGCAAGCCCGGCCAGGGCGGTCATCGCAGCGGCGCCGAGGGCAAGGACCTGGTCCTGCCGGTTCCCAACGGCACCGTCGTGAAGACGGCTCGCGGCGAGGTGCTCGCCGACCTGGTCGGCGCGGGCACGTCGTACGTCGCTGCCCGCGGCGGTCGCGGCGGCCTGGGCAACGCCGCGCTGGCCTCGGCCCGGCGCAAGGCCCCCGGCTTCGCGCTGCTGGGTGAGCCCGGTGACGCGGCCGACATCGTCCTCGAGCTCAAGTCGGTGGCCGACGTCGCGCTGGTCGGCTTCCCGAGCGCCGGCAAGTCGAGCCTGATCGCCGTGCTCTCGGCCGCCCGGCCCAAGATCGCCGACTACCCGTTCACGACCCTGGTGCCCAACCTCGGCGTGGTCGAGGCCGGCGACACCCGGTTCACCGTCGCCGACGTACCCGGACTGATCCCCGGGGCGAGCCAGGGCAAGGGCCTGGGCCTGGAGTTCCTCCGTCACGTCGAGCGCTGCGACGCCCTCGTGCACGTCATCGACTGCGCGACGCTCGAGCCGGACCGCGACCCGCTGAGCGACCTCGACGCGATCGAGGCCGAGCTGGCCGAGTACGGCGGGCTCGCCGACCGGCCCCGGCTGGTCGCGCTCAACAAGATCGACGTGCCCGAGGCGCGCGAGCTGGCCGAGATGGTCCGCGCCGACCTGGAGCAGCGGGGGCTGCGCGTCTTCGAGGTCAGCGCGGCCTCCCGCGAGGGCCTGCGGCCGCTCACCTTCGCGATGGCCGAGGTCGTGCAGGCCGCCCGCGCCGCCGCGCCCGACCTGACCGCCGAGCGCATCGTGCTGCGGCCGACCGCCGTCGACGACAGCGGGTTCACGGTCACCGAGGAAGACGGCCGCTACGTCGTGCGCGGCACCAAGCCCACCCGCTGGGTGCGCCAGACCGACTTCAGCAACGACGAGGCCGTCGGCTACCTCGCCGACCGGCTGGCGCGGCTCGGCGTCGAGGACGCGCTGCTGGCGGCGGGCGCCGAGGCCGGCGACGAGGTCGTCATCGGCGAGGGTGAGCAGGCGGTGATCTTCGACTGGGAGCCCTCCATGAAGGCGGGCGCCGAGCTGCTGCACGGCCGTCGCGGCCACGACCTGCGGCTGGAAGGCAGGTGAGCCCGGCCGGCGCCGGCGACCGGCGCGCAGCCGTGGCCGCAGCGGCCCGGGTCGTCGTCAAGGTCGGCTCCTCGTCCCTCACCGGTGGCGCCGGAGGCTCGGCCGCGGGCATCGACGGCGCCCGCCTCGACGGGCTGGTGGACGCGCTGGCCGCGGGCCGCGCGAGCGGCCGCGAGCTGGTGCTCGTCACCTCCGGGGCGATCGCGGCCGGGCTCGGGCCGATGGGCCTGACCCGGCGGCCCCGCGACCTGGCCACCCAGCAGGCGGCCGCCAGCGTCGGGCAGGGCCTGCTGATGCACCGCTACACCCAGGCGTTCGCCCGGCACGGGCTGACCTCGGGGCAGGTGCTGCTCACGGCGGAGGACGTCGTACGCCGCGCGCACTACCGCAACGCGCAGCGCACCCTCGACCGGCTGCTCGCGATGGGTGCCGTGCCGGTCGTCAACGAGAACGACACGGTCGCCACCGAGGAGATCCGCTTCGGTGACAACGACCGGCTGGCCGCGCTGGTCGCCCACCTCGTGCACGCCGACCTGCTGGTGCTGCTCTCCGACGTCGACGGGCTCTACGACGGCAACCCCCGCACGGGCGGCGCCAGCCTGATCCCGGACGTGCGCAGTGACGCGGACCTGGCGGGTGCCCGGATCGGGCGGACCGGCCAGGGTGGCGTCGGCACCGGCGGCATGGCGAGCAAGGTGGAGGCCGCCCGGATCGCCACCGCCGCCGGGATCCCCACGGTCGTCGCGTCGGTGTCCTCGGTCGCGCCGGTGCTCGCCGGCGAGCCGGTCGGCACGCTGTTCCACCCGGTCGGGAGCCGGTCCTCGTCCCGGCTGCTGTGGCTGGCGCACGCCAGCACCCCGCGGGGGCACCTGCACCTCGATGACGGCGCCGTGCGCGCCGTGGTCGAGCGCCGGATGTCGCTGCTGCCCGCCGGGTGTGACGGCGGTCACCGGCACGTTCGCCGCCGGAGATCCTGTGGAACTTCTCGACCAAAACGGCCACGCCGTGGCTCGCGGGCTGGTCAACTTTGACGCGACAGAACTTCCCGGTCTGCTGGGGCGCTCGACGCGCGAGCTGGCGCGGGAGCTCGGACCGGCGTACCGCCGTGAAGTCGTCCATCGCGACGACCTCGTCGTGCTGCGCCGCTGATGCAGGGGAGTGTGTGTGGACGGGCCGTTCCTGGTCAACGGGTCGCCGGACGTCTCGGCGGACGTGGACTCGCCACCGCTTGCCGAGCACGTGGGCATGTGGCACGTCACGCTCACGGTCGGTGGTGAGCCGGTCGAGGCCGGCCTGATCCGTGGCGGCCTCGAGCGGCTGACCCACGAGCGCCCGTTCCTGCTGTCCGCCCGCTACGCGGCCGACCGCGCCGAGGTCCGCTACTGGGAGGAGGCGCGCGACGTCGACGACGCCGCCTCCCTGGCGCTGCGGCTGTGGGGGGAGCACCGGCTCTCCGCGGGCCTGCCCTCGTGGCGGGTCACCGGCCTGGAGGTCGTGGACCGGGCCACCTTCCAGCGCCGGGCGATGGACAGTCCCGGCGCCGGCTCTCGTCCCTGCCGGCGGCGTACGCCCGTTCTGAGCGCCGCCGACTCTGCTGCTCATGCCACAATCTCGCCCATGACTGCTGCCATCGGCCGCTTCGCGGCGCAGACCGAGACCGGTCGGGACCTCCCCGGGGAGCCGTGGATGCTGGGCGTCGGCGCGTTCGCGCTGCTCGTCGTGCTGCTGCTGATCACGCTCTCGTTCGGCAAGGACCGCTAGCAGCGCGGCCCCGGCTCCGGGCCGGAGGGCCTTTCGCCGGTTAGGGTCGCAAGCGTGGATGAGCCCAGCGATCGCCGTGCGCGGCTGGGCGTGATGGGCGGAACGTTCGACCCGGTGCACCACGGCCACCTGGTCGCCGCCAGCGAGGTGCAGAGCATGTTCGACCTCGACGAGGTCGTCTTCGTGCCGACCGGCGAGCCGTGGCAGAAGGCGGGCTCAACCCGGGACGAGGTCTCGCCGAAAGAGCATCGATACCTGATGACGGTGATCGCCACCGCGTCGAACCCGAGGTTCACCGTGAGCCGGGTGGACGTCGACCGGCCCGGCCCGACGTTCACCATCGACACGCTGCGGGATCTGCGCGAGCAGCGCGGCGCAGGACGTCGAGCTGTTCTTCATCACCGGCGCCGACGCTCTCGCCCAGATCCTGACCTGGAAGGACGCTGACATCCTGTTCGAGCTCGCGCACTTCGTCGGCGTCACCCGGCCGGGGCACGCCCTGTCCGGTGACGGGCTTCCTCAGCAGCGCGTCAGCCTGCTCGAAGTGCCTGCGATGGCGATCTCCTCGACCAACTGCCGCGCCCGCGTCCACAGCGGCGAGCCGGTCTGGTACCTCGTCCCGGACGGGGTGGTGCAGTACATCGCCAAGCACAGGCTGTACCGGGCCGACGGATGAGCGGCAAGCACCGGCGGCCCGAGGCGGACCTGCTGCCCGACGCGGACGTGGCCCAGGAGATGGTCGCCGGCCCCGTGATCGAGGCCTCGGCATCTGCCCTGTCCGGGCCCACCGTGGTCGCGCGCACGAGCCGGCAGGCGCAGCGCAGGGCGCGGCGGCAGTCGCAGCGCCGCCAGGTCTCGCTGATCGCCGGCGTGGTGGTCGTTGTGCTCGTCGTGGCCGTCGGCGGGTGGTGGCTGCTGGGCCGCGGCGGCGGTGGCGACAACGCAGAACGACGCCGCCCTGCAGAAGCAACGCACGCTGCTCGTGCAGGTGGCCGGAGCCGACGGGACCGCCAAGGCGAGCGCCCTCGATCGGCGTACGGACCGATGAGAAGCGCGCCGCAGCCGTGCTGATCCCGTCGCGACTGATCGTCGACCTGCCGGGCTCCGGGTCCGTCGCGTTCGGGGAGACCCTGGGGCTGCCGGACAAGGAGGCGCCGGCCAAGGCGCTGACCGACCTCCTCGGGGTGTCCGTGGACGGCGGGTGGGTGCTCACCGCAGGCCGGCCTGGCCGCGCTGGTGGACAAGGTGGGCGGCGTGCCCGCCGAGGTCGACGTCGACGTCGTGACCAAGGCCGCCGACGGCACCGACACCGTGGTGGTGCGGGCGGGGTCCCAGCATCTCAACGGCGCACAGGCCGCCGCCTACGCGACGTACGCCGCCCCCGAGGAGCCGGAGCAGGCCCGGCTCGCGCGCTTCTACGACGTCCTCGACGGTGTGCTGCGCGGGCTGCCGGACCAGACCCGGGAGATCGAGGGCACGGTGACCTCGCTCAAGGCCGGGTCGAGCAGCACGCTCTCCTCGAGCCTGCTGGCGGAGATCCTCGCGGCCGCGCAGGCCGTCTCGGTCGACGGTGACATGCTCTCCGACGTCCTGCCGGTCAATGCGATCGCGACCGGTGCCGGGGAGGAGTCCTACGGGGTCAACGCCCAGCAGGCGGCAGCGCTGATGGAGGCGCGCTTCGCGCCGTCGCTGGTGAAGGACGCGGCGGGCGGGCCGGTCCGGGTGCTCGTCCAGAACGGCGTGGGAACGCCGGGTCTGGTGGACAAGGCCCGCACCAAGCTGGTCAAGGCGGGCTTCCGGTTCGTCAACGGGAACAACGCGCCGGAGTTCGGGCAGAAGAAGAGCGCGGTGCTCATCCCCGACAGCACGCCCGCCAGCGTCCAGCGCGGCGCCGGGGTGGCTGCCGCGCTGGGGCTGCCCGCCAGCTCGGTCGGGGTGTCCGGGCAGGGTCAGACCGTGGCTGAGGTCATCGTCGTCCTGGGCAAGGATTTCAAGCCCTGAGCCCGGGGCGTGCCATCCTGGTGGGGACAGCATCCAGCAAGGAGACCGCCGCACGTGCCCATTTCGACCCGCGCCCGCGAGCTCGTGATCGCCGCCGCCGAGGCCGCTTCCGACAAGCTCGCAGAAGACATCGTCGCCTTCGACGTCAGCGAACAGCTCGTCATCACCGACGCATTCGTGATCTGCTCCGCCCCCAACGACCGCCAGGTCAAGGCCATCGTCGACGGGGTGCAGGAGCGCCTCCGCGACCTCGGCGCCAAGCCGGTGCGCCGCGAGGGTGAGCGCGAGGGACGCTGGGTCCTGCTCGACTACATCGACGTCATCGTGCACGTGCAGCACGCGGAGGAGCGGGTCTACTACGCCCTCGAGCGGCTGTGGAAGGACTGCCCGACCGTCGAGCTGCCCGACGAGGTACGCCGGGGGCGCTCCGCCCACGACGCTCCCGGGGCGGCCGGGGCGGCCGGAGCCGCGTCCTGAGCAGCACGGGCCGCCGCCTGATCATCTGGCGGCACGGCCAGACCGGCTGGAACCTCGAGGGCCGCTTCCAGGGGCAGATGGACGTCGAGCTGGACGAGGCGGGGATCGCGCAGGCGGCCAGGTCGGCGGCCCTCCTGGCGGCGCTGGCACCCGCCGCGATCGTCTCCTCCGACCTCGCGCGGGCCGAGATGACCGCCCGGATGCTCGGGCGCCTGGTGTCGCTCGACGTGGCGCTCGACCCGCGCCTGCGCGAGACCCACGGCGGCGCCTGGCAGGGGCTCACCAACGCCGAGATCAGGCAGCGGTACGCCGGGGACTTCGAGGCCTGGGTGCACGGCGCCGACATCCCGGCCGAGGGAGCCGAGGGTCGGGTCACGGTCGCGCGACGGACGGTCGCCGCGGTCACCGATGCGCTTCGCGATGTGCAGCCCGGCCAGACGCTCGTCGCCGTGACCCACGGCGGCGCGGCGCGCAGCCTGATCGGCTCGATGCTCGAGCTGCCGCAGCCGAGCTGGACGGTCCTCGGACCGCTGTCCAACTGCTGCTGGTCGGTCCTCGAGGAGCGCGACGACGGGTGGCGGCTGCTCGAGCACAACGCCGGCAGCCTGCCCGAGCCGGTGCTCGGCGACGAGCGCTGACGCGGGTTTCAGGAGGACGCGACCCAGCGGCTAGACTGACCCGGCCCATCAGGGCCATTGCACGGCACGACATGGGGCTGTGGCGCAGCTGGTAGCGCACCACACTGGCAGTGTGGGGGTCAGGGGTTCGAGTCCCCTCAGCTCCACCCATTCGCGACCTGGGCGTCTCCTCACCCGAGGAGGCGCCCAGTGATCGTTGCGGCCCGGGCAGGTCAAAGGGAGAGGCAGGCGACAGCGCGCCCTTTGATCTGCCTCACGGGCGGTGCAGGTCAAGGGAGCGGGCGTGGCACCGTCACCGTCGGACACAGAGCTGCCGCAGATTCGCGGAATCTGCCCCGTCGTACCCGCACATGCCTCTTGAAATGGACTCTTGATCGGCATCTGCGGCTAGGGTTGCCCCGTGCAGGCGTTCCGGATCAGTGAGGCAGCCGCGCTGCTGGGCGTCAGCGACGACACGCTGCGCCGCTGGGCCGACGCCGGACGCGTGCCGACGACCCGCGACAGCTCCGGCCGCCAGGCCATCGACGGTCCTGCCCTTGCCCGGCTGGCCGAGGAGACCGCAGCAGCCGCCGGCCGGCCGGCCCCGCGTCCGGTGCTGTCCGAGTCGGCGCGCAACCGCTTCCTGGGACTGGTCACCAAGGTGACCCGGGACACCGTGATGGCGCAGGTGGAGATCCAGGCCGGCCCGCACCGCATCGTGTCGCTGATGAGCCGCGAGGCGGCCGACGAGCTGGGCCTCGAGCCCGGCGTGCTCGCGGTCGCGGCCGTGAAGTCGACGAACGTCGTCGTCGAGGTGCCCGCCGCACACTGACCCGCCCATCGGTCCGTCGGTGGCCGATCCCGCAACGAGGAGCAGCCCATGCGTCGTGTCGTCAGTTGTCTGGCAGCTCTGGCTGCCGCAGTCGGCCTGCTCTCGGGCTGCGGAGACTCCGACGACGCCGTCCCCAAGTCCTCAGGGAGCGAGTCGCCGTCGATCACCGGGACCATCACGGTGTTCGCGGCCGCGTCGCTGCAGGACTCGTTCACCTCACTCGGGGAAGAAGTTCGAGGCCGAACACCCCGGGACGAAGGTCGTCTTCAACTTCGGTCCCAGCTCGGGTCTGGCCACGCAGATCGGACAGGGAGCACCGGCCGACGTGTTCGCGTCGGCGAGCACCAAGACCATGGACCAGGTCGTGACCGGCGGCGACGCGTCCGAGCCGAAGGACTTCGCGGCCAACACGATGGAGATCGCGGTGCCGCCGGACAACCCCGCGGGTGTCAAGGCAGTCGCGGACCTGGCCCGGAAGGGCGTGAAGGTCGCGCTGTGCCAGGCCGAGGTGCCGTGCGGCGCCACTGCTGCGAAGGTCTTCGAGAACGCACAGATCACGGTCACGCCGGTCACCGAGGAGATCGACGTGAAGGCCGTGCTGAGCAAGGTGACCCTGGGTGAGGTCGACGCAGGCGTCGTCTATGTCACCGACGTGCGCGCCGCTGGTGACGCGGTGAAGGGCATCGAGATCCCCGACGACGTCAACGCGTCCACGACGTACCCGATCGCAGCGCTGACCGGATCGGAGAACAAGGCAACGGCAGAGGCATTCGTCGACTACGTCCTCTCACCGGCGGGTGCGGCCGAGCTGACCGCGGCCGGGTTCCGGATGCCCTGAATGCCGGCCCCGACGTCGTCACGGGCCGCCCACCGCCGGGCCGGGGACGATCCCACTCGAGATGCACGGGTCCCGTGGCCGCTCATGGTGCCGGCGCTGGTCGCGATGGCCTTCCTGGTGGTGCCGCTGATCGGACTGGTGGTCCGGGCCCCCTGGCGCAGCCTCGACCGCGTGCTTGCCGAGAGCCAGGTGGTCGAGGCGCTGCGGTTGTCACTGTTCTGCGCCAGCGCGGCCACCGTGCTGTCGCTGGTGTTCGGGGTGCCGCTGGCCTGGGTGCTCGCCCGGGCGCGCTTCCGCGGGCGCGGGCTGCTGCGGGCGCTGGTCACGCTGCCGTTGGTCCTGCCACCCGTCGTCGGCGGTGTCGCGCTGCTGCTGGCGTTCGGTCGGGAAGGGCTCGTGGGGCAGTACCTCGACTCCTGGTTCGGCATCACCCTGCCGTTCACCACGGCGGGCGTCGTGGTGGCCGAGACGTTCGTCGCGATGCCGTTCCTCGTCGTCACCGTCGAGGGCGCCTTCCGCACGGCTGACCGCGACTACGAAGAGGCGGCGGCGACGCTGGGGGCGTCCCGGCTCACCGTGTTCCGCCGCGTCACCCTTCCGCTGATCGGGCCCTCGCTGGTGGCCGGGTCGGTGCTGTGCTGGGCCCGGGCGCTCGGCGAGTTCGGCGCCACCATCACCTTCGCCGGCAACTTCCCGGGCCGCACGCAGACGATGCCGATCGCTGTCTACCTCGCTCTCGAGCGCGACCCCGAGGCGGCCATCGCCCTCTCCTTGGTCCTGCTCGCCGTCTCGATCGCTGTCCTCGTCGCGCTGCGGGACAGGTGGCTCAACACCGGAGCGGCGGCATGACCCTGCAGATGGCGGCTGTTGTCCGCCGCGGCACGTTCACCCTCGACGTCAGCCTCACGGTCGCGCCGGGGGAAGTGCTGGGAGTGCTCGGCCCCAACGGCGCCGGCAAGACGACCCTGCTGCGCGCGCTGTCGGGGCTGACCGCGGTCGCGGCGGGCAGCATCCGGCTGGGTACGACGGTCCTCGACGACGCAGCCACCGGGACGTTCGTGCCGGCCGAGCGGCGCCCGGTCGGGCTGGTGTTCCAGAACTACCGGCTCTTCCCGCACCTCGCTGTCCGCGACAACGTCGCGTTCTCGTCCCGATCGAGGGGTGCCAGCCGCCGCGACGCCCGCCGGCACGCCGACCACTACCTCGCAGCAGCTCGACCTCACCGCTCTCGCGTCGCGCAAGCCGGCGCAGCTCTCCGGCGGCCAGGCGCAGCGGGTGGCCCTGGCCCGTGCCCTGGCGGCCGAGCCGGGCCTGCTCCTGCTGGACGAGCCGCTCTCGGCTCTGGACGCCCGGACCCGGCTGGACGTGCGCACCGAGCTGCGCCGCCATCTGGCCACGTTCGCCGGGCCGATCCTGCTGGTCACGCACGACCCGCTGGAAGCCATGGTCATGACCGACCGCCTGCTGGTCATCGAGGACGGGCGGGTGGTCCAGCAGGGCACCCCCGCGCGAGGTCGCCCAGCGCCCCGCCACGCAGTACGTCGCGCGCCTTGTCGGGCTCAATCTCTATCCGGGCGCCCTGACGCGCGGCGGACGGCACGGTCGCGCTGCGCGACGGGGGCGTGCTCACCGCGGCGCCGGACAGTCCGCTTGCCGCCGGTCGGGCACCGACGTCCTGGTCGCCGTACGGCCGAGCGCGATAGCACTGCAGACCGAGCGGCCGCACCACGCCAGTCCGCGCAACGTCTGGGCGGGCACGGTCGTCGGCCTGGAGATGCTCGCCGACCGCGTCCGCGCCCGGATCGACGGACCGCCGAACGCTCTCGTCGACCTCACCGCGGCGGCGGTGGCCGAGCTGCAGCTGCGCCCGGGGCAGCCGGTGTGGCTCTCCGCGAAGGCCACCGAGGTGGATGTGTACCCCGAGGGCTGGCCAGCCCCCTAGCGTTGTCGCCGTGACGACGGAGTCCACCCGCAGAACGCCGCTGGTCTGGTCCAGGCCGATGGTCGCCCGACCCCCCGACCAGGAGCACCGCAGCGCCACCGTCCTGGAGCTCTTCTTCGACCTCTGCTTCGTCGTGGCCGTCGCGCAGGCCGCGTCCGGCCTGCACCACGCCGTGGTGGACGGCCACATCGCTGACGGCGTCATCGGCTACCTGCTCGTCTTCTTCGCCATCTGGTGGGCGTGGATGAACTTCACCTGGTTCGCGTCGGCCTACGACACCGACGACATCGCCTACCGGGTCACGACGTTCGTGCAGATCGCCGGTGCGTTGGTGTTCGCGGCGGGAGTGCCGCGGGCGCTCGACCAGCGGGACTTCGCGGTGTGCACCCTCGGCTACGTGATCATGCGGCTCGCGATGGTCACCCAGTGGCTGCGCGCCGCACGCGCGGACCCGGAGCACCGCCAGGGCTGCCTCCGGTTCGCGCTGGGCGTGACCCTGGTGCAGGTCGGCTGGGTCCTGCGGCTCGCCCTGCCCGACAGCTGGGACATGGCATCCTTCCTCGCCCTGGTCGTGGCCGAGCTCGCGGTCCCGATCTGGGCCGAGCGGGTCGCGCAGACCACCTGGCACCCGCAGCACATCGCCGAGCGCTACGGCCTCTTCACGTTGATCGTGCTCGGCGAGTCGGTCCTCGCCGCCACCATCGCGATCGAGTCCGCGATGGCGGCCGACGTCGCGCTGGTCGACATCGTCACCGTCGCGGTCGGCGGGCTGCTGGCGGCGTTCTCGATGTGGTGGCTCTACTTCGCCAAGGACGCGGCGGCCTTCCTCACGTCGCTGCGCGCCGGCTTCATCTGGGGCTACGGCCACTACCTGATCTTCGGTTCGGCGGCCGCCGTCGGAGCCGGGCTGGCGGTCAACGTCGACCACACCATCGGAACCGGCCACGTCGGCCCCCTGGCCGCGGCCGCGGCGTTCACCGTCCCGGTGGCGATCTTCCTGGTCGCCGTCTGGCTGCTGCACTGGCTGCCTCACCACGCCGGCGCCTGGCACAACGCCCTCGCCCGGTGTTCGCCACCGCCGTGCTGCTGGCCACGTTCTCGCCCCGGCCGGTCCTGGTGACCGGCGTGCTGCTGGCAGTCCTGGTGTACGCCGGGATCCGGCTCAGGCTGGACGCCGCCAGCCGGTAACCACCCGGACGGCCGCATTTCTCGGTGGTTCGCCCACCGGTGCCGCTGGACGCCGTACGGTTGGCGCGTGGTCAAGACCCGCGGCGGTGATGTCGAGAATCCGGGCGTGCCCAACGCGCCGGACGACGTCTACGACGCAGCCGTGTGGCGTGCCCTGCCCGGGGTGTCCGGCATCCTGGCCGTCCTCTACGCGCTCTTCGCCGGCCAGCACCTGCTCGTCCTGGACGGCACCACCCGGCTGACCATGGCGTCGACGGCCGCCGGCACCAGCCTCGCCCTCGTCGCTCTGTGGGTCGTGCTCCGCACCCGCCTCCTCAACCAGACCTTCGCCCATCCGGTCACCGCGCTGGTCGTCGGTCTCGTCGTGGCCAACGCCGTGGTCCACCTCGTCGTCGCGTCCGAGCCGCGGCAGACCACCAACGTGATGCTCGCCATCGTCGGCGCCGGTGCCGGGCTGCTGTCGATGCGCTGGTTCATCGCGACCGTCTACCTGGCGTGGGGCGCCTGGGCCGTGGGCGCATCGACGGTCGGGCCGAGCCCGCAGTGGGGCTACTACGCGACCGGGCTGGCCGTCGCGACCGGGCTGTCCGTCGTGATCAACCGCGTGGTCCGCCGCGCCGTCGGCGAGCTGGCCGAGGCGCGGGCGCAGGCCGAGTCGTCGGCCGTGCGCGACCACCTCACCGGCCTGGCCAACCGGCGCGGGCTGGCGATGGTCGGCGGCCAGATCGTCGAGAACGCCCGCCGGCAGGGCGACGCCGTGCACTGCATCTTCATCGACATCGACCACCTCAAGTCGGTCAACGACGCGATGGGGCATGCGGCCGGCGACGAGGTGCTGGTGGCGGTCGGTGACGCGATCCGCAGCGTCACGAGGTCGACCGACGTGGTGGCGCGGTGGGGCGGCGACGAGTTCTGCCTGGTCGGGCCCGGGCCGGGGATGGCACCGCTCGAGCTCGAGCGGCGGGTCCGCGAGACGGTGTCGCTGCACCCCCCGGTGCCCGAGTCGACCTGGTCCGCCCGCGTCAGCGCCGGGGGAGCGATGCTCGCGCCGTGGGACGCCGGCAGCCTGGACACCCTGCTCGGCAAGGCCGACCAGGAGATGCGCCTGCGCCGATCACTGCGGCGCGAGGGGCAGTCGCCCTCGCCGCGCCCCGCCTCGGCCGAATAACCGCCGAGCGTGCCAGCCTCCCGCTCGCGCTAAGGTAGGACGCGTGCGAGCCGGACTGCTCCTTATCGGGCCGCGCTGACCAACGCACCACCGTCAGCGCGGCGACCCCTCCTGAGCGAGGGGTTTTCTCATGTCCGGACCCGAACCAACGACGAGGCGCGAGATGACTGAGGCGACCGAGGACAGCGGCACGGAGAGCCATCCCCACGAGGGGCCGCCGCGGGAGACCTACGACGTGCAGGCCGTGCAGGACAAGTGGCTGCCGGTGTGGGACGAGCTGGCGCCGTTCCGCTCCGGCGACCCCGACGACCCGCGGCCCGAAGAAGTACATCCTCGACATGTTCCCGTACCCCTCCGGCGACCTGCACATGGGCCACGCCGAGGCCTACGCGCTGGGCGACGTGGTCGCGCGCTACTGGGTGCAGCGCGGCTTCAACGTCATGCACCCGATCGGCTGGGACTCCTTCGGCCTGCCGGCCGAGAACGCCGCGATCGAGCGCGGGGTCGACCCCCGCGAGTGGACCTACGAGAACATCGCGATGCAGCGCGAGTCGATGCGCCGCTACGCGTGCTCCTTCGACTGGGACCGGGTCCTGCACACGTCCGACCCCGAGTACTACAAGTGGAACCAGTGGCTGTTCCTGCGGTTCTTCGAGCAGGGCCTGGCCTACCGCAAGCCCGTCGCAGGTCAACTGGTGCCCGCACGACCAGACCGTGCTGGCCAACGAGCAGGTCGTCGGCGGGCGGTGCGAGCGCTGCGACACCCCGGTCATGAAGAAGAAGCTGACCCAGTGGTACTTCAAGATCACCGACTACGCCGACCGGCTGCTGGACGACATGGCGCAGCTGGAGGGTCACTGGCCGGACCGGGTCCTGACCATGCAGCGCAACTGGATCGGCCGCTCGACCGGCGCCGACGTCGTCTTCGAGATCGAGGGCCGCGACGAGCCGGTCACCATCTACACGACCCGGCCGGACACGCTGTACGGCGCGACGTTCTTCGTCGTCGCGGCCGACTCCGACCTGGCAGCGGAGCTGGCCGCCGGCTCGCCGGCCGAGCAGGAGTTCCGCGAGTACGTCGAGAAGGTCGGCGGCGAGAGCGAGATCGAGCGGCTGTCGACCGACCGGGAGAAGACCGGAGTCTTCCTGCACCGCCACGCCATCAACCCGGTGAACGGCGAGCGGCTGCCGATCTGGGCCGCCGACTACGTGCTGGCCGACTACGGCCACGGCGCGATCATGGCCGTGCCGGCGCACGACCAGCGCGACCTGGACTTCGCCCGCACGTTCGACCTGCCGGTGCGGGTCGTCGTCGACACCGGGGAGCGACGACCCGGCGGCCACCGGGTGTCGCGACGACCGGCGACGGGGCGACTGGTGAACTCCGGCCCGCTGGACGGGCTGGGCAAGGAGGAGGCGATCGCCGCGCATCACCGAGATCCTGGCCGAGCGCGGGCTGGGCGCAGGCGACCGTCAACTACCGGCTGCGCGACTGGCTGATCTCGCGGCAGCGCTACTGGGGCACGCCGATCCCGATCGTCCACTGCCCGACGTGCGGCGAGGTCCCGGTCCCGGACGACCAGCTGCCGGTGCACGCTGCCCCCGGCGGAGGGCCTGGACCTGCAGGCCGAAGGGCACCTCGCCGCTGGGCGCGGCCGAGGACTGGGTCAACGTCGACTGCCCGCGCTGCGGCGGCGCCGGCGCTGCGCGACACCGACACGATGGACACGTTCGTCGACTCGTCGTGGTACTTCCTGCGCTTCTGCTCGCCGACCGCGACGACGTGCCGTTCGACCCCGCCGACGTGCGCGCAGTGGATGCCCGTCGAGCAGTACGTCGGCGGCGTGACCCACGCGATCCTGCACCTGCTGTACGCGCGCTTCTTCACCAAGGTGCTCCACGACCTGGGCATGGTCGACGTTCACCGAGCCGTTCACCCGGCTGCTGAACCAGGGCATGGTCATCATGAACGGCTCCGCGATGTCGAAGTCGCGCGGCAACCTGGTCCGGCTCTCCGACGAGCTGGCCGAGCACGGCGTCGACGCCGTCCGGCTGACGATGGTGTTCGCCGGACCGCCCGAGGACGACATCGACTGGGCCGACGTGTCGGCGCACGGCTCGGCGCCGCTTCCTGGCGCGGGCCTGGCGGCTGTCCGGTGACGTGACCGCGCCGGTCGGCGCCGACCCGGCCACGGGTGACGAGACGCTGCGCAAGGCGACCCACCACGCCGATCGACGAGGCCACCAGGGCGGTCGAGACGTTCCGCTTCAACGTCGCCGTGGCCCGCGTGATGGAGCTGGTCAACGCAGCCCGCAAGGCGATCGACTCCGGCCCCGGGCCGGCCGACCCGGCCGTGCGCGAGGCGGTCGAGGCCGTCGCCGTGCTGCTGTCGCTGTTCGCGCCCTACACCGCCGAGGAGATGTGGGCGCGGCTGGGCCACGAGCCGTCGGTCGCGCGGGCCGGGTGGCCGACAGTCGACGAGTCGCTGCTGGTCGCAGGAGTCGGTCACCTGCGTCGTGCAGGTCGCCGGCAAGGTGCGCGACCGGCTCGAGGTCGCGCCGTCGATCGGCGAGGACGAGCTGCGCGAGCTGGCGCTGGCGGTCCGACGCCGTACGCCGGGCGCTGGACGGCCGCGAGATCCGCACGGTCATCGTGCGCCCGCCCCGGCTGGTCAACGTCGTGCCGGCCTAGCCGACGCCGATAGGTTCTGGCCATGGCCGAGCGCGTCGCGATCGTCACCGACTCCACGGCGTACCTGCCCGACGAGGTCGTGCAGGAGCACGGCATCAGGGTGGTCCCGCTGCAGGTCGTGATCGGCGGCACGTCGTACGACGAGGGGTCCGGCGTCAGCTCGGCGACGGTGGCCGACGCGCTGCGCGCCTGGACGCCGGTCAGCACGTCGCGGCCCGGCCCGTTCGCGTTCCTCTCCGTCTACGAGCAGGCGGCGGAGGAGGGCTGCACCTCGGCTGTCTCGCGTGCACCTGTCCTCGGACATGTCCGGCACCTACGAGTCGGCCGTCATGGGCGCCCGCGACGCCCCGATCCCGGTGCGGGTCGTCGACTCGCGGTCGCTGGGGATGGGCCTCGGCTTCGCGGTCGTCACGGCGGCCGAGCTGGCCGCTCGCGGAGCCGACTCTCGACGAGGTCGACGGCCGCGGCGGAGAACGGGTCGCCGCCGCCAGCGCGGTGTTCTACGTCGACACGCTCGAGTACCTCCGCCGCGGCGGCCGGATCGGCGCGGCGGCCGCGTTCCTCGGCTCGGCGCTGGCGGTCAAGCCGCTGCTGCACCTCGTCGACGGCCACATCGAGCCGCTGGAGAAGGTGCGCACCTCGGCGCGGGCGATCGCCCGGCTGGAGGAGCTCGCCGTGGAGCGGGCCGGCGAGGGCCCGGTCGACGTCGCGGTGCACCACCTCGCCAACGCCGACCGCGCGGCTGCTCTCGCCGAGCGGCTGCGGGCGAGGCTGCCCGAGCTGCGCCACCTGCACGTCAGTGAGGTCGGCGCCGTCGTCGGCGCCCACGTCGGGCCGGGCATGCTGGCCGTCGTCGTCTCCCCGAGGTGAACGCGCTCGTCCTCGCCCTGGCCGCCGTCGGCGGCTATCTGGTCGGGGCCGTGTCGCCGGCCGCGCTGCTCGCCCGGAGCCGGCACATCGACCTCAGGGGGCTCGGCTCCGGCAATCCCGGGCGCGACGAACGTCGGCCGGGTCCTGGGGGTGCGCTGGGGGGTCCTGGTCGCGCTGCTCGACGTGGCCAAGGGGTTCGTGCCGGCGCTCGGCTTCTCGCTGGTCGACGCCGACGCCGGCCTGGTCGCCGGCGCGGCGGCCGTGATCGGCCACGTCAGCTCGCCGTTCCTGCGCGGCCGCGGCGGCAAGGGCGTGGCGACCGCGTTCGGTGCCGTGCTCGGGGTGGAGCCGTTCTGGGGGCTCGGGCTGCTCGTCGTGTTCGCCGTCGTGGTGGCGCTGAGCCGGTGGATCGCGCTGGCCTCGATGACGACGGCGGTGGCGTTGGTCGTCATCAGCCTGGTCACCGACGCCGACCTGGCCCACCAGGTCTGGGCCGGGTTCCTCGCGGTGGTCATCCTGGTGCGGCACCGCACCAACGTCATCGCCCGCTGGCGGGCCTGGCGCGTCTACGGCGACGAGGGCGCAGGGGGTCCGCTGCGCGCTGAAGTCCATCAGGCAGCCTGTCGACGTGCACGCCGACAGGACTGGATCCTTCGACAGGGCGCCGCATCTGGGCAGATCGTGGCGAGTGACTCGTCCACTTCCGTTCCATGGCACTGCGAGCAGACATAGTCGGGGTCGAGATCCTTGATACTCACGAGTCTCCCGCCCGGGCGGAAGACGCTGCATCCCGGAGCGGGGTCAATCACTTTCTCCAGTCGGCACTGTCGACATTGGTAGACCTGGCGGACCGGCATCTGTTCACGTATCCGAACCTGCCGTCCAGGAGCCGCATCATCCTGGCGCTCACGTCATCGAGCGAAACTTCGCTCGCGTCGATCTCTGCCTCGACCATCCACCAAAGTGCTCGGACGCAGCCGGCCAGTCCCTGTGGATCCACCGCCTCCACGGATGGATGACCGGCGATGAATCGCCCGAGGGCAAAGAAGGCCTCAATGTCGCGACGGGGCAACGAATGTCGTCCGTCTGGGGCATCGATGACGACCCTGCACCTCTCATCGGCGGTGAGACCGTTCGTTCCGGGAAGGCGACTGCCGTTGAGCCCTTCTCGGCTCGCGAGATGACATCACCTCTCGTGCGCCGGGCCCGTCCGGGATCGCCCGAGCGGCTCCTTACGTCGGCGCCAAGTCCTCGGAGCCTGTTCTCGATGACTTTCTGGATGTCCTGCAGACGGGCGGCGAGGTAGTAGCCAGATCCCTGGTCTGATGAAGCGTCTGCGTCGAGGACCTTCACGAGGCAGAGAAGCAGCACGCCATCGCGACTGTTGAGAAAGCTCAGGGACGCGGACAGACGGCAGCGACTGTTCGGCTCTCCAACCGGCTCCGAGAGTTGGGCATGGCCAGGCTGACTTGCATCCAGGCGAAGACCGGATCCCCGAAGCGTGAGGATCAGCCCTTCGTGAAGGGATGAGCTTGAGACGCCGCGAACCTCGTGCGTGAAGGCCAGAGCGTGCATGGGTCCCTCGCTTAGAACGGAAGTCTCCGGCCGCTCGGTCGACGAGTGTCGATCTCAGTGGCAGGGGACTTTCGTGGCGTCGGGTTCGCACGGATGCATTTCATTTCGTTTCCAGCTCGGTCTGACGGCGTGCGGTGCACTGGGAGACTCGCTTCGCAGCTGCGGCCGCGTTTACCGCGCTGCGAAAAATCGTCCACAGGTCGGGTTGCCGTCCACCGATCTGCGCGCCCCCGGGTGGCGACGCACCGAGGGTTCCTAGCGTCATTGGGTGACCGAGCGGGCGAGCAAGCACGCGCGCCGGCGCAGCGTGCCCGCCGCCGAGCTGGAAGCGCTCGCCACGGCCCGGGTCCGCCACCTCGGGTCGCCGGCGCCCTCGGGCTGGGTGCCGTCCGAGCCGACCCCCGATCGCGCCTCGCGAGACCGGAGCCGCGGCCCACCCGGCGGCGGCTGCCGTGCGAGACCGGTTGCCGCTCGCCGTACGCGGGGTTGTCGTCGAGCCGCGCGCCCGGGCGCTGGCCGGCATCGTCGGCGTGCTGGTGCTGGGGCTGCTGCTCGGTGGCCTGCTCATCTGGCGCGGCCGCCCGGCCAGCGAGCCGGTCCCGACGGTGCAGCGATCCGGTCCACCGGTCTCCGCTGCGTCGGTGTCGCCGACTGCGAGCTCGACGTCCGCGTCGACCCTCGTCGTGCACGTCGCCGGCGCCGTGCGCCGCCCCGGGCTGGTGCAGCTGCGCGCCGGCGCGCGGGTGGCCGACGCCGTCGCCGCAGCGGGTGGCCCGGCCCGCAACGCCGAGCTGGCGAGCGTCAACCTGGCGCGACCGGTCGTCGACGGCGAACAGCTCGTGGTCCTCGCCCGCGGCGCAGGGACCGGCCGTGGCAGCGCCCCCGGCAGCCGGAGGGGCGGCCGCCTCGGGAGCACCGATCGACCTGAACTCCGCGACCCTCGAGCAGCTCGACACGCTGCCGGGAGTCGGACCGGTGCTGGCGCAGCGGATCCTGGACTGGCGCTCCGAGCACGGGCGCTTCGGGTCCACCGACGAGCTGCGCGAGGTGTCGGGCATCGGCGAGGCGACGTTCGCCGACATCAAGCCGCTGGTCCGGGTCTGACGTGCCGGTGCCGCGGAACCCGCTGCACGGCCGACGGTCCACCTTCGCCTTGCTGTGCCCGCGGTGGCGGCGTGGGCCGGGGCGTTCGTCGCGACCGGGGCGGGTCCGGCTGCGTGGCCCTGGCTGGTGGGCGGCTCGGTCGCCGGCCTGCTCGCTTGCCGCATGGACCTGGCGGCACCGCCGGCTCGCGGTGACCGGCGCGCTGCTCTGCCTCGTCACCGGCGCCGCGGTCGCCGGACTTCGGGTCGTGTCCCTGCACGCCGGGCCGATCGACGACTGGGCGGCGGACGCCGCGGTGGTGACAGCGCAGATGGTCGTGACCGCTGACCCGCAACGAGTCGTCGCCACTCCGGGCCGGTCTCAGCGCGGCGGGGATCTCTTCGTCGTACGGGTGCGGATCGTGCACGTTGCGGGGCGCGGGCTGCGCGTCCGGGTGCGCACTCCCGTCCTCGTGTTCGCGTCCGACGGGCGATGGGCCGGCCTGCTGCCCGGCCAGCGGCTGACCGCGACGGGCCGGCTGGGACCGGCCCGGCCCGGCGATGCGGTGGCGGCTGTTCTCTCGGTGCGGTACGCCGCCGCGAGCTGGTCGGCCGCCCACCAGCGGTGCAGCGCGCCGCGGGCCACTTGCGTGCCGGGCTGCGCGAGGCGGTTGCCGGGTTGCCCGCGGCCGAGCGCGGGCTGGTGCCCGGTCTGGTGGTGGGCGACACCGCCGCGATGCCGGTCGAGCTCGAGCAGGACTTCCGCACGGCCGGGCTGACCCATCTCACGGCGGTGTCGGGCGCGAACCTGGTCATCGTCGTCGGCTTCGCGCTGTACGTCGGCCGGTGGCTCGGGTTCCGCGTTCGCTGGCTGCCCGCGCTGGGAGCGCTCGCCCTGGTCGGGTTCGTGGTCCTGGCACGGCCGCAGCCCTCCGTGCTCCGGGCAGCCGCCATGGGTCTGGTCGGCCTGGCGGCGCTGGCGACCGGGCGTCGTCGCGGCAGCCTGGCCGCGCTGGCCGCCGCGATGCTCGCGCTGCTGCTGCTCGACCCGTGGCTGGCCCGCTCCTACGGCTTCGCGTTGTCGGTGCTGGCGACCGCCGGTCTGCTGCTGATCGCGCCGGGCTGGACGCGATGGATGTGCGCGAGGCGGGTCCCCGCCCCGCTGGCACAGGCGCTCGCCGTGCCGGCAGCAGCGCAGGTCGCGTGCGCGCCGGTGGTGGCGCTGCTCTCGGGGCAGGTCAGCCTGGTCGCCGTGCCGGCGAACCTGCTCGTGGCACCGGCGGTCGCGCCCGCCACCGTGCTCGGCGTGCTGGCCACCCTCGCGGGCGCTGTGTCCGACCCCGCCGCGCGGGCGTTCGGGTGGCTGGCCGGCCTGCCCGCCTGGTGGATCGTGACGGTGGCGCAGCGGGCCGCCGCCGTGCCCGACGCCGCGGTCGCCTGGCCGTCGTCCGCGGGGGCGCGCTCGGGCTGGCCGGTCTGCTGCTGGCGGGCGTGCTGCTCGCTCGCCGCGCCTCCCGCCGCCCACGGCGTGCTGGCCGGCTGCGTCGCGGTGGTGCTGGTCGGCGGCGCTGGTGCGGGTCGCCGGGCCCGGCTGGCCACCGACGGGCTGGCTGATGGTCGCCTGCGACGTCGGTCAGGGCGACGCGCTGGTGCTGGACGCGGGCCGCGCCGGCGCCGTGGTCGTGGACGCCGGCCCCGACCCGCGCCTGGTCGACCGGTGCCTGCGCGAGCTCGGCGTCGAGCGGGTTGCGCTCGTCGTACTCACCCATCTGCACGCCGACCACGTCGAGGGACTGCCGGGCGTGCTGCGGGGCAGGTCCGTCGGGCGGGGTCCAGATCGGGCCGTACGACGAGCCGGCCGCCGAGCTGGCGCGGGTGACGCGGTGGACCAGGCAGGCGTCGGTGCCGCTCACGCGCGGCAGTCACCGGCGAGCGGGTCGGGTCGGCGTCGCTGCGCTGGCAGGTGGTGTGGCCGCTGCGGATCATCGAGGGGGAGGGGTCGACGCCCAACAACGCGAGCCTCGTCCTGCTGGTCGAGATCGGCGACGTGCGGATGCTGCTGACCGGCGATGTCGAGCCGGCCGCCCAGCGGGCCCTGAGGTCGCTGGCGGGTGCCCGAGGTCGACGTCCTCAAGGTCGCCCATCACGGCTCGGCCTACCAGGAACCGGGGTTGCTGGAGGCGGCCCGCCACGGATCGCGCTGGTCTCCGTGGGGGAGGGCAACGACTACGGGCACCCCGCCCCGAACACCATCTCCGCGTTGGTCCGGTCCGGCGCGCGGGTCGGGCGTAGGACCGGGACGGTTCGCTCGCCGTCGTCGGTCGGGCGGCGCGGTTCCGGCTCGTCACCAGCGGCGGGTAGCGTGGCGGCGATGCCCGCAACCGCCGCTCCACCGCCGCCCGTGACCCTCGTCGTCGGGCCCGAGGAGCTCCTGCGCGACCGCGCCGTTACAGCCGTGATCCGGGTCTCCCGCGCTGCGCGACGAGGCGACCGAGGTGCGTGACCTCAGCGCGGTCGGCCTCGAGCCGGGCACGGTGACCGGGCTGGCCAGCCCGTCGCTGTTCGGTGAGCGCAAGGTGATCGTGGTCGGCGACGTCCAGGACGCCGGCGAGGAGCTGACCGCCGAGCTGAAGGCCTACCTCCTCGACCCGGCAGACGACACCGCCCTGGTGCTCGTCCACAGCGGCGGGGTGAAGGGCAAGGGCCTGCTCGACGCGGCCCGCAAGTCCGGCGCGGCGGTCGTCGACTGCAAGCAGGTCAAGTGGGACAGCGACAAGGTCAAGCTCGTGCTGGCGGAGTTCCGCGAGGCGGGGCGCAAGATCACCGGTGAGGCCGCGGCGGCGCTGGTCGACGCGATCGGCAGCGACCTGCGCGAGCTCGCCAACGCGTGCAGCCAGCTGGTGTCCGACACCAGCGGCGTGGTCGATGTGGCGGTCGTCGAGCGCTACCACGGCGGTCGGGTCGAGGCCAGCGGCTTCAAAGTGGCTGACGCCGCGATCGAGGGGCGGTGCGAGGACGCGCTGCGGCTGCTGCGCCAAGCGCTCGCGACCGGGGTCGACCCGGTGCCGATCAACGCCGCGCTGGCGATGGGGCTGCGCAACCTGGCGCGGGTCAGCAGTGCGCCCCAGAGCCTGCGCGAGGACGAGCTGGCGCGCGAGCTGGGCCTCGCGCCGTTCATGGTGCGCAAGGCCCGCGGTCAGCGGGCGGGGTGGTCACCGCAGGGGGTCGCCGGCGCCATCACGGCCGTGGCGCAGGCCGACGCCGAGATCAAGGGTGCCGGAACCGATCCGGTCTATGCGCTGGAGCGGGCGGTCGTCACGATCGCCCGGGCGCGGGGGAGCGCTGAGGCTCAGAGCCCGGCGGCCTGCTTGGCCATCGCCGACTTCTTGTTGGCGGCCTGGTTGGCGTGGATGACGCCCTTGCTGGCGGCCTTGTCGAGCTCACGCGTGGCGGTCTTCAGCGCCTCGAGCGCCTTGGCGTTGTCGCCGGCCTCGGCGGCCGCCCGGAAACGCCGGATCGACGTCTTCAACGAGGACTTGACGGCCTTGTTGCGCTGGCGCGCCTTCTCGTTGGTCTTGATGCGCTTGAGCTGGGACTTGATGTTCGCCACGAAGAAAGCCTCGAGATCCGGTCGGTGTGAGAACAGGCAGGTCGCGCGCAGGTACGACGCAGCGCGACGGGCCAGGGTATCAAGCGTGGCCCGCGTCACCCAAATGGCGCGTTCCTCAACGTCGCCGGGGGGTCCGGGGCGACAAATTCGTCCAAAGCCTGGAGTTATCGGCCGCGATGGGGTTACATGTGAGCGCCCATCGGGGTGACGGCGTCACATCGTCCGTCACCGCTCCGGTCGGGCTCCATCTCCTCACCCAATAGGGGTCAGCCTTGTCGTATCTCAAGCACCGGGGACCCGGGCGCACCGCGCTCGCTGTCCTCGCCGCAGGCGCGCTTCTCACCGGAGGCCTCGCCGCGGCCGCGCCCGCCTCCGCGGCGCCACAGACGGTCAAGCCGCTCAAGGCGGCAAAGGTCAAGGGCAAGGACAAGCTCGGCAGCGAGGACCGCGACCAAGCTCGCCAAGGCCGAAGCCGCGGGCGAGAAGACCGTCACCGTGATGGTCGTCGCCGGCAAGGGCCAGGTGGGCCAGGCGCGCAAGGCAGCTCCGCGACCTGGGTGCCACGATCCGCTACTCGGCCGACAAGTACGGCTACTTCAGCGCCCGCGTGCCCGTCTCCAAGGTGGAGAAAGCCGCAGCGGCGACCAGCGTTCTGGCCATCGACCTCGACGAGGTCGTCAAGCTTCCCGACGTGAGCGCTCCGTCGGCGGAAGCGAGCATTGCCGCCACCGGCCCCAACGCCTCGACGCCGGACAACAACCCCTACATGCCGACCAACGAGACCGGTGCGGTCGCGTTCAAGGCCGCGCACCCGACGTGGGACGGCCGGGGCGTCACGATCGGCATCATGGACTCCGGCGTCGACCTGGCACACCCGGCGCTGCAGACAGACCACCACCGGTGAGCGCAAGATCGTCGACTGGTTCACCGCGACCGACCCGCTCGACGGCGACGGCACCTGGCGGCGCGATGCATGGCACGATGGTCAGACGCGACCGGCCGACGTTCGCCACCGCCGGCGCGACCTGGACCGCGCCGGCCGGCACGCTACCGTTCAACCGTTCGCGAGGCGATCACCACTCGCCGGCGGCGAGGTCGGCGGTGACGTCAACCGCGACGGCGACACCACCGACCGGTTCGGCGTCCTCTACGACCCGGCGACCAACGACATCCGGGTGGACACCGACCAGAACCTGAGACTTCACCGACGACGCCGGTCATGCGGCCGTACAGGAGAAGTTCGACAGTCGGCACTTCGGCACCGACAACCCGGCAACCCCGTCGCGCGAGCAGATGCCGTTCATCGTGGAGTACCGGGAGGACGTCGACGCTCGCCCCGTCGGCAGCCCGGGCACGAGCGACTTCGTCAACATCGGCATCGTCTCCGGCGCGCACGGCTCGCACGTCGCCGGCATCACCGCCGCCAACGACATGTTCGGCAGCGCAGATTGACGGCGCCGCGCCGGGCGCGAAGATCGTCTCCGCTCGGGCCTGCTCCTTCGGCGGCGGCTGCACCGCGCGCCGCGCTGACCGACGGCATGGCCGAGCTCGCCGCCAACCGCGGCGTCGACATCATCAACATGTCGATCGGCGGCCTGCCGGCGCTCAACGACGGCAACAACGCCCGCGCCGAGCTCTACAACCGCGATCAACGACCTACGGCGTGCAGCTCGTCATCTCGGCCGGCAACAGCGGCCCGCGCTCAACACGATCGGCGACCCGTCGGTGGCCACCGACGTGGTCAGCGTCGGCGCCGCCATCAGCAAGGAGACCTGGCTGGCCAACTACGGCTCGGTGCGTCCGACTTCGGACAAGAACATGCAGACGTTCTCCTCCGGCGGCCCGCGCGAGGACGGCGGCTTCAAGCCGAACGTCACCGCCCCGGGTTCGGCCATCTCGACCACGCCGACCTGGCAGCCAGGCGGCCCGGTGGCCGAGGCCGGCTACGCCCTGCCGCCGGGCTACTCGATGTTCAACGGCACCTCGATGGCCTCACCGCAGGCCGCCGGCGCGATGGCGCTGCTGCTCTCGGCCGCCAAGGCGCACGGCATCGGGGAGGCACCCCGGCGCAGCTGCGCCAGGCCGTCTACTCCACCGCCGTCTACAACGCACAGGTTCCGGCGTTCCTGCAGGGACTACGGCGAGGTCAACGTCCCCGCGCGCATGGGACCTGCTCCGGCAGACCGTGACTCCCGACACGTTCACGGTCTCGGCGCCGGTGTGCACCGAGATCTGGAAGATCCTCGGCGAGACCCAGGGGACGGGCATCTACAACCGATGCGCGGCCGGTCAGGGTGGCCACGCCATTGGTGAGAAGCGGAACTACACCGTCACGGTGACCCGCACCTCGGGCCCGAAGAAGAGCGGCACCTACGCGCTCTCGCTCCAGGGCAACGACGGCACCTACGAGATGTCGCAGAAGGCGGTGACCCTGCCGCTGAACGAGCCCAAGGACATCACCCTCAAGGCCACGCCCAGGCCGGGGCGCACAGCGTTCTGCTGCGGTTGGACGACCCGAACACCAAGGGTCTGGACTTCGCGGTGATGAACGTCGTGGCTGCGGGCACCGAGCTCGTGGCACCGTCGTACAAGTGGTCGACGTCCGGCGTGGCCCAGCGCAACGAGGCCACGCGGTACTACGTGACGGTTCCGGCCGGGACGAAGGCGCTGCAGCTGAAGATGTCGGGCATCGCCCCGACCAGCCAGACGCGGTTCCTCGCGTTCCACCCGTACGGCGTGGGCATGGAGACCGGGTCCAGCCTGGTCTGCTACTCCAACTTCCAGGACGGCAACGGGTGCAACCCCGCAGAGCCGGGTGTACTCGAACCCGCAGCCTGGCGTGTGGGAGGTCCTCGTGGAGTCGCGACGTACGTCGGGCCTGCAGGCGAACCCGTTCACGCTCGACGCCACGCTGCTGGGCGTCACCGTCGACCCGGCAACCACCACGCTGCCCAGCGTGACTGCCGGTGCCGACACCCCGCTCTCGTGGAACGTGACGAACACGTTCGGCGACGTGACCGCGTCGGCGCAGGGCGGATCCCTCGGGTCGGCCAAGTCCGGTCGCTTCTCGATCGCGCACCACGCCGTCCAGACCTACACGGTCTCGGTCCCGGCGGGTGCGTCGAAGCTGGACGTCAAGATCGGCAACCCCAGCGACAACGCCGCCGACCTGGACCTGTTCGTCACCGGGTCCTGGTGGCAACAAGCAGTCGGCTGACGGTGACTCCGAAGAGGCGGTCACCTACGCCAACCCGCCGGCGGGCACCTACACGATCACCGTGGACGGCTTCGACGTGCCGGCGGGCACGACGCAGTACGACTACATCGACGTGTTCTTCTCCAGGGCGCTCGGGACCATCAGCGTCACGACCCGGCGCCGTTCGATCTCGCCAGCGGTGCGAGCCGCACGGTGACGGGCTAGGTCAAGGCCAACAGCGCTGTGGCAGCAGGGTCGCTCGCTGTTCGGCTCGATGAGCATCGTCTCGACGAGCGGTGCGCTGCTCGGGACCGGCGACGTCCTGATCGGGGCGGCGACTCCCGCTCCCTGATCGTGCGCGACGGACGGCCCCGGCAGGTAGGTCACTGCCGGGGCCGTCCGCGTTCCACGTCCCCGCCTGACCATCCGAGCAGGCCGCCACCGGACCTCCGAACCTGTGGCTATCGGCACCCGGCCGGGTGAACTTGAGTAACGGTTTGATAACGAAGGCCGTGACGCCATTCCCCTGCGCTGTTACGCCACCTTGACTGTCCGAGGCCTGGCTGTGACATGCGACGTCTGATCGCGGGTCGCCATGGTCAAACGGGGTTCATCAAGTGGTGTGGCCGCGCCTACCGGCGCCCACCGAAACGTGCCGGACAACCCGGCACGAGGAAGGACGGGCACGTTGTCCCGATCCACAGCTCGCAGTCGCTGGCGCTATCTCGCCGTCGCTCCTGCACTCGCCATGGTGATCGCGGGGGTTGCCACCGGAAGTGCGACGGGCGGCGCCGCAGCCGCTCCTGCCGCTGGCGCAGACAGCCAGTCGGCCGAGGGATTCAACTCGTACATCAACTACGTGGCGCCCGAGGTGGAGAAGCCCACCAAGGACGGCCAAGGTCACGCAGAAGTCGCATCGACGAGGCGAGGGCCTACGACGCGAAGTTCAACTCGGGCAACCCGAAGGCCGCCGCGGCAGCTCGCCAAGGCTCGAGCAGAAGGCGCATCAAGACCGGGACCAACCCGATCAAGTTCAAGACGGGCAAGGCCAAGAACCAGCAGACCGCCAAGCTGCTGACGATCCTGGTCGAGTTCAACGACGCCGCCAACGACGACTTCTCCGGCGTGATGGTGCCCGAAGACCGTGTTCGGCGACCGCACCTGCGTCGCCGAGCCGGCCGGCACGATCAAGAACGGCCCGCTGCACAACAACATCCCCAACCCGGCGACTTCAAGGCCACGACGGGCTACGCGGACAACAACAGCTTCTGGGTGCCCGGACTTCAGCGAGGAGCACTTCGACAAGATGCTCTACACGAAGGAGGGCATCACCGAGCGCGGTCCGCCCGGACCTGACCGGGCCTGACGGCAAGCCCGGCATCGACATCTCCGGCTACACGATGCGCAACATGTACGAGGAGATGTCCAAGGGCAAGCTACACCGTGACCGGCGCAGGCGTCGCCGTGGATCACGGTGCCGCACTCCGAGGCGTGGTACGGCGCGGACCGCTGCACCTTCAACGGCACGGCGTGGGTGCCGGGCAACATCCAGGACATGAACGGCCACCCGGACAACCCGCTGGGTGCCGGGCAGCTCGCCAAGGACGCGGTCGACGCCCTCGCCGCGGCGCAGCCCGACCTTCCCGTGGGCCGACTACGACGTCGAGGACCAGGGCGACATCGACGGCGACGGGAACTTCCTCGAGCCGGACGGCGTCGTCGACCACCTCGTGCTCGTGCACGCCGGTGAGGACAAGTCCGGCGGCGGCGGCGCGCAGGGCACCTACGCCATCTGGGCGCACAGCAGCGCCATCGCCGAAGGGGTACAAGGTCCCGGGCAAGGACGTCTCGGTCTCCAACTACATCGTGCAGCCCGAGGACTCCGGCGTCGGCGTCTTCGCTCACGAGTACGGCCACGACCTCGGCCTGCCCGACCTCTACGACACCGCCAGTGGCGGCGAGTCCGACGTCAACTTCTGGGACCTGATGAGCTCCGGCTCGCACTCGGGCCCGATCTTCCAGTCGATGCCGACGCACATGGGCATCTGGGACAAGTGGGTGCTCGGCTGGGCCGACCCGCAGGTCTTCGACCAGGGCGCAGACACCCAGACGATCAAGCTCGGACAGACCTCACGCACGCCGGTCGGCTCCAAGGACGGCGCGATCGTGCAGCCTGCCGGACAAGACCGTCCAGATCGGTGAGCCGCACAACGGCAGTGGTCACATGTGGTGGTCGGACAACGACCAGGACTGGGCCGACAACAACATCACCCGCGACATCCAGGTGCCCGACCCCGGCCGGCGCCGACACGGTGAAGTTCTGGATGTGGAACGACTACGTCATGGAGGAGGACTGGGACTTCGGCTTCGTCGAGGTCTCCGAGGACGGCGGTCAGACCTGGAACGAGCAGGTCGTGCGCACCGAGGTCGGGGACGCGGTGGTCAGCACGCCGGCCGACTACCCGGACCCGTTCGGTCGGATGGCCGACTACGGCGGCAAGAAGTTCGGCCTCACCGGGAGCTCGGGCGGCTGGCGGCACGACTACGTCGACCTCACCGCCGTTCGCCGGGCAAGACCGTCCAGCTGCGTCTGCGCTACGCCACCGACGCTGCCTTCCAGGAGCGCGGCTGGTTCGCCGACGACTTCTCCCTCACCAACGGCGCCGCCACCGTCGTGGACCGACGACGTCGAGGGCGGGGCCAACGGCTGGACGGCGCACAAGGGCACGTTCGTGCTCACCTCACCGCCGGCCGGCGGCTGGGCGATCGTCGACGGAAGCGTCCAGCGCGCCCAGTTCTACCTGGCCGAGTGGCGCAACTTCGACGGGTTCGACGAGGGGTTGAAGTACACCTACGACACGACGTACTCGAACTTCGGCCCGTGGAAGGTCGAGAAGGTCGCCTACAACGCGCCCGGCATGCTGGTCTGGATCCGGGACGCGGCGTACGGCGACGTCAACCACGTCCGGCTCAACCTCCTCGACTCGCCGAGCTTCGGGCCGAAGGGTGGCCTGCTGCTGGTCGACTCGCACTACAACCCGTTGCGCCGCACCGGTGAGGCGGCGGCCAAGGACCCGACGGCGACCGACAACATCCCGTCCCGGCCGCAGTCGAGCGACATCGCGTTCGGCCTGCAGAAGACATACCCGTTCACGGAGTGCCTGGCCGAGGTGCCGATGCCGACTGGGGCAAGGAGTACTGCACGGCGTTCGGCGCCCAGCAGCCGGTGTCGGCGTTCACCGACGCCAAGGGCTACTACCCGGGCGTCGAGTGCCTGCCGCGCCGTGCAGCTCGGCTACCCGGCGCGCCAGGTACACCGACGCCTCGGTCGTCGTCCCGCAGCGACCCGGGTCGAACTACACCGTGCGCACGGTCCACCTGGACGGAACGCCGGCACCGGAGTTCTACGGGCGGACCTACAACGGGTTCGTCGATGGGTGACCGGCAACCCGACCGACCCGTGGGGTGTCCAGTTCTCGATCCTGAAGGCCGGGCAGGGCAACACCTACGCGTTGGTCCGGGTGAACCCGGCCGACTAGCAGCGCACGCTCGAACGCGAGGGGCCCCGTCGGACTTCGGTCCGGCGGGGCCCCTCGCGTCATGGGACAATGGGGCCGTCCCCGACCCGACAACTTCTGGATTCCTGCGTGCGCCCGAGAGCTCCCGAGCCCAGCCGGACCGACCCCGCGCTGATCCGCAACTTCTGCATCATCGCCCACATCGACCACGGCAAGTCCACGCTCGCCGACCGGATGCTTCAGCTCACCGGCGTCGTCGACGACCGCACCATGCGCGCGCAGTACCTCGACCGGATGGACATCGAGCGCGAGCGCGGCATCACCATCAAGAGCCAGGCGGTCCGGCTGCCGTGGCTGGCGGCGGACGGCCAGGTCAACGTCCTGAACATGATCGACACCCCCGGCCACGTGGACTTCACCTACGAGGTCTCGCGGTCCCTCGCGGCCTGTGAGGGTGCCGTCCTGCTCGTCGACGCCGCCCAGGGCATCGAGGCCCAGACGCTGGCCAACCTCTACCTCGCCCTCGAGAACGACCTGCAGGTCATCCCGGTGCTCAACAAGATCGACCTGCCGGCGGCGCAGCCCGACCGCTACGCCGCGGAGCTCGCGCACATCATCGGCTGCCCACCGGAGGACGTCCTGCGGGTCAGCGCCAAGACCGGCGAGGGTGTCGAGGAGCTGCTCAACGAGATCGTCCGCCTCGTCCCGGCGCCGGTCGGCGACCCCAACGCGCCGGCCCGCGCCATGATCTTCGACAGCGTGTACGACGTCTACCGCGGCGTGGTCACCTACGTCCGCGTCATCGACGGTCACCTCTCGCCGCGCGAGCGCATCCTGATGATGTCCACCAAGGCCACCCACGAGATGCTCGAGATCGGCGTCATCTCGCCCGAGCCGGTGCCCGCAGTCGGGCTGGGAGTCGGCGAGGTCGGCTACCTCATCACGGGCGTCAAGGACGTCCGTCAGTCCAAGGTCGGTGACACCGTCACCAATGCCGGGAAGCCCGCCAAGCAGGCCCTGCACGGCTACAAGGAGCCCCGGCCGATGGTGTTCTCCGGCCTCTATCCGGTCGAGGGCGGCGACTACCCGGTCCTGCGCGATGCGCTCGAGCGGCTCCAGCTCAACGACGCCGCGCTCGTCTGGGAGCCCGAGACCTCCGCGGCGCTGGGCTTCGGTTTCCGCTGCGGCTTCCTCGGCCTGCTGCACCTCGAGATCGTGCGCGAGCGGCTCGAGCGCGAGTTCGACCTGAACCTCATCGCGACCGCGCCGAACGTCGTCTACCGGGTGGTGATGGAGGACGGCAGCGAGCACATCGTCACCAACCCGAGCGAGTTCCCCTCCGGCAAGATCGCCGAGGTCCACGAGCCCGTCGTACGCGCGACGATCCTCTCGCCGAGCGAATACATCGGCGCGATCATGGAGCTGTGCCAGTCGCGGCGCGGCACGATGAACGGCATGGACTACCTGTCCGAGGACCGCGTCGAGCTGCGCTACACGCTGCCGCTGGCGGAGATCATCTTCGACTTCTTCGACAACCTGAAGTCCAAGACCCGCGGCTACGCCTCGCTCGACTACGAGGTCGAGGGGGAGCAGGAGTCCGCGCTGGTCAAGGTCGACATCCTCCTGCAGGGCGAGAACGTCGACGCGTTCAGCTCGATCGTGCACAAGGACAAGGCCTACGCGTACGGCGTGCAGATGACCCAGCGGCTGCGCGAGCTGATCCCGCGCCAGCAGTTCGAGGTGCCCATCCAGGCGGCCATCGGGTCCCGCGTGATCGCCCGCGAGAGCATCCGCGCGATCCGCAAGGACGTGCTCGCCAAGTGCTACGGCGGTGACATCACCCGCAAGCGCAAGCTCCTGGAGAAGCAGAAGGAAGGCAAGAAGCGGATGAAGATGGTCGGCCGGGTGGAGGTGCCGCAGGAGGCGTTCATCGCCGCCCTGTCCACCGATGCGGTGGTCGACAAGGCCAAGAAATGACCGGCCGGCTCGGGTCGGTCAACGTCGTGCACGCGCTCATCCCTGATGTGCTCGGCTCGGAGGACCGCACCGCGATCGACAAGAGGCCGGTCGACGGCCGGGTCGCCGTGACCGTGCCCGGCGATGCGGAGGTCGGCCTCACGGGCGACCAGATCTACGACCGCAAGCACCACGGCGGCCCCGACCAGGCGATCTACGCCTACGCCGCCGAGGACCGGGCCTGGTGGGCCGCCGAGCTCGGCCGCGAGATCGCTGCCGGAGCGTTCGGCGAGAACCTCACGACCGAGGGGCTCGACGTGACCGGCGCGGTCATCGGTGAGCGCTGGCAGATCGGCGACGACGGCGTGCTGCTCGAGGTCACCGCGCCGCGCATCCCGTGCCGGACGTTCCAGGGCTGGATGGGCGAGCCGCAGTGGGTCAAGCGGTTCACCGCGCACGGCGCACCGGGTGCCTACCTGCGCATCCTGTCGCCGGGCACGGTCGGTGCGGGTGACCGGATCGAGGTCGTTGCGCGACCCGAGCACGGCGTCACGATCGGCGACGTGTTCGTGATCCGCCGCGCGCCGGCCGACGGGCTGCTGCGGATGCTCGAGATGCCGGGCCTGCACGCCGAGCTCGCCGACAGTGCGCGGCGTGACCTTGCGGCCCGCGCTCGCTGATGGACCGTCCCTTCGGGATCTACGTCCACGTGCCGTTCTGCCGCACGCGCTGCGGCTACTGCGACTTCAACACCTACACCGCGAGCGAGCTCGGCAGCGGCGCCTCGGCCGTCGGGCCCACGACGTACGCGAAGCTCGCCGTCGAGGAGCTGCGCGCGGCCCGTCAGGCCCTCGGGGCGCGGCCTCGTGCGCACGGTGTTCTTCGGCGGCGGAACACCCACGCTGCTGCCGCCGAGTGACCTCGGCGCGATCCTCACGGCGATCCGGACCGAGTTCGGGCTCGACCCGGCCGCCGAGGTGACGACCGAGGCCAACCCGGACAGCGTCGACCTCGAGTCGCTCACCGCCCTTCGCGAGGAGGGGTTCAACCGGATCTCGTTCGGCATGCAGTCGGCCGTGCCGCACGTGCTGGCCACCCTCGACCGCACCCACGACCCCGAGCGCGTCCCGGCCGCCGTCGCGTGGGCCCGCGAGGCGGGCTTCGACGCGGTGAGCCTCGACCTGATCTACGGGACACCGGGGGAGACGCTGGCCGACTGGCAGCGCAGCCTCGAGGCCGCGGTGAGCATGCGCCCCGACCACATCAGCGCCTACGCCCTCGTCGTCGAGGAGGGCACCCGCCTGGCGGCCGACGTACGCCGGGGCGAGGTGGCCGCGCCCGACGACGACGACCTCGCCGACAAGTACCTCCTGGCCGACCAGCACCTCGGCGCGGCCGGCTTCGGGTGGTACGAGGTCAGCAACTGGGCCACCACGCCGCAGCAGCGCTGCCTCCACAACGAGGGCTACTGGCGCAGCGACGGACTGGTGGGGCGTCGGGCCGGGCGCCCACAGCCATGTCGACGGAACCCGGTGGTGGAACGTGCGGCACCCGGCCGCCTACGCCGGCCGGCTCGCCGCGGGCGAGAGTCCCGCCCTGGGCCGGGAGGTGCTCACCGACGAGCAGCGGCGGGTCGAGCGGGTGCTGCTGGGGATCCGGCTGGTGGAGGGTCACCCGCTCGCCGACCTGCACCCGGACGGGCTCGCGCGCCGCCGGTGCCGCCGTCGCTGACGGCCTGCTCGACCAGGCCGCCTACGACGACGGCCGCGCAGCGTTGACGCTGCGCGGCCGCCTGCTTGCCGATGCCGTGGTCCGGGAGCTGACCTGAGCTAGTCGCGGAGCGGGCGCCCGGTCGCGTCGGTCGTGTAGTTGCCCGCGCCGACGAGGTAGAGGATCCCCTCGACGAACCCCCAGAGGCTGCCGATGCCGCACGTCACGATCGTGACGATGATCTGGATGACACCGATCTTGGTGAAGCCCAGGTAGAACCGGTGCACCCCGAAGCCGCCGAGGAAGATCCCGAGCAGGCCGGCGACGATCTTCGACTTGGCCTGCGGGTCGTACGGCGCCACGGCGTAGCCCGGGTAGGGCTGGCCGTAGGCGCCCGGAGGCGCGGCGGGCGCGCCGTATCCCTGGCGGAGGTGCGCCGTAGCCGGGAGGCGGTTCGCCGTAGCCGGGAGGCGGTGCGCCGTAGCCGGGAGGCGGGGCGCGGTGCCCGGGGGCGGTGCGGCCGGGGGCGGTCGCCGTAGCCGGCGGCGGTGCGGCGGGGGCGCGGCCGGGGGCTCCCCGGGTCTGCTCCCGCAGACTCCGGGGTGCCCTCGGGCTCGGTAGGTGGCTGTGTCATGCCGTCACCGAGGAGCGTCCGTCGTCACGACGACGGTCTTGAGGATCTTGTCGGCGAAGGTCTGCCGCTTGCTGTCCCACAGCGGCCAGAGGAAGCCGACGTAGCACGGGATGCGCAGTCGAGGATGTGCACGAAGTAGCGCCCGATGCCCAGGCCGCCGCCGGATGGTCGTCGCCGGTGGTCTCGGAGATCAGCCGGGTGCCGGCGATCCTCTTGCCGTAGGACTGGCCGGTCTGACCGCCGAGGTAGGCGTTGTAGAGCGCCCAGGCGAGGGCGGCGAGGCGACAGCAGGTTGCCCAGCGCCGTGTTCGCCGCGGCCGATCAGGCACGCGAGCGATGCCCGGGATGACGTAGTCGATGAGCGCGCCCAGGGCCCGCTTGGGCCAGTCGGCGTAGTTGCCGAGCGCGGCGGCTGCCGGCGCCGTAGCCCATCGGCTGCCCGTAGCCGCCAACCGCTGGCGGGGGAGGAGCGGTGCCGTAGCCGGCCGGCGGCGCGTCCGCCCCGGTCGGCGGCGGGTACCCGCCCGGGGGCGCTACCGGCGGCGGGGGTGCCACCGGCGGCGGGGGCGGGGGTGGAGGCGGCACGGAGCCGCCCGGGGATCCGAGCGGGTCGTTGGGGTCCGAGGGCGGTGGCGGTGGTGCCTGGGTCATGTGGGTTCTCCTCCCGATGCGCGACCAGGGTAGGGGTGGATGTCCCGGTTGGCCATGACATCGATCAGTTCCGTCAGCGTGGCGGAACGCGTGCCAGGCGGGCCTCCAATTTGAGAACCATTCCCATGTCGGGCTAGGCTGGGCCGATCATGAGAATGGTTTTCATGCGCTCCCGGGCGCTGCTGCTGGTGGTGACGGTGCTCGCCGCCGCGGCCACCACCGGCTGCCTGGGCTCAGGCGGCTCCGCGCGGGCGCAGGGCTCCGGCGACGGCCCGCAGGTGGTGACCTCGTTCTATCCCCTGCAGTTCGTCACCGAGCGGATCGCCGGTGACGCCGTCACCGTGCACAACCTCACGAAGCCGGGAGCCGAGCCGCACGACCTCGAGCTGACGCCGCGCGACGTCGCCGAGCTGGCCGACGCCGACCTGGTGGTCTACCTCTCCGGATTCCAGCCGGCCGTCGACACCGCCGTGGCCGAGCAGGCAAGCACGTCGTACGACGTGGCCGGTGCCGCGGACCTCGACGCGAAGGACCCGCACTTCTGGCTGGACCCGGTCCGGCTGGCCGACGTGGCCGACACCCTCGCCGACCGGCTGGCGCAGCTGTCGCCCGGACGACGCCGCGAGCTTCCGCCGCAACGCGAGCACCCTGCGCGCCGACCTGATGGCAGCTGGACGCCGACTACGCGACCGGGCTCGCCTCACTGCGCCAGCACCGACCTGGTCACGAGTCACGCCGCCTTCGGCTACCTGGCCGAGAGGTACGGGCTGACCCAACGGGGGATCACCGGGCTGCGGCCCGAGGACGAGCCGTCGCCGGGCGCCCTGGCCGAGATCGCCGACTTCGTGACGGCGCACGACGTGCGGACCATCTACTCCGAGACCCTGGTGAGCCCGGCGGTGGCGAAGACGCTGGCCCGTGAGACCGGGGTGCGCACCGCGGTGCTCGACCCCATCGAGGGGCTCGACGACGCCAGCGCCGGAGCCGACTACCTCGCGGTGATGCGCACCAACCTCGCCACCCTGCGCGACGGGCAGGTACCGTGCCCGATGACCGACGAGGTGTTCCGCCTGCGCGACGGCGTCATCGGCTACGGCGACCGGCCGGTTCTGCGCGACGTCGACTTCACCCTGCGGGTCGGCGAGGTCGTCGCCGTGCTCGGGCCCAACGGCTCGGGCAAGTCGACCCTGGTCAAGGCGCTGCTGCGGCAGGCGCAGATCACCGCCGGCACGTTGGAGGTCTTCGGGACCGAGGTCGGGAAGTTCCGCGAGTGGTGGCGCATCGGCTACGTCCCCCAGCGCCACACGGTCAGCGGGGGGATGCCGGTCACCGCGGGCGAGGTCGTCACCTCCGGCCGGCTGGCCCGGACCCGACCCTGGCTCCGGTTCGGCCCGGCCGACCGGGCCGCGGTGTCCGCGGCGATGGAGACCGTGGGTCTCGGCGGCAGCGAGCGGCACAACCTGGCGACGCTCTCCGGCGGCCAGCAACGGCGCGTGCTGATCGCCCGCGCCCTCGCGGCCGGACCCGAGGTGCTCGTGATGGATGAGCCGACCGCCGGCGTGGACGCCGCGAGCCAGGCGTCCCTCGCCGTCACGCTGGCCGAGCTGGTGGCGCGCGGGACCACGGTCCTGCTGGTCGCCCACGAGCTCGGGCCGGTCGCCTCGCTGATCAGCCGCACCGTCGTCGTGCGCGACGGGGCGATCTTCTACGACGGACCACCCCGCAGGGACGCGCCGGAGGGCAGCGAGCACGACCACCCGCACGGTGACTCGGCGCCCGCATCCCGGTTCGGGCTGGGTGGCTGACCGATGGACATCCTCAGCTACGACTTCATGCAGCGGGCGCTGCTCGCCGCCGTGATGATCGGGCTCGCGGCACCGACCGTCGGCGTCTACCTGGTCCAGCGCCGGCTGGCCCTCATCGGCGACGGCATGGGTCACGTCGCGCTGACCGGCGTGGCCGTCGGCATCCTGACCAGCCAGAACCCGGTCTGGACGGCCCTGCTCCTCGCCGTCGCCGGCGCCGTGAGCATCGAGCTGATCCGGGCGTTCGGGCGTACGTCGGGTGACGTCGCCCTCGCCGTGCTGTTCTACGGGGGGATCGCCGGCGGTGTGGTGCTGATCTCGCGCGCCCCCGGCGGCACGCCCGCGAACCTCAACGCCTATCTGTTCGGCGCCATCACCACCACGACGCCGCAGGACCTGACGGTGTTCGTCGCTCTCACCGCTGCTGTCCTGGTCGTCACCCTGGGGCTCGGGCGCTACCTCTTCGCGGTCAGCAACGACGAGGAGTTCGCCGGTGCTTCCGGCCTGCCGGTGCTCCCGCTGAACCTGCTGCTCGCGGTGGTGACCGCCGCGACCGTCGTCATCTCCATGCGGGTCGTCGGGCTGCTGCTGATCAGTGCGCTGATGGTGGTGCCCGTCGCGACCGCCCAGCTGCTGGCCGGCAGCTTCCGCGGCACGGTGGCGGTGTCGATGCTCATCGGGCTCCTGGTGTCCACCAGCGGCGTGGTCACGTCGTTCTACGCCGACACGCCGTCGGGCGGGACCATCGTGCTGATGGCGATCGCCGCGTTCACGCTGGTCGCCTGCGCGACGGCGCTGCGGACGAGGGTGACCCGCACCCGTCGTACGGTCGTGCCCGCCCTCGGAACCTCGAGGAGTCTCGATGGACGCTGACCCGCCGTTGCGTCCCACCCGGCAGCGCGTCGCCGTCTCGAGCGTGCTGGACGACCTCGACGAGTTCCGCAGTGCCCAGGAGATCCACGCGATGCTGCGGGCGCGCGGGGAGCGGGTCGGGCTGGCGACGGTCTACCGCACGCTGCAGGGGCTGGCGCAGGCCGCCGAGGTGGACGTGCTGCGCAGCGCCGACGGCGAGGCGGTCTACCGGCGGTGCACCAGCGGTGAGCACCACCACCATCTGGTCTGCCGCACCTGCGGGCGCACCGTCGAGGTGGCCGGGCCGGCCGTCGAGCGGTGGGCCGAGAAGGTCGCCGCCGAGCACGGCTTCGCCGAGGTGAGCCACACCCTGGAGGTGTTCGGCACCTGCGCCGCCTGCGCCGAGCCCGCTGCGTCCGGCTGAGCCGGAGGACGGGGTCCGGCAGCCGTCCCGACGTACACTTGGCACTCGGAATCGTCGAGTGCCAACCTTGGCCACGGGAGGTGCACGCAGGGTGTCGGAGGATCGCAAGCTCGAGGTTCTGCGCGCGATCGTCGAGGACTACGTCTCCACCCAGGAGCCGGTCGGCTCCAAGGCCCTGGTCGAGCGGCACAACCTGGGCGTGTCCCCGGCGACGATCCGCAACGACATGGCGGCGCTGGAGGACGAGGGCTACATCGCCCAGCCGCACACCAGCGCGGGCCGCATCCCCACCGACAAGGGCTACCGGCTGTTCGTCGACCAGCTCTCGACGGTCAAGCCGCTGTCCACGCCCGAACGTCGCGCGATCCAGTCGTTCCTCGGTGGCGCCGCCGACCTCGACGACATCGTCGGGCGCACCGTCCGGCTGCTCGCCCAGCTCACCCGCCAGGTGGCGGTGGTCCAGTACCCCTCGCTCACCCGGTCCAGCGTCCGCCACGTCGAGCTGGTCACCCTCACCGCCTCGCGGATCCTCGTCGTGCTGATCACCAACACCGGCCGGGTCGAGCAGCGGGTCGTCGAGACCCCGGTTGCCGTGGCGGACAGCCTGCTCGGGGAGCTGCGCGCGCAGCTCAACGACGTCGTCGGGGGCGTTCGCCTCGCCGACGCGCCGTCCCGGCTGACCGAGCTGCCCGACCGCTTCACCGTCCCCGACCGGCCCGTGGCGACGGCGGTCATCGCCGCTCTGCTGGAGACCCTCGTCGAGCAGCAGGAGGAGCGCGTGGTCATGGGTGGGGCGGCGAACCTGGCCCGGTTCGGCCCCGACTTCCCGCACAGCATCCAGCCGGTGCTCGAGGCGCTCGAGGAGCAGGTCGTGCTGCTGCGGCTGCTCGGTGAGGTGACCGACCCGTCGGTGCTGACCGTGCGGATCGGCCACGAGAACCCGTTCGAGGGCCTCACCAGCACGTCGGTGGTCAGCGTCGGCTACGGCAGCGACAGCGAGAGCCTGGCCAAGCTCGGTGTCCTCGGTCCGACCCGGATGGACTACCCCGGCACGATGGGCGCGGTGCGTGCGGTGGCGCGCTACGTCGGCAGGATCGTGGCGGAGTCCTGATGGCGGTGGACTACTACGCGGTGCTCGATGTGCCGCGCGACGCGACGATCGAGCAGATCAAGAAGGCCTACCGCCGGCTGGCGCGCGAGCTGCACCCGGACGTGAACCCCGACGAGGAGGAGCGCTTCAAGGAGGTCACCAAGGCCTACGAGGTGCTCTCCGACCCGCAGAAGCGCGAGCTGCACGACCTGGGCGCCGACCCGTTCTCGACCGGCGGCGGCTTCGGGAGCGGCTTCGGGTTCTCCGACATCATGGACGCCTTCTTCGGCGGGCAGGCGAGTGCCCGCGGGCCGCGGACGCGGCAGCGGCGTGGCCAGGACGCGCTGATCCGGGTCCAGATCGACCTCGCGGAAGCGACGTTCGGCACCACGAAGGACCTCCAGGTGGACACGGCCACCACCTGCCCGACGTGCGCGGGCAAGGGCACGGCGCCCGGCACCGCGCCGAAGACGTGCGAGATCTGCCGCGGGCAGGGACAGGTGCAGCAGGTCACCCGCTCGTTCCTCGGCCAGGTCATGACGGCCCGGCCCTGCCCGGCCTGCCAGGGGTTCGGCACCGTGATCCCGCACCCCTGTGTCGAGTGCGGCGGTGACGGGCGGGTCCGCACCCGCCGGTCGCTCAAGGTCAAGATCCCGCCGGGGGTGGACACCGGCACCCGCATCCAGCTCGCCGGCGAGGGGGAGGCCGGCCCCGGAGGCGGCCCGGCCGGCGACCTGTTCGTCGAGATCGTCGAGCGCCGGCACCCGCTGTTCCAGCGTCGGGGCGACGACCTGCACTGCACCGTCACCGTCGCGATGACCGCGGCGGCGCTGGGCACGTCGATCGAGCTGGAGACGCTCGACGGCCCGCGCACCGTCGACATCAAGGCGGGCACCCAGTCGGGTGAGTCCGTGACGTTGCCGGGCCTCGGGGTCCAGCACCTGCGCGGCGCCGGTCGCGGCGAGCTGCTCGTGCACATCGAGGTGCAGACACCGACCCGCCTGGACGCCGAGCAGGAGGACCTGCTGCGCCGGCTGGCCGCGCTGCGCGGCGAAGAGGGCGCCAACGGAAAGGTCACGCCCGAGCCGGGGCTGTTCGCCCGGCTGCGCGACGCGTTCAACGGGCGCTGAGCATGAGCGCGCCGGTCTTCGTGCTGGACCGCGCACTGCTTGCCGAGGACCGGGTCGTGCTCGACGGCGCGGAGGGCCGCCACGCGGCGACCGTGCGCCGGCTCTCGCCCGGCGAGCACGTCGTCCTCACCGACGGCCACGGTCTGCGCGCCGACTGCCGGGTGGTCGAGGCGGGTCCCGACCGGCTCGAGCTGGTCGTGGACGCCCGCACCGAGACCCCCGAACCGGCGCCGCGGCTGGTCGTCGTACAGGCCCTGCCCAAGGGTGACCGCGGCGAGCTGGCGGCCGCGACGATGACCGAGGTGGGCGTCGACGTGATCGTGCCGTGGGCGGCCGAGCGGTGCGTGACTCGCTGGTCGGGTCAGCGCGGCGACAAGGCGTTGACGAAGTGGCGTACGACGGTGCGCGAGGCGGCCAAGCAGTCCCGCCGCTCCCGCTTCCCCGAGGTCGCCGAGCTCGCGTCGACCGAGTCCGTCGCCGCCCTGCTCGCGTCGGCTGCGATGCCCGTCGTCCTGCACGAGGACGCCGAGGCTGCGCTGTCCGCGGCCGACGTGCCCGGCGACGGCGACGTCGTGGTCGTCGTCGGTCCGGAGGGCGGCATCAGCCCCGACGAGCTCGCTGCCTTCACCAGCGCCGGCGCCACGGCGTACCGCCTCGGACCCACCGTCCTGCGCACGTCGACAGCCGGCGCCGCGGCGGCGGCGGTGGTGCTGTCGCGAACCGCCCGCTGGGCTACTTGACCGTGAACGTCTTGCTGTCGCGCTGCAGCGGGCTGCCGTCCTGGGCCGAGCTCGTCGAAGGCGCGCAGCTCATAGCTGCCCGGGTCGAGCGGGATGGTCGTGCTGGCCTCGCGGAACGTCGCCCATCGCCGGTGGTGACGAACGTGCTCGGCGACCTTCGTCGTCGCCCTGGAAGACCTGCAGCGTGACGTTGCCCTCGAAGGCGGTGCCGAAGACCGTCACCTTGACCGGTGAGCCGACCGTGCGACCCTCGGTCGGGGTCAGGATCCAGATCAGCCCCTGCACGTCGAGCATCGAGGCGCGGGCCACCGGCTGCGACCAGTCGGAGTGACCGGACTGCGGTGCCTTGCCGTTGACCAGCAGGCGCACCTTCTTCACGGATGTTGTCCGTCGCGGTCACGGTGTAGACGAGCTGCTGCACGGCCTTCGTCTCGGCGTCCGCGCCGGTCGACGGGAACGCCGACAGGTTGACGGTCGCGGTGTCACCGGACTTGCTCACCGAGAGGACCTTGGTGGTCTCCGGCCAGCTCGAGGAGTAGTCGGGGTCGATCGCCGGGCCGAACATCTGGTCGACCGCGGTGGCGATCTTGCCCTCCGGCTGCATGGCGGTGCGGTGGAACTCGCGGTAGAGCCGCAGCTCCCGCCCGTCGTCGGCCACGAAGTAGACCGGGACGTTGACCGTCGACGCGCTCGCGGGCTCGTCGTGTTCGACGGCGAGGTCGTCGGCGCGGCTGCCGTGGTCGTCTGCGGTCGGCGCGCTGGTCTGCGGCTCGGTTGTCTGGCCGGCGGGCAGGTTGGTCTTGTCGTCGTTCTGGCTGAGTGCGACCGCGACCCCGCCGACCGCCAGGCCCAGGAAGGCGGCGGCCACCAGCGCGAGCGCCGGCCGGCGCCACCAGATGCTCGACTGCTCTTCGGCGATGCCCGCACGGATGCGGCCGAGCCCGTCACCTGAGGGGTTGACCATGCTGGCCTCCGTGTTGAGGGCTCGGCGGAGCCGCGTCTCGAGCAGGTCGTCGGTCATGCCGTCTCGATCCCTGGGGGGCGTCATGCGGACTTCTCCAATGTGGTGCGAAGGGCGGCCATGCCTCGCGAGGCGTGGCTCTTCACGGCCCCTCTGCTGATGCCGATCGCGTCGGCGATGTCTGCTTCGGACAGGTCGGCGTAGTAGCGAAGGACGAGCACCTCGCGCTGGCGCTCGGGCAGCCGGCGCAGCGCCACGATGACCTCCTGGTGCTCGAGGGAGCCCATCGCGCCGTGCTCCGCGCTGGCCGCGTCGGGCATCGGTGCGGGGGCGTGGCGCAGCTCGACGGTGCGGTGGCGCAGCACGGACCGGGACCGGTTGACGACCGACTGCCGGAGGTAGGCCAGCGCGCGGTCCGGGTCGCGCAGCCGCCGCCACGCTCCGTGCATGGCGATGAACGAGTCCTGGACGACCTCCTCGGAGGCGCCGACGTCGCGGAGCAGCAGCGCGGCGAGCCGGACCAGGGAGCGGTAGTGGGCGGCATAGATCTGGGTGATCGCCTCGTCGGCGTCCCAGGTCACCGCGTCGTCGACGGTCACCCCCACGCTCCTACCGGTCCGCCGGGACCTGCTCGTCAAGGTCTGTGCCACGCCTGTACGACGCGGGTGAAGCGGTTCCGGTTTACACGGTCGGCAGACGGGGTGCACGCGGCTCGCCGCAGCCCGCGCCTGGCTAGAGTCGGCGGATGGCCGATCCGAGCGCTGATCCCGAGTGCCTCTTCTGCCGCATCGTGGCCGGTGACGTGCCGGCGACGCTGGTGCGGCAGACCGACCGGGTGGTCGCGTTCCGCGACATCGACCCGAAGGCGCCCACGCACGTCCTGGTGGTGCCGCGCGCTCACCACGCCGCCGTCGCGGACCTCGCCGCGGCCGACCCCCAGGCGCTGGCGGAGCTGGCCACCGAGGCCGCGGCCGTGGCGGCCGACGACGGGCACGCCGACTTCCGGCTGGTCTTCAACACCGGCGCGGAGGCGGGACAGTCCGTCTTCCACGTGCACGGGCACGTGCTCGCCGGCCGTCCGCTGTCCTGGCCACCCGGCTGACAGGCGTCGATTCCAGGCTGGTCGGGCAGGGGTCATCCCTTACGATGTGTGCGGTCAGGTGCACCGAGACGGGAAGCAGGGCGAGCAGGCCGCGAGCGGCCGATTCATGGCAGAGTCCACAGAGGCCCAGTCCAAGATCGTCATTCCGGCGAGCCAGCCGATGGTGTCGGTGCTCGGCTCCGGCGATGAGCTGCTGCGGGTCGTCGAGCAGGCCTTCCCCACGACCGACATCCACGTCCGCGGGAACGAGATCAGCGTGTCGGGCCAGCCCACCGAGGTGGCCCTGGTCGAGCGCCTGTACGACGAGATCTCGACCGTGCTGCGCACCGGTCAGGGTCTGACCGTCGAGGCCGTGGAGCGGATGGTCGCGATGCTGCGCACCGAGACCGGTGAGCGGCCGGCCGAGGTCCTGACCCTCAACATCCTGTCCAACCGCGGCCGCACGATCCGGCCCAAGACGCTGAACCAGAAGCGCTACGTCGACGCGATCGACAAGCACACCGTCGTCTTCGGGATCGGCCCGGCCGGCACCGGCAAGACCTACCTCGCGATGGCCAAGGCGGTGCAGGCCCTGCAGGCCAAGCAGGTCAACCGCATCATCCTCACCCGCCCGGCGGTCGAGGCGGGGGAGCGGCTCGGGTTCCTGCCGGGGACGCTGTTCGAGAAGATCGACCCCTACCTGCGGCCGCTCTACGACGCGCTGCACGACATGCTCGACCCGGAGACGATCCCCCGGCTGATCACCGCGGGCACCATCGAGGTCGCGCCGCTGGCGTACATGCGTGGTCGCACGCTCAACGACGCGTTCATCCTGCTCGACGAGGCGCAGAACACCTCGCCCGAGCAGATGAAGATGTTCCTCACCCGGCTCGGCTTCGGCTCCAAGATGGTGGTGACCGGCGACGTCACCCAGGTCGACCTGCCCAGCGGCACGCACAGCGGGCTGCGCGTGGTCCAGGAGATCCTCGACGGCATCGACGACGTGCACTTCGCGCGGCTGTCCAGCCACGACGTCGTACGCCATCGTCTGGTCAGCGACATCGTCGACGCCTACGGCCGGTGGGACGAGAGCCGCGAGGCGGCAGATCGCGACGGCGTACGCCGTGGTGCCGGCGGTTCGTCGGGCAAGCGGGGCCGACGGTGACCATCGACGTCAACAACGAGTCCGGCGTCGACGTCGACGAGAAGGCGCTCGCCGGACTGTCGCGGTTCGTGCTCGACGAGCTGCGCATCCACCCGCTCGCCGAGCTGTCGGTGCTGCTGGTCGACTCCGACGCGATGGCGGCGCTGCACGTGCAGTGGATGGACGAGGCGGGCCCGACCGACGTGCTGTCCTTCCCGATGGACGAGCTGCGGCCGGGCACCGATGACCGCGAGCCCGAGCCCGGCCTGCTCGGTGACGTGGTCATCTGCCCGCAGGTCGCTGCCGAGCAGGCGGCCAAGAACGGGCATCCGCCGGAGCACGAGCTTCATCTCCTGTGCACGCACGGCATCTTGCACCTGCTCGGCTACGACCACGCCGATCCCGACGAGGAGAAGCAGATGTTCGACCTGCAACGCGACCTGCTGCGGTCGTGGCAGGACAAGAACGCCGGCTCGGAGCAGGTCCGATGAGCGTCGACGCGTGGCTGATCATCGCTGCCGTGCTGCTGATCCTGCTCGGCGGGCTGTTCGCCGGCGCGGAGGCGGCGCTGTCGCGGGTGTCGCGGGTCGTCGCTGAGGGCTTCGAGCGCGAGGGGCGCCGCGGTGCCGCCCGGCTGGCCCAGGTCGTGGCCGACCCGGCTCGCTATCTCAACCTGCTCACCCTGCTCAGGGTCAGCTGCGAGCTGCTCGCGACGGTGCTCGTGACGACGGTCGCCCTCGCCCGCTTCGACCGCCTCTGGCAGGCCATCCTGGTGGCCAGCGTCTCGATGATCGTCGTGTCCTACGTCGCGGTGGGGGTGTCGCCGCGGACCCTGGGGCGTCAGCACGCACCGTCAGTCGCCCTCGTTGCCGCCCGCTTCGTCTACCCGCTGGCGCGCGTGCTCGGCCCGCTGCCCCAGCTGCTGATCCTGGTCGGCAACGCGCTGACGCCGGGCAAGGGCTTCCGGGACGGGCCGTTCGCATCCGAGGCCGAGCTGCGCGACCTGGTCGACCTGGCCCAGGAGAACAAGCTCATCGAGGACCGCGAGCGGGTGATGATCCACTCCGTCTTCGAGCTCGGCGACACGATGGTCCGTGAGGTGATGGTGCCGCGCACCGACGTGGTGTTCGTCGAGCGGCACAAGACGCTGCGGCAGGCGCTCTCCCTCGCCCTGCGCAGCGGGTTCAGCCGCATCCCGGTCGTCGGCGACGGCTCCGACGACGTCGTCGGCGTGGTCTACCTCAAGGACCTGATCCGCCGCACCCACGACTACCGCGACAGCGAGTCGGCGGAGCTGGTCGAGTCGGTGATGCGGCCCGCCACCTTCGTGCCGGAGAGCAAGCCGGTGGACGAGCTGCTGCGCGAGATGCAGGCGCAGCAGACCCACATCGCGATCGTGATCGACGAGTACGGCGGCACCGCCGGCCTGGTGACGATCGAGGACGTCATCGAGGAGATCGTCGGCGAGATCACCGACGAGTACGACGTGGAGCAGTCGCTCGTCGAGGAGCTCGAGGACGGCTCGTTCCGGGTGAGCACCCGCCTGCACGTCGACGAGCTGGCCGAGCTGATGAAGATCGACCTCGACGACGACGACGTGGACACCGTGGGCGGCTTGCTGGCCAAGCACCTCGGCCGCGTGCCGATCCCGGGCGCGCGCGCTGTCGTCGACGGTCTGGAGCTGACGGCCGAGACCGCGCACGGCCGCCGCAACCGCATCGGCACCGTGCTCGTGCGCCGGGTCGACGGCGACGAGCGGCCGGAGCCGCCCGCCGAGCCGACCGAGGAGCTCGAACCGGCGGAACGCGCCGATGCCTGAGCAGTCCGACGACGCTGCCGGGAGCCTGCCGGCCGAGGACGCGAAGCTGGTCACGCTGGCGCGGTCGGCCCGGGCGCGGCTCGGAGCCGCTGAGGGCGCCGCGGTGCGCGACGAGATGGGCCGCACCTACGTCGCGGCCACCGTGGACCTGTCATCGCTGCAGCTGAGCGCGGTCCAGGCGGCCGTCGCAGCCGCGGTGTCCAGCGGCGCGCAGACGCTCGAGGCCGTCGCCGTCGTGGGAGCGCTGCAGGAGCTGCGAGAGGCTGACCGCGCAGTGCTTGCCGATGTCTCGGTGACGAAGGTCCTGATCGCCGACGCTGACGGCGTACGCCCCTCTGTCGACGTCGCGCCATGATCCGCGTCCGTCGCCGGCCGCGGCCGGCCACCCGACGTACCCCCGGTGGTCGTTGCCCCACCTCCCGGACCGCCGGACGGCGTGGCGGTCCCGTTCCTGTTGCGCTTCGTTGCCGCGTGGTCCTGGCGGCTGCTGGTCGTCGCCGCCTTCGGCTACGTCGTGCTGCGGCTGCTCGCCCACCTCTCGGTGGTGATCGTGCCGGTCATCGTCGGGCTGCTGCTGTGCGCCGTGGCGTCGCCGATCGTGGACCGGTTGCAGCGATGGATGCCGCGGTCGGTGGCCACGATGCTGGTCATCGTGACGGGACTCGTCGCCCTGGTCGCGGTCGTGACGCTGGTGGCCACCCAGCTGTCGTCCGGCTTCGGTGACCTGCGCACGTCGTTCGACTCGAGCCTGGTCAAGCTGGAGAAGTACCTCGCCGATCTCGGCCTGTCACGCGCGGAGCTCAAGGACTTCTTCGACCGGGTCCGCGAAGGCGTGGGCGGCACCGACAGCAATGTCGGCGGCACGCTGGTCGCCGTCGGGACCACGGCGGGCCATCTCGTGGCCGGCATCTTCATCGCCCTCTTCTCGACGATCTTCTTCACCTACGACGGTCGACGCATCTGGACGTGGCTGGTGGGCCTGTTCCCTGCGCGGGCCCGGGACCGGGTCCACGGGAGCGGCGAGCGTGCCTGGGCGGTCCTGACGTCGTACGTGCGGGCGACGCGCCGTCATCGCGGCCGTCGACGCTCTCGGGATCGGCCTGGTCGCACTCATCCTGGGAGTGCCCTTTGTGGCACCCATCGTGGTGCTGGTCTTCCTCGGCGCATTCATCCCCGTCGTCGGCGCCACCATCAGTGGCATCGCGGCCGTGGCTGTCGCCCTGGTGGACGGTGGTCCCGTGGTGGCCCTGCTCATGCTGGCCGGCGTGATCGCCGTACAGCAGATCGAGAGCCACGTCCTGCAGCCGTTCCTGATGGGGAAGCTGGTCCGGGTTCACCCGCTCGCCGTCGTACTCGCCATCGCCGCCGGCACCCTGATCGCCGGGATCTTCGGTGCGCTGATCGCCGTCCCGATCGTCGCCATCGTCAACGTGGTGGGCAAGTACCTCGCGGGCGAACGCGGAACCGCTGGACACACCGGACTTCGGGGTCTCGTCTGATCCCGCGGTCACGCGGTGAGCGACGGCCGGGCATCGGGCGGGGTTCGCCTGCTTCGTCGGACGCCCCAACGTCGGCAAGTCGACGCTGACGAACGCGATGGTGGGCGAGAAGGTCGCCATCACGTCGAGCAAGCCGCAGACGACGCGACGGGTGGTGCGCGGCATCGTGCACCGGCCCGAGGCGCAGCTCGTCCTGCTGGACACCCCCGGTCTGCACCGGCCGCGCACGGCACTCGGCGAGCGGCTGAACAGCGAGGTCCGCAACGCGTGGTCCGAGGTCGACGTGATCGGGTTCTGCGTGCCGGCGGACGAGCCGATCGGCACTGGTGACCGCTTCATCGCCCGCGAGCTGGCGCAGGTCAGCCGGACCCCCAAGGTTGCGATCGTCACCAAGACCGACCGGGTGGGCCGGGAGCGGGTGGCCGAGCAGCTGATGGCGGTGAGCCGCCTCGGAGAGCAGTCCGGGCTGGAGTGGGCCGAGGTGGTGCCGGTGTCCGCGGTGGCCGGCGAGCAGGTCGAGCTGCTGGCCGGCTTGCTCGCGGCCCTGCTGCCCGAGTCACCGCCGCTCTATCCCGCGGGTGAGCTCACCGACGAGCCGGAGCAGGTCATGGTCGCCGAGCTGATCCGCGAGGCAGCGCTGGAGAAGGTGCGCGACGAGCTGCCGCACTCGATCGCGGTCATCGTGGAGGAGATGCTTCCCCGCGAGGACAGGCCCGCCGACCGGCCGATGCTCGACATCCATGCCTTCCTCTATGTCGAGCGGGACAGCCAGAAGGCGATCGTGCTGGGGCCGAAGGGCGCGCGACTGCGCGAGATCGGCACCGAGGCGCGCCGGGGGATCGAGGCGCTGCTGGGGACGCCGGTGTTCCTCGACCTGCATGTCACGGTGGCCAAGGACTGGCAGCGCGACCCGCGGCAGCTGCGCCGGCTCGGCTTCTGAGGACAGACCGTCGACGCACACTCGGTAACGGTTTGGAAAAAGTTGAAAATCCTTTGTGGATAAAGGGGTTCCGGGCCGGTTCTGTCGGCGGAACTGTCGGTGGTGGCCTCTAGGTTTCTGTCATGGCCAAGCACCACAACCGAGGCTCCGGGCGCGGCGGCAAGCACCGCCGCGACCGGCAGCCGTCGCGACGGCGCCATCGCCGTCGGACGGCGCTCGCGATGGTCGCCGTCGCGACGCGGCAGCGCGTGCGTGCGCCGGCAGCGGTGACGGTGACGGGCTGCTGGTCGCGGAGGGTCTGGATCCGGACGTGCTGGCGCTGCGGGCGGACGCGCGGGCGCTGGCCGCGGCGGAGGCGAAGCGGCTGCGGCGGGTGGTGGCGATCGCGGAGCGGGTCACCCGCGAGACCCGGGCCTTCCTGGCTCTGGGTGGTCGGGTGCCGGGCGCGGCGTCGGACACCGAGCTGGTGATGTCGGCGGTCACCGGCGAGCTGATGATGGCGCTGGGCATCGGCAAGGGCCACGCCGAGAGCCTGCAGCTGCTGGCCACCCGGCTGGTCCGGGTGCTGCCGGAGACGCTGGCGATGCTCGAGTCCGGCCGCCTGGACCTGACCCGGGCCAGGCTGCTCGCGGAGGCGACCGAGGTCCTCGACGACGCGCACGCCCGCCAGGTGCAGGCCGCTGCTCCTGCCGGCGGTGGGGAACGGGCCGTGGGACGGGCCGTCGCCGCGGGCGTGGCGGGCCCGGGTCCAGCGCGCGGTGATCACGGTCGACCCGGACTCGGCCCGGCGGCGGCGGGAGTCCGCGATCCGGTGCCGGCTGGTGCGGGCGTGGGCGGCCGGGGACGGCACCGGGGTGATCGCAGATCGATGGCCGCGACACCGACATCGCGTTCGCCGGACCGGGTGATCACCGACCTCGCCCACGCCTGGCCGACCGTCGGCCCGGACGGGGAGCCGTTGAGCATGGACCAGCGCCGCGCCGACGCGGTGATGGACCTGTTCCGCCGGGTCGCCGACGGCAACGAGCTGCCCTGGATGAGCCCCCGCCGCGACCGCGAGGTCGGGATCGTGCTGCACGCCGACACCCTCTTCGGCGACGGCCCCGCCAAGGACGCCCCCGGTGAGCTGCGCGGCCTCGGCGCACCCGCCCCCATCGACCCGCACTCCGCCGCCGCGCTGGCCCGCGACGAGATCGACGCCGGCGCCGCCACCCGCGTCCTGCTCGTCGACGGCGACGGTGTCCTGCAGCGCACCCTCCGCCTGCCCAAGGCACCGCCGGGTGGCTGGACCCGCGACCTCCTCATCGGCCAAGTCCGCGACGCCCTGCCGGACCTGCCCGACTGCAGACCGAGTCCTACGAGCCGACGGTGGCGATCACCGACCACGTCCGAGCCGTGCACCCGCGCTGCACCTCCTATGACTGCGCCCGCCTCGCAGTCCCGCTGCGACCTGGACCACGACGAGTCCTGGCCCCGCGGACCCACCTGCGTCACCAATCTGTGTCCACGCTGCCGGCGCCACCACGAGCTCAAGACCCGAGGCCTCGTGCGCACACGCCTGCACCCCGACGGATCCGTCACCACCACAACCCTGCTCGGCACCACCGTCACCACCCGTCCCGAGCCGTGCCCGGCTTCGGCCCCGGCGAGGCCTACGCGACCCTGCACTCAGCCTGACGCGGCGCAGTGCTGCGTGCTTGGAGCGTCCGGGACGTCAGTCCTGCGGAGGAAAGCCGCCGATAGCTGTTGCCTGCTCCCACACGGCCTGCCAGCGGCCTTCCTTCCTCTCGTAGAAGGCCGTATGCCAGGCCGCATGGGCGACCCGCCGGGCGCCACCTGCGACAGAGACGTCGATGTTGGACATGTACCACATGACGGCGGCGTCACCGGACACCCTGACCTCGATCTTCGAGGTCGGTTCGAACACGATGTAGTCGATGTCGTCGGACTCGACGCGACCGAGGTATTCCTCTCGAGTAAGCGGAATCCCCTGCGGGGGTACCACTTGGAAGTCCGACGCGTGCAGAGCATCCGCCGTGCGCATGTCCTTGTTGACCAGGGCCCGCAGTCGGTTCGTTTCAATCTGCCGCAGCTGCCGGCCCTCGTCGGCCGCCGATACATCGGGCGATCCGATGGCTCCTGTCGCAATGGCGGTAGCAACCACCAATGCACCTACGGCGGCTCCGGTCACAGCGGTGATCAGCCAGTTGCCGCGAATCCGTGACCACCGGCTCATCTGGACTCGGCCGTGACTGTCCCGGTGAGCGTCTCTCGAGCCGACGCGTCGTCCTCGGGGTCGTACGTGACTTCCATCTTCCCGCTCCCGCTCAGCCCGTCGAAGGCGCCGGTGCCGCTGACGAGCGTCCACGAGCCCGTCTGGGTCTGGCTCTGCCCCGTTTCCGGCGTGACGCCGATCTTCAGGGTGCCGTTCGGGCAGGTGATCGTCCGGGCTATCAGGCCGTAGGGCTCCACGGCGGGGTCGGAGTTCGCGTGAGAATCGCGGATGTCCCGCCAACGCAGAGCGGCGAGCCCCCGAGGGTGGACCCCTCCAGGACCTTTCCGGTGGCGATCGGTTCCGAGCCCTCCGTCGCGGCGATGGCCAGGCTCGTCAGGATCGAGACCGGCTCACTGCGTGGCAGGGAGGTCGATGTCCCGCTCTTCTCGGACTCCCCGTCCTCGCCACCGCCGCATGCCCCGACTAACAGCACGCCCACCAGCGCACCTACCACCGCTCCGTTGATCCGATCGGTTACGGCGCTCAACGTCAGAACATGCCATTGTCGTTGGCCGCCGAATCTGGGATGACTTGAAGCACGTCCCAGTGCTCAACGATCTTGCCGTCCGTGTCGAACCGGAAGATGTCGATCCCCGCGTACTCGTGATCTCCCGGCCATACTTGATGGCAGTGCAGGATCACGTGGTCACCCTCGGCGAAGATTCGCTTGAAGTCCACGCGCTTGCCGGGATACTCCTCTGCCATGTGGACGAAGTAGTCGATGAACGCCTGCTTGCCGTCGCCGACCTCTGGGTTGTGCTGAATGTAGGTGTCGCCCGTGTAGGTCTCGATCGCCTCAGCAGGTTTGCACTCGTTGAACACGAGGTCGTAGAAGCCGGTTGCTGCCATCTTGTTGCGCTCTAGCGGTTCGTGATCCGCCACGTCGTGCACTCCTCGCCTGCTCTTTGCGTGGAACGTGGTCATGAACACCGTGAACTCCGACATGCGCACCCCCAAGAGTCGGCCACGTCGGGGAATTCCCCTGCACTCCGCGAGCGAGCAGCAAGACCAAGAGCCTCGCGCAGCGGAACCATGTTCTAGCCGTTCTCGACCGGAAGAACGACGTGCTCGCGGTCGCCCGGTGAGATGACGAGGATCCCGCGCACCGGGTCATCACCGGAGTTCCAGACGGTGTGCGCGACTCCCCGCGGCACGAAGACGAGGCTGCCAGACGTCATCCGGACCTCACGGTCCCCGAGCAGGAACGTGGCTTCCCCGCTGGCGAGATAGAACGCCTCATCAGTAGTCGGATGGGTGTGAGCGGGTGGCGCGGGTTCACCGGGTGGAAAGTGCCCGACGAGAGCGAAGTAGGCGCCTTCAGTCTCCGTTGGGCCGAATCGGGTGGGTTCCAGCATCATCGGAGGGAGGGATGACGGTGCACCTATTGACTTTCTCCATGGTAATCCAGAGCCGCCCATCCAGTGCGTTGCGATCGATGACACTCAGCGATGATCGTGGCCTTGCGATGGCTGCGCAGTTCAGAGCAGGGTGATGCTCCCGGATGTGTGTCCGATCGCCACCCCTCCGGCGATCTTCACCGTGCCGGTGCCTCCGCCGGTGGCTCCGGCGAAGCGACCGGTGCCCCCGACGACGGTCTCGACGATGTCGAGGAACTTCGGGTTCCCCGGCAGACCGAAGGCGTTGTAGCCGCTCTGGCCGGAGCTGCCGGGTGAGGTGAATGCGAACGGGCCCGGCTGGTCGACAGTCCGCAGCACCAGCGTCGAGCCGTCGTCGAACCACACGGTCCGCACGTGGCAGCCGATGCCGCAGGCGTTGAACTCGCCGACCTGGTCGCTGGCGTGACCAAGGCCGCTGAAGCTCGCGCTGCCGCAGGTGGTGCCGAGCGGGCAGCTGAACGGTGACTGCTGGGGTCCGCCGGCCGGCTCCACGTAGGTAGCCTTGTAGCGCACGGTCGTCGTGGCCTGGGCCGGCGTTGCGGCGACCGACAGCAACGACCCGAGCAGGGCCACAGCTGACGCCGAGCCGCGCGATGATGCGACGCAATGACATGACAATTCCCCTCATTCCGCAGGCGCTCCGGCTCCGGGCGAGCGGGTCGCGCTCCCTGCGATCGAGGGTCGTCGCGCGGGTTCCGGCGATCAATCCCAGAAACCTGGGATCCGGCGTACCGTCGTGACGGTGGCGACCCAGCTGGCCCGGGACCGCTGCAGGGAGCGGATCCAGCGGCTCAGCCGGTCGAGCCTGGACTGCGAGTCGCTCCAGCGCGAGGTGATCGCGGACCTGCAGCGCGTCATCGGCTTCGACCGATGGTGCGTTCCGCACGCCGACCCGGCGACCCTGCTGCCGGGGCTCGGCATCGCTGACCACGACTACGGGCCTGGCCTGCCGCGGGCGCTCGAGCTGGAGTACTCCGGCGCCGACTTCGCCGCCAAGCACGATGTGGCGCAGCGACCCCGGCTGGCGAGCAGCCTGGGCGAGGAGACCGGGGGCGACCTGGCCAGGTCAGCCCGGTGGGACGAGGTGTTGCGGCCGGTCGGCATCGGAGACTTCGCCGCCGTCGCCTGCCGTGACGCATCCGGCTGCTGGGGCTGGATCGAGGCCTACCGGGACGCGTCCGAGCGGCCGTTCTCCGACGACGACCTCGACCTTCTCGCCGCCGCCGGCCCCTCGATGGCGGTGGTGATGCGGCGGTCGGTCATCGGCGTACGCCGGGCAGGGCCAGGCCCGACGGACCCGCCGGGCGTGCTGGTTCTGGACCGTGACCTGCGGCCGGTCAGCCGCACCGAGGCGGCAACCCGCTGGATCGCCGGCGCTGCCGCTGGCCGAGCTGTTCGCGATGTGGGGGATGCTGCCGGCCGTCATCTATCCCGCTGCCACGCTGGCCCGCGGCGGTGACCTCGCGCACGCACACGCGCTGCTGCCGATGGACGATGGCCGCTGGATCAGCATCGAGGCGGCGCCGCTGGACGGTGACCGCGACGGGGACATCGCGGTGACGATCAGAACGGCCGGCCCGGCGAGACGTTCGCCCTGGTGTGCAGGGCGCACGGGCTCACGCAGCGCGAGACCGCGGTCGTGGCGGCGCTGACCCACGGGCCTGGGCACGCGCGAGGTGGCGCGCACCCTGCACATCTCCGACTGGACGGTGCAGGACCACCTGAAGTCGGTGTTCGCCAAGCTAGCCGTGCACAGCCGCCGCGAGGCGCTCGCCCGGCTGGCCGGCAACTGACGGCGTCCTCGCCCACCGGACTACGTCGCGAGCTCCCACTCGCCCCACTCGCGCAGCGGCGTGAAGCCCATCGCCACGTTGACCGCCAGCATCGGGGCGTTGGAGTCGGCGTTCCAGGTGTGCACCGCCTCGAGCTGCGGGCTCGTGCTGCACGGCTTGCCGCAGGTTGGCGACCTTGAGCAGGGCGCCGAGGCGGTGCCCGCGGTGCTCCGGCAGCACGATCGTCTCCCACTGGTCGCCGAAGCCCGGGACGTCGGAGAAGACGACCAGCGTGGTGATCCCGACCGCCGTCCCGGTCTCGCGATGTCGAGCGGCCGCCGCATAGACGTGCATCCCGTGCGCGGCCATCATCCGGTCACGCGCGACGACCCGGGCCGCGTCGTAGGTCTCCGGCTCCCACGACAGGTCGTCCAGCGGCGGGTCGGTGGACATCCGGGCGTGCAGCACGGCGGCGTCCTCGAGCAGGTCCGTCGGGTGTCGCGCCGACCCAGGTCACGAGGTCGTAGTCGGCCGACGCGCGACGGGCCTCGTCGAGCATCGCGTCGTGGTGGGCGGCATCGACGTCGCGTACGACGAGGCGACGCTCGGTGTCGGCGATGACGCACCGGGCCCCCGCGGCGCGCAGGAACCGCTCGCCCGGCCCGCCGAGGGCGCACTCGAAGAGGAACCGCGTGCGACCAGCCGCGCGCAGCTCGGGAGTCAGCTGCTCCAGCACCTGCCGGCCGATGCCGCGGCCTCGGTGGTCGGGGTGGACGTCGATCTCCAGCTGGGCGACATCGAGGTTGTCGTTCTGCTGCAGGTAGAGCCCACACCACGCGACGGCCGCAGAGCCGTCGTAGAACGACGCGCATCGACTCGTCGGAACCGGGATACGGCCAGTCCGGCCGGGACGAGAAGGACCGCCAGCTGTGCGGCATGTCGCCCGGCAGGTCGTGCTCCTGGACCAGTGCGTCGCAGCTCGAAGCCGTCCCGGAGCGCGGCCTGGTCCGACGAGGTCAGCTCGACGACGCGCAGTGACCTGGTCACGGCTGCGGGATCTCGTAGACCCACTCGGCCAGGCGCTCGACCGGCCGGAACCCGAGGACGTCGTTGATGGCAACCATGTGCGCGTTGGACTCCGCGTTCCACGTCACGATCCGGCGCGCCTCGGGCACCTCCTTGAGCAGCAGCCGGGTGTTGACGACCTTGGCCAGCATGCCCAGCCGGTGACCCCGGTGCTCCCGCAGCACGATCGTGTCCCACTGGTACGCCGGGTCGGACTGGAGCTTGCGACACCCCGATGGCGCTGAACGCCGACCAACCGTCCGGACTCCTCATGGCGCACCGCCGTCATCAGCCGGGTGCGCCGCTGCTCGCTCGTCAGCGCTCCTGCTCACGGACCCGGCCCGCATCCCACGCCTCCGGCTCCCAGTCGAGCTCACCCATCGGTGCGTCCACCGACATCTGCGCCATCAGCTGGGCGTAGTCGTCGACGAGGTCATCGGGCGTTGGCCCGATCCAGGACACCGTCTCGTAGCCGGCGCTGCGCGACCGGGCCTCCGCCTCCAGAGCGTCCAGCCGTGCCTCGTCGAGGTGCGTCGAGGTCCAGCATGCGACGGATCTCGTCCAGTGCCCGGGTCGCCCCCAGCCCGGTCGCGAAGGCAGGTCCTGGCGCGGAGTCGCCGTCGACGAGCGGTTCCGCGATCTCGGTGAGCATCCGCAGCGCGGCCCTCGAGCCTCGCCTGCTCGACGAGGAAGTCGAACAGCGCGCGGCCGTAGCCTCGCCGCCGGTGCTCCGGGTGCACCGCGACCATCACGCGCACACTGGTCGGTGTTGTCCCGGAGGAAGAAGGACGCCCGCGCGACCCCCACCGCCGCCCCCTCGTCGTGCAGGAGCCAGCGCGACTCCCGGACCGAGGTCTGCGGGGTGCGGGCGGCCGCGACCAGCTCCTCGAACGGGCTGGGCGGCAGATCCGGGACGTCGGCGGCGAACACCGCGTCGGTGACGTCCTGAAAGGCGCGCAGCTGCTCCAGCGACTCCGGGTCGACCGGGGTGATGTCCACGAGAGTCAAGGCTGTCCAGCCCGGGCGGCCTTGTCACCCGAATTGCACAGTCACCCGAATTGCCGGAGCCGGGCCGGCGTCCGGGATACGGACGTTTCGCCCGTACGACGGACATCGGGCGCCCACTCGGCGTACAGTCGACCCGTGCGCAGCGGCCTGCTCCTTCGTAGCCGCGACGAGGACCTCTCCTAGGCCGGTCCCCTCGTCGCGGAGTGAGCCGTCTCTGGCCGCACCCACCCGCTGCTGACAGGTGATGACCGTGCACAACGAACAACAGCCCTCCGCGATGCCCATTTCTCGCTACCGCGCCTTCACTCCGATCGACCTGCCCGACCGCACCTGGCCGACAACCACCATCACGCGCGCGCCGCAGTGGTGCGCCGTCGACCTGCGCGACGGCAACCAGGCCCTGATCGACCCGATGAGCCCCGCCCGCAAGCGCCGCATGTTCGAGCTGCTGGTGCGGATGGGCTACAAGGAGATCGAGGTCGGCTTCCCGGCCGCGTCGCAGACCGACTTCGACTTCGTCCGCGTCCTCGTCGAAGAGGACCTGGTGCCCGACGACGTCGTGATCCAGGTGCTCACCCAGGCCCGCGACACCCAGATCGAGCGGACCTTCGAGTCGATCAAGGGAGCGAAGCAGGCGGTCGTCCACCTCTACAACTCGACCTCGACGTTGCAGCGACGCGTCGTGTTCGGACTGCCCCGTGAGGGCATCGTCGACATCGCGGTGCAGGGCGCGAAGCTGTGCCAGAAGCTCACCGACACGGTGCGCGAGACCGAGGTCTACTTCGAGTACTCCCCGGAGTCCTACACGGGAACCGAGCTCGACTTCGCCGTCGAGGTCTGCAACGCGGTCAACGACGTGTGGAAGCCCAGTCCCGACCGCAAGACCATCATCAACCTGCCGGCAACCGTCGAGATGGCGACGCCCAACGTCTACGCCGACTCGATCGAGTGGATGCACCGCAACCTCGCGCACCGCGACTCGGTCGTGCTCTCGCTGCACCCGCACAACGACCGCGGTACGGCGGTCGCGGCCGCCGAGCTGGGCTACATGGCCGGGGCAGACCGGATCGAGGGGTGCCTGTTCGGCAACGGCGAGCGCACCGGGAACGTCTGCCTGGTCACCCTGGGGCTGAACCTGTTCTCCCAGGGCATCGACCCGCAGATCAACTTCTCCGACATCGACGACGTCCGGCGCACGGTCGAGTACTGCAACCAGATCGGGGTGCACGAGCGACACCCGTACGGCGGCGACCTGGTGTTCACCGCCTTCTCGGGTTCCCACCAGGACGCCATCAAGAAGGGCCTGGAGGCGATGGAGCGCGACGCCGCCGCTGCCGGGCACCCGGTCGACGAGCACGAGTGGGCCGTTCCCTACCTGCCCATCGACCCGCGCGACGTCGGCCGCTCCTACGAGGCCGTGATCCGGGTCAACTCCCAGTCCGGCAAGGGCGGGGTGGCCTACATCATGAAGACCGAGCACGCGCTGGAGCTGCCCCGTCGCCTGCAGATCGAGTTCTCCCAGGTCATCCAGGCCCGCACCGACGCCGACGGGGGAGAGGTCTCGCCCGGCGCAGATGTGGGAGGCCTTCGAGACGGAGTACCTCGCCGCGCCGGTACACCCCTGGCACTGGACGAGCACCACACGTCTTCCGCGGAGGGCGTCGACGACGAGCTCACCGTCGCCGTGCGGGTGCGCGGCGAACGCACCGAGCTGCTGGGACGGGGCACCGGCCCGATCGCGGCGTTCGTCGACGCGCTGGGGCGGATCGGCTTCGAGGTCCGCGTTCTCGACTACGTCGAGCACGCCCTGTCCTCCGGCGGCGACGCCCGGGCCGCGGCGTACCTCGAGTGCGCCGTGGGCGACCGGATCCTCTGGGGCGTGGGCGTGGACTCCAACATCGTCACCGCGTCCCTGAAGGCTGTCGTGTCGGCGGTGAACCGGGCCGAGCAGGGCTGACGCGCCAGGAATCCGTTTGGTCAAGTTGGCGGCTCCGGCCGTGCCGCCGTGCTGTCATGCAGCATGAGCTTCAACGCGGGGGGATCTCCGGCTGCCCGCCACCGTCTGGCTGGCCTCCGGACTCGCCGCCGTGCTCGGCCTGACCGCGTGGCTGGTCACCACCCCGAGCGACATCGACCCGGTCTCGGTGGCGGCGGTCCCGGGGGCTCCGGCTGTGCCGATCGCGCACGACCGGCGAGGAGCCGCTCTTCACCTTCGTGTCGATGCCCGACTTCATCAACACCGACGTGGGCGACACCCGGCTGCGCGCCGGGCAGGGCTGGGACCCGGGTGACCCCACCAGCATCAACGCGTCCTGGACCCGCGCCCTGGACGTCATCCTCGACGAGGTGCAGGCCGAGAAGCCCGCCGCGGTGCTCGTTGCCGGCGACCTCGTCGACGGCCACTGGGGCATCGACGTCGCTCCTGCGACCGGCATCTTCGGTCCGGTGGGGACGCGCGAGGAGCAGCTGGCCGCGGTCACCAATGCCGGCGATCTCTACTACACCGCCTGGGCGAACCGCTTCACGGAACGCGGTCTTCGGGCCCTCCCTGCCGTGGGCGACCACGAGATCGGCGACAACCCCTGGCCGTCGGGCTCGTTCGAGCTCGCCGCCGTGCCCACGTTCAAGAAGGCGTGGGCGGACGCATTCACCCGCACCGCGACCGGCGGTCACCGCTATCGCATGCGGCCGGTGGGCACCGCCTACGAGGACACCGCCTACGCGGTGCGCATCGCCAACACCCTCTTCGTCACCGTCGACGTCTTCCGCCTGGGCAAGGACGGCGTCGACGTCACCGTCGCGGACGGCCAGCTCCGGTGGCTCGACCGCCTGCTCACTCGCGCGCGCCGCAACGGCGTGCGAGAACATCATCGTGCAGGGTCACACGCCCGTGCTCGGACCGGTGCGGTCCCGGCACTCCTCGGACCTGACGATGGACGGCGGTGACGACTCCGAGTTCTGGCGGCTGCTCGACCGTCACGATGTCGACCTCTACCTCGCCGGCGAGATGCACGACATGACGACGCTGACCCAGGACGGGGTCGTCCAGATCGTGCACGGGGCGCTGGCGACGTGGGGGCAGGCGAACTACCTCGTCGGCCGGGTCTTCGCCGACCGCATCGAGCTGACGCTGAAGGAGTTCCAGGGGGCCCGCACCAACCCGCACAAGCTCTGGAACACCGACCGCAAGGGGCCGGCCAAGGGCATCAGGTTCCTGCCGGGACCCGCGACGGTGGGCACGCTGGTGATCGACAAGAGCGGCACCGAGACCTTCCTGCGCCAACGCACCGGCCGACTCGTCGACGGGATGTGACCGGCGCCGCCCTCGCTGCAGCACAATGAGGAGGTGCACCTCTATCGCGACGAGGGTGTGGTCCTGCGGACCCAGAAGCTGGGGGAGGCCGACCGCATCATCACCCTGCTGACCCGGGAGAACGGCCGGGTGCGGGCCGTCGCGAAGGGAGTCCGCCGGACCCGGTCGAAGTTCGGCGGGCGGCTGGAGCCGTTCACCCACGTCGACCTGCAGCTCTACGCCGGGCGCTCGCTGGACATCGTGCAGCAGGCCGAGACGATCGCGAGCCACGCCGACCGGCTCTCCGTCGACTACGGCCGCTACACCGCCGGGACGGCGATGCTCGAGACCGCGGAGCGCCTCACCGCCGAGGAGAAGGAGCCGGCGGTCCAGCAGTTCCTGCTGCTCGTCGGCGGCCTGCGGATCCTCGCCGAGGGGGAGCATGCATCCAGCTCGGTCCTCGACGCGTTCCTCCTGCGGTCGCTTGCCGTGGCCGGCTACGCCGCGTCCTTCGACGAGTGCGCCCGCTGCGGCCGGGCCGGGCCGCACGCGTTCTTCAACGTCCCGGCCGGCGGAGTCGTCTGCGCCAGCTGCCGCCCGCCCGGATCGGTCACGCCCGCCCCCGAGACCCTCGCCCTGCTCGCCGCGCTGCTGACCGGTGACTGGGCCACCGTCGACCGCAGCGACGCCCGGCACCGGCGCGAGGCGAGCGGGATGACCTCGGCGTACCTGCAGTGGCATCTCGAGCGCGGGCTGCGGTCGCTGCCGCTGGTCGACCGCACCTGATCGCACGGCCAGGTAGGGTCGCGGGCGTGGCCCGTCGTACGCCGGTGCAGCCCCCGCCGCCGCACCCGTCGGGAGCCAGACCGCCCGAGATCCCGCCCGAGCTGGTGCCGCGGCACGTCGCGATCGTCATGGACGGCAACGGCCGCTGGGCCAAGCAGCGCGGGCTGCCCCGGACCAAGGGCCACGAGGCGGGCGAGGCGGCGCTGCTCGACGTCATCCACGGCGCCATCGAGATCGGCGTCGACACCGTCTCGGCCTACGCCTTCTCCACCGAGAACTGGAAGCGCTCGCCCGACGAGGTGCGCTTCCTCATGGGCTTCAACCGCGAGGTCATCCGGCGCCGGCGCGACGAGCTGGACGCGATGGGCGTGCGGGTGCGCTGGGCCGGCCGGCGGCGGCGGCTCTGGCGCAGCGTCATCGACGAGCTCGAGGAGGCGGAGCGCCGTACGGCGGGCAACTCCACCCTGACCCTGCAGTTCTGCGTGAACTACGGGGGCCGGGCCGAGATCGCCGATGCCGCCGCCGGGATCGCCCGCGACGTCGCCGCCGGCCGGCTGGACCCGGCGAAGGTGGACGAGCGCACCGTCGCCCGCTACCTCGACGAGCCCGGCCTGCCCGACGTCGACCTGTTCCTGCGGTCCTCGGGCGAGCAGCGCACGTCGAACTTCCTGATCTGGCAGTCGGCCTACGCGGAGATGGTCTTCCTCGACGTGCTCTGGCCGGACGTCGACCGCCGCCACCTGTGGCAGGCGATCGAGACCTACGCCCGCCGCGACCGCCGCTACGGCGGCGCGGAGGGTTAGGCTCGGAGCTCACCGCCGACCGCCAGCCGGATGGAGCCAACCGTGGCCAGCAAGGGAAAGAACGACTCCGCGCGCAACGACACCATCGTCAGCCTCAGCAAGCGCCGAGGGTTCGTCTACCCGAGCAGCGAGATCTACGGCGGCACCCGGTCCGCCTGGGACTACGGCCCCCTGGGCGTGGAGCTCAAGGAGAACATCCGCCGCCAGTGGTGGAAGTCCATGGTGCAGAGCCGCGACGACGTGGTGGGGCTGGACTCCGCGGTCATCCTGGCGCGCGACGTGTGGGTCGCCTCGGGCCACGTCGACACCTTCAGCGACCCGCTGTCGGAGTGCCAGTCCTGCCACAAGCGCTTCCGGGCCGACCACCTCGTCGAGGCCTACGAGCAGAAGCACGACCGCCCGCCGGCCAACGGCCTGGCCGACATCAACTGCCCGAACTGCGGGGTGAAGGGCGCGTTCACCCCGCCCCGCCAGTTCAGCGGGCTGCTCAAGACCTACCTCGGCCCGGTGGACTCGGAGGAGGGGCTGCACTACCTGCGACCCGAGACGGCACAAGGGATTTTCGTCAACTTCCTCAACGTGATGACCTCGTCGCGGCGCAAGCCGCCGTTCGGCATCGCGCAGACCGGGAAGTCGTTCCGCAACGAGATCACCCCCGGCAACTTCATCTTCCGCACCCGCGAGTTCGAGCAGATGGAGATGGAGTTCTTCGTCGAGCCGGGCACGGACGAGACGTGGCACGACTACTGGCTGCAGGAGCGGTGGAACTGGTACGTCGGCCTCGGCATCCGTGAGGAGAACCTCCGGTTCTACGAGCACCCGAAGGAGAAGCTCTCCCACTACTCCAAGCGCACCGTCGACATCGAGTACCGGTTCAACTTCGGCGGCAAGGAGTTCGACGAGCTCGAGGGCATCGCCAACCGCACCGACTTCGACCTGACGGCGCACGCCAAGCACTCCGGCGCCGACCTCACCTACTTCGACCAGGAGAAGGGCGAGCGCTGGACGCCGTACGTCGTGGAGCCGGCGGCCGGGCTGACGCGGGCAACCCTGGCGTTCCTGCTCGACGCCTACACCGAGGACGAGGCCCCCAACGCCAAGGGCGTCATGGAGAAGCGGACGGTCATGCGCTTCGACCCCCGGCTCGCTCCGGTCAAGGTCGCGGTGCTGCCGCTGTCGCGCAACGCCGACCTCACCCCGAAGGCCCGCGACCTGGCGGCCACCCTGCGCACGAGCTGGAACGTCGACTTCGACGACGCCGGCGCCATCGGCCGCCGCTACCGGCGCCAGGACGAGATCGGCACGCCGTACGCCGTCACGGTCGACTTCGACACCCTGGAGGACCAGGCGGTGACCATCCGCGAGCGCGACACGATGCGCCAGGAGCGGGTCGGGCTGGACGCCGTGGCCGGGTGGCTGGCCCAGCGCCTGGTCGGCGCCTGACCGTTCGGCATTGTCGGCGCCTGACATTTCGACACAAGACAATCCACCCCCAATCCCCTGAAGTCTGCCGTTCAGGAATACCCTCAGTTGAGCCGATGGCTACTCAGGGGTGATGTTCGTCGTGAGCTCAAGGTTCCTGCGCGTGGTCGCGCTGCCGGTGGCAGTCGCGATCGGCATCTTCGTCCTGCCCGCCGCGGCGAGCGCCGCCACCAAGCCGGGCGACACCGAGATCGAGGCCCGCTGGACGGCCCTGGGCCGGGAGAGCGGCCCGCTGGGCGCCAAGCTGCCGCCGCCCAAGAACACCCCGTACGACGTGCCCGGCGGCCGCGCCCAGGACTTCGCCAACGGCAGCATCTTCTGGTCCGAGGCGACCGGTGCCTGGGACGTCCGCGGCGCGGTCCGTGACCGCTACCTCGCCGCCGGCGGTCCCGGCGGCACGCTCGCCTTCCCGACCGCCGCGGCCGAGCCGGCCGGTGTTCCCGACGCCGAGGTCCAGGCGTTCACCGGCGGCCGCATCTACTCCTCGGCAGCGACCGGCGCGCACGCGCTGCAGGGCGCGGTGCTGACCAAGTACCTCAGCGCCGGCGGACCGACCGGTGCCCTCCAGCTGCCGACCGAGGACGAGACGGCCGTGACCGGCGGCACCAGGACCGTCTTCCAGGGCGGGCACATCTACCGCTCGACCGCGTCGGTGCCCGGATCGTCCGCGGCCCGATCCTCGCCGACCTATCGTCGCCCTGCGGTGCCAGCGCCGGCGCCCTCGGCATGCCGACCGGCGACGAGGGCGCCGCCGGCGTCGCGGGCAGTCGCTGTCAGCAGTTCGCCGGCGGCCGCATCTACTGGTCCACGGCGACCGGCGCGCGCGCGGTCTACGGCGCGATCCTGCACGAAGTACCTCGCGATCGGCGGCGCGCGCTCCTACCTCGGCCTGCCGACGACCGAGCGAGTACGCCGTCACCGGCGGCCGCCGGAACAGGTTCGCAGGCGGCGACATCACGCTGCGTACAGGAGCACGGGCGCGTCGTCGTCACGCGGCACCTGGCAGCCGTCGGTCCTGCGGGTCACCGCGGCCCAGATGCCCTACACCTACCGCTCCGGCTGCCCCGTCGGCCCGACCGGGCTGCGCCGGGTGAAGATGCCCTACTACGACTGGGCCGGTGTGCCGCGGATGGGCGACATCGTCCTGCGCACCAGCGCGGCCGACGACATGCAGCGCGTCTTCTACAAGGCCTTCAGCGCCAAGTTCCCGATCCGCAAGATGCGCCTCGTCGACGTCTACAAGGGCAGCGACGTCACGTCGATGGCCGCCGACAACACCTCGGCCTTCAACTGCCGCAAGGTGACCGGCAACCCCTACCGGCTCTCCCAGCACTCCTACGGGCACGCGATCGACATCAACACCGTCGAGAACCCGTACGTGACCGCCAGCCGCGTCTACCCGTCCGGGTCGGAGACCTACCTCAACCGCCGTAATGTGCGCAAGGGCATGATCGTGTCCTCCGGCGTGATCGCCAAGGCCATGCGCACGGAGGGCTGGCCCTGGGGTGCTCGCTGGTCGCACCCCGACTACCAGCACTTCTCCGCAAACGGAGGTTGACCCGTGGTCCACGGCCACACCTGCCGCTGTGGTCCGACTGGTCCCGGTCGTTGCCGCGTCTGACGGCGCTGTCCTCTTGCTCGCCGGCTGCGGGCAGGCCGAGCCGGTCAACCAGGCTCGCTCGGCACCGTCGGTGACCAGCGACGCCGGCGACCGTGCCCGTCGTACCGGAGACGCCCCCGCCCGCCGTCAAGCCGACCACCAAGGCCGGCGCGACGGACGCGGCCGGTCTCGTCATCCCGGCGAAGACCGCCGGGAAGCTCGGTGAGCGCAGCGTCCCCAAGCCCGCCGACCTCGGTCGCGGCTGGGAGCAGTTCGTCGACCCGGGTGACGTGGCCGAGGGCTACGCCGGCAACGGCGCGTGGGTGCGCGAGCGCGGCGCCGCCGAGGTCGTGCAGGCCGTGGTTCCGCTGGGCTGCGTGGGGATGACCTCGGCGCCGGTGCTCCCGGTGCCGAAGCACGCGCTGGAGGCCACCTACCGCGGGCCCGGAGACGCGCCGGGCGTGGCGCTCGTGCTCGACTACGGCAGCACGGCCAAGGCGGCCGCGTTCGTCGGCGGCATGGCCAAGATCGCGCGCGCGTGCTACGCGCCGTCGAAGAAGGTGGGCAAGGACGACCCGCTGACCGTGGTGGTGGAGCCGGTCCGCCTCGGCGCCCGCACCGTCCTGGACCGCCGTCGCGAGTACGGCGTCGGTGCCACCCCGTGGCTCTGGTCGGAGATGGTCGTGCAGTACGGCTCCCGCGTGGGCCTGCTCATCCTGGCCACCGCGCCCTCGGCCGACAAGCCCAACCTCGACCGGCTCTCCGAGGTCCTGCGCACCGCCGTCAGCCGCTGAGCCACCCGTCCGGTTCGCCGCCGGCGTCCGCAGTTGAGACGATGGGGGCATGCACGAGCTGAGGATCGGGCCGTACGCCGTGTGGCCGCCGGTCGTGCTCGCCCCGATGGCGGGCATCACCGACTCGCCGTTCCGGCGGCTCTGCCGCGACTTCGGCGGCGGCCTGTTCGTCAGCGAGATGATCACCACCCGCGCGCTCGTCGAGCGTGACCCCGAGACCATGCGCATGATCGAGTTCGGTCCCGGCGAGACCCCGCGCAGCCTCCAGCTGTACGGCGTGGACGCGCACTACGTCGGCGAGGCCGTCACGATGCTGGTCGCCGAGGGGCGGGTCGACCACGTCGACCTCAACTTCGGCTGCCCGGTCCCCAAGGTGACCCGTCGCGGCGGTGGTGCCGCCCTGCCCTGGAAGCGCGACCTGCTGCGGGCAGTCCTGCGGGCCGCGGTCCGCTCCGCGGGGCCGGTGCCGGTCACGATGAAGATGCGCATGGGCATCGACGACGAGCACCTGACCTACCTCGACGCCGGCCGGATCGCGGCGGACGAGGGCGTCGCGGCGGTCGCCCTGCACGCGCGCACGGCCGCGCAGGCCTACTCGGGCCAGGCCGACTGGTCAGCGGTGGCCCGGCTCAAGGAGCACGTCACCGACGTGCCGGTGCTCGGCAACGGCGACATCTGGGAGGCCGGCGACGCCCTGCGGATGATGCGCGAGACCGGCTGCGACGGCGTGGTGGTCGGGCGCGGCTGCCTCGGCCGGCCCTGGCTGTTCGGCGCGATCCAGCGCGCCTTCGAGGGGCGCCCGGCGGTGCCCGACCCCGGCCTGGCCGAGGTGGCAGAGGTGATGCGCCGCCACGCCGGGTTGATGGCCGACTGGATGGGCGAGGACAAGGGCCTGCGCGAGTTCCGCAAGCACGTGTCCTGGTATCTCAAGGGGTTCGCGGTCGGCGGCGCGACCCGCCAGGCGCTCGGCCTGGTGTCCACCCGCGCCGAGCTCGACGCGCTGCTCGACACGCTCGACGGGACGCAGCCGTTCCCGGCCGCCGTGGTCGGTGCGCCGCGGGGCCGGCTCGGCTCACCGCGCCGGGTGGCCCTGCCCGAGGGCTGGCTCGACGACCAGTCCGGAGGGCAGCTCGAGGCGGACGCCGAGCTCGCGGTCTCGGGCGGTTAGGGCGGTGAGCTCCTACGACGTGATCGTGGTCGGTGGCGGCCACAACGGGCTGGTGGCGGCGGCCTACCTCGCCCGCGCCGGGCTGCGCACCGTCGTCTGCGAGGCGCGGGAGGTCGTCGGGGGAGCGGCGGTGACCGAGCGTCCGTTCGGGCCCGACTACGCCGTGACGACCCTGTCCTACGTCGTGAGCCTGCTGCCGCCGGCGTTGGTGGCCGATCTCCGGCTGGACCAGCACGGCTACCACGTCTACCCGCAGGGTCCCTACTTCGCGCCCTACCCGGACGGGCGCTACCTGCAGCTGCCCGACGACCGGGCCCGCCGCCGCGAGCAGATCGCGAAGTTCTCCGACAAGGACGCCGACGCCATCGAGGCGTGGGACTCCTGGATGGCCGATCTCGCGCGCGTGCTGGGTCCGCTGCTCGGAGACATCCCGCCGCGGCTGGGGTCCCGGCGGCCCGCCGACCTGCTCGGCCAGCTGAAGCTTCTGCGCCGCCTCAAGGGACTCGACGTACGGCGGTCGGTCGAGGCCACCCGCCTCTTCACGATGAGCATCTCCGACCTGCTGGACGAGTTCTTCACCTCCGACGAGGTCAAGGGCCTGCTGTCCGTGAGCGGCATCATCGGCACCTGGGCCGGACCCCGGTCGGCCGGCACGGCCTACGTCATGGCTCACCACCACATCGGTGACCTGGGCGACGGCCGGACCGGCGCCTGGGGCTTCCCGCGCGGTGGGATGGGCGGGGTCACCCAGGCCATGGCCTCGGCGGCGCGGTCGTTCGGCGCCGAGATCCGCACCTCGGCCGGCGTGGCCCAGATCCTCACCGCGGGCGGCGTCGCGACCGGCGTGGTGCTCGGGTCCGGCGAGGAGCTCACCGCGCCGGTCGTCGTGACCACGACGCACCCCGCGATCTCCTTCCTCCGGCTGGTGGACCGCGCGGCCCTCCCGCCCGACTTCGTCCACGACATCGAGCGGTGGCGCAGCCGCAGCGGCGTGGTGAAGGTGAACCTCGCGGTGGACCGGCTGCCCGAGTTCACCAGCAAGCCGGGCTTCGACGCCGAGGTCCACGGCGGAACGATCGTGCTCGCTGACTCCGCGGACGAGCTGGAGAACGCCTTCCAGGACGCGGTCGGCGGCCAGGCGTCCGCTCGGCCGATGGCCGACATCTGCATCCCCTCGGTCTTCGACGACTCGCTGGCGCCCGCGGGACACCACGTCATCTCGATGTTCACCCAGTGGGTCCCGCACGAGTGGTCGACCCAGCCGCAGACGGCCGAGCTGGCGGCCTACGCCGACCGGGTGGTGGCCCGCATGGAGGAGGTCGCACCGGGCTTCACCGACTCGATCCTGCACCGGCAGGTGATCGGCCCGCACGAGATGGAGACGACGTACGGCCTGGTCGGCGGCAACATCTTCCACGGCGAGCTGTCCGCCGCCCAGCTCTTCCACGCCCGGCCGGCCGCGGGCTACGCCGACCTGCGCACACCGATCCGCGGCCTCTACCAGGCGGGGTCGGCCACGCACGGCGGAGGCGGGGTCACGGGCATCCCCGGCCGCAACGTGGTGCGGCAGGTGCTCGCCGACCTGCGCAGCGGCCGGCGCCGTTCGGCGCTGACGCGGCGAGGTCTCGATGACAGCACCGTTCGCACCGCCACTCGACCCGGCCGCGCTCGACGACGCCCTGCAGCCGTTCGGGAGCAGCACGATGCTCCCCGCCGAGGCCTACACCTCGCCGACCGTGCTCGCGTGGGAGCAGCGGCACTTCTTCGCCGCGTCGTGGGTGTGCCTCGGCGCCGCGCGCGACCTGCGCGCCGACGGCGTCACGCAGAAGGCGGTGACGGTCGGCGGCGTGCCGGTGCTGCTGGTCTGGGCCGATGACGACGTGCCTGCTGCGTTCGCCAACACCTGCCGCCATCGCGGCCACGAGCTGCTGCCGGACGGCGCCGAGGAGAGCAAGCGGGCCATCGTGTGCCCCTACCACGCGTGGAGCTACGGGCTGGACGGCGCGCTGATCGCGGCTCCGGGGCTGCGCGAGGTCGCGTCCTTCGACCCGGAGGCGCACGGGCTCGTGGCGCTGCCGGTCGAGGTCTGGCACGGCTGGCTGTTCGTCAACGCGGATGCGCGCGGCGACAGCTTCGCCAGTCACCTGGGGTCGCTGGACGACCTGGTCGCGCCCTACGCGCCCGAGCGCCTGGTGCGGCTCGCCTCCCACGACTACGTCGTCGCCGCGAACTGGAAGGTCGCGACCGAGAACTACCACGAGTGCTACCACTGCCCGCTCATCCATCCCGAGCTGTGCTCGGTGAGCCCGCCGACGAGCGGTCACAACTACGACCTGCCCGGCGCCTGGGTCGGCGGCTGCATGGACCTGCGCGACGAGGCCGACACGATGTCCCTGGACGGGCGCAGCGCGGGTCGCCCCATCGACGGCGCTGACCCGCGGCGCGTGCTCTACCTCGGGCTGCTGCCGAACCTGCTTCTCTCGCTGCACCCCGACTACGTGATGACGCACCGGCTCGAGCCGCTGTCGCCCGGCCGGACCCGCATCGAGTGCAGCTGGTACTTCCCCGACGAGGGCATCGACCCGTCGTACGCCGTGGACTTCTGGGACCGGACCAACCGGCAGGACTGGGCCGCCTGCGAGTCGGTCCAGCGCGGCATCTCCTCGCCGCACTTCCGGCCCGGTCCGCTGGCACCGAACGAGGACGCGGTGCACCAGTTCGTCACCACGGTGGCGCGCGGCTACCTGGGTGCCAGACTGGGCGGATGACCGAGGACCGTACGGCGGTGGCCGCCGTGCTCGCCGCCAAGCGGGCCGAGCTCGAGGCCGAGCTGGCCGGCCTGTCGGCCCCGGTGGACGACCAGGGCGGGATCTCGTTCGGCAAGCGCGTCGGCGACGGCACGAGCATGGCCGTCGAGCGGCTCTCCCAGGTGGCCGTGCACGAGCGCATGCAGGACACCCTCGCCGAGGTGGTCCGCGCCGAGGAGAAGCTGGCCGAGGGCAGCTACGGCATCTGCGACGTCGTGCGGCGAGCCGATCCCGCCGGAGCGGCTCGAGGCGCTGCCGTGGGCGACGCTGTGCGTGGCCGACGCGGCCGTTCGCTAGCGCGCTAGCTCGCGGGCTCGAGGACGAACACCGGGATCTCGCCGGTCGGTCCTCTGCTGGTAGTCGGCGTAGTCGGGCCACGCGGCGACGGCGCGCTCCCACCAGGTGGCCTTCTCGTCGCCGGTCAGCTCGCGGGCCGTCATGTCCTGCCGGACAGGTCCGTCCTGCAGCTCGACGTGCGGGTCGGCGACCAGGTTGTGATACCAGATCGGGTGCTCCGGCGCGCCGCCCTGCGAGGCGACCACCGCGTAGCGGCCGTCGTGCTCGACCCGCATCAGCGGCGTCTTGCGGATCTTGCCGGACTTGGCGCCCCGCGACGTCAGGATGATCACCGGCTTGCCGCGCAGGGTGTTGCCCCTCGGCGCCGTCGGAGCTCTCGTAGAGCTCCACCTGCTCGCCGTGACCGCTTGTCGGGACTGGGCTCGTACGTTCCGGAGAAGAGGCATGTCGCCCGAGCAACAGCCGGCTGCGCTCGGTGCCTGATTCCCCCTGGCCGGGACGCGGGTAGGCTCCGATCAGGAGCGTCCCAGCGACCTGTCAGCTACCCATGGAGCGGGCCTTGCCGAAGTACGTCTACGACTTCACCGAGGGAAACAAGGACCTCAAGGACCTGCTCGGCGGCAAGGGCGCCAACCTCGCCGAGATGACCAACCTCGGCCTCCCGGTGCCGCCCGGGTTCACCATCACCACCGAGGCCTGCCACGCCTACCTCCGAGTCCGGCGACGAGCCGGCCGAGCTGCGCGACGAGGTCAGCGCGCACCTGGAGGCGCTGGAGAAGGCGATGGGCCGCCGGCTCGGCGAGCCCGACGACCCGCTGCTGGTCTCGGTGCGCTCCGGCGCGAAGTTCTCGATGCCCGGCATGATGGAGACCGTCCTCAACATCGGGCTCAACGACGAGTCCGTGCAGGGCCTGGCCAAGCAGGCCGGCAACGAGCGGTTCGCCTGGGACTCCTACCGCCGGCTGATCCAGATGTTCGGCAAGACGGTGCTCGGCATCGACGGCGAGCACTTCGAGGCGCGCCCTCGACGAGGCCAAGAAGGCCAAGGGCACCGAGAACGACCTCGACCTCGACGCGGACGACCTGCGCAGCCTGGTCGACACGTTCAAGGGCATCGTCCGCGAGCACACCGGCCGCGACTTCCCGCAGGACCCGCGCGAGCAGATGGACCTCGCCGTACGCGCGGTCTTCGACTCGTGGAACGCGCCGCGGGCGATCCTCTACCGCCGCCAGGAGCGCATCCCGGCCGACCTCGGCACCGCGGTCAACGTCTGCTCGATGGTCTTCGGCAACCTCGGCATGGACTCCGGCACCGGCGTGGCGTTCACCCGCGACCCGGCCACCGGCCAGCAGGGCGTCTACGGCGACTACCTGCAGAACGCGCAGGGCGAGGACGTCGTCGCCGGCATCCGCAACACGGTGCCGCTGCACGACCTCGAGGAGATCGACAAGCCGGCGTACGACGAGCTGCTGGCGATCATGGCGAAGCTGGAGAACCACTACCGCGACCTGTGCGACATCGAGTTCACCATCGAGCGCGGCAAGCTGTGGATGCTGCAGACCCGGGTCGGCAAGCGCACCGCGGCCGCGGCGTTCCGCATCGCCACCCAGCTCGTCGACGAGGGCCTCATCGACCTCGACGAGGCGCTCACCCGGGTCACCGGCGACCAGCTCGCCCAGCTGATGTTCCCGCGCTTCGACGACTCCGCCGACGCGCGAGCAGATCGCCAAGGGCATGAACGCCTCGCCGGGCGCGGCCGTCGGCAAGGCCGTCTTCGACTCCGACCGCGCCGAGGAGCTGGCCGACAAGGGCGAGCAGGTCATCCTGGTCCGCCGCGAGACCAACCCCGACGACCTCAACGGCATGATCGCCGCGCAGGGCATCCTCACCAGCCGCGGCGGCAAGACCTCGCACGCCGCCGTCGTCGCCCGCGGCATGGGCAAGACCTGCGTCTGCGGCGCCGAGGAGCTCGAGGTCGACCTCAAGGGCCGCACGTTCACGGCGCGCGGCGGCGCGGTCGTCAACGAGGGCGACGTCATCTCCATCGACGGCACCTCCGGCGCGGTCTACCTCGGCGAGGTGCCGGTGCAGCCCTCCCCGGTCGTGCAGTACTTCGAGGGCGAGCTCGACCCGGAGCCGACGCCGAGCGCCGACGAGCTCGTGCAGGCCGTGCACCGGCTGATGGCGCACGCCGACGAGGCGCGCCGGCTCGAGGTGCGCGCCAACGCCGACACCCCCGAGGACGCCGAGCGGGCCCGCCGCTTCGGCGCCGCAGGGCATCGGCCTGTGCCGCACCGAGCACATGTTCCTCGGCGAGCGGCGCCAGCTACGTCGAGCGACCTGATCCTGGCCGAGACCGACGAGGAGCGGCAGGCGGCGCTGGACGCGCTGGAGCCGCTGCAGCGCGAGGACTTCGTCGGCATCTTCACGGCGATGGACGGGCTGCCGGTCACGGTCCGGCTGCTCGACCCGCCGCTGCACGAGTTCCTGCCCGACCTCACCGAGCTGTCGGTCGAGGTCGCCGCTCGGCCGAGGCAGCGGGCGAGGACGCCGTCGGACGCCAGCGGACGCTGCTCGACGCGGTGCGCCGGCTGCACGAGCAGAACCCGATGCTCGGCCTGCGCGGCGTGCGGCTCGGCCTGGTCATCCCCGGCCTGTTCGCCATGCAGGTGCGGGCGATCGCCGAGGCCGCGGCGCAGCTGCAAGGCCGACGGCGGGACCCGCAGGCCGAGATCATGGTGCCGCTCGTCGGCGCCGTGCAGGAGCTCGAGGTGATCCGCGAGGAGGCCCAGCAAGATCCTCGCCGACGTGGCCAAGAGAGACCGGCCAGGACCTCGACGCCCTGATCGGCACGATGATCGAGGTGCCGCGGGCGGCGCTGACCGCCGGCCAGATCGCCGAGGCCGCCGAGTTCTTCTCCTTCGGCACCAACGACCTGACCCAGATGGGCTGGGGCTTCTCCCGCGACGACGTCGAGGCGGCGTTCTTCTCGCCGCTACCTCGAGCTCGGCATCTTCGGCGTCTCGCCGTTCGAGTCGCTCGACCGCGACGGCGTCGGCCGGCTCGTGCGCATCGCCGTCGAGGAGGGCCGCGCGACCAGCCCGACCTCAAGATCGGCGTCTGCGGCGAGCACGGCGGCGACCCCGACTCGGTGCACTTCTTCCACGAGGTCGGGCTCGACTACGTGTCCTGCTCGCCGTTCCGGGTCCCGGTCGCCCGGCTGGAGGCCGGCCGGGCGGCATCGTCGGGGCGGGCAGCGACAGTCGGTGATCCTGCTTGCCGCTGGGCCGCCCGCATCCTGGCGGCCCTGGTCGTGCTCGTCGTGCTCGTCGCTGGTCGGTGACCGCCGGCCGGATCTGGTGGGTCGCGCGCCAGGACGACCGGCGCGACCTCCGACGCGATCGTCGTGCTCGGCGCCGCGCAGTTCGACGGCCGGCCGTCGTCCGTCTTCACCGCGCGGCTCGACCACGCCGCCGACGCTGTACGAGGACGGCGTCGCGCCGCGGGTCGATCACGGTCGGCGGCAACCAGGCGGGTGACCGGTTCACCGAGGCCGCCGCCGGCAAGGCGCTGGCTCGCCGACCACGGCGTACCGGCCGATCGCGTCGTCGCCGTCGAGACCGGCACCGACACGCTCGGCAGCATGCAGGCGGTGGCCGAGCGAGATGGACGGCCGAGGACTGGAAGACCGCCGTGATCGTCACCGACCCGTGGCACTCGCTGCGCACCCGGTCGATGGCCCGCAGCGAGGGCATCGACGCGGTGACGTCGCCGACCCGGCAGGGCCCGGCCGTGCGGACGCGGGGGACCGAGGTGCGCTACATCGCCCGCGAGACCCTCGCCTACCTCTACTTCCTGGTCGTTCCGCCGCAGCTCCGACTCCGGGCCCGAACGCGCTATGACGCGGTCGGCGATGCACGATCGTACGACGAGCACGCTCGCGCGCGCTGGGTCGCCGAGCCGCCAAGCGCGCCGGGCGCGGCGCCTTCGAGCGCGACCGGGCCCGGGTGCTGCACTCCGCCGCGCTGCGCCGGCTGGCGGCCAAGACCCAGGTGGTCGTCCCGTGGGAGAGCGACTTCCCGCGGACCCGGCTGACCCACTCGCTGGAGTGCGCCCAGATCGGCCGCGAGCTCGGCGCGGCGCTCGGCTGCGACCCCGACCTGGTCGAGACCGCCGTGCCTCGCGCACGACCTCGGCCACCCGCCGTTCGGGCACACCGGCGAGGGGGCGCTCGACGAGGTGGCCCGCGACTGCGGCGGCTTCGAGGGCAACGCGCAGAGCCTGCGCATCCTGACCCGGCTCGAGGCCAAGACGTTCTCCGACGACGGGCGCAGCGTCGGCCTCAACCTCACCCGCGCGACGCTGGACGCGGCGAGCAAGTACCCCTGGACCCGGTCGGCCGACCAGTCGGGCGACGGCAAGTTCGGCGTGTACGACGACGACCTGCCGGTCTTCACCTGGATGCGCGACGGGCGCGCCGGAGGGCCGGCGCTGCCTCGAGGCGCAGGTCATGGACTGGGCCGACGACGTCGCCTACTCCGTGCACGACCTCGAGGACGCCCTCTACGCCGGCCATCTGCGCCTGGACCACCTCACCGACGCGACCGAGCGGTCCGCGCTGGTCGAGCTGGGCGTGCAGCGCTGCCCGGGCGCCTCGGCGGCGGAGGTCGACGCCGCGCTCGACCGGCTGCTCGCGCTGCCCTACTGGCCCACGTCGTACGACGGCTCGCCAGCGCAGCCCTCGCCGGGCTGAAGAACGCCACCAGCCAGCTGATCGGGCGGTTCTGCGAGGCGGCCGAGCGGGCGACGCGGGCCGCGTTCGGCGCCGGCCGCTGTCGCGCTACGAGGCCGACCTCGTGGTCCCGCCCGAGGTGCGGCTGGAGTGCGAGGTGCTCAAGGCGGTCGCGGCGCGCTACGTGATGGACAGCCCGGAGGCCACCGAGCGCTACGCGAGCCAGCGCGACCTGGTGAAGGAGCTGGTGGCGGCGGTCGCCGAGGGGGCGCCGGAGACCCTGGACCCGACGCTGCGGTCGTCCTACGAGGCGGCCGCCGACGACGGCGGGCGGCTGCGCGTGGTGCTCGACCATGTGGCCGCGATGACCGATCCGGCGGCTGTGGCTGCGCACGCCCGGCTGGTCGGGCCCGCTGACCTAGACTCGCGCCCGTGGCCGGCCGGATTCGTGACGAGGACGTCGTTCTCGTCAAGGAGCGAGCCGACCTGGCGGAGATCATCGGTGACCACGTCACCCTGCGCAACGCCGGCGGCGGCAACCTCAAGGGGCTGTGCCCGTTCCACGACGAGAAGACGCCGTCGTTCTCGGTGCGCCCTTCCGTCGGGTCCTGGCACTGCTTCGGCTGCGGCGAGGGCGGCGACGTCATCTCGTTCGTCATGCGCGTCGACCACCTGTCGTTCAGCGAGGCGGTCGAGCGGCTGGCCGGCCGGGCCGGCGTGCAGCTGCGCTACGAGGAGGGCGGGGCCACCCCCAACCGGCAAGCGGGCCAGCGCAGCCGCCTGATCGACGCGCACAACGCGGCGGCCGAGTTCTACTCCGAGCAGCTGCAGACGCCGGCGGCCGCTCCGGGGCGGCAGTTCCTGACCGAGCGCGGGTTCGACCAGGCCGCCGCCGAGCACTTCGGGGTGGGGTTCGCGCCTCGCGAGTGGGACTCCTTGACCGCCCACCTGCGCGGCCGCGGCTTCAGCATCGAGGAGCTGGTCACCGCCGGGCTGGCGCGGCAGGGCAGCCGTGGGCCGATCGACCGGTTCATGGCCCGGCTGCTGTGGCCGATCCGCGACATCACCGGCGAGGTGATCGGGTTCGGCGCGCGCCGGCTGTTCGACGACGACAAGATCGAGGCCAAGTACGTCAACACACCCGAGACCCCGCTCTACAAGAAGTCGACGGTTCTCTACGGCGTCGACCTGGCCAAGCGCGACATCGCCCGGCGCATGCAGGCCGTCGTCGTCGAGGGCTACACCGATGTGATGGCGTGCCACCTGGCGGGCGTCGAGACCGCGATCGCCACCTGCGGCACGGCGTTCGGCGACGAGCACATCAAGATCCTGCGCCGGCTGCTGATGGACCAGAACGAGTTCCGTGGCGAGGTCGTGTTCACCTTCGACAGCGACGCGGCCGGTGAGAAGGCGGCGCTGCGCGCGTTCGACAGCGACCAGAAGTTCATCGGCCAGACGTTCGTCGCCGTCGAGCCCAGCGGCATGGACCCGTGCGAGCTTCGCCAGCACAAGGGCGACACGGCAGTGCGCGACCTGATCGCACGACGGGTGCCGCTGTTCCACTTCAAGATCCGCTCGATCCTCGATCGTGCCGACATCAACCTCAACACCCCCGAGGGACGCGTGCAGGCGCTGCGCGACGCCGCACCGGTTGTGGCAGCGATCCGCGACCGCTCGTTGCGGCCGGAGTACGCCCGCACCCTCGCCGGCTGGCTCGGGATGGAGGTCGAGCCGGTCATCGCGGCCGTCAACGCCGCCACGCAGGCGCCGCCGCCCGGTCACCGGCCTCCTGCGCAGCGCGACGCCGCGTCGCCGGAGTCGGACCGCGACCGGGAGCGGCCCGACCCCAACGACCCCGCGCTGCAGGTCGAGCGCGGCGCGCTCAAGATCGTGCTGCAGGCGCCGCGCCTGGCGGGGGAGGTCTTCGACGCGATCGAGGACGCCGCGTTCACCGCACCCGCCTACGCCGCGGTGCGGGCGGCCGTGGCTGCGGCCGGTGGCGCCGGAGCCGCCACCGAGGGGGCCGGGTGGGTGGCAGAGGTCGAGTCACACGCGGCGGATGACGGCGTACGCCGTCTGGTGCGCGAGCTCGCGGTGGAGCCGATCCCGACCGACGAGCAGGCGCAGGCCCGCTACGCGACCGAGGTGCTGGCGCGCATCGAGGAGCTGGCCGCGACCCGGCGCATCACCGAGGTCAAGTCGCGCCTGCAGCGGCTCAACCCGCTCGAGGGCCAGGCGGACTACAACCGGCTTTTCGGTGAACTCTTGGCGCTCGAGCAGCATCGGCGCACGCTGCGCGAGCGTGCGATCGGAGCGTTGTAGGCGCCAAGTCGGCCGGGATCCGTAAAACGCAAGCGGGATCCGCAGATAGGGGAGCAAACTAGCCCGCGTGGGTCAGGTCATCGTGCTCCCGGAGCAGGTCACCGAGGTGATCAACCGACTGCGCACCCAGAGTGGTGGCATCGGCATCGTTCCGGCGCAGGCGGTGGCGACCGAGGCGAACGCGTCCGGGCTCGCGCCCGACAACGTCGACGACATCGTGCGTCAGCTCGCCGACTCGGGTGTCGAGGTTGTCGTCGACGAGCCCACCGAGACCGAGCTGCAGCACGAGGTCGTCGAAGAGGAGCTGCCGTCGCTCGACGACGTCGGTCCCGGCACGTCCACCGACCTGGTGCGCGTCTACCTGCGCGAGATCGGCCGTGTCCCGTTGCTCACCGCCGCGCAGGAGGTCGAGCTGGCGCGTCGGGTCGAAGCCGGTGTCTTCGCGGCAGAGCGGCTCGGCCTGGACTCCGACCTTCCGCGACGGCTCACCACCGATCTGCTGTCGATCGCCAACGACGGGCAGCGCGCGAAGCTGCAGATCATCGAGGCCAACCTGCGGCTGGTCGTGTCGATCGCCAAGCGCTACGCCGGCCGCGGCTTGCCGTTCCTCGACCTGATCCAGGAGGGCAACCTCGGCCTGATCCGCGCGGTCGAGAAGTTCGACTACACCAAGGGCTACAAGTTCTCGACCTACGCGAGCTGGTGGATCCGGCAGGCCGTGTCGCGCGCGGTGGCCGACCAGGCGCGCACGATCCGCATCCCCGTGCACATGGTCGAGACCGTCAACCGCATCCTGCGCACGCAGCGGATGCTGGTGCAGACCCTGGGTCGCGAGCCGACTGCCGCCGAGATCGCCGAACGCGTGGACCTGCCGGCCGAGCGGGTGTCCGAGATCAGGCGGCTCGCCATGGAGCCGGTGTCCCTGCACTCACCGGTCGGCGAGGAAGACGGGTCCGAGCTCGGCGACCTGATCGAGGACGCCGAAGCCGTGCCGCCCGCCGACATGGTGTCGGCCGGAATGCTGCAGACCCACCTCGCCGAGGTGCTCAACTCCCTCGGCGACCGCGAGCGCGAGGTGGTGCGGATGCGCTACGGCCTGGTCGACGGCGAGCCCCGCACCCTGGAAGAGGTCGGGCGCGCATTCGGCGTCACCCGCGAGCGGGTGCGGCAGATCGAGGCGAAGAGCCTGGCCAAGCTGCGCCATCCGCACCTGTCCGACCAGCTGCGCGACTACCTCGGCTGACCACTCAGGCGGTCACGACAAGACGCTGTCCGCAGGTTGGGGATACTGCCGGATGCGATGGAACCGTCGGTTGACGCTGCCGCCCGAGGCCCGCGACGCGCTGCCGCTGCACCGTCGCGAGCGGCTGCTCGCCGTCGCCAGGCTCGCCGACGGCTCCTGGGTCGCGGCGACGCCTCGTGCGCTGGTGCTGCCCGGCCGTCGGGTCGACTGGTCGACGGTCGCGCACGCCGAGTGGTCCGACGAGGAGTCGCAGCTGCGCATCGACCAGCTGCGGACCTCCGATGGCGAGGGGGAGACGCACCGGCTCGTGCTCGACGAGCCGGGCCGGGTGCCCGAGGTCGTGCGGGACCGGGTGACCTCGAGCATCGTCGCCTCGCGGCACACCCCGGTCGAGGGCAGGGCGGGCGTGCGGGTGGTGGCCCGTCGGGTTCCGGGGGAGGACGAGCTGCAATGGCAGGTCGTGGTGGACCGCGGCCTGGACCCGGCCGATCCGCGCGTGCAGGCCGCGAGCGACGCCGCCGTCAGCGACCTCCGCCGCGAGCTGGCGCTCTGACGCGTCACGCGGCCTTGGCGGCGACCTTCGACTTGGACGCGCGGCGGCGCGGGCCGCTGAGCAGGCGCAGCACCGCCGCTTCGACCTGGCCGTGCGTCGCCGGCTGGCCGAAGGACGCCCCGTCGCCGAGACGCTCCAGCGAGCGCGCAACGGTGACCCCGTCGTCGTACAGGTCGATCACGCGTGGATCGATGTACGACGAGCGGCACACGGCCGGGGTGTTGCCGAGGTAGTCGGCCACCTCGCTGACGGCTCGGCTGACAGCGCGCTTGCGTGCCGTCGGTGACGTGGGGGCGCCGGTCGAGACGGCCAGCCCCACCGCCATCAGGACGGTCGCGTGCCAGGTGCGGAAGTCCTTGGCGCTGACGTCGGCGTCGACGACCTCGCGCAGGTAGGCGTTGATGTCAGCGCTCGAGATGTCGTGCCACCCGCTCTTGTCCTTGTAGGCCAACAGCTCCTCGCCACCCCCGTCGCGGTCGAGCAGGGCCTTGACGACCTTGCGCACCGTCGGGTCGACAACGGACTGGACGCGTTGCTTGCCGGACTTGGCGATGTAGTCGAAGGTGACGACGTCGCCGGTGACCGTCACGTGCTCCCGGCGCATGGTGGCCAGCCCGTAGGTGCCGTTGTCCTCGGCGTACGACTCGCCACCCACGCGGAAGAACCCGAGGTCGAGCAGCCGGAAGGCCGCGGCCAGCACGCGCTCCCTCGTCAGGCCGCGCTGGGTCAGGTGCGCCTGGACGTTGGCCCGGGCGAGGGGAAGGCGCCGGGCGAAGGTGAGAACGCGCTTGTGCTTCTCGGCGTCGCGCTGGAGGCGCCAGTCGTCGTGGTAGCGGTACTGCCGGCGCCCGGCCGCGTCGGTCCCGAGCGCCTGGATGTGCCCCGTCGGCCACGGGCAGATCCACACGTCCTCCCACGCCGGGGGGATGACGAGGTCGGCGATGCGGCGCAGCGTCTCGGGGTCGGTGACCTTGGCCCCGTCCGCGCTCTGATAGGTGAAGCCCTTCCCGCGGCGCACCCGTTTGATCCCGGGCCCCCCGCAGTCCGAGCGGCGCAACCGCGTCATCCTCAGGTGCCGACGTGCCCGTTGCTGCCGGCTGCCCAGCTCGCGTCGCCTGCCGCTGGTCTCGGGTCAGGGTCGGAGCCGAGCCAGGCGGGCCGCTTGTCGTGGAGCCGGTCGCTGACCGCCCCGGTGGCCTTGTCCTTCGCCGCGGACAGGGCGTCGCCGGCCTGGTGCTGCACCGAGGTGGCGGCGCGCTGCACGGCCGGGCTGGCGGCGAGGGCCTTCGCGCCGCGCCGGATCTGCTCGTAGCGCTCGCGCCCGGCTCGGCTGCCGAGCACGTAGCCGGTGGCAAAGCCGGCCAGGAACGTGGCCTTGGTGCGCATGTCGCCTCCGCTGGGTGTGTCGGGACTCCCCGTGGCGGTCCCAGCCTGCTCCTACCCGAGCGGCCCAGGCGACACCTTGCGATAACCTGTGGTCCCGCGGCAGCAGCGCCGTCGGCAATCCCGCGTAGCTCAATTGGCAGAGCATCCGACTGTTAATCGGAGGGTTACTGGTTCGAGTCCAGTCGCGGGAGCCCTAGGTCGGCACGGAACGTGCGTTAGGTGCGCCGTTCGCGCGCCCCGGGGCTCGGCATCCGGCACCCCCGCCCGAGGAGGGCGACCCCGAAAACGGGGGTGGGGGTGCGATGAGTTCTGCGGCCGGCGGGGGTCATAACGTTGGCCAGAGTCACCTCTGAGGGGAGTCCGCATGACCGGGGTACGGGTACTTGCTGGGACGCGCAAGGGCGCGTTCGTGCTGACGTCGGACGAGTCGCGCAAGGACTGGAAGGTCAGTGGGCCGCACTTCGCGGGCTGGGAGATCTACCACGTCAAGGGCTCCCCGGTGAACCCCGACCGGATCTACGCGTCGCAGACCAGCGGCTGGTTCGGCCAGGTGATCCAGCGCTCCGACGACGGCGGTGAGACCTGGGAGCCGGTGGGCAACGACTTCACCTACGACGGCGTGCCCGGGGAGCACCAGTGGTACGACGGGACGCTGCGGCCGTGGGCCTTCACCCGGGTCTGGCACCTCGAGCCGTCGCTGCACGACGCGGACACGGTCTACGCCGGCGTCGAGGACGCGGCGCTCTTCAAGTCCACCGACGGGGGCAAGGATCGTGGACCGAGCTGTCCGGCCTGCGCAAGCACGACACCGGCCCGCAGTGGCAGCCCGGCGCCGGCGGCATGTGCCTGCACACGATCCTCCAGCACCCGAGCGACGCCGACCGGCTCCACATCGCGATCTCCGCGGCCGGCGCCTTCCGCACCGCCGACGGCGGCCAGACCTGGCAGCCGATCAACAAGGGCCTGCGCTCCGGCGAGATCCCGGACCAGGACTCCGAGGTCGGCCACTGCGTCCACCACATCGACCATGCACCCGGCCAACCCCGACGTGCTCTACATGCAGAAGCACTGGGACGTCATGCGCAGCAAGGACGGCGGCGACTCCTGGCAGGAGGTCAGCGGCAACCTGCCGACCGACTTCGGCTTCCCGATCGCGGTCCACGCGCACGAGCCGGAGACCATCTACGTCGTACCGATCACCAGCGACTCCCATCACTTCCCGCCGGAGGGCAAGCTGCGCGTCTACCGCAGCCGGACCGGCGGTGACGAGTGGGAGGCGCTGACCAAGGGCCTGCCGCAGAGCGACTGCTACGTCAACGTGCTGCGCGACGCGATGGCGGTCGACTCCCTCGACACGTGCGGCATCTACTTCGGGACCACCGGCGGCCAGGTCTACGCCTCGGCCGACGAGGGCGACAGCTGGGCGCCGATCGTGCGCGACCTGCCGGCCGTGCTGTCCGTGGAAGTCCAGACGCTGCCATGATCCGCGTCGTCCTGCCGGCGCACCTGCGCACGCTGGCCAAGGTCGACGGCGAGGTCGCGCTGGACCTGCAGGGCGCGGTCACCCAGCGCGCAGTCCTGGACGCGCTGGAGGAGCGCTACCCGGTGCTGCGCGGGACGATCCGCGACCAGGCCAGCGGCAAGCGCCGGTCCTTCGTGCGGTTCTTCGCCTGCGAGGAGGACCTCTCCCACGAGCCGCCCGACGACCCGCTTCCGGACGCGGTCGCTCAGGGGACGGAGCCGTTCCTCGTCATCGGGGCGATGGCCGGCGGCTGACTCAGGCCGCCGGCCGACCCGCTGGGTCAGGACGGCGGGGCGAAGAACTCCAGCGCGATTCCGTCGGGATCGCGGAAGGAGACGCCGGAGCCGTAGTGGGCGTCCTTGATCCCGTCGTTCTTGATGCCCATCTCGTCCAGTCGGCGCGGCCCAGGTCTCGAGCTCACCGCGATCGCGGCAGGTGAACGCGACATGGTCCAGGCCCGTTCGACGCTCGTCGAACGTGTCCGTGGTGCCCTCGGGGAACGTGTGCAGGCCGAACAGCTGGCCTCCATCGAGGGCGTAGACCGTGTGGTGGAAGCCACCGGCCTCCTCGTCCTCGTCGAGAACGGGCTCGGAGCCCAGCAGCTCGCTGTACCAGCGAGTGCTTCGCTCGAGGTCGGTCACGGTCACAGCAACGTGGGCAATGCCTGGAAAACCGGCCACAGCAGCAGCCTCCTCATCGGCGGAAGAAGTCCAGACGTCGGTCTCTCTTACTGCCAACCGCCCGAACGGTCAAGGATGACGCGGCGGGTCACAGGGCTCAGGGGATGGGTGGGGCGGGTGGGACTCGAACCCACGACCCAGGGATTATGAGTCCCCTGCTCTAACCAGCTGAGCTACCGCCCCGGGCGACCGAGAGACGCGAGCCAGCCCGCGCCCGGCTGGTCCGGCGGAACCGGACGATACCGCAGCGAGCAGGGCCCGAACCGGTCAAGGAATGGCCCCTGCGGATTTCGTTGTCGAGTAAAGTTCTCGACCGCTCGTACGTCCGGTAAACTTGTTGTTCACTAGGACAAAAGCGGTACGACGAAATCCGCACTTCACAGCGGTCGTTCCGCCAGTTAGAGTCAGACCGCGTTGCAGCATGCCGGCGCCTTCCGCGATTGGGCGATGGGGGTCACCTGATGGCTACGTTGCTCGAATCCAGCGCCGTCGGCGCCCACACCGTGGTGACGTTCGACGGTGACATGGACATCGCCTGTGCCGCGGAACTGCGCGACAGCCTGCTGGGCCTGGTCAACCGCGGCGTCAGCAGCCTGGTCGTCGACCTTCGCGGCGTCACCTTCATCGACTCGACCGGGGTCGGGAGCCTGCTGCGGGTCTTCCACCGCCAGACGCTGCTCGGCGGGGTCGTCCACTTCGTCGCCGACCAGCCCTGCGTGCTCCGGGTCTTCGACCTCATGCAGCTCGGGCGCCGCCTCCACCTCGTCGCCAGCATTCCCGAGGTCGACCGGTGCTGTCCCGGGCTCGCCCCGGGCGCCGGCACGATCTCCCAGGCCGCGGTCAGCTAACCGGAACCTCCCGATTTCCCGGACTTCGCGCGGCGGGGTCGGCTAAGCCCTACGCTGGCGCCGGGAAGGGGAGCCCATGGACACGCGCGACCACGTCGAGGTGCAGACGTCCGAGCCGGACGTCGTCGTGTCGAGCCCGCTGCCACCCGCCCCGCCGTGGTGCTCGAGCCTCCCCGTGGCGCCCGCCTGCCGCTGGCCATCATCGCGGTCCTGATCCTGCTCGCCTCGGCCGTCGGCATCGCCGTGGCCGCGGTCGTCTCCGGCAGCGACGACGACTCGGTCGCCCAGCCGCAGTCGCAGCAGCCCGCAGACGTCCCGGCCCCGCCCGCTGCGCTGTCCGTCACCGCCGACGGGCCGGCCTCGGTCGCGGTGGGGGAGCTGGCCACCATCACCGTGACCTACACCGACGGCAGCGGCATCTTCAGCGGCACGTCAGAGGAGTGGGGCGACGGGGTCGGCACCAGCTCGCTGCAGGAAGGCCGCTGCTCGGCCCCCGCCGAGCCGGCGGGATCGCTGTCCGACTCCTACCAGGTGAAGCACCGGTGGACCGAGCCCGGCACCTACAGCCTGGTGCTCGGGGTCAACACCTACACGTGCCGGGGGACGACCGCCGTCCAGGAGAAGGCGACCACGATGCTGATCGTGAAGGTGCTCGCCCGCTAGGACTGGAAGCGGAACGGCTTCGGGGGCGAGCTCAGGATCGCCCGCGGGCAGCTCGCGAGGTCGAGGCCGCCGAAGTCCAGCGCCTCGTCGCAGATGCTGGTGACGGTCCAGCCCTGGTCGTTGCCGAACTTCGTCACCGTCACGCGGTAGATCGTGATCTCGTAGCGGGTCGGGGTGCCGTAGGCGACCTGGATGGTGCCGAGCAGCTCGGCCCCGCCGGGTGACCCGTAGCCCTCCCAGGGACGGTCGTAGCGGCTCCACAGCGACGGTTCGGACTGCCACACGCCGCCGTTCTGCACGTCGCGCAGCGCCAGCTCGACGAGGACGGCGCGGGTCGACTCCTCGGGGATGATCGCGGCCGGCCGGATGACCTCGGTGACAACGCCCTCGTCGTACGCCTGCGACATCAAGAGCTCGGAGTCGTGCACGGGTAAGGCCTCGTCTCTGGTCCACAGGTGGTCCGCGGTGCCCTTGGTCTATCGGCGCACCCACCCGCGGACTTCACCATGGCCGGGTCATCGATAGGACGGGTTCCCTGGTGCTGGTGGGGCGGATGTGTCATGATCGGAGCCGCACACCGGACGGATCCGTCCTGCCCGTGAGGCCGCTGGGGAAGGCGCACCTCGCACCTTGGCTAGGAGGATCCCGTGACGACTCGCGGTGTTGTCTACATTCACGCCACCCCGACGGCGTTGTGTCCGCACATCGAGTGGGCCGTCGGCGGGGTTCTCGGCGCCCGCGTCTCGCTGGAGTGGACCGGCCAGCCGGCCGCTCCGGGCACCGTGCGGGCCGAGCTGTCGTGGCAGGGCGAGCCCGGCGCGGCCGCCTCGATCGCCTCAGCCCTGCGCGACTGGCGGCTGATCCGCTTCGAGGTCACCGAGGAGCCCAGCGCCGGCGGCGAGGGCGAGCGCTACTCCTGGACCCCGGACCTCGGCCTCTTCAGCGCCACCATCGGCGTGCACGGCGACATCCTGGTGCGCGAGGACCGGCTGCGATCCGCCCTGGCCCGGGCGTCCAGCGACCCCGGCGTCACGGTCGAGGAGGAGATCGCCGGCCTGCTCGGCGCGCCGTGGGACGAAGAGCTCGAGCCGTTCCGGTACGCCGGGGACGGCGCACCGGTCCGGTGGCTCCACCAGGTGGTCTGAGTCAGCCGACCACTAGAGCGGGATGTTGCCGTGGTTGCCCCGGCGACCGTGCTCAGGCGCGGTGAGGATCGCGTTCGCGATCGCTGACCGGGTCTTCTCCGGCTCGACCAGCTCGTCCACGACCCCGATCTCCTGCGCGCGGCGGAGGCCGCCGGCCAGCTGCTCGTGCTCGACCGCCAGCTCCTGCTCCACCTGCCCGCGGACGTCCTCGGCCACCTCGGCGAGCCGCCGGCGGTGCAGGATGCGTACGGCGGCGACCGCCCCCATCACGGCCACCTCGGCACCCGGCCAGGCGAACACCCGGGTCGCCCCCAGCGCGCGCGAGTTCATGGCGATGTAGGCGCCGCCGTAGGCCTTGCGGGTCACCAGGGTCACCCGCGGCACGGTCGACTCGGCGAAGGCGTGCAGCAGCTTGGCCCCGCGGCGTACGACGCCGTCCCACTCCTGGCCCACGCCGGGCAGGTAGCCCGGCACGTCGACGATCACGACCATCGGCACCCCGAACGCGTCGCACATCCGCACGAAGCGCGCGGCCTTCTCGGCCGACGCCGAGTCCAGGCAGCCACCGAGGCGCATCGGGTTGTTGGCGATGACGCCGACGGTGCGCCCGCCGAGGCGGCCGAGCGTCGTCGTGACGTTGGGCGCCCACTTGGGGTGCAGCTCGAGGCTGGTCTCGTCGTCGAGCAGGGCCTCGATGATCGGGTGCACGTCGTAGGCCCGCTTGCGCGACTCGGGCATGTCAGCCGCCAGGTCGCGGTCCTCGACCGTCTCGATCTCGCGCTGGTCGCCGAGCAGGGCCGCCAGCCGGCGCGCCTCGAGGTAGGCGTCCTCCTGGGTGTCGGCCACCACGTGCACCACGCCCGAGCGGCGGCCGTGCGGCTCGGGGCCGCCGAGCCGCAGCGCGTCGACGTCCTCGCCGGTCACCGAGCGAACGACGTCGGGCCCGGTCACGAAGACCCGGCCCTCGGGGCCGAGGATCACGACGTCGGTCAGGGCCGGCCCGTAGGCCGCGCCGCCGGCCGCCGGGCCGAGCACCACGGAGATCTGCGGCACCTTGCCGGACGCGCGGGTCATGATGGCGAAGACCTCGCCGACCGCATGCAGGGACACGACGCCCTCACGGAGCCGGGCACCACCGGAGTGCCACAGCCCGACGACCGGGCAGCCCTCGGCCAGCGCGCGCTCGTAGGCGACCAGGATGGCCTTGCAGCCGGCCTCGCCCATCGCGCCGCCCTGGATGGTGGCGTCGGAGCAGAACGCGACCGTCGTCGCGCCCTCGATGCGGCCGATGGCCGCGAGCATGCCCGAGTCGTCTTCGTCGGTGATCAGCTCGGTCGTGCCCTCGTCGAACAGCAGCCCGAGACGCGTCAGCGGGTTGCGCGGGTCGTCGGCCTTGTCGACGACGACCTTGCCGCCAGGTGCGGCGGTGGCGGTCACTGCTCCACCGTGCGGAAGGCGACGGCGACGTTGTGGCCGCCGAAGCCGAACGAGTTGTTCAGCGCGAGCAGCTCACCGTCGGGCAGGTCACGCGGCTCAGCGCGGACCACGTCGAGGCTGACGTCGTCGTCGAGGTCCTCGAGGTTGGTCGTGGGCGGGGCCTTGCGGTGGTAGAGCGCCAGCAGCGTCGCGATCGACTCGACCGCGCCGGCGGCACCGAGCAGGTGGCCCGTCATCGACTTCGTCGCCGAGACGCACGCACCGTCGGTGGCGTCGCCGAACGCGACCCGGATCGCCTGCACCTCGGCCACGTCACCGACCGGGGTCGATGTCGCATGGGCGTTGATGTGGACGACGTCGGAGGGCGTTGCGCCGGCGCCGGCGATCGCCATCGTCATGGCGCGGGCCGCACCGGCACCGACCGGGTCGGGCTGGGCCATGTGGTGGGCGTCGGACGTGATGCCGGCGCCGGCCACCTCGCCGTAGATGCGTGCACCACGTGCCCGCGCGTGCTCGAGGGTCTCCAGGATCACGACGCCGGCACCCTCGCCCAGGACGAAGCCGTCGCGGCCCTTGTCGTAGGGCCGGGAGGCGCGCTCCGGCTCGTCGTTGCGGGTGGACAGCGCCTGCATCGCAGCGAAGCCGGACAGCGGCAGCACGTGGATCGCCGCCTCCGTCCCACCGGCCGCCACGACGTCGGCACGCCCCGAGCGGATCATGTCGACGGCGTAGGCGATCGCCTCGGCGCCGCTGGAGCAGGCGCTCACCGGCGTGTGGACGCCGGCGCGGGCGGTGAGCTCGAGGCCCACCACGGCCGCCGGGCCGTTGGGCATCAGCATCGGGACCGTCATCGGCAGCACCCGGCGGGCGCCACGCTCCTTGAGCGTGTCGTAGGCGGCGAGCAGCGTGGTCACCCCGCCGATGCCGGAGGCGATCACGACGCCCATGCGCTCCGGCTCGATCTCGGGCGCGCCGGCGTCGGCCCACGCCTCGCGGGCCGCGATCAGGGCGAACTGCCCCGAGCGGTCCATCCGCTTGATCTGCGGCACCGGCAGGACCTCGGACGGCTCGACCGCCACCGGCGCAGCGATGTGCACCGGGATCATGTCGATCCAGTCCGCGGTCAGGACCTCCACGCCCGACTGGCCGGCCAGCATGGCCGACCAGGTCGACGCGACGTCGCCGCCCAGCGGAGTCGTCGCACCGAGCCCGGTGACCACCACGCGCTGGGAGTCGCTCAGCCGAGAGTCAGTCATCATGGCGCGATCCGGGCAGCGTCACGCACTCGCCTTCTGGATGTAGCTCACCGCGTCGCCGACCGTCGACAGGCCCTTGACGTCGTCGTCGGGGATGCGCACCCCGAACTTCTCCTCGGCGTTGACCACGATGGTCATCATCGACAGCGAGTCGATGTCGAGATCGTCGGTGAAGGACTTCTCGGGCTTCACGTCGCCGGCGGGGATGCCGGTCTCCTCGTTGACGATCTCGGCGAGACCCTCGAGGATCTCCTGCTCGCTCTTGGCCATAGCGCTTGCGCTCCTTCGTGATGGTCGGTCCCGCGGTTCGCGGGGTCGTTGTGGGTGGGACTCTGTCAGGGCAGGGTCACGACCTGCGCGGCGTAGACCAGGCCGGCGCCGAAGCCGATCAGCAGCGCGGTGCCGCCGCTCTTGGCCTCGCCGCTCTCGAGCATGCGCTCCATCGCCAGCGGGATCGAGGCGGCGGAGGTGTTGCCCGTCTCGGCGATGTCGCGGGCCACCGGCACGTGCTCGGGCAGCTTGAGCGCCTTGATCATCGCGTCGGTGATGCGCATGTTGGCCTGGTGGGGGATGAACGCGTCCAGCTCGTCGGCCGTGACCCCGGCGGCGTCCAGCGCCTGCTGGGCGACCGGCGCCATCTGCCACACGGCCCAGCGGAAGACCTTCTGGCCCTGCATGGTGAGCATGGGGAAGTCGACGTTGTGGTCGCGTACGTCGATCCAGCTGGCGCGCTGGGTGATCGCGTCGTACTGCGACCCGTCCGAGCCCCACACCGTCGGGCCGATGCCCGGGGTGTCCGACGGCCCGATGACGACCGCGCCGGCGCCGTCGCCGAAGATGAACGCCGAGGTCCGGTCGTAGGAGTCGGTGAAGTCCGACAGCTTCTCGCAGCCGATCACCACGACGTACTTGGCAGTGCCGCCGCGCACCATGTCGTTGGCCATCGAGACGCCGTAGCAGAAGCCGGCGCAGGCGGCGGAGATGTCGAACGCCGGCCGCGGTGGTGCCGAGCCGGTGGGCCACGTCGGCTGCGGCCGACGGGGTCTGCAACGGGTGGGTGACGGTCGCGAGCATGACGCAGCCGACCTGGTCGGCGTCGATGCCGGCGTTGGCGAGCGCCTTGCCGGCCGCGGCGACGGACATGTCGACGACCGACTCGTCGGGCGCGGCGAAGCGCCGCGTGACGATGCCGGACCGCTCGCGGATCCACTCGTCGGTGGAGTCGATGCGCTCGCAGATCTCCTCGTTGGTGACGATGCGGGCGGGGCGGTAGCCGCCGACGCCGAGGATGCGGGCGTGCTGCAGCGCCGACGGATGTCGTGATGGGGCTCATGCGGGGACCGCCTCGGGGTGGAGCCGGATCAGGGGTTGGCCGGGGGAGACCGGGTCGCCGTCCTCGACCAGCCACTCCACGACCGTGCCGCCGTGGGGAGCAGTCACCGGCTGCTGGTCGCGCAGCGTGACCAGCATGCCGATCGTGACGCCGGGCTCGAGCGTGGAGCCGACCGGCAGGTCGGAGATGCGGAACGTGCCCTTGCGCGGGCGCGACGAGCATCCGCCAGGTCGGGGAGTCGTCCAGCGGCGACTCGCTGCGCGTGCCGCGCGACCAGGTCGCGGGCGGCCTCGAGGTCGGCGGGGGTCTTCAGCGCGACCGTCTCGACGCCGGGCAGCGCGCGCTTGATCAGGCCGGTCAGGGTGCCGGCAGGCGGCACCTCGATCACGCCGGTCACGCCGAGCTCGGCCATCGTCTTCATGCACAGGTCCCAGCGCACCGGGTTGCTGACCTGGGTGACGATCCGCTCGAGGACGGCCGGTCCGGTGTTGACGACGGCACCGTCACGGTTGGAGATCAGCCGGGTGCGCGGGTCGTGCACGCTGACCGCGCGCGCGTAGCTGGCGAGCGTCTTGACGGCCGGCGCCATGTGCTTGGTGTGGAACGCGCCGGCGACCGAGAGCGGGATGAGCCGGGCCTTCGCGGGCGGGTCGGCCTGGAACGCGGCGAGCTCGTCCATGGTGCCGGCGGCGACGACCTGTCCGGCGCCGTTGTTGTTGGCGGCGGTGAGCCCGTGCTTCTCGATCGCGGCCATCACCTCGTCGGGATCGCCGCCGATCACCGCGGTCATGCCGGTCGGCTCGTTCGCGGCGGCCGCGGCCATCGCCCGCCCCCGCTCGCGGACCAGCACCATCGCCTGCTCGGCGGTGATCACGCGGGCGCCGGCCGCAGCGGTGATCTCGCCGACGCTGTGACCGGCGGTCGCCCCGAGGACGTGGAACGCGTCGGCCGGATGCGGGAAGATCTCCAGCGCCGAGACCAGGCCGGCGGCGACCAGCAGGGGCTGGGCGACCGCGGTGTCCCTGATCTCCTCGGCGTCGGCCGTGGTGCCGTAGCGCACCAGGTCGAGGCCGGCGCAGGCGGAGAGCCAGCGCAGCCGGTCCTCGAAGTTCGGCAGCTCGAGCCAGGGCGAGAGGAAACCGGGGGACTGGGCTCCCTGGCCGGGAGCGACGATGACAAGCACGGTTCCTACCCTTCCGGACCTGGGTCCCGGGCGCGGTGCGGGGCCTGACGAAACTGGGCCGGTCACTTTGGAGGTTTCCTACAATACCGCGGCACCGTCGGCGAGCCGGCCCAGCGCCAGCGCGAGCCGCAACGTGAACGCGTCGCGGGGGTCACCGGGCACGTAGCCGACGATCTCGCCGACCCGCCGCAGGCGGTAGCGAACGGTGTTGGGATGCACGAACAGGACCCGAGCGGTCGCCTCCAGCGACGCGGTCTGCTCGAGGTAGGCGGCGAGCGTGTCGACCAGGGCGGACCCGGACGCCTGCAGCGGTCGGTAGACCTCGTCGACCAGGGTCCGGCGGGCGAGCGGGTCACCCGAGAGCACCCGCTCGGGCAGCAGGTCGTCGGCGAGCACCGGGCGCGGTGCCTCGGGCCAGGCCGGCGCCGCCTTCACGCCGGCCACCGCCGCTGCCGCGCTGTGGCCGGCGGCGAGCAGGTCGGCGACCGGGGGCCCGACGACGACGGGCCCGGGTCCGAACTGCGCCACCAGGTGCTGGGTCGCGCGGACCGGGTCGCTGCCGCCGCCCAGGATCGCGACCAGGCGGTCGCCCTGGACGCCGGTGAGCACGTCGAGGTGGCTCGCGCGGGCCACCCGCCGGATCTCGTCGACGACCACCTCAGGCGCAGCGTCAGGCGTCTGGCCCACGACCACCACCACCGACTCGGACGCGCCCCACCCGAGCGCGGCGGCCCGGGTCCGCAGCGAGTCGTCGGCCTCGCCGCGCATCAGGGCGTCGACGACGAGCGCCTCCAGCCGGGCGTCCCAGGCACCGCGCGCCTCAGCGGCCTGGGCATAGACCTCGGCCGCGGCGAACGCGATCTCGCGGGAGTAGCGCAGCACCGCCTCGCGCACGGCGGCCTCGTCACCCGGCGCCACGATGGCGCCGATCTGCTCCTCGACCACGGCGATCACGACCCGGACCAGCTCCACGGTCTGCTGCAGGGTCACCGACCGGGTCAGCTCGCGGGGGGCGGTGCCGAACACGTCGGCACTGATCGCCTGGGCGGCTTCGGGATGGCGGAACCACTCCACGAACGCGGCGACACCGGCCTGGGCCACCAGGTTGACCCACGACCGGTTCTCGGCCGGCATCGCGCGGTACCAGGGCAGCGCCTCGTCCATCCGGGCGATCGCGGCGTCGGCGAGGGTGCCCATGCTGCGCTCGAGGCGGCGCACGGTGGCCGGGGATTGCCGGGGCATGGCTGGCAGCCTAGTTGTGACAGAGCGACAAACCGCCGGATTCCCGACCCGCTTCTGGCTGGACGCCACCGGTGGCTACCGTGCTGCGGGTGGACCCCGTCGAAGCCTTGCGCCGCATCGCGTTCCTGCTCGAGCGGGCACACGAGCCGACGTACCGGGTGAAGGCCTTCCGGACCGCCGCGGCCGCCATCGCGGCCCTGCCGCCGGAGGAGCTGGCCGCCCGGGTCGGTGCCGGCTCGCTCACCGAGCTCAAGGGGGTCGGTGACAAGACCGCCGCGGTGGTGCAGGAGGCGTACGCCGGGGCCACGCCGGCCTATCTCGAGCGGCTCGAGGGCAGGGCGTACGAGCCGGTCACCGAGGGTGGGGCGGCGATCCGGGCGGCGTTGCGGGGCGACTGCCACACGCACTCGGACTGGTCGGACGGCGGCAGCCCGATCGACGAGATGGCGATGGCCGCCCGCGACATCGGCCACGAGTACGCCGTGCTCACCGACCACTCGCCGCGGCTGACCGTCGCGCGCGGGCTCTCACCCGAGCGGCTGCGCGAGCAGCTCGACGTGGTGGCCGAGGTCAACGAGCGGCTGGCGCCGTTCCGGCTGCTCAGCGGCATCGAGGTGGACATCAACGAGGACGGCTCGCTGGACCAGGAGGACGAGCTGCTCGCCCGGCTCGACGTCGTCGTCGCGAGCGTGCACTCCAAGCTGCGGATGGACCGCGACGCGATGACGGCCCGGATGGTCGCTGCGGTGGCCAACCCGCACACCGACATCCTCGGGCACTGCACCGGGCGCAACGTGACCTCGCAGGGCCGCGGCGGGCGGGTGCGCCCGGAGTCGGAGTTCGACGCCGAGCTGGTCTTCGAGGCGTGCCGCCAGTTCGGCGTCGCGGTCGAGATCAACTGCCGTCCGGAGCGGCTCGACCCGCCGCGCCGGCTGCTGCGCCTGGCCGTGGAGACCGGCTGCCTCTTCTCGATCGACACCGACGCGCACGCGCCGGGGCAGCTCGACTGGCAGCCGTACGGCTGCGAGCGCGCGGAGGAGTGCGAGGTGCCGGTGGACTCGATCGTGAACACCAAGCCGGTCGACGAGCTGCTCGCCTGGTCGCGCCGGGCTCGGTGACCTCCGTGCGTGGCGTGGCGGAACAACGGCGTACGGGTCCGTGTTGGCGCGGACATGCAATCGACTGTTGACGTGCAACGCAACGGCGAGCGGTTCGCCACCCGGCTGGGCTGGCTGGACTCCAAGCACTCGTTCTCGTTCGGGCACCACTACGACCCGGCCAACACCCACTTCGGTCTGCTGCTCGTCTCCAACGACGACGTCGTCGCTCCGGGCACCGGCTTCGAGACCCATCCGCACCGGGACATGGAGATCGTGACCTGGGTGCTCGACGGCGGGCTGGTCCACCAGGACTCGATCGGGCACAACGGCGTCATCTACCCGGGCCTGGCCCAGCGGATGAGTGCCGGCACCGGCATCCTGCACTCCGAGAAGAACGACCGGCCGACGTCCCTGCTGGTGCCGGAAGCCCAGCAGGCCATCACGCCGGTGCACTTCGTGCAGATGTGGGTGGCACCGGACGAGTCACGCATCGAGCCGGGCTACGAGCAGCTCGACATCACCGACGAGCTGACCCGCGGGGGACTGGTGACGGTCGCCTCCGGGATGGAGCGGCACCGGGGCGAGACCGCGATCCGGATCCGGCAGAAGGACGCGGCGCTGTTCGCGGCCCGGCTGGCCGACGGTGAGTCGGTCGCGCTGCCGACCGCGCCGTTCGTGCACCTCTACGTCGCGCGCGGGGCGGTCGACCTCGAGGGTGCCGGCCGCCTGGACACCGGCGACGCGGCCCGGATCACCGCGGCCGAGGGCCAGCGGGTGACCGCGGCCGGCGACGCCGAGGTGCTCGTCTGGGAGATGCACGCCGAGCTGGCCGACTGACCGGCTGACCCGCAAGGGCTACTCGCCGCTGCCCTCGGTCTCTCCGGCCGGGGGCGCCGTCGACGTCGCCGAGCTGGTAGCGGTCGATCGCCTCGCGCACGACCGCCTCCTTGACCTCGCCGCGCCGGGCGAGCTCGCCGAGCGTCTTGACCACGATCGACCAGGCGTCGACCTTGAAGTGGCGCCGCAGCGCGCCGCGGGTGTCCGAGAGGCCGAAGCCGTCGGTGCCCAGCGAGGCGAAGTCGCCCGGCACCCACTGCCCGATCTGGTCCTGCACGGCCCGCATGAAGTCGGACACCGCGACGAACGGCCCGGGCGCTCCGTCGAGCTTGCGCGTGACGTAGGGCTGGCGCAGGTCGCCTTCGGGCTGCATGAAGTTGTGCTCGTCGGACTCGAGACCGTCGCGGCGCAGCTCGTTCCACGAGGTGACCGACCAGACGTCGGCCTGCACGTTCCAGTCGTCCTGGAGCAGCTGCTGCGCCTGCAGCGCCCACTGCATGGCGACGCCGGACGCGAGCAGCTGTGCCTTCGGCCCGTCGCCGTCCGGCGCGGGGGAGTAGCGGTAGATGCCGCGCAGGATGCCCTCGACGTCCACGCCCTCGGGCTCGGCCGGCTGGACGTAGGGCTCGTTGTAGAGCGTGAGGTAGTAGTAGATCTGCTCCGGCGACTCGCCGTACATGCGTCGCAGCCCGTCCTGCACGATGTGGCCGAGCTCGAAGGCGAACGCGGCGTCGTAGGCGACGACCGCCGGGTTGCTGGAGGCGAGCAGCAACGAGTGCCCGTCCTCGTGCTGCAGGCCCTCACCGTTGAGGGTGGTGCGGCCGGCGGTGGCGCCGAGCACGAAGCCCCGGGTCATCTGGTCGGACGCCGCCCAGAAGCCGTCGCCGGTGCGCTGGAAGCCGAACATCGAGTAGAAGATGTAGAGCGGGATCATCGGGACGCCGTGCGTGGCGTACGACGTGCCGACGGCCGTCCAGGACGCCGTGGACCCGGCCTCGTTGATGCCCTCGTGCAGGATGACGCCCTTCTTGTCCTCCTTGTAGGACAGGACGAGCTCGCTGTCGACGGAGGTGTACTTCTGGCCGTGCGGTGAGTAGATCTTCGCCGTCGGGAACAGCGAGTCCATGCCGAACGTGCGGGCCTCGTCGGGGACGATCGGCACGAACCGCCAGCCGATCTCCTTGTCCTTCATCAGGTCCTTGAGCATCCGGACGAACGCCATCGTGGTGGCGACCTGCTGCTTGCCCGAGCCTCGCTTCATCACGTCGTAGACCGGGTCGCCGGGCAGCACCAGCGGCTGCTCCTTCACCCGTCGCTCGGGGAGGTAGCCGCCGAGGGCCTTGCGGCGCTCGTGCATGTAGGCGATCTCGTCGGAGTCCTGGCCCGGGGTGGTAGTAGGGCGGCAGGACCTCGTCGAGGGCCGAGTCGGGGATGTCGATCTGGAGGCGGTCGCGGAAGCCGATCAGGTCGTCCTTCTTCAGCTTCTTCATCTGGTGCGTCGAGTTGCGGCCCTCGAAGTGGGAGCCGAGCGTCCAGCCCTTGATGGTCTTGGCCAGGATGACGGTCGGCTGGCCGGCGTGCTTGGTGGCCGCCTCGTAGGCGGCGTACATCTTGCGGTAGTCGTGGCCGCCGCGGGAGAGCCCCCAGATCTCCTTGTCGCTCATGTGCTCGACCATCGCCCGGGTGCGCGGGTCGCGCCCGAAGAAGTGCTCGCGCACGTAGGCGCCGTCGTTGGCCTTGTAGGTCTGGTAGTCACCGTCCGGCGTGACGTTCATCAGGTTGACCAGCGCGCCGTCGTTGTCCTTGGCGAGCAGCTCGTCCCACTGGCGGCCCCAGATGACCTTGATGACGTTCCAGCCGGCACCGCGGAAGAACGACTCCAGCTCCTGGATGATCTTGCCGTTGCCGCGGACCGGCCCGTCCAGCCGCTGCAGGTTGCAGTTGATGACGAAGGTGAGGTTGTCCAGCTCCTCGCGCGCGGCGATGCCGATGGCCCCGAGCGACTCCGGCTCGTCCATCTCGCCGTCGCCGAGGAAGGCCCAGACGCGCTGCTGGCTGGTGTCCTTGATGCCACGGTTGTGCAGGTAGCGGTTGAACCGGGCCTGGTAGATCGCGTTCATCGGGCCCAGGCCCATGGAGACGGTGGGGAACTCCCAGAACTCCGGCATGAGGCGCGGATGGGGGTACGACGGGAGCCCCCCGCCCGGGTGGGACAGCTCCTGGCGGAAGCCGTCGAGCTGGCTCTCGGTCAGGCGGCCCTCGAGGAACGCCCGGGCGTACATGCCGGGGGAGGCGTGGCCCTGGTAGAAGATCTGGTCGCCGCCGCCGGGGTGGTCCTTGCCGCGGAAGAAGTGGTTGAAGCCGACCTCGTAGAAGCTGGCCGAGGACGCGTAGGTGGAGATGTGCCCACCCACGCCGATGCTCGGGCCGCTGGGCGCGGTGGACCATGATCGCGGCGTTCCACCGGTTGTAGGCGCGGATCCGGCGCTCGACGTCCTCGTCGCCGGGGAACCACGGCTCCGACTCGGGCGGGATGGTGTTGATGTAGTCGGTGCTGCGCAGGCTCGGGACACCGACCTGCTTCTCGCGGGCCCGCTGGAGCAGGCTCAGCATCAGGAACCGCGCCCGGTTGCGCCCGGAGTGCTCGACGACCGCGTCCAGCGACTCCAGCCACTCGGCGGTCTCGGCCGGGTCGATGTCGGGCAGCTGGCTCGGCAGGCCGTTGTTGATCAGCGCCGGCGCCGCTCCTGTCCGTCCTGTCCATCTGATCCAGAGGCCATGCTCGTGGGGCTTCCTTCTCGCTCGATCGGATGCGCTTTTCCTACCCTTGACGGTAGCCCCTCACCACTCGCGGCGTCGTGCGGTGTCAGGGTGGAGCCCATGCAGAGCACGGTGATCGAGGTCCGCACCGGCTCCGAGGAGACGGTCCGCGATCTCACCGGTGAGTGCGAGCGCTTCCTTGCCGGTCTGGCCGCCGGCGACGGGCCGCTCGACGGGCTGCTCCACGTGTGGGTCCCGCACGCGACCGCGGGCCTGGCGGTGCTGGAGACCGGGGCGGGCAGCGACGCCGACCTGCTCGCCGCCCTGCGGGAGCTGCTGCCGGCCGACGACCGGTGGCGGCACCGGCACGGCTCGCCCGGCCACGGGAGGGACCACGTCCTGCCGGCACTGTGCCCGCCGTACGCCACGGTGCCGGTCATCGACGGGGCGATGGCGCTCGGCACCTGGCAGTCGGTGTGCCTGGTCGACCTCAACCGGGACAACCCGATCCGCAGCGTCCGCCTGACGTTCCTGGCGGGCTAGGGAGCACCGGCCGGGCGCGCGCAGATTCCACCTGTCGGCACGAAGCGCTTGCGCGACGGGCCCGGAGCCTGTGGACTACGCGCGACGGATCCCACCCGGGGGCCGGACGGCGACGCAGTTGGAGGACTCGGTGAGCGCGACCGCGGATCACGCGGAGGGGCAGCGCCACCTGGGGGCACGGCTGGGCATCCGCTCCGGCCAGGTCGTCCAGGAGCTCGGCTACGACGAGGACTGCGACGACTCCCTGCGGGACGCCGTCGCCGGGCTGGCCGGCAGCCCACTCGTCGATGAGGACTACGAGGACGTGGTCGACGTCGTCCTGCTGTGGTGGCGCGACGACGACGGCGACCTGGTCGACGCGCTGGTGGACGCCCTGGTCTCCCTCGGCGACGGCGGCGTGGTCTGGGTCCTGACCCCCAAGGCCGGTCGGCCCGGGCACGTCGAGCCCAGCGACATCGCCGACGCGGCGCCCACGGCGGGGCTGCACCAGACCAGCAGCATCAGCGCCGCGGGCGACTGGTCGGGCACCCGGCTGGCGTCGCGCCGCTCCGGCCGTTGATGCCGGCCACCCAGAACGTTGTCGAGGTCGGCGAGCAGGCTCCTGACTTCGAGCTGACGGACCAGCACGGCCAGCCCGTGCGGCTCTCCGTCGTTCCGTGGCCGCGAAGCCGTGCTCCTGGTCTTCTACCCGTTCGCCTTCACCGGGGTCTGTGGCGGCGAGCTGCACGCACTCGAGGAGGCCCGGGCCGAGCTGGCGGCCGCCGGCGTCACGATCCTCACCGTCTCGGTCGACTCGATGTACTGCCAGCGCGTCTACGCCGAGCGGGAGGGCTTCGGCTTCCCGATGCTCGCGGACTTCTGGCCGCACGGGGGCGTCGCCTCGGCGTACGGCGTGTTCCACGAGGAGGCCGGCGTCGCCCGGCGGGGCAGCTTCCTGATCGACCTCGAGGGAACCGTGCGGTGGACGGTGCTCAACGAGATCCCGGACGCGCGTGACCTCGACGAGGTCAGGCAGGCCGTCGCGGCCCTCTGACGTACCCCCGTCGCACGGGTTTGCGCGGCAGAATGGGGCCGTGGCCGATCCGGACAAGCGCACCGACATCGACAAGCTCCTGGCAGAAGCCGACCGGGTGCTCGCGGGGGAAGGCGCCACCCCTGCCCGCGCAGTGCAACCACGGCAAGGCGCAGGAGTCGGAGCCGGGCAGACTCGTCCCGCAGCTGCGGGCAGCGGCCCTCTCGGGTGCGGTGGCCGCAGCAGCCGTGTGGTTCCTGTTCGCCGTGCTGCCGTTCCTGGGCGCGATGTCGGGCGCGGTCGGTGCATTCCTCGCCACTTTCGTGGCCGTGCTTGTCTTCCGCCGCCGCCGCGATGTCGTGACGACCTGGGAGGCGATCACCAAGCGCAGCCTCGCCGAGATCGACGGCGCCGACCCGCTCTACCGCCCGACGAACTTCTGGCAGCCCGGCCTGCACCAGCTGCTGGCCGACATGGACGAGATGGGCCTGGAGCGGTTCAAGTCCTGGCCGACCGCGACCTACTGGTTCTACCCGACGTACGGCGCGAACCTCCGCCCGGAGACCGCGGCCGCGGCCGTCGCGCGGGCCGTCGAGCTGCAGCCGGACGCGCAGCAGCCGGGCTCGGCTGCGCGAGGGCCTGACCGGCGCCGCCGAGGCGCGCCGCGACCTCGAGGTCGCCCGGCATCATGTGGGACCAGGAGCGGTGGCCGTTCAAGGTCATGGCTCGCGGAGAGTCGCGCGATCGGGGAGCCGCCGCAGCACTTCCACCTCGCCGGCGACAAGCGCGGCTGGACCAAGCCCTACCTGAACTACCTGCTCTGCCTGGCGGCCCTGTCGCGGCACGTCGACCGGCCGCCGCGCTCGGTGCTGGAGATCGGCGGCGGCTTCGGGGTGCTCGGCGAGATCCTGATGCGCCGGTCCAAGGCGGTCCGCTACGTCGACCTCGACATCCCGCCGCTGCTGACCGTCGCGTCCTACTACCTGCGCGAGCTGTTCGGCGAGCGCATCGACGTGTACGACGACGCGTGGGCCGGCCGGGTCGGGCCGGACCGGTCGGCGGTGCTGCCGTCGTGGCGGATCGACGACGTCGACGGGCCGTTCGACCTGTTCGTCAACTGCTTCTCGTTCCAGGAGATGGAGCCGCACGTCGTCGCCAACTACGTCGCCAAGGTCGCCGAGAAGGACGTCTCGTACGTCGTCTCGCTCAACTCCCGCAAGGGCAAGCCGAAGGCCAGCGACGGCGGGATCGGTGTCGTCGAGCAGGTGACGTCGGCGCGACATCGTCGAGATGTTCGCGCGGCCACGGCTACGAGCTGGTGGGCACCTACGGGCCGCCCTACCTGCGCAGCGCCGGGGAGCTCACCGTGCTGCGCTCCGGGAGCCGCGGTGCGGCCGAGGCGCCGGCGCCGCCCGCCGTAGGCTCCGGTCATGGCGTTCAGCCCTGAGGTCCGGGTCGGCCCGCACACGATAGGGCGCGAGCACCCGCCGTTCGTGATCGCGGAGATGTCGGGCAACCACAACGGCGACCTCGACCGGGCGCTGGCCATCGTCGACGCGGTCGCCGACAGCGGCGCCCAGGCGCTCAAGATCCAGACCTACACCGCCGACACGATCACGATCGACGTCGACGGGCCGGCCTTCCGGGTCGAGGACGGCCACGGGCTCTGGGGCGGCCGCACCCTGCACCAGCTGTACGACGAGGCGCACACGCCGTGGGAGTGGCACCGGCCGATCTTCGACCGGGCCCGCGAGCGCGGCCTGGTGCCGTTCTCCAGCCCGTTCGACCCGACGGCGGTCGAGCTGCTCGAGGGGCTCGGCGTCGAGCTCTACAAGACCGCCAGCGCCGAGATCGTCGACCTCCCGCTGATCCGCCTGGTCGCCGGCACCGGCAAGCCGATCGTGATGTCCACCGGCATGGCCACGATGCGCGAGATCGCGGCCGCCGTGGAGGCCGCCGCGGGCGCCGGGTGCACCGACCTGGTGCTGCTGGCCTGCACCGCGTCCTACCCCGCCGACCCGGCCGACGCCCGGCTGCACAACATCGCGCTGCTCGCCGAGGCGTTCGGCGTGCCGGTCGGGCTCTCCGACCACACCCTCGGGCATCGGCGTCTCGCGTCGCCGCGGTCGCGCTCGGCGCGGTCTGCCTCGAGAAGCACGTCACGCTCGACCGCGCCGACGGCGGCGTCGACTCGGCCTTCTCGCTCGAGCCGGCCGAGCTGGCGCCGGCTGCGCGCGGAGACCGAGGCGCGCCTGGCAGGCCGCGCGCAGCCCGGCCCGGATCGGGCCGACCGAGTCCGAGCAGGCGGTGCTGCGCCTGCGCCGCTCGCTGTACGTCGTCGAGGACGTGCGGGCCGGGCGACGAGGTCACCGAGCACGAACGTGCGGTCGATCCGGCCGGCCGGCGGGCTGCCGCCGGACGCGATCGCCACGGTGCTCGGCCGCCGCTTCAGCCGCGACGTCAGCCGCGGGCACGCCGCTGACCTGGGACCTCGTCTAGCGGTCAGCCGCTCGGCACCCGCTGCTTGACGAGCCCGAGGAAGCCGTCCGGCGTCCGGCGGCCGGTCCGGCAGGTAGCCGGCCGCGTCGAACAGCCGCAGCGACGGCGGCGTTGTCGACGTGCACCGCCGCGAGCATCGTGTGCGCCGCCGGCTCGTGCTCGGCCAGCCAGTCCTCGCCGGCGCCGCAGCAGCGGGCCGGCCAGCGCCCTGCCCGCGGCGCTCGGGCGCGACCGTGAGCGAGACCTCCCACTCGCCGTCGCCGACGCCGGTCCCAGCGCAGGGTGCCGACGTCGCCCGCGTCGTCCTGCGCCGACGAGCAGGTGGCGGTCGGGGTCGGCGAGGGTGGCCGCGAGCCAGGCCCGGTGCTGCTCGGGCCGACCTCGCCGGTGTCGCGCGACGCCGGCGCGGGTCACCGGGTCGTTGCGCCAGCGCAGCAGCGTCGGCGGCGTCGGCCGTCGTCGGCAGGGCGCGATCCGCAGGGCGGCGCCGCAGCGGCGCGGTCCCGGCGTACGGCGAGCTGCTCCCAGCTGCGCACGACCCGCCAGGCGCCGAGCCCGTCGACCAGCCGGGTGGCCGGCGCCGACGAGCTGCTCGCCGCAGCGCGGCGTCGCCGAGCACGTGCGCGCAGCGTCGTCGCGGCGGCGTCGTGGTCGAGGCCGGCGCGTCGCGGAGCCGAGCCCGACGGCCGCCCCGCGCCCGAGCACCCGCTCGTAGCCGGCCTGCTGGTTGTCGCCGACGCAGACCAGCGCGGCCGGCACGCCGAGGCAGCACAGCTCCCACACCGACGTGCCGGCCGCGCTCACCACCAGGTCCTGGTCGAGCATGAGGTCGGTGAGATCCGGGCCGGGGCGGGACCAGCTCGACGGCGAGGTCCAGCCGGGCGACCCGCCGCGCCAGCTCGTCGCGGCTGGCCGGCTGGGTGATCGCGGTGACCGCCAGGTCGCGACCGGTGGCGGCCAGCACGTCGAGCACCTGCCGGTCACGCCGTGGACGTCGGTGCCACCCAGCACCACCAGGACCCGGCGCGCCTCGTCGCCGACCACGGCCTGCCCGGCCCGCTCCGCCACCGATCGGCGCACGGCGCCCAGCGCGAGCCGCGCAGCAGCACCGGGCCGATATCACGACGGGGTCCGCTCGGCTCCGAGGTTCGGGTCGACCACGAGGTCGGCCGGCCGGCGGCCGAACGTCGCCGTCCTCGAGGTTGCTCAGCAGGGCGACGCCGGCAGCCCGGGCGGCCAGGTCGTCGCCGTCCGGCGCGTAGGTGTCCATGTGGACGACGTCGTACGCCGCCAGCCGGGGTCGGACGACCACCTCGACGGCCAGCGAACGCAGCCGGTCGGTGACCAGCGGAGCCCGTCGAACGTGCCGGCGAAGTCGACCTGGTGGCCCCGGTCCAGGGCGACCTCGGCCAGCGCAGCCGCGCGGAAGACGTGGCCCGGCTCCGATGCGCGGGGCCGCCGTGGCAGTGGATCAGGATGCGCACGTGGGGCATCCTTGCGCGTCGCGGCCCCATCGGAGCCAGCCATCGACGAGAGGTACTGCCCGCGTGTCCGTCCTGCAGGGGTCCAGCATCCTGGTGACAGGAGGGACCGGCTCGTTCGGCAAGGCCTTCATCAGGCACGCGCTGGACCACCTCGACCCGCGCCGGCTGGTGATCTTCTCGCGGGACGAGCTCAAGCAGTACGAGGTCCGCCAGCTGTTCGACGACGACCAGCGGCTGCGCTGGTTCATCGGCGACGTGCGGGACGAGCGGCGGCTGCTGCGTGCGCTGCACGGCATCGACTACGTCGTGCACGCGGCGGCGCTCAAGCAGGTCGACACCGGGGAGTACAACCCGTTCGAGTTCGTCCAGACCAACGTGATGGGCTCGCAGAACGTCATCGAGGCGTCGCATCGACGCCGGCGTGAAGCGGGTCGTCGCGCTGTCCACCGACAAGGCGTCCAGCCCGATCAACCTCTACGGCGCGACCAAGCTGACCGCCGACAAGCTGTTCATCAGCGGCAACCACTACGCCGCGGCGTACGACACCCGGTTCAGCGTGGTGCGCTACGGCAACGTCATGGGCAGCCGGGGCTCGGTCATCCCGTACTTCCGCGAGCTGGCCGAGGCCGGCCAGTCGCTGCCCATCACCGACCTGCGCTGCACGCGGTTCTTCATCACGCTGCCGCAGGCCGTGCGAGTTCGTGGTCGACTCCTTCGACCTGATGTCCGGCGGCGAGCTGTACGTGCCGCGGATCCCGTCGATGAAGATCACCGACCTGGCTCAGGCGATCGCGCCGGGAGCACCGATGCACGACGTCGGGCTGCGGCCGGGCGAGAAGCTGCACGAGGAGATGATCTCGCCGGACGAGGGCCGCCGGGCGCTGCGGCTCGAGCGACCGCTTCCTGGTGCAGCCGGACCTCGGCTCGTGGGGCTGGGTCCCGCCGGCGAACGGGGTCGCCGGTCGAGGACGGGTTCTGCTACCGGTCCGACAGCAACGACGAGTGGCACACCGTCGAGACGATCGCGCGAGATCGTCGCGTCCGGGATCTGAGGAGCTCCGCGTGCTCCCGTACGGGCGGCAGTCGGTCTCGGAGGAGGACGTCGAGGCGGTGGCCGCGGTGCTGCGCGGCGACTGGCTCGACCACCGGACCCGCCGTCGACGACTTCGAGGCGGCGGTCTCCGCAGGTGACCGGCGGCCACCCGGTGGTCAGCGCCACGTCGGGCACGGCGGCCCTGCACATCGCCTACGCCGCGGTCGGGCGTCGGACCCGGCGACGAGGTGGTCACCACCCCGATGACGTTCGTGGCCACCGCGAGCGGCGCGTCGATGCTCGGCGCCACGGTCCGGTTCGCCGACGTCGACCCCGAGAGCGGGCTGCTCGACCCCGAGGCCGTCGACGCGCTGGTCGGGGACCGCACCCGCGTGGTCGCCGCCGTCGACTACGCCGGCCATCCCTGCGACTACGCCGCGCTGCAGGCAGATCGCTGACCGGGTCGGTGCGTCGACGCTCGCCGATGCCGCGCACTCGATCGGCGGGACGATGAACGGCCGGCCGGTCGGGGACCTCGCCGACATCACGACCTTCTCGTTCTTCCCGACCAAGAACGTGACCACTGCCGAGGGCGGCGCGGTCACGGCGAAGGACCCGGCCGTGGCGCAGCGGGCGCGCGAGTTCCACAACATCGGCCTGGTCCGCGACCCGGACCGGTTCCGGGTCCGCGACCAGGGGCCGTGGCACCAGGAGGTGCACGCGTTCGGGCTCAACTACCGGCTCACCGACGTCGGGTGCGCGCTGGGCCTCAGCCAGCTGCGCCGGCTGCCGGAGTTCTCCCGGCGCCGGGCGGAGATCAAGGCGCGGTACGACGCTGCGCTCGCCGGCGTCGCCGGGTCTGCGCACCCCGCCGCAGCGGCCCGGCGCGGAGCCGGTCTGGCACCTCTACCCGGTGCGGATCCTCGACGGCCGCCGCCGCGAGGTGTTCGACCGGATGCGCGCGGCCGGCATCGGGGTGCAGGTCAACTACCTCCCGGTCTACTGGCACCCGGTCTACGCCGAGCTCGGCTACCGCCGCGGGATGTGCCCCAACGCCGAGGCCTTCTACGAGCAGGAGCTGTCGCTGCCGATGTTCCCCGGCCTCACCGACGACGCAGGTCGACCAGGTCGTCGAGACCCTGACGACGGTCCTGCGCTGACGTGACGCCGCGTCGGCGTCGTCACCCAGGCCCGGATGGGCAGCACCCGGCTGCCCGGCAAGGTGCTGATCGAGGCGGCCGGGCGCACGATGCTCGACCACCACCTCGACCGGCTGACGGCCGCCGGGCTCGGACGTCTACGTCGCCACCACCGACCGCGCGGCCGACGACCGGGTCGCCGAGCTCGCGCAGCGGCGCGGCCTCGCCGGTCTTCCGCGGCAGCGAGGACGACGTGCTGTCCCGCTTCGCCGGCTGCGCCCGCGCGCACGACCTCGACGTGGTCGTGCGGGTGACCTCGGACTGCCCGCTCATCGACGGCGACGTCGTCGCCGACGGGGTGACCAGGTTCCTGCAGCTGCGCGAGCGAGCACGGCGACGACGTCTACCTGTCCAACACCCTCGAGCGCACCTACCCGCGGGGCTTCGACTTCGAGGTCTTCGCGGCAGCCGCGCTGGACCGGGCCGACCGCGACGCGACCGATCGCGGCGACCGCGAGCACGTCACGCCCTGGCTGTACGCCGGCGCCGCACCGGCTGGCGCACCTGGTGCAGCAGCGCTGGCCGGTCGACCGGTCGCACTACCGCGTGACGCTGGACACCGCCGAGGACCTCGAGCTGATCCGCCGGCTGCTCGAGGAGCACGGCGCCGCGGCGCTGGACTGCGCCGGCGTCATCGCGGCTGCTGGACGCCCACCCGGAGCTCGTCGCCCTCAACGCCGAGGTGGCAGCAGCGGGAGCTCGGCTAGCTCCGGCCGGAGCGTCGGCGACCGGGTCCTCGGGGATGTCGACGGCGCCATGGGTCGGGGCGTTCGCGAGCGCACCGTGCTGCGCGGCCTGGTGCGCGAGCTCCGCAGCGGCCGCCATCTCCTCGGCCAGCGCGGACTCGAGCCGGCGTATCCGCTCCTCGTAGCGGGTCACGACGCCGAACCTGACGCGGATCCGGCGGTGCTCCTCGCGGACCTCTTCGAGCAGGCTGCGCGCCTGCGGCCTTCTCGGCGTCGGTCGGCGTCGTCGCCGCGGAGCTCGACCTTGTCGGTCAGGCTCTGCAGCCGCTCCTCGATCGCGCCGACCTGGGCCGCGAGCACCTCCAACAGGGTCGCGGCCCGCCAGGCCGCCGGCTTGACCGCGTCGAGCCGCTCCTTGTGCCGGTCCAGCCGTTCACCGTGGCGCGTGAGCCGCTCGTCCTGACGCTCGAGCCTGGCCTCGGCCTTCGCCAGCCGCTTCGCCAGCTCGTCGTACCCGCTCGACCTCCGCAGCGAGCCGTCGCATGCGCGTCCCGAACGTCGGCTCATGCCACGTACCTGACCTCTCCACGGTCGACGAGACCCTGGAGGTAGGCACCTTCACGGTCCAGCTTGTGCGCCGAGTGCACCGGCGACGTGCCGGGCCCGTCAGCTGGTAGCCCCAGCTCCGCTGCTCGGGGTCGTCGAGGAACGAGAAGCCGGTGAGGACGATGTCCGCCTCGGGGAACAACCGGTAGGCGAGGTAGGCCGCCTGCGTCCCCGTCGTCGGAGCCACGCCCAGCCCTCCGCGGGCGGGACGAAGCAGGTACTTCAGCGGCAGCCCGAGCGCGCGGTTGGGGAGCGGCCAGGCCCCCAGGTCCGCGGGCCAGTACGACGGCCAGCCCGGCGGCTCCGGCACAGTCGAGGGAGAAGATGTCGACGACGAAGTAGGCGCGGTTGCGGTAGTCGTGGAGGAACCCGGGCGTCGGGCGGGTGGTCCGGGCGGTGACCACCACGTTGGTCCGGGTGCCGACGCACGGCGGGTCGTCCACGCTGGTCCAGGGCCAGGGAGTTGCACCGGATGACCAGGTCGGAGGTGTCGATGAGGTCGCGCCGTTCCTCGCTGGGCTCGAGCGGAGCGTTGGCGACCACGGCCACCCGCCGGACCGGTGTCGACGCGGCGTACGCCATGGCGTGCTCGCGCATCTGCGCGACCAGCTCCTCGTCGATGTCCGTCAGCGTGCGGCGCACCGTGGCCCTCCCGTTCCGGGTTGGAGGATATCCGTACGCCGGTAGTCTGACGGCCGCGCGTGGGGCGCATAGCTCAGCGGTAGAGCACCTGTCTTACAAACAGGCGGTCACTGGTTCAAATCCAGTTGCGCCCACCCTGGATGCCTCCCGGAGGCCCGCGGATCTCTCGTCAGCGGCCGGTCAGCCGGGACCGCCGGTTGCCGCGGATCGAGGCCGCGATCACGACGCCGGCGGCGGCGAGGGCCACCTGGACGACGAGCTCGACCCAGTCGACCCCGTCGGTGTCGCGCATCGGTCCGACGATGGCCGAGCCGATCAGGGCGGCGACGATGCCGACGGCGATCGTCATCCAGATCGGGATCCGCTGCCGGCCGGGCACGACCAGGCGCCCGAGTGCGCCGATGATGAGTCCGATGAAGAGTGCGCCGATCACGCCTTCGATGGTCATCGTGGGTGCTCCTGATCCTCGGCGGGGCGCTGCCGGGCTCTCGCATACGGTGAGCCCATGCGCGTGACCATGATGCTCGCCGACGCGGCGCAGGAGGTCAACGGCAAGCTCTACGTCCTCGGCGGCGGCTGGTCGGTCACCGGGCCGGTGCTGCCCCCGATGGCGCTGGCGCTCAAGCTGGACGTCCCGTGGAGCGCGGCGAACCAGGAGCACGAGTTCCTCCTCGTGCTGGTCGACGCCGACGGGCACCCGGTGCGGGTCGCCGGCGACGACGGTGAGGTGCGGGCCGGCGGGACGTTCGAGGTCGGTCGCCCGACAGGGCCTGCCCGCGGGAACCGACATCGACTTCGCGTTCGCCGTCACCGTCCCGTCGTTGCCGCTCGCGGCCGGCCGCTACGCGTGGCAGCTCTGGATCGACGGCGAGACGAGCGAGGACTGGCAACGGCCGTTCCAGGTGCGCGAGTGAGCGAGGCCGCCCGGCTCGGCGACGTGCTCGCGGTGCTCGACGAGCTCTACGACCCGCGCTGGGCCGAGGAGTGGGACTCGGTCGGTCTCGTCGTCGGGGACCCCGATGACCCGGTACGCCGGGTGCTGTTCGCCGTCGACCCGGTGATGGCCGTCATCGAGGAGGCGGTGGCGTGGGAGGCGGACCTGCTCGTCACCCACCATCCGCTGCTGCTGCGCGGGGTGCACAGCGTCGCGACCACCTCGAGCAAGGGCCGGGCGGTGACCGCGCTGGTGCGCGGCGGCATCGCGCTGCACGTGGCGCACACCAACGCCGACGTCGCCGACCCGGGCGTCTCCGACGCGCTCGCGACGGCCCTCGGGCTGACCGAGCTGCGTCCGCTGCGCCCGTCCGCGCCCGAGGGTGACCTCGACAAGGTCGTGACGTTCGTCCCGCACGAGGATGCCGACCGGGTGATCGACGCGCTGGCCGCGGCCGGTGCCGGCGAGCTCGGCGACTACGCGCGGTGCGCGTGGACCACGCAGGGCCTCGGCACGTTCCTCCCGCTCCCCGGCGCGCAGCCGGCCGTCGGCGAGGTCGGCACCGCCGAACGGGTCGCGGAGACGCGGATCGAGATGGTGCTGCGCCGCGACCGTCGTACGGCCGTCATCGCCGCGCTCAAGGCCGCGCATCCCTACGAGGAGCCGGCGTACGACGTGCTCGAGCTGGCGGCCGGGGAGTCCGGCCGCGGCCTGGGCCGGGTCGGGATGCTGCCCGAGCCGGAGACGCCTCGACCAGTTCGCGGCGCGGGTGGCCCGGTCGCTGCCGGCGACCGCGGTGCCGATCAGGGTGGCGGGGGACCGGGACCGGCCGGTCCGCAGCGTCGCGGTCTGCGGCGGTGCCGGCGACGACCTGTTCGCCGACGTCCGGGCCTCGGGCGCCGACGTGTTCGTCACCGCCGACCTGCGCCACCACCCCGCGTCGGAGGCGCTGGAGCAGGGCCCGCCGGCGCTGGTCGACTGCGCGCACTGGGCCACCGAGTGGCCGTGGCTGGCCGACGCGGAGCGGCTGTTGCTGGACGGCCTGACGCGTCGAGGGGTTACGGTGCAAACTCGGGTGTCCACGCTCGTGACCGACCCGTGGACGAGCACCGTGAGCACCACCGACGACAGGAGCCAGCGCTGAAAGCCGCCGCGACCGACCAGCTGCGCCTGCTCGACGTCCAGGCGCTCGACGCCCGGATCGACCAGCTGGCGCACCGCCGCGCGACGCTGCCCGAGCACGCGGCGCTGCAGGAGCTGGAGAAGGCCCTGTCCGAGCTGGCCGACAACCTCGTGGCCGCGGAGACCGAGCAGAGCGACATCGCGCGGGAGCTGAAGAAGGCCGAGGGTGACGTCGAACAGGTCCAGGCCCGCGCGGCGCGCGACCAGCAGCGCCTCGACGCGGGCCAGGTGGGCTCGCCGAAGGAGCTGGAGGGCCTCCAGCACGAGATCGCGACCCTGAGCCGGCGCCAGTCCGACCTCGAGGACGTGGAGCTGGAGATCATGGAGCGGCTGGAGGCGGTGCAGACCCGCCACGCCGAGCTGTCCGCGCAGCGGGCCGAGGCCGAGGCGAAGGCGACCGAGCTGACCGCCAGCCGCGACACCACCACCGCCGAGATCGACGCGGAGGTCGGCGGCCTGCAGGCCCAGCGCGACACCCAGGCCTCCGGGCTCGACGCCGAGCTGATGGCGCTCTACGAGAAGATCCGCGGCCAGCAGGCCGGCATCGGCGCCGCCGAGCTGAAGCAGCGGCGCTGCACCGGCTGTCGCCTGGAGCTGAACAACGTGGAGATCGCCCGGCTCCGCTCCGCCGACGACGACGAGGTGCTGCGCTGCGAGGAGTGCCGACGCATCCTCGTGCGCACCGCCGAGTCGGGCCTCTAGGCACGTGCCGAGACGGCTGATCGTCGAGGCGGACGGTGGATCGCGTGGCAACCCGGGGCCCGCTGCCTACGGCACCGTCGTGCGCGACGCCGAGAGCGGGGAGGTGCTGGCCGAGCGGGCCGAGTTCATCGGGACCGCCAGCAACAACGTGGCGGAGTACCGCGGCCTCATCGCCGGGCTGACCGCCGCCCGGGAGCTCGACCCGAAGGCGCACATCGAGGCCCGCCTGGACTCCAAGCTCGTGGTCGAGCAGATGTCAGGGCGCTGGAAGATCAAGCACCCCTCGATGATCCCGCTGGCGCTGGAGGCCAAGGCGCTGCTGCCGCCCGCACAGGTCACCTACGAGTGGGTGCCGCGCGAGCGCAACAAGCACGCCGACCGGCTGGCCAACGAGGCACTCGACGCGGCCGCCCGGGGCGAGACGTGGTCCGAGGCGGACAGCATGGCCGCGCTCGCCCAGGGTTCGGGCGGCTACGAGCCGGTGGTCGACGAGGCCGAGGTCGAGCCCGGTCCGCCCAACGCCCTGGTCGGCTGGGACGTCGGGCTCGGCGCGGCGACGACGTTCCTGCTGCTGCGGCACGGCGCGACCGCGCACACCGCGGAGAAGCGGTTCAGCGGGTCCGGCGGTGCCGACCCCGAGCTGAGCCCGGAGGGCGAGGCGCAGGCTCGAGCCGCGGCCGCGGCCGTCGCCCTCCGCGGCCCGGTCGACGCCGTGGTCAGCTCGCCGCTGCGCCGCGCCCGCCAGACCGCCGACGTGGTCGCCGCCGAGCTCGGTCTGCCGGTGCGCGAGGTCGAGACGCTGCGCGAGTGCGCGTTCGGCGAGTGGGAGGGGCAGACGTTCGCCGAGGTGCAGGAGCAGTGGCCCGACGAGCTCTCGGCGTGGCTCGCGGACACCAGCGTCGCGCCGCCGGGCGGCGAGTCGTTCGACGCCGTCGCCGCGCGGGTGCGCCGGGCCCGCGACCAGCTGCTCGCCCGCCATCCCGGCCGCACGGTGCTCGCCGTCAGCCACGTCACGCCGATCAAGCTCCTCGTCCGCGAGGCGCTCGCCGCACCGTTGTCGGCGCTGTATCGGATGGAGCTCTCGCCGGCGTCGCTGACCGAGATCGACTGGTACGCCGAGGGCGCGGCGTCGCTGCGGCAGTTCAACGACGACGCCCACCTGCGCGGTTTGTAGGCTGCCCCAATGCCTCGCCGACACCTGCGCCTGCGCGCCAAGGACGGCGCCGAGCTGCGGGCCGGCTTCGCCAAGATCCGCAGCGAGCTGGAGCTGCCCGAGGAGTTCCCAGCCGACGTCCAGGCCGAGGCCGAGAAGGCCGCGGCGAACGGTCAGCACACGTCGTACGACGAGGTGGACCTGCCGTTCCTGACCATCGACCCGCCGGGGTCCATGGACCTGGACCAGGCGATGCACATCGAGCGGCGCGGCAAGGGCTTCCGGGTGCGCTACGCCATCGCCGACGTGGCGACGTTCGTGCGACCGGGCGGCGCCATCGACCAGGAGGCCAACCGCCGGGTCGAGACGCTCTACAGCCCGGACACCCGGACGCCGCTGCACCCGCCGGTGCTGTCGGAGGGCGCGGCGTCGCTGCTGCCCGGTGATGTGCGGCCGGCGCTGCTCTGGACGATCGACCTCGACTCGGGCGGCGAGCAGACCGGTGTCGAGGTGCGCCGCGCGATGGTGCGCTCGACCGACCGGCTCGACTACGCGACCGTGCAGGAGGCGCTCGACGCCGGCAAGGCCGACGAGCGGCTCACGCTGCTCGCCGAGGTCGGCAAGCTGCGCGAGGAGCGCGAGGTGGAGCGCGGCGGCGTCAGCCTGCCGATCCCGGAGCAGGAGGTGGTCGAGGAGAACGGCAGCTTCGTGCTCGCCTACCGGGTGCCGCTGCCCGTGGAGGGATGGAACGCGCAGATCTCGCTGCTGACCGGCATGGCGGCGGCCGACCTGATGCTGCACGGCGAGATCGGCGTGCTGCGGACGCTGCCCACCGCGCCGCCGGAGGAGATCCGCAAGCTGCGCCGGGCGGCCGGCGTCCTGGGCGTCGAGTGGCCGGACGGCACGTCGTACGCCGAGGTGATCCGCCACCTGGACCCGACCGACCCGACGCACCTCGCGTTCCTCGAGAACGCGACGGCGCTGCTGCGCGGCGCGGGCTACACCGCGTTCGACGGCGGCGTCCCGGAGCAGGCGACGCACGCCGCGGTCGCCGCGGAGTACGCGCACGCCACCGCGCCGCTGCGCCGGCTCGTCGACCGGTACGTCGGTGAGGTGTGCGTGTCGCTGTGTGCCGGCACCGACGTGCCCGGCTGGGTGCGCGAGGCGCTGCCGGGGCTGCCGCAGAAGATGGCCGACAGCGACCGGCGGGCCGGTGGCCTCGAGCGCGAGTGCGTCGCGCTGATGGAGGCGGTCGTGCTGAGCCCGTCGGTGGGGGAGGTGTTCGACGCCGCGGTCGTCGACGTGCACGACAAGGGCGGCGGCACCGTGCAGCTGCGCGAACCGGCCGTGCGGGGCGAGTGCGAGGGCGAGCTGCCCCTCGGCGAGCGGGTGCAGGTGCGGCTGCAGGAAGCGGACGTCTCCCGTCGGCGAGTGCGCTTCGCGCTGGCCTGAACGTAGACTGGGCGCACGGCGGACGAGCCGGCCGGGCGGCCGCGTCGAGGTGTCCAGGGTTCGTCCCTGGCCCTCGCCGAGGAAAGTCCGGGCTCCACAGAGCAAGGTGGTGGGCAACACCCACCCGGGGTGACCCGCGGGACAGTGCCACAGAAAGCAGACCGCCGGTGCTGATCGCTTCGGCGATCGGGACCGGTAAGGGTGAAACGGTGGTGTAAGAGACCACCAGCGTCCGAGGTGACTCGGGCGGCTCGGTAAACCCCACCTGGAGCAAGGTCAGACAGGGAGCGTTCGAGGGCTGCTCGCCCGAGCTCCCGGGTAGGCCGCACGAGGCTGTCGGCAACGGCAGTCCTAGATGGATGGTCGCCGGCGCCGGAGCAATCCGGCGTCACAGAACCCGGCTTACAGGCCGACTCGTCCGCCGCCTATGCCCATCCCAAGGCTGGCCGCGTCCTC
>CAVWQZ010000003.1:0-222821 GCA_963757295.1 uncultured Actinomycetota bacterium | reverse complement strand
TTGGTCGGCGCGGCGCCGGCGCTCACCCGGGAGCAGAGCCCGGGTTGCGCTCGAAGGACGCTTTGAGCGCGTCGACCGTGATCGTGCGTTCCTTGACGGCGAACCGCCGCCAGATCGGTGTGCCCAGGCGCCATACGCCGTACGACACCAACTTGCCGCGATGGCGGACCAGCGTCTCGGTGTCACCGGAGGGCTGCAGGTGATAGCTCGGCCAGCCCTCGAATTTGAGTTTGCCCGCCTTCGACTTCTCCCACCAGTGGTAGACGATCGTGTGCGGCGCCTCCATCTCGGCGATCTCCCCGGGCATGGAGCCCTGGCTCGTCTCGTCGACGAACGTGGTTCCGACCGCGGGCTCTCCTGGGGACGTTTGCCGGGTGCGCTTGAGCATGCTCCCCGTGTCGGCCATCCAGTCGTTATGCCCCTCGATGTCAACGAGCCGAGCGAACACCTGGTCGATCGGTGCCCGGATCGTGCGCTCGAGCTCGAACTCGATGGGCTTCACGCGAGCCATCATCCTGGACGGGTGGATGCACTACAAGGTTCCAACGCACGCGCACGTGAGTGCGACCGCAGCGCACGGCCATCCGCTGATGCCGCGATGAGTGTGCTCGGTTTTGTGCCGTTACGGCGCTCTCGCTCGGCGGCTGACAAGACTGAGCGGGCCCGGCATCATCGAGGGATCGAAGGCGGGAACAGTGGAGGGAGCCGTCCATGCTTGGTGAGCATCCGGTCACGCCGGTGTTACTGGCGAAGGATCTCTCGGCAGCTCGTGAGTTCTACCACGACAAGATCGGGTTGGAGATCCTCAACGAGAACGAGGAGGCCATCGTGTTCGCGTGTGGTGGCGGCACTCATCTCGACGTGACAAAGAGCACCGTGGGGACAGCGGACGAACAGACTCAGGCGTCGTGGCAGGTTCAGGACATCCATGCCGAGGTCGCGGAGCTTCGCGCGCGCGGCGTACGGGTCGAGGACTACGACATGCCAGGTTTGAAGACCGACGACGGAGTCGCCGATATCGGTTTCGCTTGGGCTGCTTGGATCATCGACCCTGGCAAGAACGCGCTGGGCATCTTGCAGATCAAGGACTAGCAGACTTGGGCAATTGCCGCGGGTCACTCGGTCACGGTGTCGCCGTGGCGATGATGCGGACGTGAACGACCATCTTGTTCGGCTCACTGGTTGGCGCGGCGCCAGAGTGGTTTGAGGGTGTAGGTCTTGCGGAGCGGGCTGGTGAGGGTGCCGCCACCGTCGGGGTGGCGTCGGTAGTGCCATCGGCCGTGGGTTTTGGCGTTGTGGTGCTGGCGGCAGAACGGGCCGAGGTTGCGCCGGGCGGTGTCTCCGCCTTTGCGGAAGTCGTGGTTGTGGTCGAGGTCGCAGCGTTCGGATGGCTGGTTGCAGCCGGGCCAGGTGCACACGGGTTGGCGGGCCCGGATGAAGGCGGCGAGGCGGCGGGAGGGCCGGTAGCGGCGGGGGGCGAGGTCGAGCAGCTCGCCGGTTTGGGGGTCGGTGGTGAACCGGATCCAGTCGGCGTCCCCGGCGAGCTCGCGGGCCAGCTGTGGGGGGATGGGGCCGTGCCCGGCGAGCTCGGCCGGGTTCTGCGGCGAGGCCGAGCAGGGTGGGCAGGTCGATGGTGACCCGCAGCTGCACCCGCCCCGGCCCACCCGGCTCGCCCGCCCGCCCGGCGTGCCGTGGTCGGTGCCGTCGCTGGTGCCGGCGTTGGTGTCGGGGGTGTGGTGCCGAGGATGGCGTCGACGAGGGCGTCGGCGCGTAGCGCGTCCAGGCCGGGCTGGGCCAGGCCGTGGTCGTGGCGGCGGATGTGTTCGGCTTGGGCGCGGGCGGTGAGCTCGGCCCAGACCAGCTCGGTGTCGGTGGCGGTGAGCACGGCGCGCAGCTCGGCCATCCCGTCATCGAGCGGGTCCGCGGCTCACGGTGCGCTCGGCCCGGGCCCGCTCGGCGCGGTCGGCGGCGCCGGCCGGGTCGGCGGCGATGACCGCCCGGCGCAGGGCGCGCTTCATCTCGGCCAGGGTCTGCTCGGGGGCGGTCGCGAGCACCGCGGCCTGCACGGTCGCGGTCACCGTCGTCGTCGAGGTGCTCGAGCGTCGCGGCGATGGCGGCGGCCTGCAGCCCGGAGATCTCCCCCCGCCGCAGCGCGGCCAGGGTGTCGGCCAGCCGCCCGGTCAACGCCACGGCGCGCTGCACCTTGTCGTAGGCGCTGCCCGGCGAGAGGCGCAGCGCGACCCCGACCTCGTGGCGGGCATCGTCCCCGGTCAGCCCGGCGTCCTCGGTCGCCGCCACCACCGCGGCCAGGGCGACCTGCTGCTGCGCGTCCACCCACGCCGCGACCCGCGCCCAGGCCCGGATCAGGTCGACCCGGGTCTCCCCGTCCAGCACCTGCGGGTCCAGCTCGGCCAGCGCCCCGGCGTAGACCGCGCCCGGCTCCGCGGCCAGCGCCGCATCCACCAGCCACCGCCCCGACTCCGCCGCCGGCACCAGCGTCGCGCCGCGCTGCTCCCAGAACGCCTCCTCGTCGAATCGTCGGCCGCGAACGGGTCGGGCGGCAGTCGGCGCGTCGAGCAGCGCGGAACCACACCCGTGCTCCGCGCTGCCCGACTCGTTCTTCATGACGATCACGCTAGAGGCGACCACCGACAGTTCCCGTTGCCCAGCAACGGTTATCCACCAGTCCCAGGTAACGAAACGGTGACAGATTTCCGCCCCGAGACCCGAGCGGCTGGCTCGGGTCTCGGGGCGGAAGTGCGTGCTGTCGTCAGGCCGCGGCGGCCATCGCTGGGTCGGGAAGCTGGTCCTTGCGGGCGTTGATCATCAGCACGGTGACAACGAGTGCGAGCAAGAACATGACCGAGCCCCAGAAGAACGACACGGCGTAGCCGTGGACCAGCGCATCCGGTGGCGCGAGCGGCCCGTTCGGGGTGTCGACCGGCTGCAGCTTGTTCTCGGTCATGAAGTCCTCGACGGCGCCGATGTAGATCGTGTTGAGCAGAGCCAGCCCCAGCGAGCCACCGATCTGCTGTGACGTGTTGAGGACCGCACTCGCGATCCCCGCGTCGTGACCGCCGACGCCGAACAGCGCGGTGCTCGACGCCGGGATGAACACGCCGGCAAGTCCGACGCTCATGACGATCATCGGTGGCAGCACGTGGGTGAAGTAGCTGGTGGTCGGGCTGATCTGGGTCAACCACAGCATGGAGCCGGTCGCCATGATCAAACCGATGATCAGCAGTGGCCGCGGTCCGACCCGTGGCAGCAGCTGGGCCACCGCGCCGGCGGCGAAGATGATGCCGAGGCTGAACGGCAGGAAGGCGAAGCCCGCCTTCAGCGGGCTGTAGCCGAGCACCGCCTGCAGGTAGAACGTGAGGAACAGGAACATCGCGAACAGGCCGGCGCCCAGCAACAGGAAGATCAGGTAGGAGCCACCTCGGTTGCGGTCCTTGACGATGTGCAACGGCAGCATCGGATTGCTCAGCCGACTCTCGAGGAAGACGAAGGCCGCGAGCAGGACGACCGCGAGCCCCAGGAAGAAGAGCGTGCTTGTCGCGGTCCAGCCGACGTCCGGCTTGGCGGCCTGCGGTGAAGCCGTAGACGAGGGACACCAGGCCGACCGTCGACAGGATCGCCCCGGGGATGTCGTAGCTCGTGTCGCCGTGTGCCTTGCTCTCGTGCACGATCGGGATCGCCGCCAGCGCGGCCCCGATGGCGATGGGCACGTTGACGCCGAGGCACCAGCGCCACGAGGCGTACTCGGTCAGCACGCCGCCCAGGATCAGGCCGATCGCCGCACCGCCACCGGAGACGGCTCCGAAGACGCCGAACGCCTTCGCGCGCTCCTTCGGATCGGTGAACGTCACCGTGATCAGCGACAGCGCCGCCGGTGCGAGCAGTGCGCCGAAGGCGCCCTGGAGAGCGCGGGCCGCGAAGAGCATCTCCTGGTTCTGTGCGAGGCCGCCGAGGGCGGAGGCGCCGGCGAACCCGAGCAGGCCGATGATGAACGTCCTCTTCCGGCCGTTGTAGTCAGCGATCCGGCCGCCGAGCAGCAGCAGCCCGCCGAAGGCCAGCGTGTAGGCGGTGAGCACCCACTGCCGGTCGGCGTCGGAGATGCCCAGGTCGGCCTGCGCCGACGGAAGCGCGATGTTCACGATCGACGCGTCGAGGATGACCATCAGCTGGGCGATCGCGATCACGGCCAGGGCGAGCCAGCGCTTGGGGTCGTCGCTCGCCATGCCCGAGTGGGTTGCGCGGCACCTCGGCGGTGGCCGTCGGTGCGGGGATGTTCGCGGGGGCGGCCGGTGGGATGCCTGCCCCGGCGGAGGCGACCGGGTCTGGCCCGGTGTTGCCCGTGCCGGAGTCGGGTGGGAGGGAGCTGCTCACAAAAGTCTCCTGCCTAGGGACGCCGGAGTCGATCTGCTCCGCCGATGTCGAACCTAACGACGGCCCCCGACAGGGTCTATTCCGTTTCGCCGACGGCAGATGAAGATTTGTCCGCAACTTCCCGGCCGAGCGTCCGGAATCGACGCATTCGGGGAGCTACTCGGGAGTCACATACGCGCCGCTGATGCCGCCGTCGACGAGGAACGTGGCAGCGGTGACGAAGCTGGACTCGTCACTGGCGAGGAACACCACCGCGTTGGCGATCTCGGTGGCGTCGGCGAACCGGCCCATCGGGATGTGCACGAGCCGGCGAGCCGCCCGCTCCGGGTCCTTGGCGAACAGCTCGCGGAGCAGCGGGGTGTCGACCGGTCCCGGACACAGGGCGTTGACCCGGATGCCCTCGCGCGCGAACTGCACGCCGAGCTCGCGGCTCATGGCGAGCACGCCGCCCTTGCTGGCGGTGTAGGAGATCTGCGAGGTGGCCGCGCCCATCACGGCGACGAACGACGCGGTGTTGATGATCGAGCCGCGACCCTGCTCGCGCATGTAGGGCAGCACGGCCTTGCAGCACAGGAACACGCTGGTGAGGTTGACCTCCTGCACCCGCCGCCAGGCTTCCAGGCTGGTGTCCAGGATGGAGTCGTCGTCGGGCGGGGAGATGCCGGCGTTGTTGAACGCGATGTCCACGCTGCCGTATCTCAGGTGGGCCTGCGCGACCATGGCCTCCACCTGTCCGGGGTCGGTCACGTCACACCGGATGTAGGTGCCGCCGACCTCCTCGGCCGCCCGCTCCCCGGCGTCGTCGTTCACATCGACGAGCACGACGTGTGCGCCTTCCTCGGCGAAGCGCCGCGCCGTCGCGAGACCGATCCCGCCCACAGCGCCGGTGATGATCGCGGTGCGGTCCTGAAGGCGTCCTGTCATCTGCTCAGTCCTCCGTGCTGATGAAGACGTTCTTGACGTCGGTGAACGAGTCGAGTGCATCAGGCCCGAGCTCGCGGCCCACGCCGGACTGCTTGAAGCCGCCGAACGGCGTGGAGTAGCGAACCGAGGAGTGCGAGTTGACCGACAGGTTGCCGGACTCGACACCGCGCGCCACCCGCAGCGCCCGGCCCACGTCGCGGGTCCAGATCGAGCCGGACAGGCCGTACTCGGTGTCGTTGGCCATCTCGATCGCGTCGGCCTCGTCCTCGAACGGCATCACCGCGACCACCGGCCCGAACACCTCCTCGCGCCACACCCGGTCCGCCGCCGACCTCGGGAGCACGACGGTCGGCGGGTACCAGAAGCCCAGCACCGTCCGGAGCCGACCCGCGGAAGGCGACCTCCACGGCCTGGTCGGCATCCTCGACGTACGACGCGACCCGCTCGCGCTGCTCCGCGCTGACCAGCGGGCCCATCTCCGACTCGTCGCGGCCGGGCGCCATCACCTTGACCCCTGCGACGGCGGGCTCCAGCAGCTCCAGGAAGCGGTCGAACACGCTGCGCTGCACGAGGATCCGGCTGCGCGCACAGCAGTCCTGACCCGCGTTGTCGAACACGCCGTACGGCGCGGTCGCGGCGGCCTTCTCGACGTCGGCGTCCGCGAAGACGATGTTCGCGCTCTTGCCGCCGAGCTCGAGGGTGACCCGCTTCACCTGCTCGGCGGCCCGGGCCATGATCCTGGTGCCGACCTCGGTCGACCCGGTGAAGCAGATCTTGCGGACGGCCGGGCTGGTCACGAACCGGTCGCCCACGACGGAGCCCTTGCCGGGCAGGACCGTGAACACGTGCTCCGGCAGGCCGGCCTCCAGCGCCAGCTCACCCAGCCGCATGGCCGTCATCGGGGTGAGCTCGGCCGGCTTGAGCACGACGGTGTTCCCGGCAGCGAGCGCGGGCGCGAGCCCCCAGCCCGCGATCGGCATCGGGAAGTTCCAGGGGACGATGATGCCGACGACGCCGAGCGGCTCCTTGAACGTGACGTCGACGCCACCCGCGACCGGGATCTGCCGGCCGAAGTGCCGCTCCGGAGCCGCGGAGTAGTAGTCGAGGACGTCGCGGACGTTGCCCGCCTCCCACCGCGCGTTGGAGATGGTGTGGCCCGAGTTGCGCACCTCCAGCCCGGCGAGCTCCTCGCGGGCACCGTCGACCGCGGCCGCGAAGCGGCGCAGGAGCCGTCCCCGGTCCGCCGGCGCGACGTGGCGCCAGGTCCCGTACGCCGTGTGCGCCGCCCGGATCGCCTCGTCGGTCTCCTCCGCCGAGGTCAGGGCAACCGTCGCGACCTGCTCCTCGGTCGCCGGGTCGATCACGACATGACTGGAGCTCACCGTGTCTTGCGACACGTCACATCCTCTCGAAGGACCGGAAGCGCTCCCAGTCGGTCACCGCCGCGCCGAACGCGGCGAGCTCCACGTCGGCGTTGTTGGTGTAGTGGTCGACGACCTCGTCGCCGAACATCTCCCGGGCGACCGCGGACCCGGCGAACAGGTCGCGGGCCTCGCGCAGGGAGGTCGGGACCTTGGGGTGGTCCGACTCGTAGGCGTTGCCGGTGAACGCGGGCTCGAGCGGGAGCTCCTGCTCGATGCCGCGCAGTCCGCTGCCGAGCATGGCCGCCATCGCCAGGTAGGGGTTGACGTCGCCGCCCGGCAGGCGGTTCTCCATGCGCAACCCGGCACCGTGGCCGACCACCCGCAGCGAGCAGGTGCGGTTGTCGTTGCCCCAGGCCGTGGAGGTGGGCGCGAAGCTGCCCGGCTGGAACCGCTTGTAGGAGTTGATGTTCGGTGCGTAGAAGAGCGTCAGCTCGCGCATCGTGGCCTGGATGCCGGCCACGAACTGCTCGAACAGCGGGGTCGGCCCGTCGCCCTCGTCGAAGACGATCCGGCCGTCGGTGCCGCGCAGGCTCATGTGGATGTGGCAGGAGTTGCCCTCGCGCTGGTCGTACTTGGCCATGAACGTGAGGGCCTTGCCGTGCTGAGCCGCGATCTCCTTGGCGCCGTTCTTGTAGATGGAGTGGTTGTCGGCGGTTCGCACCACCTCGTCGTACTTGAAGGCGATCTCGTGCTGCCCGAGGTTGCACTCGCCCTTGGCCGACTCGACCACGAGTCCCGCGCCGAACATGCCGTTGCGGATGTCGCGCAGGAGCGGCTCGACCCGGCTGGTGCCGAGCAGTGAGTAGTCGACGTTGTACTGGTTTGCCGGGGTGAGGCCGCGATAGGCGCTCTGCCCAGGCCTGCTCGTAGGTGTCGTTGAAGACGATGAACTCGAGCTCGGTGCCGGCCAGCGCGGTCAGGCCCTGCTCGGCGGCCCGCTCGGCCTGCACCTTGAGGATCTGCCGGGGGCTCTCGGTGACCGGCGTGTGGGCCTCGTCCAGCCAGGTCAGGTCGCTCATCAGCATCGCCGTGCCGGGCAGCCAGGGCACCGGGTGCAGCGTGTCGAGGTCGAGGGCGAACTCCATGTCGCCGTAGCCGCGCTCCCAGGAGCTGATCGCGTAGCCGTCGACGGTGTTCATGTCCACGTCGACCGCGAGCAGGTAGTTGCAGCCCTCGGTGCCGTGCTCCAGCACGGTGTCCAGGAAGAACTGGGCATGCATGCGCTTGCCCTGGAGGCGACCCTGCATGTCGGGGAAGGCGACCACCACGGTGTCGATGACGCCGTCGCGCACCTGGGTCCGGAGGTCCTCGACGCTCAGCGCGGGCTCGGCCATGGGTCTAGACCGTAATGGGGGGTTGCAGTAGCGTCCAGGCGGCTAGTCGATCATTCCTCGTCCGGCGGGGGCGGACCTCTTGCAGGAGGTTGCAACGGTGGCTGAAGCGACGCAGCAGATGGGCGAGGACGAACGTCGCCTCGCCGAACTCGGCTACAAGCAGGACCTGCATCGCAGTTGGTCGGGTTTCTCCAACTTTGCGATCTCGTTCTCGATCATCTCGATCCTCGCCGGGTGCTTCACGAACTTCGGCGCCGGCTTCAACAACGGCGGACCGATCTCGATCTCCTGGTCCTGGCCGATCCTCGGCATCTTCATCCTGATCATCGGCTTCACGATGTCCGAGCTGGTGTCGGCCTACCCCACGTCGGGCGGCATCTACTGGTGGGCGTCGAAGCTCGGCGGCGCCAAGGCCGGCTTCTTCACCGGCTGGCTGAACCTGATCGGCCTCGTCGCCGTCACCGCCGGTGTCTCCTACGGCTGCGCGACCTTCATCGACCTGACGTTGAGCACCTACTCCGAGTCGTACGCCGCGGACTACTCCCTGACGCGGGTGTTCATCACGTTCCTCTGCGTGCTGGTCTTCATCTCGGTGCTGAACATCTTCAGCAGCCACCTGATGGCGATCATGAACAACGTCTCGGTCTGGTGGCACGTCATCGGCGCCTCGGCGATCGTGCTGATCCTGATCTTCGTGCCCGGACCAGCACCAGTCGTTCAGCTACGTGTTCACCGAGCGGTTCAACAACTCCGGCTACTCCGGCGGCAGCACGTCGGGCACGGCCTTCTGGTTCGCCGTCCTGCCGTTCGGGTTCCTGCTGACGCAGTACACGATCACCGGCTTCGACGCGTGTGCGCACCTGTCCGAGGAGACGGCGTCCGCGTCGATGGCGGCGGCCAAGGGCATCTGGCAGTCGATCTTCTACTCCGTGCTCGGCGGCTACGTCCTGCTGCTCGCCGTCGTCTTCGCGATCCCGAACGCCGAGGACGGAAGCCCGGACAACGCAGGCGTCGGGGCGGGCGGTGTCGCCTACATCTTCACCCAGTCGATGGGCAACAACTGGGCGGCGCTCGTGCTGTTCATCTCCGCGTCGGCGCAGGTCTTCTGCGCGACCTCCTGCATGACGTCGGCATCGCGGATGACGTTCGCGTTCAGCCGCGACGGCGCGATCCCCGGCTCGGCGAGGTGGCGCGCCCTGACGTCGAAGCGGGTGCCCGCGAACGCGGTGATGCTCGTAGCGATCTGCTGCGCGATCGTCACGCTGCCCGCGCTCATCGAGGTCAACATCGGATCGGCGGAGGAGCCGTTGATCATCCCGGTGGCCTTCTACGCCGTCACGTCGATCGCCGTCGCCGGGCTCTACCTCGCGTTCGCGATCCCGATCTGGCTGCGCTGGCGGCACGGCGAGAACTTCGAGGCGGGCAGCTGGACCAACGGGGCGAAGTACAAGTGGATGAACCCCATCGCCGTCGCCGAGATCGTCATCGTGGTCGGGTACCTGATGCTGCCGTTCGTCCCGGCGGCCAACCCGTTCAGCGACGAGCTTCGACTGGAAGTTCGTCAACTACGCACCCATCGTGACCCTGGGCGCGCTGCTCCTCCTGGTGATCTGGTGGGAGGCCTCTGCCAAGAAGTGGTTCACCGGGCCGAAGCACACGATCGACCCGGAAGTGGTTCGGACCTTCGAGACCTGATCCGACGTCGCGGCGCCCCCACCGACCGAAAGGTCAGTCGGGGCGCCGCGCCTCGTCGAGCAGCAGGGGGAAGCCCGGGCTGTCGAACTCCTCGACCGCGCGTTCGTACTTCTCCATGCCCCACGACCAGAAGTCGAACTCGATCGGGCTCACCGCGGCCTGGATCGAGGCCCACAGGGTCCAGCCGTACTTCGCCATCAGCCCGAGCAGCCGGGCCCGCGCCACCTTGTTGCGCAGGTGCCGCGCCGTAGTAGCTGTCCACCAGCAGCGCGAGGTGGTCGAGCGGCAGGTCCGACTCGCTCCAGATGTTGCCGAGCTCGAAGCACGGGTCGTTGTTGCCGGCGTACTCGTAGTCGATGACCCAGAGCCGGTCGCCGTCGTCGATGAAGTTCGCGGCGAGCAGGTCGTTGTTGCAGGGCACCGTCGGCTCCGTGCGTACGGCGAGTGCGTCGGCGATCCGGTCCACCTCGGGCAGCAGGTCGAGGTAGCGCGGCGGCAGCCGGTAGCCGCGGTCCTGCACGATCGCGAGGTAGCGGCGCTGCACCTCGAACATGTCGAAGTCGCCCACGAAGCGCGGCCCGGAGTGCAGCTGCCGGCACACCGCCGCAGCCCGGACCACGTTCCGCTCGTCGTGCAGGTCCTGCGCGGTCAGCGTCGTCCCGTTCGAGCCAGGCGACGACCAGCGCCTGGTGGTCGGGGCGGTAGGCGAGCACCGCCGGGGCGGCACCGCTCTCGGCCGCCCGCAGCGAGTTGACGTGCTCGGCCTCGCGGTCGATCGCGAGCAGGTCGCCGTCCGAGCTCGACAGCCGCACGACCGCGGTCCGCTCCGGGGTCGAGACCTTGAAGTTGAAGTTCGTCAGCCCACCCTCGAGCGCCGCGATGGTGCGCGGCGTCCCCGACAGCTCGGGCAGGTCGTCGAGCAGGGCGTGCAGTCGCTGTACGACGTGCGGGGGAGCCGTGGTCGACGACTCGTGGTCCGCGCTGGTCACGGAGGGGAACCTACTCCGGCCGACCGACGCGAACGGTCTAGACCGAAAACTCCGCACGACACTACGCTGCCGGGATGCCCGCCCCGACGGCTCCCGACCCCTGCCCGAGTCCGCGGCGGTGGTCGTCATCGGCGGCGGCGTCGGGGGAGCGAGCGTCGCCTACCACCTCGCGGAGCTGGGCCAGACCGACGTCGTCCTGGTCGACCGGGCCGAGCTGACCAGCGGGTCGACGTTCCACTCCGCCGGCCTGGTCGGTCAGCTGCGGGCCGATCCGACGCTCACCCGGATGAACATGTACTCCGTCGAGCTCTACCGGCGGCTGCAGGAGACCGAGCACGCACCGGGCTGGGTCGAGTGCGGCGGCATCCGGCTGGCGTCCTCGCCCGAGCGGATGGAGGAGATCCGGCGCCAGATCAGCTGGGCCACGGCGTACGGGCTGCCGTTGCACGAGATCTCGCCGGCCGAGGCGCAGGAGATGTTCCCGCTGCTCGACATCGACGGCGTGGTGGGCGGCGCCTACCTCGCGTCCGACGGCTACCTCGACCCGTCGCAGCTCTGCAACGCGCTGGCCAACCTGGCCCGCGGCAACGGGTGTGCGCGTGCACCCGCACACCCGGGTGACCGGCATCGACGCCGAGAACGGGCGGGTCGCGAGGGTGCACACCGACCGCGGGACGATCGCGTGCGAGACGGTCGTCAACTGCGGCGGCATGTTCGCGGCGGAGATCGGGCGGCTGCTCGACGTGCGCCTCCCGCTGGTGCCGATGTCGCACCAGTACGTCGTCACGGAGGCGTTGCCGGAGTGGCCGGGCCGGTCCGAGCGGCCGCTGCCGACGCTGCGCGACCCGGACCTGCTCGTCTACTACCGGCAGGAGGTGGACGGGCTGGTGATGGGCGGCTACGAGCGCAACGCCGAGCCGTGGACCGCCGACGCCCGGTCCTACGACGCGATCCCGGCCGACTTCAACGGCCGGCTGCTGCCGGAGAACTGGGACCGGTTCGAGGAGATCACCGCCAACTCGCAGGTGCGGGTCCCGGCGATGGCCGACGCCGGCCTCCGCAAGATCATCAACGGGCCGGAGGCGTTCACCCCGGACAACGAGTTCCTCCTCGGCGAGACCGACGTCGACGGCTTCTTCGTCGCCGCGGGCTTCTGCGCGCACGGCATCGCCGGCGCGGGCGGCATCGGCAAGGTGATGGCGGAGTGGATCGTCTCCGGCGACCCGGGGATGGACCTGTGGCACATGGACGTCACGCGGTTCGGACGGCAGTACCGGTCGCCGTCGTACACGCTCAAACGGACGCTGGAGAACTACGAGACCTACTACGACATCGTCTACCCCGGGCAGGACCGCGAGGCCGGCCGGCCGCTGCGCACCAGCCCGGCCTACGGGTGGCACCAGGAGCACGGGGCGTCGTTCGGCGAGAAGTCCGGCTGGGAGCGGGTCAACTGGTACGACGACAACGCGCCGGCCGGCGACGAGTCGGTGCGTCCCCGGGGCTGGCCGGGCCGCTACTGGTCGCCCGCCATCGGCGTCGAGCACGCGGCCACCCGTGAGGGTGCGTGCCTGTTCGACGAGTCGTCGTTCGCGAAGATGATGGTGACCGGTCCGGACTCGGCGCAGCTGCTCGAGTGGGTGTGCGACAACCACGTCGCGCGCGATGTCGGTGACATCACCTACACGCAGGCGCTGAACCAGCGCGGCGGCATCGAGTCCGACTTCACCGTCACCCGGGTCGCGGACGACGCCTTCATGGTGGTCACCGGGACGGCGTACGGGTCGCACGACATGTCGTGGCTGCGCCGGCAGGCCCGCCGTCGCGGCGCGGTGGCTCGTGTCGACGACGTGACCGGGCAGCTCTCGACGTACGCGCTCTGGGGTCCGCGCAGCCGCGACATCCTGCGTGCGGTCACCGGCGCCGACCTGTCGAACGACGCGTTCCCGTTCATGACCGCGCAGGAGATCGCGGTGGGGGACGTGCCGGTGCGGGCGCTGCGGGTCACGTTCACCGGCGAGCTCGGCTGGGAGCTCTACGCGCCGTCGGAGTACGGGCTCGCGCTCTGGGAGACCCTCTGGGACGCCGGGCGGGAGCACGGGCTGGTCGCCGGCGGCTACCGCGCCATCGAGAGCCTGCGGCTGGAGAAGGGCTACCGGGTGTGGAGCACCGACATCACCCCGGAGACCAACCCCGTACGAGGCGGGCCTCGGCTTCTGCGTGAAGCTCGACAAGCCCGGCGGCTTCGAGGGCCAGGAGGCGTTGCGCGCGGTCAAGGAGGCCGGGGTGACGCAGCGGCTGCGCTGCCTGACGCTGGACGACCCGCGGGTGGTGGCGCTGGGCAGCGAGCCGGTGCGCATCGGCGCCGAGGTGGTCGGGCGGGTGACGTCAGGGGGCTACGGCTACACCGTCGGCGCCTCGATCGCCTACGCCTACCTGCCTGTCGAGGAGTCGAAGCCGGGCACGGCAGTGACGGTCAACGTGTTCGGCGAGTGGATCGGCGGTTGCGTCGTCGACCAGCCGCTGCTCGACCCGAAGAGCACCCGGGTCCACGCCGACGGCTAGGCCCCGGCGACGGGTACGACGTCGGCAACCAGGTCGCCGCGTGCGGACGGGCTGACGCCGGCGCGCAGGGTGATGCGGGTCCGGTCGGCGCGGAACACGTCACGGGCGAACTCCACCGCGACACCCGAGGCGGTGAACGTCGTGCGCTCGATGCGCATCAGCGGGCTGCCCGCGTCGACGTGCAGGAGGCCGGCCTGCTCGGCAGACGCGATGACCGGCTCCAGCACCTCGGTCGCGGTGTGCGGCGCGTGGTCGTACGTCTTGGCCAGCAGCGTGTAGAGCGACCCGGTCAAGCGGTGCTCCAGCAGGTCAGGGAAGAGCGCGGCCGGCAGGTGGGTCTGCTCGATGGCCAACGGCTCGCGGTTCGCGGACCTGACGCGGACGACCTCGTGGACGAGGTCACCACGGTCGAGCCCGAGGGCGCGAGCGGTCAGTCGCCCGGCCGGGCGGGTGGTGGCGCTGACCACGCGGGCACCGGCGCGGACGTGTGCGCGGCGCATCTGCTCGGTGAAGCCGGCCAGCCCCGTGAGGTCGCAGACGATCCTCGGCTCGGCGACGAAGGTCCCGCCCAGCCGGCCCGGCTTGCGGACGATGGTGCCGTGCCGCTCGAGCGCGGCGAGGGCCTGGCGCAGCGTCATCCGGCTGACCCCCAGTGCCGCCGCCAGCGCCTCCTCGCGGGGGAGCTTGTCGCCGGGCACGACCGCGCCCTTGTCGATGACTCCGGTCAGCCACTGCTCGATGCGGGCGTGGGCGGGGACGGACGAGTCGTCGCCGAGGTCAGGCGCCGACTCCAGCACGTCGGCGAGGTCGGTGGACATGCCTGCGAGCGTAGGCCGAAGGTGGGATCTGCGTCCCCTTCACCCGTCGTTGCGCGGGTTTCGGTCATTCGCCGATTGTCCCGGTGAATATCTCCCGGCCGCGATCCGGGTCTTCCTCCTCGAAGATGGCGACCATCGATCCGCCGCCGCGAAGTTCTGCAAAGGTGCCGGTCCCGCTCATTACCTGCCACGATGCGCCCTGAACCGGGCTGTGTTGTGTCGGGGAGTACCGGATTGTCAGCGTGCCGCCGGGACAGTGAAACGTCGTCGTGATCGCGGCGCCCTCGCTGCCTCCGGTGGTCTTGCCACCGGGGCAGAAGGCCGACTCGCCGATGACCGACGTCTTGACGACGACTCCCACGTGCCGCCTCGCATCGACGACGCGCGTCTCGATGAATATCGGATCGCCGAACATCGGCGCCGGCATGGAGCTCTCCTGGGTCGGCGGTGCAGCGCTCGTCGTAGCCGTGTCCGGCCGGACATCTCCGCCGTTGTCACCTCCACATGCCATCAGGCTTATCGGAGGAGCCACGGCGATCAGGAGCCAGATAAGCCATCTGCGGCGGGCCGGGCCCGACGTACCGTCTCGTCCCATGCAGGGATGGTGGCCTTTGGCGGCGCAACTGTCGAGGGCGCCACCATCCAGCGGCCGCTCAACCGACCACCAGCGGCCGTAACTCCGTCTGCCGCGGGCACCGACGGTTGTACCACCCCGCTGCGCGATACTTCCGGCCATGGCGTACGACGAGGAGCTTGCCGACCGCGTCCGGGAGGTCGTCCAGGACGAGCCGGCCCTGACCGAGAAGAAGATGTTCGGCGGCTTGGCCTTCCTGATCAACGGCAACATGGCCGTCAGCGCCAGCAGCAAGGGCGGGCTGTTGCTGCGCGTCGACCCGGCAAAGACCGAGTCGCTCCTCAGCGAGCCGGAGGTGGGTCGGTTCGAGATGCGCGGCCGGCAGATGGACGGCTGGCTCCGCGTGGACGCCACGGCGGTCGCAGCGACCGCCAACTCCGGCGCTGGGTGCGACATCGGCGTCGCCTACGCGAGATCTCTCCCACCCAAGTAGCAGACGTCGAGCGACGGGCTAGCTCGTCGCCGGCTTCTCGGTCGTGGCTTTCAGCCGGGCGAGGCCCTTCTCGAAGTCCGGCCCGATCATGCTGTCCATCGACTTGAAGACGCCCATCACCTTCGTCATCAAGGTCTTCTCGCCGGTCAGCACCCAGGTGACCCGCGACCCGGTGCCGTCGGGTGCGATGGTGAACACCGACTCGCTGCTCGCCTTGAACGGCTTCTCGAAGACCAGGTCGACCCGAACGGTGCGAGTGCGGGGTCGCCTCCGTCATCTCCATCCGGCCCTGCCCGGCCTTGCGGTTGCCGGACCAGGCGTAGGCGGCGCCCTTGCCCGACTCGGAGCCGGAGTAGGTGCGCTTCAGGTCAGGGTCGAGGTCCTCCCACGGCGACCAGTGCGGTCCAGTTGTGGAAGTCGGCGATCTCTTCGTAGACCCGCGCGGGTGAAGCGTCGATCGTCGTCGAGCGCGTCACGGTGTAGGTGTCCTCAGCCATGGCCGGAGCGTAGCCCGCCGTCAGCCCTGCGCGGCGCGCACCAACGCCTCGAACAGCCGCAGGTCGTCGCCGGCCTCGGGGTGCCACAGCACACCCATCGCGAATGCCTTGTCCGGGTGCTCGACGACCTCCGGCGTCTCGTCGTCCGCCCATCCGGTGACGGTGAGCGAGCCGCCCGAGGCGATGCCCTGGTGGTGGTACGACGGGACGCTGACCTGGTCACCGAGGATGCCGTGCACCCGGCTGCCCGGCTCGAGCCGCACGTCGTGCAGGCCGTAGACGCCGGGGGACGGGCGGTGCCGCTCGTGCCCGACCGCGTCCGGCAGGTGCTGCACCAGCGAGCCTCCGCTGACGACGGTGAGCAGCTGCATGCCCCGGCAGATGCCCAGCGTCGGGAGGTCGCGGTCCAGCGCTGCGCGCATCAACGGCAGCTCGGCGGCGTCCCGCTCGGGGCGCAGCCCGGTGGTCTCGGCGTGCGCCTGCTCGCCGTACAGGGCCGGGTCGAGGTCGGCAGCCGCCGGCGAACACCACCCCGTCGAGGATGTCGAGGACGGCGTCGTCGGCTGCTGCGGTCGGCGGCAGCACCACGGCCCGCCCACCGGCGGCCTCGACGCGCTCGACGTACCGGAACGGCAGCAGCACGGCCGGCACGTCCCACACGCCCCAGCGGGCCTGCTCGACGTACGCCGTGATGCCGATCACCGGGGCGGGCTGCACAGTCCACATGCTGGCACGGCCCGCGCCTGGGGCAGTGGAGCGGGAATCCGCGCGTGCTGGAATGGGTTCGAAACGACGAGAACCACCCATTCTCGATCGTGCCGTCGAACCGGAGGAACAGCGTGTCCCTGCCCGCACTCGTGGAGCCCGCCAGCGAGCTGACTGTCGGCGAGGTGCGCCGCTATTCGCGCCACCTGATCATCCCCGACGTCGGCATGACGGGGCAGAAGCGGCTGAAGAACGCCAAGGTCCTGGTCGTGGGCGCCGGGGGGCTCGGCTCGCCCGCGCTGCTCTACCTCGCGGCGGCCGGCGTCGGCACGCTCGGCATCATCGACTTCGACGTCGTCGACGAGTCCAACCTGCAGCGCCAGATCATCCACGGCCAGTCCGACATCGGGAAGTCCAAGGCGGTCAGCGCGAAGGAGTCGATCGAGGAGGCCAACCCGTACGTCGCGGGTGGTGCTGCACGAGGAGCGGCTCGACTCGACCAACGTGTTCGAGATCTTCGAGCCCTACGACCTGATCATCGACGGCACCGACAACTTCGCCACCCGCTACCTCGTCAACGACGCGGCCGTGCTGCTCGGCAAGCCCTACGTCTGGGGCTCCATCTACCGCTTCGACGGCCAGGCGAGCGTCTTCTGGGCCGAGCACGGGCCGTGCTACCGCTGCCTCTACCCCGAGCCCCCGCCGCCGGGCATGGTCCCGTCGTGCGCCGAGGGCGGCGTCCTCGGCGTGCTGTGCGCATCGATCGGCTCGATCCAGGTCAACGAGGCGATCAAGCTGCTCACCGGCATCGGCGACCCGCTGGTCGGCCGGCTGATGGTCTACGACGCCCTGGAGATGACCTACCGCCAGGTGAAGGTCCGCAAGGACCCCGAGTGCCCCGTCTGCGGCAAGAACCCCGAGATCACCCGCGAGACCGGGCTGATCGACTACGAGGCGTTCTGCGGCACGATCAGCGACGAGGCCGCGCAGGCGGCGAAGGGCTCGACCATCTCGGTGAAGGACCTCAAGGCAGATGATCGACGCGGGCAAGGACTTCTACCTCGTCGACGTCCGCGAGCCGAACGAGGCCGAGATCGTCTCGATCCCCGGCTCCACGCTGATCCCGAAGGACCGCATCCTCTCCGGCGAGGAGCTCGCCGAGCTGCCGCAGAACAAGCCGGTGGTGCTCTACTGCAAGACCGGTGCGCGTTCCGCCGAGGCGCTCGCCGTCCTCAAGGGCGCCGGCTTCTCCGACGCGGTTCACGTCGGCGGCGGCGTCGTCGCCTGGGCCAACCAGATCGACCCGTCCCTGCCGACCTACTGATGACCGCGTCACCGGACGGCGACGTCGTCGTTCGCGACAACCCGGCCCAGCACCGCTTCGAGATCGTCGTCGACGGCGCGGTGGCCGGCATCTCGCAGTACCGCCCCGAAGGTGACGACCTGGTGTTCACCCACACCAAGGTCGACGACGCCTACGAGGGGCAGGGCCTCGGGTCGACGCTGGTGGAGGCGGCGCTGGCCGAGCTGCGCGACCGTGGCGTCGGCGTGATCCCGGAGTGCCCGTTCGTGCGCACCTACCTGCGGCGGCACAAGGAGCTGGCGTCCGTCGTCCCCGAGGCGGAGCGCGAGCGGTTCGGCCTGGCCTGAGCCTCAGCTCCCGGCACGAGCCGTCGTGTAGCGGACGACATTCCGCAGCGCCAACCCCTGCGGCTCGGCCTGCATGACCCGGAGTCTCTCGGCCGCGCGCTGCTCGGGCGTCACGCTGCGTCGTCCTCGGGTATGCGCTCCCAGAACATCGCGCATCCCGTGCGACCACGACCACTGCAGCCACTGCTCCGGGTCGGCGAACCGCACGACGTGCTCGCGTGTCCGGGAGACGGGATCGACCCAGCCGGCCTCGGACGAGCAGCCCGTGCAGCGACTCGTCGGTGTCGAACGGGCTCGCTCGCTCGGCGTCCGGCCTCCTGGTCCTTCGCGGGTCGCGCATCGGGAGAATGTCCTCCAGCCACGACCAGCGGTCGTCGTCGCGGCCGGACGAACGTCGACGACGGCCAGTCGTCCGCGCCGCGGTCGCAGCGCCCGTCGCCAGGCGATCAGTCCGGTCAGCGGTGCGGGCAGGAAGTAGACGACCAGGGACGACAGGACCGCGTCGAAGGACGCCTCGTCGAGCTGCGGCTCCTGGGCATCCATCAGCTCGACGCGAACGTTTGCCGACGCCGGCTGCTGCCGCATCGGCCGCGGTGAGCGCGACCATGCTCGGAGCCAGGTCGATGCCCAGCACGGATCCGCTCTCGCCGACCGCAGCCGCAGCGGGGAACAGCACCGCACCGCGTCCGCAGCCGACGTCCAGGACGCGCTGACCGGGTGACAGGCCGGCGTCGCTCACGAGCTGACGACCCACTGCGCCGAAGAACTCGACGCCGCCCTGGTCATAGGTCTCGGCCGCGCGGTCGAACACGCCGGCGATGGCTTCCCTCTGGTCCGTCACACCCGACAGTGTTGCGCGATGCTCTCCGGGTGGAGCACACGCCGTACGTCGAAGCCGTGCTCGCCGTGGTCGAGTCGATCCCGCCCGGGCGGGTGATGTCCTACGGCGACGTCGCGGAGTACGTCGGCTCGGGCGGGCCGCGCCAGGTCGGGCGGGTGATGAGCGAGTACGGCGGGGGCGTGCCGTGGTGGCGGGTGCATCCGGACGGACGGGTCGCTCCCGCCGTCCCACGACGGCGAGGGTCGTGACCTGCTGCGTGCCGAGGGCACGCCGATGCGTCCCGGCGGCGATCGCATCGACATGCGCCGGGCCCGCTGGGACGGCGTGTCAGCGCGCTGATCGCCCGGGCCGTCATGTGGGTGCCGCGTGGTGGGATGGGCCCATGCCTGCACCGTCCTCGCCCTACGTCCTGGTCCGGCCGCCGGACCGGCCGGTGTGGGTGCCGCAGCTCGATCCCTCGCAGCAGGCAGTCGTCGACCATGCCGGCGGCCCGTTGCTCGTGCTGGCCGGTCCGGGCACCGGCAAGACCACGACCATCGTCGAGTCGGTCGCCGCGCGGATCGAGCGCGGCGTCGACCCGGAGAGCGTTCTCGTCCTGACGTTCGGCCGCAAGGCGTCGGCCGAGGTCCGCGAGCGGGTCACCTCGCGGCTGTCCGTCGTGACCCGCGAGCCGCTGGCCCGCACGTTCCACTCCTACGCGTTCGGCCTGCTGCGCCGCGAGGCCGCGCGGCGCGGCCAGCCGACGCCACGGCTGCTCACCGGTGCGGAGCAGACGGTCCGGGTGCGCGAGCTGCTGGCCGGCCGCACCGACCGCTGGCCCGAGGCGATGCGCGCCGCGGTCGAGACGTCGGGCTTCGCGCGCGAGCTGCGTGACCTGGTGCTGCGCGCCTACGAGCGCGGGCTCACTCCCGACGACCTGCGCCGCCTCGGCAGCGAGCACGCCCGCCCGGCGTGGGTTGCTGCGGGGGAGTTCATGGCCGAGTACGCCGAGGTCACCGCGCTCGGCGACCCGTCGGCCTACGACCCGGCCGAGCTCATCCGCGCCGTCCTCGACATGTGGCGCGCCGACCCCGACGCCCTCGCGGCGGAGCGGGCCGCTCGCACCGCGGTCTTCGTCGACGAGCTGCAGGACACCGACCCTGCGCAGGTCGAGCTGCTGTCGATGCTCTGCGGCGGTGGCGGCGACCTGGTCGCGGTCGGTGACCCCGACCAGTCGATCTACGGCTTCCGCGGCGCCGACCCGCGAGCGGTGGATGACTTCCCCGAGCGGTTCCGGCACGCCGACGGGCGTCGCGCCGATGTCCTCGCGCTGCACACGAGCCGCCGGTCCGGCACCCGTCTGCTCACGGGCAGCCGGCTGGTGTCCCGGCGGCTCGGGGCTGTGGTCGGAGGCCGCGCGGGCCACCGTGACCTCGAGCCCGCCCCCGGTCTGCCCGACGGGACGCTGCAGGTCGCGGTCCTGCGCTCGGTCGGCCAGGAGGCGGCTCACGTCGCGGCCCGGCTGCGCGAGGCACACCTGCGCGACGGCGTGCCCTGGTCGCAGATGGCCGTGCTCGTCCGGTCGACGGCGCTGTCCGGTCCACCGCTGCGACGGGCGCTGGCCGCTGCCGGCGTGCCGGTCGCGCTGCCACCCGACGAGCTGCCACTGGCCGGTCACCCGGCAGTGCGGCCGCTGCTGCGGCTGGTCGAGTGCGCGGTGCGGCCCGAGCGGTTGACCGACGAGGGCGTGGCCCACGAGCTGCTGGTGTCGCCGTTCGGCGGGGCCGACGTGCTGACGCTTCGACGGCTGCGCCGCGCCCTGCGCCAGCTCGAGCTGGCCGACGGCGGCGTGCGCGCCTCCGATGCGCTGCTCGTCGACGTGCTGCAGGACCCTCGTGACCTCGCCCTGGTGCCCGGCCCGGTCGCTGCGCCGGCCCGCGAGGTGGCCCGGCTCCTCGAGGTGGCGCGGACGGCGGCCGCCGAGCCGGCCGCGACCGCCGAGACGGTGCTGTGGGCGGTCTGGGCGGCCAGCGGGCTGTCCCGCAGGTGGCAGTCGCTCGCCGTTCGCGGCGGCACGACGGGCACCAACGCCGATCGTGACCTCGACGGCGTGGTGGCGCTGTTCGAGGCGGTTGCCCGGTTCGTCGACCGGCTGCCCGGTGCCGGGGTCGAGGTGTTCCTCGACGTGGTCCTCGACCAGGAGCTGCCCACCGAGTCGCTGGCCGCGCGGTCGCCCGACCGCGACGCGGTCACCCTGCTCACCGCCCACGCGGCCAAGGGCCTGGAGTGGGATGTGGTCGCCGTGGCGGCGGTCCAGGAGGGCGCCTGGCCCGACCTGCGGGCCCGCGGGTCCTTCCTCGGCAGCGAGCGGCTCGTCGACCTCGCCGACCCGTCGCAGGAGACGCTCGCGCAGTCCGCAGCCACCGTGGCGAGCCTGAGCCGCCTGCTCGACGAGGAGCGGCGGCTGTTCTACGTCGCGACCACCCGCGCCCAGACGTCGCTGCTCGTGACCGCCGTCGCCAGTGAACGCGAAGGCCTGGTGCCCTCGCGGTTCCTCGACGAGATCGAGCCGCTCGTCCCCTCCGCCGATGCGTCCGACGTCCCGGAGCGCGAGCTGACCACGCCGCCGCGCGCGATGAGCCTTGCCCCGCTGGTGGGCGAGCTGCGGCGCATCGTCACCACGCCGGGACATCCCGACGCGGTGGTGGCGGGCCGGCATCTCGCCCGGCTGGCCGAGGCCGGTGTCGCGTCGGCCGACCCGTCCTCCTGGTGGGGACTGGCGCCGCTGTCCGACGAGCGGTCCGTCCGCGACGACGACGACGCCGTGCCGGTCAGCCCGTCCCGGCTCGAGACGTTCCGGCGCTGCGAGCTGCGGTGGTTCCTCGAGTCGTGCGGCGGCAGCTCGTCGGCCGCGATGAGCCAGGGTGTCGGCAACGCGGTGCACAAGGTCGCCGAGCTGGCACCGCCCGGCGCCGACGTCGAGGCCCTGACGCAGGTCCTGCACCAGCAGCTCGCCGGTGTCGACCTCGGCAGCGGCTGGGTGCGCCGACAGCAGACCGATGCGGGCCGGCGAGATGGTGGGCCGGCTGACGCGAGTGGCTGCGCGACCGCGCCGCCGCCGCGGGCCGGGAGGTCAAGTTCGAGGTCGACGTCGGCCGCGCCCACCTGCGCGGCACGGTCGACCGGGTCGAGGACGACGGCGCCGGCGGCGCCGTGGTCATCGACTACAAGACCGGGTCGTCGAAGGTCGACGCCGACGAGCTCGCCGAGCACGGCCAGCTCGCCGCCTACCAGGTCGCTGCCGACCACGGTGCGTTCGAGGACCTCGGCCTCGGCCGCACGCGCCGGCGCCATGCTGGTCCAGCTCGGCAAGGCGGCCACGAAGGTCGCGCGCGAGCAGCCACAGCCGGCGCTGCGACACCTACGACAACCCGGCCTGGGCCGAGGAGATGCTCACCGCGGCCGCCGAGCGGATGGCCGGCTCGGCGTTCGTCGCCGCGGAGAACAAGCACTGCAGCCACTGCCCGGTGCGCAGCAGCTGCCCGCTGCGTGGAGGACGGCCGGCTCGTGACCGGCCCGTCGGGTCAGCCGGCTGACGGCGAGCAGGCGTCGTGAGCGAGCTGCTGCTGCCGTTCGACGAGGTCGCCGAGGAGGACGCGAGCGCCGAGGCCTATCTCTCCGCCCGCCAGCTCGCGGCCCGCCTGCGCGACAACGAGCCGACCGACGAGCAGGTGGCGGCGATCGAGGCGCCGCTCGAGCCCCTGGCGATCGTCGCCGGGGCAGGGTCGGGCAAGACCCAGACGATGGCGCTGCGCGTGCTGTGGCTGGTGGCGAACGGGCTGGTGCCACCGCACCGCGTGCTCGGCCTCACGTTCACCCGCAAGGCCGCCGGCGAGCTGGGGCTGCGGGTGCGCGGCATGCTGCGCCGGGTCCTCATCGCCCACGAGCGCGACCCGTTCCTGCGCGACGACGTCGCGATGGCGCTGCGCACCGGCGAGCCCCGGGTGTCCACCTACCACTCCTATGCCTCGGCCCTGATCGACGAGCACGCGTTGCGGCTCGGCCTCGAGCCGGCCACCCAGGTCATCGGCGAGGCCATGGCCTGGCAGCTCGCGTGGCGGGTCGTCGAGGCCTACGACGGACCGCTGGACACCGTCGACAAGGTGGCGGCCACCGTCGTGAAGTACGTCCTCGGGCTGTCCAGCGACCTGGCCGAGCACCTGCACACGACGGCGACCTGCGCCGAGCACCAGCGCTCGGGTGTGCGAGCGGGTCGACGCGGCGCAGAGAGGTGGTGTCGCGCAGGCGCCGACGCTGGCCTTCGCGCACGTGCAGCGGGCGCGCGGCGAGCTGCTGCCGATGGTCGAGGCCTACGCCGCGTTGAAGCGCGAACGCGGCGTCATCGACTACAGCGACCAGGTCGCGCTGGCGGCGCAGCTGGCCCGCGACAGCGACGAGGTGGTGGCGGTCGAGCAGGCCCGATGGGGTGCCGTGCTCCTCGACGAATACCAGGACACCGGTGAGTCCCAACGCGTTCTGCTCACCTCGCTGTTCGGCGGCGGCCGCTGCGTCACCGCGGTCGGCGACCCGCGCCAGTCCATCTACGGCTGGCGCGGCGCGAGTGCCGGCAACCTCCAGCGGTTCGGCGCCGACTTCGGCGGCAACCGCGAGAGCGGTCTCACCCAGTCGTTCCGCAACGGCGAGGCCATCCTGACCGTCGCGAACGCCGTCGCGGCAGGCCTGCCCGTCGACGGGCTCGCGCAGCGCCCGCTCGTGCCCGGACCCGGCCGCGCCGGCACCGGTGAGGTCGAGTGCGCACTCGTCGAGACGGTCGCCGAGGAGGCCGCGCTCGTGGCCGACCGACTGGTCGCGGCGCACGACCGCGGTGTCGCCTGGGGCGAGATGGCCGTCCTGAGCCGCAAGCGCTCGGCCTTCCCCCGCCTCGAGCAGGCGTTGAGCGAGCGCGGCGTCCCGGTCGAGGTCGTCGGCCTCGGCGGCCTGCTGGTGCGCCCCGAGGTGGCCGACGTCGTCGCCACCCTGCAGGTCCTCGGCGACGCCACGGCGGGCTCGGCGCTGCTGCGGCTGCTGGGTGGTCCCCGGTGGCGCCTCGGGCCGCGCGACCTCGCCCGGCTCGGCGAGCGGGCCGCGCTGCTCGCCCGGCGCGCCCATCGCCGGCCTGAACCCGCCGGCGACCAGCCGGCGACCGACGCGTCGACCGACGAGGTGGCGCCCCGCGACGCCGACCCGCGGGTGGCCGAGTACGACGTCGTCGACGAGCGCAGCATCGTCGACGCCCTGGACGACCTCGGACCGCGGTCGGCCTACAGCGACGAGGGCTACGCCCGGCTGGTCGCCGCTCGCGACGAGCTGCGCGAGCTGCGGCGCTGGACCTGGCAGCCGTTGCCCGACCTGGTCGCCCACGTGGCCCGGTCCACCGGTCTCGACGTGGAGCTCGCGGCCCGCGCGGCCGACGACATCGACGCACTGGCCGACCTCGACCGGCTCGTCGAGGAGGCCGACGACTTCGTGCAGCAGGGTGACAACCCCGGGCTGGTCGAGTTCCTCGCCTACCTCGAGGCTGCCCGCGAGCAGGAGGACGGGCTGGAGGTGGACCAGCCCGGAGCACCCGGCGAGCGGGTCAGGGTGATGACCGTGCACGCGGCGAAGGGACTCGAGTGGCGGGTCGTCGCCGTCACGGGGATGAGCAAGAAGGTGTTCCCCTCCGAAGGTCAGGCGGTGACCAACTGGGCCAGGCAGGCGCAGACGCTGCCGTTCGAGCTGCGCGGTGACGTGTCGGCGCTGCCGGCACTCGACTGGGCCGGCCCGGCCGACGGCAAGGCGCTCGCGCAGGAGCTCGAGCGCTTCGAGCAGGCCTGCAAGGCGCGCAGCCTGGTCGAGGAGCACCGGCTCGCCTACGTCGCGGTCACCCGGCCACAGGAGCTGCTGATCTGCACCGGCTACTGGTGGGACGAGACCAAGACGCCGCGCGGCGCGTCCACGCTGCTCGACCTCGTGCACGACACCCTCCCCGCCGCTGGTGGGCAGCTCCTCGAGCTGGGCGGAGGATCCCGACGCGGAGGCGACGAACCCGACCGCCGTCGACCCCGCCCGCGCGGCGTGGCCGCTCGACCCGCTCGGCGGCCGGCGCGCGGCTGTGGAGGCAGGCGCCGCGCTCGTGCGGGCCGGCTCCGCGGACTGCCCCGGCGGACGCGAGTCGCTGGGACGAGGAGGTCGACCTGCTGCTGGCCGAGCACGAGCGGCTGCGCCGGCGGACCGACGGCGAGGCGCAGGGCGTCGTGCTGCCAACCACCCTCTCGGTGTCGCAGCTCGTCGAGATGCGCCGCGACCCCGACGAGCTGGCGCGCTCGCTTCGCCGCCCGGTGCCGCAGCCGCCGCGACCGCAGGCCCGCCGCGGCACCCGGTTCCACCTCTGGCTCGAGGAGACGTGGGGGCAGCAGCGGCTGCTCGACGTCGACGAGCTGCCCGGCGCCGCCGACGAGACGGCGCCCGTCGACGACGACCTGGCCGCCTTGCAGGAGGCGTTCCGCGCCAGCGACTGGTGGGCGCGCACGCCGCACGAGCTGGAGGTGCCGTTCGACCTCAAGCTCGCCGGTGTCGTGCTGCGCGGGCGCATCGACGCCGTCTTCACCGACCATCCCGACGGCTACGTCGACGTGGTCGACTGGAAGACCGGGCGACCCAAGACCGGCGAGGACGCCGCCGTCGCCGCCGTCCAGCTCGCGGTCTACCGGCTGGCGTGGCACCACCTCAGCGACACGCCGCTCGACCGCATCCGCGCCGCGTTCCACTACGTCGCACACAACCGCACCGATCGTCGCGCCGACCTGCTCGGCCACGACGAGCTGATCGCGTTGATCCGCTCCGTGCCCGAGGGCGCGGCGTTGCCGCTCTAGATCGCCGCGCTAGAGCGCGAGGTCGACGCGCAGCGCGCAGTGGTCGGACACCGGCAGCCGCATCGCCTGCACGTCGCGCACCGCCGACTCCGCGATCCCGTGCGCGAACGCGTGGTCGAACTGCACGCGCGGCCGGTACGACGGGTAGGTCGCCACCCGGGCCAGCTGGACCCATCCCGAGGCCATCCGTGACACGGCACCGGGCAGGTTGAAGTCGCCGACGAGCAGCCGGGGTGCCGGAAGCGCGAGCGCCCAGCGGGTGAGGGCGCGCAGCTGGGCGACGTTCCAGCCCGGCACGAACGACAGGTGTGCCGTGACCACGGTGATCGGCCCGCGCGGACCGTCGACCACTGCGGCCAGCGCGACCCTCGGCTCGTCGGGGATGCGGGTCAGGCCCTTCACGCCCGGCACCATCAACGGCATCGCCACCGGTGCGGGACCGAACCGTCGTACGTGCCACTCCCGCACGGGCAGCCGCGAGACGAGTGCCACGCCGTAGGTCGGGCCCTGCGTCAGCGCACCGTCGTCCTCGGTCGCGGTCGTCCAGGCCGGCGACCGTCCTGGTGTGCCGTGCAGTGCCGGCACGAACCGCCAGTGGGCGGCGCCGAGCGCGTCGGCGACGACGGCGGTCTGGTCCAGGGACGAGGAGCGGTCCTGCAGGCGGTCCACCTCCTGCAGCCCGACCACGTCGGCATCGATCGCCGCCGCTGCTGCGCGCAGGTCGGCTTCCTCGACCTGCAGATGGTCCAGCGAGCGCCCGTGCAGCATGTTGAACGTCGCGATGCGCAGCTCGCCGGACACCGGGGTGACGCTAGCCGACAGCGCGCTGCATACAGTGCAGAACATGTTGCGGCGGAGGATGTTGCGCGACCTGGCGTTGGCGCGAGCCGCCGTCGACCGAGCCGCGCACCGGCGTACCGACGACGACTGGCTGGACAAGGCCTGGCAGGACCCCGCAACCCGGGTGCTGCTCGTCAGCGACGGCCGCGCCGAGGTGTCGGGCGACCCACCGGCCCTGGTCTTTCGCCCGCCGGGCGAGCTGCCGGCCGCCGAGCGGTTCTTCCTCGGCGTCGATGACGACGACGCGGCGTTCTTCGCCGTCGAGATGCCGGAGTCGCACACCTCCGACTCGTGGCAGGGCATTCGCAGTGTCGGCGCGCTGCTCAGCGCCCGCGACGCCGGGCTGCTCGTGCATGCGATCGCGCTGGCCAACTGGCACGCCACGCACACCCACTGCCCGCGCTGCGGCGGTCCGACGACGGTGGCCGCGGCGGGGCACCTGCGGCGGTGCCCGCGCGACGACAGCGAGCACTACCCGCGCACCGACCCGGCCGTGATCATGACGGTGGTCGACAGCGACGACCGGCTGCTGCTGGGCAGCCAGTCGCAGTGGCCGGAGGGGCGCTTCTCGACGCTGGCCGGTTTCGTCGAGCCGGGAGAGTCGCTCGAGGCCGCGGTACGCCGGGAGGTGGCCGAGGAGGTCGGCATCGTCGTCGGGGCGGTCCGCTATCTCGGCAGCCAGCCGTGGCCGTTCCCGTCCAGCCTGATGGTCGGCTTCGAGGCGTCGGCCGACAGCGTCGACGTCGAGTTCGTCGACGGGGAGATCGCGCAGGCGCGGTGGTTCACCCGGCCCGACCTGCTGGCCGCGGTCACGTCGGGGGAGGTGCGGCTCTCGCCGCGGGTGTCGATCGCGCGGCAGCTGATCGAGAGCTGGTACGGCGAGCCGCTGCCCGACCCGCGCTAGCCGTCCGGGCAGGCGAGTCAGGCGGCGAGCCGGTCCAGCTTGTCCTGGACCTGCGCCAGGCTGGGGTTGGCCAGCGCCGAGCCGTCGGGGAAGAGCACCGTCGGCACCGTCTGGTTGCCGCCGTTCACCTACATCACGAGCTCCGCGGCTGCGGGGTCTTCTCGATGTCGACCTCGACGTAGTCGATGCCCTCACGCTCCATCTGGCCCTTGAGCCGGCGGCAGTAGCCGCACCAGATGGTGCTGTACATCGTGACCTCGCTGGACACTCCGGCGCTTACCTCTCGTCGGTGGCAGACCAGGGCATTCTGCCCCGTTTCCCCCAGTGCAACGCCACCCGGCCGCCCAGCCCTTCCCTGCGGGAGCCCCTGTCGGGCCGGGCTGACAGGATGCCCGCGTGGAGGCGGACTGGGACCAGCGGCTGCTGGCCATGCTCGACCCGGAGCAGCGTGAGGTGGCCACCACGCTGGCGGGCCCGCTGTGCGTGCTGGCCGGGGCCGGCACCGGCAAGACCCGGGCGATCACCGCCCGGATCGCCTACGGCGTGCACAGCGGGGTCTACGCGCCCCACCGGGTGCTGGCCGTCACGTTCACCGCCCGGGCCGCCGGCGAGATGCGCACCCGGCTGCGTGACCTCGGCGTGGGCGGCGTGCAGGCCCGCACGTTCCACGCCGCGGCGCTGCGCCAGCTGCGCTACTTCTGGCCGCGCTACGTCGGCGGCGAGCTGCCCCGGCTGGTCGACCACAAGGCGGGGCTGGTCGCCGAGGCGGCCGGGCGGCTGCGGATCCACTCCGACCGGGCCACGGTGCGCGACCTGGCGGCCGAGATCGAGTGGGTCAAGGTCACCATGACCGAGCGGGAGGACTATCCCGGCGCGGTCGAGAAGGCCGGCCGTCCCGTGCCGGCCGGCCTCGACGCACCCACGGTGACCCGGCTGCTCTCGACGTACGAGCAGGTCAAGCGCGACCGCGGCGTCATCGACTTCGAGGACGTCCTGCTCTACACCGTCGGCCTGCTGGCCGAGCACCCGCAGGTGGCGGCCGCCGTGCGCGACCAGTACCACCACCTCGTCGTCGACGAGTACCAGGACGTCAGCCCCTTGCAGCAGGCCCTGCTCGAGCAGTGGCTGGGCGAGCGCGACGAGCTGTGCGTCGTCGGCGACCCCAACCAGACGATCTACTCGTTCGCCGGCGCGAGCCCCACGTTCCTCACCGGGTTCACCTCGCGCTACCCCGGTGCCCCGGTGGTCGCGCTGGTGCGTGACTACCGCTCCACCCCGCAGGTCGTCGCGCTGGCCAACCGGCTGCTCGACGGGTCCGCGCAGGCCGGGGGTCCCGGCTCGAGCTGGTCGGGCAGCGCGGGCCCGGTCCCGAGCCCGAGCTGCGCGAGCACGCCGACGAGACGGCCGAGGCCAAGGCAGCCGCGACGGCGATCGCCGGCGCTGGTCGCCGCCGGGACCCCCGCGCGCGAGATCGCGGTGCTGTTCCGGACCAACGGCCAGAGCGAGACCTACGAGCAGGCGCTGTCCGACGCCGGCGTCCCCTACGTGCTGCGCGGGGGCGAGCGGTTCTTCGACCGGCCGGAGGTGCGCGAGGCCCGGCTGCTGCTGCGGGGCGCCGCCCGGTCGCTGGACGCCGACGAGCTGCCGACGATGGTCCGCGGTGTCCTGAGCAGCAGCGGCTGGAGCGAGCACGCCCCGGCCGGTGGTGGCGCCGTGCGCGAGCGCTGGGAGTCGCTGTCCGCGCTGGCCCGCCTCGCCGACGACCTCGCCGCGGCCGGCACGGTGCGGACGCTGGCCGAGTTCGTCGCCGAGCTCGATGAGCGCGCCGACGCCCAGCACGCGCCGACCGTCGACGGGGTGACGCTCGCCTCCCTGCACGCGGCGAAGGGGCTCGAGTGGGACGCCGTGTTCATCGTCGGCGTGACCGACGGCATGATCCCGATCACCTACGCCGAGACGCCCGAGGCGGTCGAGGAGGAGCGTCGCCTGCTCTACGTCGGCGTGACCCGCGCCCGCGAGCGGCTGGTCATCTCCTGGCCGCTGGCCAGAGCCCCGGGTGGGCGCGCGTCGCGACGGCCGTCGCGGTTCCTCGACGGCATGCGGGCCGTGGGCCGGTCCGCCGGCCCTGCGCTCGGGAGCCGCGCATCGCGCCGCAAGGGGCCGGTCAGCTGCCGGGTGTGCGCCAAGCCGCTGTCCGGCGCGGTGGCCCGCAAGCTCGGGCGCTGCGAGACCTGCCCGTCGTCCTACGACGAGGCGCTCTTCGAGCGGCTGCGCGAGTGGCGCAGCGAGCAGGCGAAGGTGAACAGCGTCCCCGCCTACGTCGTCTTCACCGATGCGACGCTGATGGCGATCGCCGAGACGTTGCCCCGCACGCAGCGCGCGCTGCTCGCGATCTCCGGTGTCGGTCACGGCAAGCTCGACAAGTACGGCGCCGACGTGCTCGCCATCTGCGCCGAGCTCGGGCCGCCGACCTCGACTTCGTGACAGGTTGGCAAAGAATCGCGACAGGACCGAAAAAAAGGATTGCACCTGACTCGGTGGCCCTCTAACCTTCCGAGGACTGGTCGCGAGACCACGTGTCCAAACCGCCCGAGACCGAGCAGGAGGTGACCGCAGTGCTGATCAACAAGACGCTTCTGACGCGCGCGCACGCGGCCACTGTCGGGCAGGCCAAGGGGACAGGTGTGTCCACCGCCCGGACCCGGCTCGTCGCCGTGCCCCAGCTCGTCGCTTCGCTCCCGTTCAGCGCTGCCGTGGGCACTGACGCCTTCGTGATGAAGACCGTCGTCATCACGGGCAACGCAGGGATCCGCTCCTGGAGTCCACCGGTATAGGCACCACCTCACCGGCACCTCCAAGGCCGCGGAACCCGTAACCCGGGATCCGCGGCCTTTTCAGTTATCCGCCCACCACAAGTGCCCGCACAACTGGTTGAAGGAGGTGAAACCGATGCAGCTCGCTGCGCTGGATGACGTCTTTGCCGACATCGAGTGGCTTCCCGAAGAGCTCCCCTGCCGGGTCAACGACCCGGAGCTGTTCTTCGCTGAGTCGCCCGAGGACGTGGAGCACGCCAAAGCGCTCTGCGCGACCTGCCCGGTTCGTCTGGCCTGCCTGTCCGGAGCTCTCGAACGTCGTGAGCCCTGGGGAGTCTGGGGAGGCGAGTGGTTCGTCCAGGGCACCGTCGTGGCGCGTAAGCGTCCACGCGGTCGTCCCCGCAAGTCCGAGGTCGCTGCCTGACCGCACCGCCCCGGCGTTCTGTCAGTGGCACCAACAAGAATCCGATCAGCACACACCGAACAGGAGCAGAGACATGTATGTCTTGAACGAGGATCTGGCGCGCGCGCAACACGCGCAGCGCCTCGAGGAGGCTCAACGCCGTCAGCGCGTTCTTCGTCTCGTCGCCGCCCGCAGGGCGAGCCGGCGAGCCGAAGAGGCCGCACTGCGCGCCCGCCGTCTCCTCGCCCTCGCCGTCGCGCGGTGAAACGCCGACCGGCGCAGGCACACACAGGGCCCCGGCCCGCCACAGGCGGCCGGGGCCCTGTCATGTCTGCGCCCCTTCGTGTCTGCCACCCGTACGACCGGGCATGATGCCCCGATGGCGACGAAGTCGGCGAAGTCGGCGGTCGAGGTCGAGGGGCGCCGCCTGGTCGTCTCCAACCTCGACAAGGTGCTCTATCCCGAGACCGGCTTCACCAAGGGCGAGGTCATCGACTACTACGCCCGCGTCGCCGACGTCCTGCTGCCGCACCTGCGCAGCCGGCCGATCTCCTTCAAGCGCTACCCGGACGGCGTGGACGGCGAGGGGTTCTTCGCGAAGAACGCCCCCCGCGGCACGCCGGACTGGGTCCGGACCGTGCGGCTGCCGGTGCCCGGGAGCAGCATGAACCGCGAGACCATCGACTACGTCGTGATCGACGACCTCCCCACGCTCATCTGGGCCGCCAACCTGGCCGCTCTGGAGCTGCACGTGCCGCAGTGGACCGTCGGGCCCCGGGGCGCGGTGCGCGACGCGAACCTCCTCGTCCTGGACCTCGACCCGGGCGCGCCGGCGACGGTGGTGGAGTGCGCGCGGGTCGCGGTGATGCTGCGCGAGGAGCTGGCGGCGGACGGCCTCTCGGCCTACGCCAAGACGAGTGGCTCGAAGGGGATGCAGGTCTACGCGCCGGTCGTCCCGGTGGCCTCCGACCGGACCTCGGCCTATGCCCACGAGCTGGCCAAGCGGCTGGAGAAGGCGCACCCGGACCTCGTCGTCTCGCGGATGGCCAAGGACGTCCGGCCCGGCAAGGTGTTCGTCGACTGGAGCCAGAACGCCGCGGCGAAGACCACCGTCGCGCCCTACTCGCTGCGCGCCCGCGCCCAGCAGTGGGTGTCGACGCCGATCACCTGGGACGAGGTCGAAGCCTGCCGTGCGCCGACCGACCTCCAGTTCCGGGCCGACGAGGTGCTCGCGCGGGTCGAGGAGCAGGGCGACCTCTTCGCACCCTTGCTGGGCAAGGGATCGCCGCTGCCCTGAGGCGTCCCCGGCCGGCCCAGGCACGCCGCTCGCGCCGGCTGTGGACAAGCCCGGGTTGGGGGCGAGACGGCCTTCCTACGCTGGCAGTGCGCCCGTCATCCCGCGGGCCTCGGTCGGGGAGGCCCGGTGCGCCTGGTCGTCGACAGTGACGTCGTGGTTGCGGCGTCGGCGGACGTCGCCGCGCACGCCGACGCCTGCCGTGGGCTGGCCGCGGAGCTGGCCGCTCTCGGCGGCCTCGCCGACCGCGCCGTGGGCGCCGGGATCACGGCGCTGACCGACGTCTGTGCCGACGTGCTCGAGCTGGTGGCCATCGACCTCGACCTGGTCGCCGCCCGGATGAGTGCCGGTGCGCGCCTCTACTCCGCCGTCGACGCCGCCGCGGCCGGTGCCGATCCGACGCAGGGCCGCTAGCCGATGGAGACCGACAGCCTGTTCCCCTACCCGCCGGACGACCCCGAGCGGGTGCGTTCGTTGTCGGCCCGGTGCCGCCGAGCCGCCACTCGCTGCGCGGGCGCCGCCGACCAGCTCAGCCGTGACCAGGGGCTGGCTGCCGGCTCCTGGCGGGGTCCGGCGGCAGCGGCCTGCCGCGCCGAGCTGGGCCACACGGCGCGACTCGCTGATCGCCTTCCCGTCCCGTTGCACCGCGCCGCGCTGGCACTGCAGCGCTTCGCCGAGGCACTCGTCCGAGCCCGGGCCGCCATCGACGGCGTCCGCGCCGGCTACGAGCACGAGGTGGCCCAGCAGCGCAGCGAGGTGGCGCGGCTGTTCGCGGACCCGGCCGTGCCGCCGCAGCTTCGCCGCCTGGTCGCCGACGACCTGCGCTGGGGACAGCAGCAGGAGCTGGGCGCCTACCACCGTCGCTACGCCGCGATCCTCGCCGAGCTCGAGGAGCAGGCCAGGGCGGTGGGCCGGAGCCTGGAGTCGCTGGCCTGGTCGGTGCTCCCGGACGGCAGCCGGCCCGGCGGCTCGCCGGCGGATGCGGAGCCACTGCTGGTCGGGGCGTTGCCCCTGCTGGCCTCGCAGCGCAACCTCCTCACCGACGCAGCGGGCATCCCGGTCGCGGGAACTGCCGCCGGCACGGTGCGCCAGTGGTGGTCGCTGCTGACTCGCGACGAGCAGCAGCGACTCATCACCACCTCACCTGCGTCGATCGGCAACCTCGACGGTCTGCCCGCACGGGTGCGCAGCAGCGCGAACGAGCGGGTGCTCGACGACCTGCTCGCGGCTCTGCGCGGCAAGGGGTCGCTCGATGACGCCGAGCGGCGCACGTTGGAGAACTGCCTGGCCGTCCGGCGCGAGATCGACCGCGCTCGAGCCGCTCGGCACCCGCGCAGCCGGGCCGGCGTCGTCGTACAGCTGCTCGTCTTCGACCCCCGCGCGTTCGCCGGCGACGGCCGGGCGGCCATCGCCGTCGGCGACGTCGACACCGCCGACCATGTCGCGTTCCTCGTGCCCGGTCTCGACGCCAGCCTGCGCGAGACCCTCCCCGGCCTGGTCGCCAACGCCGGCCTGCTCGTGCGCGAGAGCGGGCGCGTCGCGGCCGGAACGACCACGGCGGCAGTCGCGTGGCTGGGCTACGACGCGCCGAGCCTCCTCAACGTCCTCGAGCGACGGAGCAGCGGAGGCCGGCGCCGACCTGCTGGCGGCCGACGTCATGGCGGTGCAGGCCTCGCGCTACGTCGTGCCGCACCTGACGGTCATCGGACACAGCTACGGCAGTACGACGACCGGCACCGCGTTGCGCGACCACGTCACCGGCGTCGACGACGCCGTGCTCGTCGGCAGTCCCGGAGCCAACGTCGAGCACGTGAGCGACCTGCACGTCCCGGCCGGACACGTGTTCGTCGGGGCGAGCAGCCGCGACCCGATCAGCTACGCGGACCGGTTCGGCCTGGACCCGACACACGAGAGGTTCGGCGCCGTGCGCTTCCAGGCAGAGGACGTCACGCGCAACTCCTGGCGGGTGGACCTCGACGACCACTCGCAAGTACTTCGAGGCCAAGACCGAGTCGCTGTCCAACATCGTGCACATCGTCGTCGGCCGCTACGACGGGATCGCGGCTCGCCGCGTACCGTGATGAGGTGCCGTTCCTGCCCGATGGCATCAACGCCGACCCGGAGGCCGACCGTGAACCGACCGTCCCCACCCGGTGACGGTGGACCCGACCGTGACCTGCTGGCGCACGCACGGGACCGGCTGCCGCCCGAGGTCGACGTCGTCGAGCTCGCCGGCCCGACCTCCAGCGAGGGTGACCCGATGACACCACTGGCCAAGGCCGCCGTGCCGCTGCTTGCCGGCGCGGTCGCGCTGACCGGCTGCTCCCCGTCGCACGACGACATCCGGTCCTCGGCCGCGAAGTCGAGGGCCACGGTCCTCGACGTGTCGAACGACGTGCTGGACGAGATGACGACCCTGGGCCAGCTGTTCGGCCCCGTCGAGGGCCAGTGGCGCAGCTGCCGCGACAAGGTGGGCTGGCTGGAGTACTACGTCGAGGGCCGGCTCGACCCGGCGCCGGACGACGCGGTGCCGACGGCGTCTGCTCGTCGACCGGGTCAAGGCCGCGCTGGCCCCGAAGGGCTACCGGCTCGCGACGGTGGACGACGACGGCGACGTGGTGACACTGGAAGCCGTGACGGGCGAGGTGAACACCCAGGTGACCGGCTACGCCAGCGACCCGTTCGTCCTCTTCGACATCTCCGGGGGCTGCGTCGAGGTCGCCGACCTCGACAGCGAGTTCCGCTACGACCCGCCGGAGACGCTGCGATGAGCGACGGCGGGCCGGTGTCGTGCGCCCTGTGCGGCGCGACCGAACCGGAGCAGCCGCTGACGTGGACGACGTCGGTCGAACGCGGCGAGACGCGCTACTACTGCGACCGGTGCAGTCGCGAGAACGTGCGCGCCATGGAGGGCCGGCTCGACGCCGACTGGTTCTGAGCGCGTCAGGGCGTCTGTGCGGGTGGACCGACGACGGGCGAAGCCCGGCAGCCAGGTGCGCAGCTCGGCCGACCAGGCGGCCTCGGCCTCGAGCTGGCAGAGCACGCCCATGGTGCCCATCGTCACGCGGTGGATCAGCAGGTAGTCGGGCGGCAGGTTCAGCTGCAGGCCGGTGCTGTAGGCGGGTGACCGGGGGTCGGCGACGCGCACCGCCTGCGAGCGCAGCCATGACCGCGTGAAGCGGAACCTCTTGGCCCGCACCGGTTCCAGACCGGGCGAGAGATAGTCGAGCAGCCGCTGTGCGTCGAGGTCGATCGTGGGCCGGACGAAGCCCTGCTCGCGCAGGCCCGCGAGCACGACGTCGGCGTGGCCGTCGATCGCAGCCCGCAGCAGCGGTCCGATCGACGGCGGCATGCCGTCCGGCAGCCGGTTGACCGCGCCGAAGTCGAGAACGCCGAGGCGGCCGTCGTCGAGCAGGCGGAAGTTGCCGGGATGCGGGTCCGCGTGCAGCAGGCCCACCCGCGCCGGGCCCGAGAACAGGAAGCGCGCGAGCAGCAGGCCCGCCCGGTCGCGCTGCGCAGGTGTGCCCGACGCGATGATGCGCGAGAGCGGCACACCGTCGACCCACTCCGAGACGAGCACCTTGTCGGCGCTCGCCACGACGTGCGGCACGAGGATGTCCGGGTCGCCGTCGTACGCCGTGGCGAACGCAGCCTGGCTGCGCGCCTCGAGCTCGTAGTCGAGCTCCTCGGCGATCCGCGACTTCAGCTCGGCGACCAACGGCTTGGCGTCCAGGCCGGGGACGAGCATGCCGACCAGCCGGCTCATCCGCCCGAGCTGGTTGAGGTCGGACAGCAGGGCCGCGCCCGCACCGGGGTACTGCACCTTGACCGCGACCGCGCGGCCGTCGGCCCACGTCGCGCGGTGCACCTGGCCGATCGACGCCGCGGCCGCCGGCTTGTCGTCGAACGTCGTGAAGAGGTCGCGCCAGTCGGCTCCGAGCTGCTTGGCGAGTACGGCGTGCACGGTGCGCGCCGGCAACGGCGGCGCGGACTCCTGCAGCTTGGTCAGGGTCTCGCGATAGGGCCCGGCGAGGTGCTCGGGCAGCGCCGCCTCGAACACCGACATCGCCTGGCCGAACTTCATCGCCCCGCCCTTGAGCTCGCCGAGCACGCGGAAGAGCTGCTCGGCGGTGCGGGCCTGCACCTCGGCGGCGACCAGCTCGGCCGGGCGGCCGCCCAGCCGCCGGCCCAGGCCCCAGGTGGCCCGCCCCGCGTAGCCCAGCGGGAGGCCCGCGAGCTTGGCCGTGCGGGTCACCGCGCGGCGGGGCAGGTCACTCATGCAGCCATTGTCGCTTGCCGCGCCGCCGCGGGTGTCATTGTGCGGGTCGGTCACCCGGCCAGCTGCACCCGCAGAGCGGATGGCGCGACCAGGAACGGCGGCGCACCCGCCCGTCCTCGCGGGCGATCTCGAGCGTGCCGTCGACCGTCGGCAACCGGTCGCGCGCGGCCGACTCGCGGTCGCCGTCGAGGAACGCCAGCACCTGCAGCGCCGCGTGCGCCGCCACCGTCGTGGCGAGCACCACGTCGCAGGGCGCGGTGACCTGGCTCGCGGTGCCGGACAGCTGGGCGGCGATGCTCGGCCAGGCCGGGTCGCGATCGGTGCGGTGCAGGTCGTGGCAGCGCTGGCAGGAGGACTGCCCCGGCAGCACCAGGGGCCCGACGACGCCGGTGCCCTCGCGCACGGCGGCGAACAGGTGCGGGACGCCACGGCGTACGAGCCGGTCGGCGAGCCGCGGGTCGACCGCGCCGACGACCGTGAGCACGGCGATGTCGGGCCGCTCCGGCACGCGCAGCCGTCGGCCGCACCGACGGCGCGACGCGGCGCGCCGCCCGCAACGCCGCGTCCTGCCGGCGCGCTCCCTCGTCGTCGATCGAGATGCCCGCCGGCGCGGCGTCGGCAAGCCGGCTCGTCGCGCCGTCGTCGACCGCCAGCCCGGCCACGCCTGCGGCTGCCAGCAACGTGACCACTGACGCACCCACGCGGCCCGCGCCGTGCACACTCACGACGCTGTCGCGACGACGGGCGAGCGTTGCGACGCCGCCGTCGGTGCGGTCTGCAGCCCAGCGACACGGCGGCGAGGTCGGGCGCGAGCCGGTCACGCTCGCGGCGCTCCAGGGTGCGCAGCGGCGCGTGGTCGGCCGCGCCGTCGTCGAGGACGCCGGCCCGCGTGAGCAGCTCGAGGATCTCCGCGGCCCGCGCCTGCTCCATGCCGAGGCGGGTGGCTGCGGTCAGCACGCCGGGCCGGTCGCGCGTGCCGTCCAGGCTCTCGACCAGCCGGGCGACGTGCGGGTCGAGCCCGCCGATCACGACCGCGTGCGCCGGGTCCAGGCCGAGCTGCAGCGTTGTCGCGTCGCGCCACAGGCGACGCAGCGCCGGCTTGAGCAGCGGCCGGGCAGGTGCGGCGGGCGCGACGGCGGGACGGGGCACGGCGCCTCCAGGGCGTGCGGGCAGCGACGGGTCCCCGAGCGTGGCAGGTCTGCCCCTATCCGGCGGGCGCACCGTCCACAGGGCGGCGTCCGACTGGTCCGTCGGCCGTGCCGCAGACGTCCAGCGCGAGGACCGCGAGGGCGCGGGCGGCCAGCACCACCTCGGGGATCGGGACCGACTCGTCCGGCGCGTGCGCGCGCACCGCGTCACCGGGGCCGTAGTGCACGGTGGGGATGCCACCCAGACCCGTCAGCAGCCGGAGGTCGCTGCCGAACGGTCCGCCCCACACCTCCTGCACGCGCCCGCCCGCCGTCGCGTGCGCGCGGGCGACCAGCTCGGGGAGGTCGCTGGACTCGGGCAGCCGCCCGGACGCGAACTGCCCGCCCCACCACTGCACGGTGACCGGGTGCTCGCGCAGCCACGGGTCCTCGGCGCAGACGGCAGCGACCGCCTCCTCGAGCTCGGCCCGCGCGTTCTCGACCGGCTCGTCGAGCGCGACGCCGAGCCGGCCCTCGGCCACCAGCAGGTCGGGCACGGTCGAGGCCCAGTCGCCGGCCTGGATCGTGCCGATGGACAGCGGGTAGGCGATCGGCCAGCGCCGCATCAACGGGTCGACGTCGACGTTGCGCCGCGCCTCGAGACGCAGCAGCGCGTGCCAGACCGGCAGGAACTTCTCGACCGCGCTGACCCCCTCGGTGCGCCGCGATGCGTGCGTCGCCTGACCGGGCACGCGCAGCCGGAACGTCAGTGCACCGGCGTTGGCGGGCACCAGGTCGAGGCTGGTCGGCTCCGGGACGACGCACACATCCGCGCGCCACCCGCGCCGCAGCATCCCGTAGGTCCCGAGCCCGCCGTCCTCCTCGCCGGGGACGCACGCGAGCAGCAGGTCGCCGCGCAACGGCGCGCCCGCACGGCGTACGGCACGCACCGCGAACATCGCCGCGACCAGGCCCGCCTTCATGTCGCAGGCGCCGCGGCCGTAGAGGACGTCGCCGGCGATGCGCCCGGAGAACGGGTCGTCGGTCGACCAGGCCTGCGGGTCGCCAGGCGGTACGACGTCGACGTGCGCGTTGAGCATCAGCGTGCGGCCCTCGCCACTGCCGTCACCGGCGAGCCGGCCGACCAGCCCCCACGCCTCGGACCGCTCGACCTCGACGCCGGGGAAGTCCGGCTCCGCGAGCAGCTGCGCCAGCGGCAGCGACCAGTGGTCGACGTCGAGGCCCTCGGCGGCAAGCTCAGCGGCCAGCCGGGCCTGGATCTCGTGCTCGGGATCGGTGCCGCTCACGCTCGGTGTCGCGACCAGCCCGGCGAGCAGGGCGACCATCTCCGTCGTACCGGCATCGATCTCGTCGAGGACGCGGGCGCGCCAGTCGGTCACGGCCGGAAGCGTAGACGCCGAGAGGGGCGGCCCCGAAGGACCGCCCCTCTCATGCGCTGGTGGAGCCTCAGGCCTTGCCGAGGATCCGGTTCAGCTTCGTGCCGCAGACCGGGCAGATGCCCTGAGCCATACGGCGGCCGGACTCGCTGACCTTGACCTCGCCGGTGAAGTCACGCTTTTCCTTGCACTTCACGCAGTAGGCGTCTCCGGTGTAGCTCTCAGCCACAGGTCCTCCTCGATCGGCCGACGCGTTCAGCCAGCCTCATGCGTGGCTGAACCTGTCGCCACCCTACGGCAGGCGGGGGTCCAAGCGTGGGACCCGCCCCTCCGCGCCTGTTCCCGGCCCCTCCCGGGCGCCCGCTTCGCTAGCCTCCGGGGCCATGGACGAGACGCCGTACGACGGGCCGGGGCCAGCAGCGGCCGGGGGGACCCCAGCGGGCGCCCCGGAGGCCCTGGGGACCCTCGCTGACCTGCGGGTCGAGCGCCAGGAGGGCGGCGTGGTGCTCGTCACGCTGGACCTGCCCGACCGCCGCAACGCCATGTCCGTGGGCATGACCGAGTCGTGGGGGCGGGTGATGGCGGCCCTGCGGGCAGACCGGACGTCCGGGCGGTGGTCGTCACGGGGGAGGGCAGCGCGTTCTGCGCGGGCGGGGACGTCTCGTGGATCGGCTCGGAGCCGGGAGCCGCCGTCGACCGCCTGCGCGAGCGGATGCTGCCGTTCTACCGGACCTGGCTCTCGATCCGGGACCTCGAGGTGCCCACCATCGCGGCCGTCAACGGGGCCGCCATCGGGGCCGGGATGGCGCTCGCGCTGGCCTGCGACCTGCGCTACGCCGCGGACGGATGCCCGGCTCGGGATGCCGTTCACCGCGCTGGGGATGCACCCCGGGATGGCGAGCACCTACCTCGTCCCGGAGGTCGCCGGGCTGGCGGTCGCGCGCGAGATGCTGCTGACCGGGCGGATCGTGACCGGCGCGGAGGCGGCGGGCATGGGCCTGGTCAACCGGTCGCTGCCGGCCGCCGAGCGTGCGGGCCCACGCCCTGTCGGTGGCGCAGACGGTCGCCGCGGCGGCGCCGGTGGCGACCCGGCTGACCAAGGCGGCGCTGGCCGTCGGCGGGCCGGTGACGTTCGACGCGGCGCTGCAGTGGGAGGCGCTGGCCCAGCCGGTCACGCTGGCGACCGAGGACCTGCAGGAGGGCCTGGCCGCCCAGCGGGAGCGCCGGCCGCCGCGGTTCACCGGCCGCTGACATCAGGCACAGCAGCCGGCCGCTAGCGAGCCACCCATCCGGCCGCAAGACGCCACGAAGCCCCCGGGGCTGTCCGGCGTGGGACGCTCGCCTTCCCCTTGCGCGCGTCCCGGCCGGCAGTGTCCCGGGGGCTTCGTCGGAGCAGACGCTAGGAGTCCGGGCGGCAGGCCGTCAACGCCGCCGGCCCCCACCCTGTGGACAGGCCTGTGGGAACCGTGGGGAACGGCCGGGGTGTCGCTGTGGACACCCGTGGACACACCTGTGGACAACACTGGGGATGATCACCTGCCAGGCCGCTGACCTGCGACTATGTCATCCACCGGCTGTGGAGGAAAGAAAGTCGCTACCTTTTTGCCATGCCCCCGCCGCGCCCCGCCCGCCGCCCCCAAGCACCCTCTCCACCGGCCCCTGAGGTCGAGGTCCGCCGCAGCGCGCGGCGCCGCCGCACGGTGTCCGCCTACCGCGACGGCGACCGCACCGTGGTGATGATCCCGGCCCGCATGACCCGCGCCGAGGAGAAGCACTGGGTCGCCCTGATGGTCGAGCGGCTGGCCAAGCAGGACCGCCGCCGCCGTCCCGACGACGACGAGCTGCTGGCGCGGGCCCGCGACCTGTCGCGGCGCCATCTCGGCGGCCGGGCCAAGCCGGCCAGCGTGCGCTGGGTCACCAACCAGGGCAGCCGGTGGGGCTCCTGCACACCGGTCGACGGCTCCATCCGGCTGTCGTCGCGGCTGCAGGGCATGCCGAGCTGGGTGGTCGACTACGTGCTGGTCCACGAGCTGGCCCACCTGCTGGTCACCGGGCACGGTCCGCGGTTCTGGGCCGAGGTCGAGGGCTACCCACGCGCCGAGCGGGCCCGGGGCTACCTCGAGGGCGTCGCGGCCGCAGCCGGGCTCGACATCGCTCCCGACGTCGACGGCCCGGGCTGACCCACCTCCGCGAACAGCGCGCGTGCGGCCGACACGAGACGCGTCAGGTCGACGACCGCATCGCGAGGCAGCGCGTCCCACCCGAACCACCGCACGTCGTCGGACTCGTCGCTGACGACCGGCTCGGCGCCCGCCGGCGCGACCACGAGGAAGCGCACGTCCAGGTGCTCGCCGCAGCTGCCGAACGCACCCGAGAGCTGGTGCGCGTCGAGGTCCACCGGTCCCGGACCCGAGCACCCGCAGCCCGTCGATGCCCGACTCCTCCGTTGCCTCGCGCAGCGCAGCACCGGACAGCGTCTCGTCGCCCGGTTCGCAGTGGCCGCCGACCTGCGCCCAGAAGCCACCCTTGCGATGCAGGGCCAGCAGGACGTGCTCCCCGGTCGCGTCCACGACGAGGGCGCTCGCGGTCAGGTGGGCGGGCACGCAGCTGCGCGACAGCCCGTCGCGGTGGCGGCGAAGATGCTCGACGTACGACGTGCGCAGCCGCTCCTGCTCGTCATCGGGTGCGCGCCAACCGGTCAGCACCCGGACCGCGTCACCGTGCAGATCGCTAGTCACCGGACTCGGGGGGTGCCGCCGGCAGGTCGGGGTCGTCGAGCCCGGAGAGATCCAGCGGCGCGCCGGAGTCGCGCAGCCCGGCCGTGAAGAGCTCCGGGTGGTCGAGGTCCTCGGCGGTCGGCATCAGGTCGGGGTGCGCCCAGACCGCGTCGCGACGGTCCATCCCGTAGGCGTCCAGGACCGCGTGCCACAGGGCGGCGGCGTCGCGTGACCGCCGGGGCCGCAGCTCCAGGCCGACCAGCGAGGCGAAGGTCTGCTCGGCCGGTCCGCCGCTCGCCCGCCGACGGCGCACCGTCTCGCGCAGCGCCGCTGCAGCGGGCAGGTGCGCCGTCGCGGCGGCGTCGACCACCTCGTCGACCCAGCCCTCGACCAACGCGAGCGCGGTCTCGAGCCGGGCCAGCGCCGCGCGCTGCTCCGGGGTGTCCTGCGGCTCGAACAGCCCGCCGGTCAGCGCCTCCTGCAGCGCCTCCGGGTTGCTCGGGTCGATGCGGCCCATCGCCTCCTCGAGCTGCGCGGTGTCCACGGTGATGCCACGTGCGTAGGCGCCGACGGCATCGACGAGGTGCGCCCGCAGCCACGGCACGTGCGCGAACAGCCGTTGGTGCGCGGCCTCGCGCAGCGCGAGGTAGAGCCGCACCTGGTCGGCGGGCACCTCGAGTCCGGCGCCGAAGGCAGCGATGTTGGCGGGCAGCAGCGCGGCCCGGCCGGTGGGAGTGAGCGGCAGGCCGATGTCGGTGGAGCCGACCACCTCGACGGCGAGCCCGCCGATCGCCTGGCCGATCTGGGCGCCGAACATCGCCCCGCCCATGCTCGTCATCATCTGCTGCAGCGGGCCGCCCGGTCCGGTCAGCGCCTGCAGCTGCTCCGGTGACTGGCCGAGCGCGCCGAGCCCGCCGAGCTCGCCCAACGGGCCGCCCTCGCCCTGCAGCAGCGCGGCCATCGCGTCGACGACGCGGCCGGCGACCGGGTCGACCAGCTCGCGCCACGCCGGCAGGGTCTGCTCGACCCACTCGGCGCGGCTCCATGCGTTCGCCGACGTCACGCCGGCGGCGAACGTGGTGACCGGGTCGAGCCACAGCTCGGCGAGGCGCATCGCATCGAGCACCTCGTCGCGCTCGGCGGCGCTGACCGAGTGGTCGCCGGCGGCTGCGACAGCCTGCCGGGCCAGGTCGCGGGCCAGGTCCCAGTTGACCGGGCCGCCCTGCCACGAGAGCAGCTGCCCGAGCTGCTGGAACGCCGCGCCGATGTCGCCGGAGTTGCCGCCGCCGAACAGCGCGGCGAAGGGGTCGTTGGCTGGCCGCCCGCGCCGCCGTCGTCGTTGCCGTCGCCGTCGTCACCGCGACCCGGGTTGAACCCGAAGGGAAGGTTGCTCACGATCGCCCCAAAGCAGGAGGAAGGCAGGATGGAGGCACCATGACTGCCATGACCAACGTAACCACCTGGGGGCCGCGATGAGTTCCGCGGCCGAGCCGGCGAAGCGCGCGGTTCGCTCACGGCGCAGCGCCGGGCCGGTGGTGGCGGTGACCGGTGCGGCGGACGGGCTCGGGCTCGCCAGCGCGCGGGCCCTGGCCGCGGACCCGGCCGTGGGCAAGGTGATCGGCATCGACACCCGTCGCGGCCACGTCGACGGCGCCACCTGGCGGCTGCACGACGTCTGCGACCCGGGCATCGCCGCGCGCCTGGGCGGCGTGGACACCCTCGTGCACCTGGCGCTCGACCTCGGCGTGGACGCCAACGGGTCCGGAGGGCATGGCGCGGACAGGGCGCGAACGGCCTCGCCTCGCGCAACGTCCGCGGCACGCAGACGGTGCTGACGGCGGCGGCCGCGGCCGGCGTACGACGGGTCGTGCTCTGCACGTCGGCCATGGTCTACGGCGCGCTGCCGCAGAACCCGGTTCCGCTGGACGAGGACGCGCCGCTGCACGCGGTGCCCGACGGTGCGCTGATCGGCGACCTGATCGAGATCGAGCGGCTGGCGGAGCAGGCGCCGCGCACCCATCGGGGACTGGAGGTCACGGTGCTGCGCCCGGCCGCGGTGGTGGGGCCCGGCATCGACAGCGTGCTGACGCGCCACTTCGAGGCGCCGCGGCTGCTGGTCGTGCGCGGCACGGCGCCGAAGTGGCAGTTCTGCCACGTCGACGACCTGGCGGATGCGGTCGTCGCTGCCGCGCTGGGCCGGGTGACCGGCGTGGTGACCGTCGGGTGCGACGGCTGGCTCGAGCAGTCCGAGGTCGAGACGATCACCGGGATGCGGCGCATCGAGCTGCCGTCGTCCGTCGCGCTGGCCACGGCGGGTCGGCTGCACCGTCTGGGCGTGATCCCGGCGCCGGCGAGCGACCTGCAGTACGTCATGCATCCCTGGGTGGTGCCCTCGACGAAGCTGCGCGAGGCTGGGTGGCGACCGACGTACGACAACCCCACCGCGCTCGGCGTCCTGCTCGAGCAGGTCAGCGGTCACCACGCGCTGGCCGCGCGCCGGGTCGGTCGGCGCGACGCGACGATCGGCGCCGCCGGCGCGGCGGTGGCGGTGGTCGGCACGGCCGCCCTGGTCCGCCGGGCCCGCAAGATGAGACGAGGATGAGCAGCGTGACTGTCGAACCCGAGCGGCTCCGCGGCCATCCGCCTGCTCGCCGTGCGCGAGACGGCGCTGTCGGTGGACGAGGTGCTCGCCGCGGTGGCCGACCCGGTGGCCGGCGGCACCGTGGTCTTCGTCGGGACGGTGCGCGACGAGGACGGCGGCAAGGCGGTCGAGACACTCGGCTACTCGGCCCATCCGACCGTCGACGTGGCCCTGCGGGAGGTGGCCGAGCACGTCGCCGCCACGCACCAGGTGACCGCGCTCGCAGCGGTGCACCGCGTCGGTGACCTCGCGGTCGGCGACCTGGCTGTGGTCGTCGCCGCGTCGTGCCCCCATCGCGCTGAGGCCTTCGCGGCGTGCCAGGCGCTCATCGACGAGCTCAAGGCGACCGTGCCGATCTGGAAGAACCAGATGTTCGCCGACGGCTCGCAGGAATGGGTGGGCCTGTAGATGAAGGCTCTCGTGTGGCTCGCCATCCCGGTCATCGCGGTGGTGCTGGCGATCCTCTGGGTGATGTGGGCGACCAGGACCCGCCCACCCGTCGACGTACACGACTCGCTCGAGGAGCGGGAGCGCTTCAAGGCGGCGTTCGACCGCCGGTCCGGCGACCCGTCGAAGAACCGGGTGCCGGAGCGGCGCCGGGGCTACGAGCGCCGCAGACAGGGCCGCGGCTCGTAGGCTGTCCGCATGTCGCCCCGCGTTCGCACGCTGGCTGCCGCGGGGATTCTCGTGGTGGTCCTCGCCGCCATTGCCGCGCTGCTCCCGGTCCCGTACGTCGCGCTGAGCCCTGGTCCGACCACCGACACGCTGAGCACGGTCGGCAAGACGGAGCTGATCCGCATCGAGGGACACGAGACCTACCCGACGAAGGGCCACCTGGACCTGACCACCGTGTCGGTGCTCGGCGGTCCGCGGCAGCGGATGGACATCGTCACGGCGCTGCGGGGTTGGCTCGACGACTCGGTGGCGATCGTGCCGGAGGAGCAGGTCTATCCCCCTGGCGAGAGCGCCGACGAGGTCGAGCGGCAGAGCGCGGCGGAGATGACCGAGTCGCAGGAGAACGCGACCACCGCGGCACTGCGCGAGCTCGGCATCCCGGTCACCACCCGGGTGATCGTGGACGAGCTCTCGCCCGGCTCGCCGGCCAAGGGCAAGCTCCGTCCCGGCGACGTCGTGGTCGAGGTCGACGGCAAGCCCGCGATGGGCGGCTCCCGCCTGCGCGACCTCATCACCGCGCACAAGCCGGGCGAGGACGTGAGCATCACCGTGCTGCGCAACGGGAAGCGGGTCGAGACGACGGTGACCACGAGCTGCCGCTGAGGACGGGCGCGCCATCGTCGGGATCCTCACGAAGGACGACGCCGACTACCCGTTCACCGTCGAGATCTCGCTGCGCGACGTCGGCGGCCCGAGTGCAGGGCTGATGTTCGCGCTGGGAATCGTCGACAAGCTGACGCCCGGTGCACTCACGGACGGACGACATGTGGCGGGAACCGGCACCATCGACGATGCCGGCGCGGTCGGTGCGATCGGCGGCATCCCGCAGAAGATGATCGGTGCCAAGAACGCCGGCGCCAAGGTGTTTCTCGTGCCCGAGGAGAACTGCGCCGAGGCCGTCAAGACCGCACCCGACGGGCTGCGGCTGGTCAAGGTGACCTCGCTGAAGACAGCAGTTGCCGCCCTGGACGCCTTGGCGAAGGACGACAACGCCGACCTCCCGGCCTGCACCGCCTGACCGCTCAGTCGGCGAACGTCGCGCCGAGGGCCTCCGCGAGAGTCGGGACCAGGTCCGGCCCGCTGAGCACCGCCTTCTCGTCGTCGTGGGAGCGCATCCGCAGCGCGGCCGCGCGCGAACCGTCACGCAGGACCGCGACCACGAGCCGAACCTCCTGCCGGCTCGGGTGCTCGGCCACCCACCGCAGCGCCTCGCCCTCGTCGGCCGGCAGCGCCTCCTCCTCGCCCGGCGGCAGCATCAGCCGCTCCACCGCGAGGGCGGTGCCGAGCACCTCCGGCGCCCAGGTGATGCCCGCGAGCAGCTCGTCGAGCGAGTCGTGGGCGGGCAGATCGCCCTGGTCGATCGGCGTGAGGTCACCGGGCGGTGCCGCGACGATGCCCAGCTCGCCGGCGAGCTGCGGCTCCCGTCGCAGCAGGTCAGCCGTCTCGACGAGCGCGTACAGGTGCGGTGGCTGGTCCCAGCCGCCGGCCGCGACGTGCCGCTCGATGTCCACCGCGACCTGGGTGAGCCGTGCGTTCGTCTCCGGAGCCTGCATGTCTCGATCCTGCATCACGCGACGACGAACCGTACGCCGTGGTGGGAACTCCCGCGATGGCTCGGTAGGTTGACCGGACGAGGACCAGAGCGGTCCACGCGAACCCGAAGGAACGCCACCCGTGAGTTTTGAGATGTCCGGCGCCTCGGGCCCCCCTCGCCGTCCGGCTCCGACGCCGGGACGCCGCCGTGGCCGGGCGTTGCTGCCCACCGTGATCATCGCGGGCGTCCTGCTGCTCGTGTTCAGCATCTTCACCGGCATCTACACCGACTACCTCTGGTTCCAGTCGGTGGGCTACAGCTCCGTCTTCACCAAGGAGCTCTGGACCAAGACGGCGTTGTTCTTCGTGTTCGGCCTGCTCTTCGCTGCCGCCGTCGCCGTGAACTTCGTCGTGGCCTGGCGGACCCGGCCGGCGTACCAGGCCTTGATCCCCGGCCAGCAGGAGCTCGACCGCTACCGGATGGCGATCGACCCCTACCGCCGCTACGTCGTGCTCGCGGTCGTGCGCGCTGCTCGGGCTGATCGCCGGGTCCAGTGCGTCCAGCGAGTGGCGGACCTACCTGCAGTGGCGCAACGGACAGCCGTTCGGGGTCAACGACCCCCAGTTCGGCATGGACATCTCGTTCTTCGCCTTCGACCTGCCGTGGTGGCGGTTCGTCCTGAGCTTCGCGTTCGCGACGGTCGTCCTGTGCCTGATCGCGGCGGCCGTCACCCACTACCTGTACGGCGGGCTGCGGCTGCAGGCGACGTTCGGCGAGCGGGCCACCCCCGCCGCGCGCGTCCACCTGTCGGTCCTGCTGGGCACCTTCGTCCTGCTCAAGGCGGTCGCCTACTGGCTGGATCGCTACAGCCTCGCGGTGAAAGAGGACCACATCGGCCGCGCGGACTTCACCGGGCTGACCTACACCGACGTCGAGGCCGTGCTGTTCGGCAAGCTGACGCTGTCGGCCATCTCGGTGATCTGCGCGATCCTGTTCTTCACCAACATCTTCCGCCGCACCTGGCTGCTGCCGGGGCTCGGCGTCGGTCTTCTCCTGCTCTCCGCGCTGCTGGTCGGCGGTGTCTACCCGGCGGTGGTCCAGCGGTTCCAGGTCAAGCCGGCCGAGCCGGACCGCGAAGCGCCCTACATCCAGCGCAACATCGCCGCGACCCGCACGGCCTACAACATCGACGACGCCGACGTGCAGGACTACTCCGCCAAGACCGATGTGACGGCCGGCCAGCTGCGGGAAGACTCCGACACCACGGCCAGCATCCGCCTGCTCGACCCTGCGCTGCTCAGCCCGACGTACCGGAACCTGCAGCAGATCCGCGCCTACTACGACTTCCCTCCCGCGCTGGATGTCGACCGCTACACCGTCGACAACGAGCGCCGGGACCTCGTGACGGCGGTCCGCGAGCTCGACCTCACCGGCCTTCCGCCCGAGCAGCGCAACTGGATCAACGACCACACGGTCTACACCCACGGGTTCGGTTTCGTCGCCGCGCTGGGCAACGAGCCCAGCCAGGGCCGGCCGTCGTTCGTGTCCTCCAACATCCCGCCGCAGGGCAAGCTCGGGCAGTTCGAGCCGCGGATCTACTTCGGCGAGGAGTCACCGACCTACAGCATCGTCGGTGGACCGAAGGGCGCCTCGCCGGTCGAGCTGGACTTCCCGGACGACGCCACGGGGACGGGCCAGTCCAACACCACCTACCAGGGCAAGGGCGGCGTCGCGATCGGCTCGATGTGGCGCAAGCTGCTGTTCGCCAGCAAGTACCAGGAAGCCAACCTCCTGCTCTCGGACCGGGTGACACCCGAGTCGCGCATCCTGTTCAACCGGGAGCCCAAGGAGCGGGTGGAACAGGTCGCGCCCTGGCTCACGCTGGACGGCGACCCCTACCCGGCCGTGGTCGACGGCAAGATCCAGTGGATCGTCGACGGCTACACCACGACGCAACAGCTACCCCTACGCGACGCGCAGCACGCTCGAGGACGTCACAACCGACTCGCTGACCACCACGTCCACGGCCCTGGTGACACCGGTGGAGCGGGTGAACTACATCCGCAACTCGGTCAAGGCAACCGTCGACGCCTACGACGGCACGGTCACGCTGTACGAGTGGGACACCGAGGACCCGGTGCTCAAGACCTGGATGAAGGCGTTCCCGGGCACGGTGAAGCCGCGGTCGGCCATCGGCGACGAGCCTGATGGAGCACCTGCGCTACCCCGAGGACCTGTTCAAGGTCCAGCGCACGCTGTTCGCGCGCTACCACGTGACGAACCCGCAGGCGTTCTACAACGGCGGTGACTTCTGGCGGGTGCCGCAGGACCCCACGCGTCGGGGCGCCAAGCTGCAGCCGCCGTACTACCTGACCCTGCAGATGCCGGGCCAGCAGGCGCCGACGTTCTCGCTCACGACGACGTTCGTGCCGACCGGCGCCCGCGAGAACCTGGTCGGGTTCATGGCCGTCAACGCCGACCCCGGCAGCGACTACGGAAAGCTGCGCGTGCTGCAGCTGCCTCGTTCGGTGCAGATCAACGGCCCGTCGCAGGTGCAGAACGCCTTCTCGTCCAACGACGAGGTGGCGACCGAGATCAACATCCTGGAACGCGGCGCGTCCGACGTGCTCTACGGCAACCTGCTGACGCTGCCCGTCGGCGGCGGACTGCTGTACGTCGAGCCGGTCTACGTGCAGGCGTCGACGACGACGGCGTTCCCGCTGCTGCGCAAGGTGCTGGTGGGGTTCGGGGACAAGATCGCGTTCGAGGACACCCTGCAGGAGGCGCTCGACACGGTGTTCGCCGGTGAGTCCGGCGTCGACACCGGAGAGGTGACGCCGCCGCCAGGAGGAACGCCGACACCGACGCCGTCCCCGACCGGCACGGCGTCGCCCGGAACCGGGGACAACGCGGCCCTGCAGCGCGGCGCTCGCCGACGCGCAGAAGCCGCCCTGGCCGACGCGGAGGCCGCCCTGAAGGCCAACGACTTCGCGGCGTACGGCGAGGCGCAGGCCCGCCTCGAGGACGCCATCGAGCGGGCCGTGGCCGCGGAGAGCGGGAGCCGCTCGGGGTCCGGCGCGGCGTCGCCCTCACCGACGCCGTCGCCCACCCCGTGACGGCCGGGCCGAGCCCGGTGCGGAGTTTGCAGGCCCCAGCGGGCTGACGTAGGCTTGGGGCGCACTCCGACGCGGGGTGGAGCAGCTCGGTAGCTCGCTGGGCTCATAACCCAGAGGTCGCAGGTTCAAATCCTGCCCCCGCTACGTTGCACGACTGCGCTCGCGCAGGGACGACCCGGCCTCCCAGGCTCACCTGGGGGGCCGTCGTCGTCTCGGGCGCCCAGCCGCCGGCATCTGACTGAACGCCTTGACGGACCGGCCACGACCATATCGTTTCTCGATATCCATATCGTTTTTCGATACGCTGAGGTGGTTGTGATGCACGATGCTCTGGACCGGTGGCTGCCGCGACTGCGCGGCACAGCGACGTTCGTCTACATCGCCGCGCTGTGCCTGGCCGTGGCTCTGCTGGTCATCGCCTTGATCCCGGGCTCACCGGTGACACTGGCGCTGCCGACCGCGGAACTGTCCGGAACCGCTCGCGTGGGTGGGATCGTGCACGGGGTCGTCGTCGACCCAGGCGGCGAGATCGTCTTCAAGGTCACCGATCCGTCGCTCGGGCAGCGGATGCTCCACCTGGCGACGACGTTCCCGGGCCTGCTGCTCGTCGCCGAGATTGCGCGGCGGATGAGGAACCTCTTGCGGGCAGCACAGGACAGCGACCCGTTCACGGCGCAGACCGTGAGAGAGCTGACGCTCGTTGCGAAGATCACTGCGGTCGGCGGCCTGGGAGTGTGGACGGTGGCCTACGTTGCGAAGTGGGCGCTGTCCGCCACGATGCTGGAGTCCGGGGCAGCGGTTGCACCTCACGATTCGCCGTTGGGATGGCTCGCGGTCGGGCTCATCTTTGCCGCGTTCGCCCAGCTCATCGCCCGTGGCGTCGCCATGCGCGCCGAGCTGGACACGGTCATCTGATGGTCGATCCCCGGACCACCGGATCACGGTGCACCTGGACGAGCTTCTCGTGGCGCGGGGGATGACCCTGGTCGAGCTGTCCGCGAGAGTGGGTGTCACCGTGGCGAACCTGTCGGTCTTGAAGAACGGCCATGCTCGCGCGCTCAGGTTCAACACCCTGACCGCCATCTGCGATGCGCTCGACTGCACCCCCGGCGACGTGCTCGGACTCCAGGACCAGCACGTCGCCTAGGTGCTCGTGTCGAGGTTCGTGACGAAGGCGGCGACCCTGGTGGCGCAGGGGCCCTCGGTTGGCTCCTCACCACAGGACAGCTCGACCTGCTTGGCCTGCGGGCTGGTCTGCAGCCAGAAGCTCTCGTCCTGCACGCTCCCCTCACCGGGGACCGGGGTGATCAGCAGCAGGGGTGCGTCGAAGTGGGGTGGGTGGTTGGCGAAGCGGTTCTCGAAGCCGTGGACCACGTCGAGGTGCTCGGTGTTGCCCGGCCCGTCCCATACCAGCCCGGGCTCGCTCTTCTCGGTGAACTCGGCTGACGGCGCGGGCGTGTCGAGCACGACGACGCCGATGACGTCCTGCGGCATCACGTCCGCGTAGTGGGTGACGATCATGCCGCCGAACGATCGGCCGAGCAGCACGAGCGGGCCGTCCAGGTGGGCCGCCTCGAGCAGGGCGTGGGCCTCGGTCACGGCGTCGTCGGCGTCCCGTCGCTTGTTGGGCGCAGCGTCACTGGTACCGGTCCCCGCGCGGTCGTAGGTGCACACGCGCGTGCGGCAGGCGAGCTCGTCGACGATTCCGGAACCCGTCCACTCCTCGATGTTGGCGCCTCCGGTCTCCAGGAGCACGGTCGGACTCCCGTCGCCCCAGCACACCAACGCCAACCGCCTGCCATCCGCAGCCACCGCAAACCTGTCGTCGATCGACGGCTGCTCCGCCGGGTCCACCGACGGCGACGTGCGTGGGACTGGCAGTGCGCGTGTCACTCACTGTGGATCCGGTCAGCTCGGGCGGATCGCCACTCGTGCATGACGCCAACAGAAGAGCCATCGGCATCGCGAGCAGGAGCGCGAGCCTGCGGGGTGACCGTCGCTGCATCGTCTTGGTACCTAGGACGCGTCGGCGGCCGGCTGGCGCCAGATCGCCACTGCCAGGCACAGCGCCCACAGGATCGCGAGCGGCGTGGTGAAGGCGCCGTACTGGGCGACCACGGCGGCGAGCATGACCGCCGAGCACGCGCCACCGACGTACCCGAGCCAGCGACCGAACACGCTCCGTGCGCAGGACGACGACCGAGACCGCGAGGATGCACAGCGCGAGCACGGCCATGCCCGACTGCCCGAGCAGGGTGTAGTTCATCCCGGTCGAGAAGCGCAGCACGTCGACTCCCGGCAGCGGCTCGTTCATCGTGTCGACGAGGTGCCCGAGGGTGCCTCGGGCGGCACCCGTGACCAGCCAGACCGCGGTGACGGCCCCGCCCATCGACCGGGCGAACGACAGCCACTGCGGCGACCGGGTGGCCGCGTCGAGGCGCTGGAGGTGGTTCATGACCACGGGGATCGTGACCGCGACAACGAGGGCCCACGCCCCCGACATCACGCCCGCCCAGCGGTTCGCCGGAGTCCTGCCACCAGGTGAGCAGCTCCTGGTCGGACGGGTCGTGCGGGACGTCGATGACCGCGACGGTCATGAAGAGCGAGACGGCGAGGAGGGCCGCAGCGACGGCGGCCACCTTCGTGGCCATCGCGCTGGGCGCGACGTGGCCGGGGGCGTGCGGGGGCTTGGGTGAGAGACATGATGTGCTCCTTGGTCGGTTGCCGATGCTGGGTCTCCAGCGTCGGCGCCGGGGCAGGTCCGGCACGACCGGGCAGCCACCGGTCCTCGAATCAGGGCTGACCCTGAGTACGGCGAGGCGCTCTGCTGCCACGATGGCCACATGCAGCCGCCGAGGCGCGTCCTGGCGAGGGTGGTCACCTGGCCGCTGGCGCCTGCGCTGATGGTGGCCACGTTCGCCTCGGACCTCGCGCGCACGGACGGCGTCCGGTCGTCGGCCGGGCTCGCCGACGTCCTGGTGATCGCGGCCATGGTCGCCTGCTGGCTGGTCGGCGTGGTGGTGACCGGCCGCGCGCCCGACCAACCGGCCGGATGGGCGTTCCTGGGGCTTGGGACCGCGGTGGCCTGGAGCGCGTTCTGCGACGACTACTCCGAGCTCGGTCGCCTCGGCGAACGCGACGTACCGGCGTGGAAGCTCTTCGCGACCCTGGGTGACACGAGCTTGGTCTGGTGGTTCGTCTTCCTCGCGCTGGTGCTGCTGTACACCCCACCCGGACCGCGCCGGGGGGTGGCCCGGTGGCTCCCCACCGTCACCGTGGTCGCCGGGGTCGTGTTCCAGGTCATGGCCCTGCTGCGGTCCACCCCACTCGACCGGCCGCGCGAGGAGCTCTCCAGCCCGCTGGCCGTCCCGGCCATCAGCGGGGCGGCGGAGCTCCTGGGAGCCGTGGCCATCTACACCCTCGCCGCGTGCCTCCTCGCCTCGGTCGTGCTGCTGGTGCGCGCCTGGCGTCGCGCCGAGGGAGAGTCCCGGCGGCAGCTGCTCTGGCTGGTGGCCGGCGCGCTGCCCCTCGCGCCGGCCGTGATCGCCGCCTTCGCCGTCTCCGTGACCGATCACACCGAGGTCGCCGTCGTCATCCTGGGCGCGGCGATGGTCTCGCTGGTGGTCGGCGCCGGGCTGTCGGTGCTGCGCTATCGCCTGTACGACGTGGAGCGGGTGGTCACCGAGTCCGCGGTCGTACGCCATCGCCTCGGCCGCAGTCCTCGTCGCCTACATCGGGGTCGTCGTCGTGGTCAGCCGCAGCGCGTCGGTCGACGCCGGGTCCCAGCTGACGACCATCGCGGCGACCCTGGCCGGGGTGGGCGCGGCGCGGGTCTCCTACGTCTGGGGGCGCCGAGCGGTCGGGCGGCGGGTGAACCCGACCCGCTTCAACGCGGTGGAGGCGGTCCGTGCCGGGCTGACGCACCCGTCGGCGGATCTCGACGAGCTCGTGGCCGGTGCGCTGGGAGGACGGGCGCGCGTCGTCTATCCCGCCGCCGCAGGCGGCTGGGTCACCTCCGACGGTCGGGCCGTCGAGCCGTCGGCCGACGGCGTGGACGTACGCCGGCACGAGGACCTCGTCGCCCGCCTCGAGTTCGACCCTCGCGAGAGCGGTCGTGACGTCGTCGAAGCGGTGGCCTTCGAGGCCGCAGCCGAGATGGACAACGTGGCGCTGCGTGCCGAGCTCGCCCGGCAGGTCGAGCTCATCCGCGAGTCACGGGCCCGGCTGTCGACCGCCCACCTCGAGGAGCGCCGTCGCATCGAGCGGGATCTGCACGACGGTGCGCAGCAGCGCCTGCTCGCCATCGCCCTGCAGCTGCAGTCGGCCCGGCTCAACGGCGACGGCGACGTGCTCGTCGCCGAGACCGACCGGGCCATCGCGGAGCTGCAGGCCACCGTGCAGGAGCTGCGCACCCTCGCGGCCGGGCTGCAGCCCGCGGCCCTCGCCGGCGGTGGGCTGCTGGCCGCCGTCGCCGACCTCGCCGCCAGGGCGCCCCTGGCGGTCTCGTACGACGTGGTGGACGAGCGCTTCCCGTCCGATCTCGAGAGCGCGGCCTGGTTCGTGGTCGCCGAGGCCGTGACGAACGCCGTGAAGCATTCGGGCGCCGGCCAGGTCGCCGTTCAGGTGCGCCGGACGGCGGAGACGCTCTGCGTCGAGATCTGTGACGAGGGCGTCGGCGCCGCGGACCCCTCGGGCAGCGGCCTCCAGGGGCTCGCCGACCGGGTCGCGGCGGTCGGCGGCTCGCTGCGGGTCTCCGAGGTGGACCCGCACGGCACGGTCGTGGAGGCGGTGTTCCCGTGCGCGTCGTGATCGCCGACGACTCCGCGCTGCTCCGCGAGGGACTCTCCCGGCTGATGGTGGAGGCCGGCGTGGAGGTGTGCGCGGCGGTCGGTGACGCGCCGGCACTCGCGGAGGCCGTCCGCGACCACCAGCCCGACGTGGCCGTGGTCGACATCAGGATGCCGCCGACCTTCACGCACGAGGGAGCCGCAGCGGCCGTCGCCTTGCGGGACGCCTACCCCGACCTCGGCATCCTGCTGCTGTCGCAGGCGATCGAGACGCACTTCGCCGCACAGCTGCTCGATCGGCACGCCGAGCGGTTCGGCTACCTGCTCAAGGACCGGGTCATCGACGTACCGACGCTCATGCACGCGCTGCACACGATCGCCGCCGGCGGCACGGTGCTCGATCCGGAGATAGCACGCAGCCTGGTGCGCGCCCACTCCCGCAAGAACCCGGTCCTGGCCCTGTCCGACCGCGAGCGCGAGGTCCTCGGGCTGATGGCCGAGGGAAGGTCGAACGCCGCGATCGCCGAGCGGCTCGTCGTCTCCGCGCAAGACGGTCGAGAGCCACATCGCCAACATCTTCACCAAGCTGGACCTGCACGACGCGCCGGACGACCACCGCCGGGTGCTCGCGGTGCTGGCGGCGCTGCGTGACATCGGTTGATCCCCCGCTCGACCACTGCTCAGTGGAGCCCCGGGTCACAAGTCCGGGGTTGACCCTGATGACCCGGACCCAGGCAGGGAGGAACGTCGTGGTGAAGCGGCCGTACCGCGCGGCCTGTCGTGACTGGAGACGACGATGATCGGTTGCGGTTGAGCGCGTTGGGTCAAGACACGGGCGTCTCGCCGGACGGCACGAGGGGGTCGGTCTCCTGGCGCTGGTGATCCTGGTGTGCCTCGGCCTGTCCGGCTGTTCCGGCCAGCAGGCCGACCCGGTCGGCCGCACCAACGCCGGCGCCATCGACACCAACGGCTGAGGGCGACGTCGACGGTCTCGTCGACATCGGTGGCGGCCGCAGGATCTATGTCCGTTGCACGGGCGCCGGGTCACCCACCGTCATCCTCGAGGGCGGCGACGAGGACACCAGCGCGTCGTACGCATTCGCTGTCCCGTCGTTGGCCGAGGTCACCCGGACGTGTGTCTACGACCGGGCGAACCTCGGCGACGAGCGACCCGGCTCCCGGGCCGCGAGGGCTGCCGGAGCTGGTCGCGGACCTGGAGAACGCGATCTCCGCCGCGGAGATCCCCGGGCCGTACGTCCTGGTCGGGACTTCCGGAGGCGGCTACATCACCGCGGGCTACGCCTTCGCCCACCCCCGGCAGGTCGCGGGCATGGTGTTCGTCGACGTGGGCGCCCCGTTCCTCGACCCGCCCGCCCAGCTCGTTCGCGACACCCGCTGGGACTCGCCGGTCAACATCGAGAAGCGCGACTACCTCCAGGTCGAGAAGGATGCGTGGTCCGCTCGCGAGCGGATCGGCGACATCCCGGTGACCGTGATCAGCAACGAGTACGCAGCCGAGGAGATCGCGGCCGCAGAGTTCGCCTCGGAGCGCCGCGGAATGCGCTCCAACGTCAAGGACCAACGGGGCTGGCTCGTCCTCAGCCCGCGAGCCAGGCAGCTGGTGGTGCACACCGGCCACGCCGTCGAGGAGGCAGACCCCACCCTCGTGACCAACGCGATCCTGGAGGTCGTCCAGGCAGCCCGCACAGCGAGCGGGCTAGGCGAGCGAGGCGACCCAGAGGTCCTCGACCGGCCACTTCCTGGCCCACTCGGCCGTGACGATCTCGTAGTAGCCATGCGTCTCGGCGTCGTGCGGTGCGTACAGCTCGTGCAGGGCCTCCACGACGAAGCCGTTGGCCCGAAGGATGCGTACCCAGTCGCTGTGCGCGGGATGGAACTCGACGCCTCCCTCCGGCCACTGCACTCGTCGTACGTCGGGTTGTGCCCGCTGCAGGTGCTCACCGGCATAGCCGTTCTGCTCGGGCACGCACAGCGACACCAGCACGCTGTTGGTCAGGAAGACGAGGCGGCCCCCGGGCCGCAGCAGCCGTGCTGCCTCCGCGATCCACAGCTCGGGGTCGCACCAGACGCTCGCTCCGTACTCGCTCACCGCCAGGTCGAAGGAGTCGTCCGGCAGGGGCACGTCATCGGCGCTGGCCTCGATGAGCGGGAACGTCAGCCCGAAGTGCTCCTGGCAGCGGCGGGCGGTCTCGAGCTGGGCCGGTGTGAGGTCCACGGCAACCGGGCGGGCGCCCCGGCGGGCCAGCCAGGCGGAGACGTACGCCGTCCCGCAGCCGAGCTCGACGACATCACGGCCGTCCACCTCGCCCAGGGCGCCCAGCCGGCTGTCGGGGATGGCGAACAGTCCCCAGGTGACCTCGTCCGCCGCCCACGCCCGGAGGGCGTCCACGTCCGTGAACTCGGCGTTGACCGCAGTCCACAGCGCGCGGTTGAGGTCGAGCGCCTCCCGGTCGACCTCGTCGCCCCGCCGGTCGCGACTCAGGACTGGCGGGGCGTCCGAGTCGACCTCGGCCACGATCAGTGCGGATGCCTCGGCGCTCACGGCGTGCCGCGCGATCTTCTGGTAGCCCTCGAGACCGCGGACGAGCCGTTCGACGACACGATCCTCCGCGATCGCGATGACCGCCGAGGTGCCAGGCTCGAGGCTGTCGCCGATCGCCTTGAGGTCCTCGTCCTTGAAGCCCTTGTCGCGGACCTTGCCCCAGATGCCGCCGCCGGCACCGCCGACCACGGCACTCGCGATGATGCTCGGCGGGAAGAGCAGGCCGACGATGCCGCCCGCGATGGCGCCGCGCTTGGCCATCCGCTTGGCGTCCGGGTCTGCGGTCTCCTCGTAGGTCACCTTGCCCTCGGCGTCCCGCACGACGACCACGGCGTCGATGAGGTTGATGGAGCCTTCGCGGTCCATCGCGCGGAAGTCCTTCAGCGCAGAAGCGGCCTGCTTCTCGTCGCCGAACGCTGCCACGAATACCTGGAGCGTGCTGTCCGTCACGGCTCTCGCCTCCTCGGCTGGTTGGTCGGCTCCGAACCTAGGTCGGCCGAGTGACCCTGCCCTCACCCAGCGTGGATGACCTCTGCGGGGCCTCGCGCTCGCCCGCGGCTGACTAGGGATCTCTCCGGGCACCGCGCCGGTGTCGACCAGCTCCTGCGCCACGTCGCGGAGCTTCACGTTGAGGTGCTGCGAGGACCGGCGGAGCAGGTCGAACGCCTGGTCCGCGGTGATCCGCTCGCGTTCCATCAGGATCCCCTGGGCCTGACCGATGATCTCCCGCGACAGGAGCGCGGTCTGCAGGTTGCTGGTCCGACCACGTTCGGACGCCTGGCTCTGGGCGACCGACAGCGCCATGCTCGCGTGCGCGGCGAAGATGAGCCCCTGCGTGCGGTCGGTCGCGTTGAACGCGCCCGGCAGCCGGGCGTACATCACCAGGCGCCCAGGGTCCCGCTGCCGGCAAACAGCCGGTAGGCCAGCGCACTGCGCACTCCGGCCTGGGCCGCAGCGGGACCGAAGTGCGGCCAGATCGGACTGTCACTGAGGTCGTCGACATAGACGCTGTCGAGGCCGGCGAGGACATCCAGGCAGGGCCCCTCGTCGAGCGAGTCCTGCAGCTGATCGAGATCGGCGACCAACGGCGAGGTCGGAACCGACGTGACCCCGCCGGGTGTCAGCTCGCTCAGCCCGGCCTCGTCGCAGCCGTCGATGCCGAGGCGACGGACATCGTCACGATGAGGTTCAGGGTCTCCGCGACGCTGCCCGGCGCCAGCAGGATCCGCGCGATGTCGGCGAGGTGCTGCGCGACGTGGGCGCCCGAGTCGGCCCCGGTGCCTGTCCCTTCCGTGCCGTTCACAGCCGAAAACGTCCCCTCGGTGGCGGCAGCCCACGGGTGTAGGATGGCGATGTCTTCGACACAGAGGATACGGCCCACAGACTCCAGTTAGGTCTGGCGGCATGCCTCTCGAATCCTCGCGCCCCTCCGGCGCTCCTCGTGTTCTCCTCTCCTGCTCGCCCGAACCTGGTGCGCCGTGACCGCCGTCCGCGACCAGCTGTCGGGCTCGGTCCGCGTCGACGGCGGCCTGGCGGTGGTCTCCCTCGTCGGCGAGGTGGACATCTCCACCGTGGCGCAGCTGCGCGGCGCTGGTCGACGAGGCAATCGCCGTTGGCGCGCCCCGGGTCGTGGTCAACCTGGCGGAGGTCCGGTTCCTGGACGCCGGCGGGCTCGCCGTCTTCGCCACGGCAGCGGAGCGACTGCGGGCGTCCGGCGGCGAGCTCGCCGTGCGCGGCGCAACCCCGTCGATCTACCGGCTCTTCGAGGTCACCGGCCTGACCGAGGCCCTGCATGTCGACCGACCGGCCGCCAGCAGCGCGCTTCTGCGCGGACTGGCCGGGGTCGCCGCGATCCCCCGTAGCCGGGACGTCCTCGACGCCGCGCTCAAGCTCGTGGTCACCATGGCGCAGGCGGTGGTGCAGGGCGCTGACGGCGTCAGCATCACGTTGCCGCGCAACGGCCGGTTCGGAACCGTCGCGGCCAGCAACGACGTGGTCCTGGAGATGGACCACGACCAGTACGACACCGGTGAGGGGCCGTGCCTGGACGCCGCCATCCAGGGCGAGCGGTTCCACATCGACGCGCTGAGCGACGAGAGTCGCTGGCCGGCGTTCATCCCGCGGGCGCAGGCCCGGGGCATCGAGAGCATCCTGTCGACGCCCCTGATCGCAGCCGACCGACCGATCGGCGCGCTGAACGTCTACTCCCGCACGGTCGGCGCCTTCGCCGTGCACGAGAAGGAGTGGGCCGACCAGTTCGCCGCCGAGGCGGCGACCGTGGTCGCCACCGCCCGCGTGGACGAGTCCGTGCACGGACTGAGCGCCCAGATCCGGGCGGCCCTGCACTCGCGGGAGGTCATCGCGCTGGCCCAGGGCATGGCTCCACAATGGTCATGCAGCGCGACGGGGTGGCGCCGGCCGCTGCCCATGCCACCCTGATGGAGACCAGCCGTGCCAGCGGGCGGCGGCTGCGCGGATGTCAGCGACGATCTGGTCCGCGCCAACAGCGACGCGACCGCCACCGGAGTGCCAGCCACCATCGGCGCGCCTTCCGACGGGAGCGCTCATGGACCAGCAACCCCGTGACGCCTGCCACCCCGTGACGCCCTGGACCTGGCCCGCCAGGACGCAGGCCTGACCAAGGGTGAGCTCTGGCTCCGCTACTTCGGGCTCGGCGGCATGACGCCGGCTCTGGAGCTGGAGGCCATGCTGCACGGCGCGCTGGAGCCAACGGCGCCCGACCGGGACCGGATCGTGCACGCGCTGAACGAGCGCTTCACCGAGCTGGGCCGCAACCACCCCGTGCCCTACTCGGCCCCGCTTGAACAGCCCACCAGCTTGACCCAGCCGGCCACCCTGAACGGAGCTTGCGCCCGACCCGGCGGGGCACAAGGTAGTTGTGTCCGAGCACTCCTTCGCGCTGCCGCCAGCGTCGACGAGCCCACGAGAGGCCCGGGAACGGGCTGCCCGTGAGCTCGAGGGATGGGGTGATGCGGACGCCCGTCACGCCGTCCTGCTGCTCATCTCGGAGCTCGTCACCAATGCGGTGATCCACGCCCGCTCGACGGTCACGATCGACCTTGCCGTCAGCTGACGACGGTCCCGTGCACGTGAACGTGCACGACGAGAGCACGGTCCGCCCCACGACGCGCCGCCACCACACCGACCGGCCCGGCGGCCGCGGCATGCATCTGCTGGAGTCGCTGGCCGCGCGCTGGGGCGTCGAGGAGAGCCGGACCGGCAAGAGCGTCTGGTTCGAGGTGGACCGCCTCCAGCCCGGCTGACGGTGTGGCGCGGCTCACAGAATCCGACGCAACCGCAGACCCCCGCCCGGAGTCATCTCCTTCACCAGGCCGCCACACCGGCGGCCACCACCGTGGAGGAGACCATCATGCGAGCCGGCCTTGTCGCCATCAGCCTGGCCGTGGCCCTCGGTCTCGGCGTCGGCTATGGCGCCGCTGCCGTGCACGCCGAGCGCCCCGGCCCCCAGCCCAGCACCTCCCAGCCGTCGTCGCCGGCGGCCCCGACCGCCAGCGACGCGCCGACACCCTCGACCACCCCGTCAGCCGTGCCGACGACGGCTGCCCCCGTCGTACGCATCCTCTGGAAGCTCGACAGCTCCGGTGCCGAGGTCCGCGCCCTCGAAGCACGCCTCGCCCAGCTCGACCGGATGCCCCAGAAGTGGGTCGACGGCTCGTACGGGACCGAGACCGCCAAGGGCGTGCGTGCCTACCAGCAGCACCGCGGCCTGCCCGTCACGGGCAGCGTCGACGAGGACACCTGGGCCGCACTCAAGGCGGACACGCGGACCCCGACCAGGGCCGAGCTCTACCCGCCGCGGCCGACCGCCGAGCCGCAGCAGGCCGCGGCGTTGGACGAGCGCTGCCTGACGGGCCGCGTGCTGTGCATCGACAAGACCACGCGCGAGCTCTCGTGGGTGGTCGACGGTGTGGTGCAGCGACGCCTCGACGTGCGGTTCGGCTCGCAGTTCACGCCGACCCGCGAGGGTGTCTTCTCCGTCTACCGCATGAGCGCGAACCACGTCTCCAACCTGTACGGCTCGTCGATGCCCTACGCGATGTTCTTCAGCAGGGGACAGGCCGTGCACTACTCCAGCGACTTCGCGACGCGGGGGTACGCCGGTGCGTCACACGGGTGCGTGAACGTCCGGAACATGGGTTCGCTGGCCGCACTGTTCGCGCAGGTCCGGGTCGGCGACACCGTCGTCGTGCACCGCAGCTAGCCGGCGGACGCCTTCCGCCAGGTCCACGTCCACCACGACGGGGGCGTGGTCGGACGGACCCTTGCCCTTGCGAGCCTCTCGATCGACGTAGGCATCCGTGACTGCGTCGGCGAGGGGCTCGCTGGCGTAGACGAGGTCGATCCGCATGCCCTCGTTGCGGTGGAACATGCCGGCCCGGTAGTCCCAGTAGGTGAACGGGCGGTCGTACTTCATCGGGCGCGGGACGACGTCACGCAGACCCGAGTGCGAGCAGCTCGGCGAGCGGCCGCGCGCTCCGGCGGGGTGACGTGCGTGGACCCCACGAAGACGGACGGGTCCCAGACGTCGTCGTCGGTCGGCGCCACGTTGAAGTCGCCGCACACGGCGTACGCCGAGTGGCCCGGCAGCTCGTCGGCCGATGGTGTCGCGCAGCGCGGCCAGCCAGGCCAGCTTGTAGGCGTAGTGGTCGTGCCCGGGCTCGCGTCCGTTGGGCACGTAGACCGACCACACCCGTACGCCGGCACAGGTCGCCCCGATCGCGCGGGCCTCGGGGGCGGGGAAGCCGGGCTCGTCGCGCAGGCCGCGGGTCACGTCGGTGAGCCCGACCCGGGACAGCAGCGCGACGCCGTTCCACCGGCCGTCGCCGTGCGCGGCGACCTCGTAGCCGAGCGGGCGCACCGCGTCGTACGGGAAGGCGTCGGCGGCGCACTTCGTCTCCTGCAGGCAGACGACGTCCGGTCGGGTCGCGCCCAGCCACTCGACCAGCCGGGGCACCCGGGCGGTGACCGAGTTGACGTTCCACGTCGCCAGCCGCATGGCGCAGCTACGCCTGCATCCGCCGCGCGTCCGCGCTGGACCACTCGACCATCAGCGTGGTCGCGTCGTCCTGCAGGACACCCTCCTGGTGCGCGAGGATCGCGAGGTTCAGCCGGCGCATCGTCTCGGCGGCCGGCCGGCCGGCCGCTGCCTCTCGCGCGATCAGGTCCACGAGCCGGTCGATGCCGAAGAACTCGCCGTCCGCTGCCCGCGCCTCGATCACGCCGTCGGTGTAGAGGACGAGCCGGTCGCCGAGCTCGAGCCGCTCCTCGCCGACCTCGGGAGACTCGGGCTGCAGCCCCAGCGGTGGGTTGATCTGCCTGTCGAGAGCCTTGACCACGCGGCCTCCCCGCACGATCAGCGCCGCCGGATGGCCGGCGTTGACCCAGCGCCACACCCCGGTGCGCGTGTCCAGCTCCCCGACGATCGCCGTGACGAACTTCGACTCCCCGAACTGCGCGGCGACGTGCTTGTTCATCGACCGGGTGGTGTCGACCAGGTCCAGGCCCGAGCGTCGGGCGTTGCGCAGCGCGCCGATCGCCACGGCAGACATCAACGTCGCGTCCAGCCCGTGGCCCATCGCATCGACGATGCACAGGTGCGCGATCTCGCCGTTGACCGCGTAGTCGAACGAGTCGCCGGCCACCTCGTTGGTGGGTGCCAGGACGCCGGCGATCGAGACGACCGGCGACGCGAACGTCAGCGGCGGCAGGAGGTTCCACTGGAGCTCGGCCTCGAGGAGCATGGGCAGCCGGCGCCGTTCCCGCTCGATGAAGTCGCCGATCAGGCTGCGGCTCATCTGCAGCTCGGCGACGAGCGCGGCGAGCAGCCCGATGTCGGTGGCCAGCCCCTCGTCGAGCTCGATCTCCTCGTCGAAGACCAGCTCCAGCACGCCCAGCCGGTCGGTGCCGTCGAGGACCGGTGCCCAGATCGAGCATCCGGAGTTGGAGGGGACGGAACCGGCGCTGCTCTGCACGGTCACGTCGGTGAAGCACCGCCCCGCGAGCGTGCCCTCCACGGGCAGCGGTCCGCGGGTCGTCAGCAGCTTCTCCTCGGTCTGGGGGTCGGCCTCGAGGAGCGGCACCAGCTGGACCTGGTCGTAGTCCACGACGTACAGCACGGCGAACGACGCGCCGAACTCGTAGCCGGCGACGCGCACGATGGCCGGCAGGTCGTCGGCCCGGGCCGTGTTCGAGGCGTGCAGAAGCTGTCTCAGTGCGGCCAGCAGCTCCTGGCCGTGGTCCTGACCCATCGACCCACCGTCCCCGTCGAGGCGCCCACCGTCGAGCCGACTCTGCCGTCGGCCGGACTCTACCTTCGGGCGACCGCCCTGCGCGCCGGCGTCGCCAGGTGGGCGACCACCCGCTCCAGCGGGCCCCGGCCGAGGAACCGCCGCCACAGCCACGCCAGGACCAGGGCGGCGACCACCTGCACGACGTACGACGTCTCCCGGTCCTCCGGCAGCCAGCCGGACGCGAGCAGCAGGACGTGGGCGGAGTACAGGCTCAGCGTCATGCTTCCCGCGGCGGCGAGCGGGGAGAGCGCCGCCCGGGCGGAGCGCCCGGCCGAGGCGAGCAGCAGCATCGCGCCCAGCAGCCCCAGCGCCACGCCGATCGTGTGCAGCAGGTCCAGCGGTGTGCTGGAGTGCGGTGCGACCACCGCCAGCCACCACCAGGTGGTGGGCGGCGTGTTCCCGTAGAGGCCGAGCTCGAGGCTGGTGTCCAGCGAGGCGGGGTCGGGCAGCGTCGCCGCGATCTTGTCGTGGCCGCCGAGCGGACCCAGCAGGAACCACGACACCGTTGACGCCGCGACGGCCAGCGCGACCCCGCTGCCGCAGAGCCAGGCAGCGGTACGCCGCTCCCGCAGCGGCAGCCGCCCGGCGGCGAGGCCGGCGCAGAGGTACGCCGTCCACGCCAGCACCGGGTAGTAGCCGGTCAGGAGCAACGCGGGGACGAGGTCGCCGGGACTGTCGAGCAGCGTGTCGAAGTTGGGGTTCCGGCCGGCGAACGGCAGGCGGTTGTCGTCGCGGATCAGGTGGCTGAGCACCGGCACCACGCAGGCGACCGTGAGGCCCAGGGCGAACAGCGGCGCGGCGCGCAGCGGCAGCAGCGGGATGGCCAGGAGGAACAGCGCGGCGTAGTAGGCCAGGATCACCGCGACGCCGGAGTCCACCGACCCGAGCAGGAGCCCGACCGCGCCGATGCACAGGGCGCGCACCACCAGGCCGGCGGACGCTGCAGCCCACGGCCGGCCGCGATGCGGGTCGGTGCCGCCGGTGAGCAGGGCCAGGCCGACTCCGGCCAGCACGGCGAACGTGGCGGCCGAGCGACCGCCGGCGATGGCGTGCGCGACGGTGGCGCCGCCGTCCGCGTCGACGGCGGGCAGCACGTGCACCGCCATCATGCCGAGCAGCGCGAGGCCGCGGGTGGCGTCGACGCCGACCAGGCGACGGTCTGCGTTGACGCCGACGAGGCGACGGTCGGCGATGGCGCTCACGCGGCCAGGACGCTACCCGACAGGTGCGGTCGGTCATCCGTCGCGGGCAGGACCCCGAAGTCCCAGCCGGTCGGGCCCTCGCGGGCCAGGAACCGCACCGTCGAGCCGAGGGGCAGCGGCTTCTGGAAGGCGACGTCGACCGTCAGGGCATCGGGCAGCCGCGCCTCCAGCGCAGCGAGGCAGCGCGCCTTGGTCCACATGCCGTGCGCGATCGCGCTGCGGAAGCCGAACAGCCGCGCCCCCAGGGGATGCAGGTGGATGGGGTTGACGTCACCGGACACCCGGGCATAGCGGCGGCCCACGTCCTTGCCCACCCGCCAGGTCGCCGCCTGGCGCCCGGACAGGTCGGCGGCTGGCGCGGGGTCCGCCGGGGCGGGCGCGCGGATCCGGTGCGCCATCCGCGCAGCGATGCGCCGCGGGACAGGTAGGTGCTGCGTGATGTCCAGACCGGCGCACCTCCGGCGGACACGTCGGCGACCAGGTCGAGCTGCGCGCCCTTCGGGTGCGGGGCGAGGTCCTTGCGCTCGCACCCGGATCGTCAGCGGGACGCCGGCGTCCAACCGGCCGGTCGTCGTGATGACGTTGCGGATGTGCACCATCCCGGCGGCCGCGAAGGGGAAGGCGTCGTCGGTCATCAGCTGGAGGTGCAGCGGGAACGCGAGCACGTGGGGGTAGGTGGGCGGCAGGGTGTCGGTCAGCCGGAAGCCGCACACCCGGTCGTAGGCGGCGAGCTGGCTCGCGGTCGACGGCGACGTCCGCGAGCACCAGCTCGACGTCGGGCAGCTCAGGTGGCCGGTGCGAGCGGGACGGCCGCAGCGCACCGGCGTACAGGCGGGACAGGCGAGGCGGCTCGGTCAGCTCGACGACCCGCGTCATGCGCCACCCGCGTCATGCGCCGACCAGGTTCTGGCCGCAGACGCGCACGACCTGCCCGTTCACTCCCGCACTGGCGTCCTGCGCCAGCCACGCGATCGTCTCGGCGACGTCCACGGGGAGGCCGCCCTGCCGCAGGCTGTTCACGCGCCGCGCCACCTCACGGACCGCCATCGGCATCGCGGCGGTCATGTCGGTCTCGATGAAGCCGGGCGCCACCGCGTTGATGGTGCCGCCGCGCGCGGCGAGCCCCGGTGCGGCCGACGCGGACCATGCCGATGATGCCCGCCTTGCTGGCGGCGTAGTTCGCCTGTCCACGGTTGCCGGCGATGCCACTCGTCGACGACGCGCAGACGATCCGGCTGCCGGCACCGAGGACGTCGGACGTCAGCAGCGCGTCGTTGATGCGCAGCTGCGCCTCGAGGTTGACGGACAGCACCGACGCCCACGTCGCGGCGTCCATGTTCGCGAGCAGCCGGTCGCGGGTGATCCCGGCGTTGTGCACGAGCACGTCCAGCCGTCCGTGCCGGCGAGGTGGCGTGCGCCGCGATGCGCTCGGCCGCCGACGTCGCGGTGATGTCGACCTGCAGGGCGGTCCCGCCGATCTGGTTGGCGACCGCCGACAGCCGCTCGCCCTGGGCGGGCAGGTCGGCGCAGACGACGCGGGCGCCGTCGCGGGCCAGGACGCCGGCGATCGCTGCGCCGATGCCCTGCGCGGCTCCGGTGACGACGGCGACCCGGCCGTCCAACGGCCGCAGCCAGTCGGTGGCGTCGGTCGTGCTGCTGGGCTGCGCCGCCACGCGCACGACCTGGCCGCTGACGAACGCGGACCGCCCGGACAGGAAGAAGCGCAGCGTCGACTCGAGGGCGTCCTCCGCCCCGTCGTCGACGAGCACGAGGTTGGCCGTTGCGCCGGCCCGCACCTCCTTCGCGGCGGAGCGCACGATCCCGTCGAGCGCCTGCCGGACCGCGGCCTGCTCGCGGGTTCTTGGCTGCCAGTGGAGGCCGGCCGAGCAGCAGCAGCCGGCCGCTGGGATCGAGCCGCTTGAGGGCGGGGGCCAGGCTCGCGTGCAGCTCGGCCAGGTCGGCGACCGTCTCGACGCCGGTCGCGTCGGCGACGATCGCGGCGAGCCGGCGCGTCCCGTCGTCCACGCCGTGCAGCTCGACGCCTGCCGCGTCGAGGACCCGCGCGACGACCTCGCCGAGCTGGCCGGCGGCGGCTCCCGTCAGCAGGGCCGGGCCGGGCAGGAGCGGGTCGCCTGGCTGTGTAGCGGCGCAGCTCGGCCGGGCGGGGCAGCCCGAGCCGGGAGGTGACGCGGCGTCCGACGGGTGAGTTGGCGAGGTTGCGGTAGCGGTCGGTCACGCGGCCTCCAGGATCGCGACCACGCCCTGACCGCCGGCCGCGCAGATCGAGATCAGGCCCCGACCGGAGCCGCGCTCGGCGAGCAGGTGCGCGAGCGTCGCGACGATGCGCCCGCCGGTGGCCGCGAACGGGTGCCCGGCAGCCAGCGAGGAGCCGGTGACGTTCAGCCGGGACCGGTCGATCGACCCGAGCGGGCGCTCCAGCCCCAGCCGCCCCTTGCAGAAGTCGGGGTCCTCCCAGGCGGCCAGGGTGGCGAGCACGGTGGACGCGAAGGCCTCGTGGATCTCGTAGAAGTCGAAGTCCTGCAGGGTCAGCCCGGTGCGCTCGAGCAGTCTCGGCACGGCGTACGCCGGTGCCATCAGCATGCCTTCGTCGCCGTGCACGTAGTCGACCGCCGCGGTCTCGGCGTCGACCACGTGCGCCAGCACCGGCAGGTTGCGCTGCGCGGCCCAGTCGTCGCTCGCGAGCAGCACGGTCGATGCGCCGTCGGAGAGCGGTGTCGAGTTGCCGGCGGTCATCGTGGCCGCCGTCCCGTCGCCGAGCCGCTTTCCGAACACCGGCTTCAGGCGGGACAGCGACTCCACGTCGGAGTCGGGGCGCAGGTTCTGGTCGCGGGTCAGCCCGAGGTAGGGCGTCACGAGGTCGTCGAAGAACCCGCGGTCGTAGGCGGCGGCCAGGTTGCGATGGCTCGCGACGGTCAGCTCGTCCTGCGCCTCCCGGCTGATCTGCCACTCCCGTGCGGTGATCGCCGCGTGCTCGCCCATCGAGAGCCCGGTGCGGGGCTCGGCGTTGTTCGGCGCCTCCGGCTTGAGCTGTCCCGGCCGCAGCCGCCGGAGTGCGGCCAGGCGACCCTTGACGTCGCGCGCGGCGTTGAGGTCGAGCAGCACCCGGCGCAGGTCCTCGCCGACCGCGATCGGCGCGTCGCTGGTGGTGTCGACGCCGCCGGCGATGCCGGCGTCGATCTGACCGAGGGCGATCTTGTTGGCGACGAGGATGGTGGTCTCCAGCCCGGTGCCGCAGGCCTGCTGCACGTCGTACGCCGGGGTCGACGGCGCCAGCCGGCTGCCGAGGACGCTCTCCCGGGTCAGGTTGTAGTCGCGGCTGTGCTTGAGCACCGCACCGGCCGCCACCTCGCCGACCGGCTCGCCCTGCAGGCCGAAGCGCGCGACCAGCCCGTCGAGCGCGGCGGTGAGCATGTCCTGGTTGGACGCCTGGCGGTAGGGGCCGTTGGCCCGGGCGAAGGGGATCCGGTTTCCCCCGACGACTGCGGCGCGCCGGACGGTGGGTGCCATGGCGGTGACGTCCTTCCTGGGTGGGACAGGCCAACTGGACTGATACCGAAAGTATCAGGTACCGTCCGGACCATGACAGTCCAGGCACCCGACGGACGACGTACCCGCTGGGAGGCGCACCGACGCACCCGCCGCGAGGAGCTTGTCGACGCGGCGGTGCGGGCCATCCGGACGCACGGCCCCGGCGTCGGGATGGACGAGGTCGCCGCGGAGGCCGGCACCAGCAAGGCGGCCGTCTACCGCTACTTCGACCGACCGGGGCGAGCTCTACCTCGCGGTCTGCACCCTGGTCTCCGAGCGGCTCGTCAGCCAGCTCACGACGGCGCTGGCCGACGAGCACGAGCCACGGCGTCAGCTGGCGATCGCGATCGACGCCTACCTGCGGATCATCGAGGCCGACCCCGACGTCTACCGGTTCGTCGTCCGGCGCCCGCTCGCCGACCGACCGGTGAGCGCCGACCCGGTGCGCGATCTCGACGCACTCGTCGGCGCCCACGTCGCGAAGCTCATCGGCCAGCGGCTCGAGGACGCGGGTGTCGACAGCTCTGCTGCCGGGCCGTGGGGACACGGCATCGTCGGGCTCGTCCGCTCGGCGGCCGACCACTGGCTCGACCAGCGCCCGCCGATGAGCCGCGAGGCGCTGCGCGACCATCTCAGCGACCTGGCCTGGAGCGGTCTGGCCGGCATCCTCGCCGCCACCGGGCGCGAGGTCGACACGACACCGCCGACGTGGAGGTCCGCATGACCGACGCCCAGCCCGTAGGCGACGTCGCCGAGTCGACCCCGACGTGCTGCGACGGGTGCTCGACGGGCGCTGGCACGAGGCCCGCGAGCTGGCCCGCGCGCACCTGCGCACGCCGGAGTTCCGGCCCGTCTACGGCCTGGACATGGAGACGCACCGCAGCCGGGTCCTGGCACAGGCGCAGTCGCTCGCCGACGAACGGGCATGCGGGGCTCGGCTTTCCCCAAGCGGTACGGCGGGCAGGGCGACGTCGGAGGCTCGGTCACGTCGTTCGAGATGCTCGCGTTCGCCGACCTGTCCCTGCAGGTCAAGGCCGGCGTGCAGTGGGGTCTGTTCGGCGGCGCGATCCTCCACCTCGGCACCGAGCAGCATCACGAGTCGATGCTGCCCGGCGTCCTCTCCCTCGAGATCCCCGGCTGCTTCGCCATGACGGAGACCGGGCACGGCTCGGACGTCCAGGCGATCCGGACCACCGCGACCTACGACGCCGACACGGCGACCTTCACCATCAGCACGCCTGACCCGCAGGCGCGCAAGGACTACATCGGCAACGCCGCCCGCGACGGCCGGGTGGCGGCGGTGTTCGCCCAGCTCGTCACGGCGGGGGAGTCGCACGGCGTACACGCGTTCCTCGTCCCGATCCGCGACCAGAACGGCGACCCGTGCCCCGGTGTCGAGATCGAGGACTGCGGCCCCAAGGCGGGGCTCGGCGGCGTCGACAACGGGCGGCTCACGTTCACCGACGTGCGAGTGCCGCGCGAGGCACTGCTCAACCGCTACGGCGACGTCGCGCCCGACGGCACCTACAGCAGCCCGATCGACAACGAGAACAAGCGGTTCTTCACCATGCTCGGCACGCTCGTCCAGGGCCGGATCAGCGTGTCCGGAGGTGCCGGCGCGGCGACCCGGCTGGCCCTGGCGATCGCGGTTCGCTACGGCGAGCGGCGGCGTCAGTTCCGGCCACCGGGCTCGGACGAGGAGGTCGTCGTCCTCGACTACCTCGCGCACCAGCGACGGCTGCTGCCGGCCCTGGCGAAGAGCTACGCACTGCTGTTCGCCCAGAACGAGATGGTCGCGGCGCTGCACGACGGTGCGGCCGGCTCGGACGACGACCGCGCCCAGCGCGAGCTCGAGACGCGGGCGGCGGGCATCAAGGCGGTGACGACGTGGCACGCCACGGCCACCATCCAGGCCTGCCGCGAGGCCTGCGGCGGCGCGGGATACCTCTCCGAGAACCTGCTGCCCCAGCTCAAGGCCGACAGCGACGTCTTCACGACGTTCGAGGGCGACAACACCGTCCTCATGCAGCTCGTCGCCAAGGGTCTGCTGACGAGCTACCGCGACCACTTCGGTGAGCTGGACACGCTGGGCACGGTGCGGTTCGTCGCCGACCAGGTGGTCGGAGCCGTCATCGAGCGGACGGCGGCGCGCGCTCTCGTGCAGCGCCTCGTCGCCGCGGCGCCGGGGCGCGACGAGGACGCCGACCTGCTCGACCGCGGCTACCACCTGTCGCTGTTCGAGTGGCGTGAGAAGCACGTGATCGACGGCCTCGCGCGTCGGCTGCGGCGGGCGGCCGGCGACGGCGACGCGTTCGAGGCGTTCAACGCGGCCCAGGACCACCTCCTGCTGGCGGCGCGCGTTCATGTCGACCGCGTCGTGCTCGAGGCGTTCGTCGCGGCCATCGACGAGGTCGAGGACGAGGCGGCCAAGGCTCTGCTCGGGCAGGTCTGCGACCTCTACGTCCTCAGCAACCTCGAGGCCGACCGCGGCTGGTTCCTCGAGCACGGGCGGTTGAGCACGCGGCAGTCCAAGGCGCTCACCCGCGCGGTCAACGAGCTGTGCCGGACCCTGCGGCCGCAGGCCCGGACCCTCGTCGACGCCTTCGGCATCCCCGAGGAGTCACTGCCCGCCCTCGCAACGGGCTAGCCCGAGGCGCTCAGGCGCGGGCCGGACTCGAGATGCCCACACCGCCGACGGTGTCGGCGCCGTAGCGCGCCTTCTCCTTCTCGAGGTCGAGGACGCCGATCCGTGACCGGGCACCCAGCGCGGCGTCGTCGAGCCGGTCGGCCGGGATCAGCCAGACGATCTCGAACTCCAGGCCGTCCGGGTCGCGGCCGTAGAGGCTCTTGGTGGTGCCGTGGTCGCTCGAGCCGACCAGCGCGCCGGCGGCGGCGAGGGCGTCGCGGACCCGCCCGAGCTCGTCGAGCGTGTCGACCTCCCAGGCGAGGTGGTAGAGCCCGACGGTCGACCGACCGGCCTGCGACGGGCCGGCGCGCCGCGCCGATCTCGAACAGCCCGAGGTCGTGGTCGTTGGTGGAGCCGGGCGCCTGCAGGAACGCCGCCCCGGCAGCTCGGCCATGTCGGCGATGGGCGTGAAGCCGAGCACGTCGCGGTAGAACGCGACGCTGCGCTCGACGTCGCTGACGAAGAGGACGGCGTGGTTGAGGCGGACGATGGGCATCGGCGTTGCCTTTCCGGGTCTGCGTGAGTAGCTGACGATATCCAGCAACTTACTTGAGCGTTCAACTATTCCGCGATATGCTCGGGGACATGGCACCCGCTGGCTGGACGAGGACGAGCAGCGCACCTGGCGGGCGTTCATCGAGGCGTCCGGGCTGCTCATGGACCAGCTGGACCGGGAGCTGCAGCGCGACGCCGGCATGCCGCACGCCTACTACGAGATCCTGGTCCGCCTCTCCGAGCAGCCCGACCGGTCGCTGCGGATGAGCGAGCTGGCGGAGCGGTCGCAGTCCTCGCGCAGCCGGGTCTCCCACGCGGTCGCCCGGCTCGAGGAGGCAGGGCTGGGTGCGGCGCGAGAGCGTGCCCCGACGACCGGCGCGCGGCACTGGCCGTCCTGACCGACGAGGGCTTCGCCGCGCTGGCCGCCGCCGCGCCCGGGCACGTCGAGGGCGTACGCAGGCACCTGTTCGACCCGCTCACCCCCGCCCAGGTCGTCGCGCTGCGCCGCATCAGCGAGGCCGTCCGGGACCCGCTGATCCGGTCCTGACCGTCAACCGCCGCATGGAAGTGTCCCTGACCCAGGACGAAGGAGCGGCTCGATGGACCAACGCCGGGCAGTCCGATCGGGTGGCGGCGTTCCACCGCCTGCACACCTCCGGCTGCTTCGTCATGCCGAACCCGTGGGACGCCGGGAGCGCGCGTGCCCTGGCGCAGCTCGGCTTCCCGGCGCTGGCGACCACGAGCGCCGGCTTCGCCTGGACGTTGGGCCGCGCCGACAACGGCGTCACGCTCGACGAGGCGCTCGAGCACCTTCGAGCCGTCGTGGACGCCGTGGATCTGCCCGTCAACGCCGACTTCGAGGGCGGCTTCGCGGTCGACCCGGAGCAGGTCAACGCGAACGTGACGCTGCGCCGCGGCCACCGGGGTCGCCGGGCTCTCGATCGAGGACTCCACGGGCGACGAGAGCCATCCGCTCCACGACTTCGACCTGGCCGTCGAGCGCATCCGGGCGGCGCGCCAGGCGATCGACGACAGTGGCACCGGCATCGTCCTGACCGGTCGGTCCGAGGGGTTCGTCGTCGGACGTCCCGACATCGACGAGACGACCCGCAGGCTGCGCGCGTACGCCGAGGCGGGCGCCGACTGCCTCTACGCCCCGCGGATCAGCACCGTCGAGCAGGTCTCGGCGGTCATCGCCGCCGTGGCACCGAAACCGGTCAACCTGCTGATCAACGCGCCGTTCATCACTGTCGCCGAGGCAGCTGCGCTCGGCGTACGGCGGATCAGCGTGGGCGGCACCCTCGCGCGCACCGCCTGGGCCGGGTTCCTCGAGGCGGCGCAGGAGATCGCGGACGCCGGGACGTTCTCCCGGTTCGAGGGGTTGCCGGACGTCGACGCACTGTTCAGCCCCGATAGATGTCACCGACCATGACGGCGACAGCTCGCCTGGACCTGGCCATCTTCGACGCGGCGGACATCGAGAAGGTCGGTTCGTTCTACGCCGAGCTCACCGGCTGGGACGTCGTCCGGCACGACGCCGACCGGTTCGGCGTCCGGACTCCGGACGGCCAGGAGATCGAGTTCCAGCGGGCACCCGACCACGTCGCGCCGCAGTGGCCCGGGCAGGAGCACCCGCAGCAGTTCCACCTCGACCTGCAGACCGACGACCCGCAGGCGGCAGGCCGAGCGGGCGGTCGGCCTCGGCGCCACCCGGCTGGCCGACGGCCCGACCTGGATCACGCTGGCCGACCCGGCCGGTCACCCGTTCGACCTCTGCCAGGCCGACGGCGTCGGCCCGGTATGAGCCTGTTCGCGGTGACGATCGACGCCCCCGACGCGTCGGCCCTGGCCCGCTTCTACGCCGACCTCACCGGCATGGACGGTCACCTACGACGGCCCCGAGGGCGCGCTGATCTCCGCTGACGGCAGGAGCCTGATGTTCCAGCAGGTCAGCGACTACAACCCGCCCCGCTGGCCGGACCCGGCGCACCCGCAGCAGGCCCACCTCGACCTCCTCGCCGACGACCTCGACGCCGGCGAGGCCCGCGCGCTGGAGCTGGGCGCGACCCGCCTGGACGCCGGCGGCGAGCGCTTCCGGGTGTTCACCGACCCGGCCGGCCACCCGTTCTGCCTGATCCGCTAGAGCGCCCGGGCCTCCCGCACTCAGCCCAGCCGTTCGTCCACGAAACACCAGCGCCATGCCTCACCCGACTCGAAGCTGCGCATGACCGGGTGCTCGGTCTCGTGGAAGTGCGCGGTCGCGTGCTTCTGCGGCGAGGAGTCGCAGCAGCCGACCCGCCCGCAGGTCAGGCACAGCCGCAGGTGCACCCATCGGGTCCCGTCCGCCAGGCACTGCTCGCATCCCTCGCGGTGTCCGAGGTCGTACGGCGATGGGAGCGGCGGCGAGGTGCTCGCAGTGGTCCTCACGTTCCGACTTCGCGGTCGAGCTCGCGATCCACCTCGACATTCTTGGTCACCAGCCGGTCCAGCAGCGACTCCTCCGAGTCGAGCATGTTCAGCACGTCCCGGAGGATCTCGTCGTCGGCCGTGCCCGAGTCGCGCGCCGTCAGCACGACGTCGCGTTCGGCGGCCAGCATCTTCAGGCGCAGCCGGCGGTAGGTCTCGCTCGGCGTCTCGCCGGTGCCGCTGCTGTTGCCGAGGCGCTCCCACGCGGCGTTGGCGCGTTGCTGCGTTCGCGCCTCGAGCTGCGCGATGACGTCCGGGTCGTCGGTCGGGCGCCGCACCTGCTCCAGCCGCTCGAGCCCGGCGCGTGCGGCCCGGGAGAGCAGCGCTGCCTCCTGCAGGTTGTCCTCAGCCGCATCCGGGCCGGGCAGCCCGAGCCGTCGTACGAGCATCGGCAGGGTGGTGCCCTGCACGAGCAGCGAGCCGGCGACGACGACGACCGCACAGAGGACGAGGATGTCGCGCTGCGGCGTCTCGCGGGGGAGCAGGAAGGCCGCGGCGAGGGTGACCACGCCGCGCATCCCGGCCCAGGAGACCAGGGTCGCGTGCTCCCAGGCCCAGGCTCGCCGCCGCAGCGCGGCGGGGCCGAAGTGGTAGAGCAGCTGTCGCCCCGAAGACCCACACGATGCGCGCGACGATCGTCGCGACGAGGACGGCGATGCAGATGGTCGACCACGCGGGCCGTCCCGAGCTCGTTGTCCGACGCGAGCGAGATGATGTCCGGCAGCTGCAGCCCGATGAGCAGGAACACCGTGTTCTCGAGCAGGAACGCGACGGTTCGCCAGTTGGTCTGCTCGGACATCCGCGACGCCGCCGACTGCAGCACCGGCGACTTGTGCCCGAGCAGCAGGCCGGTCACGACGACCGCGAGCACGCCGCTGGCATGGATCGCCTCGGCGGGGAGGTAGGCGAGGAAGGGCGCGACGAAGGACAGCGAGGTGTCCAGCACCGGGTCCTCGACGTGGCGACGCACGATCGCGAGCACGGAGGCGACGCCCAGCCCGACGAGAAGGCCGCCACCGACGGCCAGCGCGAAGTCGCCCAGGACCTGCCACACGCCCACGGTCGCGGTGATGGCCATGATCGCGGACCGCAGCGTGACCAGGGCGGTGGCGTCGTTGACCAGGCTCTCGCCCTCGAGGATCGAGACGATCCGTCGGGGCATGCCCACGCGGCGCGCGATCGTGGTGGCGGCAACGGCGTCCGGCGGCGCGACGATGGCACCGAGGGCCAGGGCAGCCGCGAGCTCGAGCCCGGGAATCAGCGACCAGGCCACCAGGCCGACCGCGAACGTCGTGAAGACGACCGCCCCGACGGCCAGGATGCCGATCGCCTGGTGGTTGGCGCGTACGTCGACGAGCGACGTGCGGATGGCCGCGGCGTACAGCAGCGGCGGCAGCAGCCCGACGAGCACGACCTCGGGATCGAGTGTGTAGTCGGGCACACCCGGGACCAGCGCGGCGAGGAAGCCGACGACGACGAGGACCAACGGCGGGCTGAAGCCCAGCCGCTTCGTCGTGCCGGCGACGACGGCGACCGCCACCACCAGCGCCAGGATCTCCACTGCTTCGCGCACGCCAGCATCATGCCTGTGACCGGTCTCACCGCTGCGGTTGGCAGGGCGATGTCCGCAACGCTGGTAGTCTCGATCATGTGCTGGCGGTCTGCCGGCACCATCTCCTGTGGGCTTTCTCGCCCACGTGGTCGCCTGTGCGGTTCCTCTTCACGTCGCGGCCAAGGTGTTTCCCTTGCCAACAGCGACGGAGTCCGTCACTCGCATGCCTCAGTCCCCCCGCAGTCCCCGCACGCCCTCACACCGTCCGCGCCGACCGTCCAGCGGTCGCCCGAACGGCAACCACAACCCCAACGGCCGGTCGTCCGGCAACCGGTCTCCCAACCGGTCCCGGCCTGCACCCGCCGCCCCGGCCGGCGTCCGGCCCGGCCGCCGAGCTGGACCGTCAGCTCGCTGCTGCCTTCGCCGCCCCGGCGCCTGCCGTGCGTACGTTCGCCGAGCTCGGCCTTCCCGCTCCGATCATCGCCGCGCTCACCGCGCGCGGCATCGAGTCGCCCTTCCCGATCCAGGCGCGCACGATGCCCGATGCGCTCGCCGGACGCGACGTCCTCGGCCGCGCGGAGACCGGCTCCGGCAAGACCCTGGCGTTCGGCCTGCCGATGCTGGCCAGGATCGCCTCGGGTGTCGACCACCGTCGGGCCGGTACGCCGCGCGGGCTCGTGCTCGTGCCGACCCGTGAGCTGGCCCAGCAGGTCACCGACGCGCTCGTCCCCCTGGGCCAGGCGATGCGGGTGAAGGTCACCGCCGTCTACGGCGGTGCGCCGATGGGGCGCCAGATCGACGCCCTCAAGCGGGGCGTCGACATCGTCGTCGCGACCCCGGGCCGGCTGGTCGACCTGATCGAGCGACGGGTCTGCTCGCTCGCGCAGGTCGAGGTCGCCGTCCTGGACGAGGCCGACTACATGGCCGACCTCGGCTTCCTGCCCGCGGTCACCAAGCTCCTCGACATGACGCCGGCCGGCGGTCAGCGGATGCTGTTCTCCGCGACGTTGGACCGCGGCGTCGCGCCGGCTCGTCGACTCCTACCTCACCGACCCGGCCGTGCACGCGGTCGCGTCGGACTCCTCGCCGGTCGAGGCGATGGACCACCAGCTCTTCAAGGTGCGCGCCGAGGACAAGCTCACCGTCACCGCCGAGGTCGCTTCCCGCCCCGGCCGCACGCTGCTCTTCGTGCGCACCAAGCACGGTGCCGACCGACTCGCCAAGCAGCTGCAGCGAGCCGGTGTCGACGCCGGCGCGATCCACGGCAACCTCAACCAGAACCAGCGTCAGCGGGCTCTGGACGCGTTCGCCTCGGGTCACGCCCGGGTGCTTGTCGCGACCGATGTCGCTGCTCGCGGCATCCACGTCGACGACGTCGATCTGGTCATCCACTTCGACCCGCCCAACGACCACAAGGACTACCTGCACCGATCCGGGCGCACCGCGCGGGCCGGCAACGCCGGCACCGTGCTGTCGCTGGCGCAGCCGGAGCAGGTCCGCGCGCTGACGCGGCTGCACTCGGATGCCCAGGTCACGGCGACGATGGTCGCCGTACACCCGGGTCATGAAGCGGTGCGCGTGCTCGCGACGTCAGGCACGCCGATCGTGCCGGACCCGCGGTCGGCACCGCGGCCCGTGGGGCGGTCGAACCCGCGCCACCACAGCTCTCGTCGCCGGCCGGGTGCGCCGCGCCGCGCCGCCTGACGACTACTCGGGCTCGTTGTCGGCGCCGCCGCCACGGCCCGCCGACGCGGAACGGCTCGGTGACGCCCGTGTAAGCGAGGTGCGCCACCAGGCCCTCGGCCGCGTGGGCGAGGTTGTGGCAGTGGTCCATCCAGATGCCCGGGTTGTCGGCGACGAACGCGATGTCGTAGTCGTCGCCGTTCGCCACGTCCAGCGAGTCGACCCACCACGGGCTGCCGGTCGCCTTGACGCCGTCGCGGCCAGGACGACGGCGTGGTGGCCGTGCAGATGCATGGGATGCACGTCGCCGACTGTGGTTGCTCGATCGTCATCCGCACGACGTCGCCCTCGTCGACGACGAACATCGGTACGTCGGGGAACAGGTGGCCGTTGATCGACCACCAGAGGCCGGGCCGGCCGTCGATGAAGCCGGGCCGTCGCCCGACGCTGAGTAGGTGAAGCGCCGGTCGGCCTGCGCCGGGTCGAAGCCGAAGCGGCGCGGGCGTCCCGTAGGCCAGCAGGTCCAGCCGCTCGGTCGGCTGCGGGAGCGCCGCGGCCGCGCGCTCCTGCGGCGCGATGAGCAGCGCGGCTCCACCGCCACGTCCAGCTCGACGCCGTCGCCGGGCGCGGTCACCTCGAGGTCCACGCGGCCGCCGGCGGTGACCGACGAGCACGGTCGCGCGACCTCGGCGTCGGCTCGTTGCACGTCGCAGCCGTCCACCGCGAGGACCCGGTAGGGCGAGCCGGAGGCCCAGCCCGAGCGGGCCCCGTTGTCGGTGTTGACGACGCGCACGCGGACGGTCTGCGCCGTCCGCGGCGTCCACCGTCCACGTCGCCGGTCCGGCCGTTGATGGTGCGGCGGCCGTCGTAGACGTGCACGGCCGCGAGCTACGTCGCGGACGCCGGCTTCCGGCGCCCGGGGGTGACGACAAGGACGCCGAACAGCCCGCGCTGCACCTGCTCGTGCGAGACCTGGTGCGAGTGGTACCAGTAGGTCCCGACCTGCTCGGCGACGAAGCGGTAGACTGCGTGCCGCCCGACCGGACCGCGTCCTGGGTCACGCCGGCGACGCCGTCCTCGGCGTTGGGGACGTCGATGCCGTGCCAGTGCAGGGTCACCCCGTCGGGCACCGATCTCGTTGACGAGGGCGCACCTCGACCAGCTCGCCCTGCACCGCGCGGATCATCGGGCCCCGGCGAGGTGCCGTTGAGCGTGTAGCCGTCGACCTGCTCGCCGGACTGGCCAGCCGGAAGCGCCGCTGGCGGGCGGTCAGGGTGACGTCCGCACGTCCGCCTGGTGCCGGTCAGGTCGGCGACGCTGAGGTCCCCGGCTGACGCTGCGGCCGTCCCATCCGTGGTCGGTGCCGTGGTCCGTCATGCGACCCGGCCGGACCGCCGCCGTAGTCGGCGTAGCCCATGTCCATGACCGAGTAGCTGTCGCGGGCAGCAGGCTGCCGTACCAGAACCACGCCGAGCGGTCGCGAGGATCGCCACCGTCGCCACGATCGGCGATCAGCAGCCGCCGGTGCGACTCCTTGCTCAACAGCTAGCGGCCTCCGCCGGTCCGAGGTCGCGGCCTCGGCGAGCGCCGACCCGCCTGCGGCCGTGTCATGGCCGCGACCCCGAAGATGGCGAAGGCGTTGAGCACGTGCAGGACGCTGACGACGGCACGCCGTGCGACGAAGATCGGCCGAGGACGACCTGGACGACGACGCCAGGCCGAGCAGGATCGCGGCCCACTTCGACGCCGCCGGGCACCTTGGCGAAGAACGACACGATCAGCAGGAGCAGCACCGAGCAGCGGGATGACCATCATGCCGTTGATGCCGTGCAGCATGAAGCCGCCGACGCCCTGAAGTCCGCCGTCGTCGTCGAGGACCGCTTGTTGAGCACGCCCGCCGTCGTCCTCGACCCACTTGCCGAGCCCGGCGATGGCGTAGGCGATCGCCATCGCCTGGACCACGACGCTCGAGGGCGATCAGGCAGGCGAGCACGCGGTAAACCTGCCTCATCGACTTCCCCTCAGTCGGCGGTGGCCTCGGCGGAGCCCCATGATCAGTCTCACGGCGCGGAGTCTAGCGACCCAGCGACGGGGGTCGATGGCCACGCGAGTTTCCGTGAACTCGGCGTGTCACGCCGTACGGCGGGCGGGGGCCTTCTTCGTCGCCTTCTTGGCGGCCTTGGCCGTCTTGGCAGCTGCTTGCCGGCTGCCGCCTTCTTGCCGGCCGCCTTCTTCGCCGGCGCCTTGGCCGCCTTGCTCGCGGTCTTCTTCGAGGTGCCGGCCGCGGCCTTCTTGGCGGCCTTCTTCGTCCGGCCGCCGAGTCGGCTGACCCGCCCGAGGCCGCCGTCGACTCCCCGCGCTTGCTCTTGGCCTCGGCGACGCTGCGGCGCAGCGCCTCCATCAGGTCGACCACCTGGCCCGAGCCGTGGTGCCTCGACCGGCGCCTTCACCTCGCGGCCGGCGACCTTGGCCTCGATGACCTCCTCGAGCGCCTCGCGGTAGTTGTCGGTGTACTGCTCGGGCTCGAAGTCGCCGGACAGCGCGGCGATGTAGGACTCGGCCATCTGCAGCTCCTGCGGACGCACCGTCACGTCGTCGTCCAGGAAGTCGAACTTCGGCTCGCGGACCTCGTCGGGCCACAGCAGTGTCTGCAGCACGAGCACGCCCTCGCGTGAGCGCAGCATCGCGAGGCGCTCCCGCTGTCGCAGCGCGACCTTCACGATGGCGACCTTGCCCGCACCTTCGAGCGAGTCGCGCAGCAGCACGTAGGGCTTGGCATCGGCGCCGGTCGGGTCGCAGTAGTAGGGCTTGCCCAGCTGCACCTGGTCGACCTGCTCGGCGGGCACGAAGCTGAGCACCTCGACGGCGCGCGAGCTGGAGATGGGCAGGTTCGCGAAGTCCTCGTCGTCGAGGACCACCATCTCCCCGTCGGAGAGCTCGTAGCCCTTGGCGATGTCGGCGTAGGCGACCTCCTCGCCGTCCACCGAGCAGACCCGCTTGTAGCGGATGCGCCCGCCGTCGTCGCGGTGGACCTGGCGGAAGGAGATGTCCTTCTCCTCGGTCGCGCTGTAGAGGCGGACCGGTATCGACACCAGGCCGAAGGAGATCGCGCCCTTCCAGATGCTCTGCATGGGTCCAGCTCCAGGGAAGAAGGAGATCGAGCGGCGGGTACGGCGGTCCGGCCCCCCGTGCCGGTACCCCATGATCGCTTGTCGTGCACCGGTAACGCCAGGTTTCTGGCCCGATCGCGACACGCCGGGGCGGTTGCGCAGAACTGTCAGACCCCCGTGTCACCGTCAGCGGTGTAGACAAAGCCACCTAGACAGGGGTCCTGTGATGCCCACCGCCAACGCCTTGATCGTGCGGTTCTGCGCCACGTGCCGCGGTGATGTCTCCTTCGAGCAGCTGCCCGACTGCGTCGATGGCCACGCCGACTGCCCTGAGTGGGTCTGTGTCGAGTGCGGCGATGCCGTGCTGCTGGGCTTCGCGAGCCCGGAGCGCGTCGTTCGCGCCCACCCGACGAGCCACGTGGCCTGAGCCCGCCAGCGGCGGGGCTGGGTCAGCCGACCAGCTCGTCGGAGGTGGCGCGCTCTCCCGACCAGCACCGCACGATGTCGCGCACCGAGAGGATGCCCGCCACCTCCCCGTGCTCGAGCACGACCAGGTGGCGGAAGCCCCCGCGCACCATCGCCTCGGCAGCCTGCTCCAGGGTCCAGGACGGCGTCGCGAACACGAGCTCGCCCGTCAGGTGGTCACCCACCCGCTCACCGTCCGGGTCCTGACCCGCTCCGAGGGCCTCGAGCACGTCGCGCTCGGTGAGGATCCCGATCCCGTCGCCCTCGGGGTCGTGGACCACCGCGGCGCCGACGTGGCGCGCGGCCATCTGCACCGAGGCCTGCCGGAGGGTGTGGTGCGGCCCGAGTGACAGGACGTCTCGGCTCATGCCGTCGCGGACCTGCATGCGAACACCTCCCATGGGCGTCTCGAGGTTCATCTTGCTCGCCCGGATCGGCGGGGACAAGCACCCGGACCACCGGGTGGGATAGTTGTCGCGATGAGTGTGGACGTGGCCTCCCCGGCCGACCGGCCGGTTGCCCGCCGGCCATCGGGCGATGCCAGCAGGTCCGATCCCGGTCGCGATGCGACCGTCATCGCCTGCACGCTGACCTGGGTCCCGCTGGTGCTGGTGCTCGATCGCGGCGCCGACATCTGGTGGCAGCGGGCGCTGGGCCTGGGCACCTGGCTGCTTCTCGCCTGGCTGCTCCGCCGCGAGACCCCGCTCGTGCGCGCCCAGGTGGCGGTGGTCGTCGCCTTCGCGACCGCGGTGGAGTACACGTTCTCCCCCCTGCTCGAGGTCTACGTCTACCGGCTGGACAACGTGCCGGCGTTCGTCCCGCCCGGGCACGGGCTGGTCTACCTCTGCGCGCTCGCGATCGGCCGCACCGCGGTCGTGCAGCGCCGGCGGACTCCGCTGGTGGTCGTCACGGTTCTTGCCGGGGCGGCCTACGCGGGCTGGGGCCTGCTGGTCTCGGACCGGCCCGACGTCCTGGGCGCGCTCTGGTTCTGCTGCCTGCTGGGCTTCCTGCGCTGGGGCCGGTCGGTCACGCTCTACGTCGGCGCCTTCGCCGTCGTCACCTACCTCGAGCTGCTGGGCACCTGGCTGGGGACCTGGGCGTGGGCGACGCACGACCCGACCGGGCTGATCGCGATCGGCAACCCGCCCTCCGGGGCGGCCGGCGGCTACGGCTGGTTCGACCTCGCGGCGGTGCTCGCCGCACCGGCGCTCCTGCTCGCCGTACGACGTCTCCGGGTGGACCGCCAAAGAACTGTTTGACAGTCAGGCGGGTCGGCGGCATACTCCCCAACATGTCTTCGGGAGTAGGCGACCGGGCCGAGGTCGCCGCACTGCGGGCGATGGCCCATCCGGTCCGGCTGCGGATCCTGTCCCTGCTGACGGGCACCGCGATGTCGGCCGCCGAGGTCGCCCGCGAGCTCGGCCTCACCCATGCCAACGCGAGCTACCACCTCCGCCTGCTGGCGGACGCCGGGCACCTGGTCGACGCGGGCGAGGAGGCGATCCGCGGCGGCCGGGCGAAGCGCTACCGGTACGACGTCGACGGCCCGGTCCGGATGGCGTCCGACCCGGCCGCGGCGGCGCAGTACTACGCGGCGATCGCGGCCGAGCTGGTCCGGCGGGCCGGGTCGCGCCGGTCCGGTGGCCGGGCGACGAGCAGCGACGCGGAGCTGTGGGTCCCGCCCGAGGTCTGGGCGGCGGCGGTCGCGGCGGTGCTGTCGGCCGTCGAGGACCTGCACCGGGCGGCGGTGCCGAACGGCTCCGACGGGGCGGTGCACGTGAGCGCCACGACCGCCTTGTTCGAGATGGACGTCGTTCACGACGGCCGAGGGAGTGACCCGGCATGAGCACGCGCCCGGCCCTTGCGCCGTTCCGGTCGCGACCGTTCCGGCTGCTCTTCGGTGGCCGGCTCGCCGACAACCTGGCGAACGCCATCGCGCCCATCGCCCTGGCGTTCGCGGTGCTCGACCTCGGCGGATCGCCGACGGTGCTCGGGCTGGTGCTCGCGGCCCGGACGCTGCCGATGGTGCTGCTCGTGCTCTTCGGCGGCGTGATCGCCGACCGGCTGCCCCGGCACCTGGTGCTCGTCGCGGCGAACGCCGTCAGTGCCGGCACCCAGGCGCTGGTGGCCGTGCTGCTGCTCACCGGGACCGCCGACCTGTGGCACCTCGCCGCGATCGAGGCGGTCAACGGGATCTCGAGTGCGTTCATGATGCCGGCGGCATCAGGCCTGACGCCCGAGACGGTGCGGCCCGACCAGCTGCAGCCGGCCAACGCACTCCTGCGCCTCGGCCACAACTTCTCCTTCGTCACCGGGTCCGCCGCGGGCGGAGCGCTCGTGGCGATCAGCGGATCGGGCTGGGCGTTCGCCGTCGACGCGGTGCTGTTCGCGCTCGGTGCCGTCCTGCTCGGCCGGATCCGGTTGCCGCGCAGCGCCCGCCTCGAGTCGAACACCGTCCTGGCCGACCTGCGCGAGGGCTGGACGGAGTTCCGCAGCCGGACCTGGGTGTGGGTGATCGTCGTGCAGTTCGCGTTCGTCAACGCCGCGTCGTCCGGTGCGACGAGCGCGCTCGGCCCGGTCGTCGCGGACGCCACCATCGGCCGGGCGGCCTGGGGCCTGGTCCTCGCGTCGCATGACGGCCGGGATGTTCGCCGGCGGCGTGCTGGCCCTGCGCGGGCGGTGGGAGCGGCCGCTGCTGGTGGGAGCAGCCGCCGTCCTCCTCGAGGTCCCGCTCCTGCTCGTGCTCGGGATCGCACCGCAGACCGTCCCGCTGATGGTGGCTGCGTTCGTCGCCGGCCTGGGGATCGAGACCTTCGGGGTGGCGTGGGACGTGGCGATGCAGTCCAACATCCCGGCGGACCGGCTCAGCCGGGTCTACGCCTACGACTGGTTCGGGTCGCTGGTGTTCATCCCGGTGGGCCTCGCGCTGGCAGGACCCGTGTCAGCCCTGGTCGGCGTCCGCGCCACGATCGTCGGCGCGGCTGCTGTCGTGGCCGTGGCAACGCTCGGTGCGCTGGCGGTGCCGAGTGTGCGCAACCTGCGTCAGGCCGACCCGGCCGCGCAGGTCAGCTCGCCGAGCCCGCTGACAACCGCTTGATCACGTCGTCGTGCAGTGCGCCGTTGGTGGCCACGGCGCTGCCGCCGCCCGGTCCGCGGTTGCCCGCGATGTCGGTGAAACGGCCGCCCGCCTCCTCGACGATGATGGCCACCGCGGCGAGGTCGTAGAGGTTCACCTCCGGCTCGCACGCGACGTCGACCGCCCCCTCGGCGACGAGGGTGTAGGACCAGAAGTCGCCGTAGGCCCGGCTGCGCCAGACCGTCTTCGTCAGGTCGAGGAAGGCGTAGCCGCAGCCGCGGTCCTCCCAGCCCTGGTAGCTGGAGTAGGACAGCGATGCGTCGGTCAGGTCCGTGACCTTCGAGACCGCCAGCCGGCTCGCGGCCGCGAGGCTCTTGCCGGTGTAGGCACCGGTGCCCACCGCCGCCCACCACCGGCGGCCGAGGGCGGGTGCGGAGCAGACCCCGGCCACGACGTCCTCGCCGTCCATCAGCGCGATCAGCGTGGCCCACACGGGCACGCCGCGGACGAAGTTCTTCGTGCCGTCGATCGGGTCGATCACCCAGCGGCGCGGGCCGTGACCGCTCTCGCCGTACTCCTCGCCGGTGATCGCGTCGCGCGGCCGCGCCCGCTTGAGGGTGGAGCGGATGGCTTCCTCGACCGTACGGTCGGCATCGGTGACCGGGGTCAGGTCGGGCTTGCTCTCGACCCGGAGGTCCTGGGCACGGAACCGCGTCATGGTCGTCGAGTCGGCCGCGTCGGCGAGCACGTGCGCGAGGCGGAGGTCGTCGTCGTAGGCCGGCATGTAACGAACCGTACAAGTCCCTGGTGGGAAGGTCGGGCTGCGCCGCATACTTCGAGCCACAGACCCGCGCACCCTCGGGGGGATGCCATGGCTCTCTTCCACCGCCGCCAGGCGAGCACGCCGCTTGAGCCTGAACCCATCCCGGTGCCCCGGCCGAGCATCGACGGCTGGACGCTCGCGGGCACCAGCCTGGTCGCCAAGCTGTCCAAGCCCGACCTGCGCGAGCTCGAGATCCTGCTGCACGGCATCGCCGTCAGCGCCGACACGCCCTACACGTACGAGCGGGCGGCCATCCTGCTCGAGCGGGCCGGCGAGCCGGGCCCCGCCATCAGCGTGTGTGACGCCTGGTTGTCGCTGCCCGCCGCGAAGTGGCCCGAGTACGTCCATCACAGCCGGGCCATCGACAAGCGCCGCTCGCGCCTGCGCACCCGGCAGTCGACCGCGGAAGCCTCCTGACCGCTGCCCAGCGGCGGCGCCGGACCTGACCGTGGATCCCGTCTCGCTGCTCGGGCACCTCGCCGACCCGCACCGGCTGCGGGTGTTCTCGGCCGTCGTGCTGCACGGGCCGGCCGCCAGCGCCGACCTGGCCGCGCTCGCCGGCGTGGAGGAGCACGCCGCGCTGCGCATCCTGGCCCGGCTGGAGGCTGCCGGGCTGGTGGAGCGAGAGGACGGTGGCTGGGCCGCGCGACCCGATGTGCTGCGGCAAGCCATGGCCGACGCGGCACCGACGCGAGAGACGGTCGACCACGGAGCGACCGACGCCGGTGCTGCGGCGGTCCTGCGCACGTTCATGCCCTCCGGGCGGCTCGAGCAGATCCCCGCCGCCCGCAGCAAGCGGCTGGTCGTGCTCGACCAGGTCGCCCGGGTGTTCGAGCCCGGGGTCCGCTATCCCGAGCGCGAGGTGTCCGCTCTGCTGAGGGCGTTCCATCCCGACTACGCCGCACTGCGGCGCTACCTCGTCGACGAGGGCTTCCTCAGCCGCGACGACGGCACCTACTGGCGCACCGGCGGCTCGGTCGACCCTTGATCTTTTCGTGATGATCCGGCCCGGGAATTCCGGGCCGCGGCATGGCACGGTGGGAGCATGTTCGACACCATCCTGGGGCTTCCGGTCCACGCGCTGGTCATGCACGTCGTCGTCGTCCTGGTGCCGCTGGCGGCCGCCGGTGTGGTGGCCATCGCCGCCGTGCCGCGCTGGCGGGAGCGCTTCGGCGTCGTCGTGCTGGCGATCGCCACCGCGGGCCTCGCAGCGGTTCCGGTCGCGACCCGCAGTGGCGGCAAGCTGGAGGACCGGCTCGGCGCGAGCGGCGTGGTGGCCCGCCAGATCAACCACCACCAGGAGTGGGGCCAGCGCGTCATCTGGCCGACGCTGGCCATGTGGCTGCTCGCGGTGGTGCTGGTGCTGATGGACCGGCAGGGGCGGCAGGGCACGGCAGTCAAGGTCGTCGCCGTTCTCGCCGCCCTGGCGGCGGTCGCGGCCGCGACCGCGGTGACGATCACGGGTCATCTCGGCTCGACAGCCGTCTGGAGCTGCACCGTCGGCTCGGACGCCTGCAAGTAGCGCGAGCCGCTGCCTAGCCGGTCTCCTCCGGTTCGTCGCGGCTGCGCAGCAACCGGCGCAGCGACTCCAGCCGGTCGGCGTCGGCGTGGCCGGCCGCGACCCAGGCGTCGAGGGCGCAGTCGGGCTCGTCGTGCGTGCAGCCGCGCGGGCACCCCTCGGTGCCCGGCATCAGGTCGGGGAACGCGCGGATGATGCGGTCGAGGTCGACATGGGCGACGCCGAAGCTGCGGATGCCCGGTGTGTCGATCACCCATCCACCACCGTCGAGCTCCAGGGCAACCGCTGACGAGGAGACGTGCTTGCCGCGGCCGGTCACGACGTTCACGCCTCCGGTCGCGCGGTCGGCACCGGGCACCAGCGCGTTGACCAACGTGGACTTGCCGACACCCGAGTGGCCGACGAGGACGCTCACCCGCCCGGTCAGCTGCGCGCGCAGCTCGTCCAGCGACTCGCCGCGCCGGGTGACGACGTGGGGCACGTCGAGGGCGCGGTAGGTCTCCAGCAGCTCCTCCGGACCCTTGAGGTCCGACTTGGTCAGGCACAGCAGCGGCCGCAGCCCGGCATCGAACGCCGCGACCAGGCAGCGGTCGATCAACCGGGGCCGCGGCGGCGGGTCGGCGAGCGCGGTGACGATCACGAGCTGGTCGGCGTTCGCGACGATGACCCGCTCGAACGGGTCGGTGTCGTCGGCCGTACGGCGAAGCGTCGAGGTGCGCGGTTCCACCCGCACGATCCGCGCCAGCGTGTCGGTGTCCCCGGACACGTCACCCACGATCGCGACCCGGTCACCGACGACGACGCTGCGCCGGCCGAGCTCGCGGGCCTTCATGGCGATCACCTCGCTGCCCGCCTCGGCCCCGTCGACGCCGCTGGTCATGTCACCGAGGCGGCACGTGTAGCGGCCCCGGTCGACGGCGACGACGTAGCCCCTGCGGGCGTCCTCGTGGCTGGGCCGGTCCTTGGTGCGCGGCCGCGAGCCGCGCGACGGGCGGACGCGTACGTCGTCCTCGTCGAGCTCGCGCCCGCGGCGCCGACCGGTGCTCACCCGAGCAGCTCTGCCCAGAGCTCGACGAACCCCGGCAGGGTCTTGCCGGTGGTCGCGATGTCGTCCACCTCGATGCCGGGCACCCGCAGACCGAGCACTGCGGCGGCGGTGGCGAGCCGATGGTCGTCGTACGTCGAGAACAACCCGCCGTGCATCGGTTGCGGCTTGATGACGAGGCCGTCCTCGGTGTCCTGCACGTCCCCGCCGAGTGCCGTGATCTCCCGGCTGAGCGCGGTCAGCCGGTCGGTCTCGTGGTGGCGCAGGTGCGCGATGCCGCCCAGCGTCGAGGGACCCTCGGCGAACGCGCAGATCGCCGCGATCACCGGGGTGAGCTCGCCGACGTCGCCGAGGTCGACCTCGATGCCCTTGATCACCGTCGGGACCGGTGACGGTCAGGCCGCGCGGGGTCAGCTCGCAGTGGCCGCCGAGGCGCTCCAGCAGGTGCCGGAGCACGTCACCGGCCTGGCTGGTGCGCACCGGCCAGTCGGGCACGGTGACGCTTCCGCCGGTCACCATGGCGGCCGCGAGGAACGGGGCGGCGTTGGACAGGTCGGGCTCGATGCGCAGCGTGCCGACGTGCAGGGGGCCCGGCTCGACCCGCCACGCGAAGGTCTCCGCGTGCTCGACGAGGACGCCGGCGGCGCGCAGCATCTCGACGGTCATCGCGATGTGCAGGCCGGACGGCAGCCGGTCACCGTCGTGGCGGACCTCGATGCCGCTGGCGAAGCGGGGCGCGGCGAGCAGCAGGGCGGTGACGAACTGCGACGACAGCGAGGCGTCGAGGGTGACGCTCCCGCCCATCAGCCAGCCACGGCCGGAGACCGTCAGCGGGAGCCCACCGGTGGGGGAGGTGATCGAGGTGCCGAGGGAGCGCAGGCCGTCGACGACCGGCTTCAGCGGCCGCTCCCGGGCTCGCGGGTCGCCGTCGAAGTGGACGTCACCGTCGGCCAGCGCCGCGAGCGGGAGCAGGAAGCGCATCACGGTCCCGGCGTTGCCGACGTCGATCGTGGCGGGCCCGGTGAGCGGGCCGGGGGTGATGACCCAGGTGTCGCCCTGGTCGTCGATGGTCACCCCGAGGGCGCGCAGCCCCGCGACCATCAGCTCCGTGTCGCGGCTGCGCAGCGGTCCGCGCAGGATCGTCGGGGACGACGCGATGGCGGCGAGCACGAGCGCCCGGTTCGTGACCGACTTGGACCCCGGCACGTTCACCGTGGCGCGAACGGGGCCGGCCGCGGTGGGTGCTGGCCACGGCAAGGTCATGCCGGGAGCGTAGTGGGGCCGGCCGCGCGCGCGGCCGGTCCGACCGGGTCGGTCAGACGGGCAGTTTCGCCCGGGTGGCGTGGGCGGCGAGGCGAGCCTCGCGCTTCGCGGTACGACGGGCCCGCCGGGTGCCTTCGGCGGCGTGGTGCGTCGCGTGCTTGGCGCGCCACGCCAGGCCGGGCTGGCCTTCGGTGTCGACCGCGGCGAGGATGAGCCCGCCGAGCAGGCCGACGTTCTTGAGGAAGTTGCCGCGCTGGCGATAGCGCTCCTCCGGGTCCTTCTCCTCCCAGAACCGGTGGCCGGCCAAGGTGGTCGGCACCAGGCTGCCGGCGAGGAGCATCGAGGACAGCCGCGGGAACCGGCCCAGTGCGAGCAGCGACCCGGCGCCGAGCTGGACGGCCGCGTTGAGCTTCACCAGCGTCTCGGGGTCCTCGGGCAGATACGGGATCTTGGCCGCGATCGACGGCCCGACGCGGTCGGCCGCGGGCTCCTTGGGCTCGGGGTTGCGCAGCGCCTCCATCCCTCCCCAGACGAAGACGGAGGCGAGCATCGGGCGGGCGAGGCGGCGTACGACTGTCATGGCCGCGTCCTTCCCGCGACCGTGCGGCGAATAACCCATTCCCCGGGTGGCACGCTGGGACCCATGTGTGGGCGCTACGCAGCGAGTCGCAGTCCGGACGACCTGGTCGAGGAGTTCGAGGCGGCCGTCCATCTCGAGCAGGCCCTGCCGGCCAGCTACAACGTCGCCCCGACGGACCCGGTCTACGCGGTGATGGAGCGCACCCCGCGGGACGAGCCCGAGGCGGCGCCGCAACGCCAGCTGCGGACCGTGCGGTGGGGCCTGGTGCCGTCGTGGGCGAAGGACCCCAAGATCGGTTCCCGGATGATCAACGCCCGGGTCGAGACGGTCGCCGACAAGCCGGCCTTCCGCAAGGCGTTCGCGAAGCGCCGCTGCCTGCTGCCCGCCGACGGCTACTTCGAGTGGTACGGCGAGGAGCGCGGCAAGAAGCAGCCGTTCTTCATCCGGCCCACCCGACGGTGGCGTGCTCGCGATGGCCGGGCTCTACGAGTTCTGGCGCGACCCCACGAAGGACGACGACGACCCCGAGGCCTGGCTGACGACCTGCACCGTCATCACGACCTCGGCACCCGACGACCTCGGCCGCATCCATGACCGGATGCCCATGCTCGTGGAGAAGGAGCGGTACGCCGAGTGGCTCGACCCGTCGGTGCAGGACCTCGACAGCCTGCGGTCGTTGCTCGTGCCGGCCGCACCGGGGCGGTTGACGGCGTACCCCGTGTCCAAGGACGTGAACAACGTGCGCAACGACGGTGCGCACCTGATCGAGCCGCTGCAGCTCGGAGATCAGCCGGGGCTCGATCACGGGCGACGGGCCGATGGACGAGCCCCGGCTGTTCTGAACGCGGCCCTACGTGTCGTCGCTGAATGTTCCTCCATAGATGTCGGAATTGCCGAAGGTCGGCGGGCACTCGTTGTTCGGCCCTGGCCGGAGGGCGTCCGAGTGGGCGTTGGGCAGCTCCGCCGCCGAAGCGCGGTCCCGTGGTCGGTCCCCGACGACCGGCTGCGCGCCGCCGCTACGAACATCGTCCACGAACGCCTGGCGGTAGGTGTTGATCGCCGGGCAGACGGCCCCGTTGCGCATGTCGTTCCACACCGCGGAGCCGTAGGTCCGCGTGGCGACGGCATAGTTGTAGTCACCGAGGAACTCCGATGTGAGCCCGTTTGCGCTTGACGCCCGACCGTCGCCGACCGCGCCGCGAAGCACGGTGCTCCAGGCTCCGATCGCGCCGGTGGTCGAGTTGACCTCCGCGTGCCGGACGACGCCGAGCACGCGGCGCGGTGAGGTGGTGTCGTTTCGCCAGGGGTCCAGCCAGGCGTTGTAGACGAGCCACGCGTCGGTGCCGTCGGGAGAGATCGCGATCGCCGGGAAGTTGGCCCGGTCGGTGCCGTCGTTCGCATTCATCGGTGCGGAGTACGAGTTGCCGCCGTTCGTCGAGCTGACGACAAAGGCGCGCTCGTTGTTCGTGCCGGCACGGTCGTCGGACCAGGTGATCAGGATCTGATCGGTGGCGTCGGCTCCCGGACGGCGCGCCGTTCGCGATGTCCACGCTCGGGAACGTGTTCGTGCGTGCACCGGCGATGCCGTCGATGGTGAACCTGCCCTGCGCCGGGTCGAACTGGCCGATTCCGGCAACGGCTGCACGATCGCACGCGGCCGCTCGAAGTTCGCGCCGCCGTCGAAGGACCGGGCCTGGAAGAAGACATCTTGCCGCGACTCGATGTCGGTGCCGATCCATACGACGTAGACGACGCCGGCGCTGTCGGTGCGGATGGCGCAGCCCTGCCGCCCGCCGGTCTGGCCGTTGTTCGTCGCCGGCGGAGAGCTGCCGGGTCGCGCCAGGTGTCGCCGCCGTCGGTGGACCGTGCGAGCAGCACCGGCTCCGAGCCCGCCGTACCGCGGAAGCCGACGTTGCAGATGTAGACGTTGCCGAAGTGTGGGCTTGATTCGGCGTTGTCCGCCCACATCTGCTCCTTGTCGCTGAACAGCGCGGAGTTCTGCTTGGTGACGATGACCGGCTCCATCCATGCGTCGTTGTCGCCCAGCGATGGCGCCCGCGATGTCGTCGGTCCGGGAGACCGCGATCGCGCCGGCGCCGTTGAAGCCCTGCGCGGCCGGGGAAGTTGGTTGCGATGTTGGCGTAGTAGAGCCGCTGGCCGTTGGCCCACGAGAAGTCGCCGTCGGCGCCGGGCACCGGTCCGAACACCAGCTCCGGGTCGCCGTTGGACACCAGGTCGTTCTCGAAGTAGTTGGGCAATGTGCCGATCGGACCATCGGGGTTCGGGCACGCAGCCCGTGTCGCCTGGTGGCGGCGACGCCGGCGCTAGGTCGGGCTGCGCCCAGGCAGCTCGGCGTCGACCCGGGCCGAGTAGCCGGTGTAGGTCGGCTGGGTCCAGGTCCGACCGGAGTCGGTCGAGAACTGGACGCCGGAGACCCCGACGCCGGGCGTGAACGGGCAGGTCCGGTCGTCACCGGCGTTGCACGCCTCCATGTCGATGTTGTCGTTGGCGCCGGCAGCCAGGATGTTGGTCTGCACCGGGTTCACGGCCAGCCCGGGCTCGTTCTGCTTGTTCTGCGAGAACAGGCCGTCGTTGCTGACCGGCCTAGCGTCGTCGCCGTTGTGGACAACGAGGCTGCGCAGACGATCGCGACACCCGGCGGTGCCGCCCGGGCCGTTGTCTCGCCGGCGGCTGCGCCCTCGATGACGCTGGTGCTCGGCCATGGCGCGGGCGGCGGCATCGAGGCGCGCGACCTGGTGGCGCTGGCCAAGGACCTGCCCGAGCGGGGAGTCACCGTCGTACGGGTCGAACAGCCGTGGCGGGTCGCCGGCCGCAAGGTCGCCGGGCCGCCGGCGACGCTGGACAAGGCGTGGCTGGCCGTCCTCGAGGCGCTGGACGTCGCCGGTCCGCTCGTGGTCGGCGGTCGATCGGCCGGAGCGCGGGTGGCCTGCCGTACGGCGACGCAGGTGGGCGCCGCCGGTTGCCTCGCGCTGGCGTTCCCGCTGCACCCGCCCGGTCGGCCGGAGAAGTCGCGCCTGGACGAGCTGCTCGCCAGCGGGGTGCCGACGCTGGTGGTGCAGGGGGAGCGCGACGCGTTCGGGGGCCCGAAAGCGTTTCCGCGGAAACGTTCCCGGTACGTCGTGCGCAGCATCCCGGGAGCGGACCACTCGTTCCGGGTGCCTGCCCCGATGAGCCAGCCGGCCACGCTCGGGCTGGTGACGGCCACCGTCGCCGACGTGGGTGCTGAGCCTGGTGACCTGAGGTCGGGAATCGGCAGGGCGGCCGACGGGTTGAGGCAGGTGACACCCACTCCGGAGGCCCAGCACCACATGTTCGCCGCAGCACCAGCCACCCGCCGTACCGATCAGTCGCTGCTCAACCTGCCCGACTGGACCGGCATGGGCGCCACCGACCGCGGGATAGCATCGGCCACGATGAGCGAGGACCGGACAGCCGCCAGCGGGGTGGAGACACCAGAGCAGCGCAACGAGCGCTTCGAGCGCGACGCCCTGCAGTACCTCGACCAGCTCTACTCGGCCGCGCTGCGGATGACCCGCAACCCCTCTGACGCCGAGGACCTCGTGCAGGAGGCCTACGCCAAGGCCTACGGCTCGTTCCACCAGTTCCAGGAGGGCACCAACCTCAAGGCCTGGCTCTACCGCATCCTGACCAACACGTTCATCAACACCTACCGCAAGAAGCAGCGCGAGCCGAAGCAGTCCGGGACCGAGACGGTCGAGGACTGGCAGCTCGCGCAGGCCGAGTCGCACATGTCCACCGGCCTCCAGTCCGCCGAGACGGTCGCGCTCGAGCACCTGCCCGACTCCGACGTGAAGGAGGCGCTGCAGTCGATCCCCGAGGACTTCCGCATCGCCGTCTACCTCGCCGACGTCGAGGGCTTTGCCTACAAGGAGATCGCCGACATCATGGGCACGCCGATCGGGACCGTCATGTCCCGGTTGCACCGTGGGCGCCGACAGCTGCGCGAGCTGCTCGAGGACTACGCCCGCGAACGCGGCCTGGTGCCCGTCGGCGCGGCAGACGAGGAGGGTCCGTCGTGAGCTGCGGCAACCCACATGACACTCCGTGCTCGGAGGTGCTCGACCGGGTCTACGAGTACCTCGACGGCGAGCTCGACCGCGAGCGGGTGCACGTGATCAAGGAGCACCTCGAGGAGTGCTCGCCGTGCCTGGCCGAGTTCGGCCTCGAGGATGCCGTGAAGTCCATCGTCAAGCGGTGCTGCTCGGACCCGGCGCCGGCCGACCTGCGCAGCAAGGTGTTGCGTCGCATCGAAGCCGTCCGCATCGAGATCCGCAGCGACTCCTGACCAGCACGTCCTGACGCAGCTCTCCGCCCCGCAGCTGGCAGGACGACGAAGACCCCGGTCCATCGGACCGGGGTCTTTCGCATTCAACAGTCAGGAGTTGGGACGCTTGCCGTGGTTGGCCTTGCTCTTCTTGCGTCCCTTGCGCTTGCGCGCGCTTCTGCCCATCAGTGCTCCTCGAGGATCGACGTCTGCTGGCCCCATCCTCGCACGGGCCTGCCGCTAAGCCTCAATCGCTGAGCTGGCGGTTGAGCGCGGCCAGCACCGATCGGGCCACTGCCTCCGCCTCGTCGCCGCGTACGGCGGCCGATCCGGTGAGCACCTGCTCGCCGGCTCGCGGCACCATCATGGTCAGGACCGTCACGGCGACGTCGCGGCCACCGACGGGCAGCACGACGGAGGACTCGACCTCGCACGGCTGCCCGAGCAGCTCGTGCACGGCGTCCAGCGTGGCCATCGCGACCAGCCGGGCGCGATGGCTGTGCCCCGCGGCGCCTTCGGCCCGCCCCTCGAACACGGTGTCGCCGACCGAGAGGGAGACCGTGGCCTCGATCAGCCCGCCGCTGCTGCGCACCATGATGGCCGCGATCGCCGGCCGGGTCGGATGGCTCCTCGGCCTCCTCCACCTCGGGACGGACGACCTCCAGCGAGGGCTCGTCCTCACCGATCTGGACGACCGAGACGATCCGGTGGTCGATGTCGATGTCGTAGCGGGCCATGGCCAGCGACTGCACGTCGCGGACGACCTGCTTGGCGGCCTTGCCGGGAGACGCCAGGACGTGCACCTCGGTCGGCACGGCGTCGGGTCCCGTCACGACGCTGGCGGCTCGCACGCCCGGAATCTGGCGCAAGGCTTCCTCGAGCTGAGGCAGCAGGCGCAGCGTGGGCATCCGGTCGGCCTCCGGTCTAGTCGTCGTCGTCGGCGGGTGCGAGCGAGGACATCAGCCCGGCCACGATGAGCCGGCTGCGCCGATGGTCTGTCAGGTTGATCGAGCGTCCGCCAACGGTGTTACGGCCGGCGGGGTCGTCGTCAGGTCTCGTCGTCGGCCGCGTCGGTCGGGTCGGCCGCTTGGCTGCTCGGCCAGGTCCCTCGCCGTACCGCCGGTCGCCGCGGGCCAGGACCGCTGCTCCGCCTCGACGGTCTCCTTGCTCTCCGCCCGAGCCGCCTCGAGCGCCGACGAGGGCGGGCGGGAGGACGTTGCGGGCGTGCTCGACCAGCCCGCGGACCGAAGCCCGCTGCCAGAAGCGCAGCGTCCGGGCGGCCTCGGCCGTCACCGTCCCGGCCGCGAGGGCCGCCGGAGCTCGGCGTCGAAATGCTCGGTCGCCGGGTCGACGCGGGCGTCGAGCAGCCCGCCGACGAGGTCGGCGTAGGCGACATGGCGCGCGCCGTCGGTCGTCATGGACCGGAGGGTACGACAGGTGGGCGCCCGTCGCGGACGCAGGACGCCCAGCGGTTGCCCGCATTGGCCCTGAATCGCTCAGAGACGACCGAGTCGGACATTTGTCGATTATCGCGGCCTCGTCCTTTCGGATCGAATGTCCGGGCAAGCAGCCCTAAATCGGCGAAACCCTTGACTAGAGGTTTAGGCAACCCCTTCACTTGCGCTGCTATGAGGCGGTCTTCGTCCTTGGGACAGGGTCGCCTCACTTGCGCCATTGCGGGGGCCGCAACCAGTTGCGGGGTGCTTGACAACTGCAGAGAGCGGGATCGGGATCGGCAGCACATGCCGAACAGCAACTGCGTTTTCTTCGCACGGCATTACCCGTCGTCCCAAGCGGAGCGGATCTTGCACGGGCTATTCAGCGGTGCCCGTGACATGAGACGCAAGGGGATGAGACCCACCCATGAAGAAGATCGTGTCCGCTGTCGAGCAGTTCCTTCAGTCCGGTGCCCACTGGCGCTGGTGATGAAGAGCAACAGCAGCCCTGCGCTGCCGGTCCCCGTCCCTCTCTCTGCGGCCCTTCCCCGACCGACTGGAGCAGCATGAGCCCGTTGCCGCTCAAGGCGCGGCTGTTCATCGTGGTGGTCGCCTTGGCGGCCGTACCGCTGCCCCTGCTTGCCGCCACCGTCGGCTATCACTCGTTCAGCAACGTCGACCTCATCGGGCTCGCCCTGCTGCTCGTCATCTCCGACTCGATCGGATCACGGGGGTCTCGCGACGCGGCGTCGATCGCGTTGGGCTCGGTGGCCGCGATGGCTGCGCTGCCGCTGCTCGGCCCGTGGGGAGCAGTCGTCCTGGCCTGCGCGAGTGCGTTCGTCAACGACTCCCCGTCCGTGGCCAAGCGCATCTTCAACACCTCGCAGCTCATCCTGGCCGCCGCGCGCATCAGCACTCACCTTCACGCTTCTCGGTGGCGAGGAGATCTCCGCCAACAGCTTTCCCTTCCTGATCTGGCCCTTCATCGCGGCGCTCACGGTGCACTGCCTGGTCAACGGCCTCCTGGTCGCGACGATCGTGCACCTCGCGCAGGGCGTGAGCCTGCGCGCGGTATGGCAGGGCACGATGTCGCGATCGGTCTCCGGCTACGTCGGCTACGGCCTGTTCGGTCTGCTGCTCGCGGTCCTGTGGGACAAGGACGGCGCGGGAGTCGGTCCGGCGGCTGCCGTGCTCGTGCTGCTGCCCCTCTTCGTCGCGCGGTGGGCATACGAGCAGTACGCCGAGCAGCAGCGGGCCTACGACCGCACGGTCCGGACCCTCATTGCCGCTGTCGAGACCAAGGACCTCTACACCCGCGGTCACAGTGAGCGGGTGGCGGCCGCGTCGGTGCTGATCGCCCGCGACATCGGGATGCGCGAGGACCGGGTGGCCTCCCTGCGCTACGCCGGCATGCTGCACGACGTCGGCAAGCTGGGCGTGCCGACCCGGGTGCTGCAGAAGACCGGCCAGCTGACGGAGGAGGAGTTCGCCGCCATCAAGCTGCACCCCGTCCGGGGCCTGGAGATGATCCGCGAGATCGAGTTCCTCGGCGAGGCGTTCGCCGGGATCATGCACCACCACGAGCGACTCGACGGTCTGGGCTACCCGATGGGGCTGCGCGGTGAGGAGATCCCGGAGTTCGCCCGCGCGATCGCGGTCGCCGACGCCTTCGACTCGATGACGACGACGCGCTCCTACCGCGGCGCCCGCACTGCCGAGGACGCGCTGGCCGAGCTGCAACGGTGTGCCGGCACCCAGTTCGACCCGGTGATGGTGGCGGCCCTGGTCAGCGCACTCGAGGACCACGAGTGGCAGAGCGAGAGCCTGCCGGTGTTCGAGATCCCCGGCCAGGGCAGCGACCAGGACCTGTCCCACGACTCGGTCGCCGACCCGGACCGAGCGCCGGGCTTCGACCATGACGACCCCACGTCGAACGCCGGACCGGCAGCGCGGGGGACGATGTCGTGAGCGACGTGCGCCCTCGTTTCGAGACCGCGATGACCGGCCAGGTGGCCGTGATCTTCGCGGCGATGCTGCTGGCGTTCGCCGCGGTCGTCGTCACGGCCTCGCCGCGGGGGCTCGTCGACCCCGGGATCGCGTTCGCGTTCGCCGGCTTCATCGCGCTGGGCGAGCTGGCCCGCATCACCCTGCCGGGAGGGCGAGACGCCGCCCCGATCGCCACCGCGGGCGCGTTGGCCTACGCCCTCCTGATCACGTTCGACCAGGGCGACGTCGAGCACAGTGCGCTGCAGGTGGTTGCTGTCGTCGCGTTCGCGATGCTGGTGGGAGTGTTCCCGCACGTGGTGGCCGGGCGCGGGCCGTCCATCGACTCGATGGCCCGTCGGCTGCTGGCGATCGGCTTCGCCGCGGCGGTCTTCCGGGCCACCGGGCTGGACGCGCTTCGTCCGTGACCAGGAGGGCTACCTGCAGGCGATCATCATGGTGGCCATCGTCGCGGCGACCGGAGCAGTCGACGCAGCGCTGGCCGCAGCCGTGCGCGCCGGCACCGACCGGCGCACCGTTCTTCGCCGTGCTGCGCAACGAGGGTCGTGCCCAGGTCGGCATCGGCTCGGCGATCGGTGCCACCGGCGCCCTGATCGCGCTCGCCGCCTCGATCATGGGCAACTGGGCGCTGCCGGTGTTCGTCATCCCGTTGCTGCTGACGCAGTTCTCCTTCCGCCGCTACGCCGCGATCCGGGCGACCTCGCTGCAGACCATCCGTGCGCTGTCGCGGGTGACGGAGCTGGGCGGCTACACCGAGGCGGGGCACTCGCGGCGGGTCAGCGAGCTCGCCGTCGCGGTCGGCCGCGAGCTCGGCATGAGCGACGCCGACCTGCTCGACCTCGAGTACGCCGCGCTGATGCACGACATCGGGCAGCTCTCCCTCACCGAGCCGATCCCCGGCGGCGCCACCGTCGTCGCCGCCCCGGCCGACCAGCGCCGGATCGCCGGGCTGGGCGCCGACGTGATCCGCCAGACCGGCGTCCTCGACGCGGTGGCCACGATCGTCGAACGCCAGGCCGAGCCCTACCGCCGCGCACACCAGGGCAACGACCTGGCGGTGCCGCTGGCGAGCCGGATCATCAAGGCGGTCAACGCGTACGACGACCTCGTGGGCGAGTCATCGGAGACCGACCGGCGCCTGGACGCGCTGGAACGGCTGCGGCTCGGGATGGCCTACGAGTACGACCCGCGGGTGGTGGACTCCATGGCCAAGGCCATCGAGCGGTCCGCCCGCCTCGGCGCCTGACCCGCCCGACGAGGCGGCCCCGTCCGCCGATGACGCTGTGGAGCGGTCGGCGCCGAACCCGCGATGAGCAGCAGCCCGATGCCGGCCGCCGCGAGCACGTCCCCGGCGCTGACGACCTGCGCCCAGCCCGGGGCCGGGACCGGCACCCGGTCGGCCAGCAGCGGCAGCCGGGTGTCATCACCGAGCGGCTCGCGGAGCGGGTCATCCGCGAGGCGCAGCGCCTCGGCGCCTACCCCGGCGCCGTCCGCGGCCGACGTCGACACCGGCATCGCGCCGTTGGCGACGATCACCACGACGTTGAGCAGCAACCCCGCGGCGATGAGCGGCATCCCCGGCAGGCCGAGGTTGCCACCCAGGAACAACCCGACGAGCAGGATCGTCACGACGAGGGCCACCACGCGCAGCGCCGTCGAACCGGGCGCCAGGCTCGCCGTACCGACCTGAACCACGGCCGCGGCGACGAGCAGCCGCGCGGCCCGGACCCGCAGCGCGGACAGTGGCCGGAGGTGCCCGGTGACCGCGACCAGCGTCAGCGCCAGCACGGTGACCACAACGACGACAACCACGCCCGCTAGTCTCGCCTGCCGGAGCTGACACACCGGGGAGGCAGGCCAGCCGTGTTCGAGTCCGTGCTCGTGGCCAACCGTGGCGAGATCGCGCGGCGGGTCATCAGGACCGTGCAGCGGATGGGCCTCAAGGCCGTCGCGGTGCACTCCGAGGCCGACCGCGACCTGCCGTTCGTCCACGAGGCCGACGAGGCGATCGAGATCGGGCCGGCGGCGCCCGCGCAGAGCTACCGCGACATGGATGCCGTGCTCGAAGCGGCTGCCCGATCGGCGCAGGCCGTCCACCCCGGCTACGGGTTCCTGGCCGAGAACGCCGAGTTCGCCCGCCGGGTCCAGGACCACGGGCTGGTGTGGGTGGGCCCCTCCGCGGACGTGATCGAGCAGATGGGCGACAAGATCAACGCCCGCAACCTGGTGTCGGCGGCGGGGGTCCCGGTGTCCCCCGGCACCGACGCGCCGGTGCGCGACGCCGCCGCGGCGCTGGCGGCCGGCCGGGAGATCGGCTTCCCCCTGATGGTCAAGGCGAGCGCCGGCGGTGGCGGCCTGGGGATGGCCGTCGTCGAGGGCGAGGACGCGCTGCCCGGCGGAGTTCGACCGGATCCAGGCGTTCGCGGAGCGCATGTTCGGCGATCCCGGCATCCTGCTCGAGCGGTTCTTCCCCAGCGTCCGCCACGTCGAGGTGCAGATCCTCGGCCTGGCCGACGGGCGCGTCGTCGCCCTGGGCGAGCGCGACTGCTCGGTCCAGCGGCGCAACCAGAAGGTCGCGGAGGAGAGCCCCTCGCCGGGTGTCTCGCCGGAGCTGCGAGAGCGCATGCTGGCCGCCGCGGTCCGCGCGGGCGAGGCCGTCGGCTACCGCAACGCCGGCACGGTCGAGTGCCTGGTCGACGTGGACACCGGGGAGTTCGTGTTCCTCGAGATGAACACGCGCCTGCAGGTCGAGCACCCGGTCACCGAGATGGTGCTCGGGCTTGACCTCGTGGAGCAGCAGCTGCTCATCGCCGCCGGCAAGCCGGTCAGCTTCGACGTCGAGAACCTGGCGCCGGCGGGCCATGCCATCGAGCTGCGCATCAACGCCGAGGACCCGACGCGCTTCCTGCCCGGCCCGGGCCGGATCACGACCTGGGAGGAGCCGTCGGGGGAGGGCGTCCGGGTGGACAGCGGCTACACGGCCGGCAACACCGTGACCCCGCACTACGACTCCCTGATGGCCAAGCTCGTCGTGCACGGTGCCGACCGGGACCAGGCGCTCGCCCGCGCCCGGGACGCGGTCGCCGCCTTCCGCGTCGAGGGACCGAAGTGCAACCTGCCGTTCTTCGCCGAGCTGCTCGACAACGAGGAGTTCGTCTCCGGTCGCTACGACACCGGCATCGTCGGGCGGATGCGGGCAGGTCGATGAGCGGGCGCCGTGGTTGGATGCCAGTCGACTCGCACGCAGCCCACGGACGGTGAAGGAGCCACGGTGGCCGACGAGATCCGCGCGGAGATGGTGGCGAACGTCTGGAAGGTCGTCGTGGCCGAGGGCGACGCGGTCGAGGACGGGGCCACCCTGGTCATCCTCGAGTCGATGAAGATGGAGATCCCGGTCATCGCCGAGAGGTCGGGCACGGTTTCGGCTCTCCACGTGTCCGAGGGGGACGTCGTCCAGGAGGGCGATGTGATCGCCGTCATCGAGTAGGGCGGGGATCGCTCAAGGTGCCGCCCCATCCGCCCGAAACCCCTTACGTGAGTGGATCGGAACTGCAATCCGTCGTCCCCTTCCTCCGTGCCCTCGGTGAGGTCGGTGGATCGGACCTGCACGTCAAGGTCGGATCGCCCCCTCGCGTGCGCATCGATGGCCGCCTGCGCAAGCTCCAGGCGCCCAACCTGACGCCCGCGGACACCGAGCACATGGTCCGCGAGGTGCTGCGCGAGGACCTGATCGAGGAGTACTCCCGGACCAACGAGGCGGACTTCGCCTACTCGGTCCCCGGCCTCGGCCGGTTCCGGGTCAACGCATTCCGCTCGCGCGGCTCCGCCGGCATGGTCTTCCGCCGGGTGAGCGTCGGGGCGATCCCCCTCGAGGAGCTGGGCCTGCCGCCCGTCCTCACCGCGCTCGCCATGGAGCCGCGCGGGCTGGTGCTGGTCACCGGGCCGACCGGGTCGGGCAAGACGACGACCCTCGCCGGGATGATCGACCAGATCAACAACAACCGCGAGTGCCACATCGTGACGATCGAGGACCCGATCGAGGTCCTGCACTTCGACAAGCTCTCGATGATCAACCAGCGCGAGGTCCGGCTGGACACCGCCGACTTCGCCACGGCCCTGCGCGGGGCGATGCGCCAGGACCCCGACGTGATCCTGGTCGGCGAGATGCGCGACCACGAGACGGTCAAGGCCGCCCTCGCCGCGTCGGAGACCGGCCACTTCGTCATGTCGACCCTGCACACCACCGACGCGCAGGAGACCATCACCCGCGTCATCGACTTCTTCCCGCCCCACGAGCAGAAGCAGGTCCGCCTCGGCCTGGCCGGAGCGCTGCGCGGCATCATCTGCCAGCGCCTCGTGCCGCGCGCCGACGGCCAGGGCCGTTGCGTCGCGATGGAGATCTGCATCAACACCGGCCGGGTGGCTGACGCCATCGCCGACGCTGACAAGACCTCCACGATCGTCGAGCTGATCAAAGAAGGCGCCTACTACGGCATGCAGACCTTCGACCAGCACCTGGTCGCGCTCATCCGGGACGGCGTCATCACCCTGGATGCGGCGATGGCTGCCTCGACGAGCCCGCACGACCTCACGGTCGAGCTGCGGCGCCTCGGCCTCGTCGCCTGATCGAGGGCCGTTCCCCGCTCGGTCAGGATCGTCGTACGCCGTGCTCGCTGCACCGTGCGGTCCATCCGCGCGGCATCACCTGGACCACCATCCGGCGCCGGCACTGCGGGCAGAAGCGTGGCGGCTCCAGCTCCGCGCGACCACGACATCGATCGTGCGACCCGGTCGCGGCAGGCTCCCCGCACTGACCGCAGAAGGGCGCGTCCACGGCCCGTAGGCTAGGCGACCGTGACGATCGAGCGCGGCCTCGAGGCGACGCCTGTCCCGCCGCGTCACTCCCGACGACTGCGCCGATGCCCTGGGCAGCGGCGACCTGCCCGTGCTCGCCACCCCGCGGCTGCTCGCCTGGTGCGAGGCGGCCACGGTCGCTGCGGTGGCCGGTGCGCTCGGGCCGGGTCAGACGTCGGTCGGCACCCGCATCCAGCTGGAGCACACCCGGGCCAGCCCGGTGGGGGCGCAGCTCACCGTCCGCGCGCACCTGGTGCACGTGGACGGGAGACTGCTGCGGTTCGAGGTGGTGGCCGAGGACGGCGACTCCGCGATGGTGGGCCACGGCGAGGTGACCCGGATCGTCGTGGACCGGGAGCGGTTCCTGTCGCGGCTATAGCGCCGGCTGCAGCGGCAGGACGAAGGCGACGAGGGTGAGTCCGGGCAGCGGCTCCCAGTCGCGGTCGGGGGACCGGACGAAGCCCATCCGCTGGTAGATGCGCTGCGCCGGGACCATCTCCTCGAGGCTGCACAGGGCGAGCGCGCTGCTCCCGGCGGCCCGGGCCCGCTCGATGCAGGACTGCACCAGCGCCGCAGCGACGCCCTGGCCGCGGGCCTCCTTGGCGACGGCGAGCATCCGGAACTCCGCCTCGCCGGGGTGGGACACCTCGGCGTACGGCGTGCCCGCCAGGACGAAGGTGGCGGTGCCGAGGACGGCGCCGGACGCGTTCGTCGACGGCCACGAGCAGGGTGGCGAGCTCGGCCCGTCGGGCGGCGTCGCGCAGCTCGTCGGCGTAGTCGTCGGCGTGGTCGAGGTAGCCGTCGGCGGCGTAGGCGGCCACCGTCAGGTCTCCGACGGCGGCCAGCTCGTCGGGCGCGGCAGCACGGATCAGCACCCGAGCAGGCTAGGCCAGCCCGCCGACAGTGACGGCGTCAGCGGGTGGCGAACGGCGTCGTCGGCAGCGCCGGGGTGCCCCAGTCGTTGAGGGACTGAGGTGGCCGGCGGGTGCGGTCGGACCGCAGGTTCTTGGCCAGCGAGGCGGCGTCGGCGAGGACGAGGACGGCGAGGAGGATCAGGAAAATGGTCATGGCAGTAACTATGCGCCCGTCGAGATCCCGCCACCAGTGGCAGTATTGACAGTCGCCCACAACTTACTGCCATAATGGCGGCCATGCTGCGCAACGTGGTGGTCGTGGTCCACAGCCGGGTCGAGCCGTTCGAGCTCGCGGTCCTCTGCGAGGTGTTCGGCACCGACCGCAGCGACGACGGCCTGCCCGTCTACGACTTCGCCGTGGTGACCGCCGAGCCGGGCCCGGTCACCACCAACATCGGCTTCACCATCGACCTGCCCTACGACCTGGCCCGCCTCGAGGAGGCCGACCTGATCGCGGTGGCGCCGCCGGGCTCACCGGACTCCGAGTCCCCGCCCGAGCTGCTCGAGGCACTGCGCCGGGCCGTCGACCGCGGGGCACGGGTGCTCAGTGTCTGCACCGGCGCGTTCGTCCTGGGTGCCGCCGGCCTGCTCGACGACCGGCCCTGCACGACGCACTGGCGCCACGCCGACGCGCTGCAGCGCCGCTTCCCGCGGGCCCGGGTCGACCCCGACGTGCTCTACGTCGACGACGGCGCCGTCCTCACCAGCGCGGGCAGCGCAGCCGCGATCGACCTCGGCCTCTACATCATCCGGCAGGCCGACGGGGTCGCCGTCGCCAACGCGATCGCCCGCCGGATGGTCGTGCCGCCGCAGCGCGAGGGCGGCCAGCGCCAGTACGTCGAGACCCCGGTCCCGTCATCGCAGGCCGACACCCTCGAGCCCCTCCTCAGCTGGATGCTCGCCAACCTCGGCGAGGAGATGAGCGTCGAGGACCTCGCGGCGCGCGTCCACCTCTCGCCCCGCACCTTCGCCCGGCGGTTCCGCGCCGAGACCGGCGCCACACCGCACCACTGGCTGACCGGGCAGCGGATCCTGCTCGCGCAGCGACTGCTCGAGGAGAGCGAGCACGGCATCGACTCGGTGGCCGACCTCGCGGGCTTCGGCAGCGCGGCGGTGCTGCGCCACCACTTCGTCCGGCGCGTGGGCACCACGCCGCAGGCCTACCGGCGCACGTTCCGTCGCCGGCCCGCCTGACCGGCCCGTTGTCAGAACCTCGTGGAGCGCTGGGGCCAGGAGAGTCTGACAAGTCGCCGGAGCGGCGGTCAGATGCCGGTCGTGGCCCGCGGGTAGGCGACCTCGGGGTCGGTGACCACGTTGACCAGGTAGGGCACGCCGGAGGCGAAGGCGCGGTCCAGCGCCGGCCCGATGTCGCCCGGCTTGGTGACCAGCTCACCGGCGCCGCCGAGGGCGCGGGCGACCTCGTCGTAGCGCGTCTGCGACCCGAGCTCCGCGGCGACGTCGTAGCCGTAGAGCATCCGCATCGGGTGCTTCTCCAGCCCCCATCCGCTGTTGTTGCCGACCACCATCACGACCGGCAGCCGGTGGCGGACCAGGGTGTCGACGTCCATCAGCGAGAAGCCGGCCGCGCCGTCGCCGAGCATCAGGACGACCTGGCTGGACGGGCGCGCGATCCGGGCCGCGATGGCGTAGCCGAGTCCGGTGCCGAGGCAGCCGTAGGGGCCCGGGTCCAGCCAGCCGCCGGGCCGGGCCGGCTCGACGTACTTGCCGGCGAACGACACGAAGTCGCCGCCGTCACCGATCACGACCGAGTCGTCGGCGAGGCGGCTGCGCAGCTCGCCGTAGATGCGGCCGGGGTGGATCGGGTCGGCGTCTGCCTCCAGCACCGACCGGTCCTTCTCCGCGCTGTCCCGGACGGCGTCCTGCAGCAGCGTCAGCCACCCGTCGTACTGGCCCTGCTTCGCGGTCGACTGCCAGGCCGCGAGCAGGCCGTCCAGGACCAGCCCGAGGTCGCCGGCGGCCGAGCCGGCCAGGTCCACGTGCCGGGCGACCTGGCCGGGGGAGTCGGCCAGGTGGACGACGGGTGCGCCCGGCCGGTCGTCCTTCGCGCCGAAGACGCCGTAGCCGAGCCGGAAGTCCAGCGGGGCGCCCACGACGACGACCAGGTCGGCCTGGCCGAACGCCACCGACCGGGCCCGCGTCACCAGCAGCGGGTGCCCGGCGGGCAGGATGCCGCGGCCCATCCCGTTGGTGATCACCGGCACGCCGGCGGTCTCCGCCAGCCGCAGCGCCGCCTCCTCCGCGCCGTCCGACCAGACGTCCGACCCGATGACCAGCACCGGCCGCTGCGCCGATGCCAGCAGCCCGGCGACCGACGTGATGGCGTCCGGGTCCGGCTCCTGGCGCTCCCGCGCGGGCGGGCCGGGCAGCTCGACGTCGGCGCGGCTGAAGAACTGGTCCATCGGTACGTCGAGGAACACCGGGCCGCGATGCGGTGCCGAGGCCAGCCGCAGCGCGTCGTCGACCTCGGTGGCGATCTGCTCGACGTTGCCCACCGTCGCCGCCCGCTTGGTCACCGGCGCCAGCAGCGGCGGGTGGTCGAGCTCCTGCAGGCTGCCCGTGCCCCAGCGGTAGGCCGGGGCCCGGCCGCCCACCACGAGCAGCGGCGAGCCGTTGAACCAGGCGCTGGTGACGGCGCTGATCCCGTTGGTCACGCCCGGCCCGGCGGTCAGGACGGCGAGGCCGGGCCGCCGGGTCAGCTTGGCCGTCGCCTCGGCCGCGAAGACGGCGGTCTGCTCGTGCCGCACGTCGACGAGACGCATCGGCTGGTCGCCCTTGACCGCCGCGTCGTACATCGGGAAGACGTGCGCACCCGAGAGGGTGAACATCGTCTCGATGCCGTGCGCGCGGGCTACCGCGACCGCGTGGTTCCCGCCATGTCCCTCAGCCATGGGCGGGACTGTACGAGACGGCCGTCAGTGCACCACCTCGGGGATGTCGTGCAGCCGCGGGTCGCCGGAGTCGGCGAAGTACTCCGTGGGGTTGGTGACGTCCACGCCGTCCGGCGACCTTCATCGCACGGAACAGCAGCGTGGCGATCGCGCACACGACGAGGTTGGCCAGCAGGGCGAGGATGCCCGGCATAGATCGTCCACGTCGTGTCGAAGCCCAGCTTCGCCAGCGGGAACGCCGGAGCCGCCGAAGTGCTCCTTGGCGATCGTGACGCCGTCGGGGTTGAACACCTTCTGCTGGATCTGGTAGGTCGTCCAGAAGCCGACGGCCATGCCGGCGGCCCAGCCGGCGATGAGGCCCCAGCGGTGGAACCAGCCGGTGTAGAGACCGAGCGCCACCGCGGGCAGCGTCTGCAGGATGATGATGCCGCCGATGAGCTGCAGGTCGATCGAGAACTGCGGGTCCAGCGCGAGGATCGCGACCAGCGCGCCGACCTTGACGACCAGCGAGGCGAGCTTGCTGCTGCGTGGCCTCCTGCTTCGGTGTCGCGTCCTTGTTGATGTACTCCCGGTAGATGTTGCGCGTCCACAGGTTGGCCGCGGCGATCGACATGATCGCGGCGGGCACCAGCGCGCCGATGCCGATGGCGGCGAAGGCGACGCCGGCGAACCAGCTCGGGAACATCTCGCTGGAACAGCAGCGGCACGATCGTGTTGCTGTCGCCCGCGACGCCGGCCTCGGGGTCGGCACCGATCGGCACGATCTCCGCCTTGATCGCCATGTAGCCGAGCAGCGCGAGCAGGCCCAGGATGAAGCTGTAGGCCGGCAATGCCGCCATGTTGCGCTTGATGACGTTGCGGTCGCGCGACGCGAGCACGCCGGTGACGGAGTGCGGGTAGAGGAACAGCGCGAGCGCGGAGCCGAAGGCCAGCGTGGCGTACTGCAGCTGCGCCGGGCCGGCCGAGGATCACGCCGTCGCCGGGGTTGGGCGACGCCGTGAACTTCTCCTCGGCCGCGCCGAAGATCTCGTCCCAGCCGCCGAGCTTGTAGGGGATCACGATGACGGCGACGATGATGACGAGGTAGATCAGCGTGTCCTTGACGAACGCGATGAGCGCCGGGGCACGCAGACCGGAGTTGTAGGTGTAGGCCGCGAGGATGGCGAACGCCACGATGATCGGGACGTGGCCGGTGACGCCCATCGCCTTGAGCACCGCCTCGATGCCGACGAGCTGCAGCGCGATGTAGGGCATGGTCGCGACGATGCCCGTGATCGCGACCAGCAGGGCGAGTGTCGACGAGCCGTGCCGGGCGCGGACGAAGTCGGCCGGTGTCACGAAGCCGTGGACGTGGCTCACCGACCACAGCCGGATGAGCACGAGGAACACCATCGGGTAGACCACGATCGTGTAGGGCACCGCGAAGAACCCGATCGCGCCGGCGCCGAAGACCAGTGCGGGCACGGCGACGAACGTGTACGCCGTGTAGAGGTCGCCGCCGATCAGGAACCAGGTCATCCAGGACCCGAAGTTGCGCCCGCCCAGGCCCCACTCGTCGAGGTGGTCCAGGGTCTCCGGCACGACGCCACCGGGCGGCGACGAAGCCGAGCACGCTGACGGCGACGAAGAGGATCGGTGAAGACGGTCAGCTCGACAGCGTTGACGTTGTCGAACATGTCAGCTCCTCGTCTTCCGGTAGACGACGAGCGTCACGAGCACGCTGAGCCGATGGCCACCAGCTGGTACCAGTAGAAGAACGGGATGTCGAAGAGTGCCGGCTCGATGCGGTTGTAGAGCGGCGGGTAGAGCGTCGCGCAGCAGCGGGATAAGCAGCAGCCAGTTCCAGTGGCTGTGGTCCGAGCGCTCGGCGCGTCGGGTGCTCTCGGCGAGTGCGCCGTCGGCGCCTCGCTGACGTCGTTGTGGATCGTCGACGGTCATCAGGACCTCCTGGCGGGGGACGTGGCGCGCCGGAGATTATGCCCCTTTAGGGGGTTTTGGAAGCGTCCGGCCCCTCAGAGCGTCTGGGACAGGGCCTTGATGGGCATCTCGAGCTCGCCCAGGAGGTCGAGGTCGTCCGCGGGGTCGCGACCGAGAGTCGTCAGGTAGTTGCCGACGATGACGGCGTTGACGCCGCCCAGCATGCCGGCCCGGGTGCCCAGGTCGCCCAGCGTGACCTCGCGGCCCCCGGCGTACCGCAGGATCGTGCGCGGCAGCGCGAGCCGGAACGCCGCCATGGTGCGCAGGGCGTCCTTGCCGTCCATCACGGGCAGGTCGCCGAACGGCGTGCCGGGTCGCGGGTTGAGGAAGTTCAGCGGCACCTCGTCGGGCTCCAGCTCGGCGAGCTGGGCGGCGAACTCCGCGCGCTGCTCGAGCGACTCGCCCATGCCGACGATCCCGCCGCAGCAGACCTCCATGCCGGCCGCGCGCACCATCGTGAGCGTGTCCCACCGCTCCTCCCACGTGTGCGTCGAGACCACCTGCGGGAAGTAGGAGCGGGCCGTCTCCAGGTTGTGGTTGTAGCGGTGCACACCCATCGCGGTGAGCTCGTCGACCTGCTGCTGGGTCAGCATGCCGAGGGAGGCCGCGATGTTGATGTCGACCGCGGCCTTGATGGCGGTGACGCCCTCGCGCAGCTGGGCCATCAGCCGGTCGTCGGGGCCGCGCACGGCGGCCACGATGCAGAACTCGGTGGCACCGGTTGCGGCGGTCTCCTCCGCCGCCTTGACCAGCGCGGGGATGTCCAGCCAGGCCGCTCGCACCGGCGAGGCGAACAGGCCGGACTGCGAGCAGAAGTGGCAGTCCTCGGGGCAGCCGCCGGTCTTGACCGAGACGATGCCCTCGACCTCGACCTCGGGACCGCACCAGCGCATCCGGACCTCGTGCGCGAGGGCGAGCAGATCGGGTACGTCGTCGTCGGCGAGCCGGAGGACGTCGAGGACCTGCGGCTGCGTGAGACCGACCCCGTCGGCCAGCACCTGCTCGCGGGCGGCGGTCAGCACGGGCGCGGTCACCGGCGGAAGTCTGCCGCATCGAAGGTGCCACCGAGCGGCGGGCCCAGCCCGGCGCGGGCGGCGAGCAGGAACTCCGGCGCGTCCAGTGCGCCGGCGCCGGCGGGCATCGCCCCGGCGAGTGGTCGCGCGGCCAGCGTCTCCAGGTCGCGGACGTTGCTGCGGCAGGCCAGGTCGGGGTCGGCGGGCCACGACCCGAGCACCACACCGGCGAGCTCCAGCCCGCGGTGGGCCATCGCCTCCAGGGTGAGCGCGGTGTGGTTGAGAGTGCCCAGGCCGGGCTCGGTGACGACGAGGACCGGTGCCTGCAGGCTGTGCGCGAGGTCGGCGATCGTGGTGCCCTCCTCGTCGTACCGGACCAGGAGCCCGCCGGCGCCCTCGACCAGGACGAGGCGGCGGGTCCGGGTCAGCTCGCGCCACCTGCGCGGCCACGTCGCGCAGGTCGACCGGGGCCCGGTCGGCACGTCGCGCCGCAGCGGCCGGCGAGAGCGGATCCGGGAACCGGGCGTACTCGTGCAGGTCCGTCACGCCGGCCAGCCGCCGGACGACGTCGAGATCGCCGTCCTCGCCCGGCGTCGACGCCGGTCTGCGCGGGCTTGACGACCGCGACGGCTCGGCGCCGCGGGCGGCCGCGAGGGCGGCCACCGCCGCGGTCACCACGGTCTTGCCGACCCCGGTGCCGGTCCCGCTGACGACCAGGGTGCTCATCGTGGCAGCAGTGTCGCGGACGGCCGCGAAGCGCGGCAAGCGCAAGACCGGACGCGGGGAGGCCAATCGGCGTAGCATCGGGCTCACTGAGCGTGACATCCGCAGCAGGGCGGGGGTGGCGCAGGTGCGTCGTCGAGCCGGCACCCGAGCCTGCGTGCTCACTGCCGCCATGCTCCTGCTGCGTGCCCGCCTGCGGGGCGGACACCGATGCCAGCGCGGCTCCAGCACTCCCTCCAGCGCCACGGCCGCGACGACCACCTCGACGGGGACCACCTCGACCACCGCACGACGACGACGAAGAAGAAGAAGAAGAAGAACGTGGTCGCCTGGATCCTCAGCCTCGGGCCGGGTGCGCCGGAGGGACCCCCCGAGTTCACGGCCTACCGCGAGCTGCAGCAGCTGCGCTGCGCGACGGTCTTCGACCGGGTCGGCGAGCTCAACGAACCGGCGCGGACGCTCTACGAGGGCGCTGCCCACGCCTGCCTGGCGGCGACCAAGGGTGAGAGCGACCGGTGGCCACGCGCGGTGGCCGCGCTGCAGGCAGGTCGCCGGAAGACCGGCGAGCTGACCTGCATGGACGGCGCGGCGCTGGCCCTCCTGGACCGGCTCGTCACCCTGCACGCGCAGCACCCCGGGCGCACCTTCGAGCTGGCGGCGAAGAGCAAGTCCAAGGCGCCACCGTGTCCGAGCATCGCCGCCATCGAACCGGACCACGGCGTGGAGGGCACGCTCGTGCGGATGACGGGAACCCATCTCGGCGCCGACGTGGTGGGGATCAGCGTCATCGACAGCCTCGGCAACTCGCTGCCCGCCGCAGACGCGTCGACAGCGCGAGGGGACGCTCGAGTTCACCATGCCGGAGGAGCCGTCGTCCGACGCGTCGGCGATCGGTGTGCGTCGTCGTCCGGGCCGACCCCGACTGGGTCGCCGACGGACACGCTGTTCACCTACGAGTCGGACACGACCGGTCCACCGGCGGCGTTCGACTGCCCACCCGCGGCGGAGGGCTGATGACGACCGCTCGAGGACTTCCGCGCCAGGGCTCGACCGGTGGCGTGGCACCCGACGCAGCCGACGACGCCGACGACATCAGGGCGGGGCGGCGGCTGCGCCCGCCGAGGAGGCCCGGCCGCCGCTCGACCTGATGAAGTTCATCACCTCCATCGGCTCGCCCGTCGCCCTCGCGACGGCGCTGCTCTTCTACTTCGGCTGGGTCCGCAGCGAGGAGCAGGCGCGGGCCTTCGGCGCTGACGCCAGCGTCTTCGCGATGTCCACGCAGGACTACGTGCTGCGCAGCGTCAACGTGCTGTTCTTCCCGCTCATCCTGATGTTCCTGGTCGTCCTGCTCCTGCTGCGGCTCGACCGGAGGCTGCGGGCCGGGCCGGACGCCCCGCCCTGGCTGGAGACCGCCGGCCGGCTGCTGCAGCTGTCCTGGCTGGTGTTCCTGCCGCTGGGCTTCGTCCTCTACGCGGTTGCGGGGAGGTCCGGTGACGTCTCGCTGCCGCTGTGGGTGGCGCTGTCCGTGGTCGCTCCTGCCTACGGCACCGTCCTGCGGCGGCGTGCCACCGGTGACCGCGGCCGCACCTCACGGGTGGCGGTCGGGATCCTCGTCGCCCTCGTCACGGTGATCCTGTTCTGGCAGACCGAGCGGTTGGCGAGCCTCGGCGGCGAGGCGCTGGCGGAGGACATCAAGGACAACCTGGGTGACCGGCTCACCCGCGTCGAGCTGTTCAGCGTGACGAACCTGCACCTCGACGGGCCCGGCGTCACGACGGAGCGGATCGGTGTGCCGTGGAGGGGGAGTACGGCTACCGCTACTCCGGCCTCTACCTGCTGCAGCGGTCGGGCGACAAGTACTTCCTGCTCACCGACGGCTGGGACGAGGACCAGGGCCGGCTCGTGGTCCTTCCCGACAACTCCGGCATCCGCGTGGAGTTCGGCCCCTGATCGGCCCGCCGCGAAAGCCGCTCGCGCTCTGTGCGCAAAGGCCTTCACTCCGTGGTTCGCACGTGCTTCACTGGAGACACGCCCCGGACCCCGGCGGACACGAACGATCGTCCGTACGTGTGAGCAGGGCGCCAGGTCGTCCCGTTCCCCTCACGGCACACAGGTTGTGCAACGGTACGGACGTCGGTCGCCAGAGAGCAGCGCACTCGCGGTGGGTCACGATGCGTCGCCACGGCGGCTGGAGCGCCCCTTCGTCCCCCCTCGGAGGGGCGTTCCGATGCGACCGGCACCGACGGACCAGCTGCCAGGCGACCCAGAACCGGGGCCGGCACCCGAAAAGCCCCGCGCCCAGGGGGGCCGGTGCGCGGGGCTTCCCGACTCCCAGCATCCACCGCAGCGGTGGCTGCGCCGATCCGCCGCAAGAGTGATGGCGCAATCTTTACCCGAGCGTCGGGTAGCCGAACGGCCAGCAAAGAGTGGCCCTCCGGCCGATCGTCAGGGCGCCGCGACGGCAGAAGAATCGGAAGCCGACGCCGCGCTGCGCCGGGGGGATTTGGTCCAGCGCGGCGTCGCTTGCGTGCCGCGCCAGGGTGACGTGTCCTAGCCCGTTCTGGCCATTGCCGCGCCCGCGTTCCCGGAGCATCGTGATGCCACTGGCGGTGTAGAGAAGCAAGCCTGGGGGTGCGGGTGGGGGGCTTCTCTGCACCGCTTAAGCGCTTCCCCGACGCGGTCGTCAGTTCCGCTGGTGGCCGTCGACGGCTGGTTCTCGCCCTCCTATCCCCCCGGGAGGGCGGGAACCAGCTGGCCGGTCAGGCCTGCTTGGTCTCCCAGAAGATCTTGTCGATCTCGGCGATCTTGTCGAGCAGCTCCTGGGCCTTGCCGGCATCCATGGAGCCCTTGACGCCGGTAGCGCCGGCCAGCTTGGTCGCCTCGTTGAAGAGCTGGTGCAGCTCGGGGTACTTCTCGAAGTGCGGGGGCTTGAAGTAGTCGGTCCAGAGCACCCAGAGGTGGTGCTTGACCAGCTCGGCCCGCTGCTCCTTGATGAGGATGGCGCGGGTCTGGAAGTCATGGTCGTCGTTCTCGCCGACCTTCTGGATGATCATCTTGATCGACTCGGCCTCGATGCGGGCCTGCGCCGGGTCGTAGACCCCGCACGGCAGGTCGCAGTGGGCGTGGACAACGGTCTTCGGGGTGAACAGGCGCGCCAACACGATCATCAGCCCTTCCTCGATGTGCGGTTCTTTCGGACACTACTCGGGCTACCCCCGTCCCCTACCCGTGGGTACGGGCCGTACCCACCGACCGGAGGAGGCCGCGATCGTGTCGTCTCGTCGGCTCGGCCGCGTGCTGGTCCGCGGGCGTTCGATGGAGCCCACGCTGTACGACGGGGACCACCTGGTCGTGGTCTACGGCGGCCGTCCCCGCCCCGGACGGCTGGCCGTCGTGCGCCTTCCCGGGGCGCCGCTCTCGGTGAAGCGGCTCGCGTTCCACGACGACGTGGCCGGCTGGTGGGTGGAGCGCGACAACCCGGCGGAGGGCGTCGACTCGTGGCAGGTCGGCAGCGTGCCTGATGCCGACGTGGTCGCCACCGTCCTGATCCGCTCCTGGCCGGTGTGGCGGGGGATCCGCCCATGACGTTCGCGATGCACACGGCAGCGGAGCGGCCCGATCTCTGGGAGCGCGGCATCCCGTCCGAGTCGGTGTGGCCGGAGTACAACCTGCACGGCGACGTCCTGAACCAGTGGTGGGGGCACCTCGACGAAGAGCTGGCGGACTACCAGTTCGTGCTTCATGACGAAGCCACCGACGAGGTGGTGGCTGAAGGACATACGGGCCCGCTCTGGTGGGACGGGGCGGACGAGACCCTCCCCGACGGGATCGACGCGGCAATCCAACAGGTCTTCAGCCGGCACTCGGCCAGCGAGCCGGTGAACACGCTCTGCGCTCTGGCGGCAGAGAGCCCGCGGGAGGGCCCGCACCGCGGGCTGGCCGTGCCGATCCTCGAGGCGATGCGAGCCATCGCTGCGCGCCAGGGTCTGACGCACCTGATCGCCCCGGTGCGACCCTCGCTGAAGCATCGGTACCCGATGACGCCGATCGAGGACTACCTGCGCTGGCGACGGGAGGACGGACAGCTGTTCGACCCCTGGATGCGGGTGCACGAACGTCTCGGCGCGCGCGTGGTGGCAGCGCTGCCGCGGTCCATGAGGATCACCGGCACGGTGCGGGAGTGGGAGACCTGGACCGACATGGCGTTCCCCGAGTCGGGTGACTACGTGTTCCCCGAAGGTCTGGCGCCGCTGCACGTCGACAGGTCAGCAGACCTCGGCTCCTACTGGGAGCCGAACGTGTGGATCGTGCACCCCGACATCACCGGCTGAGCCGGGCTCTCCCGGGCTCGGTCAGGATCCGATGACGCGGGCCGCGACGGATGTCTTGGCCGCCGCGAGATGCCGTTGCAGCTCGGCGACCGCCGCCCTCTCGTCGCCGGAGCGGATCAGCCGCAGCAGCCGCCGGTGGTCGGCGACCTGGTCCTTCGCGTTGCGACGCACCCGCTCCACCGAGGCGAGGCCGAGCCGGAGGTCCGCGGTCAGGGAGTGCGCGCTGGCCAGCAGCCGGGGGTTGCCGAGCAACCCGACGAGGGAGTTGTGGAACTCCAGGTGCGCGTGGGTGGCGAGCGCCTCGTCCTCGGCGGCCCGGGCGTAGGCGGCCAGCGACGCGGCAACCGGTTGGAGGTCCGCGCCGGCGACACCGGCCCGCACACCGGCGCTCTCGAGCACCAGCCGGGCCCCGAAGATCTCCTCGATGTCGGCGTCGGTCAGCTCGGTGACGACGACGCCGCGGTTGGGGTAGCGCGTGACGAGGCCCTCGGCCGCGAGCAGCTGGAGCGCCTCGCGGACCGTGGACCGGGCCACGTCGAACGCCTCGGCGAGGCTCACCTCGCGCAGCGGCTCACCGGGGGACATCTCGCCGGCGAAGAGCATCCCGCGCAGCGCCTCGGCCACCCGTTCGGTCGTGCTAGACCGGTCGATAACCGGCACCTGCGCCATGCGGCTTGACACTACCGGCCGCGAGGTCCCACACTCCGATTGTCCGACAATAATTGTCCGACAATCCGACTAGACGAGGTGTACGCCGAGATGTCGCTGGTCCGCCCGCTGTCCTGGGGACGCCGCTACCTGATGTGCCGGCCCGAGCACTTCCGGGTCGACTACGCCATCAACCCGTGGATGGACGTCGACGCCCGGGTCGATGCCGACCTCGCGCTGGCCCAGTGGGACACCCTCGCCGCGACGCTGGAGCGGGCCGGCGCCACGATCGAGCGGATCGACCCGCTGGCCGGCAACCCCGACATGGTCTACGCGATGAACTACGGGTTCGTCGACGGCGACCACGTCGCCATCAGCAGCTTCCGGCACGACGAGCGTCGCCCGGAGGCGGAGGCAGCCGAGTGGTGGTTCGGCGAGCTCGGCTACCGGACCTCACGCGTCGCGGATGCCGGCCGAGGCGCGTTCGAGGCCGGCGACGCGTTCCTGGTCGGTGACCGGCTGCTCGTCGCGTCCGGGCCGCGCACCGACCGAACGACCCATCAGGTTCTCGCCGACGTGTTCGGCGTGCGCGTCGCGAACGTCGGTGTCATCCACCCGGCGCTCTACCACCTGGACCTGAGCTTCTGCCCGCTCGACGAGACGCGGGCCATCGTCGCGCCGTCGGCGTGGGACGACGCGGGCTGGCGCACCGTGCGCGCACTGGTGCCCGAGCCGTTGGTGATCTCCGAGCGGGAGGCATTCACCTTCTGCGCCAACTCGGTCGTGGTCGGCGACGTCGTGGTGATGCCGGCGGGCGTCCCGCCGCGGGTCGCCCGGCAGCTGGAGCGGTGGGGCTTCGCCGTCGAGACGGTCGACGTCAGCGAGCTGCACAAGGCCGGCGGCTCGATCCGCTGCATGACCCTGCCCCTGGACACCTCGCTGGACGCGGCTCGGGTGACGAGCGCCACGCGCCGGTGCCCGCGGGGCCGCCGCGCTCGCCGGCTGAGCCTGGCCGGCGGCCCTGATCGCTAGGGTCTGGTCGCATGTTCGCCGCCTACGCCGCCCGGCTCTCCGCCGACGACCCGCTGTCCGCACTGGAGCTCGGCGAGCGGCCCGACCCGGAGCAGCGCGAGGGATGGGTGACCGTGCGGCTGCGGGCCGCCGCCCTCAACCACCACGACCTGTGGAGCCTGCGTGGCGTCGGCCTGCGCGAGGAGCAGCTGCCGATGGTGCTCGGCTGTGACGGCGCGGGGGTGGACGAGGACGGCAACGAGGTGATCGTGCACGCCGTGATCGGGTCCGACGACTTCCGCGGCGACGAGACGATGGACCCGAAGCGCTCGCTGCTCTCCGAGCGCCACGACGGCACGTTGGCCGACCTGGTGACGGTGCCGCGGCGCAACCTGGTGCCGAAGCCGGCCGAGCTGAGCTGGGCGGAGGCGGCCTGCCTGCCGACCGCGTGGCTCACGGCGTACCGCATGCTCTTCACCCAGTCCGGCGCGCAGCCCGGCGCGACGGTGCTGGTGCAGGGTGCCGGCGGCGGGGTGTCGACCGCGCTGGTCGCCCTCGGCCGGGCAGCCGGCTACCGGATGTGGGTCACCAGTCGTGACCCGGACAAGCGCGAGCGGTCGCTGGCGCTCGGTGCCGACGCGGCGTTCGAGTCCGGCGCGCGGCTGCCGGAGCGGGTCGACGCGGTGATGGAGACCGTCGGGGCGGCGACGTGGGACCACAGCCTGAAGAGCCTCAACCAGGGCGGCACGGTCGTCGTGTCGGGAGCCACCGGAGGCGCCGAGGCGGTGTCCGACCTGCGCCGCATCTTCTTCCTCCAGCTGCGCATCGTGGGGTCGACGATGGGCACCCGCGACGAGCTGCAGCGCCTCGTGCAGTTCTGCCTGCAGACGGGCGTCCGCCCGGTCGTGGACGCGATCGATGCCGCTGGAGGACGCCCGCGAGGGCTTCGCGAGGCTCGCCGGCGGTGACGTCTTCGGCAAGGTCGTCCTGACCCGGGCGGCGTGACGACGTGGCCGGCGAGAGCACCACCGAGAGCACCGCCGCCGTCGACGCACCGCGGCTGGCTCGACCCGCACTGGCGGGAGCCGGCGCCCTGGCCTGGGTCGCCGCCCGGCTGGCCGAGCTCGGGCGGTCGGTCGCCGGGCGAGGTCGAGCAGCCGCACGTCTACCCGTGGTCGACCGTGTTCCGGGTGCCGACGGCGGAGGGCGCCGGTGTGGTTCAAGGCGAACAGCCGCGGCACGGCCTACGAGGTGCCGCTGCTCGACGCCCTCGGCGCGCTGGTGCCCCGACCGCGTCCTCGTGCCGCTCGCCGCCGACAGCGGACCGCGGCTGGCTGCTGCTGCCCGACGGCGGCACCACCCTGCGGGCTGCCCAGAGCGGGCACACCGATCTCGCCCACTGGGAGCGGGTGCTGGTGGAGTACGCCGAGATGCAGCGGCTCCTCGCCCCGCGCGCCGACGAGATGGTCGGGCTCGGCGTGCCCGACCTGCGCCCGGACGCGCTGCCCGCGCACCTCGCCGACCTGCTGGCCGACGAGGACCGGTGCTCATGTCGACGAGCCGGACGGCATCACGCCGCCCAGCTGGCCGCGGCTGCGGGCGGACCAGGACCGCTTCGCGCGACTGGTGCGACCAGCTCGCCGCCACCGGCGTTGCCGCCGTCGCTGCAGCACGACGACCTGCACGACGCGAACATCTTCGTGCCGTACGACGGCGTCGGCCCCTACCGCGTCTTCGACTGGGGCGACGCGTCGGTCGCGCATCCGTTCGCGACGCTGCTCGTGACGCTGCGCGTGGTGGCCGACCGGCTGGAGCTGGCCGACGGTGCACCCGAGCTGCTCCGGCTGCGCGACGCCTACCTCGAGCCGTGGACCGGTGAGCACGACCGGGCCACCCTCGTCGAGGCCGTGCCGGCTGGCGCTGCTGACCGGCCCGGTCGGGCGCGCCCTGTCCTGGCGGCGATCACTGCTCGACGCCACGCCGTCGGCGCGCGAGCGCCACGGCGACGGCGTGCCCGGCTGGCTCGCCGACCTCGGCGAGCCGTGCGTCGCTGGACCCCGATCCCGACCGACTCCGAGCAGGGGCGGTTCCTAGCGCCGGTCCTGGCCGCCCAGCACCCGGCGTACCTCGTCCATCGTGTTCTCCAGCGCCTTCTTGAGAGCCGCCACCTCGGCGTCGGTGGGCTTGTGGCGGCGCAGGACCTCGCGGAACTCCTCCTGGAAGCGCTCGGCCAGCCGCTCGAGGTCGGTGCGGCCAGGACCGCCGCCGCCTGACCGGCGCTGCTCGCGCGCGTAGTGGCGGCTCTCCCGGCGGACGTCGCGGGCCGCGGACTTCAGCTCGGCCCGCAGGTCGTTGACCGAGCCGCGGACGTCGGAGCGGATCTCGCTGGCGAGGTCGCGGACCGAGACGGTGATGTCGGACTCGATGTCAGTCGAGCTCGGCCTGCCGGGCGGCCAGCTCGGCCCGCCCGGCCTCGGTGATGCGATAGACCTTGCGGCCGTCCTCGTCGGCCGACGGTGACGAGCCCTTCGGACTCGAGCCGGGACAGCCGCGGGTAGACGGTGCCGGCGCTGGGTGCGTAGAGGCCGAGGAACCGGTCCTCGAGCGCGCGGATGACGTCGTACCCGTGTCGCGGGCTCTCGTCCAGCAGCTTGAGCAGGTAGAGCCGGAGCCGGCCGTGACCGAAGACCGGACTCATGCCGGCGCCCCGTTGGCACGGCGCAGGAGGGTCACGTCGCCGGAGACGGTCTTGGCGCGCAGCTGGCCGTCGCCGCTGCCGACCTGGCCCTGCATCGAGATGCGGCCGGGCTTGCGCTCGGTGGTCAGCCCCTCGAACGCGCTGTCCATCCCGCCGCTCATCGTCTTGGCGGTGACCGTCAGTCCTGCGGTGCCCGGCAGCCGGACGGTGAGGTCACCGGAGACGCTGGACATGTCGATGCTGCTGTCGGCCGGGATGTCGAGGTCGAGGGTCACCTGGCCGGAGACGGTCTCGGCGCGGACCCGGCCGCTGGTGCCGTCGACGACGGTGAGGTCGCCGGAGACGGTGGTGAAGTGCAGTGACCCCGACAGGCCGCGGGCCTCGAGGTCGCCGCTCACGGTCTGCGCGCTGATGTCGGACCGTACGCCGTCGAGGGTGACGCTGCCCGAGACGCTCTTCACCTTCACGGGGGCGGCGATGCTGGAGACGACGGCGTCGGCGGAGACGACTCCCAGCTCGACCGGGCAGGACGCCGGCAGCGAGATGGACACGTCGGCGGAGGCCTTGCGGTTCGTGCTCACCCAGTCGAGCAGGCCGCTCCAGCTCAGCCGCTCGTGGGCGATGGTGAGGGTGTCGCCCTCCAGCGTCACGATCAGCGGGCCGTCGACCCGGCTGACCTCCAGGTGGGCCGCGCCGTCGTCGGCGCCGCCCTCCGGGTTGGCGGCCGCGGGCCGCCCGACGACGTCCACGCTGCCGGCCACCACCCGGACGTCGAGCCGGCGCACGCCGGTCAGGTCGAGGGACTGGGGCTGGTCGATCCGCCACTGGGCCATGACTGTGTCCTCCGGAAGTCGCGATGTATCGTGTGTGAGAGAGACGATATATCGCGTCTGGGAAAAGTCAAGATGTATCGCGTCTTGGATTTTCGGGGTCAGTGCGGTCGTCAGGTCGTCCGTGTCGTCGTCGCCGAGGCGGGCCAGCCAGGTGGCCAGCCGGTCGGTGGGGGTCTCGAACTCCGGGTTGAGGTCGACGAACTCCCGCAGCCGGGCGGCCACCCACTCGAGGGTGACCGTCTCCTCGCCCCGCCGCGTCTCGAGCTCCTCGATGCCGCGGTCGGTGAAGTACATGGGGTGTCGGGCGCGTCAGAGCGCGAGGGCTCGCTCGACCAGCGCCGTCTGCTCCTCGTCGTGCTTGTGGTGCGAGCCGGACGCGGGGGACGCGGCGGGTGGGCGGGAGATGCACGCGAGCTGGCGTCCGCCGAGGTGGGCGGGCAGGTTGAGCGCGACGAACGGCCAGGGCCCCTGGTTGGCCGGCTCCTCCTGCACCCAGACGAGCTCGGCCTGGGCGGGATAGGCGGCCAGCGTCTCGACGATCTCCTGCGCGGGCAGCGGGGCGAGCTGCTCGACGCGCACGATCGCCACCTCGGCGCCGCCGGAGCTGGCCCGCTTGGCGCGTTCGGCCAGCAGGTCCCAGTAGACCTTCCCGGAGCAGAGCAGCACCCGTCGTACGCCCTCGGGACGCACGCCGGACTCGCCGTCGGGGATCACGGGCCGGAACTGCACCCGAGGTGAAGTCCTCCACTGCGGCCGTCGCTGCCTTGAGGCGCAGCATCGACTTCGGGGTGAACACGATCAGCGGCCGGCGCGGCTCGTGGTAGGCGTGCCAGCGCAGCAGGTGGAAGTAGGACGCGGGGTTGGACGGCACGGCGACCGTCATGTTGTCCTCGGCGCACAGCTGGAGGTAGCGCTCGATGCGGCCGGACGAGTGGTCGGGGCCCTGGCCCTCGTAGCCGTGGGGGAGCAACAGCACCACCGAGGACCGCTGGCCCCACTTCTGCTCGGACGAGGAGATGAACTCGTCGATGATCGTCTGCGCGCCGTCGGCGAAGTCGCCGAACTGGGCCTCCCAGAGCACGAGCGCGTCCGGACGAGCGACGGAGTAGCCGTACTCGAAGCCCATCACCGCGAACTCGGACAGCAGCGTGTCGTAGAGCCAGAACCTGGCCTGGCCCTCGTCCAGGGAAGCGAGCGGCACCCACTCGTTGCCGGTGTTCTTGTCGATGAGGACCGCATGGCGCTGGACGAAGGTTCCGCGGCGGCTGTCCTGGCCGGCGAGCCGCACCGGCCGTCCCTCGAGCAGCAGGGAGCCGAACGCGAACAGCTCGCCCATCGCCCAGTCGATGCCGCCCTCGGAGGCCATCGCGGCACGTCGCTGCAGCAGCGGCACCAGCTTGGGGTGCACGGTGAACCCGTCGGGGATGGCCACGTGCGCATCGGAGATGCGCTTGATGGTCTCCAGCGGGACAGCGGTGGCCATGTGCGGCGCCCCGACCGAGGTCGTCTGCTCCGCCGGCGGCTCGAGTCCCTCGCCGGTGCCCTTCGCGTCCGACGCCGAGGTGGCGTCGCGGGTCTCGGTGAACACCCGCTCCAGCTGGCCCTGGTAGTCCTGCAGCGCCTGCTCGGCCTCCTCGACCGAGATGTCGCCGCGCCCGATCAACGACTCGGTGTAGGTCTTGCGCACGGACCGCTTGTTCTGGATCAGCGCGTACATCAGCGGCTGGGTCATCGACGGGTCGTCGCCCTCGTTGTGGCCGCGGCGCCGGTAGCAGACCATGTCGATGACGACGTCCTTGCGGAACGTCTGGCGGTAGTCGAACGCCAGCCGGGCAACCCGCACGCAGGCCTCGGGGTCGTCGCCGTTGACGTGGAAGATCGGCGCCTGGATCATCCGCGCCACGTCGGTGCAGTAGAAGGACGAACGCGAGGCGGCGGGTGACGTGGTGAACCCGACCTGGTTGTTGACGATGACGTGCACGGTGCCGCCGGTGCGGTAGCCCTGCAGCTGGGAGAGGTTCAGCGTCTCGGCCACGACTCCCTGGCCGGCGAACGCGGCGTCGCCGTGCATGAGCACGGGCAGCACGGTGTAGCCGTCCTCGCCCTTGTTGATGCGGTCCTGCTTGGCCCGGGTGATGCCCTCGAGGACCGGGTTGACGGCTTCCAGGTGCGACGGGTTGGCGGCGAGGTAGACCTTGCTCTGCTGCCCGTCCGGCGCGGTGTAGGTGCCCTCGGTGCCGAGGTGGTACTTCACGTCGCCGGAGCCCTGCACGGACTTGGGGTCCTGGTTGCCCTCGAACTCGCGGAAGATCTGGGCATAGCTCTTGCCGGCCAGGTTGGCGAGCACGTTGAGGCGGCCCCGGTGCGGCATGCCGATGCAGATCTCGTCCAGCCCCGCGGTGGCAGCGGAGCACAGCACCTGGTCGAGCAGCGGGATGACGGACTCGCCGCCTTCCAGCGAGAACCGCTTCTGCCCGACGTACTTGGTCTGCAGGAACGTCTCGAACGCCTCGGCGCTGTTGAGCCGCCGCAGGATCCGCAGCTGCTCGTCGCGGGAGGGCTTGTCGTGACCGACCTCGACCCGGTCCTGGATCCAGCGGCGTTCCTCCGGGTCCTGGATGTGCATGTACTCGATGCCGATGCGCCGGCAGTAGGTCTCGCGCAGCACGCCGAGGATCTCGCGCAGCGTGGACATCGGCTTGCCGCCGAAGCCTCCGGTGGCGAACTCGCGGTCGAGGTCCCACAGCGTCAGGCCGTGGTTGACGATGTCGAGGTCGGGGTGCGAGCGCTGCCGGAACTCCAGCGGGTCGGTGTCGGCCATCAGGTGACCGCGCACGCGGTAGGCGTGGATCAGCTCCTGGACCCGCGCCTGCTTGACGACGTCGTCCTCGTGGGACGCGGAGATGTCCTGCACCCAGCGGATCGGCTCGTAGGGGATGCGCAGGGCGCGGAAGACGTCGTCGTAGAAGTCCTCGTCACCGAGGAGCAGCTGGTGCACGCGGCGCAGGAACTCGCCGGACTGCGCGCCCTGGATGATGCGGTGGTCGTAGGTGGAGGTCAGGGTCATGATCTTGCTGACCCCGAGTCGGGCCAACGTGTCCGGCGCCGCGCCCTGGTATTCCGCCGGGTAGTCCATCGCCCCGACGCCCACGATGGTGCCCTGCCCCAGCATCAGTCGCGGGACGGAGTGGACGGTGCCGATCGTGCCCGGGTTGGTGAGGCTGACCGTCGCCGCGAAGTCGTCGGCCGTGAGCTTGTTGCCGCGCGCCCGGCGTACGACGTCCTCGTAGGCCGACCAGAACTGCACGAAGTCCATCTCGTCCGCGCGCATGATGGCGGGCACGAGGAGGGTGCGGCTGCCGTCGGACTTCTGCACGTCGATCGCGAGGCCGAGGTTGACGTGCTCGGGCTTCACGACGGCGGGCTTGCCGTCGACCTCGGCGAAGCCGTGGTTCATCTCGGGCATCGCGCCGATGGCGCGCACGACCGCGAACCCGATCAGGTGGGTGAACGACACCTTGCCGCCGCGGCCGCGCTTGAGGTGGTTGTTGATGACGGTGCGGTTGTCGATGAGCAGCTTCGCCGGCACCGCGCGCACGCTGGTGGCGGTCGGGACCGCGAGGCTGGCCTGCATGTTGCTGACCACGCGGGCGGCCGGGCCCTTGAGGGGAACGGTCTCCCGCGCGGTGGCGGCCGGCTTGGCCGGGGCCTGCTCGCCGCCGGACTTCGCCTGCTTGTCGACCGCGGGCGCGGGCGTTGCGGCGTCGGCTGCGGCCGGCTTGCTCTCGCGTACGGCGTGGCCGGCAGCCCGGCCGCCGTCCGCCGGGGCGGCCGGCTCGGGCGGGGCGACCTGGTCACCGGCCGGCGCGGCGCCCGACGGGGCGGTCGTCTGCTGGTCAGCGGTCTGGCGTCGTGCCGCCGTTGGTCGAGGCCGCGGAGCCGTCCTGCGGCTGGTAGTCCTCGAAGAAGTCCCACCAGGCCCGGTCCACGGACTTCGGGTCCTTGAGGTACTGCTGGTAGATCTCGTCGACCAGCCACTCGTTGGGGCCGAAGACGGCGAGTGCGCTCTTGCCGCCAGAGCCGGGGTTGGGCCCGGAGGTGCTGCTGTCTGACGGCTGCGACACGGCGCGAATCGCCCTCTTCCGCGGATTTCGATCGACGACTACGGGTCCGTCCAGCGTAGTCGCCTCAGGTGATGTCGCGCTTGCGGGTGAAGAACGCGCCCACGGCGGCGAACAGCGCGCCGTAGCCGAGCAGGACGAGCAGGCCGCCCCACCAGGGCAGGAGGTCGACGTCCTCCGTCGTGCTGACGCCTTGCACGACTGCCTGCGACGCGCTGCCCGGCAGGAACCGGGCGACCGAGCCGAGGTCCAGCGCACCGAGCCCGAACGTGAGCAGCGGGTCGAGCACCAGGGTGACGCCCAGCGCGATCAGGATCGCGGCCACCTGGTTGCGGAGCAGGGTGCCGAGCCCGAGCCCGAACACCGTCCAGACCCCGACTCCCAGGATCGCGAGGACAAGGGTCAGCGGGACGTCGTCGGAGGTGAGCCTGGTGTCGAATCCCTTGCCGGCGATGACCAACGCACCGGCGACGACGGCGATGACGGTCGTGACCAGCCCGAAGAAGAGGCCGAGGCCGAAGTAGGAGACCAGCTTGGCGACGATCACCCGGCTGCGGCGGGGAGTCACCAGGAACGTCGGCGTGATGGTCTGGTGGCGGTACTCGCCGGCCATGCCGATGATCCCGAAGACGATGCCGAAGATGTAGCACGCGGCGAACCCGGAGCCGTAGACGCTGCGCACCATCGCCGGGTCGCTCAGGTCGGGCAGCTGCGGCTGGCCCGGCCCGGGATCGGTGCCCGCGGTGAACGCGCTGATGAGGGCCTGGAAGATCGTCAGGGCGCACGCCCCGAGGAGCAGTCCCCACCACATCCGGGTGGTGCGGACCTTGACCAGCTCGGCACGAAGAAGGTTGGTCACTGCGGGTCCGCCGTCAGCTCGAGGAACGTGCGTTCGAGGTCGCTTGCCGTCGCGGCCAGCTCGTGCAGCTCCACCCCACCCGCGAACGCCGCCGCACCGATCGCCTCGGTGGTGGTCCCGATGACGCGCCAGCTGCCGTCCGCGGCCGGTTGGGCGGCGGGCAGCCGGGCGGTCGACAGCGCGAGCTGGAGGGCGTCGGGGTCGGGGGTGCGGATCGCGACGGCGCGCATCGTCGGGTCGTCGAGCTCGGCCAGGGTGGCCTGGCGGACCAGCCGGCCGCGGGCCACGATCACCACGTCGTCCACGGTCTGCTGCACCTCGGACAGCACGTGGCTGGAGATGAGGACGGTGCGGCCCTCACCGGCGAGGTAGCGCAGGAAGCCGCGCAGCCACGCGATGCCCTCGGGGTCGAGGCCGTTGGCCGGCTCGTCGAGGACGAGCACCCGGGGGTCGCCGAGCAGTGCCGCCGCGAGGCCGAGGCGCTGGCGCATGCCGAGGGAGAACCCGCCGGCCCGGCGGTCGGCCACGTCGGCCAGCCCGACCAGCTGCAGCGTCTCGTCGACGCGCCGCTGCGGAAGTCCGCCCGCGGTCGCGAGCACGCGCAGATGGTCGCGGGCCGACCGGCCGGGGTGGAAGCTGGACGCCTCCAGCGCCGCCCCGACCGTCCGCAGGGGATCGGCCAGGTCGGCGTAGCGCTGCCCCTCGACGAGCGCGCTCCCGGCGGTCGGCGTCACCAGCCCGAGGACCATCCGCAGCGTGGTCGTCTTGCCCGCGCCGTTGGGCCCGAGGAAGCCGGTCACCCGGCCGGGCGTGGTGGCGAACGTGAGGTCCTCGACGGCGCGCACCGAGCCGAACCGCTTGGTGAGGCCCTCGACGGCGATGCTCATGCGAGGACGCTACCGGGCGTGACTGCACGCCGTGACACGGGCGGTGAATTGCCCCTGTTTTGCCAGGTATTTACCGATGAGGGGGCTCCGCAGTGCTCACGCACCGTGATTGTCTCGAGCAGGGACGTCCGTATCGGCGTCCTTTCTGCTGTCTTCCGGGAGGAACCCACGTGAGACGACCAACCCTGATGGTCATGGGCGGCGCGGCCACCGCTGCGCTGCTGGTGACCGCTCTGCAGGCTCCGGCGCAGGCTACCGCGCCGGCGTCGGCGGCCGACGACACCACGGCCGCCGCCAAGTCCGACGACCGCTTCGACGCCGCCACCGAGGAGCGGCCGCGAGCTCAACCAGCGGGGGGTTGAGCTCGTCGTCAGCGGCCAGGCACCGGTCGAGGACCGCAACGGCTCCAAGGCCGTCAAGGTCGCGCCCGGCCAGTGGGCGCAGTACGGCCTGCAGGCCAGCGACAACATCTTCACCACCCTCGTCGAGTTCGGTGACCAGAAGGACGCCGCGGTTCCCGGCTGCTCCGGCCGGCCCAGCGGCACAACCACGATCCCGCAGCCCAACCGCGCCGTGGACAACACGACGTACTGGACGAGCCGGACTTCAACCGCGCGCACTTCATGGACATGTTCTTCGACTCCAGCGGTGCGAGTCCTTCAAGAGCGTCTACGACGAGCTCTCCAGCGGCCGCTACACCATCGGTGGCGACGTCACCGACTGGGTGACAGGTGCCCAACAACGAGGCGAGCTACGGCGAGACCGAGAGCCAGGCCGACATGACGCGGTTCGTCCAGGACGGCGCCAACGCGTGGTACGCGCAGCAGAAGGCGGCCGGCAAGTCCGACGCCGACATCAAGGCCTACCTCGCGACGTTCGACCAGTGGGACCGCTACGACTACGACAAGGACGGCGACTTCGCCGAGGCCGACGGCTACATCGACCACTACCAGGCTGTCCACGCCGGTGAGGACGAGTCGGCCGGAGCCCCCAGCTGGGCGATCTGGGCGCACCGCTGGTCGGTCAACCAGGCCGGCCGCGGCACCGACGGGCCCGTCGTTCAACAAGAACGGCGGCATCCAGATCGGCAACACCGACATGTGGATCCGCGACTACACGACCGAGCCGGAGAACGGCGGGCTCGGCGTCTTCGCCCACGAGTACGCCCACGACCTGGGCCTGCCGGACCTCTACGACACCAGTGGTGGCGAGAACGGCACGGGCTTCTGGACGCTGATGAGCTCGGGCTCCTGGATGGGCCACGGCGCCGACACCATCGGCACCACTCCCGACCACATGGGTGCCTGGGAGAAGCTCCAGCTCGGCTGGCTCGACTACGAGACAGCGCAGACCGGAGTGGAGTCCACGCACGTGCTCGGCGCGTCGTACCACGCGACCAAGAAGGCACAGGCCGTCGTGGTCACCCTGCCCAAGGACGCCAACGGCAAGGACCGCTTCTACATCGCGGAGAACCGCCAGTACATGGGCTACGACAAGACGCTGACCGAGGGCCCGTACAACTTCGGCTGGACGTCGTCGAAGCCGGACTGGGTGGAGCACTTCCCCTACCAGGACGGTCTGCACATCACCTACTGGAACACCGCGGTGAGCAACAACAACACCAAGACCCACCCGGGCACGGGCCGGATCCTGCCGGTCGACTCCGCACCCGAAGGCGCTGAAGTTCTCGGACGGTTTCGTTGCACGCAACCGGATCCAGACCTACGACGCCACCTTCGGGCTCGAGCGGACTGAGGCCATCAGCCTGCAGCGGGAGGTCGTCGGCGCGAACGGAGCGGTCAGCACCTATCCGCTGAACGTCCCGTCGCAGGCGGCGGTGCCGCTGTTCGACGACACCAACCCGCCTGGCCTACTGGGACGCCGAGAACCCGATGGGCAGTGTCAAGGTTGCCGGCACCGGCACGACCATCCGGGTCGTGCAGAGCAACCGCAACGGCATCATGACGCTGGAGGTCAACGGCTCCTAGCGCCAGTACGACGACTGAGGGCCGGGCAAGCGACACTGCCCGGCCCTCGGCGCGTCCGAGGTCACGGCATGCAGTCGGCCGCACCGGCGCCACTCGGTGGCGGCAGGATCTCGCGGGCCCGGTCCCGGCCGTAGTTCCACCCGCCAGGGCCGCCGTCCTCGTCGACCACCAGCCCACCCAGCACGCACGAGCGCAGGGGCTCGGGCAGCCGAGCGATGGCCGGCACCGCGTCGGCGGAAAGGCCCTGCAGGTACGCCGTGTCGAGCTTGCCGGTGGCCTCGAACCGGGCCACGTTCCGGTCGGCGACGAAGCCGTCCGCGTTGATCGCGGCCAGGCCGAGCAGTGCCGCCGCCGCGGTCGCGACGACCGCGCCGGGCAACCAGGTGGCGCGCAGGCGCACGCCGGCGAGGAGCACCAGCACGATGAGCAGCCCCAGCCATCCTTCGAACACGTTCATGAACAGGCGCAGGCGGGTGAACCCGAACGCCTCCTCGTAGAGGTGCAGCCGGTGCAGCGCGGCGACCACCACGGCGAGCGCGAGCAGGCAGAGGGCGCCGAGGAGCACCCGCAGCAGCCGGCGCTGCCCGGCGGTCTCCCGGGGCGCCCAGCGCACCGCGGCCGCGACGACCGCCAGGGTCAGCAACGTCACGACGACGAGCTGACCGAAACCGCTGCGCGCATGTTCGGCATAGGTCAGCCCGGCCGTCCTCAGCACGTAGTCGTCGCCACCCAGCAGGACGCTGACCTGCACGGCCACGAACGCCACGAACAGGCCGATGAGCACCGTGATGGGGATGACCCACTCGAGCGGTCGGACCGGTCGAGCCGGGCCGGGGGCCAGCACGTCCCATCGCGGTGGGGCCGCGCCGAGGAACGCGGCAGTCAGAGCCAGGCCGGTGAAGAGCACGCCCACGACGACGCGCTGGGGGATGTCCGCCAGGTCGACGGTCGGCAGGTAGGCCGCGAAGACGGCATCCGCCGACGCGAACAGCGCGCCGAAGACCACGAGCAGCCCGATGCTGGTCAGCAGCGTCCGCATCGATGGTCCCCACGCGGACCCACGCGCGGGCAGGTGCGCGCTGAACCCGCGCCCGATCCAGGGGAGGGCACGCAGGCCGGCGAGTGGCAGCGACATCGCCGCGAGCAGCGTTCCCACGATGGTGCGACCCCGGCAGAGCGCGTACGTGGCCGTGGCGATCGTGCCGAGAAGGCACAGCGCCACCAGCCACTCCGCGTCCCGCAGCACCACGACCGCGAGCAGGAGCGTTGCGGCCACGCCGTAGCCGATCTCGTGGAGACCCAGCCGGCCACGCAGTGTGGGCAGTGCAGCCGCGGCGACCAGCACCCCGACCGCGAACAGGCCGATGCCGGGGCCCGCGTTGGGCAACAGGGTGGCTGCCGCCACGCCGGCGGCCAACGCCAGCGCCGAGCGACGGAGCCGGCGTGACCCGGTCGGTGCCCGGCCACACCCGCTCGATCTCTGCGGTGAGACGGCCGGGTCGACGGGACGGGCAGGGCGGCGTCGGTCATGTGGCTCTCCCCGGCAGGTCGACGACGAAGCGGCAGCCGGTGGGCATCTCGGCGACCCGGATGTGACCGTCGTGCAGGGACACCGCCCATCGCGCGATGGCCAGTCCGAGCCCGGTGCCACCGGTGCCACCGGTGCTTCCGCCGGCGCCGCGCTGGAACCGCTCGAACACGAGCTCGCGCTCGGCCGGCGGGATGCCAGGTCCCTCGTCGGTCACGTCGAGGTGCAGGCCGCCGGCGTCGACGGACGCGCGGATGCGCACGGTTCCGCCGCTGGGGCTGTGCCGGGCCGCGTTGTCGAGCAGGTTGGCGACGACCTGGTGCAGCCGGGCCGGGTCCGCCCACGCCATCGCGTCCGCCGGTGAGACCTCGACCTCGAAGCGAACGGTCCGCGCATTCATCCGGGCCTCGTCGACCACCGCGTCGAGAACGGCGGCCACCGCGACGTCGACGCGGTTGATCGGCTCGGTGCCGGCGTCGATGCGCGAGAGGTCGAGCAGCTCACGGACCAGTCGGCCGAGGCGCTCGGTCTGGTCCAGCGCCGCGCGCAGAGTCGCGGGCTGCGGCTCGGCGACGCCATCCACCAGGTTCTCGAGAACCGCCTGCAGCGCGGCGATCGGCGTGCGCAGCTCGTGGCTCACGTTGGCGATCAGCTCGCGCCGCTGGGTGTCGGCGGCCTCCAGGTCGGCGGCCATCCGGTTGAAGGCGCGGGCCAGCTCACCCACCTCGTCGCGCGAGGTGGCCCGGACCCGTCGGCTGTAGTCGCCGCGGGCCATCGCCGCCGCCGCGGCGGTCATCGACCGCAGCGGCGACGTCATGCCGTGGGCAAGGACCTGGGTCACGCCGAGTGCGACGAGCACCGCGACCGGCAGGGTGTAGCGCGGCAACCAGCCCAGCTGGGTCAGCCCGTACCAGACGACCAGCGAGGACACCGAGACGCTGACGAAGACGAGGACGCCGAGCTTGACCTTGATCGACTGGAGGCGGTCCAGGGGCCGGGGGCCGGTCATGTCGTCTCGAGTCCGTAGCCGACACCGTGCACGGTGCGGATCAGGTCGGGGCCGAGCTTGCGGCGCAGCGCCTTCACGTGGCTGTCGACCGTGCGGGTGCCGGATGCGTCGGCCCAGTCCCACACCTGGGCCAGCAGCTGCTCGCGGGTGAGCACCGACTGCGGGTTGCGGGCCAGGCAGGCGAGCAGGTCGAACTCGATCGGTGTCAGGTGCACCTCGGTCTGACCTTGCCGCACCCGCCGGCCGGAGCGGTCGATCTCGAGGTCGCCGATCCGCTGCGGCGGCGCCCCCTTGTCGGCCGAGGCGAGCTCGGCGGCCCGGCGTACGCGTCGCAACAGGGCGTGCACGCGGGCGACCAGCTCGCGCATGCTGAACGGCTTGGTGAGGTAGTCGTCGGCGCCCACCGCGAGACCCACCAGCTTGTCGGTCTCGTCGTCACGCGCGGTCAGCATCAGGACCGGCACCGGGCGCTCGGCCTGGATCCGCCGGCACACCTCGAGGCCGTCGTAACCCGGCAGCATCAGGTCGAGGACCACCAGGTCGGGACGGTGCTCGGTGGCCGCGGCGACGCCGGAGGGTCCGTCCCCGCGCACGTGCACCGCAAAGCCCTCGCCCCGAAGTCGCACGGCCACCGCCTCGGCCAGGGTCGGCTCGTCCTCGACGACCAGCACGGTGGGGCTGGGCGCCGAGTCGGGCGGAGGCGCATCGGGAGGCTGCACACGTCTGAGAGTAGGGATCGGATGCGCGCAGCGGCTGCTCGCCGCGTGAAGGTCCGGTGGAGATCGAGCGCGTCAGCGGTCGCGCAGCCGGATCACGAAACGCAGCCCCGACCAGGTCGCGTCGATCGCGCAGACCTTGTTGTCGACCAGCCCGGCCGCCAGGCCGACGGCGCGGATCCGGTTCTCGTCGAGGTCGGTCGGCACCCCGCTGGAGCGCTTCGGCCAGGCCACCCACAGCCCGCCGTTCGAGACCAGGCGGGCGGCCTGCGGGACGAACTCCTTCTCGAGGCGGCGCAGGTCCGTGCAGAACAGCAGGACCACGTCGTACGGCGTGCGCCCGGCCCGGCGGTGCAGGTCGACGTCGGGCAGCGGGCCGAGGTCGAAGCCGTCGGGGGCGCCGGCGAGGAGCACCCGGTGGCCCGCCTTGATGCCCAGCTTCTGCGGGAGCGGCGTCCCCGAGTAGCCCGCGGGTGCGGTCCGGTCGGCCATGCGGCCGCAGCGTAGTGGCGGCGAGGCTCAGCTCGCGGCTTCGGTGACCCACTGGCGCAGGCGGTCCAGCGCCTCGCGCTCGATCTGGCGGACCCGCTCGCGGGACACTCCCAGCCGGGTCGCGATCTCGTCGTACGTCTCGCGCCGCCCGTGCTCGAGGCCGTAGCGGGCCCGGATCACGGCCGACTCCCGCTCGCCGAGGTCGCCGATCAGGGCGACGAGCTGCTGGCGCGATGCCTGCTCCACGACGAGGTCCTCGGGGCTGGCCTCCGCGGCGTCGACGAGGTCGCCGAGCGTCGTCGCGCCGGAGTCCCCGACGAGTGCGTCCAGGCTGGCCGGCTGGCGGGAGATCGCGTCGAGGTCGGCCACCACCTCGACCGGGAGGTCCATCTCGGCGGCGACCTCGGCATCGGTGGGCTCGCGGCCCAGGGTGAGGGACAGCTCGCGCCGGGTGCGCCCGAGGCGGCTGAGCTTCTCGACCTGGTGGACGGGGAGGCGGACCACCCGGCCCTGCTCGGCGATCGCCCGGCCGATCGACTGGCGGATCCACCAGGTGGCGTACGTCGAGAACTTGAAGCCGCGCGTGTAGTCGAACTTCTCGACGGCCCGCACCAGGCCGACGTTGCCCTCCTGGATCAGGTCGAGCAGGGGCAGGCTCGAGCGCGAGTAGCGGCGGGCCAGGGACACGACGAGACGGAGGTTGGCGCGGATGAACAGCCGCTTCGCTGCCTCGCCGTCGGCGGCGAGGGCGGCCAGCTCGCGAGAGGTGGCGACCCGTCGGGCGGCCCGCAGCTTGACCGCGCGCCGCTGGCCGAGCGAGGTGAGCAGGAACTGCGCGTACACCCCTGCTTCGATCCGCTGGGCGAGGGCAACCTCCGTTGCGGCGTCGAGCAGCGGTGCCCGCCCGATCTCGTCCAGGTAGAGGCGGACCAGGTCGGGCGTCGCCGCCTCGCGGTCCAGCTCGTCGACCGCCGGCTGCTCCGGGACGAGCGCCGGGCTGTCGGAGCTGCACGTCTGTTCACGCCGGACCAACGAACGACGGGTGCCGAATTACTCCGAGCCGTCCACGCGGTGGCAGGCGGGGTTCGTCCGGGAGCTCAGCCGCCGCTGATCCAGGGCAGCGGATCCACGACGTCGCTGTTCACGATCAGCTCGAAGTGCAGGTGGCAGCCGGTCGAGTAGCCCGTGGTCCCGACATGGCCGATCACCTCGCCGGCCTGCACCTGCTGCCCGGCGTCCACCCCGAGGTACTGCTGGTGGTTGTAGGTCGTCGTGAGCAGGACCCCGCCGACCTCGCCGTGGACGATCACGGTGCGCCAGCCGTACGCCGTGTTGAACTCGGCCGCCAGGACGGTGCCGCCCCGAGCCGCCCGGATCGGCGTGCCGCAGGCGGCCCCGAAGTCCGTGCCCGTGTGCAGCTTGGTCACGCCGGTGATCGGGTGCACGCGCATGCCGAACGGCGAGGTGACCGGGCCTCCGACCGGACGGGACAGGACCCCGGCCTGCACCGGGGTGCTCGCGCCCGGGATGGCGCCGGCGGCTCCGAGCAGCGCTCTGGCGCGCTGCCCGAGCAGGACCGACAGCCGGCTGGACTCGGCGTGCAGGCCGGCCATCCGCCGCTCGTCCTCGGCCCGGGCGGCGCGCGCAGCGGCGAGGGCGGCGCGGCGCTGGGCCACGAGGCTGCGGACCGACTCCTCCGCCTGCCTCGCCCGGAGGGCGACCGTGGCGACGGCGCGCAGCTCGGTCTGGGCCTGCTCGTGCGCGACCTGCGACCTCGTCGCGGATCTTCTCCAGGCTGCCGGCCTGCTGGCCGGCGGAGGTCTGCACGTCCTGCAGGTCGGCGAGGGCGGCGCGTTGCGAGGACACGACGGTCTGCAGGGCCACGAGGCGCTCGGTGAAGTCCGCCGGCGAACGCGCCTCCAGCAGGAGCGAGACGTCGCCCATCGCCCCGCCGCGCTGGTAGGCCGCGCGGGCCAGCCGCCCGATCCGGACCCGCTGCTCCTCGACGAGTGCCGCCGTGTCCTCGGCGTCGCGGCTCGCGAGCATCAGCCGGGTCTGCGCGGCTCCCCGGCGGACCGCCGCGGCCTCCTCCCGGCGCTGGGCGACGGCCAGCGCCTTGCGTGCGGCGGCCGCCGCACGGCGGGCTCCCGGCAGGTCGGTCTCCGCCCGGCGCAGGGCGGCGGCGGCGGTGACCATGGCTTCGGAGGACTCGGCCAGCTCCCGGCGTACCTGCTCGAGGATCGCGTCGCGGTCCGCTGTCGAGGCGGCCGGCGCCGCCATGACCGGGGCTGAGGCGGAGGCCGGCAGCGCGCTCGAGGCGACGAGGCAGGCGACCGCCAGCGCGCATACGGCCGTCCGGCCGGCGCGGATGACCCGTGCCCGCAGCATGCGCGCCCCTCGCCGATGACTGGTGTCCTCACGTGTGGGAAGTCGGCGCGGGGCGTGACCAACTTGACCGAGTTGACCGCTTGTTGACCCGTCAGCGGGCGGTCAGGAAGCCTCCTCGGCCGACCAGCGCGCGGCCAGCACGTCCTCGACCGCCCGTGCGGTGGTCTCCGCGATGACGTCCCAGCCGAACCGGGCCCGGGCCCGGTCGGTGGCGGACATGCCGTAGCTGTCCCGCGCGAGCCCGTCGGCGAGCAGGCTGCGCACGGCGTCGCCCAGCCGGCTCGGGGAGCGCGACGCGACGAGCAGGCCGGTGACGGTGTCGGCGACGGCGTCGGACACCGCACCGGCGTCGTGGGCCACGACCGGGACCCCGCAGGCCATCGCGCGCAGGACGAAGGACGCGTCCTGGCCGTCGCCGCCGACGTCGACCGCGACATCGGCCGAGCGCAGCAACCGGGGAAGCTCCGGCTCCTCGACCGGACCGACGAAGCGCAACCGGTCGGCGACCCGGTGACGCTGCGCGGCGGCCACCAGGTCGCGGGCAACCGGATGCTCCGCCAGGTCGGTGGTCTGCGGGCTGATCACCAGGAGCTCGCAGGTCGGCAGCGCCGGCAGCGCGGCGATCACGGCGCCGAGCGCGTCCGATGAGCTCAGGTCGTCGGCCGCGACCAGTCGGTGGCCGCGGTCGCGGGGCCAGGCCGGACCCGGTGTCGGTGTAGGTCGTGGTGTCGACGCCGAGTGGCACGACGAGGACCTGCCGGCGCGGTACGCCGAGCGCCGCCAGCTGCTCGACCTGCGCGGAGGAGCCGGCCAGGACCAGGGCCGACCCCCGGGCGATCGCGGCCTCCAGCCGGGCCCGGTCCGGGTCGTCGGAGGCGCTGGTCAACGGTCCGAACCGGGTGATGACCGGCACGTCAGCGGACTGGCCCGCCACCTGCGCCGCCAACCCGGCGAGCCAGCCGTGCGCGATCGCGACATCGGGGCGCTCGAGGGCCCACCGGGCAGCGAGCTGATGGCCGAACGCCGGGGCGCCCGGAAGGTCGAGATGACAGTCCTCGGCCAGGACCTCGTGGCCCGAGGCGGACAGGGCCGCGGTCAGCTCGCGGCCCCCGTGGTGGGCGAAATCGTTGTTCGTCGCACAGCACAAAGACACTCATGGCGGCACCTCTGTGGGTCACGCTGGGACGGCCAGCACGGTCGCGTGCCGCGGGGCTACAGCACGCTGGTCGTTCTCCGAAACAGATGCGCTCGGGACGGTTCGTCTAAACGTCGCGAAACCTATGCACTTCGTCCCTGGGAGCTATTCCGCGGCCTTCTGGCGCTCGGCGTAGAAGAGCTGGAGATGGTCCGAGACGGCGACGGCGCTGAACACAGCGGTCACCGCGCGGGTGAAGCGAGGGGCGACCACGAGACCACCGGTCAGCGCGGTCGCGATCCACGGGCTCAGGCAGAAGGGACACGTGACCAGCTCACCGACCGCGTGCTTGACGCCCTTGCCGCGCACCTCCTCCATCACCTCGGCCGGTCCGCCCGGCTCCTTGTAGCGGGTGAACGCTGCGCGCAGCGGACTGGTGACCGAGTCCTTGCTGATGATGCGCGTCAGCTTGTGCGTTGCGACGCCGGTCAGGGCGATGTCGGTCACGGCGAAGCGGTCGGGGGCGTCCTTGCGCCGGGTCGCGGCGGCCATCGCCACCAGGGCGGCAAACGCGCCGTAGGTCGCCATGGCGGCGACATAGCCCTCGAGCGGACGATCCTCGTCGCCGGCGTAGGCCTTCTTCTCCGCGGCCAGCCGATCGCCGAGGTCGGTCGCCTCCGTCGTGCCGTCCGGTGTCGCCATCTGGTCTCCGCTCCGCGGTCGTCGGGTGGTGGTCAGTGGTTCTGTCGTCAGTGGTTCTGTCGACGCTGCAGCTCGCTGATCAGCTGGTCGCGGCTCATGCCGGAGCGGCCCTCGATGCCGGCCCTCCTGGCGAGCTCGTACAGCTCGGCCCGCGTCACGTCCAGGCGGCGCGGCGGGGGCGTCTGCCCCTCGGACTCGCGCAGCTCCTCGTCCCGCCGCCGCTCGTAGCGGCCGCCGAGCATGCGCATCTCCTTGCGGCCGACGGTCCGCGCCAACGGCTCGACCACGGCGACCCGCAGGGCCTCGCCGTGGGCAGCGACCGCGTCCCGGGTCCGGCCGCACAGGTCGGCGAACTCCTCGGCCGAGACGTCGGCGTCGGCGACCTCCTCCGCGAGCCGGTCCAGGTCGCGGTCGGTCTGGTTCTGGCGGGAGGCCTCCGGCCCGAGCTCCGGGAGGACGCGGCCGACCTCGGCCAGCAGCTCCTCCCGCTCGGCCACCCGGTGCGCGCGCAGCAGCGCGGTGAACTCGTCGCGCCAGCGCTGCTGGTTGGGGCCCTGGGCGCAGGCGCGCTTGAGGAGGCGGATCATCCGCTCGTGGTCCAGCCCGACGAGTCGGGCCACGCTGCTCGGCATGGCAGCCGGATACCCCGAGCAGCCTGTGTGAATCGCTCCACACGGGGGCAAGGCGATGCAAAACGAGAGGGGTGCCCATGGCGCGGTGCGCGGTCTTCGACGTCGACGGCACGCTGGTCGACTCCAACTACCAGCACGTGCTCGCGTGGCACCGGGCGTTCCTCCGGTACGACGCGCCGCAGCCGCTCTGGCAGATCCACCGGCACATCGGGATGGGGGGCGACAAGCTCGTGGCGGCCGTGGCCGGTGCCGCCGTCGAGGAGGCGCACGGGGAGGCGATCCGGCAGGGGTGGAAGCAGGAGTTCGACGAGCTGATCGGCGAGGTGGTCGCCGTACCCGCTGCGACCGAGCTCCTCGCCGCGGTGAAGGAGTCCGGCGCCACCCTCGTGCTCGCCAGCTCCGGGCAAGCCCGACCATGTCGAGCACTTCGTGGACCTGTTGGGGGCCCGCGACCTCGCGGACTCCTGGACCACCTCCGAGGACGTCGACGACACCAAGCCTGACCCCGACCTGCTCGCGGTCGCGCTCGAGCGGGTCGGGAGCCCGGCCGCGGTGACGTTCGGTGACTCGACCTGGGACGCGGTGGCGGCCGGGCGGCTCGGGCTGCCCGCCGTGGAGGTGCGCACGGGGGGTTTCGGGGCCGACGAGCTGCGCGCTGCCGGTGCGGTCGAGGTGTTCGACTCGCTCGAGGATGTGCTGGCGGACCTGACACGGCTGCTGGCCCTGGCGACATCGCCAGGGCCAGCAGCCAGCTGACGTGTCCTAGAGCTGACGCGTCTCCAGTGACGGGTCGTAGTTGGTGCGCACGTCCACCGACTCCGTGTGGCCGTTGCCGCTGTCGGCGTACTGAGTCTGGTCACTGTCCATGTACTGGTCCTTGAGCTGACCGGCCTGGGCCTTCATGCCACCGGACTGACGCACCTGAGCCTTGACGTTCTGCGTCTCGCGCTCGGCGGTGTTCAGCCAGCCCTCCCACCGGTTCTGCATCGGCCGGATGAGCCCGCCGCCGGCGCCGACGATGATCACGCCGCCGATGGTCGCGAGGATGGTGATCAGAACGGGGGTCGTGACGGTGGTCGCGACCTCGACCTGGTTCAGCGCGGCGATCACGCCGAGGAACAGGATGAAGATCGAGGCGATGTTGGCGAGCACGTTGCCGTAGGACAGGCCACCGAGCATGTTGGAGATCAGGTCCTTGACGGCCTTGGCGATGGCCGCGGCAACCACGACGATGACGATCGCGACGATGATCTTGGGCAGGAACGCGATGACGTCCTGCAGCAGGTCACTGATCGGGTTGGGCCCGAACACGTTGAACGCGATCACCAAGGTGAACAGGATCACGGCGTACTTCACCAGCTTGGCGACGATGTCCGAGGCGTCGTACTGGCTCTTGGCCAGTGCCTGCTTGACGCCGCCGCGCTCGACCGCGTTGTCGAAGCCGACCCGCTCGAGGATGCCGTTGGTGGCCTTGGCCAGAATCTTCGCGAGGAAGTAGCCGACGACCAGGACGATGCCGAAGAAGAGCAGCTTGGGGATGAAGGTGGCGATGTTCGACCAGGCGTCGGACACGCCTTGCTCGAAGTCCACCGCGTGGATCACGGATGGAACGGACACGAGTTACCTCCGGGTTTGAGTGAAAACATCAACGGAGCCCGCTTTGCCCTGATGTTCACGCTCAAAACGCCGGTCGAGAAGTCTGTGGCGGTTCGCGTCAGGCCGGTTCGGCCGACTCCTGGTCAGCTGGGGAAAGGTGCCGGCGCGACTGCACGATCCGGAACCGGCTGGCCACGTAGGCGGCGTCGGTGAGCGCCGCGTTCGCCGCCGGGTTGGCGCCGGTCGCGTGGAAGTCGGAGAACGCGGCCGACTGGTTGACGTAGACCGTCTCGGTGAGGTTGCACGACAGCGCGACACCGGCGTCCAGCGCGGCGGCCTCGGCGGCCCGGAGCACGTCCTCGTCGGTGGAGTAGACCGAGGCCGTGATCGCGCCCTGCTCGCGGACGCTCTCGCGGAGCACGGTGATCGACTGCTCGGTGCTCTCGGTCGTGATCAGGAACGCGACCGGACCGAAGCACTCCTGCAGGTAGTGCTCGCGGTCCTCGACGTCGAGGCGGACCACCAGCGGTGTGCGCACCGTCGCCTCCGGGAACTCGGGATGCTTCACCTCCCGCGAGCCGAGCACGACCTCGCCGTACGCCGTGGCCGCGTCGAGCCGGTCGAGCACGCCCTGGTTGACGACCGCGCCGAGCAGGGCCGTGGCCCGCGCGTCGTCGCCGAGCAGCCCGTCGACGGCGGCGGCGAGGTCCTGCGCGACCTGGTCGACCGACTTGTGCTCGCCGTCGGCGGTGATGCCGTCGCGTGGCAGCAGCAGGTTCTGTGGGGTCGTGCACATCTGCCCGCTGTAGAGCGACAACGAGAACGCGAGGTTCGCCAGCATGCCCGCGGTAGTCGTCGGTGGAGTCCAGGACCACCGAGTTGACGCCGGCCTTCTCGGTGAAGACCGACGCGTGGCGCGGCGTTGTGCTCCAGCCACTCGCCGAAGGCGCTGGAGCCGGTGTAGTCGATGACCCGCACCTCCGGGCGCATCGCCAGCGTCTTGGCCAGCCCCTCGCCCTCCTGCTCGGGCATCAGCAGCACCAGGTCGGGGGAGAAGCCCGCCTCGGTCAGCACCTCGCGTGCCACCAGCACCGTGATGGCCAGCGGCAGCACCGCACGCGGATGCGGCTTGACGAGCACGGGGTTGCCGGTGACCAGGCTCGCGAACAGCCCGGGGTAGGAGTTCCACGTCGGGAACGTGTTGCAGCCGATGACGAGTGCGACACCGCGCGGCACGACGGCGAAGCGCTTGGTCATCCGCTGCGGCGGACGCTTGCCCTGCGGCTTCTCCCACACGGCCTCCGGCACGTGCCGGGTCATCTCCGCGTAGGCGTAGGCGATGGCCTCCAGCGCCCGGTCCTGGGCGTGCGGTCCGCCGGCCTGGAACGCCATCGCGTAGGCCTGACCGGAGGTGTGCATGACCGCGGCCGCCATCTCGTGGCTGCGCGCGTTGATGCGCGCCAGGATCTCCAGGCAGACCCCTGCGCGCGCGTCCGGTCCGGCGTCGCGCCAGGCCGGCAGCCCGGCCAGTGCGGCCTCGATCGCGCGGTCGCTGTCCAGGTGCGGATAGGTGACACCCAGGTCCAGGCCGTACGGCGAGCGCTCGCCGGGCACCTCGCCGTCGGTGCCGCCAGCGCCGCCGGTGCCGTTCCCGGAGCTGCTGCAACGGGAACGGCTTGCCCAGGTAGCCCTCGAACGCGGCCTTCCCGTCCGCCGCCGGTCCGACGGTTCCATCCTCGCCGTACGCCTTGAGGCTCTCCGGGTAGGCCGACCAGTAGGTGCGGTCGCGGGTGGCCGCCAGTGCGCGGGCCAGGGTCTGCTGGTGGCGGGCGAACAGGTCAGCTGCCGTCGTCATGCTCGCCAACCTAACGCGCCGTTTCCGCATGCCTGCCGGGGGTAGTCCGGGGCCCATGACACCGACGGGCATGACACCAACCGGCGAGATGTGATCAGCGTCCTCACCGAGGACCACCGCGAGGTCGAGGGGCTCTTCGTCCGGATCGAGCAGCTCGCACCGGGCAACCCGGAACGCAAGCGTCTCGCCGACCGGGCGATCCGGGAGCTGGTGCGCCACGCGGAGGCGGAGGAGGTCTACGTCTACCCCGCGTTCCGACGGTTCCTGCCCGATGGTGACGCGATCGCCGACCGCGAGATCGAGGAGCACTCGGCGGCCGAGCGCTCGATGAAGCAGCTGCAGGGTCTCGACGCGGACGACCCGTTCTTCGACCGGCTGGTCGCCGACCTGATGGCCGAGGTGCGCGAGCACGTGGCCGAGGAGGAGGGGACCTACTTCCCGATGCTCGCCGCCTCCGCGCCGGCCGAGGACCTGGAGACCCTCGGCCGCGCGGTGACGACAGTGAAGAAGATCGTGCCGACGCGGCCGCACCCCGGCGCCCCCGACCGGCCGCCCCTCAACCTGGTGCTGGGTCCGGCGGTCGGTCTGGTGGACCGGGTGCGTGACCTCGTCACCGGGCGGGGGCGGCGGGCGGGCTGAGCGCGCAGGGCGAGTCGTCAGCGCGGCTCGTCGGGTGCGGTCGGCCGTGGGTTGCGCGGGGCGTCGATCTTGGCCTTCTCCAGCTGGTCGCCGAGCTCCTGCAGCTTCTTGCGGCCGAGCCCCTTGCGCACCTCCGGGAACCAGTCCTGCTCCTCTTCCTCGACGTGGTGCCGGACGTTCTCCATCAGCACCGTCACCTTGGCGTCGAAGCGCTCGTCCTCGGGGTCCATGTCGCGCAGCTCCTCGAGGACCCACTTGACGATGTGGTGCTCCTCGAGGCTCTCCAGGACGTGGTCCTCGGTCTCCGGCACGGCTTCGCGGGCCACCGGGTAGAAGACCTGCTCCTCGATGTAGGCGTGCACCGAGAGCTCCTCGATGATCTGGTCCACGAGGTCCCGCTTGGTCTTGGCGGCGTTGTCGCCGGCCTTCTCGAACTGCTTGAACAGCTTCTCAACGGTCTTGTGGTCGTCCTTGAGCAGAACGATGGCGTCCATGGAAGTCCTCCCGCTAGCGGCCCTGGAGTGGGTGATGCCCGACCGTTCCCAATGCGGAGCGGGGGAAACCGGGCCGGCGCGGAGCCCGCGCGGTGAGGTGAGAAAGGGTGCCCCCGGTAGGATTCGAACCTACGCTCCCGCCTCCGGAGGGCGATGCTCTATCCCCTGAGCTACGGGGGCCCGGGACGCTCAAACGTTACCAGCCGCAGGGTTCCGCCTCCCGCGGAGCCGATGGCGGCTAGCCTCGATCCATGGAGGCTCTCGGGCGGGTGCTCGTCATCGACGACAGCGAGGTCATCCGTCAGCTGATCACGATGAACCTCGAGTTCGAGGGGTTCGAGGTGGTCACCGCCGTCGACGGCCAGGACGCCCTCGACAAGATCCATGACGTGCGGCCCGACGTCATCACGATCGACGTGAAGATGCCGCGCATGGACGGCTTGGCCACGGTGGCCCGGCTGCGCGCCGACCCGCGAACCGCCGGAGTCAAGATCGCCATGGTGACGGCGTCCGCGCAGGAGATCGACCTGCGGCGCGGCGAGGCCGCCGGTGTCGACGCCTACGTCACCAAGCCGTTCGACCCCGAGTCGCTGGTGCGCACCATCCGCGATCTGATCGCGCGCAAGGCGTCCTGACCTGCTCGGATAACGTTCGGGGGTGACCCCAGCCGAGCTCGCCGACGCGGTAGCAGCCGCCGTACGCACCGCCGTGGACTCCGGCGAGCTCGCCGTCGCAGCCGCCCGCCGAGGTCAAGATCGAGCGGCCGAAGGTCAAGGAGCACGGCGACTACGCGACGAGCATCGCGCTGCAGCTGGCGAAGCCGGCCGGCCGCCCGCCGCGCGAGGTCGCCGAGGCGATCGCTGCGCATCTGCGCGAGGCACCCGGCGTCGCCCGGGTCGACGTCGCGGGCCCGGGCTTCCTCAACATCGTCCTGGACTCGGCCGCCCAGGGGGAGCTCGCGCGCACCGTCGTGTCTGCCGGCTCGGCCTACGGCAGCTCGCAGATCCTGGCCGGGCACCGCTTCAACCTCGAGTTCGTCTCCGCCAACCCGACCGGGCCGCTGCACCTCGGCCATGTGAGGTGGGCGGCGGTCGGTGACGCCCTGGCCCGGGTCCTCCAGCACACGGGCGCCGAGGTCGTGCGCGAGTACTACTTCAACGACGCCGGGGTGCAGATCGACCGGTTCGCCATGTCCCTGCTGGCCGCGGCGAGGGGCGAGCCGACACCCGAGGACGGCTACGGCGGCGACTACATCGGGGAGATCGCGGCCGCAGTCGTGGCGGCCGACCCCACCGTCCTGGACGGCGACGAGGAGTCGGCGCTGGCGACGTTCCGGCGCGAGGGCATGGCGCTGATGTTCGCGGAGATCCGCCAGTCCCTCGCCGACTTCGGGGTCCGCTTCGACGTCTACTTCAACGAGAAGGACCTGCACGACAAGGGCGAGCTGACGGCGGCGTTGAGCCGGCTGTCCGACCAGGGCCACGTCTTCGAGAAGGACGGCGCCACCTGGCTGCGCACGACCACCTTCGGCGACGACAAGGACCGGGTGCTGGTCAAGGCCGACGGTGAGTGGACCTACTTCGCCGCCGACGCCGCCTACTACCTGGACAAGCGCGAGCGCGGGTTCGACAAGGTCGTGATCATGCTCGGCGCCGATCACCACGGCTACGTCGGTCGCTACAAGGCGCTGGCCGCCGCCTACGGCGACGACCCCGACGTCAACCTGGAGATCCTGATCGGGCAGATGGTCAACCTGTTCAAGGACGGGCAGCCGCTGCGGATGAGCAAGCGCGCGGGCACCACGGTCACCCTCGAGGAGCTGGTGGCGGCGATCGGCGCGGACGCCGGCCGCTACGCGCTGGGTCGCTACTCGGCGGACAGCCCGATCGACCTCGACCTGGACATGTGGGCCCGGCGCACCAACGACAACCCGGTCTTCTACGTGCAGTACGCGCATGCCCGGATCGCCAGCCTGCTCCGCAACGCCGCCGACCTCGGCCTCGACCGCGGCGATGCCGACGCGTTCCACCCCGAGCTGCTCGACCACGAGCGGGAGGGCGACCTGCTCGGCGTCCTCGGCGAGTTCCCGCAGGTGATCGCGACGGCCGCCGAGCTGCGCGAGCCGCACCGGGTCGCGCGCTACCTCGAGGAGCTGGCCGGCACCTATCACCGGTTCTACGACGCCTGCCGGGTGCTTCCCCGCGGCGACGAGGAGGTCACCGACCTGCACCGGGCCCGGCTCTGGCTCGTCGAGGCGACTCGCGTCGTGCTGGCCAACGGCCTCGCGCTGCTCGGCGTCAACGCCCCCGAGCGGATGTAGCCCGGCGTGCCCGTCCACCCGGCAGGTCCGCGGTCCGGTGAGCTCGCCCACGAGACCCCCCGCGGCGGCCCGCCGAGCGACCTGAACCTGCTCGACCCGGCGGTCTGGCCGCTCGGCATGGCGCGGTCCGACGGGGGCGAGCTGACCCTGCGCGGTCACGACCTGCGCGCGCTTGCGGCCGAGCACGCGACGCCGGCCTTCTTCCTGGACGAGAGCGACCTGCGCCAGCGGTGCCGGGACTACCGCGGCGCGTTCGGTGGGGCGCAGGTCTACTACGCGGCGAAGGCCTTCCTCTGCACGGCGGTGGCTCGCTGGGTCGAGGAGGAGGGCCTCGGGCTGGACGTGTGCACCGGCGGGGAGCTGGCCGTGGCCGTGCGGGCCGGCTTCCCGGGCGAGCGGATCCTGCTGCACGGCAACAACAAGTCGGTGGCCGAGCTCGCCGCCGCCCTGGACGCCGGCGTCGGTCGCGTGGTCGTGGACTCGACCGAGGAGATCGCCCGCCTGTCCGAGCTGTGCGTCGAGCGCGGGGTCCGCCAGCGGGTGCTGGTCCGGACGACGGTCGGGGTCGAGGCGCACACCCACGAGTTCATCGCCACCGCCCACGAGGACCAGAAGTTCGGCTTCTCCCTCGCCGGCGGCGATGCCCTCGACGCCGTGCGCCGCGTGCACGCAGCGCCGGGGCTGGAGCTGGTCGGCCTGCACTCGCACATCGGGTCGCAGATCTTCGACGCGGGCGGCTTCGAGGTCGCGGCCCACCGGGTGGTGGGGCTGCTCGCCGAGGTCCGCCACGAGCTCGGTGTCGAGCTGCCCGAGCTCAACCTCGGCGGCGGCTTCGGCATCGCCTACACCAGCGCTGACGACCCGGTTGACGTCGTGGAGATGGGCCGGTCGCTGCGGAGCATCGTCGAGCGGGAGTGCACGTCGTACGGCATCGAGGTGCCCGCTCTCGCGATCGAGCCGGGCCGCGGCATCGTCGGTCCCGGGACCGTCACGGTCTACGAGGTCGGCACGGTCAAGCCGGTGGCGGGCCTGCGGACGTTCGTCTCGGTCGACGGCGGGATGAGCGACAACATCCGCACGGCGCTGTACGACGCGGACTACTCGGTCGCGCTGGCCAACCGGTCGTCCGACGCCGAGCCGATGCTTGCCCGGGTCGTCGGGAAGCACTGCGAGAGCGGCGACATCGTCGTCAAGGACGCGTGGCTGCCGGGCGACGTCCGCGCCGGTGACCTGCTGGCCGTGGCCGCGACGGGTGCCTACTGCCGGTCGATGGCCAGCAGCTACAACCACCTGCCCCGGCCGCCCGTCGTGGCGGTGTCCGACGGCGCGGCCCGGGTGCTCCTGCGGCGGGAGACGGTGGACGATCTGCTGGCGTTGGACGTCGCCGCGACGGAATCGGGCGTTTTCTAGTCATTAGTGACCATGGCCTCGGCCCGCGAGCAGGCTTAGGTTCGGCGGGTCCATACGGGTAGACGACTGCGCGGACGCCTTGAGATCCGGGGCCTGACATCGCGCGTCCCAAGATCGGGAGGCACGTTGAGGAACTCCTCGACGCCACAGCCACGCACGTCCTCAGCTCGCCAGGTCCGCCGTCGCCGGCGCCTGGCGAGTGTCGTCTCCGCGGTGTTGGTGCTGGGCCTCGTGCCCGTGCTGATGATCAGCGGCAGCGCGAGCGCGGAGGAGCAGGCGGCCACAGAGCGCCGCCCACGGCCACTGGAAGCAGCTGTCCGGCAAGCCGGCGAAGACCAAGAACGGTCACCCGGCCGAGATCACGGCTGACGGCGCCCCGACCTACTCCCTGGACCGATCCAGCATGGAGTCGACGCTGGAGGACGCGCCGCAGGAGGACACGGCGGCTGCTGCGGTGGACCCGCTCGTGGTCTCGCTGCCCGCGCCCTGACGGCAGCATGCAGCGCTTCGCGCTCCAGGAGACCTCGGTCATGGAGGCGGGCCTCGCCGCCAAGCACCCGGACATCAAGACCTACGCCGGCACGGGCATCGACGACCCGACCGCGACGGATCCGCGCGGACCTCACGCCCGCTCGGCTTCCACGCCTCGGTGCTGCTCGCCGCGTGGCGCGTGGTACATCGACCCGTACTACCAGCAGGACCAGAGCGTCTACGCCAGCTACTTCGCGCGCGACCTGAGCGACGCCGGACGAGGCGTTCGAGGAGCGGGAGGACGTCGCGTCCACGGCGGAGGCGCTGCAGGACGGCGTGTCGGCCGAGGCAGTCCCGGTCGGCCCCGCCGTCACGCTGCGCACCTACCGGCTCGCGCTGGTCACCGACCCGTCGTACGCCACCTACTTCGGCGCGGCGAACGTGACCGCGGCGAAGGTCACGCTGATCAACCGGGTCACCCAGATCTACGAGGACGAGACGGCCGATCCGGCTGGTCCTCGATCAACGACACCGACAAGACCAACCTGAACACCGCCGCGCTGGCGACCGAGCCGAACGGGCCCTGCGGCTCGGCGCCCTGCTACACCACGAGCAGCGGCGTCGAGCTCGCTGCGGCTGCACCGGCGGCACTGCTCAACCGCAACCGGATCGTGCTCGGCCAGCTCATCGGCGCCAGCAACTACGACGTCGGGCACATCGGCCTCGGCATCAACGGCGGCGGCGTCGCCTGCCTCGACGTCGTCGGCGGCAACGGCAAGGCGCGGGGCTGCACCGGCCTGCCGAACCCGGTCGGCGACTTCTTCGCCGTGGACTACGTGGCGCACGAGATGGGTCACCAGTTCGGCGGCAACCACACCTTCAACGGCACCCAGCCCAACTGCTCGGCGGCAACCCAGGCCGCCACCTCGGTCGAGCCGGGCTCCGGATCGTCGATCATGGCCTACGCCGGCATCTGCCGGCAGGACAACCTGCAGCCGCACAGCGACCCCTACTGGTCGCAGCGCAGCTTCCAGGAGATCACCGCCTACATGACGTCGATCCGTCCGGCGATCAACGAGGTGCAGACCGTCTCGCTGCGCGACTTCGACGGCACGGCGACTCGTTCACGCTGTCCTTCGGCGGCGCGACGACGGCCCCGATCATGCGGGGCACGAACTACACCACTGCCGGCATCGACGCCGCGATCGAGGCGATCACCGGTGCCGGGGACCGTCACCGTCGCGGCGTGCGGCGGCGCCGGGCGCGCTCAACGACTTCGGCTTCCAGGTGACGTTCAGCGGCGGGGCCACGCCGGGCCACTGGCGGGCACCAACGTGGAGTCCCTGGTGCTCAACGCGTCCGGCGCCTCCGGCTTCGTCGGCGAGACGGCCAAGGGCGGCCCGATCGACAACGGCGGCCACACGGCGGTCGAGAACGGCAACCACGCGCCGGTCGTCACCGCGCCGGCGGAGTACACCATCCCGCGCCGCACGCCGTTCGCGCTGACGGGCAGCGCCACCGACTCCGACGGCAACGCGACGCTCACCTACATGTGGGAGCAGAAGGACCGCGGCGGGTCGGCGTGCCGGGACCGTCACTGGTGAGCAACACCAAGCTCAACGGGCCGCTGTTCCGGCAGTTCGGCACCGACGCGAACGTCACACCGGAAGGCACTCTGCAGACGCCCTCCCCGGGGCTGAACATCGTCGGACCGACCCGACCCGGGTGTTCCCCGACCTGCCGCAGATCCTGGCCAACAACACCAACGCGGTCACCGGCACCTGCCCGGACCCGCCGCCCCAGCCCCCGACGGGCAACGCGTCCAACGTGCCGATCCCCACCATCGACTGCTACTCCGAGTTCCTGCCGACAGCCGCTACGTCGGGTTCGCGGGCGTCAACGCTGCGCCCGCGTCGCTGAACTTCCGGCTGACGGCCCGCGACGGCACGCCGGGCGGCGGTGGGGTCGGCAGCGCCGACACGCGGCTCGTCCTCGCGCCGGCGGCGGGGCCGTTCCTGGTCACGTCACAGAGCGGCGGCGAGGACCTGTCCGCAGGCTCGACGCAGGCCGTCACCTGGGACGTGGCGGGCACGGACCTGCCGCCGGTCAGCACGTCTGCGGTGAAGATCAGCCTGTCGGTCGACGGCGGCTACACCTACCCGCACGTCCTGGCCGCGACGCACGGCCAACGACGGCTCGCGAGACGGTGACGCTGCCCCAAGTCGTGGCGGACAAGGCGCGGATCAAGGTCGAGGCGGTCGGCAACGTCTACTTCGACATCTCCGCGGTCGACTTCGAGATCGTCGACACGACCGCACCGGTGGTCACCGTGCCGGCCAACATCACGGTCAACGCGGTCAGCCCGGCCGGCGCACCGGTCAGCTTCTCGGCCTCGGCACTGGACGCCGTGGACGGTCCGATCACACCGGTCTGCACTCCGGCCTCCGGGTCGACGTTCCCGATCGCGACGACGACGGTCACCTGCACCGCGACGGATGACGCGGGCAACATCGGGTCGGCGACGTTCACCGTCACGGTCCGCGGTGCCGCCGCCCAGCTCCAGCGACCTGATCGCTGCGTCCACCGGCTCAGGCACCGGGCACGGCGCTGGCCGACAAGGCGCGGGCGGCCTGGCCAGCCTCGCGCCGGGTCACACGGCGGCGACCTGCACGCACCTGCAGTCGCTACCTGGATCTGGTGCGCGCGCAGACCGGCAAGAAGATCTCGCCGGCCACGGCGGCAGCGCTGACGGCGGATGCCACCCGGATCCGGGCGGTGCTTGCCTGCTGACCGGCATCTCGTGATCGACTGAGGGGCTGCCTCCGGGCGGCCCCTCAGTCGTCGGAAGGATGGTGCCCATGACGACCGCCAGTGCCGACCTCGGCACCCAGGTCACCCAGCTGCGGGACGCGGTCTACCAGGACGGCATCGCCGGTGTCCCGGGCGCGTTGCCCCGCGCGTGGGGTGAGGCACTGCTCGAGGACTTCGAGGGGCTCTTCGCCGATGCACGCAGCCGCCCCGACGGCACGGTCAACAGAGGCACCAACCGGTTCTACTTCACGGTCCACCCGGAGCGGCTGCGCGGGTTCGTCGACCTCGTGACACATCCGGTCGTCACCGCGCTGAGCGCCGAGGTGCTCGGGCCCGAGTGGCTCGTCGTCGAGGTCGCGTTCGACGTGCCCCTTCCGGAGTCGCGCTACCAGCCCTGGCACCGGGACTTCCCGATGCCCGACGCGACGCGCGACGAGAGACGCCTCACGAGTCTCGCCTTCAACCTCACCGCCGTGGACGTGACACCGGAGATGGGCCCGTTCGAGATCGCACCGGGCACGCACTGGGACGACGGGTCGCAGTTCGACCACGAGATGTTCCCCACGACGTCACAGACGGAGCGCTACGACGGCCTGCGGCAACCCCGGATGCCGAGGCTGGGTGACATGTCGGTTCGCAGCGGCCTCACCATCCATCGGGGCACCCCCAACCGGTCGGCGGCTGCTCGACCGGTGCTCATCCTCGGCGTCATCGCCCCCGAGGTGGATCCCGGGCCGCACGGACTGCAGCTGAGCACCGACTACGCGGCGACACTGCCACCTGAGCTGCTCGGCCACCTGCACGCCTCGGTCGTCCCCGAGCTGCAGCCGCTCGTGCAGTCGCACACCATCGAGGGTCTCGTCATGGGGGACTGAGAACACGAAGGAGAACGTCATGCGCATCGGTGTCCTCGGGACAGGCATGGTCGGCGAGACGCTCGCCACCAAGCTGGTGGAGGTCGGGCACGACGTCGTCATGGGCGCGCGCAGTGCGGGCAACGACAAGGCGGTCGCCTGGAGCGAGCGGTTCCCCGAGCGCGCCGCCCAGGGCAGCTTCGCCGACGCCGCGGCCCACGGCGAGCTGATCGTCAACGCAACGGCCGGAGTGGCGTCCGTGGAGGCGCTGCGCGCGGCCGGTGCGGACAACCTCGCCGGGAAGACGCTGCTCGACGTGGCCAACCCGCTGGACTTCTCGGGCGGTTTCCCGCCGCGGCTCTCCGTGGTCAACGACGACAGCCTCGGCGAGCAGATCCAGCGCGAGTTCCCGGCCGCCCGGGTGGTGAAGGCGCTGAACACCATGAACTGCCAGGTGATGGTGGACCCGGCTCGCGTTCCGGGTGACCACGACGTGCTGATGGCCGGCGACGACGAGGCAGCCAAGCGGGAGGTGACGGACCTGCTCGAGAGCTTCGGCTGGCCGGCCTCGGCCATCCACGACCTCGGCGGCATCGGGTCCGCCCGCGGGCTCGAGTCCTACCTGCCGTTGTGGCTCTCGCTGATGGGGGCGCTCGGCACCGGCGACTTCAACATCCACGTCGTCCGCTGACCGCGGCACGGGCTCTCGGATCGCGGCCAGACCACGCGCCGAGGCGCCCGACTCTGACAGGCTTGCCGGCATGGACTCGCTGAAGATCGCCATGCTCGGCTGTGGCGTGGTCGGCAGCGAGGTCGCGCGCCTGCTCACCGAGCACTCCGACGACCTGGCCGCCCGGGTGGGCCGGCCCCTCGAGCTGGCCGGGATCGCCGTACGACGGCCGGGCCGCGACCGTGGGCATCTCCCGGTCGACCCTGCGCTCTTCACGTCGGATGCCCATGCGCTGGTCACCCGCGGCGACATCGACATCGTCATCGAGGTCATCGGCGGCATCGAGCCGGCCCGCTCGCTCGTGCTCGCCGCCCTGGAGGCCGGCGCCTCGGTCGTCAGCGCCAACAAGGCGCTGCTCGCCGAGGACGGCGCCACCCTGTTCGCCGCTGCCGAGAAGCACGGCGGTGACCTCTACTACGAAGCGGCGGTGGCGGGCGCCATCCCCATCCTGCGGCCGCTGCGGGAGTCACTGGCCGGCGACCGCGTCCGTCGGGTCCTCGGCATCGTCAACGGCACGACGAACTACATCCTCACCCGGATGACCGAGAGCGGCGCCGGGTTCGTGGAGGCGCTCGAGGAGGCGCAGGCGCTCGGCTACGCCGAAGCCGACCCGACCGCGGACGTGGAGGCTTTCGACGCCGCGGCCAAGGCGGCCATCCTCGCCGGGTTGGCGTTCCACACCAACGTGACTGCAGCGGACGTGCACCGCGAAGGCATCACCGACGTGACGTCGGCGGACATCGCGAGTGCCCGCGAGATGGGCTGCGTCGTCAAGCTGCTCGCCATCGCCGAGGTGTCCGACGACGGTCGCAGCGTCGGCGTCCGCGCCCACCCCGCGATGATCCCGAAGACACATCCGCTGGCCAGTGTCGGCGGCGCCTTCAACGCGGTCTTCGTCGACTGCGAGGCGGCCGGCGGGCTGATGTTCTACGGCCAGGGTGCGGGCGGCGCGCCCACGGCCAGTGCCGTCCTGGGCGACGTCGTCGCCGTCGCCCGGCACAAGGTGAACGGCGGGCGCGGGCCGGGCGAGTCGTCGTACGCGGACCTGCGGGTGCGCCCGATGGGGGACACCAGCACGCGCTACCACGTCAGCCTCGACGTGGCCGACCGCGCCGGTGTGCTCGCGCAGGTCGCGACGGCGTTCGCCGAGCACGGTGTGTCGATCGAGACCGTGCGGCAGGCCAAGCACGGCACCGACGACGCAGAGCTGGTCATCGTGACGCACCAGGCGCCCGACGCGTCGCTGTCGGCGACGGTCGAGGCGCTGCGCGGGCTCGACGTCGTGCGCGACGTGCTCAGCGTGATGCGCGTGGAGGGTCAGTGATGGCGCAACCCTGGCGCGGCGTGATCGCGGAGTACGGCGACCGGCTGCCGGGGCCGTGGACGCCGGCCATCACGCTCGGCGAGGGCGGCACCCCGCTCGTGCTGGCCGAGCACCTCTCCGAGCTCACCCGCTGCGAGGTCCATCTCAAGGTGGAGGGCGCGAACCCGACCGGCTCCTTCAAGGACCGCGGGATGACCGTGGCCATCTCCCAGGCGCTCATGGAGGGCGCGCAGGCCGTCATCTGCGCGTCGACGGGGAACACGAGTGCGTCCGCCGCTGCCTACGCCGCGAAGGCGGGCATCGAGTGCGTGGTCCTGGTCCCGCACGGCCGGATCGCGGCCGGGAAGCTGGCGCAGGCGCTGGTGCACGACGCCCGGCTGCTGCAGATCGAGGGTGGCTTCGACGACTGTCTGCGGGTGGCCAGGGCGCTGGCCGACGAGCATCCGGTCTCGCTGGTCAACTCGGTGAACCAGTTCCGGATCGAGGGCCAGAAGACCGCGGCGTTCGAGGTCGTCGACGCACTCGGTCGCGCACCCGACGTGCACTGCCTGCCGGTCGGCAACGCGGGCAACATCACCGCCTACTGGCAGGGCTACGTCGAGTACGCCGAGGACGGCCGCTCGAAGCGGCCCCTGATGTGGGGCTTCCAGGCCGCCGGCGCGGCACCGATCGTGTCCGGGCACCGGGTGGCCGAGCCGGACACGGTCGCGACGGCGATTCGCATCGGTGACCCCGCGTCGTGGAGCCAGGCCGTGGCGGCGCGCGACGACTCCGGCGGGGTCATCGAGGCGGTGACCGACGACCAGATCCTCGCGGCGCAGCGACTGCTCTCGGCTCGCGAAGGTGTGTTCGTGGAGCCGGCGTCGGCAGCGTCGGTGGCGGGGCTGCTGCAGCGTTTCGAGCAGGGCCTGCTGGAGCCGGGTCAGCTGGTCGTGTGCACGCTGACCGGCAACGGGCTCAAGGACGTCGAGACGGCGCTGTCGGGACTGGTCGTGACCACCACGACCGTGCCGCCCGATGCGGCGGCGGCCGCGGCGGCGCTCGGCCTGGTCAGCTCGGTGACCAGCTCGAGTGACGCGGACGTCGGTGACGGTGGTCGTCCCGGCCACCTCGGCGAACCTCGGACCGGGCTTCGACTCCCTGGGACTGGCTCTCGGTCTGTACGACGAGGTCACGGTCCGGGTGACCGACGCGCCAGGGCTCGCCGTCGAGGTCACCGGTGAGGGCGCGGACGTGCTGGCCCGCGACGGCTCGCACCTGGTGGCCCGGACCGTGCGCGATGCCTTCGAGCGGTTCGGGGCCGTGCCGGCCGGACTGAGTGTGCGCTGCGCCAACCACATCCCCCAGGGCCGTGGGCTCGGATCCTCGGCCGCCGCCATCGTGGCGGGGGTGATGGCCGCAGCCGCGCTCACCGGTGACGGCCGGACCGACCAGGCCGACGTGCTCGCCGTCGCCGGCGAGCTGGAAGGGCACCCGGACAACGTCGCCGCCTGCCTGCTGGGTGGGTTCACGATCGCGTGGACCGACGGGGGACGCGCGCACGGCGTACGCCTCGATCCGGCGCCGACGATCGGGGCGGTGGTCTTCGTGCCGCCGGACGGGCTCTCGACCGAGACGGCGCGGGGACTCCTCCCGGAGACGGTCCCGCATCGCGACGCGGCACACGCTGCGGGCCGGGCGGCGTTGGCGGTGGCTGCCCTGACCCGGCGCCCTGACCTGCTGCTGGCTGCGACGGAGGACCGGCTCCACCAGCCCTATCGTGCGACGGCCATGCCCGCCACGGCGGCGTTGATGGACCGGCTCCGCGCCGCAGGGGTCGCTGCCTTCGTGTCAGGAGCGGGTCCCAGCGTGCTGGCCCTGCTGCCGGACGAGCGGCCGGACCTGCCGGCGCTCGCCGACCCCGGCTGGTCGGTGACCAGGCTGGCGCTGGACCTCGTCGGTGCTCGGCTGGTCGAACCTCTCGGGGAGACGTCTGACCCGCCGGTTGACCGGTCCGGGAACGTTGCGGGCACCGGAAGTGTTAGGCTTCACATCGCACCAGACGCCGCAGAAGAATAAGGCCGGTGCACTGCCACCATTCCTGGGAGCTGGCGCCCCCGACCGTCATGGACGAACCGTGGCCCCCCTCTCAGGTCTGATGACGAATTTCCCACGAACCTCCGCCTGATCAAAGGCGGACCCCGGCTTCGGCCGGGAGCACGCACGACCGGCCGCCACTGGCCTTCAGCCGTGGCGCCGCCGAATGAGGAAGGACCAAGCGTGTCCGACACCACCGATGTCCTCGACGTCCCGACGGAGCGATCCGCGGGAGCGAGCGGGGACACCCAGGCCACCGACTCAGCCTCCACCGCGAAGGGCAAGCGCCGCACCGGCGGGCTCTCCGGCATGGTGCTGCCCGAGCTGCAGGCGGTTGCCGCAGACCTCGGCATCAGCGGCACTGCCCGGATGCGCAAGGGGCAGCTGATCGAGGCCATCAAGGAGCGCCAGGGCGGCGGGGAAACCGCAGCCGGCTCCACCACATCCGCACCAGCAGAGGGCGACCGGCCCCGACGTCAGCGGGCCGAGCGGTCCGCTCCGGGCGGCACCGAGACCTCGCAGCGCGGGACCAGCGACACCACCACTGACAGCAGCGACAGCACCGACAGCGCCGGCAGCGCCCCCTCGGGCTCCGACACCGGGTCGCAGAACCGCGACGGGTCGGGCAGCCAGCGCCGGGAGCGCCGGCCGCGCGACGGCGGCGACCGCCAGCAGCAGGGTGACCGCCAGCAGCAGGGTGACCGCCAGCAGCAGGGTGACCGCCAGCAGCAGGTGGGCGTCAGCAGCAGGGCGACCGCCAGCAGCAGGGCGACCGCCAGCAGCAGGGCGACCGCAACCGCGACGATGACGACTTCGGCGGCGGTGGACGCAGCCGTCGCCGCGGCCGCTACCGCGACCGCAGCCGCAGCCGCGGCCGTGGGCGCGACGGGTTCACCCCCGACGAGGCCGAGCCCGAGATCCACGAGGACGACGTCCTGGTCCCGGTGGCCGGCATCCTCGACATCCTCGACAACTACGCCTTCGTGCGGACCTCGGGCTACCTGCCCGGCCCCAACGATGTCTACGTGTCGCTCGCGCAGGTCCGCAAGAGCGGGCTGCGCAAGGGCGACGCCATCACCGGGTCGGTCAAGGCCCCCCGTGAGGGCGAGCGCAAGGAGAAGTTCAACGCCCTGGTCCGTCTCGACACCGTCAACGGTGCCGAGCCGGAGAAGTCGCGCAACCGGGTCGAGTTCAACAAGCTGACGCCGCTCTACCCGCAGGACCGGCTGCGGCTCGAGACCGAGCCCGGCATCCTGACCACTCGCGTCATCGACCTGGTCGCCCCGCTCGGCAAGGGCCAGCGTGGACTGATCGTGTCGCCGCCGAAGGCCGGCAAGACGATGGTGCTGCAGGCGATCGCGAACGCGATCAGCCAGAACAACCCCGAGTGCCACCTGATGGTCGTCCTGGTCGACGAGCGTCCCGAAGAGGTCACCGACATGCAGCGGTCGGTCAAGGGCGAGGTCATCGCCTCGACGTTCGACCGGCCGGCCGAGGACCACACCATCGTCGCCGAGCTGGCGATCGAGCGCGCCAAGCGGCTCGTCGAGCTGGGGCACGACGTCGTCGTACTCCTCGACTCGATCACCCGGCTGGGCCGTGCCTACAACCTCGCGGCCCCCGCGAGCGGGCGCATCCTCTCCGGTGGTGTCGACTCGACCGCCCTCTACCCGCCGAAGCGCTTCTTCGGTGCCGCGCGCAACATCGAGCACGGCGGGTCGCTGACCATCCTGGCGACCGCGCTCGTCGAGACCGGCTCGCGCATGGACGAGGTGATCTTCGAGGAGTTCAAGGGCACCGGCAACATGGAGCTCAAGCTCGACCGCAAGCTCGCGGACAAGCGCATCTTCCCCGCCATCGACGTCGACCCGTCGGGCACCCGCAAGGAAGAGATCCTGATGCCGCGCGAGGAGCTCCAGATCATCTGGAAGCTGCGTCGCGTCCTGCACGCCCTGGACATGCAGCAGGCTCTCGAGCTGCTGCTCGACAAGATGAAGAAGACGTCGAGCAACGCCGAGTTCCTCATGCAGGTGCAGAAGACGATGCCCGTCCCCGGCAACGGCAACGGCAACGGGAGCGACGAGGACTGAGCTGACGTCTGACCCAGAAGGGCCGGTGCCCCCCGCGGGGCGCCGGCCCTTCTGCTGTGCCGTCACCCGGACGGGCTAGTCCGGATGACGGTCCGGGCCCCCCGCCCGGTGGATGTAGTTGCGCCCGCAACCTGCCGAAGCACCTCACGAGAGGGCGAACCAGGCCGGCACTCTGGCCCGCACGGACGTCCTTCGTCGACAGGAGCACGGGCAGATGCGATCGACCGGTAGGCCGACCCGCTGGGGTCCACGGCTGCTGCTGCGCGCTGCCCTCGTGGGCGTGCTGCTGACGCTGTCGGTCGGCGTGATGGCTGCCCCCGCCCAGGCCGCCACGATCAACTGCACCCCGATGGGCGACCCGGCCTGCAAGGACCTCACGCCGATCGTCGAGTGCGTCTGGTCCAACGGCGACGGCACCAACACGATCGCCTGGGGCTACAACAACCCGAGCTCGGACACCCTGTACATCGACTTCGGCGGGAAGAACAAGATGGATCCGGGCGCGGACGACCAGGGTCAGCCGACGCTGTTCACGCCGGGGCTGCACCACAACGTCTTCGTGACCACCGTCAGCCGGCAACCGCACCTGGACGCTGGGCAACAACAAGGCCGTCTCCGGCTCGTCGACGCCGGCCTGCCCGACCAAGCCGGTCTCCGTCATCGGCAGCGGCCGGGCGCTGCTCCTCGGCCTCGCCCTGATGCTCGTCATCGGCCTGCCCGTGCTCGCGTCTCGCCGCCTCGGCCGGGAGGTGTCGGCATGAAGGTGCTGGCGATCGGGGCCCACCCCGACGACATCGAGCTCGGCTGTGGCGCGACGCTGCTCCGCCACGTCAACGCTGGCGACGAGGTCACCATGCTGGTGATGACGCCGGGGGAGCACGGCCCGCAGGGGCTGACGTCGCGGGTCCGGGAGCAGGAGGACGCGGCCGCGATCATCGGCGCGCGCCTGGTCTGGGGTCACTGCGAGGACGGCTCGATCCCGGTCGGGCGCGAAGCCGTCTCCCTCATCGACGCCGTGGTCCGCCAGGTCCAGGCCGACGTGATCTACGCCCACGCGCCCGGCGACAGCCACCAGGACCACGTCGCGACATCGGCCGCCGCCCTGTCTGCCGGCCGCCGGCTCGAGCGGGTGCTCTTCTACCAGTCGCCGTCGACCACGTCGTTCGACCCCACCGTCTACGTCGACGTCGAGGTCACCTTGTCGGGCAAGCTCGCGGCCCTCCGCGCGCACTGGTCGCAGGTCATGCAGTGCGCGATGGTCGACCTGGAGGAGATCGAGGTCGGTGCCCGCTACTGGGGCAGCCGGGCCAAGGTCTGCTACGCCGAGGCGTTCGAGAGTCCCCGCTTCGTCTGGGACATCTGCGCGCCGCGCCGTCCGGGATGCCTCCTTCGCCGACTCGGACACGACCGGAGTGCCTGCTCTCTCGGCAGTTCCCTCGTGACCGGCCGCGGCGTGACCCCTGGCGCAGCCGTGCGCCTGCCGGGACGCAACGACGCGGCGCCGTGGACGTTCCTCTACCTGCTGGCCGTCCTCGCCTTCCTGGTCGCGTGGGTGGGCATCGGGACATCGCTCGTCGTCGTCACGGTGTTCGTCAACGTCGCGTTCATGGCCTTCTTCCTGCGCCACGTCGCGTTCTCCTGCGCCTCGGTCCGGTGGGCACCCAACGACCTGTACGGCGTGCCCGAGGTCGACCTGGAGTACCGCCCGAACGTCAGCATCCTGGTCGCCTGCCACAACGAGGCCCTCGTCGTGGGGTCGCTCGTGCGCGGCCTCGCGGCGCTGCACTACCCGAGGTCCCGGCTCGAGATCGTCCTGGTCGACGACGGCTCCGACGACGGCACCGGCGAGCTGCTGGACCGGCTCACCGCGGGTGAGCGGCACATGCGCGTCCTGCACCGGCCGCCGGGTGCCGGTGGCGGCAAGTCCGGCGCGCTGAACACTGCCGCCGCGGTGGCCCGGGGCGAGATCGTCGTGATCTTCGACGCCGACCACATCCCGCGCCGCAACGTGATCGACCGGCTGGTCCGGCACTTCCAGGACCCGCGCGTCTCGGCGGTGCAGGGGCGCTGCATCGTGCGCAACTCGGTGCACTCCCGGCTCGCCCGCTCGATCGCCATCGACTACTTCTCCGGCTACCTCGTCAACGAGTACGGCCGCCAGGCGCTGTTCGAGCTCCCTGCGTACGGCGGCGCCAACTGCGCGGTCCGCGCCTCCACCCTGCGCCGGCTGGGTGGCTGGAACCCGGACAGCGTGACCGAGGACACCGACCTCACGCTGCGGGTCGTGCTGCTCGGCGAGCGGGTCCGCTACGACATCACCGCCGTGGACACCGAGGAGGGGGCGACCACGCTGGCCCGGTTCGTCCGGCAGCGCTACCGCTGGGCCCGCGGCCACCAGCAGGTGTGGCGGGACTACCGGTCGCTGGTCGCTGCGGACCCCGCACCTGACCCTGATGGAGAAGGTGGAGTCGATGCTCTTCCTTCTCGTCTACCACGTGCCGGTGCTGTGCGCCCTGACCCTGCTTGCCACCGCCCTGCGCATCGGCGGCGTCGGCCCGACACGTGACCGTCTTCGAGCTGCTCCCGTTGTCCGCGCTGCTGTTCGCCGGGCCGTTCTGCGAGCTGGCCGTCGGGTCTGATCGTCGGGCGCGCGCCGCGCCGAGCGGCGTGGTCGATCGCCTGGATGGTGCCGATCTTCCTCCTGTTCATGGTCATCTGCACCAAGGCGTGGGTCGACGGCCTGCTCGGCAGGTCCTACTCCTGGGTGAAGACCACCCGCTCCTCGTGGTCGGCCATCGACGGCGCCGAGCCCGGCCGTGGCGAGCCGTCCCGGCGCAGCGCACGGCCGAGGGGGTGCGGGTGTGAACCGCCGCCGGGCCGTTGTCTTCAGCGCGCTGGGCATGGGCATCGCCGTGGCCTTCATCGGCTTCTACACCCTGAGCGGGCCGGTGCGTGACTTCGAGGTGACGGCCGTACTCACGCTGCTGGGCCGCCTCGGCGACCGGGCGAGCGCGGTGAACGGGCACGTGTTCCAGGTGCTGCCCGCCGACCATGCCGCGTTCCGGGCCGAGCTCACGCCGTACTGCTCGTCACTCATCGCCATGCTGGCGCATCGCGGTCATCGCGATCTTCGTGCTGCACGGTCCGTGGCCGCGCCGCCTGTTCGCCATGAGCGCCGCGATGAGCCTTCATCCTGTCTGCAACGTGCTGCGGATCACCGGGTCGGTGTGGATGGGCTACCGCTTCGGGGACCGGGCGCTCGTCCTCTTCCACGACTGGGCCGGGACGCTTTTCGCCATCGCCTACACGATGGCCGGCTTCTTCCTGATGCTCTACCTGATCCTCCCGAGTGCCAAGGCGCGGATCCCGCGCGCCGCCCGTGTGAGCGACGTCCTCTAAAGCCCGCGCCCGGTTCATCCGAATGGAGCAGTGTGGAAAGTCTCGCGATCGTGCAGTCCACCGGCTTCGTCCTGGGGCCGGTGGCTTTGACGATCGCCATCGGCGCGCTCGCCGCGGCCGTCGGCTGGCGCAGTGTGCGCCTGGTGCGGATGCGTCGCGGCATCAACGCCGCGCTGCGCGATGACGACCCCAACATCCGGATCGCCGCTGTCGAGCACGCTGCAGAGATCGGCCTGGCGGCCACCGCCCCCGCCCTGCTGCGGGCGGTCCGCGAGGAGACCGACCCCGCGGTCCTGGCCTCGGTCGTGCTCGCGGTCGCGACCCGGCAGTGGGAGCCCGCTTCGACGGCTCGCATCGTCGAGCTGCGCCTGTGGGCCAAGGCGTACGCCGAGCGTCATCCCGAGCTGCGCCGGGGCCACCTGAGCCAGGCGCCGCTGCTTCCGGGCGTGGCAGGCACCGTTCCGCCACCGTCGCTCGACCCGGCCCGCGCCGACGAGTTCCGCACCCGCAGCGACAGCGTGACGGTCGACCCGGGCTTCGAGGCCCGCGTCTCCTCGGTCCCTCCCGTGCCACCGCTGGCGCCCGACGACGATGCGCTGGGGCCGGTGCGGGTGCTGGTCACCGGCGCGGGCGGCCCGGCCGGAGTCGCGGTCATCCGCGCCCTGCGGTCGCGTGGCCACTACGTCGTGGCCGTCGACGCCGATCCTGGCGCTGTCGGCCTCCGGTTGGCAGACCAGCAGCAGGTGATCCCACGGTCCGACGACTCGCACTACCTCGCGGCCCTGCTGCGGGTGGCCACGATGACCGATGTGCAGGCCCTGGTGTGCACGGTCGCCGAGGAGTACCGCTCTCTCTCGAAGGCCGCCGACTACCTCGCCGAGGCAGGCGTCCGCACGCTCATGCCGCCGCTGAGCTCGGTGGAGCTCTGCACCGACAAGTGGGCCTTCGCCCAGCACATGCGCGACAGCGGCCTGCCCGGCCCGGCGACCGGGGACGGCAGCGCCGCGGGCGTGAACGGTCCGTGGATCGTCAAGCCCCGGTTCGGTCGCGGCTCCCGTGACGTCGTCGCGTGCCAGAGCCGCAGCCAGCTGGCAGCGGCGCTGCGCCATGTCCCTGATGCGCTCGTGCAGACCCAGCTGACCGGCCGGGAGTTCACGGCCGACGTCCTGGTTGACGTGACCGGCGCGGTGGTCTGCGTCGCCCCCCGCTGGCGCGTCGAGACCCGCGGCGGCATCTCGACCAGGGGCAGCACCTTCGCCGACGACGAGGTGACCAACGTCGTCTCCCTCGTGGTCAAGTCGCTGGACCTGGTCGGTCCGGCCAACGTGCAGGGCTTCGTCGCCGAGGACGGCGCGGTTGCCGTGCACGAGGTCAACCCGCGCTTCTCCGGCGGCCTCCCGCTGACCCTGGCCGCCGGTGCGGACATGGTCGAGGAGTACCTGCGCGGGGTGATGGGCCTGCCGCTTCGCCCCGAGCGGCTGGTGGCGCGCCCCGGGGTCTCGATGATGCGCTACTTCTGCGAGGTCTTCGAGGGATGACGATGACGCCGCTGCGGCTCACCGTCCCCGTCGGCACCCGCCCCGAGGTGATCAAGCTGGCCGGCGTGGTCGCCGCCCTGCGCGACCGTGGCCACGAGGTCCGGTGCGTGGCGACCGGGCAGCACGAGGACCCACGCATGTACGCCGATGTCTTCGCCGGGCTCGGCCTCGAGCCGGATGCCGCCTGGCGGCTCGACGGCAGCGAGGGTGACCGGGTCGGTGGCCTGCTCGCGAACGCCTACCGCGAGGTCGAGACCTTCCGGCCGGACGCCGTGCTGGTGCTGGGCGACACCTACACCGCGCCGATGCTGTCGCTTGCGGCCCGCCGCTACGGCGCGGGCGTCATCCACCTCGAGGCCGGGCTGCGCTCGTTCAACGAGCGCTCGATGGAGGAGAGCAACCGCAAGGTGGTGGCTGCTCTCGCCACCCTGCACCTCGCCCCGACCCGGCTGGCCGCGCGCTTCCTGCGTGCCGAGGGAGTGCCGGCCGAGCGCATCAGGGTGGTCGGCAACCCCGTCATCGACGCCCTCCGCGCGACCGGCCTGCCGCGCGTGCCGGTCGCCGACCGCCGCGGCGTGCTGGTCACCGCCCACCGGGCCACCAACGTCGATGACCCCGAGCGGCTGCGCGTCCTGGTCGACCTGGTCGAGGACCTGGGCGCCGAGCACGGCCCGGTGCTGTTCCCGCTGCACCCCCGCACCGGGACGCGGCTGCACGAGCAGGGGCTGCTGGACCGACTGTCGGCGGCGCCAGGTGTCCGGTGCTGCGAGCCGATGCCCTTCCCCGAGCTGCTGCAGGCCATGGCCGCCAGCCGGGTGGTCGTCACGGACAGCGGCGGCCTGCAGGAGGAGGCGTCCTGGTTCGGCGTCCCCACCGTGATCATGCGGACCACCACGCCCCGCTGGGAGGGCGTCGAGCTCGGCGCGGCCCAGCTCACCGGGCTCGACCGCGAGCGCGTCCGCACCGCCGTCGCGGCGTTCTGGCCGGACCAGGCGCAGCAGCGGGTGGCCGCGCTGCCCTGCCCGTACGGCGACGGGCGGACGGGACAGCGCGTCGCGACGCTGCTGACCGACTCGGTCGTGCGCGCCCTGCTCGCGCCCCGGGAGCCCGCGTTCGGCGAGGTCGAGCTGCCCGGTCCTCTCGAGGAGGGCCGATGAGCGAGCAGCAGGGCCTGCGCCTGCTTCCCGATCTGAGCGCCCATCCCGTCGGCGCCGTCACCGTCGACCTGGACGACACGCTGTACCCCCAGGCCAGCTTCCTGGCCGCCGCCTGGCACCGGCTGGGTGAGGTGGCCGCCGAGCACGGGCTGCCCGCCACCGACGTCGAGGCGGCGCTGGCCGAGGTTGCCGCCGAGGGCAGCGACCGCGGCACCATCATCGACCGCGCCCTGCTGCTCGTCGGGGTCGTCCCGGAGCGGCTGCGCCTCGTCGTACCGCCGTTGGTCGAGGCCTTCACCACGTTCGCGCCGGACCACCTGGACTGCTATCCCGGCGTCGTGACCGCGCTCGCCCGGCTGCGCAGCCGGGTGCCGCTCGCCTGCATCACCGACGGCACTCCGGCCGTGCAGCGGGCCAAGCTCACCGCGCTCGGCCTGACCGACGCCTTCGACGTGGTCGTGATCTCCGACGCCCTCGGTGGGCGGCACCTCCGCAAGCCGCACCCGGCGCCGTTCCACGCGGCGCTGGCGCGGCTGGGCTGCGGGGTGGACGGCACCGTGCACGTGGGCGACCGCCCCAGCAAGGACGTCGACGGCACCCGCCGGGTCGGCATGCGCTGCGTGCGGGTGCTGACGGGGGAGTACGCCGGCGAGCCCGGGGGGAGTGCGTCGGGCGCCTCAGGCGCCGAGCCGTGGCTCACGGTGGCCGACTTCGCGGCCGCGGTCGCTGCCCTCGAGCCCCTGCTGCCCGCCCGCAGGCGGGAAGATGTGGGGCAAACCGAGCGTTAGGGCTGTCGTGCCTACCTCTGGCACACTGGACCCACTCTGGTTCCGGTTCACGGCAGCGGCGCTCCGAGCCGCTCCGACCCGGCGACCTCGATCCGAGGAGTTCCCCGTGCGTCGCGAGATCCATCCTGACTACGTCGAGACCCAGGCCACCTGTACCTGCGGCGCGACGTTCACCACCCGCAGCACTGCCAAGAACGGCGTGATCCACGCCGAGGTCTGCTCGCAGTGCCACCCCTTCTACACCGGCAAGCAGAAGATCCTCGACACCGGCGGCCGCGTGGCCCGGTTCGAGAAGCGCTTCGGTGCCAAGAAGACGGCCGCCAAGCCGGAGGACGCCGCCAGCGCGGCCGAACCCGCCAAGTAGCTTCGCCACGGCGCCGGTCGGCGGTCCTCACGGGCCCCCGACCGGCGCCGTCGTCATGTCGAGAGCGAGAGGAGATCCGACCGTGCACGCCCCACCCGAGCTGCTCGCCGAGCACGCGCGGATCGAGCACGAGCTCGCCGACCCGGCGGTGCACTCCGACCAGGACGCGGCCCGGCGCCTCGGCAAGCGCTACGCCGAGCTGACCCCGGTCGTCGAGGCGCACAAGGCCCTCGAGGCGCTCGAGGGCGACCTGTCGGCGGCCCGCGAGCTGGCCGACCAGGACGACTCGATCCGGGCCGAGATCCCCGGTCTGGAGGCGCAGCGGACCGAGCTCGAGGACACCCTGCGGCTGCTCCTGCTGCCCCGGGACCCCAACGACGACCGTGACGTGATCATGGAGATCAAGGCAGGGGAGGGCGGCGACGAGTCGGCGTTGTTCGCCGGCGACCTGTTCCGGATGTACCTGCGCTACGCCGAGCGGGTCGGCTGGAAGACCGAGGTCATCGAGGCCACCGAGACCGACATGGGCGGCTACAAGGACGTGTCCTTCGCCGTGAAGGCGCGCGGCACCGTCGCGCCCGGCGACGGCCCCTGGGCCCGGCTGAAGTACGAGGGCGGCGTGCACCGCGTCCAGCGGGTTCCCGTGACCGAGTCGCAGGGCCGCATCCACACCAGCGCGGCCGGGGTCCACGTGCTCCCGGAAGCCGAGGACGTCGAGGTCGAGGTCGACCCCAACGACCTGCGCATCGACGTGTTCCGGTCGTCCGGTCCGGGCGGGCAGAGCGTGAACACGACCGACTCGGCGGTGCGCATCACGCACGTGCCCACCGGCATCGTCGTCTCCTGCCAGAACGAGAAGAGCCAGCTGCAGAACAGGGAGCAGGCGCTGCGGATCCTGCGCGCGCGGTTGCTCGCCGCCGCGCAGGAGGAGGCCGACAAGGAGGCGTCCGACGCGCGGCGCAGCCAGGTGCGCACCGTCGACCGCTCCGAGCGGGTCCGCACCTACAACTTCGCCGAGAACCGGATCGCCGACCACCGGGTGAACTTCAAGGCCTACAACCTCGACCAGGTGCTCGACGGTGACCTCGACGCCGTCGTCCAGGCCCTGCTCGACGCCGACACCGAGGCCCGGCTGGCCACCGCGGGCCAGTGACGGACCTGCGGGCCGCCCTGGCGGCGGCCGTCGCGCGGCTGGCGGCGGCGGGTGTCCCGTCGCCGCGCTTCGACGCCGAGGAGCTGGCCGCGCTCTCGCTGGCGGTGGACCGGCGCGAGCTCTGGCGCCACGATGCTCCGGGCGAGGACTTCGAGGCGTACGTCGACCGCCGGGCCGCTCGCGAGCCGCTGCAGCACATCACCGGTCGTGCCTACTTCCGCCACCTGACCCTGGCCGTCGGACCGGGCGTGTTCGTGCCGCGGCCGGAGACCGAGGTCGTCGCCGGGGTCGCCATCGACGCGGCGCGTCTCGGTGCACGACGAGACCGGCCGCTCGCCCGTGGTGGTCGACCTGGGCACCGGGTCCGGCGCCATCGCGCTGTCGGTCGCCGACGAGGTGCCGGCGGCGACCGTGCTGGCCGTCGAGGCCGACCCCGCGGCGCACGCCTGGGCCCTGCGCAACTGTCGCGGGCTCTGCCGTGGAGCTGCGGCTCGGGGACATGGCGGACGCGTTCGCCGAGCTGGCCGGGACGGTCGACGTCGTCGTCAGCAACCCGCCGTACATCCCGCTGGGCGCACACATCCGCGACGCCGAGGTGGCCGTGCACGACCCGGCGCCCGCGCTCTGGTCGGGCGAGGACGGCCTCGACGCCATCCGGGTCGTCGAGCGGGTGGCGGCGCGGCTGCTGCGGGCCGGCGGCGTGGTCGTGGTCGAGCACGCGGACGTGCAGGGGGCGGCGGCTCCGGCGGTGTTCGTCGACACCGGCCGGTGGCGCGACGTCGAGGACCACCGCGACCTGGCCGGTCGGGACCGCTACGTCACCGCTGTCCGGGCGGATCTGCCGGCGGACCCTGCCGCCGGTTGATGCGCCGGGTGCGAGGATGCCCCGCGTGACCTGGGTGCGGCGCTACGACATGGCCGACCCGGTGGAGCGGGCGACCGGTCTGGAGGTGGCAGCCAGTGCCGTCCGCCGCGGTGACCTCGTCGTGCTCCCCACCGACACGGTCTACGGCCTCGGCACCGACGCCTTCTCGCCGGACGCGGTGGCCAAGCTGCTCGAGACCAAGGGCCGGGGCCGGGACATGCCGGTGCCGGTGCTCGTCGGCTCGCCGCGGACCCTCGACGGCATCGCGACCGGCCTCACCGAGTCGGCCCGGTCGCTGGTCGAGGCGTTCTGGCCCGGCGGGCTCACCCTCGTGTGCGCCGTCCAGCCCACGCTGCAGTGGGACCTCGGGGAGACCCGGGGGCACCGTCGCCGTGCGGATGCCGCTGCACCCGGTCGCCATCGAGCTGCTGATGGCAACCGGGCCGATGGCGGTGAGCAGCGCCAACCGCAGCGGCGTGGCGCCCGCGACCACCCTCGACGAGGCGATCGAGCAGCTCGGCGACGGCGTGTCGGTCTACCTCGACGGCGGGCCGTCCGGCGAACCGGTCCCGTCCACGATCGTCGACGTCACCGGCGACCGGCCGCGCCTGCTGCGGGCCGGTGCGGTGACCGAGGAGGCGCTGCGCGAGGTCTGCGGCGACCTGGTGGCCGAGCCGTAGAGTGAGCGCCCCGCCGCCTGACCCAGCAGGAGCCACGTCATGAGCCCGCCACCGGTCGCCCGCCACTCGGCGTACGCCCGCTCCGCCTAGGCGGCCGGTCCCTCGTGCGCGAGTACCTCCTGATCATGTTCGTGGCTGCGGCGGTGACCTATCTCATGACACCGGTGGCCCGTCGCCTCGCGGTGCGGTGGGGGGCGATGGCCGAGGTCCGCGACCGCGACGTGCACGCCATCCCGACGCCACGGCTCGGGGGGCTCGCGATGTTCTGCGGTTTCGCCGCCGCCCTGCTCGTGGCCAGCCGGCTGCCGTTCCTCGGCCAGGTGTTCGACAACTCCGACGACGGGATTGCTCTGCTCTCCGGTGCGGCCCTGGTCTGCCTGCTCGGCGTCGCCGACGACAAGTGGGGGCTGGATGCCGTCACCAAGCTCGCCGGTCAGGTGCTCGCCGCCGGCGTGATGGTGCTGCAGGGCGTGCAGATGCTCTACCTGCCGATCGGGTCGACGCTGCTCGGCTTCGAGGACGACGGCCTGCCGGGAGCGTTCGTGCTCGGGCCGGCCGAGGGCGGCGTGCTGACGATCCTCGTCGTCGTCGTCACCATCAACGCCGTCAACTTCGTCGACGGGCTGGACGGTCTCGCCGCCGGGATCGTCTGCATCGCGGCCGCTGCGTTCTTTGCGTTCTCCTACCTGCTCGCCGTCGACCAGGACCTGCAGCGGGCCACGGTCTCGACGCTGGTGACAGCGACTCTGGTGGGGGTGTGCCTGGGCTTCCTGCCGCACAACTTCAGCCCGGCCAGGGTCTTCATGGGCGACTCCGGCTCGATGCTCATCGGCCTGCTTCTGGCGTCCTCCACGATCACCCTCACCGGCAGCGTCGACCCCAACCGGGTGACCCTCGACATCGCGCCGGCGATCCTCCCGCTGCTCCTGCCGGTCGCCGTCCTCCTGGTGCCGTTCGTCGACCTGCTGCTCGCGGTCGTGCGGCGGACCCGCGCGGGGCGCTCACCGTTCGCTGCCGACAAGCAGCACCTGCATCACCGGCTGCTCGAGCTCGGCCACTCCCATGCCAGAGCCGTGCTGGTGATGTACCTCTGGTCGGCCGTCCTCTGCTACGGGGCGACGGCCTTCGTCTTCCTGGACACGTCCACCATGGTGATCAGCCTCGGCTCTCCTGATCGTCGCGGCGTCCGTGCTCACGATGAACATCCCGCGGCTCCGTCGGGGCAGGGGGTCGTTCACCGGGACCCGGTCCGGCGCACCGCCGTGACGAGGGCCGGAGGTGGCGCGATCGCCCGCCAGCCCGAGGTCCGGCCGGGATCGGCCTGGTGCTAGGTTTTTCCAACGGCAAGCTGACGCCGCACAGCGTGCCGGACGCCACCTGACCGACCCATCCGCGACCTACGGACGAGGCCGAGACGATGACCGCTCACCCCCGGCTCGACACCGTCGTCGACCGGCCCTTGCTCGTTTCCCCTGACCATGTCGAGGTGGTCGCTGTGTCCGACAACCCATCGGACCGCAGCGCCTTCGCGATGTTCGGGGCGCTGACCGGGATCGCCACCCTGAGCGCCGTGCTCGTCGTCGGCGGAGCCGTTCTCGGCCTGCTGGTCGACGACCAGACCGGAGCGGCGCCCGTGTTCGTCTTCCTGGGCCTCGTCCTCGGGACGCTGGCCGCATTCCTGGCGACGCGCTCGATCGTCAGGAGGTTCTTCCGGTGAGCGGAGACACCTCCACCGACAGCCGCGACGCCCTCAAGGCGGCCGCGCGCAAGTACAACTACGCACTGATCATCGCGGCCGTCGGGGGGCTGGTGAGCCTGATCGTGCTGACCATTGCCGGTCTCTTCGACGCGGGCGTCCTGCTGTGCGTCGGCCTCGGGCTCGGCGTCGTCAACAGCCAGCATGGTCCAGCGGTCGCTGGCGTCGTCGGTGGCCAGCGGCGAGCCAGACCGCAAGGGCCTCACCATGAGCATGCTCCGCCGGCTGGTCGTGGTCTCCGCGATCGCGTTCGCCATCGCCCTCATCTACCAGCCGCACGGCTGGGTCGTCTTCGTCGGGCTCGCGGCCTTCCAGCTGCTGATCATGAGCACGGTGTTCGGTGGTCTTGATCCGAGAGGTGCGGCGGGCATGAACGGCGCAATCGTGCTGGCCGCCGGCGACATCGAGGTCGGCCACCACCGCACGGCCACGATCGGCGGGCTGACCTTCAACGTGGACACCATCTACTCGATCCATCATCGCCGGCCTGATCGTCTTCGGGCTCGGGCTCTACATGGCCCGGCGGGCGCAGCAGCGGGCGGCCGAGCAAGCTGCAGCTGCCTGTGGGAGACCATCGTCGGCGCGGTCCAGAAGCAGGTCGAGTCCGCGATGGGCCCGGTGGCGCCCTTCGTCGTGCCGCTTGCGGTCACGCTGTTCATGTTCATCCTGATCTCCAACTGGCTCGAGCTGATCCCGTCGCAGCACTGGCTCGTGTCGCCGTCGGCCGACATCAACATGACCCTGGCGCTCGCGCTCCTGGTCGTCGTTCTGGGTGCACATCGCACACATCAAGCAGCGCGGGCTGGGGGCCTACTTCAAGCACTACGCGCAGCCCTACCCGGCGCTGATCCCCCTGACGGTCCTCGAAGAGATCGTCAAGCCGTTCACGCTGGCCCTCCGTCTCTTCGGCAACATCTTCGCCGGGGGGATCATGCTCGCCCTCATCGGCCTGATCCCGCCCTGGCTCCTGTGGCTGCCCAACGGCCTCTGGAAGGGCTTCGACGCGATCATCGGGCTGATCCAGGCGTTCATCTTCGCCCTGCTCACGATCCTGTACTTCGGGTTCGCGCTCGGTGAGGAGGAGCACTGACCGACCCCCGCCAGCGCCCGTGAGCGCGTCCGGACGACACTGGCACAGCTGAGCGTCGATCCCGTCAACCGCCTACTTCACACCAAACCGCAGACCCGAGGCTCCTTCCGACCGGAGCCCCGAACCGAGGAGTCACAGTGGCAGCAGATCCCGAGCTCGTATCCGCGATCAAGACCGCGGGCGCACTGGTGGGCGGTGGCCTCGCCCTGGGCGGCGGCGCCATCGGCGCGGCCGTCGGCGACGGCCTGGCCGGCGCGCAGACCATCGCCGGCGTCGCCCGTCAGCCCGAGGCCCGGGCGCAGCTGTTCCCGATCCTGTTCCTGACGGTCGGCCTCGTCGAGGCCATGTACTTCATCAACCTGGGCTTCATGGCCTACTTCGTCTTCGTCCTCGGCAAGTAGCAGGCCGATGTCCGCACCCACCGTCGTCTCGCCGCGGCTCAGGAAGAGACGAAAGCAACTTCCTGGTCCCCAACGCCACGTTCATCGCCGAGCTGGTGGCGTTCGCCATCCTGCTCTGGCTGCATCAACAAGTACGTGCTGCCGCCGCTGGCCAAGGCGATGACCGAGCGACAGGACATCATCGACCGGCAGATCAAGGACAGCCAGGAGGCGCAAGGAACGGCTCGAGGCCGCCGAGGCCGAGTATCACGAGCTGCTGGAGCAGACCAAGGCCGACGCCAGCCGCATCCGCGAGGAGGCGCGCGCGGAGGGCCGGGCGATCATCGAGGAGCTCCGAGCCAAGGCGCAGGAGGAGGCCGACCGGGTGCGCACGCGCGGCGAGGAGCAGCTCGCGGCCGAGCGCGAGCAGGTCGTGGCAGCGCTGCGGGGCTGACCTCGGCCGGATCGCGACCGAGCTCGCCGAGCGCATCGTCGGCGAGTCCCTGGACGACGACGCGATGCAGGGCCGCGTCGTCGACCGGTTCCTCGAAGGCTTCGACGCCGGCACGCAAGCTCGCGAACCGCACGGAGCGCGCTGATGCGAGGGGTGAGCAGGGCGTCCCTCGCCGACGTGCGTGAGCAGCTCGACTCGGTGCTCACGGGCGGGTCGAAGAAGGACGCGGCGCTGCCAGCGCACGGTCGCCGAGGAGCTGTTCGCGTCGTCGGGCTGCTCGACGGCAACGCCCGGCTGCGACGCATGCTCAGTGACCCCGCGGTGCACGGTGACCGGCGGGCCCAGCTGGCAGCGGACGTGCTCAGCTCGTCCTCGCTCTCCGACGCCACCAACCGAGATCGTCGAGGCGATCGTCCGCGCCTCCTGGAGCAGGCCGGCCGACCTGGTCGACGCCGCCGACGAGCTGGCCGCCCAGGCCCTGTTCGCCGGGGCCGAGCAGGCCGACGCCCTGGACGAGGTCGAGGACGAGCTGTTCCGGTTCGGCCGCATCCTCGACCGCGAGCCGGCGCTGCGCAGCGCGCTGACCGACCCCTCGCTCCCCGCCGAGCGCAAGGTCGAGCTGCTCGACGCGCTGCTGGACGACCGCGTGCAGGACGCCACGCGGGTGCTCGTCCGCGAGCTCGCCCTGCACCCCCGGGGGCGCACGATCGACCGTGGGCTCGAGGAGTACGCGCGGATGGCGGCAGCCCGGCGCGAACGACTCGTCGCCCGGGTGCGCACCGTCGTGCCGCTCACCGATGCTCAGCTGACCCGGCTGGCGTCGGCCCTGGCCGACCGGCTCGGCCACGACGTACACCTCAACGTCGAGCTCGATCCCGACCTGATCGGCGGGGTGACCGTCCGGGTCGGCGACGTACTCTTCGACGGCAGCGTCTCCCACCGACTGGCGCTGGCGCGACAGGTCATGACCGGTTGACCCATCGCCCACCAGCCTCCCGACTGCACACCAGCCAGTGACTAGCCAAGAGAGCAGGGACCACAGATGACGGAGCTCACCATCCGTCCCGAGGAGATCCGCGACGCGCTGGAGAAGTTCGTCTCCAGCTACGAGCCCGACCAGGCCGACGAGGCCGAGGTCGGCCGGGTCATCGACACCGGTGACGGGATCGCGCGGGTCGAGGGCCTGCACTCGACCATGACCAATGAGCTGCTGGACTTCGGTGACGGCGTCCTCGGGATCGCGCTCAACCTCGACGTCCGCGAGATCGGCTGCGTCATCCTCGGCGACGCCCAGCACATCCGCGAGGGCCAGGAGGTCCGCCGGACCGGCGAGATCCTCTCGATCCCCGTCGGTGACGGCTTCCTCGGCCGGGTCGTCGACCCGCTGGGCCGCCCGCTCGACGGCAAGGGCGACATCGAGGCCACCGAGCGTCGCGTCCTCGAGACCCAGGCGCCCTCGGTCGTGCAGCGCCAGCCGGTGAAGGAGCCCCTGCAGACCGGTGTCAAGGCGATCGACGCCATGACCGCCATCGGCCGCGGCCAGCGCCAGCTGATCATCGGCGACCGGCAGACCGGCAAGACCGCGGTGGCCCTCGACGCGATCATCAACCAGCGCGACAACTGGAAGAGCGGCGACCCCGCGAAGCAGGTCAAGTGCGTCTACGTCGCCATCGGGCAGAAGGGCACGACGGTCCGCGAGGTCGTCAACACCCTCGAAGAGGCCGACGCGATGGCCTACACGACCGTGGTCAGCGCGCCCGCGTCGTTCCCCGCCGCGTTCAAGTACCTCGCTCCGTACGCCGGCTCCGCGCTGGGCCAGTACTGGATGTACCAGGGCCAGCACGCCCTGATCGTCTTCGACGACCTGTCCAAGCAGGCCGAGGCCTACCGCGCGATCTCGCTGCTGCTGCGCCGCCCGGCCGGTCGCGAGGCCTACCCCGGTGACGTCTTCTACCTGCACTCGCGGCTGCTCGAGCGCTGCGCGAAGCTCTCCGACGAGCTCGGCGGCGGCTCGCTGACCGGGCTGCCGATCATCGAGACCAAGGGCAACGACATCTCGGCCTACATCCCGACCAACGTCATCTCGATCACCGACGGCCAGATCTTCCTCGAGACCGACCTGTTCAACTCCGGTGTCCGCCCGGCCATCAACGTCGGTGTGTCCGTGTCCCGCGTCGGCGGCGCGGCCCAGGTGCGCGCGCTGCGCACGGTGTCCGGCCGGCTGCGCCTCGACCTGGCGCAGTTCCGCGAGCTCGAGGCGTTCTCCGCGTTCGGCTCCGACCTCGACCGCGCGTCCAAGCGTCAGCTCGAGCGCGGCGCCCGCCTGGTCGAGCTGCTCAAGCAGCCGCAGTTCACCCGTTCCCGGTCGAGCGCCAGGTGGTGTCGATCTGGGCCGGCACGACCGGCACCCTCGACGACATCCCGGTGGCCGACATCCACCGGTTCGAGGCCGACTTCCTCGACCACCTCGGGCGGGACAAGCCGGAGATCTACGAGGGCATCCTGGAGAGCGGCAAGCTCGAGGACGACACCGTCGACGCGCTGCAGAAGGCGATCGACGAGTTCAAGAAGTCCTTCGACACCAGCGAGGACCAGAAGGACGTCAACGAGGCGGAGGCCGAGGCGGCGCGGAAGGAAGACGAGTCGCGCGAGTCGGTCAAGGTGCGCAAGCCCAAGCCAAAGAAGAGCTGACCACGCATGCCCGACATGGTCGACTGAGGGAGAGGAGGTAGCGGATGGGTGCCCAGCAACGGGTCTACCGCCGGCGCATCAGCGCGGTGCGAGTCCACGAAGAAGATCACCAAGGCGATGGAGCTCATCGCTGCCTCCCGCATCGTCAAGGCGCAGCAGCGCGTGGCGGAGTCGACGCCCTACGCCGAGGCGATCACCGAGACGGTCACGATCGTCGCGAGCAGCTCGTCGACCGAGCACGTGCTCACGACCGAGCGGGAGAACCCGGGCCGGGTGGCAGTGCTGGTGATCACCAGCGACCGCGGTCTTGCCGGCGCCTACAGCAGCAGCGCCCTGCGCGCCGCCGAGCAGCTCACCGTGCGGCTGCGCGACGAGGGCATGGACCCGGTGCCCTACGTCGTCGGGCGCAAGGGTGTCGCCTACTACCGGTTCCGCAACCGCGAGATGGCGGAGAGCTGGACCGGGCTTCTCCGAGCAGCCGAAGTACGAGAACGCCAAGGAGATCGCCGACACGCTGATCGACGCCTTCCTGACCGGGTCCGACGAGGGCGGCATCGACGAGATCCACCTGGTCTTCACCGAGTTCATCAACTCGGTCACCCAGCGACCGAAGGCGGTGCGCCTGCTGCCGCTGGTCGTCGAGGAGACGACCGACGACGAGGGCCCGATGCCGCTCTACGAGTTCGAGCCCTCGCGCCGAGGGTGTGCTCGACGCGTTGCTGCCGCGCTACCTCGAGAGCCGCGTGTGGAACGCGCTGCTGCAGTCGGCAGCGGCCGAGTCCGCCGCGCGCAGACGGGCGATGAAGTCCGCCAGCGACAACGCGGACGAGCTGATCAAGGATCTCGTCCGGGCGGCCAACGCGGCGCGTCAGGCCGAGATCACGCAGGAAATCATGGAGATCGTCGGTGGCGCCGAGGCGCTGTCCGGGGGCTCAGAATGATGTCCGACAAGCGCACCGGAAGTGAGAGCGACATGACGGAGACCATCGAGCAGTCCGAGACGGGCACGGCCGAGGAGGGCGGCATCGGACGCGTCGTACGCGTCATCGGCCCCGTCGTCGACGTCGAGTTCGCCCCCGACGAGATGCCCGCCATCTTCAACGCGCTCGAGGTCGAGCGCACCCTCAGCGAGCGAGACGATGACGCTGACCCTCGAGGTCGCCCAGCACCTGGGCGACAACCAGGTGCGGGCGATCGCGATGCAGCCGACCGACGGCCTGGTGCGTGGCGCACCGGTGACCGACACCGGTGCGTCGATCTCGGTGCCGGTCGGCGACGTCACCAAGGGCCACGTCTTCAACGTGCTCGGCAAGCCGCTCGACGTGAAGGAGAGCGACCTCGACATCAAGGAGCGCTGGCCGATCCACCGGCCGTCGCCGGCCTACGACCAGCTCGAGTCGAAGACCGAGATGTTCGAGACCGGCATCAAGGTCATCGACCTGCTGACGCCCTACGTGCAGCGGCGGCAAGATCGGCCTGTTCGGCGGTGCCGGTGTCGGCAAGACCGTGCTGATCCAGGAGATGATCTACCGCGTCGCCGAGAACTTCGGTGGTGTCTCCTGCTTCGCCGGCGTCGGCGAGCGCACCCGTGAGGGCAACGACCTCTTCCTGGAGATGACCGAGACCGGCGTCATCGAGAAGACCGCGCTGGTCTTCGGCCAGATGGACGAGCCGCCCGGCACCCGTCTGCGGGTCGCGCTCGGCGGCGCTGACGATGGCGGAGTACTTCCGCGACGTGCAGAAGCAGGACGTGCTGCTGTTCATCGACAACATCTTCCGCTTCACCCAGGCCGGCTCCGAGGTGTCGACGCTGCTCGGGCGCATGCCGTCGGCGGTCGGCTACCAGCCGACGCTGGCCGACGAGATGGGCGAGCTGCAGGAGCGCATCACCTCGACCCGCGGTCACTCGATCACCTCGATGCAGGCGATCTACGTCCCCGCCGACGACATCACCGACCCGGCGCCGCACACCGTGTTCGCCCACCTCGACGCGACGACGACGCTCTCGCGGCCGATCTCCGAGCTCGGCATCTACCCCGCGGTCGACCCGCTCGACTCGACGAGCCGCATCCTCGACCCGCGCCACGTCGGCGACGAGCACTACGCCGTCGCCCAGCGGGTCAAGGAGATCCTGCAGCGCTACAAGGACCTGCAGGACATCATCGCGATCCTCGGCATCGACGAGCTCTCCGAGGAGGACAAGATCCTCGTCAACCGGGCCCGCCGGATCCAGCGCTTCCTGTCGCAGAACACGTTCGTGGCCAAGGCGTTCACCGGTCTCGACGGCTCCTTCGTGCCGGTCAGCGAGACGGTCGAGTCGTTCAAGAAGCTCACCGAGGGCGAGTACGACCACCTGCCCGAGCAGGCCTTCTTCCTGTGCGGTGGCATCGAGGACGTCGAGCGCAAGGCGGCCGAGCTCGAGAAGGAGGGCTGATCACGGGTGGCTGACGAGAAGCTCGACGTCGAGGTCGTCTCGGTCGACAAGAAGGTGTGGACCGGCGAGGCGACGTTCGTGCGCGCCCGCACCGTCGACGGCGAGATCGGCATCCTGCCCGGCCACTGGGACCACCTGCTCGGTGCTCGTCGCCCGGTGGGGTCGTCGACATCCGCGAGGGCGAGACCTCGACGCTGGCGGCCGTGCACGGCGGGTTCCTGCTGGTCCACGACAACACGGTGCGCATCCTGGCCGAGACGGCCGAGCTCGGCGAGGAGATCGACGTCGCGCGGGCCCAGTCCGTCCCTGGAGCGCGCCAGGAGCTCCGACGACGAGCACGCCGAGGAGGCCGCGCAGCGGGCGGAGGCCCGGCTGCGCGCTGCCGGCCAGTCGGACTGACGACCTCGCGACCGGGACTGTGCTGGCCGTCGCTGCTGATGGCCGGTCGACCCGTGAGCGTCGTCGCTGGCCGTCGACGGCCTGTGCCGCGCTGGTGGTCCTCGCGCCTGGTCGCCGTCGCCGTGCTCGCCGTACGGCGTCGGGTCATCACCCGCCGCGGTGGGACGTTCGACTGCAGCCTCCGGCTGCGTCCGGCGCGGTCCGGCAAGGGCTGGGCGCTGGGCATCGGCCGCTACGCCGGCGACTCGCTCGAGTGGTACCGCGTCTTCAGCTACGCCACCCGGCCGCGCCGCGTCATGGCCCGGCGCGAGCTGGAGATCGTGGACCGCCGGGTCCCGAGGGCACGGAGGTCTTCTCGCTGCTGGCCGGCGCGGTCATCGTGCGCTGTCGCGAGGGCAGCGACTCCGGCTGCGATCCTGGAGTTCGCGATGGGCGAGGACGCCCTGACCGGCTTCCTGTCCTGGCTGGAGGCCGCGCCGCCCGCCGGCGTGGGCTGACTCAGCGGTTGGCGCCCGGGACCCACAGCACGTCGCCGCGCTCCCGGTTGGCGTAGCGCGCGAGGACGAACAGCAGGTCCGAGAGCCGGTTGAGGTACTTCGCGGTCAACGGGTTCATCGTGTCGGCGTGCTCCTCCAGGGCCGCCCAGGTCGAGCGCTCCGCACGTCGTACGACGGTGCGCGCGACGTGCAGGTGGGCCGCCGCGGGGGCCCACCGGCAGGACGAACGACCGCAGGTCCTCGACGGCGGCGTTGTAGTGGTCGATCTCCTGCTCGAGCCGCTCGATCTGCACCTCGACGACGCGCAGCGGTGGGTACTTCGGGTCGGGCTCGACGGGCGTGCACAGGTCGGCGCCCACGTCGAACAGGTCGTTCTGGACCCGGACCAGCACCTCGGCCACGTCGGCATCCAGTCTCGCTCGTCGCGAGCGCGACGCCGAGCGCGGAGTTGGCCTCGTCGCAGTCGGCGTAGGCCACCAGCCGCGGGTCGTTCTTCGAGATCCGGCCGCGGCCGCCGAAGCCGGTGGTCCCGTCGTCGCCGGTGCGGGTGTAGATGCGGGTGAGGTTGACCATCCCGACAGCCTACGATGCGGCCCGTGGAGAGGTTCCGAGTCGTCGGCGGCGCCCGCCTGGCCGGCGAGGTCACGGTCACGGGCGCGAAGAACAGCGTCCTGAAGCTGATGGCCGCCGCGCTGCTCGCCGAGGGCACCACGACGCTCACCGACGTGCCCGCCATCCTCGACGTCGAGATCATGTGCGAGCTGCTGCGCCGGCTGGGCTGCGACGGTGGACCACGACATCCCGGCGGCAACGGTCGCGATCGACGTCCCGGAGCGCCCCGGCCACGAGGCCGACTACGACCTGGTCCGCCGGATGCGGGCCTCGATCAACGTGCTCGGTCCGCTGCTCGCCCGCTGCGGCCAGGCCGAAGGTCGCGCTGCCCGGCGGTGACAACATCGGCTCCCGCCCGCTCGACTTCCACATCGCCGGCCTCACCAAGCTCGGGGCCGAGGTCGAGACCGAGCACGGCTACCTCATCGCCTGCGCGCCGGGCGGGCTGACCGGGGCGACCATCTGGCTGGACTTCCCCAGCGTCGGCGCGACCGAGAACCTGCTGATGGCCGCGGTGCTCGCCAAGGGCACGACGGTCATCGACAACGCGGCGCGCGAGCCCGAGATCGTCGACCTCTGCCAGATGCTCGAGCAGATGGGCGCGCAGATCGGCGGCGCGGGCACCTCGACGCTCGAGATCGAGGGCGTCGACCGGCTGCGCCCGACGAGCCACGACGCGATCCCCGACCGGATCCTGGCCGGCACCTGGGCGTTCGCCGCGGCGATGACCCAGGGCGACGTGACCGTGCACAACGCGCACCCCGAGCACATCGAGATCGCGCTGGACAAGCTCGTCACCGCCGGGGCGCACATCGACTGGACGTCCGACGGCTTCCGGGTGCGGATGGACCGCCGGCCGCGGTCCTTCGACGCCGTCACGCTGCCCTACCCGGGGCTCGCGACCGACCTGCAGCCGATGGTGCTCGCGCTCAACAGCATCGCCGCGGGCGCGGCCATGGTGACCGAGAACGTCTTCGAGTCACGGTTCATGTTCGTCGACGAGCTGGCGCGGCTGGGCGCCGACGTACGCACCGACGGTCACCATGCCGTCGTGCGCGGCCGGGAGCGGCTGTGCGGCGCGCCGGTGCGCGGCCACGACATCCGGGCCGGCGCCGGGCTGGTCGTCGCCGGGCTCGTCGCCGACGGCGTCACGACCGTGAGCGACGCGTTCCACGTCGACCGCGGCTACCCCGGCTTCGCCGAGCACCTGCGCGCTCTCGGTGCCGACGTCACCCGCGAGCCGGAGGACGACTTCTACCGGCTCTGAGGATCCTCGCGCAGGATCGCCCGAGCGACCCGCTCGCTGTCGGCGAACACCATCACGCGGGGGCCGTCGGCGGTCGGCACCAGGGTCGCGCGCAGCCCGGCATCCTCCAGCCGGCGGCGGATCAGCTCACCCTCGACGAACGTGGCCGGCTCGGCGACCGGGACGAGCAGCCCGTACTCGCCGCTGTGGCCCGCGACCGGGCGGCGGGCGACCAGCGACGTGCTCCGTCCGCTGAACGCCCACCGCAGCAGCAGCACCAGCACCCCGACGACCGCGAACGCGATGAGGGGCCCGAACAGGTAGGACAGGCTGCCCGACACACAGGAAGTGTTACCCATGCCACCCGTTAGGCTCCCGGGATGCTCAAGGTCGCCGTCATCGGATCCGGTCTCATGGGCGCGGGTATCGCGCAGGTCGCCGCCACCGCCGGGCACCAGGTGGTGCTGCGCGACGTGACGGACCAGGCCCTGGAGCGGGGTGTTGCCGGGATCCGCACCTCGCTGGACCGGTTCGCCGCCAAGGGGAAGCTCTCCGCCGAGGACGCGGCCGCCGCGCTCGAGCGGATCACCACGACGGCCGACCTGGAGGCGGCGGCCGACGCGGACATCGTCGTCGAGGCGGTCTTCGAGAAGATCGAGATCAAGCACGAGGTGTTCCGCGAGCTGGACCGCATCTGCCGTGACGGCGCGGTCCTCGCGACCAACACCAGCGCGATCCCGGTCACCCAGATCGCCGCGGTCACCCAGCGGCCGGAGTCGGTCGTCGGGCACCCACTTCTTCTCGCCGGTGCCGATGATGGGGCTCTGCGAGCTGGTGCGCGGCTACAAGACCAGCGACGAGACGCTGGCCGCAGCCCGCGCGTTCGCCGAGGGGGTCGGCAAGACCTGCGTCGTGGTCAACCGCGACGTCGCCGGCTTCGTCACGACCCGGCTGATCTGCGCGCTGGCGATGGAGGCGGTCCGGCTGGTCGAGAACGGCGTCGCGACCGCCGAGGACATCGACACCGCCTGCCGGCTCGGCTTCGGGCACGCCATGGGACCGCTGGCCACGACCGACCTGACCGGGGTCGACATCCTGCGCAACGCGGCCCTGAACATCTACGCCGACACCCAGGACGAGAAGTTCTACCCGCCGGAGACGCTGAGCCGGATGGTCTCCGCCGGCGACCTGGGCCGCAAGAGCGGCCAGGGCTTCTACACGTACGACGAGCGCTGACGCGCGTCCCTTTCGTCACATTCGTCACACCTGTCACGGCGTGGCCGCCCCGGCAGCGGCCCGAGACCGTCGTACCGTCGTGCTTCGGTGTGAGATGTCGGACGGGTTTCGGCTCGCCGATTCAGGCAACCAACCGGGCCGCCCACGCGTCTATCACGCAAGGAGGTGTCGAGATGGTCGTCAGCATCGCGCCGGGCACGAACGTGGTGCGCCTGTCCGGGCACGCTCGACGTCTCCACCGTCCACGACGTCCGCCTCGCGCGTGCACGCGGCCCTCGACGACGGCTCCGGTGACCTCTTCGTCGACCTGCGCGACGTGGAGATGCTCGATGCGACCGGCCTGGGCATGCTGGTCGGGGCCCACCGGCGTGCCGGTCGCACCGGCCGCCGCCTGGTCCTGCGCAACCTCAGCCCCCAGCTCGTCCGGCTGCTGCGCGTCTCCCGCCTGAACCGCATCCTCGTGGTCGAGCCGGCCGACCAGGTCCCGCCGCCGCGCCGGCCGTAGTTACCGGTCAGTAGACTCCGGGCCACCGCATCCCGGAGGTCCCGGCCAGATGACCGAGCAGTCCCCCTCGTCCCGCCCGCGTGACGAGCCGTGGGTGATGCGCACCTACGCGGGGCACTCCTCGGCGGCGGAGTCCAACGCGCTCTACCGGCGCAACCTGGCCAAGGGCCAGACCGGCCTGTCCGTCGCCTTCGACCTGCCGACCCAGACCGGCTACGACCCCGACGACGAGCTGGCCCGCGGCGAGGTCGGCAAGGTCGGCGTCCCGATCAGCCACCTCGGCGACATGCGGGCGCTCTTCGACGGCATCCCGCTCACCGAGATGAACACCTCGATGACCATCAACGCCACCGCGATGTGGCTGCTGGCGCTCTACCAGGTCAGCGCCGAGGAGCAGGCCGGGACCGAGGCGCGACGGGGCGGACGGGCACGACGCGCTGCTCGCCCAGCTCTCCGGCACCACCCAGAACGACATCATCAAGGAGTACCTCTCCCGCGGCACCTACGCGTTCCCGCCGGCGGCCTCGATGCGGCTGACCACCGACCTGATCGCCTACACCGTGGCGAACATCCCGCGGTGGAACCCGATCAACATCTGCAGCTACCACCTGCAGGAGGCCGGCGCGACCCCCGTGCAGGAGCTCGCGTTCGCCCTGTGCACGGCGATCGCCGTGCTCGACGCGGTGCGCGACTCCGGCCAGGTGCCGGCCGAGCGGTTCGGCGAGGTCGTGGCCCGGATGAGCTTCTTCGTCAACGCCGGCGTGCGGTTCGTCGAGGAGCTGTGCAAGATGCGCGCGTTCGTGCGGCTGTGGGACGAGCTGACCGAGTCGCGCTACGGCGTGCAGGACCCACGGCACCGCCGCCTCCGCTACGGCGTCCAGGTCAACTCGCTGGGCCTGACCGAGGCGCAGCCCGAGAACAACGTGCAGCGCATCGTGCTCGAGATGCTGGCGGTCACCCTGTCCAAGGACGCCCGGGCCCGAGCCGTCCAGCTGCCGGCGTGGAACGAGGCGCTGGGGCTGCCGCGCCCGTGGGACCAGCAGTGGTCGCTGCGCATGCAGCAGGTGCTCGCGTTCGAGTCCGACCTGCTCGAGTACGACGACATCTTCGCCGGGTCGACGGTGATCGAGTCGACCGTGGCCGAGCTCTGCACGGCGGCGCGCGCCGAGGTCGACAAGGTCCAGGAGATGGGCGGTGCTGTCGCGGCGGTCGAGAGCGGCTACCTCAAGACGGCACTGGTCGCGTCACACGCCGCCCGCCGCAGCCGGGTCGAGTCCGGCGCGGACGTCGTCGTCGGCGTCAACCGGTTCGTCGAGACCGAGCCGAACCCGCTGACCGCCGACCTGCAGACCGCGATCCAGACGGTCGACCACGACGTCGAGGCGGCGGCCGTCGCCGCCGTACGGGCCTGGCGTTCTGACCGTGACGTCGCAGCGGTCGAGCGGGCGCTCGCCGAGCTGCGCGAGGCCGCGGCGTCGGACGCGAACCTCGTCCCGGCCACCCTCGTCTGCGCGCGCGCCGGGGTGACGACGGGGGAGTGGGCGGGTGCGCTGCGCGAGATCTTCGGCTCCTACCGGGCCCCGACCGGGGTCGGCGGCGCGACCGGTGCGGCCACCGACGGTGCCGGCAACGCGCGCCTGGCCGAGGTGCGCGAGGCCGTACGACGGACGGGCGACGAGCTCGGCACCCGCCTGCGGCTGCTCGTCGGCAAGCCCGGCCTGGACGGGCACTCGAACGGCGCGGAGCAGATCGCCGTGCGGGCCCGCGACGTCGGGTTCGAGGTGGTCTACCAGGGCATCCGGCTGACACCGGAGCAGATCGCGGCGGCCGCGGTCGAGGAGGACGTGCACTGCGTCGGGATCTCGATCCTGTCCGGCTCGCACCGGGAGCTGATCCCCGACGTGCTGCGCCGCCTCCGGGAGGCGGGTGCCGGTGACGTGCCGGTCGTCGTCGGCGGCATCATCCCGGCGGCGGACGCGCGGTGGCTGTGCGAGCAGGGCGTCGCTGCGGTGTTCACCCCGAAGGACTTCGAGATCACCGACATCATGGCCCGCATCGTCGAGGTGATCCGCGCTGCCCGGGGGCTCTAGGGTTCGGGGTGTGACTCCCGACGACACGTTCGACGACGTCCTCGCGGCCAACGAGGCCTATGCCGAGCGGTTCCAGCGCAACGACCTCGAAGCGCGCGCCGCGAAGGGGCTGGGCGTGCTGACCTGCATCGACTCGCGCATCGACCCGCTCGCGATGCTCGGGCTGGTGCCGGGCGACGCGAAGATCCTGCGCAACGCCGGCGCCCGCGTGACCGACGACGTGCTGCGCACCCTCGTCCTCGGGTCCTACCTGCTCGGCGTCGAGCGCGTCATGGTCGTGGCGCACACGAACTGCCGGATGGCCGACAGCACCCAGGACGACGTGCACGACGCCATCCGCGATGCCGGTGGGCCGGACACCCGCAGCATCACGTTCCTCACGACCGTGGACCAGGAAGCCGCGCTGGAGACCGACGTGCAACGCGTGCGGTCCTGGCCCTACCTCGGCAACATCGCCGTCGGCGGCTTCCTCTACGACTTGGAGACCGGCCGGCTCCGCCGCGTCTGCTGACCGATCGCACCCGGTGGTCTTGGCGGGTGGCACGTTCTGGTTGCGCCGGAAGACGTTCTCCGGGTCGTAGGTCGCCTTCACTGCGGCCAGCCGGTCCCAGGTGGCACCGGGGTAGGCGGCGCGGATCCGCTCCGGACCCTCGTCCTGGAGGAAGTTGACGTAGGCGCCGTCGTTGCCCTGGTGCAGGGTGGCCGTGACCTCGTCCACCCAGGCCAAGCGCGCCTCGCGGTCGGCCGGGCCGTCGTAGAAGGCCGCGATGTTCACCATGATCGGGGCGGCGCGGTGGGCGTACGCCGTGGCGTCGGCCGGCACCCTGGCGACCGCGCCGCCGAGCACCCGGAGCTGGGCGGCCCGCATCGTCGCGTCACTCGCCTGCAGGAGCTCGACGATGGTGGCGGCCTCATCGAGGCCGATCGAGTCGACGAACATCGTCTTGGCTGACCGCGGTCGGGTGGTAGTCGGGGTCCTCGGGCGGATACATCTGCGGGTAGGGCATCGGCCGGACGAAGTTGGCGATCGGCTCGGCCAGGGCGAGGAACGGCGCGATCGCCTCGAGCCCCGTGGACTGCCGTCTCCCGCCCAGCACATGAAGCGCGAAGATCACGAGGCTGCCGTGCTGCTCCTCGCGGCACGAACGGCAGCGGCGGGCAGTTCATGACGTTCGCGATGGTCGTCAGCTCGTCCGGGGCCGCCTCGGCTAGCCGCGATGAACCCCGCGACGGTCGCGGCGGTGGCCGGCAGCACGAGCATGCCGCCGACCACCTGCGTCCGACCGCGTGCAGCCGGAACTGGAACCGCGTGGCGACGCCGTAGTTGCCACCACCGCCGCGGATCGCCCAGAACAGGTCGGGGTGCGACTGCTCGTCGACGCGGAGCGACCTCGCCGTCAGCTGTCACGAGGTCGGCGGCGAGCAGGCTGTCGATCGGTGAGCCCGTGCTTGCGGGCGAGGAAGCCGACGCCACCGCCGAGGGTGATCCCGCCGAGGCCGACTGACCCGGTGTCCCCGAACCCGACGGCCAGCCCGTGGGCTGCCGCTGCGGTGGTGAACTCGGCCGCGGTCAGGCCCGCCTCGGCCCACGCGGTCTTCGCATCCACGTCGAACTCGACGGCCTTCATGTCCCGCAGGTCGATGACCACGCCGCCGTCAGCGGTGCTGTGCCCCGCACCGCTGTGACCGCCGCTGCGCACGGCGAGCGGGAGCCCGGTCTCCCTGGCCAGGGTGACGGCGCGCGCCACGTCGGCGTCGCTGCGGGGCCGCACGATCAGCGCGGGCCTCGGGTCGCTGCCGCCCATCATGATCGCCCGCGCCTCGTCGTACCCGGCATCGTCCGGGCCGAGCACGCGGCGCCCCCACCCGGTCACGGAGCTCGGCCAGGGAGATCGTCCCGGTGGCGCTGGAGGTCGACATCAACGTCTCCTTCGAGTCGGCGGGCCCGCAGGATCCGAGCCTTTCCCAGTCAGACCTCGGCTGGCAACGAAATTCATCGCGCCAGCGCGGCGACCTCCGTGACGACGTCGTCCGCGCAGCCCCAGGACAGGGTCACCCCGGCGCCGCCGTGGCCGTAGCAGTGCACGACGCCCCCCTCGGACCCGTTCGGGTGCGGGACCGTCTCGAGCCGGACCTCCGGCCGCGCCGGGCGCAGCCCGACCCGGTGACCGCGCACGGCGGCCGTGCTCAGCAGCGGGAGCAGCGCCCGGGCGCGGGCCAGGATCTCCTGGGCCACCGCCGGGTCGGGGCGCGGGTCGTAGACGTCCTCCTCCGCGGTTCCCCCGACGACGATGTCGTGCTCGCGCGGCACGATGTAGGTGAGCGCCGCGGCGTCGCTCTGCTCGAGCAGCCACTCGGTGAGCCCCACCTGCTCCAGCGCGACGACCTGGCCGCGGACCGGGCGCACGCGTCTCGTCGTCGGTCAGGGCCCGGGCGGCCAGGCCCGTGCAGTTCACCGCGATCCCCTCGGTCGGCAGCGCCGGCAGCCAGGTGCGGGTGAGCGTGCCGCCGAGCTGCTCGAGCCGGGAGACGAGCCACGGCAGGTACGACGAGGTGTCCGCGACCGGCACGCTCAGCCGCCAGCCACCCGCGTAGCCGGCCGGCACGTCGTGCGCCTCCTCGACGGCCGGCACGGCGGCGCGCCACCAGGGCTCGTCGCCGTTCTCGCGCAGGAGCTCGGTGCCCCATCGCATCCGGACTCCGCTCGCCGGTTCGTCCCTCGCGAGCGCTGCCAGCACGTCGTACGACGTCTTGGCCCACCGGGCGACCTTGTCCTTCGGGAGCGCGCGGTAGGGGTACCAGAGCGCGGCCGCGACCGCCGAGGTGGTCTCGGCCGGCAGGTCACGGGCGAGCACGTGCGCGTCGTAGCCCGCTTCGCGAAGCCGGACCGCGCAGGTCAGCCCGATCACTCCGGCGCCGACCACGATCACGCGCATGGCAGTCAGAACAGCCGCGACGCGGTGTCGTCGGTGCCGCGCAGGCGGTCGTAGTCGAGCGTGACGCAGGTGATGCCGCGGTCGCCGGCCAGCACGCGTGCCTGCGGCTTGATCTCCTGGGCGGCGAAGACCCCGCGGACCGGCGTCAGGTGGGGGTCGCGGTTGAGCAGGTCGAGGTAGCGGGTCAGCTGCTCCACCCCGTCGATCTCACCGCGCCGCTTGATCTCGATGGCCACGGTCGCGCCGTCGGCGTCCTTGGCCAGGATGTCGACCGGGCCGATCGCGGTCGGGAACTCGCGCCGGACCAGCCGCCAGCCCGCGCCGAGGGTCTCGATCTGCTCGGCGAGGAGAACCTGCAGGTGCGCCTCCACGCCGTCCTTGACCAGTCCCGGGTCGACGCCGAGCTCGTGCGACGAGTCGTGCAGCAGCTCCTCGATGCTGATGAGCAGCTGCTCGCCCGCCTTGTTGGTGACCGTCCAGAGGTCGCCGTCCACGCGCAGCGAGCACGGCGGGCTCATCCAGTTCAGCGGCTTGTAGGCGCGGTCGTCGGCGTGCACGGAGACCGACCCGTCGGCCTTGACCAGGATCAGCCGCGGGGCGCTCGGGAGGTGGGCGGTGAGCCGGCCGACGTAGTCGACCGTGCACCGCGCGATGACCAGTCGCACGGGCGGCCACGCTACCTGGGAGACTGCTCGGGCAGCACAGAGCATTCACCAGGGCAGTCAACCCAGCAGTCGACCGAGCAGGAGCACCGGAGATGGCCAGGGAGTTCACCACCGTCGGCGTCGTCGGTCTCGGCACGATGGGCGCCGGCATCGTCGAGGTCTTCGCGCGCGAGGGCCTGCAGGTCATCGGCGTGGAGCCGACCGAGGAGTCCCTCGAGCGCGGCCGGGGCCACCTCCAGAACTCCACCGACCGGGCGGTGCAGCGCGGCAAGCTCAGCGAGGAGGGCCAGCGCGACCTGCTCGGCCGGGTGCGGTTCACGACCTCGCTGGAGGAGCTCGCCGCCGCCGAGCTGGTCATCGAGGCGGTGCCGGAGCGGCTCGACCTCAAGCAGGAGGTCTTCTCGGCGCTGGACAAGATCTGTCCCCCGACGACGATCCTGGCCACGAACACCTCGTCCCTGTCGGTGACCGAGATCTCGGTCGCGACCGGCCGCCCGTCGGCCGTGATCGGCATGCACTTCTTCAACCCGGCGCCGGTCCTCAAGCTGGTCGAGGTGATCCGGACGGTGGTCACCGAGCAGGAGGTCGTCGAGGACATCAGCAACCTGGCCCGTCGCCTCGGCAAGGTCCCGGTCGTCATCGGCGACAAGGCGGGGTTCATCGCCAACGCGCTGCTGTTCGGCTATCTCAACCACGCGGTGTCGATGTACGAGTCGCGCTACGCCACCCGTGAGGACATCGACACGGCGATGAAGCTGGGCTGCGGCTACCCGATGGGCCCGCTCGCGCTGCTCGACCTGATCGGTCTCGACACGGCGTACGAGATCCTCGACACGATGTACCGCCAGTCGCGCGACCGGCTGCACGCGCCGGCGCCGATTCTCAAGCAGATGGTGACGGCGGGGCTGCGCGGTCGCAAGACCGGTCGCGGCTTCTACACCTACGAGGCGGAGGACTCGCCGGTCGTCGTCGACGACGACCTGACCCCGCGCGCCGGTGACGCGACAGCCGGCGCGCGCTGGGTCGGCTCGGTCGGTGTCGTGGGTTCCGGGACGATGGCGACCGGCATCATCGAGGTGCTCGCCAAGGCCGGGTACGACGTCCTCTACGTCACCCGTGGTGTCGAGAAGGTCGAGCAGGTCGGGATCGCCCTCCAGCGGTCGCTGGACAAGGCCGTGATGCGCGGCAAGCTCGAGCAGTCCGACCGTGACGCCGCCCTGGCCAAGGTGCGTGGCTCCGCGCGCATGGACGACCTGGCCGAGTGCGACCTCGTCATCGAGGCGGTGGTCGAGGAGCTCTCGGTCAAGCAGGCGCTGTTCTCCACGTTCGACGACATCTGCAAGCCGGGCGCGGTGCTCGCGACGACGACGTCGTCCCTCCCGGTCATCGAGCTGGCAGCGGCGACCAGCCGGCCGGGTGACGTCGTCGGCATGCACTTCTTCAACCCGGCGCCGGTGATGAAGCTGGTCGAGGTGGTGCGCACGGTGTCGACGTCGGACGACGTCGTCGCGACGGTGCGCGAGGTGTGTGGGCGCGCGGGCAAGCAGGCCGTCGTCTGCGGCGACCGCGCCGGGTTCATCGTCAACGCGCTGCTGTTCCCCTACCTCAACGACGCGGTGAAGATGCTGCAGGCCCACTACGCGACCGTCGAGGACATCGACGACGCGATGCAGGTCGGCTGCGGCTACCCGATGGGCCCCTTCGACCTGCTCGACGTCGTCGGGCTCGACGTGGCGCACGCGATCCAGCGCACCCTCTACCTCGAGTTCCGCGAGCCGGGCTTCGCGCCGGCACCGCTGCTCGACCAGCTCGTCACGGCCGGCTACCTCGGCCGCAAGTCCGGCCGCGGCTTCCGCGACTACCGCAAGCCGGCCTGACCGCCGCCATGCCCCGACAGAACCGGCGCCAGCGGGAGGACCCGGGCGACCTCGAGGCAGAGGGCATCGGTCGCGGTGCGCCGCGAACGGAGTCCGGTCCCGACGGCGACTGGCTGGTCCGGCCCATCACGGGTGCGGCCGCGACCAAGACCTACCGATGCCCGGGCTGCGACCAGGAGATCGCCCCCGGGACGGCTCATCTGGTCGTGTGGCCGGACGGGCACGCTCCGGGGAGGACTACCGCCGGCACTGGCACACGCCGTGCTGGAACGCGCGCAGCCGCCGCGCACCGGTGACGAAACGCTCGCGCAACGCGCCGCGCTACTGAAAGGCAGTCATGTCGCAGATCCGCGCGAGCACGGTGCTCCCTGCACGTCGTACGCCGGTCGAGCTGCACACCGCCGACGGCCTGCGGCTGGTGGGCGAGCTGGCGCTGCCGGCGGAACGCGATCCCGGTGGCGACGCTGGTCACCCTGCACCCGCTGCCCACTGCCGGCGGCTTCATGGACAGCCACGTGCTGCGCAAGGCGTCGTACCGGCTGCCCGCGCTCGCCGACCTCGCCGTGCTGCGCTTCAACACCCGGGGGACCTCGTCGCCGCACGGCACGAGTGAGGGCGCCTTCGACGAGGCCGTCGGCGAGCGCTTCGACGTGGCGGCCGCGATCGAGTACGCCGAGTTCCACGAGGACCCGGTGCTGCCGCGGCGCTGGCTGCTCGGCTGGTCCTTCGGCACCGACCTGGCCCTGATGTACGGCCTGGATCCCGTCCGTCGAGGGGCTTGATCCTGCTCTCGCCTCCGCTGCGCTTCGCCCGCGACGAGCACCTCGATGCCTGGGCCGCGTCCGGCAAGCCGGTGCTCGCGCTGGTGCCCGAGCACGACGACTACCTGCAGCCGGCGGAGGCGCGGGAGCGGTTCGCCCGCATCCCGCAGGCCGAGGTGGTGGGTGTGGACGGCGCCAAGCACCTGTGGGTGGGTGAGCCGTCGGTACGACGTGCGCTGAACGAGATCGTGCGGCGCGTCGTGCCGGACCGGTTTCCCCTGCCGGAGGCGTTCTGATCCTCACCCGGACTGTAGTCGGCTACGGTCGCGGGATGACTGTGGTGGACCTGCACGTCCGCGAGACCGGCGAGGGCGTGCCGGTCGTCCTGCTCCACGCCTTCCCGCTGTCCTCGGCGATGTGGCTCGAGCAGCGCAACGACCTCGCGGACGCGTGCCGCGTGATCACGCCCGACCTGCGCGGGTTCGGTGGCTCCCAGCTGGGATTCGACGACGAGCCGTCGCTGGACCTGATGGCCGACGACGTGGCGGCCGTGCTCGACCGCCTCGACCTGCCCGAGGTCGTTCTCGGCGGCCTGTCGATGGGCGGCTACGTCGCGATGGCGTTCCTGCGGCAGCATCCCGGGACGGGTGAGCGCGCTGCTGCTCGCCGACACCAAGGCCGGTGCCGATCCGGACGCCGCCAAGGACAACCGGCGCCGGATCGCCGACACGCTCGTCGAGGACGACTCGACGCAGGTCCTCGTCGACGAGGTGCTGCCGGCGCTGGTCGGGGAGACGACCCGGCGCGACCAGCCGCTGGTCCAGGGCCGGGTGCGTGCCCTGCTCGAGGCGGCTCCACCCGCGGCTGCGGCCTGGGCGCAGCGGGCGATGGCGGCGCGCCCCGACTCGCTGGACACGCTGCGGAAGGTCGACGTACCCGCGGTGGTCATCCTCGGCGACGAGGACCAGCTGGCGTCGCGCGACGACGCCGAGGCGATGGTCGAGGCGCTGCCGCAGGGCAAGCTGGTCCTGATCCCCGGGGCGGGGCATCTGAGCGCCGTGGAGGCGCCTGGTGCGTTCTCCACGGCCGTCCGCGAGATGCTCGGCCGGCTCTGAGCTTCAGCCCGTTCTGACCGGTCGGGTCAGACCTGGTCCATCCGCGGGATCGCCACCTGGCGTACGACGAGCAGGATCGCGGCCGCGGCGGGGATCGCCAGCAGCGCACCGACGACGCCGAGCAGCGCGCCACCGATCAGCACCGCCACGACGGTGACGGCAGCCGGGACGTCGACCGCGGACCGCATCACCCGGGGGTAGATGACGTAGTTCTCGAACTGCTGGTAGGCGATGTAGAAGATCAGGCAGGCGAGGCCCACCGCCGGGTGACTCGATGAACCCCAGCGTGGTGACGCCGATGGCGGCGATCGTCGCGCCGACGAGCGGGATCAGGTCGAGCAGGCCGACGAACACGGCCAGCGCGAGCGCGAAGGGCATGTCGACGATGCGCAGGAAGATGTAGGACGTGAGGGCGGCGATGAAGGCGACGGTCAGCGCGCCGCTGACGAAGCCGCCGATCCGCGTGAGGATCTCGTCGGTCAGCAGCTGGACGCGCTCCCGCCGGGTGGCCGGGACCAGCTGGTAGGCCTGCCGCTTCATGCTCGGCAGCGAGGCCAGGAAGTAGAGCGTCAGGATCAGCACCGAGACGGCGCCGAACACCGCATTGATCACGATCCTGCCGACGCCGAGGATTCCGCCGAAGAGTCGCTGTCCGAGGTCGCCGCTGGTGACGTAGGCCTGGGCCTTCTCGATCACGCCGTAGTCGTCGTCGAACTGACGGATCGTTCGGTTCCCCCGGAGGTCCTCGAGATAGCCGGGGACGTTCTTCACGAACTCGTCGGACTGCTCCGCTACGGGCGGCACCACGGCGAAGCCGAAGGCGACGAACGCTCCGATCACGATGGAGAAGACGATCGCGATGGCGAACGTGCGTCGCAGGCCGCGGCGGGTGAGTGCCTCGACGACCGGGTTGAGCCCGACCGCGAGGAACAGCGAGACGACGATCAGGATGAGCACCGACCGCGCCTGGATGATCGCCTGGATCAGGAACCAGGCGAGGAACACTCCCATCGCGCCGAGGAAGCCGAGCCTGATGGGGGAGTCCCGGCGCATCGGCCGGCCGAGCGGTCCGAAGGTCTCCTCGTCGGCGCTCGCGGTGCGCCCGCTCGGCGTCGACCCGCATCTCTTCGGCGTCACGGTGCATCTGCTCGGCGTCGTGGTGCAGCGCCTCGGCGTCGCGATGAGCGGCCTCGGCATCGCGATGGGCAACCGGCGTCGTCGGCGTCGTCATGAGCGGCAGCCGTCGGTGGCAGAGCCGTCGTCCGGGCCGGTGCCGGTGTGACTCGCCCCGCTGGTGTCGCTCACGACTCCCGCTCCCGGCCGATGGTAGGTCTCGGCCGGGAGCGTATCGGGGGAGTCGGGCGTGGAGCTGCTGCCGCTCCGGCGATGAGCCGGTCTACTTGCCGGGCTGGTTGCCCTGGCCGGGAGCGCCGGCCCGCTGCTGCCCCTGCTGCTGCGGCGAGCCCTGGCCCTGCTGCTGGCCCGAGCCCTGCGCCGCCGCGGCCGTCTTCTGGACGTCTCGATCGGCTTGCCGCCCTGCTCGGCCGGCTTGGCGCCCTGCCTCGGCGGGCTTCGCCCCGCTCTGGTCCGGCTTCCCGGGGACCGAGGTCTGCACCGAGGGGGTCACCGGCGTCTGCGGGCCGCCGGCGGCGCCGGGCTCCGCCGGCGGCCGGCTTCGACCCGCCCTCGGCCTGCCTCGTCGTCCAGGTCCAGCCCGCCGGGCAGCGTCGCACCCGTCAGCGTCGCCAGCATCTGGCGCACGTTGGTCAGCTGGGCGTTGATGCTGTCGCGGCGCTGGGTGGCTGCGGCCAGCTCGCGCTCGGACTCGGAACGGATCCGGTCGGCGGTCGTCTTCGCCTCGGCGACGAGGTCGTCGGCCTGGCGCTGCGCCTCCTCGAGGATGCGCTTGGACTTGCGGTCGGCGTCGGCCCGCAGCTTCTCGGCCTCGAGCCGGGTCTGCTCGGAGCGCTGCTCGACCACGGTGAGCTGCTGGACGCTCGAGCTCATCTTCTCGGTGAAGTCGCGCTCGGACTGCTCGCGGCGCTGGGCGAGGGTGGTCTCGAAGTCGGCTGCGGCCTGGGCGGCCTTGGCGCGGTTCTGCTCGAACAGCGCCTCCGCCTCCTCGCGGCGGGCCTTGGTGTCGCGCTCGGCATCGTCACGCAGCTGGTCGGCCTGGCGCCGGGCCTCCTCGAGGATCCGGGCGGCCTCGGTGTCGACCTCGCTGCGGCGCTCGCGGGAGTAGCGGTCTGCCTCGGCGCGCACCTTGCCGGCGTCCTGCTCGGTGAGGGACCGGTGCTGCTCGGCGTCGGTCACCGCGGCTGCCCGCAGGTCGCGGGCCTCCTCCTCGGCCAGGCCCAGGATCTTCTCGATCCGGGTCCCCAACCCGGCGTACGTCGGGGCTGCGCCGCCCTGCTCCTGCGACTCGAGGTGCAGCTCTTCGACCCTGCGCTCCAGGTCGGCGGTGCGTTTGCGGGTCTTCTCGAGGTCGGCGACCAGGGCGGCGATGCGCCGGTCAACCTGCTGCGGCTCGTAGCCGCGCTCGGACGATCTCGAAGTGCTGCTGGCCAGTGGTGGTGTCGGTCATCGACTCAGTCCTGTCGGCTGCTGACTACGGAACGGGGTCATCTTGGCACGTCCCGGTCTCCGCTTTCGACCGCGGTCCCGCCCCGGCCCGCTCCTGCGCGCACACCCTGCCCGGCCGGGACCGACAATGCCTCGATAACGGCCGACAGGCGGCCCAGCTCCTCCGCGATCTCGTCCCGACGGGTCGTGAGCGCGGCCACCTCGGCGCGGGCCTCCTCGAGCGTGCGACGCGCTTCTGAGCGCAGGGTGTCGGCCTCGCGGCGGGCGTCGGCGACCAGCGTGGTGGCCTCCGTGCGCGCCGTACGGCGTGACTGCTCGGCCTCGCGCTGAGCGGCGGCCGTCTGCTCCGCGACGCGCTCACGCAGCGTCCTCGCGCCGGCCTCGGCCTCCTCCTCGCGCCTGGCCGCGCGCTGCTCGATCTCGGCGGCCCGGTCGGCCGCCTCCTCGATCAGCTGGGAGCTGCGGGCGCTGGCCTCGGCCAGCCGGCCCCGCGCCTCCTCCTCCGCCTGGTGCAGCCGGGCTTCCGCCTGCGCGATGGTCGACGCGGCCTGCGCCTCGGCCTCCTCCAGCTTCTGGTCGGCCGACTCCCGGGCGTTCGCCAGGACCCCGTCAACCCTCGAGCGGACATCGATGTCCACCTGGCGGGCAGCGGCCCGTGCATCGTCCTTGATCCGCTCGGCGTCGGCGTTGGCCGCCTCCTGCAGCTCGGCCACCGTGCGCTGGGTCCAGGCCGTCTGCTCCGCCGCCTCGGCCAGCGCGGCGTCGGCCTCGGCGCGCGCGTCGGTGCGCATCTGCTCGGCGTCGAGCATGCCCAGCTCGCGGAGCTGGGCGGCCTCGGTGCGGGCGCGCTCGATGTCGCTGCGGGAGTCGGCGAAGTCGTGGGCGACCTCCTGCTCGGCGCGCTCGCGGATGGCCTTCGCCTCGACGTGCGCCTCGGCGACGATGCGCTCCGCCTCGGCCCGGGCGCCCTCGACCCGCGCCGTCGGCCTCCTCGGCGGCCTCCCGGCGGCGTGTGTCGGCGGCTTCCCGCGCCTCGGTCCGGGTCAGCTCCGCGTCCCGGCCGGCCTTCTCGCGCATCTCGCGGATCTGCACGCGGGTCGACTCGAGCTCGTTGTCCACCGCTGTCCGGGCGTCGTCCGCGTCCTTCTGCCCGGTGGCCACGAGCTCGTCGGCGTGCGCGGACGCTGCGGACACGATCATCGCCGCCTGGTCGGCGGCGTCCTTCAGCAGCTGCTCGGCCTCGGCGTGCGACTCGGTGCGCCGGCGCTCGATGTCCGTCGTGGTCTGCTCGAGGAGGAGGGCGTTCTTCTCGAGCGAGTCGGCGTTGCGGCGTTCGGCCTCTTCCTCCCGCGAGGTCGCCTCGGCGTGCCGCCCGGCGATCTCGTCGTGCAGGCGCTGAGCGTCTTCTCGCAGCCGGTCGGCCTCCTCGCGCGCCGCAGCGGCGTCGCGGTGCGTCTTCTCGAGGAGGGCGTCCGCCTGCTCCTGGGCGACCTGGAGCAGGCGGCCCGCGCGCTCGGCGATGGGCTCGGTGACGGGTGCCGGCCCGGTGTCATTGGCCATGACTACGCATCGTGTCAGAGACGGCCGGTCATGTCAGACATCCCGGAACCGGTTGATCGCATCGAGGTGCTTGTCGCGCAGGGCCTGGTTGCGCACACCGAGCCCTTCCTCGGGGGCCAGGCAGAGCACGCCGACCTTGCCCTGGTGCAGGTTGCGGTGGACGTCGGAGGCCGCCTGGCCGGTCTGGTCGAGCGGGTAGGTCCGCGACAGGGTCGGGTGGATGCGCCCCCGGGCGATCAGGCGGTTGGCCTCCCAGGCCTCGCGGTAGTTGGCGAAGTGCGACCCGATGATCCGCTTGAGGTTCATCCAGAGGTAGCGGTTGTCGTACTCGTGCAGGAAGCCGCTGGTCGACGCGCAGGTGACGATCGTGCCGCCGCGACGGGCCACGTAGACGCTGGCGCCGAACGTCTCGCGGCCCGGGTGCTCGAAGACGATGTCCGGGTCGTCGCCGCCGGTGAGCTCGCGGATCTTTTTCCCGAGCCGTTGCCACTCCTTGGGGTTCTGGGTGTGCTCGTCGCTCCAGAAGCCGTAGTCCTCGGCGGCCCGGTCGATGATGAGGTCGGCGCCCATGCTGCGGCAGATCTCGGCCTTCTCCTCGCTGGAGACGACGCAGACCGGGGTGGCGCCGCCGCCGAGGGCCAGCTGGGTGGCGTAGGAGCCGAGCCCGCCCGAGGCGCCCCAGATCAGGACGACGTCGCCCTGCTTCATGCCGGCGCCGTTGCGCGAGACGAGCTGGCGGTACGCCGTGGAGTTGACCAGTCCGGGGCAGGCCGCCTCCTCCCACGACAGGTGTGCGGGCTTGGGCATCAGCTGGTTGCTCTTGACCAGCGCGAGCTGGGCGAGACCGCCGAAGTTGGTCTCGAACCCCCAGATGCGCTGCTCCGGGTCGAGCATCGTGTCGTTGTGCCCGTCGGGGCTCTCCAGCTCGACCGACAGGCAGTGGGCGACCACCTCGTCGCCGGGGGACCAGGCGTGCACGCCCGGTCCGGTGCGCAGCACCACGCCGGCGAGGTCGGACCCGATCACGTGGTAGGGCAGGTCGTGCCGTTGCGACAGCGGGGACATCCGGCCGTAGCGCTCGAGGAAGGTGAACGTCGACACCGGCTCGAAGATCGAGGTCCACACCGAGTTGTAGTTGATCGCGCTCGCCATCACGGCGACCAGCGCCTCACCGGGGCCGAGCTCGGGCGTCGCGACGTCCTCGACGTGCAGCGACTGGCGTGGGTCCTTGTCCCGGCTGGCGACGCCCTCGAACATCCCGGCCTCGTCCTTGTGGACGGTCACGGCGCGGTAGGACTCGGGGACCGGGAGGTCCGCGATGTCCTCGGCGGACACGGTTGCCCCGGACTCCCTCGCCAGGATCGCCTCGAGGATGTCCTTCACGCTGCCTCCGAGCCGCTCGACGGGTCGCTGCGGGCGAGATTACTGGCCAGTAGCTCGTGCGCCGGTCGGCGGCCTTGGGTGCTCGCCTTCACCGGCATGAGTGGCAGAGGGGGCGGGTAGGTCCGCAGGCATGGGAATCGATGCGAACACTGACCCGCAGGACGAGCGGCACCACGGCGTACCGGATCAGGACGCCGAGCCGACGATGACCAGCCCCGACGACGAGCGGCCGAGCGGCAACGACGAGGGCCTGCAGCCCGACCCGGGGCCGGCCAAGCCGCACGGCGACCCGATCACCGACATCGACGACGAGCTGCGCAGCGGAGGAGGCGGCGATGACTGAGCCCACCGATCGGGACCCCGACGTGATCGACGTGCCGGTGGTGGACCCACCCGTGATGGACGGCGCCCAGGAGCTGCAGGCGGAGGCCGAGGCCGCCATCGAGTCCGGCGAGGTCGACCTCTCGGATACCCGCCGCGGCGGACCTTCGGTGGTCGAGGAGCGCGGATCCGGGACTGAGTCCGCCTCGAAACTTGTTGTGGGGCAACGGATTTTCGTTGTCCACAGATTGCCTGAGGCCGTCGAGAGTTGTCGGTGGTCCGCGGTAGGATTCGAACATGCGTTCGATGGTGGCGGATCCTCCGGTGGTGGCGGCGCTCGACGCCGCCCGGGAGGCGGTCGACGCCCTGGTCGCCGCGGTCGACGACGGTGCGCTGCGCGACCTGGGCCATGACGAGCTGACCGCGCAGCTGCAGGCGGCGCGGGCGCTGGCGGCCCGGCTGGAGTGGTTCGGCCTGCAGGTGGTGCGCGAGGTCGACACCCGCGGCAGCCATGTCCTGGATGCGGCGCTGTCCCCGCAGGCGTGGCTGCGGTTTCCGGGCCCGGATGAGCCCGGGCGAGGCGAAGGCGGCGGTGCGCACCGCCCGGGCCCTGGCGGACGAGTCGCTGGCGGCGACGTCGGCGGCGCTGGCGGGCGGGGAGATCGACCCGGCGCATGCCCGGCTGATCGCCGCGCACGCGGCGGATGCGCCGGCCGGGGCGGTGGCGCTGATCGAGCCGGAGGCGCTGGCGGTGGCCCGGGCGGCGGACCCGTCGGCGGTGGCGGGGGTGATGCGCCAGTTCGCGCACGCCCTGGACCCCGATGGCGCGGATGAGGCGGCGGTGCGCCGCTACGAGAAGCGCGGGGTGTCGCTGGCGACGACGCTGGACGGGATGGTGGTCGGGCACGGTGCTGCTCGACCCGGTCGCCGGCGCCGCAGGTGCTCACCGCCCTGAGCGCGGCCAGCGCGCCGGTGTCCGGGGACACCCGCACCGCGTGCCAGCGCAACGCCGACGCGCTGACCGACATCTGCCGGCAGTACCTGGCCACCGCGCGAGGACCGCAAGTCCGGCGGCGGGCACCCGCACCTGATCGTCACCGTCGACGCCGACTCCCTGACCAACAAACCCGGCAGCCCCGGCTCGCCCGGGGCGATGCTCGGCTGGGTCGGGCCGATCAACGCCACCACCGCCCAGCGGGTCGCCTGCGACGCCGACGTCACCGTCGTCGCGGTCGGACGGCCCAGCGGGCGGCGCCCGGGAGGTCGAGCGCGACCCGGCGGTTCTTCACCACCGCCCAGCGGGTCGCGATGATCGCCCGCGACGGCGACCGCTGCGCCGTGCCCTACTGCGACCGGCCGGTGGCCTGGTCCGACGCCCACCACCTGCAGCGCGTGGGCCAGCGGCGGACCCACCGTCATCGACAACGGCGCACTCCCCTGCGCCGCGCACCACACCATGCTCCACGAAGGCCACTGGACCCTGCACCGCGACCGACGACGGCCGCTACCTGATGACCCACCCCGACGGGCGAACCATCGGACCCGAACCCCACCCACCCGGACACAGCCGCCCACCCCCGCAACGCGAGTAGGCCCGTCGCGGGCGAACCATCTCGTCACCGACTGACGCACGAGAACACGAGCAGCTGCGAGCAAGGACCGGCACTGCCGATCACTTGGAGTCCGACCCAACGTGGCGATGAGTGGTGGCCTTTGAGGTGGTGGCCAGGGACAGCCCCCTTCCGTCTCACCCCGTGTAGGTGAGCCGCGACCCAGGGGGGCCCCGCATGATCCAGAGGTGGGAGTCAGGACACACGCTCAGGACGGAGCCCTGCTATGCGCAAGATCGCCTCAATCACCGCCATCGTGGTGGGCATCCTCATGGCAATTGCGGGAGTGGTCACCTTTGTTGTGGTGAGCACCACTCTGTCGGATCAGAAGATCACTGTTTCCGACGATGCCTCCTGCGCGGCCGGGGATAGCGTGAACGGACCGTTGTCGGCCTACTGCCAGGCCAAGGTGATCGACAAGCACACGAAGGCAATCACCGGCGGCAAGACCTACGCCGAGCTCGACCGGGACGACCCGAACCGGCCCGTCGCCTCAGACTCAGCCTTCCTGCAGGCGTCGCTCTTCACCTCGGTCGTCGCCTTCGGGGTCGCGGCGATGGCGGTGGTCGTGGGCATCGTCCTCGCGTTGATCGGGTTCGCCATCCGAACTCCAGTAGTCGCCCAGACCTAGCCGCTGGGGCAGCCGAAAGTGCCGCTATCGCGCCGTCCCCCGGCACCCGGCACTCCGGTGCGCATCACCACTTGCCGAGATCGATCTCGCCAGTGACGATGGCACGGGCCACGTCGCCAATGCGCATGTCGTGTCCGCGTGCGTATCGACGAATCGCGAGGAAGGCCGTTCTGGGCTCATCCTCAACTGGGCGGCCACGAACCCTTTGGCCTGCTCGATCGGGATACGCGAAGTGAGCGCAGCTTGCAGTTGGTCCTTGAGCGCAACCAACTCCCGTTCGAGGCGCCTGCGATCACTGATGTCATGTCCTGCCAAGACGTACCCGTCGCCGACACGCGAAACAACGACCTCGAACTCGCCGACCACGTCGCCTTCCTCGAAGGGGAACTCCAGACGCACCGGCTCGCCCGTCTCGGTGACGCTGGTGAAGGCATCGAAGAGTCCGTTCGTCCGGTGCGACGGGAAGAGGTCCAGCAGCCGTCTTCCCAGTACCTCCTCGCCCCGAAGCCTGAGCAGTCCAAGTGCCGCCCGGTTGCAGAACACGTACTCGAAATCGACGATTTCGCCAGATGCATCGCGCACCGCGCTCATATGGAAGAACGCCTCGTCGAGGGCATCCAGGGATGAGCGGAAGTCCTCTTCGGCTCCCCGGGGCGGCACACCTCGCAGTATGGAGGAGAGCACGGTGTCTGTCAGGCCCCGTCAGAGTTGCCGTTACCGCTCGGCGCACGAGATCGGGCATCATGCGCAGGTCGGTGGCCCAACATGGGAGGGCAACAGCCCGTGCGCAGACTCTCAGAAGACGAGTACCTCGCCACCATGGAGTCGCAGCCGGAACCCGTCGATGACGAGCAGTCGCCACCTTTTGACTTCTGGCCCTACTTCGAGGCTCTCCCGCCGGCGGAGTTCGGCGGCCATGACTTCACGGCAGGACGAGTCGGGTATGCCTGGCGGATGCCACGTGGCGGTTGGGAGCACGTCCTCATCGCGGACTCCACGGATCGCAACACCTTCCTGGTGCTGGTGCTCAACCTCACGTCGATGGAGGTCCACGGGCACTACCTGCTGCGCCTCGCCGAGAAGTACGGCCTCGATGAGTGATCCCTCTGCCGCGCCCAGACCCCGCAGGCCTAGTTGTGGAACTACAACTCCAGCTGGTCGAGTCCAGACACGTTGGCCACCGCACCCAAGAACAGCAGCAAGCCGATCAGCACGGCAACGGCGTGCGGCAGCAGCACGTGCGGCTGCCAGGGCGCGCTGCGCAGCGTGCGATGAATCTCCTCCGGTGTACGGCGTCGGGGCTCTGCTGCCCGCCAGTCCTCCGAGCCTGGTGCTCCGCGGAATCCCCAGTACCAGTCGATTCGTGGCGAGGAGACCTCGAGGCCGCCAACGGTCAGGTGATTGAGATGAAAGCTGGTGACCTCGAGGTCACGCATGCGCGAGTAGTAGCGCATCTGGTGCCACTTCAGCAGCGTGTCCACGAACCAGAAGGCCAGTGCGGTCGCGCTGGCGAGCGCGAAGAGGGCGTAGTGGCCCTGTTGGAAGCCGAGGCCCAAGGCGGCCAGGGACAAGGTGACCGACCAGCCCTTCACGATCATGATCCGCTGGTCGAAGCCGGTGATGACGTCGAGGATCGCGTAGTACTCCGCCTTGGCGTCCTGGCGGAATGCCTCCACGGCTTGATCCGGGGGCACGCGCGGTTCATCCATGCTTCATGCGCTCCCCACCTTGGCCATGCATCGGTCCGATAGGCCCGACGGCTCTGGCGCGGCGAAGCATCTCGTACCCGACCGCAGCGACGGCGACAAGGAAGAGCAGCTTCGCTGCCTTCCGCTGGTCACCGACATGCACCTCACGCTCCTTCCGATAGTTCAGCTGGTCCGACGCTCCCTCAAGTCTGCTGGGCGGCCTCGACCAGCTCGACGAGCACGCCGCCGGCGTCCTTCGGATGCACGAAGTTGATCCGTGAGCCGGCGGTGCCGCGCTTCGCCTCGTCGTACAGCAGCCGGACCCCTCGGGCCCGCAGCTCGGCGGACGTCGCGTCGATGTCGTCGACGCCGTAGGCGACCTGCTGGACCCCCTCGCCGTTGCGGTCGAGGAACTTCGCGATCGGGGAGCTCTCGGACAGCGGGGCGAGCAGCTGGATGCACGCGCCGGAGTCGCCGACGGCCAGCATGGCCTCGCGGACGCCCTGCTCCTCGTTGACCTCCTGGTGGACGACGTGCAGGTCGAACGTGCGGCCGTAGAACTCGATGGCCGCGTCGAGGTCGCGCACGGCCAGACCGACGTGATCGATGCGGGTGAGCATGCGGATATCGTGGCAGCGAACAGCTCCGACTCCTTCAGGAGGCCCTCCGCCATGGCCGGATCCGTCATCGTCGCCGGTGCCCGTACGCCGATGGGGCGCCTGCTCGGCTCGCTCAAGGACTTCTCCGGGGCCGACCTGGGCGGCTTCGCCATCAAGGCCGCGCTGGAGCGCGCCGGGGTGGCCCCGGACCAGGTCGACTACGTGATCATGGGTCAGGTGCTGCAGGCCGGCGCCGGCCAGATCACCGCCCGCCAGGCCGCGGTCAAGGCCGGCATCCCGATGACCGTGCCGGCGCTGACGGTCAACAAGGTGTGCCTGTCGGGCCTCGACGCCATCGCGCTGGCCGACCAGCTCATCCGCGCCGGCGAGTTCGAGATCGTCGTCGCCGGCGGCATGGAGTCGATGACCAACGCCCCGCACCTCCTGCCGGGCAGCCGCACCGGCTACAAGTACGGCACCGTCGAGATGCTCGACGCGATGGCGCACGACGGGCTCTTCTGCGCGTTCGACAACTGCGCCATGGGTGAGTCGACCGAGCGCTACAACGCCAAGCTCGGCATCAGCCGCGAGGACCAGGACGCGTTCTCGGCGCAGTCCCATCAGCGGGCCGCGGCCGCCCAGAAGAACGGCATCTTCGACGAGGAGATCGTCCCCGTCGAGGTGCCGCAGCGCCGGGGCGACCCGATCGTGGTCAAGGAGGACGAGGGCATCCGCTCCGACACGACCTCGGAGCTGCTCGCCAAGCTGCGTCCCGCCTTCGCCCCCGACGGCACGATCACGGCCGGCTCCTCCTCGCAGATCTCCGACGGCGGCGCCGCCGTGGTGGTCATGAGCAAGGCGAAGGCCGAGGAGCTGGGGCTCGAGTGGCTGGCCGAGATCGGCGCCCACGGCGTGGTGGCCGGCCCCGACGCGAGCCTGCAGTCGCAGCCCGCCAACGCGATCAAGGCGGCCCTGACCAAGGACGGCATCACCGTCGACGACCTCGACCTGGTCGAGATCAACGAGGCGTTCGCCTCGGTCGGCATCCACTCGACGCGCGAGCTCGGACTGGACGGCAGCACCGTCAACGTCAACGGCGGCGCCATCGCGATGGGCCACCCGATCGGCATGAGCGGCGCCCGGCTGGCGCTGCACCTCGCCCTCGAGCTCAAGCGCCGCGGTGGCGGCACGGGCGCAGCGGCTCTCTGCGGCGGCGGGGGACAGGGCGACGCGCTGATCCTGCGCGTGCCGAAGGCCTGAGTGGACCGCCGCTCCGGGCCGAACGTCACCGAGCTGGTCGAGGGCGCCAGGGCGGGTGACCCGCGCTCGGTCGCGCGGCTGATCTCGCTGGTCGAGGACGCGTCGCCGCTGCTGCGCGAGGCGATGGCGGCGCTCACGCCGTACGGCGGGAACGCGACCGTCATCGGCCTCACCGGCGCGCCGGGGGTCGGCAAGTCCACGACGACGAACGCCCTGGTCGCCGCCTACCGCGCGCGGGACCGCCGGGTCGGAGTCCTCGCGGTCGACCCGTCGTCGCCGTTCTCCGGTGGCGCGCTGCTCGGTGACCGGGTCCGGATGCAGGACCACTTCACCGACCGCGGGGTCTACATCCGGTCGATGGCCAGTCGCGGCCACCTCGGCGGGCTCGCGTGGTCGACGCCGCAGGCCCTGCGCGTGCTCGACGCGGCGGGCTGCGACGTGGTCCTGATCGAGACGGTCGGTGTCGGCCAGTCGGAGGTCGAGGTGGCCGGCCTGGCCGACACGACCGTCGTGCTCCTCGCGCCCGGCATGGGCGACGCGATCCAGGCGGCCAAGGCCGGCATCCTCGAGGTCGGTGACGTGTACGTCGTGAACAAGGCCGACCGCGACGGCGCCGACAGCGCGGTGCGCGAGCTGCGCCACATGCTCACCCTGGGGGAGCGACGCCAACCGGGCGACTGGCGCCCGCCGATCCTGCGCACGGTCGCGTCGCGGGGCGAGGGCATCGACGAGGTCGTCGAGGCGCTGGACAAGCACCGCACCTGGCTCGAGGAGACCGGCAACCTGCGCGCCAGCCGACGTCGACGTGCCGCCGACGAGATCGAGGCGATCGCGGTCACTGCACTGCGCGAGCGGATGGGCGACCTGCGTTCGGGCCGCGGGCTCGACGAGCTCGCCGACCGGGTCGTCGCCGGGAGCTCGATCCCTACGCCGCCGCGGACGAGCTGGTCGAGGGAGTCACCGGCAGGTGACGGTCCCGTGGCGGAGTCCGCGGACTAGTCGTCCAGGAACGTGGTGGTGCCGCCGCCGCCGTCGCGGGCATACAGGAACGTCGACGTGGACGTCGTCCGGGCTCGCTTCCTCGTGCACGAGGCCCGCCGGCACGAACAGCCAGCTCTCCGGCCTCCATCTCGACGCACCTCGCGGAGCCCCGCACCGCTGCGGAAGACGGCGCGACCGTCGCATCAGGTACGCGACGGTGTCCTGACTGTGCCAGTGCGGCGGGATGCGGGTGCCTGGCGCGCCCGTGGCGCGCGCAAGCGAGATCTCGGTCCCCACGGTCGCCGGGTCGAAGCCGCGCCAGACGGTGATCGCCGTCCTCCTCGCGGAGGACATGCCGCGTCGCTGGTGATCTGGAGGGCTAGTCCGGTGCAGCGGCTCGTGCCGGCAAGCTCCTCGGGCACCGTGGCCGCTCCGCTGCTCTCGGCCAGTGTAGCCTTGCCTCGGGCAGCACGGTGGCGCGATGCTCCTCGCCGACTCGGCTGGCTACTCAGGTGTAGGCGAGCTCATCCGGACGGCCGCGTGAAGTCACAGCCGGCCGGAGCACTGGAGGCTGTCGTGGACGCAGCCGAGATCCAGGCGGGGCGCGAGCGCTGGCAGCAGCGCTACGACGCCGCACAGAAGCGCGACGCCGACTTCACGACGCTCTCGGGCGTGGAGGTCGAGCCGGTCTACGGACCGCCCGAGGGCACGACGTACGACGGGTTCGAGCGCATCGGCTGGCCGGGGGAGTTCCCCTTCACCCGCGGCCTGTACCCCACCGGCTACCGCGGCCGGTCCTGGACGATCCGCCAGTTCGCCGGCTTCGGCAACGCCGCGCAGACCAACGAGCGCTACCAGATGATCCTGCGCTCCGGCGGCGGCGGCCTGTCGGTGGCGTTCGACATGCCGACCCTGATGGGCCGCGACTCCGACGACCCGCAGGCGCTCGGCGAGGTCGGCCACTGCGGCGTGGCGATCGACTCGGCGGCCGACATGGAGGTGCTGTTCTCCGGCATCCCGCTGGGCGACGTCACGACGTCGATGACGATCTGCGGTCCGGCGGTGCCGATCTTCTGCATGTACCTCGTCGCGGCCGAGCGGCAGGGCGTGGACCCGGCCACCCTGAACGGCACGCTGCAGACCGACATCTTCAAGGAGTACATCGCGCAGAAGGAGTGGCTGTTCCCGCCCGAGCCGCACCTGCGCCTGATCGGCGACCTGATGGAGTACTGCGTCGAGCACATCCCGGCGTACAAGCCGCTCTCGGTCTCGGGCTACCACATCCGCGAGGCCGGCTCGACCGCCGCGCAGGAGCTCGCGTTCACCCTCGCCGACGGCTTCGGCTACGTCGAGCTCGGCCTGTCGCGCGGCCTCGACGTCGACGAGTTCGCGCCCGGCCTGTCGTTCTTCTTCGACTCGCACCTCGACTTCTTCGAGGAGATCGCGAAGTTCCGTGCGGCGCGGCGCATCTGGGCGCGGTGGATGCGCGACGTCTACGGCGCGAAGACCGAGAAGGCGCAGTGGCTGCGCTTCCACACCCAGACCGCCGGCGTGTCACTGACCGCGCAGCAGCCCGACAACAACATCGTGCGCACCGCGGTCGAGGCGCTGGCCGCCGTGCTCGGCGGCACCAACTCGCTGCACACCAACGCCCTGGACGAGGTGCTCGCGCTGCCGAGCGAGAAGGCGGCCGAGATCGCGCTGCGCACCCAGCAGGTGATCATGGAGGAGACCGGCGTCGCCAACGTCGCCGACCCGCTCGGTGGCTCCTGGTACGTCGAGGCGCTGACCGACCGGATCGAGGCCGAGGCGGAGGCGATCTTCACCCGGATCAGGGACATGGGCAGCGACGGGACCATCACGGCCGGCCTCCTGCGCGGCATCGAGGACGGCTGGTTCATGTCCGAGATCGCCGAGTCGGCCTTCACCTACCAGCGCGCCCTGGAGAAGGGCGAGAAGAAGATCGTCGGCGTCAACTGCCACACCAAGACCGTCGAGGAGCCGCTGGAGATCCTGCGGGTCTCCCACGAGGTCGAGCGCGAGCAGAACCGCGTGCTCGCGAAGCGACGGGCCGACCGCGACGGCGCCCGGGTCGAGGCCGCGCTGGCCGCCCTGGTCGACGTCGCCCGCACCGACGCGAACATGGTGCCCGCGATGCTCGACGCGGCCCGGGCCGAGGCGACGCTCGGCGAGATCTGCGACGCGCTGCGCGGCGAGTGGGGCGACTACCGCGAGCCGCCGCGGTTCTGAGGGCGGTCGCCGGAGCCGGCGACCGCTGGAGGCGAGAGATGGGGACATGAGCCAGCCGAGCATCAACCCGTACGGCGCGGTCGACCTGTCGTCGCTGGCGTCCAGTGCCGCCCCGGCCGCGGGCAACGGCGCAGCCGCCGCGGGTGCCGGCGGCGCAGGAGTGGTCATCGACGTCACCGAGGCCGACTTCCAGGCCCTCGTGGTCGAGCAGTCCATGACGGTGCCGGTCGTCATCGACTTCTGGGCCGACTGGTGCGGCCCGTGCAAGCAGCTCAGCCCGGTCCTGGAGCGGCTGGCCGCGGCCGACGGCGGCCGCTGGCTGCTGGCGAAGGTCGACGTCGACGCCAACCCGCAGGCTCGGGCAGGCCTTCCAGGTGCAGAGCATCCCCGCGGTCTTCGCGGTCCTGCAGGGCCAGCCCGTCCCGCTGTTCCAGGGCGCGGTGCCGGAGCCGCAGGTGCGCCAGTACCTCGACGAGCTGCTGCGCGTGGCCGAGGCCAACGGCGTCACCGGCCGCGTGGCCGTCGCAGGCGCGACCGCCGCCCCGGCGGAGGCCGAGGCGCCGCACGACCCCCGCTACGACGAGGCCTACGACGCGATCGAGCGCGGCGACTACGACGCGGCGGCCGCCGCCTACCGCGCGCTGCTCGACCAGGCGCCCGCCGACGCCGACGCCAGCGCCGGGCTGGCCCAGGTCGAGCTGCTCCGCCGCACCGCCGACCTGGACGCCCAGGCGCGTCCGTCAGGCCGCCGCCGAGCGACCCGGACGACGTGGACGCACAGGTCGCCGCGGCCGACCTCGAGCTGGTCGACGGCGAGATCGACGAGGCGTTCGGCCGGCTGATCGAGCTCGATCCGGCGCACCAGCGGCGACGACCGCGAACGCGCGCGCCAGCACCTGCTCGACATGTTCGAGGTGGTCGGCGGAGCCGACCAGCGGGTCGTCAAGGCCCGGACGGCCCTGGCCAACGCGCTGTTCTGACGGTGCTGTCTGAGCCGGTCGACGGTCCTTGTCCGGACAGCAAAGAGCGCCTGACCCCGCAGGGGTTCAGGCGCTCCTTCCCCCGCCGCCGACTACCGCGCGAAGATCAGGATGACGAGGATGACGGCGATGACGAGCGCGAGGATCGCGATGGTCCGGGTGTTCATCGGTGCTCCGTTCCAGCGGGGGACGTGACTGCTTGTTGATCTCCCTCTGTGCGACGGGTCAAACCGGGAGCGACCTCGCTCGTCCTATCCGCTTCCCCTGGGCGCGCCCGCCCCGTACGTTGCCTATGACGACTCCTGCACAGTCAGTAGCCGCCGTCCGGGCACGGCCCCAGCGCACCTAAGGAGCACGAAGACCATGGGAAGCAAGAACAAGGGTGGCCGCGAGATCCGCAAACCCAAGCAGGAGAAGAAGCCCAAGGGCGCCGCGACGATGGGCACGATCATGCCCACCGCCGGAAAGCCCGCCGGCAAGTAGGAGCGCCCCGCAGAGCGGCACGGAGGCCGCCAGGGAGGAGTCAGTCCCTGCGGCGCAGCCAGACGGTGCCGAGCGGCGGCACCCGCAGCGTGGCGGAGGCCGGCTGGCCGTGCCACGGCTCGACGCGTCGCCTCGACGGCGCCGAGGTTGCCGACGCCGCTGCCGCTGTAGGCGTCGGCGTCGGTGTTGAGGACCTCGTCCCACCGCCCGGCGGACGGCAGGCCCGACCCGGTAGCCCTCGTGCGGCGACCGCCGAGAAGTTCGCGATGCAGGCCAGGACCGAGCCGTCGTCGCCGTAGCGCAGGAACGAGAACACGTTGTCGCTCGCGTCGTTGGCGTCGATCCAGCTGGAAGCCGGCCGGGTCGGCGTCCCGGGTCCACAGCGCCGGGCTCTCGCCGTAGACCCGGTTGAGGTCGCGCGACCAGCGTCTGCACGCCGCGGTGGTCGGGGTTGTCGATGCAGCCACCAGTCCAGCGACCGCGCGACTCGGCCCACTCCGACTCCTGGCCGAACTCCGCAGCCCATGAACAGCAGCTGCTTGCCCGGGTGCGCCCACATGAAGGCGAGGTAGGCGCGCAGGTTCGCCAGCTGCTGCCACTGGTCGCCGGGCATCTTGCCGAGCAGCGAGCCCTTGCCGTGCACCACCTCGTCGTGCGAGAGCGGCAGCACGAAGTTCTCGGAGTAGGCGTACATCATCGAGAACGTCATCTGGTGGTGGTGGTACTGCCGGTAGATCGGCTCGTGGCTGATGTAGCCGAGCGTGTCGTGCATCCAGCCCATGTTCCACTTGAAGCCGAAGCCGAGCCCGCCGAGGTGGGTCGGCCGGGTCACGCCCGGCCAGGCCGTGGACTCCTCGGCGATGGTGACGATGCCGGGGACCCGGCTTGTACGCCGTGGCGTTCACCTCCTGCAGGAACGCGACCGCCTCGAGGTTCTCCCGCCCGCCGTACTGGTTGGGCATCCACTCGCCTTCCTCGCGCGAGTAGTCGAGGTAGAGCATCGAGGCGACGGCGTCGACCCGCAGGCCGTCGACGTGGAACTCCTCCAGCCAGTACAGCGCGTTGGCGACCAGGAAGTTGCGCACCTCGCTGCGGCCGAAGTCGAAGACGTAGCGTGCCCCAGTCGGGCTGCTCGCCGCGGCGCGGGTCGGGGTGCTCGTAGAGCGGGGTGCCGTCGAAGCGGGCCAGCGCCCAGTCGTCCTTCGGGAAGTGCGCGGGCACCCAGTCGACGATCACGCCGATGCCGGCCTGGTGCAGCCGGTCGACGAGGTAGCGGAAGTCGTCGGGGGTGCCGAAGCGGGACGTCGGCGCGAAGTAGGACGACACCTGGTAGCCCCACGAGCCGCCGAACGGGTGCTCGGCGACCGGCAGGAACTCGACGTGGGTGAAGCCGAGGTAGGCCACGTAGCCGACCAGCTGGTCGGCCAGCTCGCGGTAGGACAGCCCCTGGCCGCCACGAGCCGAGGTGCACCTCGTAGGTGCTCATCGGGCTGCGTCAGCGCGTCGGTCTTGGCGCGCCGCTCCATCCACTCGTCGTCGCCCCAGTCGTACGTCGAGGTGTACACGACCGACGCGGTCGCCGGCGGCATCTCGGTCGGCGAACGCCATCGGGTCGGCCTTCTGCCGCCACACGCCGTCGCGCGCCGAGGACCTCGAACTTGTAGTGCGCGCCGTCGCCGACGTCGGGGACGAACAGCTCCCAGACGCCGCTGGAGCCGAGCGAGCGCATCGGGTGCGCCCGGCCGTCCCAGTAGTTGAAGTCGCCGACGACCCGCACGCCCTGCGCGCTCGGCGCCCAGACGGCGAACGACGTGCCGCTGACCTGGCCGGCCAGCCCGTCGTACTCGCGGATGTGCGCGCCGAGCACCTCCCAGAGCTGCTCGTGGCGGCCCTCGCCGATCAGGTGCAGGTCGATCTCGCCCAGCGTCGGCAGGAACCGGTAGGGGTCGTCGGTGCGCCGGGTCGGCGCCGTCGTAGGCGACCTCGAGCCGGTAGTCGGGGACGTGCTCGCCGGGGACCACGCCGACCCAGACGCCGTCGAACTCGTGCTGCAGCTCGGTGGCGCTCGTCGCCGACGACACGGCCACGCCGGTGGCCCACGGCCGCAGCGCTGCGGATGGTGACGCCTGTCCGCCGGTCGCGCCGGGGTGCGGGCCGAGCACGGAGTGCGGGTCGTGGTGGGCGCCGCCGACCAGCCGCTCGAGCTCGTCGTGGTCGACCGGCAGCGGGGTCACGGCGGCGCCGGCGGTCGGCGCGGCCGCGGTCGGCGCGGTGCTGTCGGGCTGCGGGGTCGAGCGGGCACCGGCCGGTCGGTTGGCTCGCTCACGGCGTCTCCCTCCTCGGCGCCTGAGGCGGCGAGTCGTTCGATGGCGGACAGCGGGATCGGCAGCCAGGCGGGCCGGTTGCGGGCCTCGTAGACGCACCTCGTAGACCGCCTTGTCGGTCTCGAAGGCCCGCAGCAGGACCGGCCTGGTCGCGCGGGTCGCAGCCGGCGGCCGTCGGCGTAGCCGTTGCAGAACGCCTCGCGGTTGCGGTCTGCCCACTCCTCGGCGCGGTACGCGAGCTGGGGGTCCGGCGCGTGGTCGGCGAGCAGGTGGCGCGCGGCGTAGTCGAAGGAGCGCAGCATCCCGGCGACGTCCCGGAGCGGGCGAGTCCAGCGCCGCGCCGCTCGTCGAGCGGCCGGGCCGGCTCGCCCTCGAAGTCCAGCAGCTTCCAGCCGCCGAGGGTGCGCATCACCTGGCCGAGGTGGAAGTCGCCGTGCACCCGCTGGACGGCGACCGGCTCGTCCAGGCCGGCGAGGTCGTCGAAGGCCTCCCGCAGCCCGTCGGCGTACGGCTGCAGCGCCTCGACCTCCGCGGCGGCCCGGTCGAGCCGGGCGCGCATGCCGTCGGCGAGCGCGGCCAGCTCCTTGGCGGTCCAGCGTCGCGGTCGGCAGGGCGCGCGCGAGGGCCTGGTGCACCTCCGCGGTGGCCACGCCGAGCCGGTCCGCCTCGCCGGCGAAGTCGCCGCCGACCTCGTCGGCGTGCAGGTCGGCCTCGGCGTACAGGTCGCGGACGCTGGTCTTGGCCAGTGGCCCATCCCTCGGTGCTGTTCTGCAGGAACTCCTGCACCATGGCCAGCGACGCGTCGCCGGCCGTGCGCCGGATCCGCCGGGCCGGCCCAGCGGCCCTCGAGCCAGCCGAGCAGCGGCGCGATGTGCGTGGCTGCCCTCGGCCGCGAGAGCGGCGTGCACCTCGATGTCGGGGTTCAGGCCCGGCGAGACCCTGCGGAACACCTTGAGGATCACGTCGTCGCCGAAGACCACCGAGGTGTTGCTCTGCTCGGCGCCGATGACGAGCGACGGCCCCGCCGGCGGCAGCTCCTCGACGCTCGGGTCGCGATGGAAGCGGAAGCCGTCGCCGGTGACCTCCGTCGCGATGCCGTCGAACCACAGCGGCGGTGACCTCCTTGTCGTGCAGGGCGTCGTAGGCCCAGGTCGCTGCCCGTCGTCGCCGACCAGCGCGTGCGCGAGGTGCTCGGCCGGCTCGGCGTAGTGCACCAGCGGCACCTGGTAGGTCTCGGTGTCGCCGTCGTCGTAGGAGACGGTCGACGAGCGCGAGCTGTACGGCGGGCATCTCCCGGCGCAGCCAGCCGATGCGTGGTCGCGTCGGTGACGATCCAGGTCCGGTCTTGCCGGCGAACCAGCGCTGCTGGCCCAGGAACCGCTCCAGCACGGCCGGTCGGGCAGGGCGGCGGGATCCTCGGTCGTGGGGGACGTCGGTCACGGCAGTCCCTCCGATGGCGTCAGCCGGAACCAGTAGAACCCGTGGCCGGCGAGCGTCAGCAGGTAGGGCAGCTCGCCGATCTCGGGGAACGGCACGGTCCCGAGCAGCTCGACCGGCTGGTAGCCCTCCCAGCGGCGCAGGTCGAGCTCGACCGGCTGCGGGAACCGGGACAGGTTGTTGACGCACAGCACGATGTCGTCGCCGAACTCCGGACGAAGGACAGCACGCTCGGGTTGCTGCCGCCGAGGTCGATCCAGCTGCCGAGGCCGAACGCCGGGTTCTCCTTGCGCACCTCGATCATGCGCCGGGTCCAGTGCAGCAGCGAGGACGAGTTGGCGCAGCTGCGCCTCGACGTTGGTCACCTGGTAGCCGTAGACCGGGTCCATGACGACCGGCAGGTTGAGCTGGCCCGGGTCGCACGGTCGAGAACCCGGCGTTGCGGTCGGGCGTCCACTGCATCGGCGTGCGGACGCCGTCGCGGTCACCGAGCCAGATGTTGTCGCCCATGCCGATCTCGTCGCCGTAGTAGAGGACCGGCGAGCCCGGCAGCGACAGCAGCAGCGCGGTGAACAGCTCGATCTGGTTGCGGTCGTTCTCGAGCAGCGGGGCGAGCCGCCGGCGGATGCCGATGTTCGCCTTCATGCGCGGGTCCTTGGCGTACTCCGCCCACATGTAGTCGCGCTCCTCGTCGGTGACCATCTCGAGCGTCAGCTCGTCGTGGTTGCGCAGGAAGATGCCCCACTGGCAGTTGTCCGGGATCGCCGGCGTCTGCGCCATGATCTCCGAGATCGGGTAGCGCGACTCGCGGCGGACGGCCATGAAGATCCGCGGCATCACCGGGAAGTGGAACGCCATCTGGCACTCGTCGCCGGACGCCGGGTCGCCGAAGTACTCGACGACGTCGGCCGGCCACTGGTTGGCCTCGCAGAGCAGCACCCGGTCGGGGTACTCGGCGTCGATCTCCTTGCGGACGCGCTTGAGGAAGTCGTGGGTGCGCGGGGAGGTTCTCGCAGTTCGTGCCCTCGGCCTCGAACAGGTAGGGCACGGCGTCGAGCCGGAAGCCGTCGATGCCGAGGTCGAGCCAGAACCGCAGGGCCTCGATCATCGCCTCCTGGACCTGCGAGGTTCTCGAAGTTCAGGTCGGGCTGGTGGCCGAAGAAGCGGTGCCAGAAGTACTGCTTGCGGACCGGGTCGAACGTCCAGTTCGACGTCTCGGTGTCGACGAAGATGATCCGCGCGTCGGGGTAGCCCTCGTCGGTGTCGGCCCAGACGTAGAAGTCGCCGTACGGGCCCGTCCGGGTCGGTGCGCGAGGCCTGGAACCACGGGTGCTGGTCGGTCGTGTGGTTCATGACGAAGTCGATGATCACCCGCATGCCGCGGTCGTGCGCCGCGTCGACGAACTGCACGAAGTCCCCGAGGGTGCCGAACTCCGGCAGCACGTCGATGTAGTCGCTGACGTCGTAGCCGCCGTCGCGCAGCGGCGACTGGAAGAACGGCGGCAGCCAGATGCAGTCGACGCCGAGCCACTGCAGGTAGTCGAGCTTCTCGGCGAGGCCGCGGAGGTCGCCGGTGCCGTCGCCGTTGGTGTCCTTGAAGGAGCGGACCAGCACCTCGTAGAAGACCGCGCGCTTGTACCAGTGCGGGATCGCGCTCCTCGTCCGGGACCTCGGCGAAGTTGTCGATCGACGTCGGCTGTCGCGTCACGTCGACATCCTGCGGACGGTGAACACGTGGGCCGGCTCGATGAACGGGTCGAGGCGCACGTAGTTGTGCTCGCCCCACACGTAGGTCTCGCCGGTGAGCTCGTCGTGGACCGCGAAGCTGTCGTCCCAGTCGATGCCGAGCGCCGGCATGTCGAGGTAGACCGTCGCCTCGCGGACGCCGTGCGGGTCGAGGTTGACCACCACGAGCACGATGTCGCGCTGCGCGCCGTGCCGCCTCGCGCTTGGAGTAGCAGATGACCTGGTCGCTGTCGGTGTGCGTGGAAGCGCAGGTTGCGCAGCCGCTGCAGCGCCGGGTGCTCGCGCCGGATCCGTTGAGCTCGGTGAGGTACGGCGCGAGGGTGCGGCCCTCGGCCTCGGCCGCCTGCCCAGTCGCGCGGCCGGAGCTGGTACTTCTCCGAGTCGAGGTACTCCTCGCTGCCGGGCCGCACGGCGACGTGCTCGAACAGCTCGTAGCCGGAGTAGACGCCCCAGGACGGCGACAGGGTCGCCGCCAGCACGGCCCGGATCTTGAACGCCGGCGGGCCGCCGTACTGCAGGTAGGCGTGCAGGATGTCCGGCGTGTTGACGAAGAAGTTGGGCCGCAGGAAGTGCCCGGTCTGCTGGCTCAGCTCGGTGAGGTACTCCTCGAGCTCCCACTTCTCGTTGCGCCAGGTGAAGTAGGTGTAGGACTGGTGGAAGCCGATCCGGGCCAGGGTCTGCATCATCGCCGGCTGGGTGAACGCCTCGGCCAGGAACAGCACGTCGGGGTCGGTCTGGCGGACCTCGGCGAGCAGCCAGTCCCAGAAGGCGACCGGCTTGGTGTGCGGGTTGTCGACCCGGAAGATGCGCACGCCGTGGTCCATCCAGTGCCGCAGGACGCGCAGCACCTCGGCGTAGATGCCCTCCGGGTCGTTGTCGAAGTTGAGCGGGTAGATGTCCTGGTACTTCTTCGGCGGGTTCTCGGCGTACGCGATCGTGCCGTCGGCGAGCACGGTGAACCACTCCGGGTGCTCCTTGACCCACGGGTGGTCGGGCGTCGCCTGCAGCGCGAGGTCGAGCGCGACCTCGAGCCCGAGCTCGCGGGCGCGGGCCACGAAGGCGTCGAAGTCCTCGATCGTGCCGAGGTCGGGGTGGATCGCGTCGTGCCCGCCCTCCTCGCCGCCGATCGCCCACGGCGAGCCGGGGTCGTCCGGGCCGGGGGTCAGCGTGTTGTTCGGGCCCTTGCGGTTCGTCGTCCCGATCGGGTGGATCGGCGGCAGGTAGACGACGTCGAAGCCCATCGCCGCGACGGCGGGCAGCCGCTCCATGGCCGTGCGGAACGTGCCCGACTTGGTCACGCCCGTCGTCGGGTCCGTGACCGCGCCCTCGGAGCGCGGGAAGAACTCGTACCAGCTGCCGAACAGCGCCCGCTCGCGGTCGACCCACAGCGGCATCCGCTCGCTGGCCGTGACGAAGTCGCGCAGCGGGTGCTCGGCGAGGGTCGCGACGACCTCGGTCGAGTCGGCGGCCGCGAGCCGCGCCTCGACCGGCCGGCGACGTCGTCGCGCAGCGCGTCCGCGGCGTCGAGCAGCGTCTTGCGTCCGGCGCGGTGACCGGGTGGCCCGCGCCGCCCGCTCGAGGACGAGCGGCGCCCTCCTCGAGCATCAGCTCGACGTCGACGCCGGCCGGGATCTTGATCGCGGCGGCGTGGTGCCAGGTCGCGAACGGGTCGCCCCAGGCCTCGACGGTGAAGCGTCCACCGGCCCTCGGCTGGTCGGGGTGACCTCGGCGGCCCAGCGGTCGTGGCCCGGGTCGACCAGGCGCATCGGCGTCCACGGGCCCCTTGCGGCCCCGGGGGTCGCGGAGCACGACGTTGGCGTTCACGGCGTCGTGGCCCTCGCGGAACACGGTCGCGGACACGGTGAACGTCTCGCCGACCACGGCCTTGGCCGGCCAGCGTCCGCAGCCCTCTGCCGGCTGCACGTCGAGGATGGGGATGCGTCCGCTCATCGGCAGCAAACGTACCCATCCACCGGCACGCTGCACACAGAGGCGGCGCCAGCGGCGAATCTGCGTCGGGCCGGTAGCGGCCGCTGGACAGTGACGCGGGCAGCCCCCGGCCGCGACTATCCTCGCCCGGGTGAAGGCCATCCGTCGGTTCACCGTCCGCACCGTGCTGCCCGAGCCCCTCGCCCCGCTGGGCGAGCTGGCTCTGAACCTGCGCTGGTCCTGGCACCCGGAGTCGCAGGACCTGTTCCGCAGCCTCGACCCGGCGATCTGGGAAGAGGTCGGGCACGACCCGGTGCGGCTGCTCGGCGCGCTCGGCCCCGACCGGCTGACCGCCCTGGCCGAGGACCCCGAGTCGTCGCGCCGCGTCGACGGCGCGGCCGAGGACCTGCGCCGCTACCTCACCGACGACCGCTGGTACCAGGGGCTGGCCGACGCGCCGGCGGCCATCGCCTACTTCTCGCCCGAGTTCGGCATCACCGCCGCGCTGCCGCAGTACTCCGGCGGCCTCGGCATCCTGGCCGGGGACCACCTCAAGGCCGCCTCCGACCTCGGCGTGCCGATCGTCGGCGTCGGGCTGCTCTACCGGTCCGGCTACTTCGCGCAGTCGCTGTCCCGCGAGGGCTGGCAGCAGGAGCGCTACCCCGTCCTCGACCCGAACGGCCTGCCGATCTCGCTGCTGCGCGAGGGCGACGACCCGGTGCCGCGCCGCTGAAGGTCCGCGTCGGCCTGCCCGGACTCGCGCACGCTGGTCGCCCAGGTCTGGAAGGCCCAGGTCGGCCGCGTCCCGCTGCTGCTGCTCGACTCCGACGTCGAGGACAACGCGCCGGCCGAGCGCGAGGTCACCGACCGGCTGTACGGCGGCGGCGGCGAGCACCGGCTGCTGCAGGAGATGCTGCTCGGCATCGGCGGGGTCCGCGCGCTGCGGGCCTACGCCGGGATCACCGGCACGCCCGCGCCCGAGGTCTTCCACACCAACGAGGGCCACGCCGGCTTCCTCGGCATCGAGCGCATCCGCGAGCTGACCGCGGACCGAGGGCTTCACCTTCGACGACGCGGTCGAGGCGGCCCGGGCGGCGACGGTCTTCACCACGCACACGCCGGTGCCGGCCGGCATCGACCGGTTCCCGCGCGAGCTGATCGAGCAGTACTTCGGCGGCGACAACGCCTCGCCCGGCGTGCCCGTCGACCGGATCCTCGCGCTCGGCGCGGAGGACTACGAGGGCGGCGACCCCACCGTCTTCAACATGGCCGTCATGGGCCTGCGGCTGGCCCAGCGCGCCAACGGCGTCTCCGAGCTGCACGGCGAGGTCAGCCGCGACATGTTCGCCGGGCTCTGGCCGGGGTTCGACTCGCCCGAGGTCCCGATCACCTCCGTCACCAACGGCGTGCACGCGCCGACCTGGGTGGCCCCGGAGGTGATGGCCCTCGCGGCGCAGGAGGTCGGCACCGAGCTGGTCGAGGAGGCCCAGGGCTGGGAGGGCATCGACCGGGTGCCGGACGACCGGATCTGGGCCGTCCGCCGGCTGCTGCGGGCCGGCCTGGTGACCGACGCCCGCGCCCGGGTGCAAGCAGTCGTGGCAGCAGCGCGGCGCCACCGAGGCCGAGCTCGGCTGGACCGACAAGGTGCTCGACCCGGACGTGCTGACGATCGGCTTCGCCCGCCGGGTCCCGTCGTACAAGCGGCTGACGCTGATGCTGCGCGACCCCGAGCGGCTCACGGCGATCCTGCTGCACCCCGAGCGCCCGGTGCAGCTCGTCATCGCCGGCAAGGCGCACCCCGCCGACGACGGCGGCAAGAAGCTGATCCAGGAGCTCGTGCGCTTCGCCGACGACCCGGCCGTCCGGCACCGGATCGTCTTCCTGCCCAACTACGACATCGCGATGGCGCAGACGCTCTACCCGGGCTGCGACGTGTGGCTCAACAACCCGCTGCGCCCGCTCGAGGCGTGCGGCACGTCCGGCATGAAGGCTGCGCTCAACGGCTGCCTCAACCTGTCGGTCCTCGACGGCTGGTGGGACGAGATGTACGACGGCCAGAACGGCTGGGCCATCCCGACCGCCGAGGGCGTCGCCGACCCCGACCACCGCGACGAGCTCGAGGCCGGTGCGCTCTACGACCTCATCGAGGGCACGGTGGCCCCGCTGTTCTACGACCGCGACGCCGAGGGCCTGCCGACCCGCTGGATCGAGATGGTCCGGCACACCCTGCAGACCCTCGGCCCGCAGGTGCTCGCGAGCCGGATGGTCCGCGACTACGTGCTCGGGCTCTACGCACCGTCCGCGCGCTCGCTCGCGCGCGCTCGACGGCGACCACACAGGGCGCCCACGAGCTCGCGGCCTGGAAGGCGAGGGTCCGGGCGGCCTGGCCCGGCGTGCGGGTCGACCACGTGGAGTCCTCCGGCGTCGGCGACGCACCCGAGCTCGGCAGCACCCTGGAGGTGCGGGCGTTCGTGTCGCTCGGCGAGCTGGCGCCCGACGACGTCGACGTGCAGGTCGTGCACGGCCGGGTCGACGAGTCCGACCAGCTCACCGACTCCGCGGTCGTGTCGCTGCGGCACGCCGAGACCTACGAGGCGGGCCGGCACCGCTACGTCGGCGAGATCAAGCTGGAGCGCACCGGCCCGTTCGGCTACACGACGCGCATCGTGCCCCGGCACCGGCTGCTCGCCGACCCGGCCGAGCTCGGGCTGGCCGTCCTGCCGGCGACGAGCGCGGGGATGGACAGCGGCGACCTGCGCTGACCTCAGCGCGTCGAGGCGTGCACCTGGACGCTGTGCGGCGTCAGCACCACGGCGCCTCCGGCGTGCGTCTCGGGGCCGGTGGGGCCCGGCCGCTCGTCGCTGGTGTCCAGGAGCAAGCGGTACGACGTGGCGCACGGCGCGCCCGGCAGGGTGAACCGCTCCTCGTCGGGGCCGGTGTTGACCAGCACCAGGAGTGACGAGCCGCCGGCGGCGTCGCCGGAGTCGCCCGTCGGTGGAGGCGTCCAGGTGCATGCCCAGCACGCGCAGGTCGTGGTCGAACCACGCCTCGGCGGTCATCTCCGATCCCCCCGGCGGCGAACCAGGCGACGTCCCCGGGCGCGTGCTCGATGCCGTCGTCACGGACCGTGCCGGCCCTCGAAGAACTCGTCCTGCCGCAGGACGGGGTGCTCGCGGCGCAGCGAGAGCAGCGCCTGGCTCCAGGCGAGCAGGTCGCGAGCCTCCGGGCCGAGCTCCCAGTCGACGGGGTAGGCCGCGGGCCGGGCCGAGCCGTCCGAGGGGTCGGGGAGGGCCACGGAGTAGGCGTTGTTGTTGCCCTCCTGCGTGCGACCGATCTCGTCGCCCGCGGTCATCATCGGCACGCCGGTCGACAGGGTCAGCGTCGCGAGCAGGTTGCGCATCATCCGCCGGCGCAGCGACCGCACCTCCGGCAGGTCGGTCGGGCCCTCGACCCCGCAGTTCCAGCTGCGGTTGTGGTCGTGGCCGTCGCGGTTGTCCTCGCCGTTGCTCTCGTTGTGCTTGTGCTCGTAGGTGACGAGATCGCGCAGCGTGAAGCCGTCGTGGGCGGTGACGAAGTTGACCGACGAGAGCGGCCCGCGGCCCGATCCGCCGAACACGTCGGACGAGCCCGTCAGCCGGTAGGCGAGGTCGCGCACGCCACTGCCGTGCTTGCGCGCGTTGTCGGCCAGCCACACGTCGCGGACCGCGTCGCGGTAGCGGTCGTTCCACTCCGCCCACGGCGGAGGGAAGTGGCCGAGCTGGTAGCCGCCGGGGCCGACGTCCCACGGCTCGGCGATCAGCTTGACCTGCGAGAGCACCGGGTCCTGGCCGACCACGGCGAGGAACGCGCTGCGGGGGTCGAACGCGTCGGACCGCCGCGCCAGTGTCGGTGCGAGGTCGAACCGGAACCCGTCGACGTGCATCTCCTCCACCCAGTAGCGCAGCGAGTCGGTGACCATCTGCAGGCAGCGCGGGTGCCGCAGGTCCATCGTGTTGCCGCAGCCCGTGACGTCCTCGTAGTTGCGGCCGTGGCGCAGCCGGTAGTAGGCGGAGTTGTCCAGGCCGCGCCAGGACAGGGTCGGTCCGTCGACACCGCCCTCGCCGGTGTGGTTGTAGACGACGTCGAGGACGACCTCGAGGCCGGCCGCGTGCAGGGCACGGACCATCGACTTGAACTCGGCGACCTGCTCGCCGCCGAGCCCCCGGACGCGTAGTCGGCGTGCGGCGCGAAGAAGCCCACCGAGTTGTAGCCCCAGTAGTTGGCGCGGCCGCGACGGGTCAGGAACGGCTCGCTGACGAACTGGTGCACCGGCATCAGCTCGACGGTGGTGACCCCGAGCGAGCGCAGGTGCTCGATGACGGCCGGGTGTGCCAACCCGGCGTACGTGCCTCGCTGCTCGGGCGGGACGTCGGGGTGCTGCTGCGTGAAGCCGCGCACGTGCAGCTCGTAGACCACGGTGTCCGACCAGGGCACCTGCGGCGCCGCGTCGCCCTGCCAGTCGAAGCCGTCGGAGACGACGACCGACCGCGGCACGAACGGCGCGGAGTCCCGGTCGTCGCGGACGGTGTCGTCGGCGTCCGGGGGCCTGGTGGCCGAAGACGGCGTCGTCGAGGCGCAGCGGGCCGTCGATGGCGCGGGTGTAGGGGTCGAGCAGCAGCTTGGCCGCGTTGTAGCGGTGCCCGTGCCACGGGTCCCACGGTCCGTGCACGCGGTAGCCGTAGCGGGTGCCCGGCCCGACGCCGTCGACCCGGCCGTGCCACACGCCGTAGCTGCGGTGCGGCAGGCGGACCCGCCGCTCGGCACCGCCCTCGTCGTACAGGCAGAGCTCGACCTCCTCGCCACCGCTGTAGACGGCGAAGGTCGTCCCGGTGGCATCCGCGTGCGCGCCCAACCGCTCCATGTCGGGCAACGCTAGAGGGTTACGCTCGCGCGATGACAGAGGCTGAACTCGTCCGGCTCGAGGTCGATGGCGGCGTGGCCACCATCCGGCTCGACCGGCCGCCCATGAACGCGCTGAACGTGCAGGTCCAGGAGGAGCTGCGGGCGGCCGCGGCCGAGGTCGGCGGCCGCTCGGACGTGGCGGCCGTCGTGCTGTACGGCGGCGAGAAGGTGTTCGCCGCGGGCGCCGACGTCAAGGAGATGGCCACCATGGCCTACACCGAGATGGTCGACCGCTCGGCCGCGCTGCAGTCGGCGCTTCACCGCGATCGCCCGCATCCCGAAGCCGGTCGTGGCCGCGGTGACGGGCTTCGCGCTCGGCGGTGGCTGCGAGCTCGCGCTGTGCGCCGACTTCCGGGTCTGCGCGGAGGACGCGAAGCTCGGGCAGCCCGAGATCCTGCTCGGCGTGATCCCCGGCGCCGGCGGCACGCAGCGGCTGCCTCGGCTGGTGGGACCGGCCAAGGCCAAGGACATCATCTTCTCGGGCCGGTTCGTCGGCGCCGAGGAGGCGCTGCGGATCGGGCTGGTCGACCGGGTGGTCGCGCCGGCGGACGTCTACGCCGAGGCCCGCGCGATGGCCGCTCGGTTCGTGGGTGGGCCGGCCTACGCGCTGCGCGCGGCGAAGGAGGCGGTCGACCGTGGCCTGGACAGCGACCTCGACACGGGGCTGGAGATCGAGCGGCTGCAGTTCACCGGCCTGTTCGCGACGGAGGACCGGCGGATCGGGATGACCTCCTTCGTCGAGCAGGGCCCCGGCAAGGCCTCGTTCGAGGGCCGCTGATGACGGTCGCCGGACCCACCGAGGAGCAGATGGCGGCGGCCTGGGCCGACCCGAAGCTCGCGAACGTGCTCTACCACGACTGGGAGGCCACGTCGTACGACGAGAAGTGGTCGATCTCCTACGACGAGCGGTGCATCTCCTACGCGCGCGACCGCTTCGCCGCCATCGCCGGCACGGAGGGGTGGCCCTATCCGAGCGCGCTGGAGCTGGGCTGCGGGACGGGCTTCTTCCTGCTCAACCTCAAGCAGGCGGGCGTGATCGACGTCGGCCACGTGACCGACCTCTCGCCCGGCATGGTGGAGCAGGCGGTGCGCAACGCCGCCGACCTCGGGTTCGACGTCGAGGGCCGGGTCGCCGACGCCGAGGCGCTGCCCTATCCCGACGCGACGTTCGACCTCGTCGTCGGCCACGCGGTCCTGCACCACATCCCCGACGTCGAGCTCGCGCTGCGCGAGGTCCTGCGCGTCCTCAAGCCCGGTGGGCGGTTCGTCTTCGCCGGCGAGCCGACCCGGGTCGGTGACTGGTACGCGCGCCGGCTCGGCCGCGTGACCTGGGCGGCCACCACCCGGCTGACCGCGCTGCCGCGGCTGCGCGACCGCTGGGCGCGCCCGCCGCAGGAGCTCGCCGCGAGCTCGCGTGCCGCCGCGCTGGAGGCGGTCGTCGACCTGCACACGTTCGACCCGCGCGAGCTGGCGGCGACGGCGCTGCGCGCCGGTGCGGTGGACGTGCGGACGACCAGTGAGGAGCTGACGGCGGCGTTCCTCGGGCTGGCCGGTCCGCACGTTCGAGGCCGCGGTCAACCCCGACCGGCTGGGCTGGGGATGGGCGACGTTCGCCTACCGCGCCTGGCTGCGGCTGTCGGCGGTCGACCGGGCGCTGCACCACGTCGTACCGGAGCGGCTCTTCTACAACGTGCTCGTCACCGGCACCCGGCCGACCTGACGCGATCCGCGCTAGTTGTCTCCGTTTGAGCGCGCCCGGATCGCACACGGTCCGTAACGTCACATCGACGCGCTTGCGATACACGTTCGCGAGCCGTCACCTTGTTGGGCCTGCAATCGTTGAACGTCTGGGGATGCGACGACAGGTGGCGACCTGATTGTATGAGAAGTGTCCCCCGAACGACATGTATCTGCGTATCGTGCGACTCGAGTCCGGGGGCTCGACAGCTTTCGTCGAATATCGGCGTCAGTTGCGTGGAAGCCTCCGGGACGCAACCTCCCGGCGGGTAAACGGCCTGGGGGGGCATTGTGAACGCGCGCTGATCCGCGTCCTCGTTGCAGACAATCACGCCCCGACCCGAGCTGGGGTGCGCGCCTCCCTGTCCGCCGCTGAGTTCGAGGTCGTGGCCGAGGCGTCGAACGCGCGAGCCGCCGTGGACCAGGCGATCCTCGTGAGGCCGGATCTCTGTCTCCTGGACATTCAGATGCCCGGCAGCGGGATCGCCGCGGCTGAGGAGATCAGCAGGGTGCTGCCGAACTGCGCGGTCGTGATGCTCACGGAATCGCGAGACGACGACGACCTGTTCGACGCCTTGCGGGCCGGTGCCCGTGGCTACCTGATGAAGGACATGGACCCGGAGCGGCTCGGTCCCGCCCTGCGCGGAGTGCTGGCGGGGGAGGCTGCGCTGCCGCGTTCGCTGGTGTCCCGGGTGCTCGAGGAGTTCCAGGGTCGGTCCCGCAGGAAGCTCTTCGTTCAGGACCACCAGCCCACCCAGCTCACCTCGCGTGAGTGGGAGATCATGGAGCTGCTGCGGACCGGCCTGTCCACCGAGGACATCTCTCATCGACTCTTCGTTGCCCCCGGCACGGTGCGCGTTCATGTCTCGTCGGTGCTGAAGAAGCTGCGGGTGTCCGATCGGGCCGCCGCCATCCGGGTGCTCGCCGGACAGTAATCGGGCGCGCTTTCCGCGTTCGTCGATACGCCGTTCGGGTCTGCCACGGACCGTTCGCACGAGGCTCGGTGACCACTCGCCGCTCGTTCAGACATCTATACGCGTAGACCACCCAGTTCGGTCATGTGCGGCAAAGCAGACACGCATAACTTCCATGGTGCTGGCTCTGCCAGCCGTGCCTTCGTGCACGCGGGGGTGGGTTCTGGGGTGGGGGGACACGGCATGAGTGCTTCAACGCGCACAGCCTTCGACGGGGTCAGCCGGAGGCCGGCATCGTCGGCCGCTGACCTTCAGCGAGCGGGTCAGCCGAGGACATCGGTGCGGGCCGTCGTGACGGCCTTTGCCGTCGTCATCGCCGGCTTTGCCGGACCCCTTGCGCTGCCCGCTTCGGCCGAAGAGACGGCTGCCGCTCCGGTGTCGTACCTCGTCACGTTCGCCGGCCGGGACGTCGGCCGACGAGCAGACGGCTGTGCTCGCCGATGCCGGCGCGACCGATGTCGACGCCATCCCGCAGCTGCGGCATGCACGCCGTGACGCTGCCGGGCGACGCCGCCTCGTCCGTGGCCGACTCCTCTGCGCGCCCTCGCCTCGGTCACGAACGTCAACCTCGACCGCACCCGCGCGGCCGAGGCCGCCCCGGACGACCCGGCGTACGCCGACCAGTGGGCGCTGCCGAAGATCGGCTGGGACCCGGCTCGCGACGCCGTCACGCCCGGCCGGCTCGGCCGTCGTCGCCGTCCTCGACACCGGCGTCGACGCTCGCACGCCGACCTCGCCGGCCACCTCGTCGCCGGCACGTCGGTCCTCGAGGGCGGCGACCGCGCTCGACCGACCCGAACGGCCACGGCACCGCGATGGCCGGCATCGTCGCCGCCGAGACCGACAACGGCCGCGGGCATCGCGGGCGTCGGCTACGCCGGCGTCAAGGTCATGCCCGTCACGGTGCTCGGCGCCGACGGCACCGGCCAGGACAGCGACATCATCGAGGGCGTCGTCTGGGCGGCCGACCACGGCGCCGACGTCATCCTCATGTCCTTCTCGAACCCGGGCTACTCGGCGGCGCTGCAGGCCGCGATCGACTACGCGTGGTCGACAGGGCGCCGTGCTCGTCGCGGCGACCGGCAACGACGGCTCGTCGACGCCGACCTTCCCGGCCGGCGACCGCGGCGTCGTCGGCGTCTCGGCGACCGACCCGGCCGACGCGCTCGGCGTCGTCGTCGCAACTACGGCGCCGACACGCTTCCTCGCCGCGCCCGGCGTCGGCATCGTCGCCGACGCGCCGGCGGCGGCACCACGACGATCACCGGCACGTCGGCCTCGGCGGCGATCGTCGCCGGCGCGGCTGCGCTGCTGCAGCGCCAACGATCCGTCGCGCCTCGAACGGCGTCGATCGTCGGCCGGCTGGCGCGCAACGCCGACGCCGGCCGGCACGGCCGACGCAGACCGGCAACGGCCGCCTCAACCTCGGCCGCGCGCTCGCGCGACACCTCGACCGACTCGGTCAAGCCCGCGGGCGCGGCGCCGGTCGGCGGCGGCGGCCCGTTCGTCGGGCCGTACGTCGCTCGCCGCGAACAACGACGCGCATGTCGCGCCCGGATGGGCGCCGACCAACACGACGACCACGTTCAGCACGCTCTACCGCAAGACGACCGGCGGCACCGTCCAGCACGTCCGGATCACGCTGCCGGTCGGCTACACGAACATCAGCGTCGCCGCGACGGCGTTCTCGTCGGGCACGTGGAGCACGCCGGTCGTCAACCAGGTCGAACCGGACCGATCGACGTCCAGCTCACGGCCGGCACGGGGCTGGCCACCAACAACGTCGACTGGGCGCGGATCGACGTCACGGCGACGACGCCGCTGGCGAACCAGAGCGGCAACGCCGCCGAGTGGCTGATGCGAGACGTTCACCAACACCGCGGGCACGGCCGGCGAGCAGAACGACAACCCGCCCGTCCTCATCGGCGACATCACCAACCCGTCGGCCACGATCACGTTCGTCGATGCGGGCGGCAACCCGATCGCGACGCCGGTGCTGCAGAACGGCGTCGCGGCGACCGTTCGCGTCCGGATCACGTCAGTCCGGGAGCGGCATCAAGTACACCGACGTCGCCGTCCCGACCTGCTTCAGCAGCCCGACCGCCGTGACGGCGACCGTCAGCGCAGGCGGCAACGCCGCTACACGCCGCGCCGTCGTCACGGACGGCTTCATCCGCCTGTCCGGCGGCACGATCGCGACCAACGGCTCCCTGACCGTGCAGTTCACCACGACGCCGAACTGCACGTCCGGCACCTACCTCGTCTCGTCCGACCCGAGCACCAACGCGTCGCAACCCGCCCTCGGGCACGAACCAGTCGGTCTCGACGACGGGTGGCTCGCTGACGGTCGCGGCCGGCCTCGCCGACCTGTCGATCACGAAGACCGACTCGCCCGACCCGGTCGCGACCGGGCGGCACGCTGACCTACACGATCGGCGTCAACGAACGCCGGTCCCGAACGACGCGTCCGCGGTCAAGGTCGTCGACACGCTGCCGGCCGGCACGACGTTCGTCAGCGCCACCGGCACGAACTGGACCTGCACCAACGCGTCGGGCACGGTCACGTGCAACCGGACCGGCGGCAACCTCGCGCCGGGCGCCGCGCCGAACATCACGATCGTCGTCACGGCGCCCGCGCACGGCCGGGCTCGATCACGAACAGCGCGACCGTGTCGCTCGCCGAACGACAACACGCCCGCCAACAACACGGCGACGGCGACCACGACGTCAACACGCCGCCGACCGATCGCGTACACGAGCTTCGCCGGCGACCGCGAACGAGGGCGAGACGAAGACCTACAACTTCTCTATCACCGACCCGGACGCTTCGGCATTCCCAGATCTCGCGGTACGCGCGATTGGCGAGCCGGATCCGCAAATCCGCGTCCATGAACAGGACGCCATACCCAATCGAGTCCAGCGCCGCCTGTAAGAGTTGTAGGGCGGCGTCCTTTGCCTCGATGGCCTTCGCGAGATCCTCCTCGCGCCGCTTGAGCTCGGTCACGTCCGTGAAGACGCCCACGGTGCCCCCGTCCCGCGTCCTGCGTTCGCTGACCTGAATCGAGCGGCCGTCACTCTGGGGCTGCAGAAATGGTCCGCTCGGGTTGCGGTGGCGAGCTATTCTCTCCTCCATCCATTCTTGAGGCCGTGCAACCGCATCGGCGATGATGCTGCGCTCGACGACCGTCTTGAGCATTTGCTCGAAGCCCAGCCCCGGCTTGAAGACGTCGGCCATACCGGGATAGAGTTCTCGATAGCGCAAGTTGCACAGCACCATCCGATCATTGGCGTCGTATAGGAAAAAGCCTTCGGAGATGCTCTCCAGGGCGTCGGTGAGTTGGCGCCGAGCCTCAGTTGCCTCATCGCGCGCCTCCGACAGCTCCTTTGAACTCAGCTCGAGCGAGCGCTCGAGCATCGCACGATCGCTGTCAAAATCGGCATACGCTGCGTCGACGGCTACGAGGAAAGGCGTGTAGCGCCGCCGGCACCTCCTCCTCAATACCCAGGTATTTCTTCAGCTGGCGGCGGAGTAGTCGGTGCATCGGCGCATCTCGTTTCGGTTAGGTCTTGGCGAGAACGGTTATGGTCATGCTCTGGGACGGTTATGGTCATGGTCTGATCATCCAGGTCCGGTCGTCTGCCGCCAAGGGTGGTGAGGCTGGCCTCGCCGTTGACCAGATCGTGGACGTTGGTCTTCATGAACTGCGCTGTTATGAACTGCGCCCTTCCACCCCTGTGGCATGTACCCTGAGAAGGCCATCGACTCGTCCGGTTCGTTGACGGACAAAACCGTGCGCATAACCCTCTTTGGTGCCATCCTCATGAGTTGAGCACGATGGAAAGAGAAGGGCTGATCCGCGCAGCTGTTCGGCGGCTTGCCCGCATAGCCCCTCCCTCCGAAGATTCTCCAGTTGCGGGCTCCTGAAGGCCGACAATGCGCCGTTCCAGAGCGATAGACAAGACTCCGAGGGCCAGAATAAGCCAGGCAGCTCATTCCACACGCAAGCTCATTGCACAAGCTCATTGCACACGCAAGCTCATTGCAAATGTCTGTTACGGGTCGATTCTGTTGAAAAACTGGAAGGCCGGAGCGGTTGGACACGCGCGCTCCGTTGGTGCGTGTGCGGGGAGTGGCGTCGTTGGGGCGGGGGTTCTCAGCTCGCCCCCGCGGGCGTCGGCTGGGGGACCAGCTTGGCGAGCTTCCTGAGGTTCTGGACGGTCGCGGCCAGGAGGAACTCGTCGCGGGCACCGTTCGGGCCGCGCAGCCTCAGCCGGTCGAGGCGGAGGATGCGCTTCAAGTGCGCGAACAGGATCTCGACCTTCTTGCGCTGCCGCCGTGAGGCGCGGCCCGCGTCGCTTTGCCCGATGTGGCGGGCCATGTCCCGCGCCCCCTCGAACAGCGAGCGCGGCACCTTGCGCACGGGTTCCTTAGGGCAGCAGCGCGGCTTGAGGTGGCAGACGTCGCAGTCGTACTTGCTGGCGCGATAGAGGAGCGTCGCGCCGTCGTTGACCAGTGTGCCCCGTGTGGTCAGCGTCTTGCCCGCCGGGCAGACATAGACATCGCGCTCGAGATCGTAGGCGAAGTCCTCTCGTGAGAACGTGCCGTCGCGTCGCGCGGATTTGTCGAACACCGTGACATGCGGCTCGATCCCGTGCTCATAGACGAGCCAGCGCAGCATCTCGGCCGAGCCGTACGCGCTGTCGCCGGCGAGCCGGGCCGGATAGAGGTCGAAGCGGTCGATCGTCCGCTCGATCATGCGCTTGGCCGCGGTCACCTCGGCTTGGCGGATGGCGGTGGTCGCCTCGACGTCCACGACGATCCCATGGTCGACGTCGACGAGGTAGTTGGCGGCATAGGCGAAGAACGCCTGCCCGCCGTGGGCGCCCGTCCAGCGCGCCGCCGGATCGGCGGGCGAGATGAACTTCGGCGTCACCTCGGTCGCGGCGCCGAACGCCGCGTCATCCAGCACCGCCAGATACTCGTCGACCGCGCGGCTCGACACCTCGGGCGCCAAGCCCTGGGCGCCTTCGACGCCCTTCTGGCGGCTGGCATCGGCCCTGATCAGGCTGCCGTCGACCGCAAAGCCGTCGCCGCCGACGAGATTCTCTTCGATGCAGCGGCGCAGCACCGTCTCGAACACATGCCGCAGAAGGTCGCTCTCGCGGAAGCGGCCATGACGGTTCTTCGAGGTACCCAATCATCAACTC
>CAVWQZ010000002.1:0-66526 GCA_963757295.1 uncultured Actinomycetota bacterium | reverse complement strand
CATGTGCAAGCTCTCGCATGGCCGTCTCGTTATGGTCGCCAGGGAGGAAAGGACGGCGAACTGTGACTGACGGACCTACCGGGTGGAATGACGGTCCGCTGGGGACATCATCAAGAGTTACATCGAACGGGTTGTGAACCGGCCGGAAGCCTGACCGCTGTGGATGAGATGGTGTCCTTGGACTACGTCGGCAGCGGCCCTGAGTGGCCAACGCACATCGACGAGCTACGCCGGTTCTACGCGGACCAGATGCATGATCGGCCGGACTGGCACATAGACGTGCAGTGCACCGTCGAGCTCGGCGACTCGGTGGTGGCCAGAGCCAAAGCCAGCGGCACCGTAGCCGTCGATGGTCGCCCTCGACGAAAGCGCCTTGAGTGGCTGACCCACTACCGGGTCGTGGATCGACGTATCACTGAGATCAACGTCTTGGCGGTTGTGCCGTCTCGGTGTCGACTGAGCGGGTCGAGCCTCGAGGCGGCGGACTCTCTGACACCCAGACCCACCCCTGGACGTCACCCCCACTTGGCCGCGATGATGCCGCTCAATTGATACCGTAGGGGCGGGCACCGGCTACCGCGTGGCGACGGGACACGACGTGACCCACGAACGGGATGCACGCACGACGACCGGACGAAGCCGTTCTCAACGCCTGTGCACACGGCGGCACAAGTGGCGCCGCTGATCGAAGGCGCACTGCGCCTCCACGATACGTGAAGGGCATCATGGGTCCGCGCCGAGTTCGACGGGCTTGCCGCGGACGTGGCGGTTTCCCCTCCGGGAGCCCGGATGCGCGCGCTCCTGCGGGGCGCCCTCACGGGACGGTCCCTAGCCCTCGATGGTGTACGGGCGACCCTAGCGCTACGTTCCCCGCGCGGAGACCGAAACGCAGCGCTTGAGGAGGGCTTCAGGCAAGAGACCTGGCCACAAAGTGACGGACGGTGGGCTGCGCCTGACCGCGGTCGTGGGGTCGAGACTGCACCGCCGACTACGCCGACATCACCTGCGACGTCGTAGACGGGCTTATGGGGCCATCTGCCGGATGTCACGGCAGAACTCAAGAAGTTCACCAACCGCGCGCTCGCCCACGTCGCTGGTGACGACAGCCCGGCGTTCCGAGTTCTGTTCCCCCCATTTGACCCGCCCAGCTCCACGTCGGCGTCGCGGCTCGCCGAACGGCTCGCTTGCCTGCGGTTTCACCGGGCCGACGCGCACGCGACCGCATGAGCAGGCCGCCAGCTCCTGACCTCGAAGAGGTCGTTATGAGGCGACGGCGCCCTGCCCCGCGGACGTCAAGAGACAGAACGATAGGCCGAGGCGTCGGCATTTCGCGGCCCCTCACACCTCTACGGAGTTCGCCAAGACTTGGTGGCAGGACTGGCCTCGCTTGCACGCTCGTAGCGATCCCTCCCGGATCAGCGCAGCGAAAGACCAGCGGGCGGAACGTGTCGCCCGGATCGGGAGGACTGTGGGCCATACATTGCTTACATGGCAGACATCCTTCTTGGCCTCCTGGCGATTGTCGCCGGCGGCGCCATGCTCTTCGCGGGCCAGTTCGTGCTGCGGCTCGTGATCCCCATCTGGGGCTTCTTCGCCGGGTTCGCCTTCGGCGCCGGACTCGTCGCCGACCTCGCCGACGAGCGGTTCCTCGGGACCGTGCTCGGCTGGGTGTTGGGCCTGGTCTTCGCTGTGGTGTTTGCGGTCCTCGCCTACCTCTACTACTACGTCGCGATCATTCTCGCGATGGCGGCGTTCGGTTTCGCGATCGGCTCGGGGCTTATCGTCGCCCTCGGCATCGACTGGAACTGGGTGGCCGTGCTGGTGGGCACGGTTGTCGGCCTGATCCTTGGCCTTGTGTCGATCTTCGCCGACATGCCGGCGATCGTCCTCGTCGTCTTCAGCTCGTTTGCGGGCGCCGTGGGTGTGGTCGGTGGCCTGATGCTGCTGTTCGGCTCGCTGAACTCCGCCGACTTCACGAGGGGCGACTTCGCCGACACCGTCGAGAACGGCTGGGTCTGGTCACTGCTCCTGCTCGTTCTGGCGTTCGTCGGGATCCTCAGTCAGGCCCTTCAGAGGGCCGTGCTGCGCCGCACCATCCGCGAGACGTGGTACGCCGAGACCCCCTGACCGCAACGGCCGGCTACTGCCGGGCTTCGCGAGGCCGTGCTCGTAGGCGTAGACGACCACCTGGACGCGGTCGCGCACCCCAGCTTCATGAGGATCCGGGCGACGTGGGTCTTGACGGTCGGCTCGCTCACGAACGCCTGGGCCGCGATCTCGGCGTTGGACAGCCCGCGGGCCACCAGCGCCATGATCTCGGCCTCCCGCGCGGTCAGCTGCTCGAGTTCCCGCGGCGACGGGCGCACGACCTCGGGCGGCCGGCGTACGAACTCCTCGATCAGCTTCCGGGTGACCGTGGGGGAGAGCAGCGCCTCGCCGTTCGCGATGACCCGGATGGCGTCGACGAGCTTCTCCGGCTCGATGTCCTTGAGCACGAAGCCGCTGGCACCGGCGGCAGCGCCTCGTACACGTAGACGTCGAGGTCGAAGGTCGTGAGGATCAGGACCCGCGGGCCGTCCTCCCGGCTGCACGATGCGCCGGGTCGCCTCCAGCCCGTCCAGGTTCGGCATCCGCACGTCCATCAGGATGACGTCCGGCTCGGTGCCGCCGGCGACGGCGACCGCCTCGTTGCCGTCGGCCGCCTCGCCCACGATGTCGATGTCGGGCTCGAGCTCGAGGATCATCCGCAGGCCGGCCCGCACCATCGGCTGGTCGTCGGCGATCAGCACGCCGATGGGCGCGCTCATTCCCCGGACCCGATCGGCACGAACGCGCGTACGACGTAGCCGCCGTCCGGCCGCGGCCCGCTCTCGACCCGACCGCCGTACAACCGGACGCGCTCGCGCATCCCGGCCTGGCCGTAGCCCGTGCCCGAGGCGGTGCTCAGCCCGTTGTTCGCGACCTCGATCCGCAGCTCGTCGGGGGTCCAGCAGATCTGCACCCACGCCTGCGCCGGCCCGGCGTACTTCAGCGTGTTCGTCAGGGCCTCCTGCACGACGCGGTAGGCGGCCAGGTCGACACCCGGCGGGAGCTCGTGCCGGGTGCCCTCCACCTGCAGGTCGACCGGGAGCCCCGCCGCGCGGACGCCGGAGATCAGCGTGTCGAGGGCCTGCAGGCCCGGCTGCGGCGCGTAGCTGGGGTTGGCCTCCTCCTCGTGGAGCAGCCCGACCAGTCGGCGCATCTCGGCCAGCGCCTCGCGGCCGGTGCGCTCGACCGCGACGAGCGAGTCGCGTTCGCGCGTCTGGTCGGCGGTCAGCCGCCGGCGGACCGCCCCGGCCTGCACGGTCATCACCGACACCGAGTGGGCGATGATGTCGTGCAGCTCGCGGGCGATGCGCTGCCGCTCGTCCATGACCGCCTGCCGGGCGGCCTCCGCCTGCTCCTGCTCGAGCTGCAGCGGCGTGCTCCTCCGCCGAGCGCGCCCGGGCGACCGGCCGCCGGAGCAGCGCGCCGGCGACCCACGCGATCGTCATGAAGGCGACGACCGACCCCCCTGCCCCCAGCAGGGCTCGGGATGCCGCCAGGCGGCCATGCTGCCGACCGCCCCGACGACGACCAGCCAGGCGTGGCCGCGCCAGCTGGGACTGGGCCAGGTAGCCGCCCAGCCCGCAGACCAGCATGACCAGCAGGAACACGAAGCTCGAGTCCAGGACCCATGCCGGTGCCGACAGTGTCGCCAGGCCGAGCAAGCCGATGGCCGACGCGGGGCGACGACGCCGAGCCGGTCGCGCAGCGCGACCAGCACGACGACGCCGACGAGGACCGCCGCGATGACGGCCTCCGGCCCGCGGTCGTAGCGGCCCGAGTCGAGCGTCACCGTCGGGCTGACCAGGTCCTGGACCAGCGCGCCCGCGGCGAAGGCGGCAGCGAGCGCGGTCACGCCGTGGCGCTCGAGCGTACGCCCTCAGTTTCGAGCCCATTTCTGGACGGTAGCCCGCCGGCGCCGGTGGCGGCGTCATCCCTGCGAACGATGCCGCCGTGGGGCCGGCGGATGACACGAAATCGGCAACGAGGCCGACGACGGTGCCGTGGTCCCGCTCCTACCTTTCGAGTGCTCAACCGTTCCGAACCCGGAGCACAACCACCAGGAGCTCGCCATGATCACCACCGACCTGACGGCAGCCCTCGTCCGCGAGCACATCAACGACCTGCTGCGCGACGCGGCCTCCGCCCGCAAGCCCCGAAGGGGTGAGCGGCGATGAGGCAGCAGCAGGCCGTCAAGCGGATCACCCGCTGCACGCAAGAAGTCCTGGACCTGCGCTCTCCGTCCGGACGCTCACTCCCGTTCTGAATCCACCCTCCCTCTTCTCACACCTAAGGAAATGCCATGTCTCGCCTTCTCTACCGCCTCGGTCACTCCGCCGCCCGCCACCCGTGGCGGATGCTCACCGCCTGGATCCTGATCGCCTTCGCCGCTGTCGCGCTCAGCTCCTCGGTCGGCGGACCGACGAACGACACGTTCACGTTGCCGGGCTCGGAGTCCCAACGCGCAGCCGACGCGCTGCGCGACCGGTTCCCGCAGCAGAGCGTGCACACCGCGCAGGTCGTCGTGCGCGCGAAGGACGGCGTAGCGACGCCGGCCGCCAAGCAGGCATTCGCCGACGCCACAGCAGCGCTCGCCGACGTACCCCACGTTGTCGCCGTGACCAACCCCTACGACCCGCGCGGGCCGACCGTCAGCGCGGACGGCCGGACGGCGTTCGCCACCGTGGCGTTCGACACCGACAAGATCGAGCGACCCGAGTACGACGCGGCGTACGCGGCCACCCAGAGCCTGCGCGACGCGGGCATGCAGGTGGAGTACAGCGGCCTGCTCGGCTACGCCAAGGGCGAGGAGGAGCCCGGCAGCGAGATGATCGGGCTCGCCATCGCGATCGTCGTCCTCGCCATCGCGTTCGGCTCGCTCGTGGCGATGAGCCTGCCCATCGTCGTGGCGCTCATCGGCCTGCTGGTCGGCAGCAGCGCGATCGGCATCCTTGCGGGCTTCGTCCCGGTGCCGACGATCACCACGATCGTCGCCACCATGCTCGGGCTCGGCGTCGGCATCGACTACGCGCTGTTCATCCTGGCCCGGCACCGGCAGAACCTTGCCGAAGGCATGCCCGTCCCCGAGGCAGTCGGACGGGCGAACGCCACCGCCGGACTGTCCGTGCTCTTCGCCGGCGTCACCGTGGTCGTGGCGATCGCCAGCCTGCAGGTGGCGGGCATCCCGATGCTCACGACGATGGGCTGGGGATCTGCGCTGATGGTCGCGATCACGATGGTCGCCGCACTCACCCTGCTCCCCGGGCTGCTCGGGCTGGTGGGTCGCAAGGTGAACAGCCTGCGCGTGCCGTTCGTGCGGCCGAAGCCGGCCAACGCCCTCGACACGCGGTCGGGACGGTGGGCTGCGCGCGTCGTCGCCCGCCCGGTTCGCTACTCCGTGGTCGCGATGGTTCTGCTCGGCGTCCTCGCCGCGCCGGCGTTCGCGCTGCGGATCGGCTTCGCCGACGACGGCAACGAGGCGCCCTCCAGCACGGTGCGCAAGTCCTACGACCTGCTCGCCGACAGCTTCGGCCCCGGGTTCAACGGACCGGTCCAGGTCGCCGTCGAGGTTGACGGCAGCAAGGACGACGCGGCAGCGCTGCGCGACATCCGGGCCGCCGTTGCCAAGGACCGGGGCGTCGCGTCGGTCAGCAAGCCGGTGCTGAACCCGGCCGGCGACCTGGCCGTCATCGAGGTCACCCCCACGACGTCGCCCCAGGCCGCGGGCACGACCGAGCTCGTCCACCGGCTGCGCAACGAGGTCCTGCCCGACGCGACGCGCGGGCACGACGTCGAGACCATGCTCACTGGCGCGACAGCGTTCCAGGTGGACATCTCCTCGGGGCTGCCACGACAGATGCTGATGTTCGTCAGTGCCGTGATCGGGCTGTCGTTCCTGGTCCTGATGATGGTGTTCAGGTCGGTGCTGGTGCCCCTGAAGGCGGCGGCGCTGAACCTGATCAGCATCGCCGCGGCGTACGGCGTGCTCGTCGCCGTCTTCCAGTGGGGCTGGGGCGCGGGCCTGATCGGCCTGGAGGAGACCGTGCCGATCAACCCGTTGGCACCGATCCTGATGTTCGCCATCCTGTTCGGGCTCTCGATGGACTACGAGGTCTTCCTGCTCAGCCGGGTGCGCGAGCAGTACCTCCAGCACCGGAGACCCGAAGCGGGCGGTCGTCGAGGGCGTCGGCTCCACGGCGCGGGTCATCACCAGCGCCGCGCTGATCATGATCAGCGTGTTCGGGGCCTTCGTGCTCAGCCCGAACGGGACGGCCAAGCTGTTCGGCGTCGGCCTGGGTGTCGCGGTGCTGCTCGACGTCACCCTGGTCCGGATGGTGCTGGTCCCGGCGGCGATGAGCCTGCTCGGGCACCGGGCCTGGTGGCTGCCGGCGCCGCTGGCGCGGGTGCTGCCCACGATCGACCTCGAGGGCGGCGACCACCACGCTGACCGCGAGGTGGAGGAGGAGGGCTGGACCGCGACCCCGCGCTGGTCTGATCCAGCAAGCCCTACCCCTCTCTCTGCCAGGTGATCATGCAGTTCCTGCGAACGCAGGAACTGCATGATCACCGGCATGTCTGGGGTGGGGGTACGGCGGTCAGGCGCGGGCGCGCACAGTCCAGGCTGAGGCGGCCATCTCGAACGGCGCCGCGGGAAGCAGTCGAGCACAGGCGGCCTGCAACTCCTCGCGGGCCGCATCGCCGAGCTTCGCGACGTGGTCGCCGGCGGGTCCGACGCCCAGGGTGTAGGGCTCCCACCAGTCTTCGAACGTCGCGAACGGAACGGTGACCGTCAGCACCGAGTCGTCGATGTCCTTGAGGCCGGCCGCATCGAAGAGCTCGGCCAGGTGACCTTCGCGCGAACCCGGGAGCCCGGACTCGTCGCCGGCCTGCGGGTCCGTCTCGCGTACGGCCCGCCAGAACGTCGACAGCGGCCCGCCGCCATCTCCGGAGTGATCCCACACGCACGCGGCGACGACGCCGCCCGGCCGGGTCACCCGACCCATCTCGCGCAGCCCGGCCACGGGATCGGTCATGAAGTGCACGACCAGCTGGGCGAGCGCGACGTCGAACTCGTCGTCCGCGAACGGGAGGTGCTCGGCGCCACCGGAGCGCACGTCGACGCCGGGGAACCGTTCCCGCGCCGCCTCGACGAACGGCGCCGACGGGTCGATCGCCGCGACCGCCTCGGCTCCCAGCCGGTCCACCAGCTGCGCCGTCAGTGCTCCCGGGCCGCAGCCCACGTCGACCGCCCGCTGACCCGCCCGCACCCCGGCGTACTCGATGAACTGCACGGCCAACGGCTCGGAGAACTGACCCATGAACCGCCCGTAGGCGTCCGCGCTGACGTTGAAGGACATGGTCAGGGCGTCCGTCCGATGAAGGCGAGCAGCCGCGTCTGCACGTCCGCGTCTTCGGGGACTTCCACCCGCGGCCCGTACTGTCCGCTCGCGCGCAGCACGTCGTCCATCGGGAGCATCCCCTCGAGCATCTCGGCGCACTTGGCCGGGTCGAGGCGCTCGTCCTGTCCGGTCGCACGCGCCAGGTCCCACGTGTGCAGGAAGACGTCGGATGTGTAGAACTGGTTGATCGCCTGGTCGAGTGGGACGTCGCCGACGTGCCGGTTCGACAGGGTCCGTCCGGGCGTCGCAGGATCGTCGAGAACGGCCTGCACCCCCTCGGAGTGGACCGTCCAGGCGGCAACCGGGTCGTCGTCCACCGACGGGCCCTTGGGCAGGTCGATCCCCGCGCCGTCCTTCAAGAACGCCGGGAACCACTCGACGAGGTGACGCACCACGTCCCGCGCCACCCACCCCTCCACCGGCGCCGGGGAGTCCCAGCGCGCCGGCCGGGACGCCGCGGACCCGGTCGGTGAACACGCCGGCGATCGCTCGGTGCTCGTCCGCCGGCGTCGTCATCGCGTCACAGTCTCAAGATCGTTCCTTGCCGTCCAGGCGCAGGAACTCGCGCCGGCCGTCTCGTTGAAGCTCACGGGCGCTCTCTCATCGGGCGGTTGCGTCAGCCTACGTGAGGCGCGCCATCATGCGGCACCTGGGCAGCCAGAGTTCCAGCAAGTCGAGACTGGCCGTCGAGGGTCATCTCGAGTTCGATCTCGTCCGTCGTCACCAGCCATAGACGCGCGCACCCAGCCTCGCGGGCGATGTTCTGGACAGCGGTGAGTAGCGCGGAACCGATACCCATCAGTCGGGTCGCGGCGTGCAGCGTCAGGAGCTCGCACGCGTCCCCGTCGATAACGAAGGTGGCAACTCCCGTCAGTTCACCCTCCGACCACGGCCAACACGGCAGGGCGATCCAGTGCGTTGACGAGTACTCCGCGTCTCGCGACCCGCAGAGCGTTCCAGTCCCGGAGGAAGGCCTCGAGTGCGGGTCGATGCTGGGCCTGCTGGGCACCAGTTCCACGATTTGCAGTCTCGCACTGCGTCCTTTGCCGATGCTCCGGGCGAGGACCTAGTCCGCGCGCCGGTCGGCGGAACTGGGCGTCGACGTCGGGCAGCACGGTCTCCTGATTCTCGGATGGTGGGTGAGACGCTTGCGCGTATGCCCCTGTTCAGCGTTGATGAGGCCTTAGCCGAGCTGCAGCTCCTTCTCCCGGTCCTCGACGAGATCGTCGAACTGCGGGCCGACGCCGCGGAACTCGCTGCCTCCGCAGCCTCCGGCGGTCCGCCCACGTCGCTGGGTTCCCTGCCGGAGCTCAAGGCGGCACAGGCGCGGCTGGACGAGCTGCTGACCCGGGTGCAAGCGACGGGCGCGGACCTCAAGGGGCTGGCACCATTGCTGGTCGACTTCCCGAGCGAGCTCGACGGGACGGCCGTCCTGTTGTGCTGGCTCGAAGGCGATCGGTCGATCGGCTGGTACCACCGTGCCGACCTCGGTTTCGCAGGGCGCCGACCGTTGCCCTGATACTGCGATGACCCTGCCTGGCGGTCAGGCGCTCGCCAGGGAGGCGCTGACGAGCTCGCGGGCCTCCTCCTGCAGCCGGGCCAGGTGCTTGGCCCCCTGGAAGCTCTCCGCGTAGATCTTGTAGACGTCCTCGGTCCCGGACGGCCGCGCCGCGAACCACCCCGACTTGGTCACCACCTTGAGCCCGCCGAGCGCCGCCCCGTTGCCCGGCGCCTCGGTCAGCGTCGCGACGATCGGCTCACCCGCCAGCTCGGTCGCCTTCACCTGGTCGGCCGACAGCTTCGCCAGCACCGCCTTCTCCTCGCGCGACGCGGGTGCGTCGACACGCGCGTACGTCGGGTCGCCGTACCGGGCCACCAGCTCGGCGTACCGCTGGCTCGGTGTCGAACCCGTGACCGCGGTGATCTCGGACGCGAGCAGGCACAGCAGCGGCCCGTCCTTGTCGGTCGTCCAGACCTTGCCGTCCCGGCGCAGGAAGCTCGCGCCGGCCGACTCCTCGCCGCCGAACCCGATCGACCCGTCGAGCAGCCCGGGCACGAACCACTTGAAGCCGACCGGCACCTCGACGAGTCGCCGGCCGAGGCCCTCGGCGACCCGGTCGATCATGCTCGAGCTGACCAGCGTCTTGCCGACGGCGGCGTCGGGCGACCAGCCGTCGCGGGCCTGGAACAGGTACTCGATCGCCACCGCGAGGAAGTGGTTGGGGTTGAGCAGACCGCCGTCGGGAGTGACGACGCCGTGCCGGTCGGCGTCGGCGTCGTTGCCGGTGGCGATGCCGTACGGCGAGTCGTCGCGGCTCATCGTCGAGACCAGCGACGCCATCGCGTTGGGCGACGAGCAGTCCATCCGGATCTTGCCGTCGGTGTCGAGCGTCATGAACCGGAACGTCGGGTCGACGAGCGGGTTGACCACGGTGAGGTCGAGCTTGTGCCGCTCGGCGATGGCTGCCCAGTAGTCGACGCTGGCACCGCCCAGGGGGTCCGCCCCGATCTTCAGCCCGCTGGCGCGGATCGCGTCGAGGTCCACCGCGGTCGGGAGCTCCTCGACGTACGCCGTGAGGAAGTCGTAGTGCTGCGTGGAGTCCGCCGCGCGGGCCCGGGCGAGCGGCACGCGCATCACGCCGCGCATGCCGGCGCGCAGAAGGTCGTTGGCGCGGTCCTGAATCCAGCCGGTGATCTCGCTGCCGGCGGGGCCGCCGTCGGGCGGGTTGTACTTGAAGCCCCCGTCGCGCGGCGGGTTGTGCGACGGCGTGACGACGATGCCGTCGGCGCGGGCCGTGTCGGTCGAGCGGCGCCCCTCGTTGTGCATCAGGATCGCGAGTGACAACGCGGGCGTCGGCGTGTAGCGGTCGCTCGGGTCGACCAGCACGGTGACCTCGTTGGCGGCGAGCACCTCCAGTGCCGTCGCGTAGGCCGGCTCGGACAGCGCGTGGGTGTCCTTGCCGAGGAAGAGCGGACCGCCGATGAAGTTGGCGCGCCGGTAGTCGCAGATCGCCTGTGTGGTCGCCGCGATGTGGTCGTCGTTGAACGCGCGGTCGAACGCCGAGCCGCGGTGTCCTGACGTCCCGAACAGCACCTGCTGGGCAGGCTCGCCCGGGTCAGGGTGCTCGGCGTAGTAGGCCGTCACCAGTCGCGCGACGTCGACCAGGTCGCCCGGCTCGGCCGGCTGGCCCGCCCGTGGATGTGCTGCCATCAGCCGTCCTCCCGTTCGGACTTGTCCTCGATCTCCCACGCATGGTCCAGCACGTGCCACGCGATCCGTCGGGCGGCATAGCGAGGCGGCCAGCCGTTGGGCACCGGGGGTGTCCCGGCACGCGCCGACTGAAGGCAGTCCACGATGTCACTGCGCATGGCCTTGATGGCGGCGAAGTCGTCCAGCGCTGGCTGGCGGTGCCTGACGCCGATCTTGCGCGCGTACGCCGACTCAGCGCCCAGGACGTGCTCGAGCATCGGGTCGCGGTCGCGGCCACCGCCTCGGGGACCCTTGCGCAGACGTTCGGGTGCATCGACGACCACCGCGTCCAGGACCGACCAGGCGCCTGCGACCAGAGCGGCCTGGCGGCGGGCCTCGGCAGCGGTCAGCGGCTCGGCGTCGAGCCGGGGCACCTGGCTGGGTGCGCCGAAGTTCGTCGTGGTGTCGCCGGACACCGTCTCGACGACGTCGAGCTCGTCGCCAGCGGAGTCGTCGAACGGCATGCCGGCCGCAGCGGCAACCGGCGCGTAACGCGGCGCATAGCTGGCCAGTGCCGCCAGCGCGACCTCCTCGTCCCGACCGGATCGGCACCACCCCGGCCAGTCCACCGAGCAGGCGAACACCCGCTTGCTGCCCACCTCGAGGTAGACGCGTGTCGGCCGAAACCCAGCAGCCATGTCGGCGAGGGTAGTGCGAGGATCGGGGGGCGTAGCAAGAGAAGCGACCCGCGGCAGCCCGGAGCCGCCGACAACCGAGGAGTCAGGCATGGGCGAGGGCACCAAGAAGCCGGGCGAAGACCGAGGACGAGGTGCAACGCAAGTTCCGCGAGGCCCTGGAGCGCAAGACCAGCGCCGCGAAGGCCAACGACACCGCGCGGGGGCAGCAAGCCGGCAGCTCGGGCGTCGGGCCGGCCGTGAACGACAAGCAAAAACGCCAGTTCCGCCGCAAATCCGGCGGCTGACCCGCCGCGCTCGGGCCGGTGGCATCTGGGCATTCTTCCGGCTCGGGGGGTTGGCACGCGCGGGACGGGTAAGGAGGCGCTCATGTTCATGCGATGGATTTGGCGGGGGCTCGCGGTCTGGCTCGCACGCAAGGCCTGGGAGGCCTTCCAACGGCACCAGGCGGCCCAGCGCTCGCCAGGCCACCGCGCTCGCCGCAGCAGCCGACCACGTCGATCCGGCCCAGCTCGGCCGGCGCCGCGGGTGGAGCGCCGCTAGTGGCCTAATTGGTTGGCGGTCCGGCCGGAATACTTGTATGGTGCAAGAAGTTACTTGGACGATGCAAGCATCTGCGAACAGGACCTCATGACCAGCGCGGCAACCTCAGGCCACCCGTCCCCCCGTCGACCCCGGGGCGGCCCTGTCCCACCGGCAGATCCTCACGCATCCTGTCCGGGCTGATGCTGGGCATGTTCCTGGCCGCGCTCGACCAGACCATCGTGGCGACGTCGATCCGCACGATCGCCGACGACCTGCAGGGGCTCAGCCTCCAGGCCTGGGCCACCACGGCCTACCTCATCACCGCCACGATCAGCACGCCGCTCTACGGCAAGCTCTCCGACCTCTACGGCCGCCGGCCGTGGTTCCTCACCGCGATCTCGATCTTCGTCATCGGCTCGATCCTGTGCGGGTTCGCCGACTCGATGTACCAGCTGGCCGCCTTCCGCGCCGTACAGGGACTCGGCGCCGGCGGCCTGTTCTCCCTCGCGCTGACGATCATCGGCGACATCGTGCCGCCGCGGGAGCGGGCCAGGTACCAGGGCTACTTCCTCGCCGTGTTCGGCACGTCGAGCGTGCTCGGCCCGGTCATCGGTGGCTTTCTCGCCGGGCAGGCGACCGTCCTCGGCATCACCGGCTGGCGCTGGGTCTTCCTGGTCAACGTGCCGATCGGCATCGTGGCCCTCGCGGTCGTCGCGCGGAACCTCCACCTGCCGCACACGCGTCGCGACCACCGCATCGACTGGCCCGGCGCGCTCGCGCTGATCGTCGGCCTCACCCCGCTGCTGATCCTCGCCGAGCAGGGCCGTGACTGGGGCTGGGGTTCGACCGCGGTCGCTCGGCGCTGATGGTCATCGGCCTGGCCGGCCTTCTCGGCTTCCTGATCGCGGAGCGACGGTACGGCGACGACGCGTTGCTGCCGCTGCGGCTGTTCCGTGGCCGCACGTTCGGCATCGGCTCGATCGCTCAACTTCCTCATCGGCATGGGCATGTTCGGCGGGCTGGCCGCGCTGCCGCTGTACCTGCAGATCGTGAAGGGCGCCACGCCGACCGAGGCCGGTCTGATGCTGCTGCCCATGACGGCGGGGATCATGGCCGGCTCGATCTTCTCCGGCCAGATGATCGCCCGCACCGGCCGCTACAAGATCTTCCCGGTCGTCGGCTCCATGCTGCTCGTCGTCGGACTGCTGCTGGTGAGCTTCGTCGGCGTGGACACCCCGCTCTGGCAGACGATGCTCATCATGACCGTGTTCGGGCTCGGGCTCGGCGGCAACATGCAGCCCCTGGTGCTCGCGGTGCAGAACGCCGTGCCGCCGCGCGACATGGGCGTCGCGACGTCGTCGGCCACGTTCTTCCGGCAGATGGGCGGCACGCTGGGCACCGCGGTCTTCCTCGCGATCCTGTTCTCGACCGTCGGCGAGAAGATCAAGGGCGCCTTCCGCGTGCCGGAGAACGCCGCCGCGCTGCAGGCCGCGGTCAACGACCCCAAGGTGCTTGCCGACCCGACCAACGCCTCGGTCGCCGCGGCGATCAAGAGCGGCGGCGAGCTGCCGGCCGGCGCACTGGACGACACGTCCTTCCTGTCCCACCTGGACCCGCGCCTGGCGCGACCGTTCCTGGAAGGCTTCGCCGGCTCCATCAACCTGGTCTCCTTCTGTGGCGCCATGGTCCTTCTCGTGGCGGCGGTGGTGGTGTGGTTCCTGCCCGAGGAGCCGCTGCGCAGCGTCTCCGGCATCCAGGCCCGCCATGAGGACGACGAGCGGCGCGCGTCCGAGGCCGCCGCGGTGTCCACCGCCTCCAGCCAGATGGTCGACGGCGACGCGCTCACCGACGACAGCAGCGATGTGTCAGACGCTCCGGCCCTGACCGGGCCACGAGAGTCTGACCATTAGCGGGAAGCGGTTGCCTTCAGCCTGCTGAGGAGGGCCCGGCCGTAGGCCTCCGCCGGGTTCGCCCCGTCGTACGACGTGATCGTGCCCGCCTCCGCCAGCGTGACGCGGTAGGCGCTGCCCTCCCGGGCCAGTCCGACGAAAGCCTCGCCGAGGCGCTCACGGAGTTGGTGCTCGCCCGGCAGCCAGAGCGCCTCGCGCTGGTCGATGGAGTCCAGCGCCCACTCGGTGGTGCCGTTGAAGCCGATGACCGGACCGCCGGGGAAGTGGTTGACCTCGATGGTCATGTCCGACAGGACGAAGACCTCACCGTCCATGCCACGGTCGGGCATCACGAAGTGGTCGCCGCGGGCCGGAGTCCAGTCCAGGCCCGCGTCGCGCAGGGCCCGGGCCAGCGAGACGGAGAGCACGTGACCATCCTGCGTCATCCCTAGACTCGGGCGGGTGCCGAGCGCTGGTCGGATCCGTGTCGGGATCTCGGGCTGGCGCTACCCGCCGTGGCGCGGCGTCTTCTATCCCAAGGGTCTGCCGCAGCGGCGCGAGCTCGAGCACGCGTCGCGGGCGCTGTCCACGGTCGAGATCAACGGGTCGTTCTACTCGCTGCAGCGCCCGGAGAGCTATCTGCAGTGGCGTGAGCAGACGCCCGACGACTTCGTCTTCTCGGTCAAGGGCCCGCGCTTCATCACGCACATGAAGAAGCTCAACGACGTCGAGACGCCGCTCGCCAACTTCTTCGCGTCCGGCGTCCTGGCGCTCGGCGACAAGCTCGGGCCGATCCTGTGGCAGCTGCCGCCCAACCTCGGCTTCCACCCCGACCGGCTGGGCGAGTTCTTCGACCTGCTGCCGCGCACGACCGCGGCGGCGGCCCGGCTGGCCGAGGGCCACGACGAGCGGCTCACGGACCGCGCGTGGACCGTCACCGACGCGGACCGGCCGCTGCGGCATGCCCTCGAGGTGCGGCACTCGACCTTCGAGACGCCGGCGTTCGTCGAGCTGCTCCGGCGGCACGACATCGCGCTGGTCGTCGCCGACACGGCCGGGAAGTGGCCGTTCATCGAGGACGTCACCTCGGACTTCGTCTACGTGCGGCTGCACGGCAGCGAGGAGCTCTACGTCAGCGGGTACGACGACGCGTCGCTGGACAGCTGGGCCGCGAAGCTCCGCAGCTGGGCAGCCGGGGACAACCCGCCGGACGCCCGAACCCTCGCCGCCCCTGCCGCAGCCGCACCCGACGGGCGCGACGCGTACGTCTACTTCGACAACGACGTGAAGGTCAGGGCGCCGTTCGACGCCATGTCACTGGCCGAGAAGCTCGGAGCATCGCCCACGTTGTCAGACTCTCGCGCCCGCTGGGGCACGAGTCTGACAACGTGAGTCGCGTAGCCGTCCGGCACCGAGACCGTCCAACGCGTCCATGTCCTCGATGCTCAGCTCGAAGTCGGCGACTTGCGGCGTTCTCGATGATCCGCTCGCGCTTGACGGACTTCGGGATGACCACGATCTGGCGCTGGAGGTGCCAGCGGATGATGACCTGCGCGGGCGACTTCCCGTGGCGCTGGGCGATCTCGACGATGGTCGGATGGTCGAGAGTGCCGCCGCGCAGCGCGCTGTAGCCCTCGACGACGACACCGCGCTTGAGATGATGACCGAGCAGGTCGCGGTCGAAGAGCAGGGGACTGAACTCGACCTGGTTGACGGCCGGCGTGACCCCCGTGCCCGCGAGCACCTCGTCGATCATGGGGATCGAGTAGTTGCTGACGCCGATCGAGCGGGCCAGGCCCTGCTTCTGTGCGTCGATGAGTGCCTGCCACATCTGCACGTCGGCACCGCCGTCGGTGGGCCAGTGGATGAGCCACAGGTCGACCCGGTCGGTGCCCAGCTTCTCCAGGCTTGCTTGAAGCGTCTCGGCCTCCCGGCCGGTGGCTCCACCGGGCACCTTGGTGGTGATGAACACCTCGTCGCGGTCGACGCCGCTGTCGCGCAGCCCCGCGCCGACCTCGGCCTCGTTGCCGTAGATGGCGGCGGTGTCGAGGTGGCGGTAGCCGGCCTCGAGAGCCCAGATCACGGACTGACGGGCCTGGTCGCCCTTGATCTGCCAGGTGCCGAAGCCCAGCAGCGGCATCTGCCCGCCGTCGTTGAGCGGCACCGTGTCGCGAGGGAACGTCGTGTCTGAAGTCATGCGTCCCGATCCTGCCCCCTCCGCCACGATCACCGTTCCTCACGCCAGATCATGCAGTGGCGTGCGGATCGTGGCGAGCGGGGGTGGGTGTGGCGACCGGACGCCGTCGACCGGGCGCTGGGTGCCTTCTACGGGTTGGCGATCGGTGACGCCCTGGGCATGCCGACCCAGATGCTCCCGAGGGCGGTCGTCAGGGACCTGTTCGGCGAGCTGCCGTGGTTCGCGCCGGGTCCCGAGGTCAACGAGATCAGCGCGGGGCTCCCGGCCGGGCGGGTCACCGACGACACCGACCAGGCGGTCATCGTCGCCCGCACCCTGATCGACGGCGGCGGCGAGATCGACCTGCGCTGCTCGCCGAGCGGCTGCTCGACTGGGAGCGCGCGATGGCCGCGGCCGGGTCGCTGGACCTGCTGGGACCGTCGACCAAGCGCGCCCTTGCCGCGGTGAGCGCGGGTGCGGCGCCGGGGGAGTCCGGCCGGGCGGGCGACACCAACGGCGCAGCGATGCGCATCACCCCGGTCGGGATCGCGACGCCCGTGCCGACCGCTGGATCGGCTGGCCGCGGCCGTCGCGGCGGCCAGCCGGCTCACCCACGACACGACGGTCGCCATCTCGGGCGCGGCGGCCGTCGCCGCGGCGGTGAGTGCCGGCGTGGACGGTGCCGATGTCGCAGCGGCGATCCCGCTCGCGCAAGCGGCCGCTGAGGTCGGCGCCGGGCACGGTCACTACGTCCCGGCCGCATCCGTCGCGGACCGGATCAGGTGGGCGGTCGGGCTGGTCGACGGGCTGGACGACGAGGACGCGCTCGAGGTCATCGACCGCCTGGTCGGCACCGGTGTCGCCACCCAGGAGGCGGTGCCCGCCGCGTTCGCGATCGCCTCGCTCGCCCCGGACGACCCGTGGCGGGCCTGCCGCCTCGCGGCCCGACTCGGCGGGGACAGCGACACGGTGGCCGCCATGGCCGGGGCGGTTGTGGGGGCGTGCTGCGGACTGTCCGCCTTCCCGTCCGACGCGGTGCAGCTCGTGCGCACGGTGAACGACCTGCACCTCGAGCCGGTCGTCGACGGGCTGCTCGCGCTGCGGTCGGGGGCGTCTCGTGGCTGACCGTGCGATTCGCCGGCTGGTGCTCGTCGGCAGCGTGATCGTCGACATCGTGCTGTACGTCGAGGCGCTGCCCGAACGCGGCGGGGACGTCGTGGCCAGCCGCTCGATGACGACGGCCGGAGGCGGGTTCAACGTGTTGTCGGCGGCGGCGCGCCAAGGGCTGCCCTCGGCGTACGGGGGACTTGTCGGGACCGGCCCGTTCGGCGCGCAGGTGCGCGACGCGCTCGCGGCGGAGTCGGTCGAGCTGCTCCTGTCCGAGCCCGCCGTCGGGCTGGACACCGGGTTCTGCGTCGCGATGGTCGAGGCGTCGGGCGAGCGGACGTTCGCGACGACGGTCGGGGCCGAGGCCGGGCTGACCGACGACCTGCTGGCGTCGCTCGGCGATCGGTGCAGGGGACGCCGTCTACGTGTCCGGCTACGACCTCGTCTACCCGCACGGCCCGGCGATCGCGAGCTGGCTGCTCGCTGCTTCCGGAGGATGTCGTCGTCGTGCTCGACCCCGGCCCGCTCGTCGCCGACATCCCGGCCGAGCTGCTCGACGCGGTGCTCGCGCGGCTGACCTGGCTGAGCCTCAGCGCCCGTGAGGCGGCGCTGTTGACGGGCGAGAGCGACGCGGAGTCGGTTGCGCGCAGCAGTCTTCGAGCGGGCACCGTCGCTGTCCGGTCTGGTCGTGCGGGACGGGGCGCGGGGCTGCGACGTCTACTCGCGCGACGGTTCACCGGAGCACGTCGGATCCCCGACCGTCGTGGCCGTCGACACGAACGGCGCCGGCGACGTCCACGTCGGGGCGTTCCTCGCCGCACTCGCGCGCGGGGAGGATCCGGTGCGCGCCGCACGGTCCGCCAACGAGGCTGCCGCCGTCGCCGTCACCCGCCTCGGCCCAGCAACCGCGCCTCGCCTCGGCGATCAGGGGGTTGAGTCGACGTAGGGGCCGCAGTCGATGACGAGCTGGGCCGCCTCGCGGCGGTACTCCCGCAGGGACCGGACCCGCTCGGCGCCCTTGGTGGCGGCCGCGGCAGTGTGGTCGGCGATCTTCCCGACCTTGCGGGCCTGCTTCAGCACGTTGTCGGTGGGGAAGTCGCGGACCTCCAGGGCGATGGTGCCGTCGACCGCCGCCAGCCGGCTGCGGGAGACGTCGTCCCAGGTCTGGTACTGCTCCTGGCCCAGCGGCTTGAGGGCGTCGTCGGCGTAGGAGATGGCCGACATCACCTGCGCGCAGCCGTCGCCGGGGTCGGTGTAGCCCGACAGCTCCTTCGCCAGTGGCCCGTCGTCGTCCCCGGAGCAGCCCGCACTGACCTGCAGTACGGCGAGAAGGGCAACCGTGATCAGCGCGGCTCGCCTTCGTGTCCGTCCGGGGAACATACGGACAAGTATGGATCGACCGAGGATTCCTCGGGCGGCAGGGCGGGCAGGGCAAAGGGCATGACGGCATTCGGCTTCCATGCCTCGCACGAGCAGGTTCATCCGACGCGGCTGCTGGAGGCTGCCCAGCTCGCCGAGGAGGTCGGCTTCACGGCGGCGATGTGCTCGGACCACTTCTCGCCGTGGAGCGAGCGGCAGGGTCACTCGGCGTTCGCGTGGTCGTGGCTGGGCGCCGCACTGGAGGGGACGGGACTGCCCTTCGGCGTCGTCAACGCGCCAGGGCAGCGCTACCACCCGGCGATCATCGCGCAGGCCGCCGCCACGCTGACGGCGATGTACCCCGGCCGCTTCTGGGTCGCGCTCGGGACCGGAGAGGCGTCCAACGAGCACATCACCGGCGATGGCTGGCCGCGCAAGGACGTCCGCAACGCGCGGCTGCGCGAGTGCGTCGACGTCATGCGCGCGCTGTTCGCCGGCGAGGAGGTCAGCCATGACGGCCTCGTCACCGTCGACCGCGCCCGGCTGTGGACCTTGCCCGAGGTGGCGCCGCCGCTGATCGCTGCGGCCGTGAGCGCTGACACCGCCCGCTGGGCCGCTGGCTGGGCCGACGGGCTGGCCACCGTTCTTCAGCCTCACGACGCGCTGCGCCAGGTGGTGGGCGCCTACCGCGAAGCCGGAGGGACGGGGCCGTTGGTCCTGCAGGTCCACCTGTCCTACGCCGCGGACGACGAGACCGCGCTCCGGCTCGCGCACGACCAGTGGCGGACCAACGTGTTCGCCCCGCCCGTCTGCTGGGACCTCGACCACGTCGCCCTCTTCGACGAGGCAGCCAAGCATGTGCCGCCGGAGGCGATGCATGGCCCGGTGCTCGTGTCGTCCGACACCGATCGCTACGTCACGTGGCTCCAAGAGCTGGCGGGTCTCGGCTTCGACGAGGTCTACCTGCATCACGTCGGCCAGGAGCAGCGCGAGTGGCTCGAGGTGTTCGGCGAGCAGGTACTGCCGAAGCTCGACGTCACGTCACGGGCGGCTTCGTGAGCGCCACTCGTTCGTCCTTGGGTATATCCGCACCTATCGACTAGCTCAGAGGAGAACCGCGCATGAACCTGGACCGCCCACAGGCACCCGACCCCTACGACCGGCTGCCGAAGGCGCCGTCGTTCACGGTCACCAGCGACGACGTACGCGATGGTGAGCCACTGGCGAACGACTTCGTCGCGTCCGGCGGCAACACCTCGCCGCACCTGCGCTGGGAAGGCTTTCCCGACGAGACGCGCGGGTTCGCGGTGTCGTGCTTCGACCCGGACGCGCCGACCCCGTCCGGCTTCTGGCACTGGAACGTCGTGGGGCTGGACGCCTCGACGACCGAGCTGCCTCGCGGCGCCGGTGCGCCGGACGGGTCGAAGCTGCCGAAGGGCGCGATCAGCGTGCGCAACGACATGGGCGAGCCGGGCTACACCGGTGCCGCGCCGCCGGAGGGCGACATGGTGCACCGCTACTACTTCGCGGTGCATGCACTGGACACGGACGATCTCGGGCTGGACGAGTCAGCAACGCCGACGTTCGTCGCCTTCAACGTGCTGTTCCACACGCTGGCCCGCGGTCTGGTGGTGCCGACCTACCAGAACTGACAGGCGCTCCCGCCGGGGTGAGCCAGCCCGCGTCAGCACCCGAGCCCGTTCATCGCCGTGAACCTCGGCGTCCGGTTCCTGCTGGAGCTCGCGATGCTGGTCGCTCTCAGTTGGGTCGGCTGCGGCGAGCTCGGGTCGTCGTGGGTGGTCAGGCGTCCTGCTCGCCATCGCTTTCCCGTTGCTCGCTGCCGTCGTGTGGGGCATGTTCATCGCGCCCAAGGCGCCGCGCCGGCTGACCGACCCAGCCAAGTTGCTGGTCGAGCTGGCGCTGTTCGCGGCGGCGGCGGTGGGATTCGCGTTCGTCGGGCACCCGGTGCTGGCGGCGGTTCTCGCCGTTGTGTTCGTCGCCAACACCGCCGTGCTCCGGCTGTCCCACGTCGAGCACTAGGACCGGGTACGCCGAGGGGCGCCCGGTTCGACCGGACGCCCCTCGGTTCTCTGACTGACAGAAGGAGGAGTCAGTCAGTGATCTTCTTGTTGGCCACGATGCCGCCGGTGAGGATGGCTGCAGTCATGGTCATGTGGTGAGCGGAGTCGGCCAGCTTGCTCTGGAACGCCGGGTCATTGGCGACGGCGGCATCGATAGCCGTGAGCAGTGAGGCGACGTGCGGCTTGAGCTCCTCGGCGACGGCGTCGGCCGGCAGCTCGGGAACGACCGAGTTGATGAGCTGGCCGAAGCTGGTGCGGTAGCCGTCCAGGTCCTTCATCGCCTTGTCGGTCATGGCCTTGTCCTTGGTGGCCTTGCCGAGGGTGTAGTTGACGAAGAAGCCGATGTGCTGGCGCCAGGAGGCGAGGAAGGGCTTCTCGGCGTCGGGATAGACGCTGCCGATGGTCTTGGACAGCGCGACCGAGTTGTCGTCGAGAGCCTTGACGGCGCCCGCGACCTGCTTGTCCTTCAGGTCGCCGCCCTGGCGCACTGCGGTCTGCAGCGCGTTGCCGGCGAGCCAGACGTGGTCGTTGAGCTGACCCGTCAGGGTCGCGCGGGTGGTGGAGGCGGTGCCGTTGGCGTCGCCCTCCATGTTCTTGTTCTTGGCGATGCCGTCGGCGAGCACGCCGGCCGTCATCATCATGTGGTCGGCTGAGTGCGCCAGCTTGCTCTGGAACGAGGGGTCGTTCGCGACGGCGGCGTCGATGGCCTCGAGGAGCGACTCGACGTGGGGCTTGAGCTCCTCGGCGACGGCGTCGGCGGGCAGCTCGGGTACGACGGAGTTGATGAGCTGGCCGAAGCCGGTGCGGTAGCCGTCGAGGTCCTTCATCGCCTTGTCGGCCTTGGCGTCGTCCTTCGTGGCCTTGCCCAGGGTGTAGTTGACGAAGAAGCCGATGTGCTGGCGCCAGGAGGCGAGGAACGGCTTCTCGGCGTCGGGGTAGGCGGCGCCGATCGCCTTGGACAGCTCGACCGAGTTCTCGTCCAGCGCCGCCACGGCCCCGGTCACCTGCTTGTTCTTGAGGTCGCCCTTCTGCAGGACGGCGGTCTGCAGCGCGTTGCCGGCCAGCCAGACGTGGTCGTGCAGCAGGCCGGTGAGGTCTGCGCGCAGGGTGGCGGCATCGCTGGCTGATGCGTCAGCGGTTGCCGAGTCGGTCATGGTGTCGGACGACGTCATGCCGCTCGACGTCGTACTGCCGGGATCGGCGGAGTCCGCGTTGCCACCGCAGGCGGTGGCCAGCAGCGCCAGTGCGGCGCCGCAAGCGGCAAGCTTGATCGACTGCTTCATGCGTCTACCTCTTCATGGTTGAGCCACCCAAGCTGGGCGGCGCTCGGGTGGAGCATCAGGGCGTGACGACGACCTCGGCGTTCATGCCTTGGTGGATGTCGCAGTAGTAGGGGTAGGTGCCGGCCTTGTCGAAGGTGAAGGAGAAGGAGTCACCCTTCTTGGCCAGCTGCTCGTCGAACATGCCGTCCGGCTTCTCGCCGGAGCGCAACGACGTGCCCTTGTCGACTCCGGTGGGTTCGCCGGACGTCACCGTGTGGCTGATCGACTCGTCGTTGGTCCACGTCACCGTCGTGCCGACCTTGATCTCGGTCGTGGCCGGCATGAACATCAGCTGAGACAGCTTGATGACGGGTCCGTCGGGTTTACCGCTCGATGTCGACGAGGAGGCCTCGTCCGCGCTTCCCGACGAGCAGGCGGTAAGGCCAGCGGTCAGAAGCGCAGCTGCCGCAACGGCGGTGAAGCGCTTCCGGACGGTGGAACCTTGCTTGGCGGTGAACACACGGGGAGTTCGCCACCGTCAGGCAGGCGGATTGGTCCGGTGATGCGCGCGCCGAGAACCAAGAGCGCGGACGCCCTACTCGTCGTACATGCTGTTGAGGGCGTCGGCGTGCTTGCGCTCGACCGCCTTGCGCTTCACCTTCAGGCTCGGCGTCAGGTCGCCGTCCTCGATGGTGAGGTCGCGGGGGAGGATCTGGAACTTCTTGATCGTCTCCCACTTGTTGAGGCGGCCGTTGAGCTCGTCGATGTAGCCCTGCACCATCTCGCGGGTGCGGTCGTGCCGGGTGACCTGCTCGTAGTTCAGGTCGCCGAGCCCCTGCTTCTCCGCCCACCCGTGCAACGCCTCTTCGTCGAGGGTGACCAGCGCCACGACGTACTTGCGTCCGTCGCCGTGCACCACGATCTGGCTTGCGTAGGGGCAGACCGCCTGGAACAGGCCCTCGATGCTCTGCGGGGCGACGTACTTGCCGCCGCTGGTCTTGATGAGGTCCTTCTTGCGGTCGGTGATGCGCAGCATGCCGTCGTCGAGCTCGCCGATGTCGCCGGTGTGGAACCAGCCGTCGTCGGTGAGCACCTCGGCGGTCTGCTCGGGGGAGTTGTGGTAGCCGCGCATGACGCCGGGCCCGCGCACGAGGATCTCGCCGTCCTCGGCGATCTTCACCTCGGTGCCGGGGGCGGGCTCGCCGACGGTGCCGAACTTCCAGTGCTCGGGTCGGTTGACGAAGGAGAACGCGCTGGTCTCGGTGAGGCCGTAGCCCTCGAGGATGAGGATGTCGGCGGAGTGGAACCACTCGGCGATGTCGCGGTTCAGCGCCGCGGAGCCGGAGACGAAGTAGCGCAGCCGGCCGCCGAAGCGGTGCTTGATCTTGCTGAACACGAGCTTGTCCGCCACGGCGTACTGCAGCTTCAGCATCCCGGTCGGCTCCTTGCCCGCCTGGCGGAGCTTGGAGACCTTGTGGCCGACGTCGAGCGCCCAGTCGAAGATCTTCTTCTTCGCGCCACCGTCGTCGGCAGCCATCCGCACGATGCGGCTGTGCGCCTTCTCGAAGATGCGCGGCGCGGCGCCCATGAACGTCGGCTTGACGACGGCCAGGTTGTCGATGAGCTTGTCGACGCGGCCGTCGACGGCGCTGGAGAACCCGACGGCGAGCTGTGCTGCCTGCAGCACCTTGCCGAACGAGTGGGACAGCGGCAGCCAGAGGTACTGCAGGTCGTCCTCGCGCAGGATGCCGAGGGTGTCGATGGCCACGCCCTCGTAGACCCAGCAGTCCTGCACCAGCCGGACGCCCTTCGGCCGGCCGGTGGTCCCTGACGTGTAGATGAGGGTCGCCAGGTCCTCGGGCTTGATGGCGGCGACGGCCGACTCCACGGCGTCGGGGTAGCGCTTGAGGAACTCGCGCCCCTTCGCCTCGAGGTCGGTCAGGGTCATGACCCAGTCGCCGTCCGCCTTGCCGTCGAACACGACGACGTGCTCCACGTTGGGCAGCTCGCTGCGGTGCGCGCGCACCTTCTCGACCTGGTCGGCGTCCTCGGCGAAGACCACCCGGGAGCCCGAGTCGGACAGGATGAAGCCGACGTCCTCGTGGCTCGTGGACGGGTAGACCGTGGTCGTCGCCGCTCCGGCGCACATGATGGCCAGGTCGGCGAGGATCCAGTCGACCCGGGTGGACGAGGCGATGGCGACCCGGTTCTCGCTGGTGATGCCGAGCGAGAGCAGGCCCGCCGCGAGGTTCTTGACCCGGTCGGCCGTCTCCTGCCAGGTGATCGACGTCCAGCCCTCGCCGTCGGGGGAGCGGAACGCCTCCTTGTTCGGCGAGGCGGCCACGCGGTCGAGGAACATCCGGGCGATCGAGTGAGGCCGGTCGGCCAGCCTCGGGTCGTCCTGCAGGCCTGTGACAGTCATCGGTTCCTCCGCCGGCGCCCCGGTCTGGATCAAGGGCGGTTGCAGGCACGCTACCGACTCCGGTCGCCGTCTGCACCGGACTCGTCACGACGTACGGTGGCCGACATGGACCAACGACAAATCGGGCCCTTCACCGTCGGCGCCGTCGGGCTGGGCTGCATGGGCATGTCCTGGGCCTACGGCCCGCAGGAACGCGACGACGACGCGTCGATCGAGGTGATCCGCCGCGCGCTCGACCTCGGCGTCACGCTCATCGACACCGCCGACGTCTACGGCCCCTTCCACAACGAGGAGCTGGTCGGGCGGGCCATCGCCGGCCGCCGCGACGAGCTCACCCTGGCCACCAAGTGCGGGCTGGTGAACCTCGACGGCGAGATGACCCGCGACGGCCGGCCCGAGCACGTCCGCGAGGCCTGTGACGCGTCGCTGCAGCGCCTGCAGGTCGACACGATCGACCTCTACCAGCTGCACCGCGTCGACGAGAACGTGCCGCTGGCCGAGACCTGGGGCGCGATGGCTGCCCTGGTCGAGGCGGGCAAGGTGCGCGCGATCGGCATGAGCGAGGTCGACGTGGCCCAGATCGAGGAGGCGCACGCCATCCACCCGGTCACCTCCGTGCAGAGCGAGCTGTCGCTGTGGACGCGAGGACCGCTCGCCGACGTCGTGCCGTGGTGCGCGGCGCACGACGCCGGTTTCCTCCCGTTCGCCCCGCTCGGTCGCGGATTCCTGACCGGCACGCTGCCGACCACCGGCGACTTCGACGAGACCGACTTCCGGGCCCGCAACCCGCGGTTCACCGGCGATGCGCTCGCGGCCAACCAGCACATCGTCGACTCCGTACGACGGGTGGCCGACCGGCTGGGCTGCACCGCTGCGCAGGTGGCGATCGCCTGGCTGCTTGCCCAGGGGGAGCACATCGTGCCGATCCCGGGCACGAAGAAGCTGCGCTACCTCGAGGAGAACGCGGCAGCAGCCGACGTACGGCTCGGACCTGACGACCTGGCCGAGCTCGACTCGCTGCCCGAGCCCGTCGGCGCCCGCTACTGACGTGGACGAGCTGACCGCCCTGGCGGCGCGGGTCGTCATGGCCTCGTTCCCCGGCACCGACGCTGCCCGACTGGATGCGGCGCCGGCTCGGCGACGGGCTCGGCTCGGTCTGCCTGTTCGGGTCGAACGTCGACGGACCGGCCCAGCTCGCCGAGCTGACCGACGGCCATCCACGCCGCCGGCAGCGACGTGCTGATCGCCACCGACGAGGAGGGCGGTGACGTCACCCGGCTGCACCGCCGCACCGGCAGCCCCCATCCCGGCAACGCGGCGCTGGGTGCCGTCGACGACGTGGCGCTCACCGAGGCGGTGGCGGGAGAGATCGGTGCCGAGCTCGTCGCTGCCGGCATCGACCTGAACCTCGCCCCCGTGGTCGACGTCAACAGCAACCCGGACAACCCGGTGATCGGCGTGCGCAGCTTCGGTGCCGACCCGCACCTCGTGGCGCGGCACACCACGGCGTACGTCGTGGGGTTGCAGGCCTCCGGCGTCGGTGCGTGCGCCAAGCACTGGCCCGGTCACGGCGACACCGCGGTCGACTCCCATCTCGGCCTGCCTGTCGTCGACGCGTCGCTGGAGGAGCTGCGCCGGCGGGAGCTCGTGCCGTTCGCGGCGGCGGTGAAGGCGGGCGCGGCCGCGGTGATGACCTCGCACGTGCTGCTGCCGGCGTGTCGACGCCGAGTCGCCGGCGACGCTGAGCGCGGCCGGCGGTCGACCTGCTGCGGAAGGACCTCGGGTTCGACGGCCTGGTGGTCAGTGACGCCATCGACATGGCGGCCGTCAAGGCGGGGCGCGGGGAGCCGGCCGTGGCGGTGCGCGCGCTGGCGGCCGGCGTCGACCTGCTGTGCCTCGGCGCGGACAAGGATGAGCTGCTCGTCGACGCGGTCGTCGCGGCGATCGCGGACGCCGTGCGGTCGGGGACCTGGCCGAGGGGCGGCTGGTCGAGGCGTCGGAGCGAGTCGTGGCCTGCTCCCGGCGCGTGCAGGAGATGCGGGACGACGGCGCTGGCCCGCGAGCCCGAGTACACCGTCGGCGGGTTCTTCGCCGGACCGCCGGTGACCGCGAGCCAGCAGGTGGCCGACCGGGCGCTGCGCGTGCGCGGCGACGGTGCCGCCGATGACGGCCGCGATCGTGCTCCGCCTGCAGACCGGCACCAACATGGCCGTCGGTGAGGTGCCGTGGGGTGTCGTCGAGAGCGGCGTGGTGCTGCGTCCCGACCGGGTCGTCGGACGTGGGTCCGGAGGACGCGTGGACCTCATGCTCCCGAAGACCGACGGCACGCCGCTGGTGGTGCTCGTCCGCGACCTGCACCGGCACGCAGTGGGCCGCGAAGCTGGTGGACGGGCTCGCCGCGCAGCGGCCCGAGATGGTCGTGGTCGAGATGGGGTGGCCGGGCACGCAGCCGTTGCCGGGTGCGCGTCGGTGCACACCTACGGTGCCTCCCGGGCCAACGCGAAGGCGCTGGACGCGTTGCTGGCGAACGGGTCGGACCGAGATGACGCAGGAGTCAGCGGCCCAGGGCGGCTTCTCGCCCATCTTCTTGTTGTAGCGCGCGAGGTGGCCTTTGACGCGTGGGATGTCGGTCTTGGGCAGGTCGACACCGCCGCGTGAGCCCTCCATCACGTTGCCGGCCGCCATCACTCCGCGCGGGACTGCGACCAGCCTGCCGTTGACCACGTCGGCGAAGGGCAGCTTGTAGCTGCCGAAGTTGTCCGGGCTCGCGTCGTCGTACCAGGCGAAGGCCTGGCGGTACTTCGCGTTCGGCTTGTCCTCGGCGCCGGCCCACTTGCGGAACCGCGTCTCCGCGGCACTCGAGTCCCACTCACGGTCGCGGTCGGCGAGGGGCAGGTCCTTGAAACGGGGAACGGCCATGGGGTCCTCCACATCTCGGCACGGCGGCCGTGTCCATTGCCCAGCCGCTTACCGCGCTGAGTGCCCGCACTCGCTCGCTGTACTCGCCGAGCGAGTAGCGGTATCGAGCCTGAAGTTTTGCGAGCGCGCCGCCTACTGCTTCGGTCGGCGCGTCACCCGCGAGCAGACCACACCCGGCGAGGTTGACCCGCAACCCTCGGGCCAGGGGATCATCGGGAGCCTCACACACACTTGCCCCGACGATCGCGAGCAGGCGGAGCAGCGCATCGCTGTCCCTATCGGACAATGGATTCTGCACGGAAAGCCTCTGAGTAGTTGCATCGCGTGCCCGCTGCGCAACGCGTCTTGCTTGAACGGGGTGGTGGCGGCAGGTGGGCGTGACGCCACCACCCCTGGCCCACAGCCTTGTTGTGATCCGAGCACCCGTCACTGGACGCCACCTCACGACTTGCTGGACAAGATGTCCGCATTACGGCTCAGCAGCCGCACGTTGGGTCAGCGGGAGGGCCGGAGCCTGTCGAGGAGCTCGGCCTGTGAGCGCACGTCCACCTTCCGGTAGATGGCGCTCAAGTGGTTGCGCACAGTGCTCGGAGTCAGTCCCAGCACCTCCGCGATGCCGGCCACCCGCCCACCGTCGGCGAGCAGGCTCACTGTCTGCCACTCGCGTCTGGTCAAGTCCGCCAGCTCCGGCATTTCGGCCAGCACCGGCGCCTTGTCGATTGGTGCCGAGAAGGCGACCGAGCGCACCTCCTCCGCGATGCGGGCTAGCCGGCTCTCGAGCGTGTCCAGTTGCACCCTGTCGGGGACCTCCTCCGCTGTGATCGCGCGCAGGGTGAACGCGAAGCGAGGCGCCCCACCCATGGCGGACAGGTGTGCCCGGCACCACAACCAGCGCGAATCAGCCTGACGAACGCGCAACCGCACGACCGCGTTCCGATCCGTGGCGTGCACGTGAGCGAGACCAGACAGGACCTGTGGCAGATCGTGCGGGTTCACACTTGTCAGCGGCTGCTTCCCGGCGACCTCACCAGGCGAGTAGCCGAGCACGGCGCGCACCTCCTGGCTGATCCGGTCGATCCGCCACTGCTCGTCCACCGTGCCGATGACCTTGTGGTCCGACCCTCGGGGACGCGAGCCAGAGCGCTCGCAGCGGAGCCGGCCCCCCCGCCCATCAGAAAGGCCGCTCCGTAACGCGCCGGCCTGACCGAGCCCAGCACGTGGGCCCAGACATAGGCCGCCTACGACGGCTCCGTCGGCGCGACGGATCTGCCGCTGCGCCTCGAAGCCCTCCAATCGTCCGGTGGCCAGCAATGGCAGAGCGCCGGTCGAGCTCGCCCTCGACAAAGTCCGTGACCAACCGCCCCACCAGCTGGGTCCGGTCCAGGCCCACCATGGCCGCATGCGGCGTCACTGGCCGCAACGACTCGATGAGTGGCGAGGTCGACCTGGGCCACGGCGAGGCCGGAGCTGTTCACGGCCTCCGCGGCGGCCGGGCTGCCCCAGGCCGGGTCGCTGAGATCGTCCAAGGCGTCGGTGCTCATGTGGTTACCCCTTCCATGTTCAGACTCGTTCCGTGGCGACGTGATCCCCCCGGGAGGATGAGCGGTATCGGCTACGCACCTCCAGCCGGATCGGGGAGGATGGGGGAGTGAGCGGACGGGCAGTGGGCGTCGCGGGTGAGGCGGTGCGCACCTACAAGCGGCGCGGCGGCCGGGTCACGCCGGGCAGGCCGACGCGCTGACCCGGCTGTGGCCGACGTACGGCGTCGACGTGGACGGCCAGCCGCTCGACCTCGACGCCCTGTTCGGCCGCCGCGCCCCCGTCGTACTCGAGATCGGCTTCGGCATGGGCGAGGCCACCGCCGCGATGGCCGAGGCGCAGCCCGACCGCGACCTGCTCGCCGTCGACGTGCACACGCCCGGCCAGGGCGCGCTGCTGCGACTCGTCGAGCAGCGCGGGCTCACCAACGTCCGGGTCGGCGACGGGGACGCGATGGTCCTGCTGCGCGACATGCTGGCGCCGGGCTCGCTGAGCGAGGTCCGCATCTTCTTCCCGGACCCCTGGCCCAAGACGCGGCACGAGAAGCGCCGCCTCGTCAGTCACCCGTTCGCCGACCTGGTGGCCGACCGGCTCGCTCCCGGCGGCACGGTCCATATCGCCACAGACTGGCCCGCCTACGCCGACCGGGCGCGGGCCATCCTGCAGGCTCATCCCACGCTCAAAGTGGCCCCTGGGGCGCCCTGGCGGCCCCGCACGCGGTTCGAGGAGCAGGGCAGCGCGGCCGGGCGCCCGTCGTACGACGTGGTCGCGACGCGGATGCCCATCGAGGCGGTCAAACCGGGCGAAGCGGGGTTACCCTTGGGGGCCATCGCCACCTCCCCCGGACCCCTGAGGACATCGTGACGCTGCTCGAGGCTGATCAGTCTCCGCAGAAGCCGCACGACAGCTATCGCCACGAGGCTCTCCTCTACCGCGGCGACGACGAGTTCGTGGCCGGCACGGTCCCGTTCATCCGCGAGGGGCTCGAGGCCGGCCAGCCGGTCATGGTCGCGGTGATCGCCCCCAAGATCGAGCGCCTGCGTCTCGAGCTCGGCGACGACGCCGAGCGCGTCCAGTTCGTCGACATGGCAGCCCTCGGCGGCAACCCGGCGAAGATCATCCCGGCCTGGCGCGAGTTCGTCGACGAGCACGCCGCCAACGGCCAGCCGATCCGCGGCATCGGCGAGCCGATCTGGGCCGGCCGCCGCGCGCCCGAGGTGCTCGAGTGCCAGCTGCACGAGGCGCTGCTCAACCTCGCCGTCGACCCCGACACCCCTCTGTGGCTGCGCTGCCCCTACGACGTGGGCGCCGCTCGAGGGCGACATCCTCGCCGAGGCCGAGCGCAGCCACCCGGTCCTCGTCGCGGAAGCGAGCTACACCGGCAGCACGCTGTACGGCGGGATCCACCACGCGTCCGCGTCCTTCGACCACGAGCTGGCCGAGCCGACCGTGGCCGTGGTCGAGCTGGCCTTCGACGCATCCGGGCTGCCCGCCGTGCGCGACGTCGTCACCGGCCGGGCCACCCTGCTCGAGATCGACAAGGACAAGGTCAGCGACCTGGCGCTCGCGGTGCACGAGCTGGCCACCAACAGCCTGCGCCACGGTGGCGGGCGCGGTGTGCTCCGGGTGTGGCAGGAGCCCGAGGCGCTGGTCTGCGAGGTGCACGACGCGGGCCGGGTCGAGGACCCCCTCGTCGGTCGCCGGATCCCGTCGGCGCGGCAGGAGGGTGGCCGCGGCGTGTGGATGGCCAACAACCTCTGCGACCTGGTGCAGATGCGCTCCTCCGAGGCGGGCACCACGGTCCGCGTGCTGACCTGGCTCTAGGCGCCGGCCTCGCCTGAGGCGGCCAATCTCTGCGGAGATTGTCGGCGCGACCCGCGATGATGGGGGCGTGTCATCCCCTGCGTCGGAGACCCGGGCCCTGGTCGGCCGCGGTGACGAGCTCGAGCGGCTCGAGACCCTGCTCGGCCTGGAGGCCGGCGACCCGACGGTGACCGCTGTCCTGCTCGGCGGCGACGCCGGCGTGGGCAAGACCCGGATGCTGGCCGAGCTGCGCCCCCGCGCGATCGCCGCCGGGTGGCGCGTGGTGGTCGGACACTGCCTCAACTTCGGCGACAGCGCGCTGCCCTACCTCCCGTTCAGCGAGGTGTTCGGGCGGCTCGTCGAGGAGGCGCCGGACATGGCCGAGTCGGTGGTGAAGGCGAGCCCCGACGTCGCGCGGCTGATGCCGGGCCGGCGCGTGCTCGCCGCCGCCGACGAGGCCGGACGACGGAGCGGCTCGACCGGGCCGGGCTGCTCGAAGCGGTGCACGTCGGCGCTGACCGCGCTGAGCCAGTCGGCCGCCGCTCCTGGTCCTCGTCGAGGACGTGCACTGGGCCGACCAGTCGACCCGCGAGATGCTGAGCTTCCTGTTCTCGCGCCGCTTCGCCGCACCGGTCGCGATCGTGGCGTCCTACCGCAGCGACGACCTGCACCGACGGCACCCGCTGCGACCGCTCGCTGCCGAGTGGGGTCGGCTGCCGGGTGTCACCCGGCTGCAGCTCGAGCGGCTGCCCGATGCCGACGTACGCACTCTTGTCCGTGTCCTTCATCCCGCGCCGCTGCCGGAGGAGCGAGGTGCGCGGCATCGTCGCGCGCGCCGAGGGCAACGCGTTCTTCACCGAGGAGCTGGTGGCCGCCGCCGAGATGGGCGGCCGGTCGGTGCCCACCGACCTCGCCGACCTGCTGCTCGTGCGCCTCGACCAGCTCGACGAGGCGGCCCGGCAGGTCGTGCGCGCCGCCTCGGTCGCGGGGCGCCGGGTGCCCCACGAGCTGCTCGCCCATGTCGCCGGGCTCGACGGGTCGGCGCTCGACCTCGCCCTGCGCGCCGCCGTCGACGGCAACGTGCTGATCTCGATCCGCGCCGACAGCTATGGCTTCCGGCACGCGCTGCTTGCCGAGGCGATCTACGACGACCTGCTGCCCGGTGAGCGGGTGCGCCTGCACGGTGCCTATGCGCGGGCGCTGTGCGACGGCGATGTGGTCGGCACGGCGGCCGAGCTGGCCCGGCACGCGCGGGCCGCGCACATGGTCGAGACCGCGGTGACGGCGAGCATCCAGGCCGGTGACGAGGCGATGGCGGTCGGCGGTCCGGACGAGGCGGCGCGGCACTACGAGGTGGCGCTCGAGCTGCTGGCCGGGCCCGACGCGCAGGACGGCGACGGTGTCGACGTCGACGTCGTCGCGCTGACGGTCAAGGCCAGCGAGGCGGCGTTCGCGGCGGGGCACCTGATTCGGGCCCTGGCGCTGGTGCAGGAGCGGCTCGACCAGCTGCCCGCCGACGCGCCTCGCCGAGCAGCGCGCCCGGCTGCTGCATGCCCTGGCGAGCATCGCGCTGCTCAACGAGAACAACCTCGACCTGCTCGCGCTGACCACCGAGGCGCTGCAGCTGGTCTCCGGCGAGCCCCGCAGCCCGCTGCTCGCCAAGGTGCTCAGCGTGCATGCCCGCGCCAACGCCGACCGCCGTCGCGACGACGAGGCAGCCGAGTGGGCGGTGAAGGCGCAGACCCTGGCCACGGAGCTCGCGCCTCGCCGACGTCGTGGCCGACGCGGCCACGACGCTGGCCCAGCTCGACGAGCGGGCGGCCGACCCCGAGTGGTCGCGCCGGACGCTGGAGAAGGGCATCGCGGAGGCCCGGGCGGGGGGCGAGGTGGCCGCCGAGCTGCGGGGCCTCTACAACCTGGGCCTTCTGCACTACGAGGTCGGCCGGCTCGAGGAGGCCCGCGCCGGTCTTCGAGGCCGGCGCCGACCGCGCCCGCGAGACCGGCCGGCCCTGGGCGCCGTACGGCGTGGACAGCCGCGCGATGGCGGTGGCTCGTCGCCTACGTGGCCGGCGACTGGGAGTCGGCACTGCGTCTCGCCGACGTGTCCGGGGAGTCGCCGCCGCCGGTGGCCGAGGCGGGCCTGGCTCGGCGCCGGCCTGGCGGTCGCGGCCGGGCGCGGTGACCCGTCCGCGTTCGACCGGCTGCCGCGGGTGCGGGCCCAGTGGGAGCGCGACGGGATGATCGCGATCCTCGCCGGGGCCGCCGCGATCGACCTGCACGGCGACGCCGGTGACCTGCCCGCCGCCATCGCCGCGTACGACGACACCGTGGCGACGGTGCAGGCGGTCTGGCAGCGCGACTCGTTCCAGGCGCAGCTCCGGCTGGCCGCGCTCCTGATCGGCCAGCTGGCCACGGCGGCGACCAGGGTGGGCGCAGACGAGCGGCAGGCGCTGGCCCGACGCGGCGCCGACCTGCTCGAGGACGCCCGCAAGGCGGGGAAGATCGAGCTGCGCGGCCGCAGCCGGGGGCCCGAGGGCGAGGCGTGGGCTGGCCCGCGTCGAGGCCGAGCACGCCCGGCTGCGCTGGCTCACCGACGTCGACCCGCCCACCCAGGAGGCGCTGGTCGCCGACTGGGAGGCGGCCGTGGCGGGGTTCGTGGAGTTCGGGCACGCCTTCGAGGTGGCGCGGTCGCGTGCGCGACTCGCCGATGTGCTGCGGGCGGCGGGCCGGTCGAGCGAGGCCGCCGACCAGGCCGGTCAGGCGATGGACGCGGCGCGCCGGCTCGGTGCGCAGCCGTTGCTCGCCGAGCTGCGCACGTCGTTCCCGACCGGACGGCAGGGCGCGGGTGCCCAGCTCGACGACCTGCTCACGCCGCGGGAGCAAGAGGTGCTGCAGCTGGTCGCGCAGGGCCGGAGCAACCGCGAGATCGGCGCGCAGCTGTTCATCAGCGGCAAGACGGTCAGCGTGCACGTGTCGAACATCCTGGCCAAGCTCGGTGCGCGCGGCCGCCTCGAAGCCGCGGCGGTGGCGCGGCGGCGCGGGCTGCTGGAGGACTGATGGCCTCCGCCGAGGCGGAGGAGCAGGTCCGCTTCCCGGTGCTGCGCGGCGGCTGGCTCACCATCTCGTTCCTGCACTGGCGCCACGACCCCGACGTCATCCAGGCGATGCTGCCGGACGGGCTGGAGGTCGACACGTACGACGGGTCGGCGTGGGTGAGCATGACGCCGTTCCTGATGGCCGACCAGCGACCGCTGTTCCTGCCGACGGCCGGCCGGCTCGGCACGTTCCCGGAGACCAACCTGCGCACCTACGTCCGTGGTCCGGGTGGCCGCGAGGGCATCTGGTTCTTCTCGCTGGAGGCAGCGAGCGCGGCGATGGTGCTCAGCGCCCGCACGTTCGCAGGCGTGCCCTACCACCGAGGCGACGCTGAGCATCGACGAGTCGGACGGCGTGATGACGTACGCCGGGGTGCGCCGGGGCGGGTCGCCGTCGTACCGGGTCGTCGTTCGGCCGGGTGCTGCGGTCGAGGCGTCGGAGCACGCCGTGTGGCTGACCGGGCGGTGGCGGGCGTACACGCGGCACGTGGGTCGGCTGTTCGAGACGCCGATCACGCACGAGCCGTGGCCGCTGCGCGCGGCGACGGTGGTCGAGCTGCAGCAGACGCTGACGTCGGCGGCGGGTCTGCCTGAAGCCGTGGGGGAGCCGCTGGTGCACTACTCGGACGGCGTGCGTGACGTGCGCGTCGGAGTGAGCCGCATCGTCGGTTGAGCGGAGTCGGTCAGATGTTGTTGACGACCCGCGGCTTGGCGCGCTCGGCTTGAGCCAGCGCAGGATCCAGCGCATCTCCGCGGGCTCGCCGACCTTGGTGCACGCGAGCGTCGGCGTCCACTTCTCGCCGATCGGCGACGTGTGGTAGAAGATCCCGCTTCCCAGGCCGCGCACCGGCGCCGGGCCGACGTCGACCTGCAGGCGCGGGTTGTTGTAGCCGACCCAGAAGCCGTAGCGCATGGACGCGCGGCGCCGTCGGTCCGCCCGCGCTCCTCGATCCAGGTGTTGTAGAGGTGGTTGTTGTAGTTGGTCACCACCGACGTCGGCTTCCGGCGCTTCCACGGCATCGCGCCGGGGTTGGTCGTGGTGGTCGAGAAGGTGACCTTGATCGTGTAGACGCCGCTCGGCGTACGGCCGTCGCCTTCGCGGCGCTTGCCGATCGCGGCGAAACCGTTCGGGCCGATGCTGGAGCGGTAGACCGCCGCGCGGCCGTCCCAGCGGGTGACGATCTTCCACTGGCCGCCGGACTTGACCCAGGCCTGCGTCACGGTGCAGTAGACCTTGGCGCACCAGCGGTTGGTGCGGACGGTGCGGATGACCTGGGTGGTGCCGGCGGGCACCTTGGCGGCGAAGGCGGGCGCCTGGTAGGTCGCGGCCCTGGCGTCGATCGACCCGAGGCTCATGATCGACAGCAGCAGGGCCGCGAGCAGCGCGGCCAGCGACCGTGCGGCGCATCAACCTGGTCATGTGCATTCCGGAGTTATCGGCACGTTGCAGCGGCAGATTCAGCCCCATCTGGCTGACTCTGAGCCAGGGACTCATGATCACTGGCCAGGGACGCGTCTCCTGCGAGCAGGCACTTGCGCAGGGGCACCCGGTCGTGCCTTGATCAACTCGCACGGCGGTTCCTGACCCACAGGAGGTGAGATGAACCTCGAGAAGGTTGTCTTCGGCTTCTTCGTCTTGCTGGCGGCGACGTTGAACTTCGGGTTCTTCATCGGTGACCTTGACGACCCGACCCTGCATAACGGCTACGAGCTGTTCGCCGCCGTGGTGGTGAACCTCATCGCCACCGTATTGAAGTTCGGCGACCGGACGCAGATCGGCGCAGTGCACCTGGCGACGAGTCTGGTTGCGGACCTGCAACTGATCTCGGCCGCTCTGGTCTGGGGGTATGCCGCGCAGATCTCGTCAGAGGGGATCACCCCTCACGCGATGGCGAGCATCGTCTCGCTCTCCGGGGGCGCGCTGCTCGCCAACGTCGTCTCGGTCGTGTTGCTCGTCGTGGAGACGGTCTCGTACCACCGCCGGTGAGGAGGCAGCTCCATGACGAACCCCCTGCTGTCGTTCTGGCGTCAAGTCTTCGGCACCCAGTCCGAAGCGGTCGCCCGTCCGCAGCCTCGGCGCCCGCTTGTCTCGCCGGCGCAGTCCTCCGCGACGATCTTCCTCGTCTTGCGGCGGATGCGTGCCCCGCTGATCGGGCTGATTCTGATCTTCGCGGTGAGCGTGCTGGGTCTGACCCTGATCCCCGGCCAGGACGCGAACGGGCAGACGACGTACGGTTGTCGTTCTTCGACGCCTTCTACTTCATGAGCTACACCGCGACGACGATCGGCTTCGGCGAACTGCCCCACACGTTCACCGACGCGCAGCGGATGTGGGTGATCGCGTCGATCTACCTCACGGTCGTCGGATGGGCGTACGCCCTGGGATCGTTGTTCGCGCTGCTCCAGGACCGCGCATTCCGGGACGCGATCGCGCGCCAGCGCTTCACCCGCAGAGTTGCCCGGGTCCGCGAGCCGTTCCTGCTGATCGCGGGCTATGGCAAGACCGGGGAGCTGCTCGGCCGGTCCCTGGACGTGCTCGGCCGGCGGTTCGTCGTCATCGACGACTCCCAGCAGCGCATCGACTCCCTGGAGCTCGAGTCCTACCACGCCGACGTTCCCGGCCTGGTCGCCGATGCCCGCGATCCCGGACATCTAGGCGTGGCTGGCCTGGGACAGGACAACTGCGAGGGCGTGCTCGCGCTCACCAACAACGACGAGGTCAACCTGGCGGTCACCATGTCGGCGGCGCTGCTGCGACCGGACCTGCCGGTGATCGCGCGCACCGTGTCGCCGGCTGTGGAGGAGCGGATGCATGCCTTCGGTACGCCGACAGTCGTGAACCCGTTCGACAGGTTCGGCGACCAACTTCGGCTGGCGTTGCGCGCCCCCGCCTCCTACCAGCTTCTCACCTGGTTGGAGAGCGGGCTCGGCGCCGATCTGCCGACGCGTGGCCACCCGCCGAGCCATGGCCGCTGGGTGATCTGTGGCTACGGCCGCTTCGGGCGCGAGCTGGCGGCCGACCTGCGAAGCGAGGGCTTGGCGGTCACGGTCATCGACCCCAACCCCGAACCGGACGCCGACCCGTCCATCGTGGTCGGCGACGGCTCCGACCCCACCGTCATGGCGCGCGCGCACCTCGAGGATGCCGTTGGCTTCGTCGCCGGCACGGACAACGACACCACCAACCTGTCCCTGATCGCCGCGGCTGGGCGGATCAACCCTGACCTGTTCGTCGTCGCACGGCAGAACGAACCCGCGAACGCCCCGCTGTTCGCCGCGATGACGATCGACTCCGTGCTCGTGCCCACCGAGATGATCGCGCACGAGGTGTACGCCAAGCTGAGCACGCCGCTGCTGTGGCGCTTCCTGCAGCAGATGCCCGCCCAAGGAGACGCGTGGGCCGCGGACATGATCGAGCACCTGACCAAGCGGTGCGGACAACGCCTGCACAATCTGTGGAAGATCCGGCTGACGTCGAGGGAGGCGCCTGCGCTCCTGCCGTGGCTGGAATCGGGTCATGTCACGCTCGGCCACCTGCTGCGGTACCCCGACGACCTGGACCGGCGGCTGAAGGCCGTCCCCCTGCTCCTCCTGCGTCAGGACGAGAGCCAGCTCGTGCCGCGGCGAGGACGTCGTACTCCGCCCTGATGACGAGGTGCTCTTCGCCGGGCATCCCGTCGGCGCGCCGAGCAATCGAGACGACCCTGGTGGACGACGTCGCGGTGGAGTGGCAGATCAATGGTCGACACGTGCCCGTGAGCTGGATCTGGCGGCGACTCGCCACCGCCCAGCCGACTCTCGGCGCTGACATCATCCGCCAGGCGTGGCCTGCAGCTCGTCGCGGAGGACCACCCGGACGGCCTTGGCGTCGTAGCCCTCGGGCCCGGGCGTGGTCCACTCGACGTCGACGGTCTGGCCGGCTCGCAGCGTGCTCGTCCCGTCAAGCCCCTCGACCACGGACGCCTCGGCCCAGCAGCCGCCGGGCAGCTCCGGTACGTCGATGACGCCCCAGCCGTCGTCCATCCAGCTGACCTGGGACCGTATATTTTTTTTTTTTTTTTTTTTTTTTTTTTTTTTTTTTTTTTTTTTTTTTAAAAAAAAAAAAACTACCGCCCTGTCGCCGTGCCGCCGCTCGCCATGGGTCGATGTTGGCAGAAGTCGGCACATGCCGCCCAGCCGCTCGTTCGGCCCTTGCCGGGGGACCTCAGCAGGACGATGCTCGGGCCTGACCGGGTCATCGAGCGTGGAGGGTTGCCATGGCGAAGTTCGTACAGATCGTGGAGTTCAAGACCGACCGGCCAGTACGAGGTCATGGCGCTTGGGCGACTCGATGGAGCCTCAGCGCTCGTCGGCACCGCCGCCGGCTTGTCATCGGCAGCGACCGCGCCGGCCCGGCTACTTTCAGCATCATCGAGTTCGACTCCTGGGAGACGATGGAGAACTCGAACCGTCCCGAGACCAGCGAGTTCGCCGCCCAGATGGCCAAGCTCTGCGACGGGCCGCCGACGTTCCGCAACCTCGACGTCGAGCGGACCTGGGAACCCTGAGGGGCACCGTCTGACTTGACGCCGCGATTTCTCGTGGTGGTGGGTGTGACCCGCGGGGCTGATCAGTCCTAGGCTGGACCATGCCCCGCGTGACTGCGAACGGCGTCGACCTCTACTACGAGGCGCATGGCGACGGGGAGGCAATCCTCGGCATCCATGGGACCCCGAGTTCCGCCCTCCTCTGGGTGGATGCGGCGGGGGAGCTGGCCAGTCGCGGCCGGTGCATCATCTACGACCGCAGGGGCTTTGGCCGCAGCCAACGAGTCGACCCGGACGCCAGCCTTCGTCTGATCGACCATGTCGATGACGCAACCGCCCTGCTCGATGTCTTGTCGGCGATACCAGCCGTGGTCATCGGTCGCAGCACAGGCGGTCTCATTGCCCTTGATCTCGCGCGCCGCGTTCCCGACCTGGTTCGCGCGTTGGTCTTGCTGGAGGCCGCAGTGTTCACGCTGGACCCGGAGGCCACCGCATGGGCGGACGGCCTTCGACGGAAGGTCTTGCAGGCAGCATCGGAAAACCCTGCGTCGGCCGCGGAGGTCGTCGTTCGGGAGGCATTGGGTGACGGCGCATGGGAATCGTTCCCCGCGGAGCTCCAGGAGCTGTTCGCCGACGGAAGCCCCGCGGTCCTTGCGGAGATCAGGGGACGCGGTCTCGACCTCAGTGAGGATCCCCTCGTCCTCAGCGACGAGGACCTGGCCGGGATCGCTCAGCCCACCCTGCTCGTGTCCGCGAAGGACTCACCCGACATCCTGGGCCGCGTCAACGATCGCCTGGCCGATGCCCTGCCGAATGCCGAGAAGGTGCTGGTCACCGGCGGTCATCTCATCCATCCCGCGCACCCATCGGTCCTGGAGTTCATCGACCGGATCCTCGCCTCGGTCGGCGGCGTCGACCGTTGAGATGGGTGGCTAGGCCGGGCCCCTGGTGAACCAGCGCTCGAGTCGCTCGGAACCGAACGTCTCCTTGTCGGCGGCGAGCGCCGTGGAGGGCCCTTCGAGCGCCCCGGCCGGGCCTGGCCGCTGAGAAAGGTCACCTCGACCTTGGCGATCATGCCGCGCCCGAACTCCATGTAGCAGATGCCGCGGCCGTCGTACGTCGTGTCCGTTGCCGAGCCGCGCATGCGGGCACTGATCTGTGCCGCCACGACGGTGGCCTGTCCTTCCGCGAAGACGCCGGCCTTGGGTGTTCCGACGCTGGTGACGTCGCCGACGGCGTACACGTCGGGAAAGCTGGTCTCCAGGGTCGACGGGTTCACCGGGATCCACCCGTCGACGGTCATGCCGGCCTCGACCACCACGGCAGGGGCCCGGTGCACCGGGACGCCGAGGAACAGGTCGTACGGCAGCTCGGCGCCGTCGCCGAGCAGCGCGACCTTGCGATCGGGGTCGAGGCTGCGGACCCGCTGGCCGGGATGCCAGGCGATGCCCCGTTCGGCGAACGCGGCGAGGATGGCCTCCGACGCCTGCGGGGACGGCGGGATCGGCACGCCCATGGGCATCACCAGCGACGATCTCCGACGTGTCGCGCAGACCCCGCTCGCGAAGGAAGTCGTGCATCAGCAGGGCGGTCTCGCTGGGCGCCGGCGGGCACTTGAACGGTGTCGACGTCACACCGACGACGACGCGCCCTCCCGCGAACCGCTCCAGCACCTCCTGCGTCGCGAACGCGCCCGCAACCGTGTAGAACTCGTGCCCGCCCTCGACGAGCCCGGGAGTCGCAGCCGGGTCGACGTCGGCGCCGAGAGCGACGACCAGGACGTCGGCGTCGAAGGTGTCGCCGTCGGTCGTCACCCGCCTGGCCACCGGATCCAGCGTGCGGACCGTCGACTGCACGAAGCGGACTCCGGGATGCACCACGTCGCGGTAGGGATGGACGACGTCGTCCGGAGCTCGCCCGGCCGAACATCACGTCCAGCTTCGAGAAGCCGAACACGAACCCGTCGGCCTGGTCGATCAGCACCACGTCGGCGTCGTCGCCGAACTCCGCCGACAGCATGGTCGCGAGCTCCAGCCCACCGAAGCCGGCCCCGAGGATCACCACCCTCATGCGCGAACCCTAGAGCCAGTAGCGCGGCACGGCTGCTCGGTAGCGAGCGAACTCGTCGCCGAACCTGGCCGCGAGTGCGCGCTCCTCCCTCATGACCTGGCCATGCACCCAACCGGCCGCGGGAGGGAGCGTCGCGACCACCCAGGCGGAGCCGGCGACCACGCCGATGCCGAGGTGGAGGAGCGCCCAGCCCACGTACATCGGGTTCCGGCTGATCGCGTACGGCCCGGAGGTCACCAGCCGCTCAGGCTGGGACAGGTCCACCTGCTCGGCCGCCGACCACGACCGTACGACGAGTGCTGTGCCTCCTGCGCAGAGCGCCCCGCCGACGAGGCGATGCAGGTAGCGGGGTCCGGGCAGCCGCCACGGGCGGGCCCGGTGCAGCAACAAGCCGGCGGCGATCCCGACCAGGTTCTGCTCGGGCACCGGCACGTTGCTCAGCCGCACCACGTCGTACCTCCTCCGGGCATCAGCTGCTGGCTACGCCGCGACCTTCGACAGTCTGAGCGCGAGCACGATGCGGGCCGGGAACAGGATGCCGAGGATGACGAGACGCTGAGCCAGCCCGGCCCAGTCGTGCAGCGGGGCGTCATCCGGGATCGCGAACACGCCCAGGAGAACGAAGCCAGCCAACGCCAGCAGCCCGCACACGCGGACGTACATGGCAATGCCCTGCCACCGTGGGTCGCGGGCGAGCCGCCGCGACAGGATGATCAGCGCGGCCGCGCTGGTGCCGAAGAACATGACTCCTGCGACGAAGTGGCCGCCCGGGTCGTAGGTGACGCCGGCGGCGTCCTCGCGCAGCGGGAAGACCGCCGCGAGCATCAGCCCGATGCCGCTGACGAAGAACAGCGCCGGCCCCACGATCCCGGCCCGGGTCGGCCGGATGCCACGGTGAAGGCCCACCGCGAAGGCGAGCGTCAGCAGTCCGAAGACCACGAAGTTCGCCTGCTGCACCCAGCCGTTGGGTCCGGCCTCGAGCGCGCTGACCGGCTCCGAGATGGGGCTGTACTCGTCCTGGCGGAAGAACTCCTGCGCCATGTAGGTCGCGGTGAACAGGACCGGACCGACGATCCCGGCCCGGGCAGACCAGGAGAGCCATCGGGCCGGCCGATCGTGCGCGCGGTCAGTGACGTGCCAGCGGGATGTGCTCCTGCGTCGCGTGCGAGGTGCTCATGACGGCCTCCTGCTGGTCAGTCCCGAGCCGGTGCTGCGGGACTCGACTGGACGCTAGGAGCGCAGGGCGGCGCGGGCCATCGGGAGTTCTCCCCAGTCGGTGAGCCCGTGCTGCATCGCGAACATCGCCGCCGAGGCCCGGGTGGAGACGCCGATCTTCCCGTAGGCGTTCTGCACGTGGCGGTCAGCGGTCTTGGCAGAGATCCCGAGGGCGCGCGCGATCTGCTTGGTCTGCAGCCCGCGGGCGAGCAGGCCGATGACCTCGGCCTCGCGCTCGGTCAGCCCGGCCGGCCGTTCCAACCGAGGGACCCGCTGGCCGGCTGCCTCCAGCACGGCGGCGACGGCGCCGCCGTCGAGCCGGCCGGCGCGAGCCTCCTGGCCGAGGGTGTCGGCTGCCTGCGCCGGAGTGCAGCGCGTCGCGATGCGGTCGCGGCTCGGTCATCGCGTGGTAGGCGTCGGCGGCCGCGAGCAGACGTGCCGGCGGCGAGAGCGCAGCGGCGACGGCCTGCCGGTGGTAGCCCGAGCCGTCGAGCCGCTCGTGGTGTGCGGTGGCGACCGGTGCCAGCGCCGCCAGGAGCGGGGCGTGCGCGAGGACGCGCTCGGACTGGTAGGCGTGCAGCCGGACGTGCTCCCACTCGTCCGGCGTCAGTGGCCCGCGGCTTCTGCCAGATCCGGGCCGAGACCGCGACCCGTCCGACGTCGTGGACGAGCGCTGCGCGCCGAAGGGCCGCGAGCTCGGCGGCGCCGAGGCCGCAGTGCCCGCCCGCCTGCACGGCCAGTTCCGCGACCCCGGAGGAGTGCCCGACCAGGTACGGGGACACGAGATCGGCGAAGTCGCCCATCGCGGCAAGGGCGCGGTCGACCGCCTCCCCGTCGAGGGTCAACGGAGGGCTCGGCTCAGCAGGCGATCGTCTCGTCCCAGGCCGTGGTGTCCTCATCCAGCGCGAGGATCTCGTCGGCCTCGTCGGCGAGCAGGGTGGCGATCGCTGGGTCGAACGCGTGCCCGGCCCGGTCGCGGACGATGCGCGCGGCGTGGTCCACTCCGCCCAGCAGCCGTTGAAAGGCCGCGTCGCGCGCCACGTGGACGATGCGGATGGCGAGCGGGATCTCGTCACCCTTCGCCCCGGCGGGCTCGCCCTTCCCGTCCCAGCGCTCGGTGAGGTGGACGAACAGGCCGCGCACGGACGGAGGCAGCCCGAGGCGGTCGGTCAACATCTCCGCGACCTCGCACAGGGCGGCGAGGTGGCGCTGGTGTGTTCGCACCGCCCGCGGGAGCCGGCCGGCGGCCTGGAGGGCGCGAACCGGCGCGGGGCCGTCCACAGGAGCCAGCGCTCGGAGGATGCCCACGATCGTTCTCAGCCCGTCCGCCGAACATGACCGGCCCCCAGTGCTTGGTGAGAGCGCCCTCGCTGAAGAGGTCGGCCACGACTTCCGCGTCGGCCGTGCAGCCGACGTAGAACAACAGGCACCCGTAGTAGGTCTGCGTTGCGGTCTCGGCGTCGACGCCCAGGCGATCGGCGAGGCGCATGGCGAACAACCGTGCTGTGCAGGCCGTGTTCGAAGGGAAGCCCGGTGCCGAGGTCCGTCGCCAGGCACAGCGCGGCGATCAACTCGGCGGCGCGGACCTGGTCCCGGCCCGGCGAGGTCTCGCCCGGCACCTTGGGACCGTACCGCAGCGGACAGCACTGAGCGGCTCGGCCTTGCCACCCACAGCGACGAGGCGGACTCGAGGCGAGCACCACCGCCTGGGCCCGGTCCGCGCAGGCCGAGCTTGGCGAAGATGCTGGTGATGTGCGTCTTCACGGTGCCCTCACCCAGGAACAGCGCCGCGGCGATCTCGCCGTTGGACATGGCCCGACCGATGAGGGTGAGCACGCTCTCGCGTTCACGCTCGTCAGCCGTAACCGCTGCTCGTCGACCCGGCCAGGCAGCGGCCGTTGCGCGAACTCGTCCAGCAGCCGGCGGGTCAGGGCGGGCGCGAGCAGTGACTCGCCTGCCGCGATGATCCGCACGCAGCGGTTCAGCTGTTCGGGCGGTGAGCTCTTGAGGAGGAACCCGCCCGCGCCGGCCCGGATCGCGTCGTACAAGTGCTCGTCGCGGTCGAATGTCGTGAGCATGAGGAACGCGCGTGGCGCGCCGGGTGCGCCGGTGATCGCGCGCGTGGCGGCGACGCCGTCGAGGCGGGGCATGCGCAGGTCCATGAGGACGACGTCGGGTCGCAACGTCGCGGCCAGCTCGACCGCAACGCCCCCGTCCTCCGCCTCGCCGAGCACGTCGATGCCGTCATCGGCGTCGAGGATCGATCCGGATGCCGCGGCGGACCAGCGCCTCGTCGTCGGCGATGACGACGGTGATCACGCGTCGAACCGGCCCGTCGACCAGGGCGCGCGGCGGGCAAGTCGGCAGGTGAGCTGCCAGCCGCCGTCGCCCGTCGGCCCGGCGGTGATGGTGCCGTCGTACAGGGCGGACGCGTTCGTGCAGGCCGACGAGGCCGAGCCGCTGCCGTCGGCAGCGGAGGCGCGACCGGGTCGGCGCGCTGCCCCCGTCATCGACGATCTCCAGCAGGACGCTGCGCGTCTGCGATAGGTCACCTGCGACCGTCGCGGATGCCCGGCGGCGTGCTTGAGGATGTTGGTGAGCCCTTCCTGCACGATGCGGTAGGCGCAGTGGTCGACACCGTCAGGAAGTTCCGTCGGCTCGCCCTGCACGTGCAGCCGTACGTCGAGGCCCGCCCGCCGCATCCGGTCAACCAGCTGGGCGGAGCTGCGGCGAGGCCAGCGGCTCACGATCCTTCGTCGGCGGCGTCGGGGTCGCGGAGCACGCCGAGCATGCGCTGGAGGTCCTCGAGCGCCTGGCGGCCTGAGGACTCGATCGCGAGCAGCGGATCATGGGCCCGCTCGGGGTGCGTGTCGAGCACGCTGCGCGCGGCCCGGCCTGCAGGACGATGACGCTGACGCCGTGGGCGACGACGTCGTGCAGCTCGCGGGCCGATCCGGGTCTGCTTCGGCGATCGCGGCACGCTGCTGGCTGCGTCGTGGCTGCGACCGGAGCTCGGCCTGCGCTGCTGCCAGCCTCTCGTTCGCGGCCGCGGTGGTGGCGCACGGCCCGGCCGAGCGCCGACACGCCTCCGAAGATGACGAGGTTGCCGATCAGGTCGTCGGCGGTGCGGCTCTCCTCGTGGGTCAGCGGATGAACCGACAGCGCGACGAGCATCACGACGAGCGCGACGAGCGACGTGCGCCGCGGCGCGTGCGCACCGGCGGAGTAGAGCACGATCAGCATCGCGAGGAAACCGCTGACGACCGGTGCGGTGCCGAGCAGCTCCTGTACGACGAGCGCGCCGCCCGCGAGAGCGGCTGCGGCGATCACCGCCCGGCGACGCAGGGCGACCGAGCCGGTCAGCACGAGGAAGCAGAGAGCCTGACCCACCAGGGGCCCTCGACCTCGTCGCGGCCGCAAGCAGCTCGAGCAGTGCGAGCCGCGAGGACGGTTGCGAGGAACGCGTCGGCCGCGAACGGATGCTCGCGCTCCCACGCCCGCAGCCGTGCCGACCCCGTCAGTCATGCCGATCAGGGTGGGCGACGCCGACCGGCCCGAACGGGTCCATCTCACGTCGTACGCGGGTCTGACCCTGGTCATAGGAGGTCGAGCCCGCGGGGCGATGTCGCGGAGCCGGTGCGTTCCTAGCGTCGCTGGTGTCCGAGTTGCCGTCCGGAAAGGAACCCTGGTTGAACATCGCCGAGCTCGTCCTGATGGTGACGATGTTGCCGCTGCCCTGCTGCTGGAGTCTTCGTCGCGCGAGCCGCCGCGGTGGGGTCGAGCGGCGCCGACTCCGTGGTCGTGTTCCTGCTGGCTGCGATCGTGCCGACGCGGGAGGCGGGGAGCCGTGGCTGTCGTCCGGCGACATCGGCTTCCTCCGTCTCGTGGCTGCGTCATCGACTGGAGTCGCTGCCCTGGTGCGTTGGCCTCGGCGGCTGCCGCCTTTGTAGACCGCGCGCCACCACACGCCGTCAGCGGTTGCCGCGGGGGCGCAGCCGGGTGCCGGGGAGAGCGGGCGCGGGCAGCGACGGCCCGTCGTACGCGCTGACCTGCCCGAACCGTGTGGCGCCGCCGGCGACGGCCTCCATCCACTCCTCGCGCACGGCGACGATCTCGTCGTGGCTGCGGCCGACGAAGTTCCACCACATGAGCAGCTCCTCGCCGAACGGCTCGCCGCCGACCAGGAACACCCGCGCGTCCCGGCCGGATGCCGAGAGGGCGAGCTCGTCGCGGCCGCAGCCCAGGTAGAGCAGCGAACCGGCGGGCAGCGGCTCGCCGTCGACGAGTGCACCGTCGGTGAGGGCGAGTACGGCGTGCTCCCACGACCGCTCGAGCGGGAGCGACCCGGCGCCGCCCGACTGCACCGTCACGTCGGCGCCGACGATCGGCGTGTACGCCGTGGCAGGTGACCGGACGTCGCCGAGCTGGCCGAGCAGCACGGTGGCGGTCAGCGCACCGTCGGCGAGGACGGGCAGCTCGGGGTGGTGCTCGAAGTCGGGCGCCGTCTCGCGGGCCGCGTCGGGCAGCGCGACCCACAGCTGCAGCCCGCGCAGGGCCGGCGACGTGGGCGTGGACGTCTCGGCGTGGGTGATGCCGCGGCCGGCGGTCATCAGGTTGAGCGCGCCGGGCCGGACGAGCTGCTCGCTGCCGAGGCTGTCCTGGTGGAGCACCTCGCCGCTGAGCAGCCAGGTGACGGTCTGCAGGCCGGTGTGCGGGTGCGGCGGGACGACCATGCCGGGGTCGGCGTCGGCCGGGCCGTAGTCGTCGAGGAAGCACCAGGCGCCGACGGTGCGGATCTCGCGGTGCGGCAGGGTCCGGCGGACCACGAGGGCGCGGACGCCGCCGAGGGGGACCTCGCGCGGGACGAGCACCCGGCGGGTGGGCTCGTGGCTGACCGTGGCCAGCCCGCCGGCAGGGCGTCTCCTCCGGCCGGCGCTCCAGGTTGCTCACACCGCCGAGCGTACGACGGCGGGACCATACTGAGCAGCGTGCCCGTCGACACGATCCCGGGGCTGTTGCTCGCCGCAGCCGAGCGCGATCCGGACGGGGTGTGGCTGCGGACGGACGACGGAACAGCGACCTTCGCCGCGGCTGCCGGTCAGGTCGCGCGGCTCGCTGACCGCCTCCGCGAACTGGGCGTGCGCCACGGCGACCTCGTCGTCGTGACGACGCGCACGACGCCGCCGTACCTGCTGTGCTGGCTCGCGCTGGCGTCGCTGGGTGCGGTGACGGTGCCGACCGATCCGGCCGGTACGGCGGGTGAGCTCGCCGGGCTCGTCGGGCAGGTCCGGCCGCGGCTGCTGGTCACCGACCCGGAGCTGATGCCGCTGGTCGACGCCGCCGGCGTGGCCGACGCGCCGGAGCTGGGTGTCGCGAGCATCGACGACCTGGTCGGGGACTGGCGAGCCGGGGACGCGGGAGACGGCAGTCCGCTGCAGCGTCGACGCCGGCCGCCGACGACCTGGCGGTGCTCATCCCGACCTCGGGGACCACCGGGCGGTCCAAGCTCGTCATGCAGACGCACCGGGCCTACGCGATGGCGGGCGAGGGGTTCCCGTTCTGGATGGAGCTCACCTCGGCCGACCGGCTGATGACCTCGCTGCCGCTGTTCCACATCAACGCGCCCGCCTACTCGGTGATGGGGTCGCTCGCCTGCGGTGCCGGGCTCGTGCTGCTGCCCCGGTTCTCGGGCAGCGGCTTCATCGACTCGGCCCGGCGGCACGGCGCGACCGAGTTCAACGCGATCGGGGCGATGCTCGAGATCCTGATGCGCCAGCCGGAGCGGCCCGACGACGCCGAGACCGACCTGCGGCTCTGCTACACCGGCCCGTCACCCGCGAAGGAGTGGCAGGAGGCGTTCGAGCGACGGTTCGGGCTGCGGGTGGTGTGCGGATACGCGATGTCGGAGTCGCCGTACGGGCTGATCTGGCGGCACGGCACCCGGCCGTTCGGCACGCTCGGCTCGGTGCGGCAGCACCCGACCCTCGGCGTGGTCAACGAGGCGCGGGTGGTGGACGAGGACGGCAAGGACCTCGGCGAGGGGGAGACCGGCGAGCTGCTGCTGCGCAACCCGGTCGTCACGCCGGGCTACTGGGGGATGCCCGAGGAGACCGCCGCGGCCATCGTCGACGGCTGGCTGCACACCGGCGACCTGGTGACGGTCAACGCGGACGACACCTACACGTTCGTGTCCCGGAAGAAGGAGGTGCTGCGCCGGCGCGGGCAGAACCTGTCGCCGGCCGAGGTCGAGGACGCCATCGCCGAGCACCCCGACGTGCTCGAGGTCGCGGTCGTCGCCGTGCCGTCCGAGCTCACCGAGGACGAGGTGAAGGCGTTCGTCGTCGCCGCGCCCGGTCGCACGCTGGACTTCGCCGAGCTGCGGGCGTGGACGTCGGAGCGGCTGTCCGCGCTTCAAGGTGCCGCGGTTCTGGCAGGCTGTCGACGACCTGCCGCGCACGCCGACGTCGCGGGTGGCGAAGCACCGGCTGCCGACGGGTCACCCGCCGGAGGAGTACGACGCGGAGGCCGCGGACACCGGCCCGCCGAAGAACCCGCCCGACAACGAGACCGAGGACGGCCCATGACCTACCCGACATCGATCGGCAGCTCCGACGAGTCGACCATCTCTCTCCTCGGGCAGGACCTCGCGGCCGACCTGATGGGCCAGGTCGGCTTCGGGGAGCTGGCGTTCTGGCTGGTCGCGATGCGCCGCCCGACGCCCGGCGAGCTGCGCGTCTTCGAGAGCGTGCTGGTGGCGCTGGCCGACCACGGCCTCACGCCGTCCGCGATCGCCGCGCGGCTCACCCTCACCGGTGCGCCCGAGTCGGTGCAGGGGGCGCTCGCCGCCGGGCTGCTCGGCGGCGGCTCCCGCTTCCTCGGGGTGACCGAGGACACCGGCCGCTTCCTCGCCGCCGCCCTGGCCGACCACCAGGCCGTGAGCAACGAGCTGCCGACGACCGACGAGGGCTGGGACGACCTCGCCCGGGCCGCCGTCCGCGCGCAGAAGGAGTCAGGTCGTCTGGTGCCGGGCCTCGGGCACCCGGTGCACAAGAACGGCGACCCGCGCACACCGGCGCTGCTGCGGATCGCCGAGGAGGAGGGCCTGCGCGGGCCGCACCTGCGGCTGTTCGAGGCCGTCGGGCGGGTGCACCCTGACGTGCTCGGGCGCACCCTGCCGCTCAACGGCGCCGGCGTCTGCGGCGCGGCCCTGTGCGACCTGGGCTTCGACGCGGACATCCTGCGCGGCTTCGCCCTGCTCGCCCGGGCGGCAGGGCTGGTCGGACACCTCGCCGAGGAGATGCGCCGCCCGATCGGGATGGCCGTGTACGACGAGGTCCACCAGGCGACCGAGTACCAGCCGCCGAGCGGCTAGACAGCCCTGGATCAGTGTCCATGAGGCCCGCTGACGACGAGACCAACATGTCGAAACAGCATTTGTGTGCCGGTCCTCCCAAAGACAAACTGTCCCGCCAGGGCACCGGTCCGCGATCCCCCGAGCGCGGGCCGGTGCCCCTCAAGCATCCAGCGGAAAGGCCGCGAGATTCCGAACAACGGCCGACGCCTCAACAGCCCGGGAGTGGCACGTTGGCCTCATCTGATGACCCTGCGTCGGCCCGAGATCTCGACGGCGCGCTAGAGGCGGAATTGACCACTCCTGTTGCGGAGGCATCGCCGTCCGCCGAGGTGCGCGACGTGATTGCAATGGGCGTGGGCGCCGTGATGGCGTTGCACTCCATCCACGAGGCGAAGGCCAGAGTCGCACTCGCCCGGGTGGCAACCCGCCACCAGGTCCCGGTCTCCGTTGTGGCCCAGGCGGTGTTGGCCATCGTGGCGGGCACCCACAAGCCCTTTGGCGACCCGGCTGGTCGTGCCGCCGCTCAACTGCTGGTGCAGGGCTCTCACGAACTCGCGCGTAGCCGCCCGGCGTACGCGGCTAGATGCGGAAGAACGAGTTGAGGTAGCGCTCGGCCAGGTCCATGTCGCCGCGCACCGTGCCGGTGTTGCACCGGCCGAACGCGCACAGCACCATGCTGCCGGCGTCGAACTCGATGTAGGCCGGCAGGCTCTCGATGTCGCCCTGCTCGTAGGCGAGTCCCTCGCTGCTCACCGACACCCGGTAGTCGCCGGCGTTGCGCCCGCTGACCCGGATGCCGATGGTGAACGGCTCGGTCACCGCGTCGGTGCTTCACCGTGCCCCGCCAGATCTCGAACATGAACGGGACGAGCAGGTCGGCCGCGTCACCCGAGAGCCCGTGCTCCTTGCCGCTGCCCTGCCGGATGTCCCACGAGTGCACGCCGTAGTCCATCAGCTGGCCGGCGGCGTAGAAGAACGCCGGCACCGGGCCCATGTAGGGGTGGGTGATCATGAGGCCGGTCCAGTCGTCGGGACCGAGCGCGTCGAGCAGCTCCTGCATCTTGTGGAAGTCGTCGCGCAGCCGCTGCATCAGCTCTTCCCGCGGCACGCCGCGGAAGGCGGTGGCGAACTCGTCGGCCTTCTCGTGCATGACGGGCAGCCCGAACGGTGCGGGCGCCTCGCCGCCACTGCGGGCGGCGTCGAAGGCCCGGAAGTAGCCCTCGGTCGTGTCGACGATGTGGGCCACCGCGTCGCGCGTCGTCCAGTTGTCGCACGCGGTCTGCCGCTCCCACGCCTCGGCGTTGTCCGCGAGCGCGAAGAACCGCTCCGCCTCGTGGCGCACCACCCGCAGGATGGTCTCCTTGCCCTCGTAGGTCATGGCGTTCCACTCGCTCATGGCTGACACCTCTCTTGTCGGGCTGTGGGTGGGTGACTACTCGTCGAGCTGGGCGCCGCCGAAGTACATCAACGGGTCGCTGAGCAGCTCGATCTGGATGCCGTCGGGGTCCTTGAAGTACATCGACTCGGGGATGCCGAGGTCGGGCCCGGCGTACTTCACGCCTGCCTCGTCCAGCCGTCGCTGGCACTCCTCCCAGCGGTCCCGCGGACAGGAGATCGCGATGTGCTGCACGCCGCCGATCGCCTCGACGACCGGCTCGAGCCCCAGCCCGGGGAAGTCGAAGAAGCCCAGCAGCGTCTTGTTGCCCAGGTCGAAGAAGAAGTGCGACGACCCCTTGTAGTCGCGGTTCTCGACCAGCTCGACCAGCGGGAAGCCCAGCAGGTCCTGGTAGAAGCGGATGGTCTGCTCGACGTCGGAGCAGATCAGCGCGGCGTGATGGATGCCGCGGCCGGGCGTCGGCGGGCGCTCCTCGGGGGGCCGCAGGTACTTCCCGCGCAGCTCCGCGCGTCGCGCCTCGAGCTCCACCAGCTCGGCGTCAGTGGGTGGCATCCCAGCACCTCCAGGCTGTTGATGCCGCAACTATGCCGCGGCTCCGGAGCAGCGCGCCAGAGGGCGAATCGGGCGCTCGCAACACCCGGTGCAGCTCCTCGGCCACCGCCGTCAGAGCAGCCGTCGAGGACACCAGGCCCGCGTGCGTGGTGCTGCACCTCGCGGTGCCGCGCATCGGGGTCCGCGCAGCTGCGCCAGTCGACGACCCGGTCGTCGCGGGAGTAGATGCTCACGAAGGGCACCTCCGCGGGAGACGGGGCGATCAGGTCCTCGCGGAGGCGTCGGCAGCACGTCCCATAGAGACACGTCGGCCGCAGCAGGCCGGGGACACCGAGAGCGCCCAACAACCCGATCGCCCACAGCTCGACCACGAGCAGTGGGTGGACGGCGAGCAGGCGGTTCACCGGGCTCCCGAGGGTCACCAGGCACTCCACGAGCTCGGGGTGGCGCACCGCGACCGCGCGCGCGAAGTGGCCACCGCGGCTGTGCGCCACGAGAGCACAGCGGCGCCCGTTCGCGTCCGCCAGCTCGGCAAGGCCTCGGCGACCCGTACGGCGGTGCGCTCCCCGCAGTCGACGCCGTAGCGGACCGGCGCGATGGCCGGCCGGAAGTTCAGCCGCTCCAGCCAGTCGTGCAGGGGCAGCAGCGACTGCGGTGTGCTGGCCAGCCCGCCCACGAGCAGGACGGGCAACCCGCCGGCGTCGAACGGCGGGTCGGTCCACATCGGGCTGTCGCGGAAGGCGTCGGGGCGGACGAGGGTCGCGACCTCCTGCGTCAGGGGACGGGCGAGCCCCGCCGCGACCTGGTGCGCCCACCGGACGGCCTGACCGGGGAACCGGACGGACTCGGCAGCCGCAGCGGCGGGGCAACGGCCAGCGACTCGGTCATGACCGCTGCTCGCAGGCCGGGCGGCAGGCGCGCTGCTGGATCGCCTCGAGGAACACCTGCCGGACCTGCCGCGGGTCCTTGGCGATGTAGGTCGCTCCGCCGGTCGCGGCGCTCATGGCGCGCAGCGCGTCGACCGGGCTCTGCGCGCCGTAGGCGATGGTGATGAGCGGGACCGGCCGCTGGGGGTCGTGCTCCGCGCGCAGGCGGGTGAGGAGCTTGGTCAGGTCGATGCCGTGGTCATCGTCGTTCTGGCCATCGGTGAGCAGGACGACCGAGTTGACGCGGCCGGGCTCCCACTGGGCGCGGACCCGGCGGGTGGCTGCGAGCGCCGTGTCGTAGAGACCGGTGCCCCCGCCGGGCACGTGCTGCAGCGATGCCAGGGCGCCGCCCAGCTGCTGGCGACCGGTGAACGGGTCGGAGCCGCGGGCGCCGAGCGGGCCGATCGGCACGAGCTCGCGGTAGTCCGTGCTCGGCGTGAGGTTCGTGGAGAACGCCCACAGGCCGATCTGCGTGTCGTCGGGGTAGACGCCGAGGCCACCGACGGCTGCCTTCTTGGTGAGGTCGAGCCGGGTGGCGCCGCCGGTGCCGGGAACCCGCTCGCCCATCGACCCCGAGACGTCGATCACGGCGAGCATGCGGGTGCCCTGCTTGAGCACATCGAGACTTCGGAGGGCCCGGTCGACGTCGTCGCCTCGCGGCGCCGGCCCGGCCGGGATCGCCCGGTCGACGCCGAGTCGCGTGGTCAGAGCAGGCCCGCCGATCCCGTTGCCGTCCCGGAACCCGGCAGCGAGCAGCAGCTTCCGGCCGTGCTGGCCGATCAGCGCCGCCAGCAGCTCGACGGCGTCCTCCTGTGCCTGCCGGTCGCGAGCCAGGACGACCCACGGGTAGTCGAGGGAGCTGGCGTGCAGCGACGGGTACGCGGCCACGACCTGCCGCGCCGCCGCGGACCGGTTGTGCGCCCACACCTGCTGCTCGCTCGCGGGCACCGCCCTCCGGGCACGACCTTGGCGCGTCCACCGGCGAGCGCCGCGAACGGTCCCGCGGACTGGGCCTCGTCGGCAGCCACGTGCCCGAGCAGCGCCGCGGTCAGAGCCGCGGGTCCGTCGGCCCGCAGCGCTGCGGTCGCGTGCAGGCTCAGCAGAGCGCCAGCCGCTGCAGCCGAGCCCTGCGGGTTCGCGCAGGTAGATGTCGGCCGGGCGCCCCGCGGGGCCCCGACCCAGCAGCGGACCGAGGTCTCCCGTACGGCCGTTCCAGCCCAGGCTCGCAGCGGTCTGGCGGGCGACCGCGACCACGATCGGGCTGCGCGCAACGGACTGGAAGGGACTGGACAAGTTCACGGAGCCCACGGCGGAGCGGCGCAACCACGCGGACGAGTCGGGGATCCACACGTCGGGGCCGTCGGCATGCGGCGACCGGCCCGTCGTACGCAGGGACGCGGCCACGTCCGAGGAGGACTGTGCGGTGACGACGCGTCTTCGTGCAGGCACCGTCCCGGCCGCCGTCGACGGTCCCGGCCACCTCGGTGACGATGCGGGCCAGTTCCGGTGTGACCGCGACCCGCAGGGTGCGGACTCCGTCCGGGCAGGTGGCCTCGGCGTCACCTCCCGAGGCTCAGTCCGACCCCGCAGCCGGCCACGGCCACCGCGCCGGCCGCCACGCCGGCCGCCCAGCGGACCCGGTGGCCCGAGCGGGCGTGATGGCGGCGGTGACGGCCGAGAGACCTGCCTGGCTTCGCTTGTCGCATGGGGGAAGGAGCCGTGGCCCGCAGCCCTGATACGGCCGGTCGCGATGTATCCGAGGGCGGGTCGCACCCCTCTTGCTCCCGACATCGACGAGCAAAGGAAGACTCATGGGACTGCTGGACCGGGAGCGGACCGCTCTGGACACCTTCATGCCGGGCCTGGACGAGTTCCTGTCCAGCACACCGCTGATGGAGCTGGAAGGACCGCACGGCAAGGGCATCGCGGCGTTCCGCGACCACGGCGGAGCGGCCCTGCTGGTGCCCGCCGAGCACTCCGGCCGGGGCGCGAGCGCGCTCGAGGCCGTGCGCGTGCAGCGGGCCATCGGATCACGGTCGCCGTCGCTGGCGGTCGCCACGACGATGCACCACTTCTCCGTCGCCAGCCTGGTCGCGCTGAGCGAGGTCTCGCAGGGCATGGAGTGGATGATGCTCGAGGGCATCGCCACCAACCAGCCTCCTGGTGGCCTCCGGGTTCTCCGAGGGCCGGCCCGGCGGCGGGATCCTGCAGCCGAGCATGGAGGCCACGCAGACCCCGGAGGGCGTGCGGATCAGCGGGGTCAAGCGGCCCTGCTCGCTCGCCCGGTCGATGGACCTGCTGACCGCCAGCGTCCGGGTGCCCCGGCTGGACGGGAACGGGCACCCAGCTCGCGGTCGCCCTGATCCCGGCCGCCAGCGACGGCATCGCGGTCACCCCGTTCTGGAGCTCCTTCGCACTGGCCGGCGCCGAGAGCGACCAGGTCAGCATCACCGACGTCCTCGTCCCCGCCGAGCTGCTGGTCCGCACCGAGCTGCAGGAAGGCGAGCTGCTCGACGACGTGCAGACCGCCGGGTTCCTGTGGTTCGAGCTGCTGATGATGGGGTCCTACCTCGGCGCCGCCTCGGCGCTCGTCGAGCGGGTGCTGGACAACGACCGGGTGCCCGAGGCCGAGCGCGCCCGCCTGGTGATCGACCTCGAGGGCGCGTGGGCAGCGGTGGAGAACATCGCCCGCCAGATCCCGGACCGTCAGCGGGACCGCGGACTGCTGGCCGAGTCGCTGCTCGTCCGCTACGCCGTGCAGGGCGCCATCGCCCGCGTCGTGCCGCTCGCCGTCGAGCTGCTCGGCGGTCTCAACTTCATCAGCTCCGACGACGCCGGCTATCTCGCCGCCGCCGTCAACGGGCTCGGCTTCCACCCGCCGTCGCGCACCAAGATGGCCGGCCCACTGCTCGGCTACCTGGCCGGCGCACCACTCGAAATCGTCTGAGGATCACCATGACCATCGCCAAGCCGACCTTGCTGCTCACCGGTGCGTCCGGCGTCCTCGGGCGCGCACTCATCGACGAGCTGAGCCCTGACTTCACGATCGTCGCGCTGCGGCACCGCACCCGGCTGGCCGACCCGCGGGTGCGGGAGTTCGCGGGCTCGCTGAACGACCCGACGCTCGGCCTCTCCGAGCGTGACTACGACCGCCTGGCCGACAGCGTCGACGTCGTGCTGCACGGGGCGGCAGCGACGAGCTGGAAGGCCACCCCCGAGTCCATCCGCGCCACGAACATCGACGGCACCCGCACGATGCTCGCCTTCGCCGAGCAGGCCGGGGCGCCGATGTACTACGTCAGCACCGCGTTCGTGGCCAACCCGCCGAGCGCCGACGGCGGACGGTTCGCCGGCGCTCGCGCCTACATCGAGTCCAAGGTCGAGGCCGAGCAGCTCACCCGCGACAGCGACGTGGCGACCGTCATCCTGCGGCCGTCGGTGGTCATCGGCGACTCCGGCGACGGCCGGATGGCCGCCTTCCAGGGGCTGCACCGGGTCGCCGGGCTCATCGCCAAGGGGATGGTGCCCCTGATCGCGTGCGACGAGAACGCGCTGATGGACGTCGTCCCTCAGGACGTCGTGGCCGCTGCCGCCGGCCAGCTGATCCGGGCCGGTGTCACCGCCGGCGAGTTCTGGCTGACCGCCGGCGAGACGGCTCCGACCGCGGGCGACCTGGTCGCCGGCGCCCTGCGGCTCGGCCGCGCGGCCGGGCTCGACCCCACCGCACCGCGGTTCATCGCCGCCGAGGCCGTCGACCGGCTGCTGCTGCCGCTGCTCGACGAGGCCCTCAGCCCCGAGCTGCAGGCGATGTTCGCCGAGCTGCTGGAGATGACCTGGCTGTTCCAGATGCCGGCCGCCCTGCCGACGTCGATGGCCGAGCTCGGTCTCGCCGCGGAGATGACCCGGCCGCGCCTGCTCGACACCTACGACAAGTCGATGCGGTTCTGGGCCCAGGCCAAGGGGCTGCTCCCCGTCGCGGCCGACGACGACCTCGACGACGAAGAGCTGGCGTCATGACCCTCACCGTCACGCCGGACACCCGCGAGACACCCGCGGAGCTCGACGTCCTGGCGACCTACCGGCGTCACTTCGGCGGCGGCCGCGCGTCCGTGGGCCAGCTGCTCGGCGGCATGGTCGAGGTCGGTTCCTCCGGTGCCTGGATCGACGTGCGAGGACGGCCGGCGCTACCTGGACTTCGGCGGGTACGGCGTGTTCATCCTCGGCCACCGCCACCCGGTGGTGACGGCAGCGGTGCACCGCCAGCTCGACCGCCACCCGCTGGCGAGCCGGACGTTCCTCGAGCCGGTGACCGCCCAGGCGGCGGCAGCACTGGCCGGTACGACGCCCGGGATCTCGACCTCGTGCACTTCGTCAACTCCGGCGCCGAGGCCACCGAGGCGGCGCTCAAGCTGGCCCGGATCCACGGCCGGACCTCGGTCATCACGACCAGCAAGGGCTATCACGGCAAGACCCTCGGCGCGCTGAGCGTCACCGCGAACCCGACGTACCAGGACCCGTTCCGGCCGCTGCTGCCCGACATCACCGCCGTCCCGTACGGCGACGCGGCGGCGATGGCCGCGGCGCTGCGCGCGACCCACGGCACCGGGCGTGGTGATCCTCGAGCCGGTGCAGGGCGAAGGCGGCGTCGTGATCCCGCCGCCCGGCTACCTGCGCGAGGTCGCCGACCTGTGCACCGCGAACGACGCGATGCTGATCGTCGACGAGATCCAGACCGGCATGGGCCGGCTGGGCACGTGGTGGGGCATCGAGGCCGAGCAGGTCGTGCCCGACATCCTGCTGGTCGGCAAGGGCCTGTCCGGCGGGGTCGTGCCCATCGCGGCGATGGTGGCCACCCCCCGCGCGTACGCACCGTTCGCCAAGGACCCCTACCTGCACACGTCGACCTTCGCCGGGTCACCGCTGGCCTGCGCCGCGGCGGCGGCCACGATCGGCGTCATCCACGACGAGCACATCGTCGAGCGCGCGGCCCGCACCGGGGCGCTGCTCCTCCGCGAGATGCGGCATGGCGTGCGCCGGGCTGCGACCCGCCGGCCTGGTCGAGGTCCGCGGGCGGGGGCTGTTGCTCGGCATCGAGTTCGAGGACCCTGGAGCCGTGGGCGAGCTGGCGCTGCAGCTGCTCGAGCGGGGAGTGCTGTCCTGCCACTCCCTCAACTCCTCGCGCGTCCTGCGCTTCACGCCTCCCGCCGTCCTCGACGACGTACGAGATCAACCAGTTCCTCACCTCCTTCAGCGCGGCAATCGCCGCCCTGTAAACACGAAAGGTCAACCATGCGCACCGTCTCCATCCACCTGCACGCCCGCGGCACCGAGCCGGCCGCCGCCTACGAACGGATCAGTGACTTCGCGCGCTATCCGAGCATGGTCGACACGGTCCGCGAGGTCGTGGTCGCCGAGCCCGACAGCGACGGCTCGATCCGCTCCCAGTGGACGGTCCGCTTCCGCAGCGGCCTGCTGCAGTGGACCGAGCGCGACGTCCTCGACGCGGCCGAGCGGACCATCACCTTCACCCAGCTCGAGGGCGACTTCCACACGCTTCACCGGGCAGTGGCGGATCGACGAGCACGACGGCGGCACCGTCGTCGTCTTCGAGGCCACCTTCGACCTCGGCATGGCCAGCCTGGAGGCGATCCTCGACCCGATCGCCGAGGCCGCGCTGCGCAGCAACATCCGGCTCATCGTCGAGGGACTGCTCGGCGACGTGACGGAGATCGTGCCCGAGCCGACGCTCGACCGACCCTGATGTCACTCCCGAGAGTTCCCGGACGAGGCGGGACCAGGCCGGTCGGCCTGCCTGAACCTCTACCGCCGGCTCGCCTCCGGGGTGAGCGTCGTGACGGCCCTCGGCGAGGACGGCATGACCGGCATGACCGCGTCGTCGGTCACGTCGGTGTCGCTGCGACCGCCGCTGCTGCTCGTCTCGATCACGCACGGGTCGCGGACTCTCGCCGCCATCCGGGCCCGGCGCGCCTTCGCGGTGCACCTGCTGCGCAGCGACCAGCAGGAGCTGGCCGGGCACTTCGCCGGCCAGCCCGGCAGCAACCCAGCCGGACCACCGCATCGTGCTCGGCGCCCCGGTGCTGCCCGACGCGCTGGCCTGGTCGGTCTGCCTGCTCGAGGCCGAGCATGAGTACGGCGACCACACCCTGGTCATCGGCGCGGTGGCCGCGGCCCAGGTCGGCATCGGCCGGCCGCTGGTCTGGCATGACCGCGCGTACGCCGAGCTCGCCAGCTGACCCCGTCTTCACCCCCGAGAAGGGACCACGACCGTGCCATCGAGCAGTGACCACTCCGCGGCAGCAGCGAGCTTCCTGAGCACCCCGTTCCAGGAGGTCGCCGTCACCGGCGGCCGGATCCGCTATCGCCGCATGGGCACCGGCACTCCGCTGCTGTTCGTGCACGGCGTCTTCGTCAACAGCGACCTCTGGCGCAACGTCGTGCCTGCCCTGAGCGACGAGTTCGACTGCGTGGTGCTCGACCTGCCGCTGGGCTCGCACTCCCTGCCGATGGCCCCGGACGCAGCGCTGTCGCCGCCGGACCTCGCCGCGATCCTGGCCGAGGTCATCGAGGCGCTCGACCTCGGACCGGTGCGCATCGTGGCCAACGACAGCGGTGGTGCCCTGACCCAGATCCTCACCGCTCGCCGGCCCGAGCTCGTGCACTCGGTCGTGCTGACCTCCTGCGACGCCTACAACTACTTCTTCCCGCCGCTGTTCCGCACCCTGCCGATCGCGGCCCGCATCCCGGGCGCGCTGGCCGGTCCTCGCCCAGGCGCTGCGGCTTCGCTGGTTCCGCCAGCTGCCGGTCGCCTACGGCTGGGCCACCGCCACGCCGATCGCGCCCGACGTCCTGGAGTCCTACATCGCGCCGATGCGTCGCCCGGCGGTCCGCCGTGACCTGGCCAAGGCGCTGCGGGACGTCCGGCCGCGCCACACGCTGACCGCCGATCGAAGCGCTGAAGACGTACGACGGCCGGGTGCTGCTGGTGTGGGGCGAGTACGACAAGGTCTTCCCGCTCAAGCACGCCCACCAGCTGGTCCGCGACCTGCGCCACGCCGAGCTGGTCACCCTGCCCGACACCGGCGCGTTCGTGCCCGAGGACTCCCCCGAGCGGCTGGCCGAGCTCGTCGCCGGCTTCTTCGGTTCGCAGCCCGACCGCGAGCGGGCCTAGCGGCATGTTGCAGAAGGCGCGCGCGGGGATCGGGCGACGGCACCAGGCGGTGCTGCTCATCGCCGTCCTGTTCCTGCTGGTCGGGGGCGCGGCCTCGATGAACGTCCGGGACCATCTCGGTGTCGGCGGCTTCTACGCCGGCGCCGAGGAGTCCACCCGCGCCGACGCCGCCTTCGACGCGCGCGCTGCCGACGGGTCCGCACAACCTGGTCGTCGTCGCCGAGACCAGCGGTGAGCGCGGCGTCGACTCCGCCGCCGCGGCCACTGCCGGCAACGCGCTGACCGAGCTGCTGCGCGACGACGCGGGCATCTCCTCGGTCGTGTCCTACTGGGCCACCGGCAATGCGGCGCTGCGCTCCGCGGACGGCCGGACCGCGCTGGTGCTGGCGCGGATCACCGGCACCGAGGACCAGCGGAAGTCCACCCTCAACCGGCTCTACCCGAAGCATCCACGGCCAGCAAGGCGCTCTGTCGCTCCGGCTCGGTGGTCAGCCCGCCGTCGAGCGGGAGGTCACCGACCGCAGCGAGAAGGACCTGCGCCGGATGGAGCTGCTCGCCACACCCGTGGTGGCCGTCGTCCTGCTGTTCGTCTTCGGCAGCGTCGTGGCCAGCCTGCTGCCGCTGGTGATCGGGCTGACCGCGATCGTCGGCACGCTGGTGACCCTGCGCCTGCTCACCATGGTCACCGACGTGTCGATGTACTCCCTCAACATCGCGACCGCGTTGAGTCTCGGGCTCGCCATCGACTACGGGCTGTTCATCGTGACCCGCTACCGCGAGGAGCTCGACGGCGGCTCGGACGTGCCGGCCGCCGTCGCCACGACCCTGTCGACGGCGGGCCGCACCGTGCTGTTCTCGGCGCTCACCGTCGCCCTGTCCCTGTCCTCGTTGCTGGTCTTCCCCTTGTACTACCTGCGGTCCTTCGCCTATGCGGGCATCGCCGTCGTCGGCTTCGCCGCACTGAGCGCTGTCGTCGTGCTGCCCGCCGTCCTGCTGCTGCTGGGCCGCAACGTCGACCGCTGGGACGTGGTGCGGGCCATCGCGACCCGGCGCGGCCGCACCCGCGGACGGCACAGCGCGCTGGGCCGCCGCCTGCTCGCGGCGGCCCCGTCCGGCGGTCGGCTCAGCCGCTCCGGGACGGGGCGGCTGGCACCGGCTCGCGTCCTTCGTGATGCGCCACCCCGTCCCCCTGGCCATCGGGGGAGTCACCTTCCTTCTCGTGCTCGGCTCACCGTTCCTCGGGGTGCGCTACGCGCTGCCCGACGAGTCGAGCCTGCCCCGCAGCAGCGAGAGCCACCAGGTCGTGCAGCTGCTGAAGACCGAGTTCGGCTCGCTGTCGACCGACGCGATGTACGTCGTGTCGCCGGACCGTCGGCTGAGCCACGACCAGACCCGCGACTACGCCGTGGCCGTGTCCCGGGTCGCCGGGGTGTCCACGGTGAGCTCCGCCGCCGGCACGTTCTCCCACGGCGTGCTGGTCGCCCCCGCCTCGACGGCCTCGAGCGGCTTCGACGGCCCCCGGGCGTCCTGGCTCAGCGTCGACCTGGCGGGCAACCCCCAGGGCCCGCAGGCGGAGGCGGCCGTGTCTGCCGTCCGGTCGATCGCGGCGCCGGCGCCCGTGCTCGTGGGCGGCGTCGCCGCGCACCTCGTCGACACCCGGGCGACCCTCGGGCGGGCCCTGCCCTGGGCCCTGGCGATCGTCGCGGTGTCCACCATGGTGCTGCTGTTCCTGTTCACCGGCAGCGTCCTGATCCCCGTCAAGGCCGTGCTGCTGAACCTGCTCAGCCTCACCGCCACCTTCGGCGCGGCGGTGTGGATCTTCCAGCAGGGGCACCTGCGCTGGCTGCTGGGTGACTTCCAGACCAACGGGGCCGTCGAGCTGACGACCCCGATCCTGCTGTTCGCGGTGGCCTTCGGCCTGTCGATGGACTACGAGCTCTTCCTGCTCTCACGTATCAAGGAGGAGTACCAGCGGCTCCATAACAACACGGCCGCAGTAGCGGCCGGGCTCGAGAAGACCGGTCGCCTGGTGACCTACGCCGCACTGCTGTTCGTGATCGTCATGATCACGTTCGCAACGTCGGGGCTCAGCGTCCTCAAGCTTGTCGGTGTCGGACTGGGGCTGGCCGTCTTCATGGACGCCACCCTGGTCCGGGCGATCCTGGTGCCCGCCGTGATGCGGTTGGCCGGGGACGCCAACTGGTGGGCACCTCGGGTCTTGCGAGAACTGCACCACCGCATCGGTCTGCGCGAAGGACCGGGCGCACACGCCGTACCAGCACAGGAACCACCCGCCCCGCACCCGCGCCCCCGCAGCTCGTCCCGACCCCCCGGAGCAGCCAGTCATGGATCCCAAGAACCTCTTCCACACGCCGACGACCTACCGCCTTGTCCGGGCCGAGTACCTCGTCGGCCTCGCGGTCGCTTTCGTCCTCGCGCTGATCCACTTCGGCGAGATCCGCTGGCTCCCCTTCGTCGTGCTGTTCGTCTACATCGACGTCATCGGCTACCTGCCCGGCGTCATCGCCCACCACCGCAGGAAGACCGCCTACCTGCCGCACGGCTACTACGTGCTCTACAACACGATGCACAGCCTGATCACCGCGGCCGCGGTCGGCGGTCTGTGGTGCCTGCTCGTGAAGCCCGAGTGGGCGCTGCTCGCCCTGCCGCTGCACCTGTTCGGCGACCGGGCGCTGTTCGGCAACTTCTACAAGTCGTTCGGGATCGAGTTCGAGCCCAGCGCGCACCCCGACTACGCCGCCGTGAAGCCGCTGCTCGACCGGCCGCGGCGCGCAACAGCAGTGCCTGCCACCCACGTCTCGGCCGCTCACGAGCTCACCCGGGTCGGCTGATGACCGCCCTCGCACTGGAGACGGACGCAGACGACGTGCTCGACGTGTTCCGCCGCAACGCGCAGAACCCCTCTGCCTTCCTGGCCCTCAACGACGGCAACGAGTTCTTCACCGCCGCCGGCGTCGACGGCGTGGTCCCCTACCGCCCGATCGGCCGCCGCTACTGGGTGCAGTTCGCCGGCCCCTGCGCCGCCCCGTACGACCGGGGGCTGCTGTGGCAGCGGTTCCTGCAGGCGGCCGAGCACGAAGGCCGCCGCGTCATCGCCGTGCAGCTGCACACCAACGAGGCCCAGCGGGCCGCGTGGCTGGGCTGGACGGTGAACCAGTTCGGCACGTCGTACAGCATCGACCTGTCCGACTTCACGCTGCAGGGCAAGAAGTTCGTCAAGACCCGCAACATGATCACCCGGTCCCGCCGGGAGGGTGTGACGGTCGCCGAGGCCAGACACGGCCGACCCCGGCCTGGCCGCCGAGCTCGACGAGATCGACCGCACCTGGCTGCGCGACAAGGGCTGGCACGTGAAGGAGCTCGAGTTCCTGGTCGGCCAGCGCGGCGGGCGGTTCCAGGAGTCCCGCCGGCTGTTCGTGGCCCGGTGGCAGGGATCGGTGGTCGGCTACGTCTCCTACTCGCCGGTCTTCGGCGACCGGCCGGGCTGGCTCTACGACCTGACCCGGCGCCGGCCCGACGCACCGCCCGGGGTCATCGAGCACATCTTCTTCGAGGCAGCCCAGCAGCTGGCCGCCGACGGCGCCGCCTGGATGCATCTGGGACTCACCCCGTTCGTCGGGCTCGACACCGCGCACGACCTCGGCGCGGCCAACCCGCAGCTGGACAAGCTGGTGCGCTGGATCGGGGGGAACGCCGCGTGGCTCTACCCCTCCGCCGGCCAGGTGGCGTTCAAGCTGAAGTGGCGCCCGCAGCTGGTCACCCCCGAGTACATCGCCGTCCCCGGCACGCCCCGGCTCCGCGACGGGCTCTGCCTGGCGCGCGCCACGAACGCGGTCTGAGCCATGACTGACCAACTGGACTGGGAGACCTCACCGATCTGGCTCTGGGACCAGGGCTCCGCCCCGATCCGCCCCAACCAGCACGGCACCGACCGGGTGGACGTCCTCGTCGTCGGCGCCGGGCTCGCCGGCACCGCCACCGCCTACTACCTCGCCGCGAACCGCCCCGACCTGCGGGTCATGCTGGTGGAGGCGAGCCAGGTCGGCCTCGGCGCCACCGGGCGCAGCACCGGCATCATCGGGCCCGGGCCTGGGCATGCCGATGCGCTCGCTGCGCCGCCGCTATGGCGATGACGTCGCCGCCGAGGCGTTCGCGAACACGCTGGACGGGACGGCCGAGGTCGGCCGGCTGATCTCGGCCGAGGGCATCGACTGCGACGCGCGGCTGGAGCGCCAGGTGATCGGTGCCCTGACCGAGCGCCAGGAGCGCCGGATGCGCCGCCACACCCGCGACCTCGCCGAGCTCGGCTTCGAGGTGCCCTGGTGGGACCGGAGCATGCTCGACGGCCGGCTCGGTGGGGCCTACCGCGCCGCCTTCGCTTACGAGAACGTGTTGCTCGTGGACCCCTACCGGCTGGTGACCGGCCTGGCCGCCGCGGCGGAGCGCCGCGGCGTGCGGATCGCCGAGCGCACCCGGGTGACCAGGCTGGAGACGCTCCCCGACGGGGTGCGGGCCCACACCCCGGGCGGCGTGATCGAGGCCGACCGGGTGCTGCTGGCGGTCGACGGGTACGGCGAGGAGCTCAACCCGCACCCGTCGTCGGTGGTGCCCGTGCGTACGCACGTGGTCGCGACCGCGCCGCTCACGGCGTACCAGCGCGCGTCCCTCGGCTGGGACGGGGTCGGCGGCGTGATCGACCAGCGGAACTTCTTCAGCTACTACCGGCTCGGCGCCGGCGGCCGGCTGGTCTTCGGCGGCGGACCGGCCCGGGTGCCCAGCGGCGACCCGCAACGGGAGACCCGCACCTCGGCCGCGGTCTTCGACCGGGTCGTCGAGGAGCTGCACCGGCGGTTCCCGGCGCTGACCGGCGTGGCCATCGAGGCACGCTGGTCCGGCCTGACCGGAGGAACGCTCGACCGGCTGCCGGTGGTCGGCACGGTGGGGGACAACCAGCGGGTGCACTTCGCCGGCGGGTGGTGCGGGCACGGCCTCTCGCTGTGCGTCAGCACCGCCCAGCGCTACGCCCGCGTGCTCGCCCAGGGCCGGTCGACGGCGTCCGGCGAGGCGTTGCCGTGGTTCCGGTCCCAGGCCGCCGGCCTGCCCGCAGCGGTCCGCTCCACCGGGCTGCCGGCCTACCTGCGCGCGCTGGACCTGCAGGACCGGATCACCGGCCGCCCACCGACGCCGACCGCGCCTGCTGCCATCCAGGTCGCGCAGGTCGACCCAGCAACAGAACTCGTGTCACACCAAGGAGGAGAAGATCGTGCAGCCTGACTACCAGGCGCTGATGGTCAGCGAGAGCCGTGACCTCGCGTCGTTGCTCGAGCGGCTGTCGGCCGAGCAGTGGGACGCGCCGTCGCTGTGCGCCGGCTGGCGGGTCAAGGACGTCGTCGCCCACATGGCGGTCGGGCACACCATGTCGGTGCTCGGGTTCGGCGCGGCGGTCGCCCGGCACGGGTTCCGGGTCAATGCCGCGTCGTACGCGCTCGCCACGTCGTACGCCGACACGCACCCGGTCGACGAGATCCTGGCTCTCTTCCGCGAGGGCACGGCTGGCCCGCCCCGCGCGGCGGCCCGGTTCGTGCCGATCCGCGAGCTGTTCACCGACCACCTCGTGCACCACCAGGACATCCGACGCCCGCTCGGCCTGCCCCGGCTGATTGCGGTCGACCGCCTGCAGGCCGCCCTGACGGCACTGCCGACGCTCAGCAGCCGGGTCGGCAGCCGTCGGCGCATGTCCGGCCTGCGGGTCGTGGCCACCGACATCGACTTCGCGTACGGCGAGCAGGGCCGCCCGGAGCTGCGGGGACCGTCGGAGGCCCTGATCATGGCGCTGACCGGTCGCGCGGAGGCGCTCGCCGAGCTCAGCGGCGGCGCGGTGCCGCTGCTGGCCGACCGGGTCCCCCTCATGACGACGGGAGTTCTGAGATGAGCATCAAGCGACGCGAGCTCGTCGTACGCGCCGGCCTCCTCCTGCTGGCCGGTGAGTCGGCGCTGATCGCCGTGCACGCGCTGTTCTTCCCGGAGTACTTCTACAAGCAGTTCCTGTTCGGCCGGGGCTGGGTGCAGATGCTCCCGCCCTACAACGAGCACATCACGCGTGACCTCGGCGCGCTCTACCTCGGCTTCGCCGTCGTCCTCGGCTACGCGGTCTGGAAGCTCTCGAAGGACCTGGTCAACGGCGCCATCCTCGGGTTCGTGGCGGCCACCGTGCCGCACATGATCTTCCACATCGTGCACGCCGAGGATGCGCCGCTGCTGATCGACAAGGTCCTGCAGATCGGTCTGCTGGCGATCACCGTGGTGTTCGGCGCGGGGCTGATGCTGGTTGCGCGACCGCTGTTCGATGACCGAGGCGGTCTCGAGGCCGCGGCACGACCGGACGGGCGCGCTGCGGTGACGCCTTCGACCCTGCCCGAAGCTCGGCGGTTCGACGCGATCATCGTCGGGCGCCGGGTCGCCGGCTGCGCGATGGCCATCCACCTGACCCGGGCCGGGTTCTCGGTGGCGGTGGTGGAGCGCGACGTCGTGCCCAGCGACGTGTTGTCGACGCACCTGATCCAGGACGTGTCGCTGTTCGACGAGCTGGGTGTGCTCCGCGAGGTGATGGCCTGCGGTGCCCCGCCGCTGCGGGAGATCAGCCTGCACATCGACGGCGTCGACCTGTCCGCCGCCAACCCCGACCGGCCGTGGCTGTGCCTGCGCCGGATCTCGCTGGACGCGGTGCTCAGCGACGCCGTCGAGCGGACCGGGGCGACCCTGTTCGAGCAGACGGCGGTCGTCGACCTGCTGCGCAGCGGTGACCGGGTCAGCGGGGTCGTCGTACAGGCGCCCGACGGCACCCGCCACGAGCTGCACGCGTCGATCGTGATCGGCGCCGACGGGCGCAACTCGACCGTGGGACGGCTGGTCGGCGCCCGCAAGTACGACATCACCCACAACGAGCGGACGGCCTACTGGGGCTACTACGCCGGGGTCCCGATGCCCAACGCCTTCCACTTCTCCCGGCGCGGCCGCGACCTGATGCTGGTGGCGCCCTGCGACCAGGGCATGACGCTGGTGGCCGGCCAGCCGCCGCTGGACGACGAGCGGGACTGGCGCGACCCGGCCGTGCTGGAGTCGGTGGCCACCGAGCTGGTGGCGCCCCTGCGGGGGGTGCTGTCCCGGGCCACGCTGGTCGGTGAGGTGCGCGCCGTCCGGCGGATGGACGGGTTCTTCCGGGACGCGGCCGGGCCGGGCTGGGCGCTGGTCGGGGACGCCGGCCACTTCAAGGACATCGTGGTCGGGCAGGGGATCTGCGACGCGCTGCGCCAGGCGAGCGCGCTGTCGAAACGGCTGGTCCCGCTCCTGCGGGCCGAGCCGTCGGTGGTCGATGCGGCACTGCAGGCGTGGTGGCGCGAGCGCGACGCCGACGCGCGGCCGATGTACTGGATGGCGCAGGACCTGGGCCGGGTGGAGACCGACGTGCTGGACCAGGAGGTGCTGCGGCTCATCGCCGGGTCGACCCGGCACCGCCGCAAGCTGCAGCAGGTGCTCGCGCACCACCGCCCGGCGACTCATGTCAACGGCGTGCGGGTGCAGGCCAGCGCTCTGGCCAGGGCACTGCTCCGGCCCTCGGTGTCGATCGCGGAGCTGCGGCGCGCGGTCGGCGGGGGAGTGGAGCGACAGCATGAACGGCTCTCGCCGGAGCGTCGCGCGGCATACGGGACGAGCCGCTAGGGCGCCGGACGT
>CAVWQZ010000001.1:0-303189 GCA_963757295.1 uncultured Actinomycetota bacterium | reverse complement strand
ATCAGTGCCGGTCGACGAACAGGACCTCGATGGCGTTGTTTCCGTAGCCCAACCGGTTCCACGGTGGGACGTCGGGCTGCACGTTGCCGGCGGCGTCGGTCGCCCGGGCGCGCAGGGTATGGCGTCCGACGTCGTTGCTGTCCCAGACGAACGACCAGTCCTGCCACTGGTAGGGACCCTTCGGCGGGTCCAGCTGCGCTGGGTGCCAGTCACCTTCGCCGGTGAGGCTGATGTCGACCTGCGTGACGGGCCCGGTGCCTGACCAGGCCTTTCCTCGAACCGTGTAGGGGCCGAGGGGCAGGATGGCGCCGGGAGCGGGGTCGGTGATGCGGGCACGCACGCGCATGAGGCGCACGGCCTCGTGGGGGCGATCCGGCCACTGGTAGATGTAGTGGCCGGTCTGGAACTCGCCGGTGTAGGGCTCGGTGAGGACGTCGATCCGCCTCAGCCACTTCACCGAGGCGACGGCATACCAGTGGGGCACGATGAGCCGGAACGGGGCGCCGTGATCGGGCGTCAGCGGTTCGCCGTTCATCTGGTAGGCGATCAGGATCGCCGAGGACGGATCGGCTGCCTCGGCGAGGGGCAACGCGCGGACGAAGGTGAGGTCGTTCTGATTGGTCTCCGGGAGGATCGCCTGAAGGTGGTACGGGCCGTGATCGGCACCTTCGAACCGGACGTCAACCCCCTGGGTCGCTGGCTGGGCCAGGGCGAGTACGTCGCTCAGCAGGGCGCCGGTCCACCGTGCCGTCGACACCGCGTAGTCGCCCCACGGTTCCCCGGTCGGAAGCGGTCTCATGTCGAGGCGTCCGTTGCCCGCACATTCCAGCGTGACCGCCTGATCGTGGGCCGGCAGCGCGCGTAGATCATCGAGGGTGAGGGTCGTGGGGTTGCCCACGGCACCGCCGATCTCCAGGGTGCCGTCGTGCGTGGGCAACGCGAAGTTGCTGCGGACGTAGTGAAGCTCGGTGGGGGTGATGTCTCCGACCAGGGCTTGGGGCGGTGCCTCGGCGTTGTAGGGAGCGGGATTGATCATCTCCAGTGCGGCGCGTTCCGACTCGAGATCGCCGGCGACGGTCATGGGCTCAGTCTTCCTCTCGGTTGGTCGTGGACGCGGGCGCTCCCGCCTCAGAAGTCGGCATCGTCGAAGCTCGGCTCGCGGCCGTCGTTGAAGGCTCCGATTCCTTCGACGCGGTCGGGGTGGACAGCCGAGCGCCAGTGGGCGTCCATCATGATGGCGATCGCCTGCTCGATCGGCTGCCCTTCGCCCAGCTGGACGGCGCGTTTCACCGACTGCACCGCCGTCGGTGAGTTGCTTGCGATCTTGTCCGCGATGCGCCGGGCGGCCGGCATCAGGTCGCCGGGGGGATGGATCTCGTTGACCATGCCGAGGCGGTAGGCCTCCTGCGCCGGAATCGGGTCGCCGGTCATGAGCATCTGCAGGGCCTTGCCGCGGGGCAGCAGGCGCGGCAGCAAGGCAGGTGAGCCGCCGCCGGCAGCAAGACCGAGCATGGCTTCGGGTTGGCCGAACGTCGCGGTCTCGGACGCGATGATGAAGTCGGTGCTCTGGGCCAGCTCGCAGCCGCCGCCGTACGCGATGCCGTTGACGGCAGCGAAGATGGGCTTGCGCAGCTGACGCACGGTGTAGAGGGTGCGGTCGAAGGCCTGGCGCTGCCGCAGCCAGTCCTCCTTGGTCATGCTCTTGCGCTGTCGCAGGTCGCTGCCGACGGAGAAGGCTCGGTCGCCGGCTCCGGTCAGGACCACGACCCGGACGGCGGTACGCACCGCGATCGTCTCGACGATCTCGGTCAGGAGGGCGCCCATCTCGGTGGTGATCGCGTTGTCGGCATGCGGCCGGTTGAGCGTGACCAGCGCCACCTGGCCGTCGGCGAGGTAGTCGAGGAGCACGGGAGGCTCGGTCTCGACGACATCTGGAGGGGGCGGTCCGAAGTCGAGGGCCTCCCATCGGTCCGTGCCGGATGAGCTCATCGCCACGCGTTCCTCTCTCGTCGGTGCCGACCGTTCATGTGTCCAGCTCCGCCAGCCAGCGCATGGCCCTCAGACCAGGCGCGAAGAAGTACTCCCCGCCCCGCGTCACCACGAATGGCGGCAGGTTCTGCAGCCTGCGTCGGATCGGGCGCTGGGGGATCGTGAAGCCGCTCGACTCGTCGTTCGGTCCGACGAGGGGGTCCTTCTCGAGTGGCGCTCCGATGAAGATGCCGTCGTTGAGCCACTGAGTCTTGACGAACTCGAACTGGCGCTTGAGATGCGCCCCGGCGAACACGAAGATGATCCCTCGGTCGGCGCCGTCGTCCTCGAGTACGCCCTGGGGCAGCATGGGTCCGTAGCTCGTTCCGCGCCGGATCATGCGGTGCAGCCGGACGTCCACGCTGCCGTCCTGGTCCATGGCGTCGCGCGGGTTTGCCCGCCGGGCGTGGGCACCCACCGGGCACTTGAACCCGCGGGGGTCGTCGGCGAAGACGAAGTCGTTGTTGCGCCGGGCATCGGCACCGAGCTCGGGGTCATCGTGGTCCGGTGCGAGGGCGAGCGGAGCGCCGCTCTGCCAGCGCCCGACCATCTTCGCGCCGAGCAGGTCCTCCTCGTCACGGCTCGCCGCCCGGTCGCGCAGGTAGCGTCGGTAGGCCGCCACCTTCGTGTGCAGCTTCCGGAAGACGACGTAGGTGCCGTTGCGACCCAGGACCTCCGGCGTCGGCATCGGCGGCAGCTCACCGGTCTCGTCGGGGTAGCCCAGGATGATCTCGCCGGCCTTGAGGGGTCGCTCCCGGGGACTCGTGGAGGGCCGACCGCTTCCTTCGACCGCGGGCTGGCCGATGCCGTCCTTGAAACCGAAGGAGGTCCGCCCGGTGGCGAGCTGGTAGCAGTCCTGGCGCCAGACCACCTCCAGTCCCGGCAGCTCGACGTGCGCCCGTCGGGCCTTCTCGGCGGCGGCCTCGAGCCGAGCAGCGTCAGGCGAGAGCACCGCGATGGCCACGTGCACGTCGGCACTGCCGAGCGGCGGCTCCCAGTGCTCCGGACTGCTCTCACCCACGTCTCCCAGCAGCGCGGCGCGCGCTGCCATCCCTTCACGGAACTCCGGCGCGAAGCTGTCCAGTGACGTCTGCGGGACCCCCAGAGCCTCGAGACCGTGGTAGGTGAAACCCACGGTGACTGACGTGTCGTCCCCGCTGTCGGACGTCCGCGACTAGGTGGCGATCCGATGCAGTCTCCGGACCAGCTCGCTGCCGTCGGCCCGGTCCGCGATGCGCAGCATCAGATACCTGCCGACGTACGGCGAGGGGCGCTCGAACAGCGCTCCGGACTGGATGTCGTCGAGCTCCAGGTGGGGCTGGGTCGCCTCGGCCATGGCGTCTCGGGTGCCTTCCGTCGCTAGTGGTGCTCGGGGGGCTCGGGCGGGTGCGGGTTGGGCGGCGCCAGGTAGGGGAACGTGCTGGTGGCCGGCCGGGTGGCGGAGTCGACGCCGTCGCGGATGGTGGGCCCGTGCCCGGCGTTGACGAGCTGGGTGAAGATCGTGTCCATCACGTCGTCGTTCAAGGTCCGTCCCCCGCAGGTCTGGTGCGGGTGACCGCGTCGGGCCGCGAGCTCGATCTCGAGGAACGAGCCTTGCTCGACGTAGGGCTTCGTGACGTCGACGACGAGGAAGTCGGCGAGGACCAGGTCTGTCAACGGGTGGTTGCCGTCCTCGTCCGTCGGCCAGTCCACCTTTCCGTCCAGTCCGTCCCAGAAGGCGAGGTTGGCGTTCAGCCGCGCGCGGTACGCACCGCCGTACGTCTCGCCGAGGTGGAACGCGTCCTCCATGTTGTACAGGTCACGGATCTCCAGGTCCCGGTTCACCGGGTCGAACTCCTTCGGCGCGAGCATCATGTTCTTCACCTCGGGCCTGCCGACGCGTTCGATCCGAACATTGAGCGTGCCTCGCGTCAGCGTCTCTGCGACGACACCCACGAGGCCGGCGCCACCCAGGAGCCGCGAGTCCAGCTCGATGACGACACTCAGCACGTTCTTGCCGTCCAGGAAGATCGAGCCGGGGTCGGTGAAGGCCAGCTCGTGGGTGGCCAGCGTCGTCAAGGCGGCACGTGCATCCATGATGAACGGATCCCACCGGGTGCCGGCGAAGACGCGCATGCCGGCACCGGAACCGCCCTGCGGGTCGTTCACGCGGAACGAGACCGACTCTCCGGTCGGGGAGGTGCAGGTGCCTTCCTGGACGGGCACGTCTGCGGCGAGATCCGGAGGGGAGAAGACGCAGTCGAGGACGTACTCCTCGTCGGCCGGAACGAACTGCCACCCCTGACCGTCCGTCGGTCGGCCCTTCGAGCGGTCGCAGCCTGAAGCGGTACAGCAGTCCCTCCGAGAACAGGTCGGAGGGCTTGGCCATCGGAAGCGTGTTCATGACGAGCACGAGACGATCCGCCTGCTCAGGGCTCGGGAACGCGTACACGTCGGTGATGTCCGCGACCGGGTCGGCGAGGGCGCGCGGCCCAGAGATGTGGTCCGACATCGGACGTCGCTCCCGGTCCCTGCCGCCCGTCCTAGTCGCCGGCCTCGTCGAGCAGCGGCTGCATCGCCGGATGCTCGAGGAGCTCGGCCGCCCCTGGATGGTCGAGCACCTGCTGGAAGGCCGCGTTCACGCGTTGGGCCTTCCGGATCTCCTTGACCGTGCCGCCATAGTTGCGGGCGTACGCCGCTGCCGTCTGCTCGGCGCCCAGGACGAACGCCTTGACGGCGGCCAGGTCCGGCAGCCCGTCGTAGCCGTCCACGTGGCGGAAGATGACGTCGAACAGTGCAAGAGTCGGCCCGGAGGTGAAGAAGTCCTCCATGTAGGCGTCCCAGGGGCCGTCGAAGCTCGTGATGAAGGCGAGCCGGGTGTCCTCGTCGAAGAGGACGAAGCGCGCCTCGTGGATCGTCTGTGATGGCCATCCCGTAGTCGCCGGGCCGGTACCCAGGAGTGTCCTGCAGGTCCAGGAGCGCGCTCCGCAGCGACGGTCCCTGACCGGGCTTCACCTGGAAGAACAAGCTGAACTCGCTGGTCGGACCGACGCTCAGGCCCGGGTGAGCCACTCCCGTCACGGATGCCGCCATCGGTGCCTCCAAGGACTGGGTGAACGTGCCGAACCGTGCCCCGAGTCGAGCTTCCGCGTTCGGAACGCACTCCAGGCTCAGCAGACGCTAGGCCCCGTGAAACCGCCGCACCTCGTCCGTTCTGAGTGATGTGAGCCGACAAGGCCCGAGACGACTGCGGATGGGGTCGTCCGCCGCCGCTGCCCGGTGACTGAATGTCAGTTGCGGCGAAAGAGCCGGCGAAGGCGGCCGCGCCGTCCTGCCTCGGTTTCGCTCGGGTCGAGGTACGCCCGAAGGGCAGCTGCGGCACTCGCCGCGATCTCGGGTCGCTAGGAGAGTGGCGCCCAGGGTCAGGACGCAGCCTTGCCTCGATCTCGCTCGGTGTCGTCAGCAGACCATCGGCCGTGCTGTCGCGCGATCGAGTCGGTCGTGGAGCACGCTGCCCTGGCGTCACCTCCGCGCCCCACGCAGAACGTCATCGGCTGATCCGTAGACTGAGGTCGCCGATCGGCCGTCCCCGAGTCGAGCGGCGCAGTCCCTGGCCCGATCGCGACACTACGTGGCCGCCCGGCATCGCCTCGTCGAGCTCCGGTCGTAGGAGCCGAGCACGCGGCGCTCGATACGAATGCGCGAATCAGATCAGTGCGTCGCCCTGCGCGGCTCGCGGCTGACCGAGCGCCGACGACGACGGCGCCATGGCGTCGCATCCGGCTGCTCGAACCCGACCGATGCGGCCCCTGAGCGTCCGGCAGGCGCGCAGCACCACGCTCTCCAGACCGCAAGGTCGTACGACACGCGAGCATCCTCGGCGATCACCGCAGCGAGTACAGGCGGGCCTCTGACCGAGGGGCCTTCGTCGAGCGTCATCTAGATCTTCGTCTCCGACGGCAGGTCCGACGGGGAACGCGGCCGGACGATGGCCTCGCGCAGGTCGATCTCCTCGTCAGTGACCTCGTGGCCCTCGACATGGATGTTCGGAAGCAGCCGGTCGAGCCAGCCCGGCAGCCACCAGTTGCGATCACCGAGCAGCTCCATGGTTGCCGGCACCAGCACCATCCGGACGATCGTGGCGTCGATGAGGACTGCCGCGGCCAGCCCGATGCCGAACATCTTCCCGAAGACGTCGACGCCCAGGGCGAAGGAGAGGAACACGGTGATCATGACCGCGGCGCCAGCCGTGATGACCCGGGCGGACTTGGCCAGCCCGTCGGCGACCGCCAGCGCGTTGTCGCCGGTCCTGTCGTACTCCTCCTTGATCCGGGACAGCAGGAAGACCTCGTAGTCCATCGAGAGCCCGAACAGGATCGCGAAGATCCCGATCGGCAGCAGGATCGGGACCGGTGTCGCCTCCGGAATGCCGAACAGGTCTCCCAGCCAACCGCCGCTCGTAGCGAGCGCCAGCACGCCGAACGCGGCCGCGCTTGCCAGCAGGTTCATGATCACTGCCTTGACCGCGACCACGACGGAGCGGAACACGATCATGAGCAGGAAGAAGGACACCAGCAGGACGCCGCCGAAGAAGAGCGGCAGCCGGTCCATGACTCCTCGGTCGATGTCCAAGTTGACAGCGGCGAGCCCCCCGACGTGGATGCTGAGACCGGTGCCCGCCGTGGCGGCGGGGATGCTCTCGTCGCGGAGCTGGTCGATCAGGTCGAGCGTCGCCTCGTCCTGAGGCGACGTGGTGGCGATGAGACTCAGCAACGCTGTGTCGCCCGCCGGGTTGAGGACAGCGGGGGAGACCAGTGCCACCCCCGCGACGTCACTGAGCTCGGTCCCGACCGCGTCTGCCGAGCTCTGCAGGTCGCCGCCCGAGGCCCCTTGGACCGTGAGCAGCATCGGCGCGGAGAAGCCGGGACCGAACCCGTCGGACAGCAAGTCATAGGCGTGGCGACTCGTGAAGCTCGGCGGGTCGTTCTGCGCATCGGGGAAACCGAACCGGATGCCGAGGAAGGGTGCGGCGAGCGCCAGCAGGACCGCAAGGCCGCCGATGGCGCCAACCCACGGTCGGCGCTGGATGAAGCGGCTCCACCGATACCAGCGCGACGTGTCGTAGGCGTGGGCTTCCTTGCTCACGAAGGGCACGTGCAGGCGCTCGATGTTGCGCCCTGCGAAGCCGAGGAGCGCCGGCACGAGCGTCAGCGAGGCCGCCATGACCACGAGCAGGGCAAGCACCACGGTGAACGAGAAGCCGGTCAGGGCGGGCTGGCCCACCAACAGGATGCCGAGCATCGAGATCATGACGATGATGCCGGCGAAGAGCACGGATCGTCCCGCGGTCGACATCGCGGTGACCGTGGCACGCCGCGGCTCCAGCCCTTGGGCAAGCCCGTTGCGATAGCGGGTGACGATGAGCAGGGCATAGTCGATGCCGACGCCGAGGCCGACCATCGCCGCGGTGGCGGGCGCCCAGTCCGGGACGTCGACAACGCGACGCAGGACCTCCCCGAGCAGCAGCGCGATGCTGAGACCGAACAGCGCAGTGATCACCGGCAGCCCCATCGCTACCGCCGAGCCGAAGGTGATCAGCAGGATGATGATCGCAGCGATGAGCCCGATGCCTTCCGTGCCGACCGGAGCGGTCTGGGACAGCGCAGCCACCGGACCGCCGACCTCGACCTGCAGCCCGTCGCCACTGGCCGCCAGGACCGGTTCGACCAGGGTCTTGGCCTCCGCGACGGTGAACTCGTTGTCGTTCTTGTCGAGTACGACGTCGGCGTACGCCGTCTTGCCGTCAGCCGAGATCTGCTTGGCGCCCTCGTCCGTGAAGGGGCTCGTGACGCTGACGACGTGAGCGCTGTCGGCGACATCGGCGAAGACCTTCTCGGCCCGCGCCTTGACCTCGGGCGAGGAGACGCCGGCGTCGGACCGGACCACGATCTGCACGGTGTCGCCCGATCGCTGCGGGAAGCTCTCCTGGAGAGTCTCCGAGGCCGCCTTCGACTCCGATCCCGGCTGCAGGTAGTCCTGCCGGAGCTCTCCTCCGAATGCGCTGGCGAGGGCGAACGAGGCCGCCAGCGCAGCGACCCAGGCGAGGACGACGAGACGGCGCCTGCGATAGCACCAGTCGGCGAGACGTACCAGCATCGGCGTTGCTCCTTGCTCCTGGATGGTCGGCCGACCTGTGCGAGCGCCGCCGAATGACCTACCGCTGAGTCCGGAGCAGGTACGCCGGACTGTAGACCGCGTTTGTTACGCCTGGTGTCTTCCGGAGCGCCCCAATTTTCGGGATCGCTTCATTTCCGCTGTTTTCGTCATCGCCGTCCGATATCTGACCTGTTGCGAGCCGCTCGGGTGATGAGCCGGACGCGCAGTCGATGCAGCTGCGGCATGACGCCGTAGATGACGATCGGGACCGCGATGGTGGCGAGGACGAAGGTGCGCAGGACCGGCGACAGGGTTCTCAGCCAGTCACCGAGCGCGAGGTTGATGACGGTGAGCGTCGGGAAGACGGCCAGCCAGATCATCACCGCCAGCTGGTGCTTGGTCGGTGGCCCCGCTGCTGCCGGGCGAACGCTCGTGGTGTCGGACATCAGGCTCCCTGGACGGCGTTGCGGACGTCCTCGTCGACGAGGTCGGCGTTGATGGCGATGGCAGCGGCGGATCCTTCGCCGGCGGCGGTGATGACCTGGGCTCGTGGGTTCGCGACGTTGCCCGCGACCCAGACGCCCGGAACGCTGGTCCGCCCGCCGCCGTCGGTGACCACCCACCCGTCTCGTCGATGTCGCAGCCGAGGCCGACGAGGAGGTCGTTGTTCGGCACGAAGCGCGGTGGCACGAACAGCGCGGCACGGGGGACCCTGCGACCGTCGTCCATCTCGACACCGCACAGCCGGTCGTCCTCGATCAGGACGCGCTTCACCGTGCCCTCGACGATCCCGATCGCGCGGGCCACCAGCTGCGAGCGCTCGTCGGCCGTCAGCTTCCGGCGGGGGTGAAGAAGACGACGTCGTCAGCTCCACTGACGGATGATCTGTGCGTAGCGGACCGCGTCGGGCGAACCGCCCAGGACACCGAGCTGCTGGTCGCGCACCTCGTGGCCGTGGCAGTAGGGGCAGTGCAGTACGTCGCGTGCCCACCGCTCGCGAAGACCCGGGATGTCGGGCAGCTCGTCGCGCAGGCCGGTCGCCACCAGCAGGCGCCGCGCGGAGAACCGCTGGCCGTCCGCGAGCAGGACCGAGAACCCGCCGGAGCCGCCGGCACAACCTCGGTGACCGCGCCGTCGAGGACAGTGCCCCCGTAGCCCGTCACCTCGTCGCGTCCGATGGCGAGCAGGTCGCCGGGGGCAGGCCGTCACGCGACAGGAACCCGTGCATGTGGGCAGCGGGGGCGTTGCGCGGCGCCCCGGAGTCCACCACGAGAACCGTGCGGCGGGCCCGTGACAGCACGAGCGCCGCCGACAGCCCGGCCGCGCCCCCACCGATCACCACGACGTCGAATTCGCTCATGTCCCCAAGGTGCGCCGCGCTGACCCCAGTCGGCAACAAACGTTGCTGTTTCCGGGAATGGCGGGTCCAATGAGCCCATGGACGACACGTCAACGGCGATCGCTGCAGCGCTCGACCAGGTCGGACCCCGGCTGAAACAGCTCCGCGTCCAGCGCGGTGCGACCATCACCAGCGTGGCGGCCGCCACCGGGATCTCGAAGAGCACCCTGTCGCGGCTCGAGACCGGTCAGCGACGCCCCAGCCTGGAGCTGCTCCTCCCGCTCGCGCAGGCCTACCACGTGCCGCTCGACGATCTGGTCGGTGCTCCCGAGGTCGGCGACCCTCGCATCCGCCTCAAGCCTCAGCGGGTCAAGGGGCGGACCGTCATCCCCCTCACCCGGCACCCGGGCGGCATGCAGGCATGGAAGATCGTCATCCCGACGTCGAAGGTCAACCCGGAGCTCCGGGCGCACGAGGGCCATGAGTGGCTCTACGTGCTCTCCGGTCGCATGCGACTCGTTCTCGGCGACCATGACCTGGTCCTCGGCCCCGGCGAGGTGGCCGAGTTCGACACCCAGGTGCCGCACTGGTTCGGCAGCACCGGTGACCAGGCCGCAGAGGTCCTGAGTCTCTTCGGACGTCACGGCGAACGCATGCACGTCCGGGCGAAGCCCGGGCAGGACCAGGACCCCGGATGAGTGTCAACGCACCCGCTTCACGAACTGGATCGCGACGGCTCCGAGCAGGGCGCAGATCCCGGCGACCGCGAACAGCGCGCCGTAGCCGCTGATCGCCAGGATGCCCGCCCCGATCGCCGGCGCGATGGAGTAGGGGAGGGCGCTGGCGATGTTGAACACGCCGAGATCCTTGGCGGCAGCTCTCGCGGTCCGGCAGCACGTCGACCACGAGAGCGAGATCCACGGCAAGGTAGACGCCCAGGCCGAGACCGGCGATGGCCATGCCGACGAGGAACCCGTTGAAGTTGCTGGCGAACGCGAAGACGAACATCGCACCGCCGTACACGGTCGACGCAGCGAAGACGAACACCTTGCGTCGCCCCGTCCGGTCCGAGATCCTCCCGCCGATGAGGGAGGCGGCGACGACGACGGCGGACTGGACGAGGATGCCCAGGAAGATCTGTTCGGGCACGTCGTGCCTTGGCGGTGCCGATCCGGTCCAGCAGGTAGAACGCCTGATAGGTCGTCAGGAACGCGTAGGCCAGGACGAACATGAAGCGGCTGGCGAATGCCCAGAGGAAGTCCGCGGCTCGCCCCCGGCCTGACGTAGAACGTGCGCGCGAGCTCACCCATCGACCAGGCGGGCTTGTCGGCTTTCGCGCAGTCGCCGATCGTCGATCCTGGCCGCAAACAGCAGGATGACGATCCCGCCGAGCGATGCATGGGGCCATGAACATCGCGAGCAGGCTGCCGGTGAACAGCTTGACGATGAACGTGCCGGACACCGATGCGACGGGCAGGCAGACACCCAGGGCGCCGGAGACCATGCCGCGCTGCGCGGCGGGCACCTGGTCGGGGAGGACGGCCACCATGGCTGCCATCAGCGCGTTGAAGAACAGCTGGGCGATGCACCATCCGACGAGGACGACGGGAATGTTGGGTGCCAACGCCACGATGAGCGTCCCGGTGGAGCCGCCCACCAGTCCGATGACGATCCAGGGGCGGCGCATGCCGAACCGCGACGAGGTGCGGTCGCTCAGCCTGCCGGCGAGCGGATTGGCGAACATCGCCAGCAAGGAGCCCACGCCGGCGACGAGAGCCAAGCTGCCCGGCGCCCGCTCGATCCCGACGAGTGACTCGATCTTCAACGCCAATGTGACCAGCAAGGGCGCGATCAGCAGCAGAATGCTGCACATGAACGCGGCCGTGTACAGGGCGATGAAGCCCCAGCCGACCAGGTGTACTCCGGGGGCACCAGTCTCCGGCGCAGCATCGGCGGTCCGGTACTTCAGCCCGTCCACTGCGGCGCAGCCTACGCACTCCCGTGGCCTGCCGGGCCTGTTCGCGGCGAGGTGGTCGTGGTAGTGCCGCTCCTCGAGAGCAAGCTCCACATTCCCGCCCGGCGCCCCGGAGCGGTCGCGCGTCCGAGGCTGAATGAGCGCCTCAGCGGCGGCAGCACGGTCGGCCTTGACCGTGCTCTCGGCGCCGGCCGGGTTCGGCAAGACCACCCTGCTGACGGAGTGGCTGGCCGCCGACGCGGCCGGTGGAGCGTCCGTCGCGTGGCTCTCGCTGGACCAGCGCGACAACGAGCCGACGCTCTTCTGGACCTACGTCGTCGCCGCGCTGCAGACAGCCGCCGAGGGCGTCGGCGCCGGCGCTCTGTCGCTGCTTCAGTCGTCCCAGCCCTCGACGGAGGCGGCCCTCGCCGTACTGCTCAACGACCTCCACGCGACGCCGGAGGACATCCTGCTGGTCCTCGACGACTACCACCTCATCGAGGCGACCGAGATCCATGACGGGATGGCGTTCCTGCTCGAGCACCTGCCGCCGCGGCTGCACCTGGTGCTCGCCACCCGGGCCGACCCGGCACTGGCGCTGGCGCGGCTGCGGGGGCGTGGCGAGCTGGTGGAGGTCCGGGCCGCCGACCTGCGATTCACCGCCGAGGAGTCCGTGGCCTACCTCAACGGCTCGATGGGCTTGGCGCTCACCGAAGGCGACGTCGCCGCGCTGGACGGGCGCACCGAGGGGTGGATCGCCGCGCTCCAGCTTGCGGCGCTGTCGATGCAGGGCCGCGGCGACGCCAGCGCGTTCATCGCCGGGTTCGCCGGTGACGACCGCTACATCGTCGACTACCTCGCCGAGGAGGTCCTGGGGCGCCAGCCCGCCGAGGTTCGTGACTTCCTGTTGAAGACGTCCATGCTCGACCGGCTCACCGGTCCGCTGTGCGACGCCGTCACCGGGCGTGAAGGCGGCCGGGCGACGCTCGTGGCGCTGGAGCGAGCGAACCTGTTTCTGGTCCCCCTGGACGGCCGCCGCGAGTGGTACCGCTACCACCACCTCTTCGCGGACGTCCTGCAGGCACACCTGCTCGAAGAGCACGCCGCCGAGGTCCCGCAGCTGCACCGTCGCGCCAGCGCGTGGTACGAGCAGAACGGCGACTTCTCCCAGGCCATCGAGCACGCCCTGGGGGGTGCGGACTTCGCGCGGGCCGCCGACCTGATGGAGCTCGCCATCCCGGTGGTGAGCCGGGAGCGGCGGGAGGCCGAGCTCAAGCGCTGGGTGGAGTCGCTGCCCGACGACGTGGTGCGGGTCCGCCCGGTGCTCGGCGTCTTCTTCGTCGGTGCGCTCGCGCATGGTGTCCGAGTTCGAGACCGTCGCTCGTCGGTTGGCGGACATCGAGAGCTCCCTGGGCGTGCCGACGGGAGGCGGAACCTGGCCGGAGGAGCCACCGCCGGACGTGGTGGTCGTCGACCAGGAGGGCTTCAAGCGCCTTCCCGGGACCGTCCAGGTCTACCGGGCTGCCCTGGCGCTGGCGGAGGGAGATCTCGACGGCACCGTCGGCCACGCCCGGCAGGCGATGTCGCTGTCCCCGCCCGACGACCACCTCACCCGCGCATCAGCAGCCGCGCTGTCCGGGCTCGCCTCGTGGACCACCGGTGACCTCGACGCGGCACACGACGGGTACGCCGAGTGCATCGCGGGGCTCCTCCGGGTCGGGTTCGTCTCCGACGTACTCGGGTGCAGCGTCACGCTGGCTGACATCCGGCGAACCCAGGGCCGGCTCGGGGAGGCGGTGTCGACGTACGAGCGGGCCCTCGAGCTCGCAGCCGTGGAGCCCGGCGCACCGCCGCTGCGGGGAACCGCGGACATGCACGTCGGCCTGGCCGAGCTCCTGCTGGACCGCGACGAGCTTGCGGCCGCCGCCGAGCACCTGGCCCGAAGCCACCAGCTCGGGGAGCACAACGGGCTGCCGAAGAACCCCTACCGCTCGCGCGTCGCGATGGCACGGCTCCGCGCGGCCGAAGGTGACCTCGACGCCGCCCTCGAGCTGCTGGACGAGGCGGACCGCGTGTACAACGGGGACTACTCCCCGAACGTCCGGCCGGTCCCGGCGGAGCGGGCACGCTTGTCGGATCCGTCGCGGTGAGCTGAGCCGCGCCCTCGCGTGGGCGCGCGAACGGCAGCTGTCGGCGGGTGATGACCTGTCGTACCTGCGGGAGTACGAGCACGTCACCCTCGCCAGGCTGCTCCTCGCCAGACATGCGGCTGAGCGCGCGGCGACCTGCCTCGAGGAGGCGTCCAGCCTCTTGGCCCGGCTCCTCACCGCGGCAGAAGAGGGCGAGCGGACGTCGACGGTCATCGAGACGCTCGTCCTGCAGGCGCTCGTCGAGCAGGCCCGCGGGGACACCGCGGCCGCGCTCGCCCCGCTGCAGAGAGCCGTGACCCTGGCCGAGCCGGAGGTCCACGTGCGCGTCTTCGCGGACGAGGGCCCGCCGATGGCGGCGCTGCTGAAGGCGCTGGCGAAGAAGAAGGCGACCAGCCCCGGCTACCTCCGCCGGCTGCTGGCCGCCACCGCGAGGACCGCACACGGCACCCCCGTCACGCAGGACCTGGTCGAGCCGCTGAGCGAGCGCGAGCTCGACGTGCTCCGGCTGCTCGGCAGCGACCTGGACGGTCCGGACATCGCCCGGGAGCTCTCGGTGTCGCTGAACACCATGCGGACCCACACCAAGAACATCTACGCGAAGCTCGGCGTGACCAGTCGCCGCGAAGCCGTCCGCCAGGCGCAGCAGCTCAACCTGCTCTGAGAAATCACCACCTCGCTCACCACACGTGGTGATGACCGGTCACCACATCCGCTGCCACCTTCTGGCTAGTTCCACCGACCGCCGCTCCTGCGGACGGACGACACGGACAGCCGATGGAGGCGACGAGCATGACCGACGTATCGACCGGCCACCACCCCGGCTCCGGGAGCTACGAGATCCGCGTCAAAGGACGCCTCGCGCCCCGCTGGCGCGCCTGGTTCGACGGCATGACGCTCACGGCCGAGGACGGCGGCACCACCTGCATCCACGGCACCGTCGCTGACCAAGCGGCGCTGCACGGCCTCCTGCAGAAGCTGCGCGACGTCGGCCTGCCGCTCATCTCGGTCATCCACACAGAAGACGACCAGCCCGACACGCCACCTCCGACAGGCCACCTCCCAGCCGTGATGACTCCTCACCTCTCCGAAAGGCAGATCGACATGATCCACACCGACTCCGACACAGCAAGGACCGCAGTTCCAACGAACCCACCCCCAGCGGCCAGGCGCAGCTTGAACCGCATGATCAGCCGGATCGGCGACGCGAGTGCGCGCCGGCCGTGGCGGACGATCAGCGCGTGGGCAGTTGTCACCGCTCTCCTCGTGGTGCTCACCGGAGCCTTCGGTGGTGCGTTCCTCGACAACTTCAGCGCTCCGAACAGTGAGAGCGCCAAGGCGACGAAGCTGCTCGAGGAGCGCTTCCCCCAGGCGGCAGGCGGCAGCGCTGTCGCCGTGTTCGCTGCCCCGGAGGGCGAGCAGCTGACCAGCTTCCGTTCGGGCATCGAGTCGGCGCTCGCACGGGTTGCCGCCGTCGAGCATGTCGCGACGGTGTCCGACCCCTTCGCAACGGACCGCGTATCGGATGACGGGCGGATCGGCATTCGCCGAGATCACCCTGGACGTCCCGTCGACCGAGTTCGGCCGCGAGGCAGCGGCGGCGATGACCGACGCCCTCGATCCGGCCCGCACCGAACGGGGCAGACTGCCGAGCTCGGCGGCGATGCGGCGTTCCTCAACGCCCCGAAGGCCTCGGGCTATGAAGCGATCGGGGTGCTTGCCGCGCTCGTCATCCTCGTCATCGCCTTCGGCACCGTGGTCGCCGCGCTGGTGCCGGTCGCTGCTCGCTCTGGTCGCCGTCGCAGTCGGGCTCTGCGGCATCGCGCTCCTGGCGGGTGCGCTGGACGTCTCCACCGCCGCGCCGACCTTCGGCGCGTTGATCGGGCTGGGAGTCGGCATCGACTACTCCCTGTTCATCGTCTCCCGCTACCGCGACAACCGCGCGGCAGGCCAGGTCAACCGCCAGGCGCTGTCCGCTGCGATGGGCTCGTCCGGCACCTCCGTCTTCTTCGCCGGCGGGACCGTCATCGTCTCGATGGCCGCCCTGGCGCTGACCGGCGTGGGCTTCCTGACCACCATCGGACTGGCGACGTCGCTCATCGTGCTCTTCGCGGTGGCCGACGGCGCTGACGCTGCTGCCCGCGTTCTGTCGCTGCTCGGGGACCGCATCGACGCGGGACGGATCGTCGGCCGCCGCCGGAGCCCCAAGGCTGCCGAGGAGACCTCGTGGTGGCGGCTGGCGCACCGGATCGCAGCCCGTCCCTGGCCGTACCTGGTCGCCGCAGTGCTCATCCTTCTCACGCTGGCTGCACCGGCGCTGGCGCTGAAGACCGGCTTCCCGAACGCCGGCGACAACCCGACGAACACCACGGAACGACGGGCGTACGACCTGCTGGCCGATGGCTTCGGACCCGGCTTCAACGCACCGTTGATCGTCGTCGCCGACCTCGACGGCACCGGCCTGGCAGCGGACGACATCACCGGGCTCGCGCAGCGCCTCGCCGACGACCCGGGCGTCGCGGAGGTCGGTGAGCCGCAGGTCAGCGCCAACGGCGACACGGTTGTGCTGCCCACGCTGCCCACCACCGAGCCGTCCGACCCGGTCACCGCGCAGACGATCGACCGGATCCGGGCCATCACCCCCGCCGGGGTGCTACGTGACCGGCCCGACGGCGACAACTCTCGACCTGGACAAGCAGCTCAGCGACAAACTGCCGCTGTTCATCGGCGGGATCCTGGTCGCCTCGTTCCTGCTGCTGATGATCGTGTTCAGGTCCGTCGTCGTCCCGCTGAAGGCGGCCGTGATGAACCTGCTCTCGATCGCGCGCTGCGTACGGCGTCGTGGTTGCCGTCTTCCAGTGGGGCTGGCTGGGCGGTGCTGTTCGGGCTCGAGCAGACCTACCTGATCGCCTCGCCCTTCCCGCTGCTCTTCTTCGCCGTGCTGTTCGGCCTGTCGATGGACTACGAGGTCTTCCTCGTGTCGCGCATCCGGGAGGCCTACCTCGCCACCGGCGACACCGCCGAGTCCGTCGCCCGCGGGCTGGCGGCCACCGGGCGGGTCATCACCTCCGCCGCGCTGATCATGGTGGTCGTCTTCCTCAGCTTCGTCACCGACCCATCGCCGTTCGTGCAGATGATCGGACTGGGTCTGGCTGCGGCGATCGCGATCGACGCCACCGTCGTGCGGATGATCCTGGTGCCGGCCACGATGACGCTCATGGGCAAGGCGAACTGGTGGCTGCCCGGTTGGCTCGACCGGCTGCTGCCTCACCTCAGCATCGAGAGCGACACCCCGGTGCACGAGCCCAGCCCGGTCGTGCCGGAGCAGCTGCGCGGTGCCGGCGCAGAGCGACGGATCCCGGTGCGGCCGAGCGTCAGGCCACTCCCGGAGCGGCCCACCGAGATCCGGCGAGGCTCCTCGCTCCCGGCTCGTGTGACGCCGACGGTCGCCGCGTCGCCCGGGCGAAGGGAGGCTCCCAGGTTGAGTCGGGCGGAGCCGTGGGAAGTTCCCGCGGGAACGCGTTGCCCCGACTCGTCGGCCAGTCCACGCGCCGTCACTTCCGGCAGGGTGAGGTCGGCCCGGACGTGCACCATCTACCTCAGGGACCCCGAGCGGGAAGAGCGCGGTCGTGTGTCGAACCTGCGTCGCACCCGTCGTACTGCTGCACCCGCCGAAACCTCGCCGTCTACATCGCCGCCAGCGGTGGCTAGCCAGCGCTGCCGCGCCGGTCGCTAACCGGGACCCGCGGGGGCAACGACGGTGTGGCCGGCGATCGCATGTGCAGCTCGGGCTTTCTTCGGCGCCGGAGTCCTCGGGTTGGCCGGCTTCGCCGCGTCCAGGTCGTCCGGCTCCCGAAGGTCTGGCGAGGCGAGACCCTGCTGACGCTGCCCTGGGCGAACTATCACGGGCCCGAGGTGAACCACCGCAGCTTTCCCGCATTCACCGGTTTCATCGCCGCTCTCGGCGGTGGCGCCTTGCTGGTCTTGATCGGGATGCTGACGGACAGCCGAGGCTCTCGGGAGCCGGTGGGCTGGCCATGGTCGTCGGGGTCGTCTTCGTCCCTGGATCCTGGTCAACGCCGTCAACCGGCCCCGCTTCCTGGTGCCGCCCGCCCGCCGTCAGGATCACTGGCTGGTGGGGGGAGTGGCGCACCCGACGGCGCCGACGCAGAGAGGGGCTCGCGCCCACCGAGCACGTGGTGGAGATCCTCGACGTACGCCCGCCGCCTGAGGAGCGCAAGCCCTACGAGCCGTACTTCCTCGCGGTGTGCAGCGCGGACGACTGCGGCTGGGTGAGCTCACCGATCGGCCGGGACGAGGCACATCCGGACCCGGAACAGTCAGTGCGGGACGAGGCGAGGACGCACTCGTCGACGATGACGGGACCCCGCCGACCGCTCGGCTAGGCGCAAGCCGAGCCCGGGAGCTACGCCTCGGTGGATATCGGCTTTCCGTCGGCGATCTGCTCCGCCAGGTCGCGCAGCTTGACGTTCATCCGCTGCGACGCCTTGGAGAGTGCCGCGAACGCGTCCTCGCGGCTCATCCCTCGCTGCGACCGCATGATGCCGATGGCCTCACCGATCAGCTGGCGCGACTCGATCGCGGCGCGAAGGTTGGCCTGCTGGCGGGAGGCGTCCACGACCACCGCACCCAGCGACGAGAGCAGGATCGCGAGCATCTGGTCCGGCTCGGAGAACGCGTCGGTCTTGGTCGCGTACATGTTGATGCCGCCCAACGTCGCGTTGGGGGCTGCCTCCAGGGCCAGCCGGCACGAGAACATGCTGGCGACGCCGAGCTCGTTGGACAGCCGGGACGCCGAGCGCGGCCACCGGTCCGTCGTCTTCAGGTCGCGGGTGTAGACCCAGCGCTCCTGCATCGCGGCGTCCAGGCAGGGGCCTTCCATCTCCTCGTACTGGATCTTGTCGCCCTCGTCGGCGAGCGGCCCGGTGGCCGCGTGCGTCACGGGGCCGGACTTCTCCAGGAGGCTGATGCTGGCGACCTCGCACCCGTCGATCGCGTGCACGGCAGCGTCGGTGATCCGGCGCATGCTGTCCTCGTAGTCCTCCGAGGAGTGGACGTGCGCGGCGATGGCGGCGAACTCGTCGACGAGGGCACGGGTGGGGTGGTCGGACGCAGGATCAATGGGCGCAGGCATGGAAGTCGGTCTCGTCCCATAGATGGGGAGACGTCGAGCCTGTGACGGACGGCTCGTTCAAGCCGCCACACGTAAGGCGCCCCAGAAGCCTTCACTCTACACCTAGGCAGGCGGGTTTCTCCCGATATCATCGCGGTCGCGAAGCTCATTCCGGCAGAGCGTCACCCCGGACGTCGACCGCTAGGACGAGACATGGACCTGACCACCCAGACCGTGCCCGGTGATGGCTACGTGACCCTGCGCGTGAGCGGTGAGCTCGACATGCACACCGCCGCGACCCTGCGCGACGCCGCGTTGGAAGCCCTGCGCCAGCACGGGACGACGATGTGGCTCGATCTCCGCGACGTGTCGTTCATGGACTCGACCGGTCTCGAGGTTCTGCTGGCCACCCGGCGTCGCACGGAGCTCGAGGGGGGCAGCCTGACGCTGGTGGGTCCGACGCCTGCCGTCCTGCGCGTCCTCGAGGTGACCGGTCTGGACAAGCTGTTCACCATCGCCGCGGACGAGTCCGGGGCGCCTGTCTGAGCAGCTCAGGGCAGCGTGAGGATCTCGCTGCCGTCCTCGGTCACCAGGATCGTGTGCTCGAACTGCGCCGAGCGCTTCCGGTCTCTGGTGACGACGGTCCACCCGTCGTCCCACATGTCCCAGTCGGCCGTGCCGAGGTTGAGCATCGGCTCGATGGTGAACGTCATGCCCGCGGCCAGCACCGTGTCGTAGGACGGGTCGTCGTAGTGCGGGATCACCAGGCCGGAGTGGAACGACGTACCGATGCCGTGCCCGGTGAAGTCCCGCACCACCCCGTAGCCGAACCGGCGGGCGTAGGACTCGATCACCCGGCCGATCACGCTGATGGGTCGCCCGGGGGCGACCGCCTTGATCGCCCGCATCATCGCCTCGTGGGTGCGCTCGACCAGCTGCCGTGACTCCTCGTCGACCTCGCCCACCAGGAACGTTGCGTCGGTGTCGCCGTGGACGCCCCCGAGGTACGCCGTGATGTCGATGTTCACGATGTCGCCGTCGGCCAGGACGGTGGTGTCGGGGATGCCGTGGCAGATCACCTCGTTGACCGACGTGCAGAGCGACTTGGGAAAGCCCTTGTAGCCGAGTGTCGAGGGGTAGGCGCCGTGGTCACACAGGAACTCGTGTCCGACCCGGTCCAGGGCGTCGGTCGTCACTCCCGGCGCGACGTGGCGCCCCACCTCCGCGAGTGCCTGCGCCGCGACCCGGCCGGCGACCCGCATCCGCTCGATGGTGTCGGCGTCCTTGACCTCGGGACCGGTGTAGCGCGCCGGCCGGGGTCGTCCGACGTACTCGGGCCGGTCGATCGTCTCGGGGACGGGCAGGATGGGGGACAGCACTCCCGGCACCAGCGTGGACATGGTGCAAGAGTCTAGGTGAGGGGGAATGCTCGACCCATGAGCGATGACAGCAGAGAGTGGTACTTCTGCCTCCGGCACAAGACCGTGGAGCAGGGCCCCGGATGCCCCAACAAGGATCGGATGGGGCCCTACAGCTCCTCGGACGAGGCGGCCGGCGCCTTGGAGCGGGCCCACAAGCGCACCGAGGAGTGGGACAACGACCCCAAGTGGAGCGACGACTGAGGAGCCTGGAGACAACGACGAAGGGGCCCGCACCATGATGGTGCGGGCCCCTTCTACGTCAGGGTCGTCGACTAGCCCTTGCGGGCGCGAGTCGCGGCCGCCTTCTTGCCTGCGGCCTTGCGGACGGCCGTCTTGCGGGCGCGGGTCGCTGCGCCCTTCTTGGCCGCTGCCTTGCGCGTGGTCGACTTCTTGGCGGTCGACTTGCGCGCGGTCTTCTTGGCGGTCCGCTTGGCGGCGCCCTTCTTGGCCGCTGCCTTGCGAACGGTCTTCTTGGCGGTCCGCTTGGCGGCGCCCTTCTTGGCCGCTGCCTTGCGGACGGTCTTCTTGGCGGTCCGCTTGGCGGCGCCCTTCTTGGCCGCTGCCTTGCGGGTGGTCTTCTTCGCGGTGCTCTTGCGCGCAGTGGTCTTCTTCGCCGGTGACTTCTTGGCAGCCGCCGTGACCCTCTTGACGGCGCGCTTGGCGCGCTTTGCCACCGTGGTCTTCTTGGCGGCCTTCTTGGCCGTGCGCTTGGTCGTGCTCTTGCGAGCACCGGCCTTCTTGGCCGCAGCGGTCCGCTTTGCAGGCGACTTCTTTGTCGCCCTTGCGGTGGTCGTCTTGCGTGTCGAACTCGACGCGGCTTCCGTCGTCTTGGTTGTTGCTTCTTCTTCTCTTGCCGGCACGTGCGCCTCCTGCTGTCAGGACGTCAGACCCGTTGGTCGACGCTCTTCACGTAAAAAGATCGCACTACCACGCGCTTGTTACCAGCATTTCGACGTGTTGATTTTTTGGTGTCACTTCTGCGAGGTCTTCGACGAAGATGCGCGACGTTGTCGTTCGCGCACTGCATGTTCGTTCGTTCGGTCGTCGTATCGCATGAATGAACGCAGCGTTGCGGAGAGAATTGCCACGGAGACAACACAGAGAAACCCGCCGGACACAACGGATGCACGCACATTCCATGCACCTGCAACAAGACCTGCACGTGCATTGCCCGTCACCGGTCCGATGGAGTACGAGAGCAGCTCGATACCTGCGAGACGACCGCGCAACTCGTCGGGAATGGTCTGGTTCCAAATTGTCGACCTGAACACGCCGCTGACCATGTCAGCGGCTCCGGCGACCGCGAGGAACGCGAATGCGAGCCAGATGTTGCCGGACAGCCCGAAGCCCGCAATCGCGACTCCCCACACCACGGCGGCGTATGCGACGGCCTTTCCGTGCTGGTGCACGTGACTCGTCCAGCCACTTGTCAACGTCGCAATCAACGAGCCGACCGAGCCCGCCGAGTAGAGAAGTCCGAGTGCCCACGGCTCGTCGAAGACGTCCTTCGCCATCGCCGGATACAGAGCCATCGGCATCGCGAAAAGCATCGCCGCCGTGTCGACGGCGTACGTGCCCAGCAGCTCCGGTCGCGACATCGCGTAGCGGAGCCCGACGACGATGCCGCTCACACTCGGCTTCGTCGCGCTCGCCGGCGGTGGCGAGGGCCGCATGAGTGCGATGGCGACCAGTGAGGCGCCGAAGGTCACCACGTCGACGGCGTAGGCCCAGGACACCCCGGCCGAGGCCACCAGGACGCCGCCGATCGCTGGGCCGGCGATCATGCCGATGTTCATGCGCAACGAGGACAACGCGCTCGCGGCGGCGAGCTGGTCGTGGTCGACGATGCGCGGGATCAGGGCGTCGAGGGAAGGTCGTTGCAGCCCGTCCAGCGAGGCGATCGCGGCGGCGACCAGGAACAGCGGCCAGACCCGGGGGTTGGGGAGGACGGCGTTCAGGAGCAGCAGGCCGCTCAGCAGCGTCATGCCGAGCTCGGTGGCCAGGACCATGCGCCGCCGGTCGACAGCGTCGGCGAGCGCGCCGCCCCACAGGCCGAAGGCGATCAGCGGCAGCAGCTCGGCGACACCCAGCATCCCGACCGCCACGGTGGAGCCGGTGAGCTCGTAGACCTGGAACGGCACGGCCACGTAGGTGACCATGCTGCCGAAGAAGGACACCGAGCCGCCGAAGAACAGCAACCGGAAGTCGCGAGAGGTGCGCAGCGGCCGGGTGTCGATGCGGGTCCGCGCGACCCGTTCGCGCCACCCCAGTCGCGGCTGCTCAGCCGTGGGCAGTGCCTCGTGCGGGATCGGGGCGAGAGGATCGCCGGTCAGCCGCGGGTCGGGCGGCGAGGGATCGCTCACGGGAGCCCATCCTGGATCACCGGGATGTGAGCGGCGACCGGTTTAGCGATGTGGTGCGGGGCCGCTGAGGCGTTCGAGCATCCGTGCCAACCGGTCGCGCATCGCCCCGCGGCCGCTGTCCTCGCCGGCGGCCACGCTGACCAGGTGCTGAACGGTGTCCATGTCCACGGTCGTCGTGCCGAGACCGGCCAGCGCGAGGCCGGTGACCGGGTCATCAGGGCCGACCAGTCGCGGCACGACCAACCGGTCGTGGGCGAGGTCTCCGAGCTCCTCGTCGCCGTCGTCGATCGACAGGATCGTGGCGCCGATCCGGCGGGCGTCGGCGACCTGCTCGAGCAGACGTTCCGGAGCGGCCTCCGGTGCGACGACGAACAGCGTCTCGCTGCGACCGACCGTCTCCAGCCGGTCGAGACCCACCCGCAGGTGCGGGGGCGCGTCGCCGGGTGGCGCCCACCGCACCAAGGTGGGGGAGAGCTCCAACCGGCCGGAGAACCGCGCCTCGTCGTCGAGGTGGGCCGCCAGATGCCACGGCTCCTCCTGCGGAGTCCCCACGAGCAGGAGGCTGCCGCGGGGTGAGGCCCGACTTGTTCAACGAGCGCGCGAAGTCGCGGCTGCGCTCCACCCAGCCCGTCGTCGCGAGCAGCTCTCGCAGCACCTGCACCCTGGCGGCGTCCATCGGGCCATCGTGCCTGCTTCGGTGCCCGGCTGACAGGATCGACACATGACGACCTGGGAACCGGCCGAGCTGGCCGGCCTGACCCTCGGCGTGCTCGGAGGCACCGGCGACCAGGGCCGCGGCCTGGGCGCTCGGTTCGCCGCGGCCGGGCTCAGCGTCATCCTCGGCTCTCGCGAGGCAAGCCGCGCCGAGGCGGCGGCCGCGACCCTGCCCGGACCGGTCAGGGGCGCCGACAACGCCAGCTGCGCGCGGGACGCGTCCGTCGTCGTGGTGGCGGTGCCGTGGGATGGGCACGCGGCGCTGCTTCGCGGGCTGCCCGACGAGCTGGCCGGCAAGACCGTCATCGACTGCGTCAACCCGCTGGGGTTCGACAAGCAGGGTGCGTTCGCCCTCGACGTCGCCGAGGGCAGTGCGTGCGAGCAGGCGGCGGCCTTGCTGCCCGCGAGCACCGTCGTCGGTGCGTTCCACCACCTGTCCGCGGTGCAGCTGCTCGACCCGGCCCTGGAGACCATCGACGGCGACGTGATGGTGGTCGGCGACGACCGCGCCGCCACCGACCTCGTGCAGGCCCTGGCCGGGCTGATCCCGGGCATGCGCGGGGTCTACGCGGGCCGGCTCCGCAACGCCCGTCAGGTCGAGGCGCTCACCGCCAACCTGATCTCGGTGAACCGCCGCTACAAGGCGCACGCCGGCATCCGGGTGACCGACATCTGAGCAGGCCACGACTGAGCACGAACGACAGGGGTCCGGCACCGATGCGGTGCCGGACCCCTGCCGTTAGACCACTTGTCGTGACTCGGGTCTACGAGATGCCGCGGTCCGTGAAGGCCTTGCGCACCGTGGTCGCCGCCTTGTTGCCGTACATCTCCTGCGCCGTGGCGACCGTCGCGTCCGCCGCGTCGCCGAACGACGTGTCCGGAGCGAAGTCGAACTGCGCGTTGATGATGATCCGGTCAGCCGTCCGGGCGCCGAGCGCGTTGCGGATGTCCCACAGCGCCCGCGACCAGATCTGGCCGTCGAAGTGCACCTCGCCCCGCCGCTGCGCAGACCTTGAGGTCGGGTCGACGCGGCGCAGGCAGTGCGGCACGGTCGAGGTGTAGGACACCGAGTCCCAGTCGGCGACGCAGGCAGCGGGCACTCCCGGCCGCCGGCGCATCGCCCACCGCTAGGCCGACCGTCACCGCCAGGTAGTCGCCGAACGCCTCGCCGATCGAGCCGGCGTCCAGCGAGCTGCCGAAGCCGGCAACCTGAGAGTCGTGTACGGCGTGGCCGTACTCGTGCAGGATGACCTCGCCGTCCTCGGCGTCGTCGACGCCACCCTTGCCGAACCGCAGCAGGTCCTTCTTGTCCCAGGAGAACGAGTTGTCGATCCCGATCTGGTTGATGCGGACGTCCTGTGACTCGCGTGTTGACCGCAGGCAGCGCGCCCGGGCGCCGGTGAAGCCCAGGCCCTGGATGTACTTCTGCGCCTCGGTGACCCAGTAGTAGGCCATCACCTGCTCGAACCGGTCGTCGTGGCGGGTGTAGAGGAACTTCCCGTCGGGCGCGATAGGCCGGGTCGCCGGTCTCGCTGCGGACGTTCGCGTAGTCGCCGACCAGGCGACCGGAGCCGTCGAGGTTGGTCAGGGTCACGGTCCGGTACGCCGAGGCGGGGACGGCGCGCGTCGGAGTCCTTCTGGTCGGTGAGCGTCTCGTTGCCCGTCGACTGCACCGGGTTGTTGAAGAACACGCGTGCCGGTCGCCGTCGATGACGCCGCTGAGGTGGCTGTGGCGCCGGCGCCGGCACCCCGATGGCAAGTGCGGCAACCGCCGCGAGGGACCCGGCGAGGCGGGCCCGTGGGGATGTGAGCACGTGAAGATCCTCCGTGAATTGGGACGTGACCCGGGAAATCTACGTGCCTTCGCCGCTCCCTGGGAAGCCATCGTCCGGGCATCGCCCGTCACGGCAGGTGAAGCGCGTTGAGCGCTCAGTGAAAGGCGTGCTCCTCGCCCGGGAAGTCCCGGGCCGCGACGTCCTCGGCGAACTGCTTGGCGGCGTCGCCGAGCACGGTGCGCAGGTCGGCGTACTGCTTGACGAACTTCGCCAGCGGCGGGCGGCGGAGCCCGGCCATGTCCTGCCAGACCAGGACCTGCCCGTCGCAGTCCACCCCGGCGCCGATGCCGATGCTCGGGATCTCCAGCTCGGCGGTGACCCGCTTGGCCACGTCGGCCGGGACCATCTCCAGCACGACGGCGAAGGCACCGGCATCCTGCAGGGCGAGGGCGTCGCGCACGATCTGGTCGCCGGCGTCCCCGCGGCCCTGCACGCGGTAGCCACCGAGCCCGTGCTCGCTCTGCGGGGTGAAGCCGAGGTGCGCCATGACCGGGATCCCCGCGGTGACCAGGCCGGCGACGTGCGGTACGACGGGCGCGCCGCCCTCCAGCTTGACCGCGTGGGCGCCACCCTCCTTGAGGAAGCGCACCGACGTCTCCAGCGCCTGGGTGGGCGAGGACTGGTAGGAGCCGAACGGCAGGTCGGCGACCACGAGCGCGCGTGACGCGGCCCGCGAGACCGCCCGCACCAGGGGCAGCAGCTCGTCGACCGTCACCGGCAGCGTGGTCTCGTAGCCGAGGACGTTGTTGGCCGCCGAGTCGCCGATGAGCAGCACCGGGATGCCCGCCTCGTCGAAGATCTCGGCGGCGTACTGGTCGTAGGCGGTCAGCATGGCGAACTTCTCGCCGCGCTCCTTCATCGCCCGCAGGTGGTGGATGCGCACCCGCTTGACGGGTGGGCTGTCTGCGGCGCTCGGGCCGGAGCCGTAGGGGGCGTTGGCCTCGGTCATGTCGACCTCCTCGTGCCTCGAGGCTCCCAACTGGAGTCCCCGGACTGCCTCCATCGTGCCACCCGGCGGCCGGGTTCAACCGTTCAGGCCTCCGGCGCGACCTCTCCGGGCCGCGGCAGCACGCGCTCGGTCCAGCGGTTGGTGATGGGCAGCCGGCGGTCGCGGCCGAACGCGCGCAGCGAGATCTTCGGGCCGGGTGGGTACTGACGGCGCTTGTACTCGGCGGTGTCGGTCATCTTCAGCACGCGCACGGCCAGGTCGCGGTCGAAGCCGGCCTCGACCAGCTCTTCGAGCCCGCGGTCCTGCTCGACGTAGTCGTCGAGCACGTCGTCGAGCACGTCGTACGGCGGGAGCGAGTCCGAGTCGAGCTGTCCTGGGCGCAGCTCGGCCGACGGCGGCTTGCTGATCGAGCTCTCCGGGATCGGCGGTGTCTCGCCCCGATCCGCTGCGTCCTTGTTGCGCCACCGCGCCAGCGACCAGACGAGGGTCTTGGGCACGTCCTTCAGCGGCGCGAAGCCGCCCACGGAGTCGCCGTACAGGGTGGAGTAGCCGACCGCGAGCTCGGTCTTGTTGCCGGTGGCGAGCACGAGGTGTCCGTGCTGGTTGGACAGGGCCATCAGCAGCGTGCCGCGGACCCGGGCCTGCAGGTTCTCCTCGGACAGACCGGTCAGCTTGAGCTGGCCGAGGTAGGCGTCGACCATCGGCTCGATCGGCACGGTCTGGAACTGCAGGCCGGTGCGCTCGCGCGAGGTCGGCCGCGTCGGATCGCGAGTGCTCCGAGGAGTAGGCGCTGGGCATCGAGATGGCGTGCACGTTGGCGGCACCGAGGGCGTCGCACGCGATCACCGCGGTGAGGGCCGAGTCGATGCCTCCGGAGAGGCCGAGCACGGCGCTGTCGAAGCCGTTCTTGCCGGCGTAGTCGCGCAGCCCGGTCACCAGGGCGCCGTAGACCTCGGCCTCGTCGTCGAGCCGTGGCGCGATCCCCGCGACGACGGGCTCGTAGGCCGCGACGGGCTGCTCGGTGAGCGTCACGCGCGTGATGGTGATGGCGCTGCGGTCGGCGCTCGCCACGGAGCTCGCCTGGTCGCCGGCGCCCGCGGTGGCGGCCGGCAGGTCGAGGTCGACGACCAGGCAGCCCTCGTCGAACTGCGGGGCGCGGGCGAGAACGGTGCCGTCCGGGCCGACCACGATCGAGTCGCCGTCGAAGACGAGCTCGTCCTGACCGCCGACCATGTTCACGTAGGCGAGCGTGCAGCCGGCCGCGGCCGCCCGGCGGCGGACCAGGTCGAGACGGACGTCGTCCTTGTTGCGCTCGTAGGGCGACCCGTTGATGACCAGCAGGAGGCCGGCGTCGGCTTCGCGGGTGACCGCGACCGGGCCACCCTCCTGCCAGATGTCCTCGCAGATGACGGTCGCGACGTCCACGCCGTGCACGCGCGCGACGGTCAGGGACGCGCCGGGCACGAAGTAGCGGAACTCGTCGAACACCCCGTAGTTGGGCAGGTGGTGCTTGGCGTAGCGGCCGACCACGCGTGCCGCCGTAGAGCAGACCGGCGGCGTTCTGCGGCGCACCTGCAGGGGTGCCCAGCACGGGCACCGCGTCGGCTGCGCCGTCGAGGTAGCCGACCACGACGAGCAGCTCCCCGAGCCCGTCCGCGGCCAGCCGCTGCGCGAGGTCGTCGAGGGCGGCGCGGGATGCGCGCACGAACGACCGGCGCAGCGCCAGGTCCTCGACCGGGTAGCCGGTCAGCACCATCTCGGGAAAGGCGACGACGTGGGCGCCCTGGTCGGCCGCGTGCCGGGCCCAGCTCAGGACCCGGTCGGCATTGCCCTCGATGTCGCCCACGGTGGGGTTCACCTGGGCCAGAGCGAGTCGCAGCTGGGGCACCAGCCGAGACTAACCGGGCAAGAAGCCCCGTCCGCGCGAGCGTGGGATCTTGCCCTCGATCGCCGGTGGCGCCCCGACGCCGTCGCCTGAGCGCAGGACGGGCTCGGCTGCCGGCGTCGGGTCGGCCCGCAGGCGGGTGGCGAACGAGTCGAAGTGCTCGACCAGCCACCGGGTCATGTCCTCGCCCGGCATCGGCCGGGCCAGCAGGAAGCCCTGGAGCAGGTCGCAGCCCAGCACGACGAGGACACCCCAGGCGCCTTCGTCCTCGACGCCCTCGGCGACCACCCGCAGCCCGAGGTCGTGGCCGAGGCTGATGACGGCGCGGACGATGGCCAGGTCGGCGGTGTTGTCGGCCAGGTGGCGCACGAACGCCCGGTCGATCTTCACCTCGTGCACCGGCAGCCGGCGCAGCCTGGTCAGCGAGGAGTAGCCGGTGCCGAAGTCGTCGACCGAGATGCTCAGACCCAGCGCGACGAGCTTGTCCAGCGCGTGCAGGGCGCGCTCCGGGTCGGCGATGATCGCGCTCTCGGTGACCTCGATCTTGAGCAGCCCGGCGGGCAGGTTGGCCTGCACCAGCAGCCGGGCGACCACGTCGGCGAACTCGGGCTCCAGCAGGTTGCGCATCGAGACGTTGACGGCCATCACCACCGGTGTGCCCGCCGCCTGCCAGGCCGCGCACTGGTGGACCGCGGTCTCCAGGACGAACCGGGTGAGCGGACGGATCAGACCCGTGTGCTCGGCGAGCGGGATGAACTCGTCCGGCGGGACGTTGCCCCACACGGGGTGCTGCCACCGCAGCAGTGCTTCCACGCCGGTCACGCGGCCCGTGTTCGGCTCGGCCTGCGGCTGGTAGTGCAGCTCGAGCCGGCCGTCCTCCAGCGCGCGGGCGAGGTCGCTGATCAGGGACAGCCGCCGCGCGCTGTAGGGGTCGCGGTCGGATGCGTAGTGCTCGACCCCGGCGAGCCCGCGCTTGGCGTCGTACATCGCGACCTCGGCGCGGCGCATCAGCAGCGCTGCGGACGACCCGTCCTGTGGCGCGACGGCGATGCCGATGCTCGCGCTGACATCGAGCTCGATGTCGTCGAGGCGGATCGGGCGGGAGAAGTCGCGCGTGATGCGCTGGACCATGCCCTCGACATGCACCTCGTCACCGGTGAGCATGACCGCGAACTCGTCGCCGCCCATCCGCGCGACAACCGTCTCGTCGTGCTCGAGGGCCAGCAGCCGCTGACCCACCTGGCGCAGCAGCTGGTCGCCCACGCCGTGACCGAGGGTGTCGTTGACCTCCTTGAACCGGTCGAGGTCCATGAGCAGCACGGCCGCGGAGCCGGTGGCCTCCAGACGTCGTTCGAGGCGCTGGTGGAAGTGCAGCCGGTTGGGCAGCCCCGTCAGTGGGTCGTGCAGCGACAGGTGCTCGGTCTGCTCGGCGGCACTGCGGACCCGCTCGACCAGCGCGTTGTTGGCCAGCGCGACGCTGGCATGGCCGGCGAGGGCCTGCAGCAGCTTGGCGTCTTCGACGTCGAACGTGCTGACGTCGTCGACGCGGTCGGTGACGGCCAGCACGCCGACGACGCGACCAGCCTCGTACAGCGGTGCGGCCATCGCGTCGATGTGGCCGGTGCCCTGCAAGGCCGGTGCCGGCTCGCCGTGGCGACCGCGGGGGAGTCGCAGCACGCTGCCGTCCAGCGCGGGCTGCCACCAGGCCGAGGTGGCGTCCTCGTCCAGCGCGAAGATCGTGGACCCGCGGGCCCGCAGCAGCGCGCGCGCCTCGGCGACCACGGTCTCCTGCACCGAACCGCTGAGCAGCGACTGGTCGGCTGACCGGGTGAACGCGTAGAGGAGCTCGAGGCGGCCGTAGCGCAGCCGCTGCACGTGGTAGCCCCGGTAGAGCAGGAAGCTGAGAGCGGCGAGCACGCCGACCAGGGCCAGCCCCATCGGCTCGCGACGCAGGATCATCGCGGTCACCAGCGCCAGGTCGGTGACGACGATGGTGCCGACCGCGCCACGGGCGAGCCCGGTGAACACGGCGCGACTGTCCCAGGAGTGCTGCCGGATGGCGATGACGGCCGCGACGGCGAGCCCGGACAGGACGTGGGCGGCCTGGGTCGCGACAAGCGCGGCGATCCAGCCCGCGGGTGCCAACGGCTCGCTCTCGGTGCCCAGCAGCCGCAGCATGCCGACGAACACGAAGATGGCCACCGTCGACTGCGCGAGCCACAGCGACAGGTTGAAGGCGACCTTGATCGGGGGTGACCGGAGCAGCAGGGTCAGCGCCAGGCCGATGCCCAACAGGCCGGCGAACACCAGCTCCTGGGTGGTGGCGAAGAGAAGCCCCAGCAGCAGCGGTGCCTCGATGAACGACAGCGACTGGTTGTCGCGCCCGAACGGGATGTGGACGACGTACCGCTCCGTGAGCGCGAACAGGGCGGCGAGGAGGGGCCACCACAGCGAGGGCTCGAGCTCGGGCAGCGAGGGGCCGCGCCACCACAAGGCGAGCGAGGTGGTGGCGAGGCCAGCTGTGACCAGCCAGACGTAGACGTCCGACCGGCTCGGTCGGGTCACTCGCGCATTGTGTCGGTAATGCGAGGCTTTCCGCAGGGGATCGCGCCAGTGCGCCGGCGCGATCCCCCTCTGCGCGGCTAGTGCCAACCGTTGCCGAGCGTGGCGTCTTGTTGTGCCAGCCGTTGCCGGCGACGGTGGCGCCGGACTTGTGCCAGCCGTTGCCGGCGACATCGCGAGGCCAGGCCGGGCAGGCCCAGTGCGATGACCAGGGTCAGGAGGGCGAGAACAAGGGCGGCGAGCAGGGCGGTGACCATGGTGCGCGGCGGGGTCTGGGCCTGGTCCATCGGTCGACTCCAGTCGTGTGGCCCCGTGACGCGGGGCACGGTGAGCCCATACTTGATCTCTCGCGGCCGATTTAGGTCCATGGCGTGCCGACGACTCGGTAAATCTTCCCTAACGCTGGGAGCTGCGCGGCGGCACCGCCCCGGTCCGGCCCACGTAACGTCCGTGAAACACCCGGGCGGCAAGATCCGGGGCATGGACAAGCAGCAGGAGTTCGTGCTCCGCACGCTGGAGGAGCGGGACATCCGATTCGTCCGGCTTTGGTTCACCGACGTGCTCGGCTTCCTCAAGTCGGTCGCCATCGCGCCGGCCGAGCTCGAGGGGGCGTTCGCCGAGGGGATCGGCTTCGACGGCTCGTCGATCGAGGGCTTCGCCCGGGTCTACGAGTCCGACATGCTGGCCCGCCCCGACCCGGCGACCTTCCAGGTGCTGCCCTGGCGCTCGGAGCAACCCGGGAGCGCCCGGATGTTCTGCGACATCCTGATGCCCGACGGCACCCCGTCGTACGCGGACCCGCGTCATGTCCTCAAGCGCACGCTGGCCCGGGCCTCCGACCTCGGCTTCTCGTTCTACACGCACCCCGAGATCGAGTTCTTCCTCTTCCGCGGCCCGCCCGAGCCGGGCAAGGCGCCCGAGCCGATCGACATGGGCGGCTACTTCGACCACGTCGCCCACGGCGCCGGGCACGACTTCCGGCGCGACGCGATCACGATGCTCGAGGCGATGGGCATCTCGGTGGAGTTCAGCCACCACGAGGGTGCGCCGGGCCAGCAGGAGATCGACCTGCGGTACGCCGATGCGCTCTCGACCGCGGACAACATCATGACGTTCCGCCTGGTGATGAAGGAGGTCGCGCTCAGCCAGGGCGTGCACGCGTCGTTCATGCCGAAGCCGTTCACCGAGCACCCGGGGTCGGGCATGCACACCCACCTGTCGCTGTTCGAGGGCGACCGCAACGCGTTCTACGAGGCCGGCGCGCAGTACTCACTGTCGAAGGTGGGGCGGGCTTTCATCGCCGGGCTGCTCCGGCATGCCCACGAGATCACCGCCGTCACCAACCAGTGGGTCAACTCCTACAAGCGGCTCTCCGGCGGGGGCGAGGCACCGGCGTACGTGTCCTGGGGTCACAACAACCGGTCGGCGCTGGTGCGCGTGCCGATGTACAAGCCGCAGAAGGGCAACTCCACCCGGGTCGAGTTCCGCTCGCCGGACAGCTCGTGCAACCCCTACCTCGCGTTCGCCGTGATGCTGGCCGCCGGCCTGAAGGGCATCGAGGAGAACTACGAGCTGCCCGAAGGCGCCGAGGACAACGTGTGGGAGCTCACCGACAGCGAGCGGCGCGCCCTGGGCATCGAGCCGCTGCCGGCCAGCCTGAGCGACGCGATCCGGGCCATGGAGAGCAGCGAGCTGGTCGCCGAGACCCTCGGCGAGCACGTCTTCGACTTCTTCCTGCGGAACAAGCGCCAGGAGTGGGCCGACTACCGTCGCCAGGTGACGCCGTTCGAGCTCGACCGCTACCTGCCGGTGCTGTGAGCGCTGCGCCCGCATCGGCAACCGTCCTCGTCGTCCAGCACGAGGAGAGCACCGGGCCGGGATGGTTCGGCGGATGGCTGCGCGACGAGGGCGTCGTGCTCGACGTCGCGCACCCCTACCTCGGCACCGACCTGCCCGACCCCACGGCGTACGACGGGGTGCTGGTGCTCGGCGGCGCGATGGGCCCCGCCGACGACGAGCGTTGTCCGTGGCTGCCCGCGACCCGGGCGCTGATGGTGCGGGCCGTCGACCAGGCGGTCCCGACGTTCGGCATCTGCCTCGGCGGCGAGCTGCTCGCCCTGGCGTGCGGGGGAGAGGTGACGCGAGGGCGCAACGGCCCGGAGCTCGGTGTGCTTCCGGTGCGGCTGCGCCCCGATGCTGCCGGCGACCCGCTCTTCGACGGCCTGGCCGACGCCTGCGTCGGTGGTGCAGTGGCACTGGGAGGAGATCAGCCGCCTGCCTGAGGGCGCGGTCTGGCTGGCCGACGGCGACGACTACCCGCACCAGGCGTTCCGGGTCGGCGCGGCCGCGTGGGGCGTGCAGGGGCACCCCGAGGTCACCGCCGACATCGCGTCGGCGTGGGCCCGCGAGGACAGCCCGCTGCTCCTGGCCGCGGGCCGAGACCCGGCGTCGCTGGTCGCGGAGGTGCGCGACGCGGAGCCGGCCCTGACGAAGACGTGGCAGCCGGTGGCGACGCGGTTCGCGGGGCTGGTGGCCGCACGCGCGATGGCCGGAGCCTGACGGGCACTAGCGTGGGCGACCGTGACGGGGCGGCCTGACAGCAGCAGCACCGCGCGCCTTGCCCGTGCCGGGTTCGCGGAGCCGGACAAGGCGGCCGCTGCGCTCGAGTCGCTGACCTCCCGGGGTGTCGGTGACGAGGAGCTGGTCGCTGCGCTCGCGCTGACAGCCGACCCCGATGCCGCGCTCCTGTCGCTGGACGAGCTCGCCGGCCGGTTGGCCGAGCCGGCCGAGCTGCAGAGCACCTTCGTCGCCGACCCGGGGGCGCGACACCGGTTGCTGGCGGTGCTCGGTGCGAGCCCGGCGCTGGCCGAGCACCTGATGCGCCACCCCGACGACTGGCGCGCGGCCGCGGACGCGCGGCTGCAGCCTCCGAGTGCGCTTGCGCGCGCTGATGCTCGCGGCGGTGCACGCCGACGAGGGCGACGCGCCCCGGGCCGGCCTGCCGGTTCCCGCCGCGATGGACGCCCTGCGCGTCGCCTACCGGCGGGCGCTGATCGACATCGCGGCGCGCGACCTCACCGGCGTCGCCCGGGTCGACGACGTCGCGGCCGAGCTCGCCGACCTGGCCGCAGCGACCTTGGAGGCGGCCCTTGCCGTCGCCCGGGCCGAGCTGCCGATGGGTGCGCCGGAGTGTCGCCTCGCCGTCATCGCGATGGGCAAGTGCGGCGGCCGCGAGCTCAACTACGTCAGCGACGTCGATGTCGTCTTCGTGGCCGAGGCGGTGGGTGACGTGGAGGAGACGACGGCGCTTCGGTCGGCGTCGCTGCTGGCGACGGCCATGATGCGGGTGTGCTCGGCGAGCACCGGGGAGGGCACGATCTGGCCGGTCGACGCGGCGTTGCGCCCGGAGGGCAAGGCGGGCCCGCTGGTGCGCACGCTGGCGAGCCACGTCGCCTACTACGAGCGGTGGGCCAAGACGTGGGAGTTCCAGGCGCTGCTCAAGGCGCGTCCGGTCGCCGGCGACATCGAGCTCGGCTGGCGCTACGTCGAGGCGCTCTCGCCGCTGGTCTGGGACGCGGCCGGGCGCGACGACTTCGTGGTGGACGTGCAGCAGATGCGCCGCCGGGTGGAGTCCACGGTTCCCGCCGATGCGCGCAGTCGCCAGCTCAAGCTCGGACCCGGCGGTCTGCGGGACGTGGAGTTCGCCGTGCAGATGCTGCAGCTCGTGCACGGACGCACCGACCACCGGCTGCGCAGCCCGAACACGCTGGAGGCGCTGGAGGCGCTGTCGACCCATGGCTACGTCGGGCGCGACGACGCTGCCGAGCTGGACCGCGCCTACCGGTTCCTGCGCACGTTGGAGCACCGCCTGCAGCTGCACCGGCTCCGGCGTACGCATGTCATGCCCGAGGACGAGGTCGAGCTGCGCCGCCTCGGCCGCTCGATCGGGTTGCGCACCTCGCCCGTCGAGGAGCTCGACCAGCAGTGGCGCCTGCACGCCCGCGAGGTGCGCCGGCTGCACGAGAAGCTCTTCTACCGGCCGCTGCTCACGTCGGTCGCGCGGCTGGGTCCGGAGCAGGCGCGGCTGACACCGGAGGCGGCGCAGGCCCGGCTGGATGCGCTCGGCTACCTCGACCCGCCGGGTGCGCTGCGCCACCTCGAGGCGCTGACGACCGGGGTGAGCCGTCGCGCCGCGATCCAGCGCACGCTGCTGCCGGTGATGCTGTCGTGGTTCGCCGACGCGCCCGACCCCGACGGTGGGCTGCTCGCCTTCCGGCAGGTCAGCGAGGCGCTCGGCTCGACGCACTGGTATCTCCGGCTGCTGCGCGACGAGGGCGCGGTCGCCGAGCGGCTGGCGCAGCTGCTCGCGACCAGCCGCTACGTCGTCGACCTGCTGCTGCGTGCGCCGGAGGCGGTGGCGCTGCTCGCCGACGACGAGGAGCTCGTCCCGCGGACCGTCGCCGCGCTGCACGCCGAGCTCGCCGCAGCGGTGGGTCGGCAGGACGACGGCGAGCAGGCCGTCGCGGCGGCTCGTGGCGTACGACGTCGTGAGCTGTTCCGGGTGGCGGTCGCCGACCTGCTCGGTCTGCTCGATGTGGACGCGGTCGGCGCGGCCCTCACCGACGTCAACGCCGCGACGCTGCAGGCCGCACTGGACGTCGCGACCCGGTCGGTCGCGAGCAACCGGGACGACGGCGTGCCGACCCGGATCGCCGTCATCGCGATGGGCCGGTTCGGCGGGCACGAGCTGGGATACGGCAGCGACGCCGACGTGCTGTTCGTGCACGACCCGCTCCCGGGTGTCGACGAGAAGGACGCGACCGACGCGGCGCACGCGGTGGCCAACGAGCTGCGTCGCCTGCTCGGCGTACCTGCTCCTGAACCGCCTCTCGTCATCGACCCCGACCTGCGACCGGAGGGCCGGCAGGGGCCGCTCGTGCGCACGATCGCGTCGTACGGGGCCTACTACGAGCGGTGGTCGGAGGTCTGGGAGAGCCAGGCGTTGCTGCGGGCCGAGCCGGTCGCGGGTGACGAGGAGCTCGGCCGCCGGTTCGTCGAGCTGATCGACCCGCTGCGCTATCCCGAGGGCGGGATCGACGACGCGGCGGTGCGGGAGATCCGGCGGATCAAGGCGCGCATCGACGCGGAGCGGCTGCCGCGCGGTGCCGACCCGGCGCGGCACACCAAGCTCGGGCCCGGCGGCCTGGCCGACGTGGAGTGGACCGTGCAGCTGCTCCAGCTCCGGCACGGCGCCGAGCTGGCGGGGTTGCGTACGACGGGAACGGTGGCCGCTCTGACGGCCGCCGAGGCCGCCGGCCTGGTGAAACAGGAGGAGGCGGAGACGCTCATCCGCGCCTGGCGAAGCGCGACCCGGGTGCGCAATGCGCTCGTGCTCACGCGTGGCAAGCCGGGGGACAGCCTGCCGACCGACTTGCGAGAGTTGTCGGGAGTCGCGCGTGTCCTGGGCTACCCGCCGGGCGCAGCAGGCACGATGGTCGATGACTACCGACGGTCGACCCGACGTGCGAGGACGGTGGTGGACGGGGTGTTCTACCGGTGAGTGCGCTGCTGGACGGTGACCGCGCCGCGCCGCTCGGACCGGCCGGGGACCTACCGCGACGCGCTGAGGAACCGGGAGTTCCGCGGCCTCGTCATCGCGCAGGTGACCAGCGAGTGGGGCGACCACATCGCGCGGGTCGCCCTCGCGTCGTTGGTGCTCCGTCGCACCGACAGCGCCCTGCTCGCCGTCCTCGCGTTCGTGGTCAGCTTCGTGCCCGCGGTGTTCGGCTCCGCGGTGCTCGGGTCGTTCGCGGACCGGATGCCGCGCAAGGTGATCCTGCTCGGCTGCGACCTGGTGCGCTTCATCGTCATGCTGCTGCTGGCAGCAGTGGCCGTCTCCTCGACCCCGATCTGGGTGCTGCTCGGCCTGCTGCTGATCGCTGAGACGTTCTACGCGCCGTACGAGGTCGCGCAGCGGTCCGTGATTCCCGACGTGCTCACCGACCCGAAGGACTACGTCGCCGGCAACAGCCTGATGCGGATGCTCTACCAGCTCGACCAGGTGATCGGCATCTGCCTGGCCGGCGTGATCATCGTGGCGATCGGCGAGCGGTGGGGCCTGCTGTTCAACGCTGCCACGTTCGCCGTGTCGTTCGTGGTCATCGCGTTGACGTTGCGCTGGCGACCGGCACCGCGGGACGCCGCCGAGCGAGGGACCAGCCTGCTCACCGATCTCCGCGCCGGCTGGCGGCTCGTGTTCGACGACCCGGCGCTGCGCGCGTTGGTGCTGCTCGGTTGGGGTGCGTCCGTCTTCCTCATCGCACCGGAGGCGGTGGGGCTTGCCTACGCGCGCGCGGACGGCGCGTCCTCGGCCGTCGGCGCGGCCCTGATGGCGAGCCTGCCGGCGGGAGCGGCACTGGGCGCCTTCGTCATCGGTCGGTTCGGGCCGCTGCGGCAGGTGCGCGCGATCCTGCCGCTGGCCGTGCTGACGTGTCTGCCGCTGCTCGCGACGTGCGTGTCACCGCCGTGGGAGGTCGCGCTCGTGCTGTGGTTCCTGAGCGGCCTCTGCCAGGGCTTCATGGTGCCGTTGATGGCGACCGTGAGTCTGGTCAGCCCGGCCAAGTTCCGCGGTCGGGTGATCGGTCTGGCCGCGGCCGGCTTCAGCGCGATGACCGCCGCGACGTTCCTGCTGTCCGGCTTGGTGGCCGACCTGACGTCGCCGGCGGTCGCCGTGACGTTCGCCGGGGTGGTCGGGCTGGCGCTGGTCGGCGTCGCTCACCGGAGCTGGCCGCGCCGCGCGATCCAACGCGCCGCCACCCGCGTCTACACCCCGTAGTCCTGGCTGATCACGATCCCAACGGACCGTTCGCCCTCCGATCAGCCGGCCTGGAGGGACAATGGCGCGCGTGAGTGAGGTCCGGCTACCCCGTCAGCGGGAGCGCCGCCCATCCCGGTCGAACCGACGGATCTGGTTCGCGGCGGCAGGGCTGGCCCTGCTCGGCCTCCTTCCCGGTCTGGCCCGGCTTCTCGTCGGGCTGGCCGGAGACCCTGAGGCCGCGAACGGCCCACCTGCTTCGCCGGTTCCGGTGATCATGCACGTGGTCTGCGGCACCGCGTTCGTTGTCATCGGCGCCTTCCAGTTCCCGACATCGCGCCGACGCCGTACCCGCACCTGGCATCGCCGGACAGGCCGCCTCCTGGTGCCACTGGGAATCACCGCGGCGGGATCGGGCATCTGGCTAGCACTGTTCTATCCCCGCCTCCGTCACGGCGGTGAGCTGCTGACCGTGCTGCGCTTGACCTTCGGTACGGCCATGATCGCGTGCATCATCCTGGGCTTCGTCGCGATCAAGGGCCGCGAGATCGCCCGGCACCGGGCGTGGATGATGCGCGGCTACGCCATCGGGCTCGGCGCCGGGACGCAGTTGTTCACGCTGGGCTTCGGAGGCGCCATCTTCGGAACCGGCGAGACGGCTACTGCGCTCCTCAACGGCGCAGGCTGGGTGATCAACCTGGCGGTCGCGGAGTGGTTCATCCGGCGCCGACCAATGGGTCGCACACCGCAACGTGCCCCGGCGGTGCTCGCGCGGAAGCTTGAGGCACGGACCCGGACAACTTCGAATTCACGCCCCAGACGACGACACGTCACCTCACCGGGGCCTGTCGGTCATGTGGGAGATCGACCCTCGGGGCATGACTCAGACTAGCGGTGGCGTGGTTCAAGCTCCGACACTCCCGCGGCGGCCGGCGTACCTGCTCGTGCTGGGCCTGCGCCGTGAACCGGGGGCCTGGGAGTAGGGCCCCACCGCACAGGTGCCCCTCAGCCACCTGCTCATCCGCGGCGAGCGATGATGCGCGCGGCCGGTCAACCTAGCCTCGTGGCGCCCGGTCCGAGGTGGTTGTGAGAGGAGTTGCTGTGACGACGAAGGACGCGTTTTCGAATGAGGAGTGGGTCAGGGTCCGGCGTGCGCCGTTCGTGGCGGGGATGGCCATCTCGCTCGCCGATCCGGGCGGCCCGTTCGAGGTGGCCAAAGAAACGATGGCGACCTTGCGCTCCGCGACCAACCCGCCGAGCCGTGAGCAGCTCCTGACCGAGGTCGCCCTGGAGCTGCAGGCCATGACGCAGCGAAAGGAGAATCCCCTCTCCGACTTCAAGCCCGCCAAGGACTCGCCGGTTGGGTCTCAGGTCCTCACGGAGCTCCGGGCAGTCTGCGACATCGTCGAGGCCAAGGCAGCGCAGGACGAGTACGACGGGTTCCGCAGCTGGCTCGTCAGCACCGCGGAGGCCGCTGCCGCGGCCGCGAAGGAAGGTGGGTTCATGGGGTTCGGAGCCGTGCAGGTCAGCGAGGGGGAGAAGGCGATGCTGGAGCAGCTGAGGTCTGAGCTCGACGTGAAGGACTAGGGACCTGGTCGGCTGACAGACGCGCAGGTCCCTAGCCGGACCGTTAGACCTAGATGTCGTAGTAGAGCTCGAACTCGTGGGGGTGCGGGCGCAGCCGGATCGGGTCGACCTCGTTGGTCGCGCTTCCAGTCGATCCAGGTCTCGATCAGGTCCGGGGTGAACACGCCGCCCTCGAGCAGGTAGTCGTGGTCCTCCTCGAGCGCGTAGCAGCACCTCGGGCAGCGAGCCGGGCACCTGCGGGATCTCGGCGTGCTCGTCCGGCGGCAGCTCGTAGAGGTCCTTGTCGACCGGCTCGGCGGCTCGATCTTGTTCTTGATGCCGTCGAGGCCGGCCATCAGCATCGCCGAGAACGCGAGGTAGGGGTTCGACGACGGGTCGGGCACGCGGAACTCGATGCCGCTTGGCCTTCGGGTTCGACCCGGTGATCGGGATGCGGATGCACGCCGAGCGGTTGCGCTGCGAGTAGACCAGGTTGACCGGCGCCTCGAAGCCCGGCACCAGGCGGTGGTAGCTGTTCACCGTCGGGTTGGTGAACGCGAGCAGCGACGGCGCGTGCTTGAGCAGGCCGCCGATGTAGTAGCGGGCCATGTCCGACAGCCCGGCGTAGCCGAGCTCGTCGTAGAACAGCGGCGCGCCGTCCTTCCACAGCGACTGGTGGCAGTGCATGCCTGAGCCGTTGTCACCGAAGAGCGGCTTGGGCATGAAGGTCGCCGTCTTGCCGGCCGCCCACGCGACGTTCTTGATGATGTACTTGAACAGCATCAGCTGGTCGGCCGGCGTGCAGCAGCGATGTCGAACTTGTAGTTGATCTCGGCCTGGCCGGCGGTGCCCACCTCGTGGTGCGCCCGCTCGACCTCGAGGCCGGCCGCGCTCGAGCGCGAGCGTCATCTGGTCGCGCAGGTCGGCGTAGTGGTCGACCGGGGGCACCGGGAAGTAGCCGCCCTTGTAGCGGGTCTTGTAGCCGCGGTTGCCGCCCTCCTCCTGACGCGGCCGGTGTTCCAGGCGCCCTCGATGGAGTCGATGTAGTAGTAGCCCGCGTTCTGCTTGGTCTCGAAGCGCACGTCGTCGAAGACGTAGAACTCCGCCTCCGGCCCGAAGTAGCACGGTGTCGGCGATGCCGGAGCCTTGCAGGTAGGCCTCGGCCTTGGCGGCGATGTTGCGCGGGTCGCGGCTGTAGGGCTCGTCGGTGAACGGGTCGACGATGGAGAAGTTCAGCGCGAGCGTCTTCTCGGCCCGGAACGGAGTCGACGAAGGCCGTCGTCGGGTCGGGGATCAGCTTCATGTCCGACTCGTGGATCGCCTGGAAGCCGCGGATCGAGGAGCCGTCGAACATCTGGCCCGTCGGTGAAGAAGTCCTCGTCCACCGACTGGCCGGGACGTTGAAGTGCTGCATGACGCCGGGCAGGTCGCAGAAGCGGACGTCGATGAACTTCACGTCCTCGTCCTTGATGTACGTCAGGACCTCGTCGGCGTTGCTGAACATCCATCCCTCCTCGTCGCCTGGCGGCGGCGCTGGTTGCACCGTCGCGACGACCGTAGACCGGAGCGGTTTCCCGGGCATCACCCCGGTGTTTCCGCCGTGTTACGAGCCCTGCGGCGACCCCGGCCGGGCACGCTCGGCGCCCGGGTACGCTCCGATCATGGTCGAGAGGCGGGACGTCGCGTCCTGGCTGCAGGGGCCCGGCTCGGTGACGCGGGGAGTCCACGTCGTACGCCGGGGAGCGGCTGGGCCTGCCCGCGGAGGGTCGGGGCAGCGTGGCCGGGTTCGGAGCCCGGCTCGCGGCCTTCCTGGTCGACGCGGTGCTGTGCGCGGCGCTGGCCTGGGGTCTCACGCGTGACCCGGCCTGGACCACCCCGGTCTTCGCGCTGGAGGTCTCGTCCTCACCGTCCTGGGCGGGGCGTCCGCCGGTCAGCGGATCCGCGGGCTGCAGATCGTCCGGCTCGACGGCCGGCCCGTGGGCGTGCCCCGGGCCACGCTGCGGACTGCGCTGCTCCTGCTGCTCATCCCGGCCCTGATCTGGGACCGCGACGGCCGGGGGCTGCACGACCGGGCCGCCGGGACCGTGGTCCTGCACACCCGCTAGCGCTCGGGTCAGCGCCGCGGGCCCCGCGGCATCTTCGTGCCCTTGGGCATCGGCCCCTTGGGGATCGGCAGGTTCATCGTCCCCAGCGCCTTGAGGCGGCGGTTCACCTCGGCGACCTGGGCGTTCTTCAGGTTCCGGGGCAGCTTGGTCAGGTGCCGGTTGAGCTTGCGCAGCGGCACCTGGCCGTCCTCGTCGCCGGCCTGCACCTCGTAGACCGGCACGTCGGGCACGAACCGCGTGACCTTCTTCTTCTCCGTGCGCGAGCAGGTTGCCGACCCGGTGGGGCGGGCCCTCACCGATCAGCACGACGCCCGGCCGGCCGACGGCACGGTGGACGAGGTCCTGGTTGCGGGTCACGGCGACCCCGGGGGTCACCGTCCAGCCCTTGCGCATCATGTTGAGCGCAGCCGCGGCCGCGCCCGGCTGGCCCTCCACCTGGGAGTAGGCCGCCTTCTCGGCCCGGCGGCCGAAGACGATGGTCGCGGCGAGCAGGCCGAGCATCAGGCCGATGAGCGCCGAGGTAGATCGGGCTGGCCGACGAGGAACCCGATCGCCAGCACGACCGCGAAGGTGACGAACCCGGTCGCCAGGGTCACCCAGCCGACCAGCGGGTCGACCTTGCGGGTCATCTTGTAGGCGGCGCGGATCTGGCCGCGCCTGCTCTGCTTGGCCTCTCCCTCGGCCGCGGCCGCCTTCTTGCCCGCCCTGCCTGCAGTCGAGGTCGGCGCTACCGAGCCCGAGTCCGACTTCTTGCGCCCGATGCGTGCCATGGGCGGCAGGATACGTGCCCCTCGGTCAGGCGAGCTCGCGGTATGCCGTCGACAGCGGTGGGCGCAGCGAGGCGATCAGGTCCTGGCTCGCCGTGGAGTCCTCGCGCCGCGACTGCAGGGCCTCGAACGCCTCGTTCGCGTTGCGCCGGGAGTCCTCGGCCACGCGGGAGGTGATCACGGCCACGGCGCTACGCAGGAGATCGGGGAAGGACACGAGCGGGGGAAGCAGCGGTGTCGTCATGCCTCAAGTGCAGTGGACGCGGGTTACCGCCGTGTGACGCTGAGGAAAAACCTGGCTGCCGCGATGGGGCCTGTCAGGCGCGCGCGGGGGCCTGCCGGGCCTGCACCGCCTGCTGGTAGAGACGTCCAGCGCGGTACGACGAGCGCACCAGCGGCCCGGACATCACCCCGGCGAACCCGATCTGCTCGGCCTCGGCCTGCAGCTCGACGAACTCCTCCGGGCCGGACCCAGCGGCTGACCGGGTGGTGGCGCTTCGAGGGGCGGAGGTACTGGGTGATCGTGATCAGCTCGCAGCCCGGCGTCGTGCAGGTCGCGCAGCGCCTGGCTGACCTCGGCGCGCTCCTCGCCCATGCCGAGGATCAGGTTGGACTTGGTCACGAGCCCGAAGTCGCGGGCCTGCGTGATCACGTCGAGGGAGCGCTCGTAGGTGAACGCCGGCCGGATCCGCTTGAAGATGCGCGGCACCGTCTCGACGTTGTGCGCGAGCACCTCGGGACGGGAGTCGAACACCTCGGCGAGCAGGTCGGGCTTGCCGTTGAAGTCGGGGATCAGGTTCTCGACGCCGGTGCCGGGGTTGAGGGCGTGGATCTGCTTCACGGTCTCGGCGTACAGCCATGAACCGCCGTCGGGCAGGTCGTCGCGGGCGACGCCGGTGATCGTGGCGTAGCGCAGGCCCATCGCCTGCACCGACTCGGCCACCCGGCGCGGCTCGTCACGGTCGAGCGCGGCGGGCTTGCCGGTGTCGATCTGGCAGAAGTCGCACCGCCGGGTGCACTGGTCGCCGCCGATGAGGAAGGTCGCCTCGCGGTCTTCCCAGCACTCGAAGATGTTGGGGCAGCCGGCGGCCTCGCAGACGGTGTGCAGGCCCTCGCGCTTCACCAGGCTCTTGAGCTCGGTGTATTCCGGGCCCATCTTCGCCCGCGTCTTGATCCAGTCGGGCTTCTTCTCGATCGGCGTCTCGGCGTTGCGGACCTCGAGGCGCAGCAGCTTGCGGCCCTCCGGAGCGATCGTCACCGGACCAGCGTACGTCGGTCCGGTGACGACCGTCCGAGCGGCGTGCTCGCGGTGGGCCTAGCCGATGTGGGCGAGCGAACGGGCGCGGCCGCGCACACCCTTGGCGACCTCGGAGGGCCGCTGCTGCTCACCGGCGTAGGCGTTGACGGCCAGGATCGCCGCGGTGGTCGCGGGGACCGCCCACTGCAGGGCCTTCAGCTGCTGCTGGGCCTTCGCCACGTTGTCCGGCGTCTGCGCGATGGGCTGGGTGCCCGCCCCGACCGGCACGTCCTTGCGGGCGGCGACCTGTCGGCCGAGGATCCGGCTGTAGGCGGTGACGCCCAGGGCCGCACCGGTCAGCACGGTCTTGACCGCGGTCATCCCGGCCACGCCTTGCTGGCCGGCGACGCGCTTGCGGTTGGCGAGCAGGATCGCGGCGCCGCCGAGCAGGTGGGCACCGATCGCGCCGGCGTTCAGCGGCGTCCAGCGGTCCCAGCCCTCGTTCACGACGCGGCCACGCTGCGCCGGGTCGTCGACGGCGCCGGCGGCGGCGTTGAGCCCCACGGCACCCATCAGCGACCCGCCGAACCATGCAGCGAGCCCCACGTCGTGCAGCGTTCGGGACAGAGTGTTGCGAGCCATCGTGTGTTCCTCCAGAGAACGGTCGGTGTTACGGGCGGAAGCGGCACCTGCCCCGTCCCACCGATCCCTAACACCGCGACCGAAACTGTCGAGGTTCAGCTCGCGCGCAGCACCTCGGCCAGGCGTTTCTCGACGTACGGCGTGGCCTCGGCGACCGTGATGTCGCGGCCGGTCTCCTGGCTGAGCGAGGTCACGGTGGCGTCGGTGAGCCCGCACGGGACGATGCGGTCGAACCAGCTCAGGTCGCAGTCGCAGTTCAGCGCGAAGCCGTGCATGGTGACTCCGGCGGAGACCCGGATGCCGATCGCGGCGATCTTGCGGTCCTGCCCGCCGTCGGTGCCCAGGACCCAGACGCCGGAGCGCCCGTCCACCCGCGTCGCCTCGACCCCGAGGTCGGCGCAGGCGAGGATCAGCGCCTCCTCGACCCGGCGGACGTGGGCCACGACGTCGACCGGGTCGGGCAGCCGCACGATCGGGTAGCCGACCAGCTGGCCGGGACCGTGCCAGGTGATCTTGCCGCCGCGGTCCACGTCGATGACGGGGGTGCCGTCGGTCGGCCGCTCCTCCGCGGCGGTGCGCTTGCCCGCGGTGTAGACCGGCGGATGCTCGAGCAGCAGCACGGTGTCGGGCGCCTCGCCGGCCACCCGGGCGGCGTGCAGGCGGCGTTGCTCGGCCCACGCCTCGTCGTACGGGACGAGGCCGGCGTGGACCTGCACCAGCTCGGACACGTCGCCAGCCTACGCTTGCGCAGGTGACGGTCGAGGAGCTGCGCGTCGCCCTGGTCGGCTACGGCATGGCCGGCCGGGAGATCCATGCACCGCTGCTGCGGGAGACCGCCGGCCTGCGGGTCACCCACGTCGTGACGAGCAACGCCGAGCGCGCCGAAGCTGCGCGGGCCGAGCTGCCCGGCGTGACCGTGGTTCCGTCTGCCGACGACGTGTGGGCCATCGCGGACAGCATCGACCTCGCGGTCCTCGCCTCGCCCAACACCGCGCACGTCGAGCAGGCGGTCGCTGCGATCGAGACGGGCACGGCGCTCGTGGTCGACAAGCCGCTCGCGACCGATGCCGGGCACGCGCGTCGGGTGGTCGACCTCGCCGCGGAGCGCGCCGTCCCGCTGACGGTCTTCCAGAACCGGCGGTGGGACTCGGACCACCTGACCGCTCGGCGCGTGCTGGACAGCCGCGCGATCGGCGACGTGATCCGGCTGGAGGCCCGCTACGAGCGCTGGCGCCCGGTGCCCAAGCAGCGGTGGCGGGAGCAGCTCTCCACCGATGACGGCGGTGGCCTGCTGCTCGACCTGCAGTCGCACCTCGTCGACGCGTCCATCAACCTGCTCGGCCCGGTGGCCACGGTCTACGCCGAGCTGGCCGCCCTGAGCACGGTCGGTGACGACGTCACGTTCGTCGCGCTGGAGCACGTCTCCGGTGCCCGCAGCCATCTCGGCGCCACTGCTCTGGCGGGTGCACCCGGCCCGCGGCTGCGGCTGCTCGGACGCGACGGGGCCTACGTGGTGGCGGCCGTCGACGACGAGACCACGGCGTACCGGGACTGGCTCGATCAGGACGCCGACCATCGCGGCTGGTTGGTGCGGGGGGACGAACGCGAGCCGGTCGCCCGCGCGCCCGGGAGCTGGTCGGACTTCTACCCCGCCGTGGTCGCGATGGTGCGCGACGGCCAGCCGCCGCCGGTCGACCCGCGCGATGCGGTCGCGGTGCTCGAGGTGCTCGACGCGGCGCGCCGCTCGGACCGCGAGCGTGCCGTGGTCAGCCTGGAGGAGTGACGGGGTCGAACTCGAGCGGCTCGGTCTTGCGCGGCATCAGCCACAGCACGCCGAACAGGAAGACGGTTGAGGCCAGGACGCCGAGGAACACGCGTGCGACGCGTCGAACAACGCCGAACGGACGAAGGCCTGGACCGGTCCGGACAGCGCGTGGCCGTCAAGCACCAGGCGTTCGGCCTCGGCAGTCGGTGGCAGCTTCCCGGCGACGTCGGCCGTCGGTGGGCCATCGCGTTGTCGAGCGTGTGGTTGGCGATCGCGCCGAACACGGCCACGCCGACTGCGCTGCCGAGGTTGCGGCAGAACAGGTTGGTGCCGGTGACGACGCCGCGGCGCTGCCAGTCGACCACCGACTGCACCGCGACGATGGTCGGAGCCGCACGAGACCGAAGCCGAGCCCGATCACGAAGGTGGCACCGGCCACGGCCAGCATCGGTGAGGTCGCCGTCAGCAGCACGACAGCACGGCGCCGACCATCACGATGACGGCTGCCGATCAGTGCGGTGTCCCGGAACCCGATCCGCAGGTAGACCCGACCGGAGAGCGCCGCCGAGATCGGCCAGCCGACGACCATGGCGGCCAGCGCGAAGCCGGCCACCAGGGCACTCGTTCCGAGCACGCCCTGGACGTACGTCGGCACGTAGGACGTGAGACCGATCAGAGCGACGCCGATGGCGACTGCGGCGAGGTTGCCCCCGATGAGGACGCGCCGGCTGAACACCCACAGCGGCAGCACCGGTTCGGCCGCCCGTCGTTCGACCAGGACGAACGCGACCAGCGCGAGTGCGCCGCCGACGAAGACGGCATAGCTGATCGGGGAGTCCCAGTCCCAGGCCACGCCGCCCTCGAGCAGCCCGAGGATGAGCAACGAGAAGCCGACGGTGAGCAGGACCGCGCCCGCGACGTCCAGCTTGTGCTCGCGGCGCACGACCTTCTCGTGGAAGCTGCGCCAGATCATCCAGGCCGCGACGGCGCTGAGGGGGATGTTGATGAAGAAGATCCAGCGCCAGCTCAGGTAGTCGGAGAAGAACCCGCCAAGGGTGGGTCCGATGACCGCGGCGGCGCCCCAGACGCTCGCGATGTAGCCCTGCACCCGGGCCCGCTCCTGCACCGAGTAGAGGTCGCCGACGACGGTGATGGTCATCGGCAGGATCGCGCCGGCGCCGATGCCCTGCACCGCGCGGGCGACGATGAGGGTCGGCATGCTCCAGGCCACGCCGCAGAGGATCGAGCCCACCAGGAAGACGGCGATCCCGAAGAAGAGGACCGGCCGGCGACCGAGGATGTCGGCGAGCTTGCCGTAGATGGGTGTGGTGACGGCCTGGGTCAGCAGGTAGATGGAGAACAGCCACGGGAACTGGGAGAACGAGCCCAGGTCGCGCACGATCGAGGGCACGGCCGTGGCCAGGATCGTCGCGTCCAGCGCCACCAGTGCGGTGCAGAGCATGAGCCCGATCAGCACCGGCCCGCGCTCGGAGCGCAGGCCGACGGCAGAGGGCTTGTCGGTGACCGTCATCCCCCGTGCCAACCGCCAGGGACCGGCGATCACTTCCCGACTGCGGCCACCTCGGTGTTCGGGTGCGTCCAGTGGTCGCGCATCAGCCACTGCAGGGCGTCCCGGGCCGACCAGCCGGCCGGGTGCAGCCCGGCCAGCCGACGGGACCCGTCGATGTCCGCGCCGAGGGTGACCATCGGCTTCTCGACGTAGCCGTCGGGCCGGGTCTGCCCCAGCTCGACGTTCGCCGTGAGGCTGTTGCACAGGCAGGCCCGGCCGACGGTGTCCTCGACGGCGCCGCCCTTGCGCACGAAGGTGTGCACGGGCTCGGCCGGGCAGCGGTAGCCGATCGCGCCGCCCGCCCGCAGGTAGGGCGTGCGGAGGTAGCCGAGGTCGCACAGCCGTGGCCGTGCGGTCCGCTCCGCGGGGTCGGACAGCGTGCCCGGCAGCTGCGACGACCTTGAACGGGAACCCGGTGGGGGAGGCGACGGGGTCGGTGCGCACGTCCAGGGTCTCGTCGACCAGCCGGGCCACCAGCTGCGCGCGCAGGTCGGGTGCGAGCCCGGACTCCTCGCTCATCGCGAACACGGTGCCGACCTGCACACCGGTCGCGCCCGCAGCGAGTGCGGCGGCCAGACCCTCCGGGGTGCCGTAGGACCCGGCCAGCCAGAACGGCAGGCCCAGGGCCGCGACCTTGTCGAGGTCGGCGTCGTCGCGGGGCCCGAAGACGGGCTGTCCGAGGGCGTCGAGCGTCAGGCGTCCGCGCGGCGGCGCGTTGTGCCCACCGGCGCGCGGTCCCTCGATGACGAACCCGTCCGGGCGGATGTGCTCGTCGCGGGCCAGGTAGGCAGCGAGGACGTGCGCGGACACGATCGCCAGGAACATCGGGCGCACCAGCGGGGGCAGGTCAGCGCCGAGCAGGTCGCGCGGGTCCAGCTCGACGGCGTGCTCACCGTCGCTGCCTGCGACGTCGACCGGCAGCCGTACGGCGTCGTGGGTGGCCAGCCGGTTCAGCAGGGCGGGGATGTCGCGGGGGATGCCCGCGCCCATCAGCACGTAGTCGACGCCGGCCAGCATGGCGCCGTACGCCGCGGTGGGCGTGGCCATCTGCACCTTCTCGAGGTAGTTCACCCCGACCGTGCCGTCGTGGCCGTCCTTGGCCAGCCACACCTCGACGAAGTTGCCGAGGACGGCCAGCTCCTGCGCGGCGCGGTCCTGCCGCAGGGCGAGGCGCGGCACCGGCCGGTACGGCGTCCCCGGGGGCCGCCCGTCCGGTCGGTAGTACGTGGCGAGCGCCCGCTCGGCGACCTCCGGTACAGGGAAGGCCGCCAGCGCACGTCGTACGTCGCCGTCGGGGTCGCCGTCCTGCAGGCGACGCGCGAGGACCGCGTCGAGAGCGACGCCGGACACCACGCCGAGCTGGCCGGTGCGGGCCACCGCGGAGGCGAGCCGCCACGACGACACCGCGACGCCCATGCCGCCCTGGATCACCAGGGGCAGCGGTCGCGTGCTGGGCCTGGCTGCGAGGGAGGGGTCGGTCGCCAGGTTTGTCACGGTCAGCCTTCGGTCGTCGAGTGCGGTGCACGTCCTCGCAGGCTCGCAGCCGCAACGCGGGCGAGCCGTCCTCAGCGAGCTCGCAGCGGCGGCGGGTGAGCCAGGACCTGGTCCGGCGAGAACGGGTCATTCGGCGCCCTGCGACGACCGCTGGAGACCGTCGAGAACCAGGTCCAGCCCGAACTCGAACTCCGCCCCGAAGTCGTAGCCGGGCTTGAGGATGTGCTCGACCGTGAACTCGAGGAGGTGCGGATAGTCGGCGGGGGAGAAGAGATGCATCATCTCGTCGGCCACCTCGGTGACGGTCTCCGGACCGTTGATGGGAAGCGCCGCCTCGGACAGGGCGAACCCGAAGACATAGCTGTCCATCAGGGCGTAGGCGTGGGCAGTCATCGCCATCGAGAAACCCCCGGCCCGCAACGCGCCGATGACCGCGTTGTGGTGTCGCAAGCGTCGCTGGTCCGGGGTTGGTCCGCGACTGCAGCAGCGGGATCGCCCAGGGGTGCACCCGCAGCACGGCTCGGGCCGAGATCGCGCGCCGGCGCATCTCGGCCCGCCAATCGCCATCGGGGGAGGGCAGCTCGATCTCGCTGAAGACGAGGTCGACGATGCCGTCGAGGATCTCGTCCTTGTTGGCGACGTGGTGGTAGACCGACATCGGCTTGACGCCGAGCTCGGAGGCGAGCGAGCGGATCGTGAGTGACCCGATCCCGCCGGCGTCGGCCACCGCCATGGCGCCGAGCAGCACGCGATCGCGGCTCAGCGGAGCGCGGTCCTGCGCTCTGGTGGTCACCTGCTGCGCCATCTTTCCTCCTGGGGCTAGCGCTTTCGTACTTAGTACGATACCTTAGCCGTACTAAGTACGGCGGGAGCGCCCCGCCGGTGGAGAGGAAGCAGTCACATGAACACGATGCGCGCGGTCGTGCAGGACACCTACGGCACCGCCGACGTCCTGCACCTGGCCCAGGTCGACCGTCCCGAGATCGCCGCGAACGAGGTGCTCGTCTCCGTCCAGGCGGCCGGTCTTGACCGCGGCACGGAGCACCTGCTCACGGGCAAGCCCTACGCGATGCGGGTCATGGGGATGGGGTTCCGGAAGCCGAAGAACCGGGTGCCGGGGCTGGATGTCGCCGGCACCGTCGCTGCCGTCGGTTCTGCGGTGACCAGGTTCGCGGTGGGCGACGAGGTGTTCGGCATCAGCCGCGGCTCCTTCGCCGAGTACGCCGTGGCGCTGGAGGACAAGCTCGCGGCCAAGCCGGCGAACCTCACGTTCGAGCAGGCCGCCGTCGTCCCGGTGTCCGGGCTCACCGCCCTGCAGGCGCTGCGCGACGCCGGCCGGGTCGAAGCGGGCCAGCGGGTTCTCGTCATCGGCGCGTCCGGCGGCGTCGGCAGCTACGCGGTCCAGCTGGCCAAGGCGTTCGGCGCGCAGGTGACCGGTGTCAGCAGCACGGCGAAGACCGACCTGGTCCGCTCCCTGGGCGCCGACCACGTGATCGACTACACCACGCAGGACTTCGCCGACGGCACGAACCAGCTACGACCTGATCATCGACACCGGCGGCAACTCCACGCTCGCGCGGCTCCGGCGCGCGCTCACCGACCGCGGGACCCTCGTCATCGTCGGCGGCGAGGACGGCGGAAAGATCACCGGCATGGGCCGACAGCTGCGGGCGCTGGTGATCTCGCCCTTCGTGGGTCAACGGCTGACGATGCAGATGCCCAAGGAGAACTACCGGGACCTCGACGTCCTGACCGGGATGATCGAGGCCGGCTCGGTGACGCCGAGCATCGACCGGACCTACCCGCTGGACGACGCGGCCGACGCCGTACGCCACCTTGTGGCAGGCAAAGCGCGCGGCAAGGTGGCCATCACGATCTGACCGGCCTCGTGCCCTGGTGCCGTCACTCGGCGCCGGGCAGCAGCCGGGGCTCGATGCGGGTCTCGACCGCCTGCCCGTCCGCGCCGCGCTCGACCTTGTACGCCGCGACCCCGGGGCGGTCCGCGACCGCCTCGACGAGCTCGGTGCCCTCGTAGGACAGGCCGACCCCGTCATCGGTCGCGTACGACGTGGGCAGCGTGCCGTCGGCGACCAGCCGGTGCAGCAGCGGACGGCGCTCCTCCTCGGAGTCGTAGTGCACGCCGTTGCCATAGGGCAGCAGCGCCAGCCCGTTGGTGACCGCACGGAGCTTGAGGCCGAACGAGTCGGTGGTGCCGCCCACGTGCCAGCAGATCGAGCCCGCCGAGACACCGGCCAGCACGACACCGGCCTCCCAGCACTCCCGCATGACCTCGTCCAGGCCGTGCACCCGCCAGACGGCGAGCAGGTTGGCGACCGAGCCACCGCCGACCCAGATCACGTCCTGAGCCAGCAGGTGGTCGCGCATGTCGGGCACGTTGGGCATCGTGAACAGCTCGAGGTGCGTCGCGCGCACGTCGGAGCCGGCGAAGGCGCGGTAGAAGCCGGCGACACCGACGAGGTTGTCGCCGGTGGCGGTCGCGAGGTGGCAGATCCGCGGTCGCTCGGGGGACCCGGCCAGCTCGATGGCGTGCTCGATCAGCGGCCCGCGCTGCCGGTGGAAGGGACTGGTCTCGCCCGGGAGGAAGCCGCCGGACGTCGCGAGGATCTTCATGCCGGCCGACGCTATCCGGTGGCTGTGGACAACTCCGACGGCCGGGTGCGCGCTCTGGAGCACGCTGGTCCGATGACCGAACGCGCCATCGGACCGAGCCCGCCGGGCTGGGAGCTGCCCGGCTACGACGTGGTCGAGCTGCTCGGGTTCGGCGCGAGCGGCGAGGTGTGGCTGGCCCGGGAGTCGGCGAGCGGTGAGCCGGTGGCGCTCAAGCGGCTGCGCACGCCGCGCGATCTCGCCGCGCGCGACCGGTTGCGCCGCGAGGCGGCTGCGCTGTCCTGCGTCGACCATCCCCACGTCGTGCGGCTGCGCACCGTTGTCGGCACCGCCGACGAGCTCGTGCTGGTGCTCGACCACGCCGGCGGCGGCAGCCTCGCCGGCCTGCTCGCCACCCGCCGGCTGCGTGCGGGCGAGGTCGTCACGGTCGCGGTGCCCCTGGCGGGCGCGTTGGCGGCGGTGCACGCGCGGGCCCTGGTCCACGGCGACGTGACTCCCGCCAACGTCCTCTTCACCAGCGACGGCCGACCGCTGCTGAGCGACCTCGGGGTCTGCCGGCTCGTGAGCGAGCCCCTCGGTCCGGCCGGCGTCGTCGCCGGCACCGCCGGCTTCCTCGACCCGGCTGTGCTCGCCGGTGAGCCACCCGGACCGGCCGCCGATGTCCACGGCCTCGCCGCCGTGTGCTTCGCGGCGTTGACCGGGCGCCCGCCGTACGACGAGACCGGCGCCCGTCGCCCGCTGCTGACCGCCGCCGGGCCGGCGATGCCGCCCGCGCTGGTCGCCGTCGTCGAGGCGGCGCTCGACCCTGACCCGCGCCAGCGCCCGTCGGCAGACGAGATGGCCGTCGCGGTGTTCGAGTCCTGCGCCGCCGAGCCGGTGCACCTGCCGACCGGTCCGCGACCTGACGTCGAGCGCGGGCCGGCACCGGCGCTCACGCACGAGGTGCGGGTCCGCCCCATGTCCCCGCCGGAGCCGGCCGTGCCTGCGCCTCCCCGTCGGCGCAGGCACGGCCGCGGCCGTCGGCCGGTGCGTCGTCTCGCGCGGGCTCTGCGCGCCGTGCCGGTGCGGCCCGCGGTGGGACTGCTGCTGGTCCTCTGCGGGGTGTCGGTGGCTGCGCTGACCGGGGTGGTGTGGGCCGGCAGCAACGGGCGGGGGAGTGCGGCGGCGGTCGGACCGGCGAGCGAGCCGGCGGCTCCTGCCGACTGGTCGGCGGTGCTGGCCGCTCTCGACCAAGCCCGGTCAGCGGCCTTCGCCAGTGCCGACGACGACGCCCTCGACGATGTCTACGCCGCCGGGTCGCCGGCGCTCGCGCGCGACACCGAGCTGTTGGGCCAGCTGCGGGCCAGCGGCCACACGGCCTCGCGGAGTGCGGCTCGTGCCCACCTCGGTCGAGGTTGTCGAGAGCGCTGATCGACGGGTCGTGCTGCGGGTCGTCGACGTGATGCCGCCCTACGAGCTCGTCGACTCTGACGGTGCGGTGTCCAGCTCCCGACCGGGGCGAGGGTCCGCGCGGTGGGTGGTCACCCTGGTGCGCGAAGGACCGGCCTGGCAGGTCTACGACGTCCGGCGCGGCTGACCGCGAGCGTTCGGACGCAGGAGGCCGACACCTGCTGTCGTCCGGCGCGGTCAGGCGTCGCTGCGCGCAAAGATGACGGCTCCCGGCACATCCTCGTCCGGTCCGATGACCAGCTCGGCCTCAATCGTGAACCCCGCGTCACGAAGCCAACCCATGACCTTGCTCGGCCGCCGATGGTGACTATCAACGTTGATTGGACGACCCGTGTAGCCCTCGGACGTGTGTCGCGTCTCGTCACCGACGTGAAAGCCGACCAGTAACAAACCTTGTGGTCGCAACACTCGACGGAACTGCTCGAGCACGCCGGGCATGGCCTGGTCGGGCACGTGGATCACGGACCAGAACGCGACTATGCCGGCGAGCGAGTCGTCCGCCAGGGCGAGGTCGGTCATCGTTCCGACCTGGAAGCGAAGGTCTGGATAGTCGCGCCGAGCGATGGCGATCATCTCGGGCGAGAGATCGATGCCGAAAACGTCCACTCCGGCGTCGTGGAGGTAGCCGGTGACGTACCCCGTTCCGCAGCCAACATCGGCGACCGGCCCGCCGCCGGCACCGTGCAGCAACTCGGCGAACAACGCCAGGCTCGCGCGGAGGTACGGCCTCTCATCGAGCAATCCACGTACCTTCTCGGCGTATCCGGAGGCGTCGGTGTCATACGACGAGCGGGTGTCGGATAGCCAGGCATCGGCCATGGGTGACACGGTATCCAGATCCGGCGACGCCCTGGCCCGCACAAAAGCACTCCGATGCCGCGTTCGCGGACGCTTGGACAGGATGTTCGGATCACTGCCTTGGTCGGAATGTACGAAAGCGATAAAGAACTGTTCCATCTCGTCCTTGAAGCGCCGGATTCTATTGAAGAACCGATGACTCCAGCGATTCTTGACAGAAGCTGTACCGGCCGGCATCACGACTTCAGCGCGTTGCGAACTCCCTCTCCAGCGCTGAGTCCAGGTTGGGCTCGTCGAACGTGAACCCGGCGTCGAGCAGTCGACGCGGGATCACCCGCTGCCCGCCGAGCAGGTCCGTGGCGAAGTCGCGCAGCGGGAGCCGCAGGGCAAAGCCGGGCACGACGAGAACCGTCGGACGGTGCAGGACGCGGCCGAGGGCCTTGGTGAACTCGGCGTTGGTCACGGGCGTGGGCGCACAGACATTCACCGCACCCGAGATGTCGTCCCGGTCGAGCAGGAACCGCACCGCACGCACGTAGTCGTGCAGGCCGATCCAGGACCAGTACTGCCGGCCCGAGCCCAACCGTCCGCCGACACCCAGCCGGAAGAGCGGAACCAGCTTGCCGAGAGCACCGCCGCGTCCGGACACCACGACGCCGGTCCGCATCGTCACCACCCGCACACCGGCTTCGGCCGCCGCCGCGGTCGACTCCTCCCACCGTCGAGCGATCTCCGCGATGTAGCTGTCACCGGCCGGCGCCGTCTCGTCCAGGACCTCGTCGCCGCGTGGGGCCGTAGTAGCCGACCCCGGACGCCGAGAGCAGGACGCGTGGCCGAGGTTCCATGCGCGCCAATCGCCGATGCGATGGTTCGCGTCCCCGACACCCGGCTGTCCATGACGGTACGGCGGTAGGCCGGCGTCCATGGTTGTCCGCCGAGGTTGGCCCCGGCCAGGTGGATGACCGCGTCGACACCAGTCAGCGCGGCGACGTCCACCTCACCGGTCGCCGGGTCCCACCGCACCTCGTCGGGCGCGGCCGGCACCCGTCGTACCAGCCGGAGCACGTCGTGCCCGTCATCACGCAGCGACCGGATCAGTGCCGGGCCGAGCAGGCCCGAGGCACCGGTGATCGCAACCTTCACCGAACGACCCGATGGGTCACAGGGCGAGGTCTGCCTCGAACGCGCCCTCTTCGAGCCGCTGCTTGACCGTCGCCAGGAAGCGGGCGGCGTCGGCGCCGTCGACGATGCGGTGGTCGTAGGACAGCGCGAGGTAGCACATCGACCGTACGGCGATCGTCTCGCCGAGGTCGGGGTCGTCGACCACGACCGGCCGCTTGACGACGGCACCGGTGCCGAGGATCGCGACCTGCGGCTGGTTGATGATCGGGGTGTCGAAGAGCGCGCCGCGGCTGCCCGTGTTGGTGATGGTGAACGTGCCGCCACCGAGCTCGTCGGGAGTGATCTTGTTGGTGCGGGTGCGCTCGGCGAGGTCGGCGATCTTGCGGGCCAGCCCGGCGATGTTGAGGTCTCCCGCGTCGCGGACGACCGGCACGAGCAGACCGCGCTCGGTGTCGACGGCGACGCCGAGGTGCTCCGCGTCGTAGTAGGTGATCTCGCCCTTGTCCATGTCGATGCTGGCGTTGAGCTTCGGGTGCGCCTTCAGCGCCTCGATGGTGGCCTTGGCCAGGAACGGCAGGAACGAGAGCTTGGTGCCCTCGCGGGCCTCGAACGCGGTCTTGGACCGCTGCCGCAGCCGGGCGATCCGGGTGAGGTCGACCTCGACCACGGTCGTGAGCTGTGCCGACACCTGCAGCGACTCGACCATGCGGGAGGCGATGACCTTGCGCAGCCTCGACATCTTCTCGGTCGTGCCGCGCAGGGGTGAGACCGGCGACGCGGCCGCGCCCTGGTCGGCGCTCGGCGCACCGGCTGGCCGGCGCACCGGCGGGTGCCTGCTGCTGCTTGGCCGCCGCGGCCGCCTCGAGCACGTCCTGCTTGCGGATGCGGCCACCGACGCCGGTGCCCTTCAGCGCCGAGAGGTCCACCCCGTGCTCGGAGGCGAGCTTGCGGACGAGTGGGGTGACATAGGCGCTGCCCTCACCCTCGCCCTCGGGCTGCTGGGCCGGTGCCTGGTGCCGCGGGGCAGGTGCCTGCTGCTGCGGGCCTGCGGGGCAGGTGCCTGCTGCTGCTGGGCTTGCTGGGCAGGGCCTGCTGCTGCTGCGGCTGCTCGGCTTGCTGCGGCGACGGTCCCTGCTGGAACGGCGACGCCTGCTGGGCCGGCGCCTGCGTCGGCGCGGGTGCCGAGATCAGCGAGGGGCTGGCGGCGGGCTGCTGCTGCTGCTGCGGCTGCTCCTGCTGCTGCTCAGGCTGCTGCTGCTGCTGGGCCTGCTCTGGTTCCTGCTGCGACTGCTGGCCGGCGTCGCCGCCGCCGGAAGAGCCACCGCTGCCCCCGATGACCGCGAGCTCGGCGCCGACCGCGACGGTCTCGTCCTCGCCGACGACGATGCGCTGCAGGACGCCGGCTGCGGGGGAGGGGATCTCGGTGTCGACCTTGTCGGTGGAGACCTCGAGCAGCGGCTCGTCGGCGGCGACCTGGTCGCCTTCCTGCTTGAGCCACCGGGTGACGGTGCCCTCAGTCACGCTCTCGCCCAGAGCGCGGCATGGTCACCGACGTACCGCCGCCGGAGTCACCGGAGCCGCCCGAGTCCGACGGGGCGCTCGGCTGCCTCGGCGGGTGCCTGCTCCGCCTGCTGCTGCGGCTGCTCGGTCTGTTGCGGGGCCTGCTCAGCCTGCTGCTGGGCCTGCTGCTGCTCGCTGCTCCTGCTGCTGATCTGGCTGCTGAGACTGCTGCTGATCCTGCTGCTGCTCGCCCTGCTCCTGCTGGGCCGGCTGCTGCTGCTCCTGCTGTGCGTCCTGCTGACCCTGCTGCTCGCCGCCGTCGGCCTGACCGTCGCCGATGACCGCGAGCTCGGCGCCGACCGCGACGGTCTCGTCCTCGCCGACGACGATGCGCTGCAGGACGCCGGCTGCGGGGGAGGGGATCTCGGTGTCGACCTTGTCGGTGGAGACCTCGAGCAGCGGCTCGTCGGCGGCGACCTGGTCGCCTTCCTGCTTGAGCCACCGGGTGACGGTGCCCTCAGTCACGCTCTCGCCGAGCGCCGGCATGGTTACCGAGGTAGACATGGGCTCGGGGTCTCCTTCTCGTCAGCCGTGAGCGTGCAGGGGCTTGCCGGCCAGCGCGAGATGAGCCTCGCCGAGGGCCTCGGTCTGGGTGGGGTGGGCATGGATGAGGCTCGCCACCTCGTCGGGGAAGGCCTCCCAGTTGTAGATCAGCTGAGCCTCGGCGACCAGCTCGCCGACCCGGCTGCCGACCATGTGGACCCCGACGACGGGGCCGTCCTTCTGGCGCACCAGCTTCACGAAGCCGGCGGTCTTGAGGATCTGGCTCTTGCCGTTGCCGGCCAGGTCGTAGGTCAGCGACTCGATCGCGTCCTGGCCGTACTTGTCGACCGCGCCCGCCTCGGTCAGGCCGACCGAGGCGACCTCGGGCTCGGAGTAGGTCACGCGCGGGACGCCGTCGTAGTCGATCGGGGCCGGGTTCAGCCCGGCGAGCCGCTCGGCGACCAGGATGCCCTCGCCGAAGCCGACGTGCGCGAGCTGCAGGGTCGGGATGAGGTCACCGACCGCGGAGATCGTGGGCACGTTGGTCTGGCACAGGCCGTCGACCTTGACGAAGCCGCGCTCCATCTCGACGCCGACCTGCTCGTAGCCGAGCTCCTGGGAGACCGGTCCGCGCCCGACGGCGACCAGCAGCAGGTCGGCGTCGATGTTCTTGCCGTTCTCGAGCGAGACCCGGATCGCCGGTCTCGGTCTTCTCGACGCCGGCGAAGCGCGACCCCGAGCTCGAAGCCGATCTTGCGCTTGCGGAAGGCCCGCTCGAGCATCTTCGACGCGGCCTCGTCCTCCAGCGGCACCAGGTGGGGCAGCGCCTCGACGATCGTGACCTCGGCCCCGAACGACTTCCAGACGCTGGCGAACTCGCAGCCGATGACGCCGCCGCCGAGGACGACCACCGACGCCGGCACCGACTCCAGCCGGAGCGCGTGGTCGCTGGTGATGATGCGCTCGCCGTCGATGTCCAGGCCCGGCAGGCTCTTGGGGACCGAACCGGTCGCGAGCACGATGTGGCGACCTTCGTAGGACGTGCCGTCGACCTCGACCGTGGTGGGTCCGGCGAGCCGCCCGATGCCCTCGACGTACGTGATCTTGCGGCTCTTGACCAGGCCCTGCAGGCCCTTGTAGAGCCTCGCGACGACGCCGTCCTTGTAGGAGTTGACGCCCGGCATGTCGATGCCGTCGAAGGAGGTGCGGACGCCGAACTGCTCGCTCTCGCGGGACTGGTCGGCGATCTCGGCGGCGTGCAGCAGTGCCTTGGTCGGGATGCAGCCCTGGTGGAGGCAGGTGCCGCCGAGCTTGCCCTTCTCGACCAGCGCCACGGTCATGCCGAGCTGGGACGCCCGCAGCGCACAGGCGTAGCCGCCACTGCCGCCGCCGAGGATGACGACGTCGAACACGGTGCCGGCGGAGTTCCGCCACGGCGCCCCTCCTTGCTCTCGAGGAACCTCATCCTTTCACCGGTTGCGCCCACACGGGCAATCGGGTGCGGGGATGATCGGAACGCTTGTCCGGTCCCCTACCGTTGGTAGGGGTAAACCGGGATCGACGGGAGCTGGAGGTCGGGGTGCGGCTGTTCGGGAAGCGGCGTGGCCGGGGCGGGCAGGTGCGCCAGGCCGACTCCGCCGACACCAAGCACCTCGAGGCGTTCGCCCGGGACAAGACCGGGGTCGAGGCGTTCGTCGAGCCGCCCACGACCGTCTCCGCGACCACCGTCGTGTTCGTCGCCAACACCGGTGAGTGGACCCGCCGCCGGGTGCGTGACGCCCGGGCGGCACACGAGCTCGCGAACCGGCTCGGCATCCCGTCGTACGACGCTGCCGTCGTGGGCTACCCGCAGCGGATGCGGGACTGGAACGCGCGGCGCTCCCAGCAGTCCTGACCAACGGCCGTGCTCCCAGCAGACATGACGAACGGCTGACCGCGGGAAGGCGGTCAGCCGTTCGTCATGTGCCGATGCAGGTCAGCGGTCGGCTTGAAGGTCAGTGCTTGCTCTTGCCCTTGCCGTGGCTCTTGGCCGAGTTGTTCTTCTTGGCCTTGTGCGCCTTCTTCTCCTTCTTGGGCTTCTTGACCTTGGCCGTCGCCGGACTCGTCCGACTCGGTCGGTCCTCATCGGTGGCCTCGTCGGTGGGCTCGGTGGTCTCCTCGGCCGCAACCTTGCCGCAGTCCGAGTGCGCCGCGTCCGAGACGAGCACGCCGTGGCTGGGGTCGCTCTTCGTCAGGTGCGCGATGAAGGAGACGTACTCGCCGTGGTTGCCGGCAGCGTCGCAGGCCGCCTGGTCCAGCGGGGGAACGCGCCTCGGCGTCGTCCTCGGCTGCCTCGTCGTCGCCCTCGGTCGAGTCCTCGTCGGTCGCCTCGTCCGTCGCCTCGTCGGTGGCCTCGTCGGTGGCCTCGTCGGTCGGCCTCGTCGGTGGCCTCGGTCGACTCGTCGGCGTCCTCGTCGGTGCCTTCCGTCGACTCGTCCCCGTCGCCCGGCTCCTCGGTGACGTCCGACGTCGAGCTCACCGTCGGGGTGGGGGACGAGTCGGCGACCGTGGTCACCGTCATCGCGGCGGCGCCCCCGGCACCAACCATGGCAGCGGCGACCACCAGCGAGGCGATGCGCAGCCGACCGGCGGCAAGATCGAGAAGTCGGGACACGGTGAACCTCCGGGCGGGCGTGCCTGCGGGGCGCAGGCGCTGTCCACCGTCCATCGGGCCAGGTCACCGGTTCGTTACCCACCGTCACGGGCGCGCCCGTGGCGTCACCCGTTCGGCTCAGATGGTGCCGTCGGCCAGGTCCTCGGCGATCTGGACGAGCGTGCGCACGCCCGCGCCGGTGCCGCCCTTGGGGGTGTAGCCGTGGGCGGAGTCGCTGAACGCCGGCCCGGCGATGTCCAGGTGCGCCCAGCGCAGCCCCTCGCCGACGAACTCCTTGAGGAACAGCCCGGCCACCAGCATCCCGCCGTACTTGTCGCCCATGTTCGCGATGTCGGCGACGTCGGAGTCCATCGACTTGCGCAGCTCCTCGGGCAGCGGCATCGGCCACATCGCCTCGCCGGCCCGCCCGGCGGCCGCCGCCACGCCGTCGCGCACCTCGTCGGAGCTGGACATGATCGCCGAGGTCCGGCTGCCCAGCGCCACCAGCTGCGCGCCGGTGAGCGTCGCGATGTCGATGACCAGGTCGGGCTTGTCCTCGCTGGCGCGGGCCAGCGCGTCGGCCAGCACCAGCCGGCCCTCGGCGTCGGTGTTGAGCACCTCGACGGTCTTGCCGCCGTAGATGGTCAGGACGTCGGAGGGTCGCTGCGCGGTCCCGGACGGCATGTTCTCGGCCATCGGCGCCCAGCCGGTGACGTTCACGTCGGGCTTGATCCGGGCGATCGCCGTCATCGCCGCGATCACCGCCGCCGCGCCGCCCATGTCGGACTTCATCGCCTCCATCGCCTGCGGCGGCTTGAGCGAGAGCCCGCCGGAGTCGAACGTGATGCCCTTGCCGACCAGCGCGAGGTGCCGCTTCCCCTTGCGGGAGGTGTAGGTCAGCTTGAGCAGGCGGGGCGGTCGCGAGGACCCCTGACCCACGCCGAGGATGCCGCCGTAGCCCTGCTTCTTCAGCGCCTTCTCGTCGAGCACCTCGACCTTGAGCCCGGCCTCGTTGGCCGCGGCCACCGCGACCGCCGCGAACTCCGCCGGGGGCAGGTCCAGCGGAGGGGTGTTCACCCAGTCGCGGGCCAGGTGGACGGCCGCGGTGATGGTCTTGGCGTGCTCGACCGCCGCCTTGACGGCCCTGTCCTTGCCCGCGGAGCTGACCAGGCTGAAGGTCTCGACCGGGTCCTTGTGGCTCGTCCTTGGACGCCACCCGGTAGCGCACGTAGCCGTAGGCCCCCAGCAGCGCCCCCTGCGCGACCGCCTCGGCGCTCGCGGCGTCCTCGGCCGGCAGGGCGAGGCCGACCCGACGGGTTCCGGCCAGTGCCCGGCTGGCCTCACCGGCCGCGCGGCGCAGCGTCTCCACGTCGTACGACGTGGTCTGCCCGCCCCGCCGGCCGCCGCCCGCCTTCTCCTCGCCGAGGCCGACCGCGACGACGACCGCCGCGCTGGTCGCCCCGAGCGACGGCACCTTGGTGACCTCGCCGGCCGCGCCGGTGCCGCCGAGGGCCGCGACGGTGCTGGCCAGCCGGCCCTTGAACGCCTTGTCCACGTCCTGCGCGCCGGGCACGAGGATCACGCCGCCGGAGCCCTTGGCCACGCCCACGACGAGGGCGTCGACCTTGAGGTCGGTCGGCTTGCTGGTGGTCAGGTTCAGAGTGCTCACGCGGGTCCCGTCTCTGCCGGATGTGCTCGTAACCGGCGATGCTAGCGTCCGGCGCATGACCGACTTGCGCCGATCTCCGCTGCACGAGCGCCACGTCGACCTGGGCGCGAAGATGGCCGATTTCGGCGGCTGGGAGATGCCGATCGAGTACCCCGGTGGCGGTGTGGTCAAGGAGCACCTGGCCGTGCGCGAGGCGGTGGGGGTGTTCGACGTCAGCCATCTCGGCAAGGCCGTGGTGCGCGGGCCGGGTGCGGCGGCGTACGTGAACGCGACGCTCACGAACGACCTCGGGCGCATCGACCCCGGCCAGGCGCAGTACACGCTGTGCTGCGACGACGCGACCGGTGGCGTGGTGGACGACCTGATCGCCTACTACCGCAGCGACGACGAGGTGTTCCTCATCCCCAACGCGGCGAACACGGCCGAGGTGGTGCGCCGGCTGGCGGCGTCCGCGCCCGAGGGAGTCGAGGTCCGCGACCTGCACGAGGACTTCGGCGTCCTTGCCGTGCAGGGCCCGCGCAGCGACGAGGTGCTCGCCGAGCTCGGCCTGCCCAGCGGTGACGACCAGCTCGGCTACATGTCGTTCGCGCAGACGGACTGGCGCGGCTCGCCGGTGGTGGTGTGCCGGACCGGCTACACCGGGGAGCGCGGCTACGAGCTGCTGCCGCGGTGGGACGACAGCCCCGCCCTGTGGGACGCGGTCCTCGAGGCGGGTGCGGCGCACGGCATCCGGGCCTGCGGTCTCGGCGCCCGCGACACCCTGCGCACCGAGATGGGCTACCCGTTGCACGGGCAGGACCTGTCGATGGACATCACCCCCGTCCAGGCCCGCTGCGGCTGGGCGGTGGGCTGGAAGAAGCCGCAGTTCTGGGGCCGCGACGTGCTCGCTCGCCGAGAAGGAGGCGGGCGCCACGCGGCTGCTCTGGGGCCTGGAAGGCCTCGACCGCGGCATCCCGCGGTCGCACATGGCGGTGTCGGCGGGTGGCGGACCGGTGGGTGAGGTCACCAGCGGGACGTTCTCGCCCACGCCTGCGCAAGGGCATCGCGCTGGCGCTTCTCGACCGCTCGGTGGACGAGGGCGCGGAGGTGGACGTCGACGTCCGTGGCCGCTCGTCACGGTTCCGCGTCGTCAAGCCGCCGTTCGTCGCGCCGTCGACGAAGGCGTCATGACTCCGGCCCGCATCCTGCTGATCGGGATGATGGGTGCCGGCAAGACCTCGGTCGGCCGGGCCCTGTCGGCGCGCACCGGCTGGAGCTACCGCGACAACGACGAGATCGTCGCCGAGGGGGAGGGCGTCGCGACCGACGAGCTGCTCAAGCGCGTCGGACGCGACGGGCTGCGCGCCGCCGAGTCTCGTGCGCTGTCACGGGTTCTCGAGCAGGATCCGCCGCTGATCGCCGGGGTCGCGGGCGGCGTGATCGAGTCGCCGCAGGACCGGCAGCGGCTGGCGGCACCGGACGCCTTCGTGGTGTACCTCCACGCGCCGATCGAGGTGCTCGTCGAGCGCGTCGGATCGGGAGAGGGACGGCCGTGGTTGCAGCCCGACCCGGAGACCGCCATGCGCCGGCTCTTCGCGGGCCGCGGACCGCTCTACCGCGAGGTCGCCGACCTGGTTGTGGAGTCCCCGGACGGTGACGCGGAGCAGCACGCCGACACGATCCTCGCGGCCCTGGAGCGTTGGTCGCCCAGCCGCTAGCCCGCGGCGAAGACGACCAGCGCGACCGCGGCGGCCACCTCGCACACCGCGCCCAGCACGTCACCGGTCACGCCGCCAAACCGACGCACGCAGCGCCGTAGCAGGATCTCCCCGGCCGCGAGTCCGCGCGAGGACGCCGAGGGCACCGGTCGGCCCCATGGACACGGCGGCGAGCAGGGTGATCAGCGCGAGGGTCGCCGCGTGGACGGGCGAGACCGAACCGGCGACGAGCGCGCCGAGCCCGTCCGGGCGGGCGGCCGGGACGCCGCGGCGGCAGGACCAGGTCATCGCGACCCGCCCGACGACCGCCGCGACCATCAACGCGAGCGGCCCGGCCTGCGCCGCCGCGCTCACCTGGACGAGCAGGACCAGGACCACCGACACGACACCGAAGGGCCCGGTGTCGCCGCGCCGCATCACCGCCAACGCCTCGTCAGGAGGCAGCCGCGTGCCGAGCCCGTCGGCCGTGTCGGCGAGGCCGTCCAGGTGCAGGCCGCGGGTCAGCGCCGCCACGTCGCGACCCCGAGAGCGGCCGCGAGGCAACGAGCGCTGACCGCCCAGGGTGCCCAGGGCCATGACGCCCGCGGCGATCGCGCCGAGCAGCAGTCCCACGAGCGGCGCCCACAGCATCGCTCGACGAGCCGCCGACAGCGGCTCGGGCCCGTCGTCGCGACGGCGTACCGGCACGACCGTCAACAGGGAGATCGCCAGCCGCAGCCCGCTAAGCACGACCGTCCGATGCGGTGTCCGTCGCTGCGGGGTCGGCTGCGTCGCGGTCGGAGACGCCCGCCTCGTCGAACGTCGCCATCTCCGCGAGCGTCGCCGCGGCGGCCTTGACGATCGGCACGGCGAGCAGCGCGCCGGTGCCCTCGCCGAGCCGCATGCCGAGGTCCAGCAACGGCTCGAGGGAGAGCCGGTTCAGCGCCAGCGCGTGTGCGGGCTCGCTGGACCGGTGACCGGCGAGCCACCAGTCCGCGGCCCGGAACGTCACGCGCTGCGCGACCAGGGCGCACGCGCCGGACACCACGCCGTCGAGCACGACGGGAGTACGGCGGGCAGCCGCCTGCAGCAGGAAGCCCGTCATGGCGGCGAAGTCGGCGCCGCCGGCCGTGGCCAGCAGCTGCAGCTGGTCGCCCAGGACGGGGCGCGACCGTCGCATCGCGTCCCGGACGGCGGCGCACTTGCGCATCCAGGTGGCGTCGTCGATTCCGGTGCCGCGCCCGGTGACCAGTGATGCGTCGTTGCGGGTCAGTGAGCCGACGAGTGCAGCGGCCGGTGTCGTGTTGCCGATGCCGAGGTCCGCGGCCACCAGCAGGTCGGCACCGGAGTCGATCTCAGCGTCGGCGATCGCGATGCCGGCGGCGAACGCCCGCTCGACCTCGTCGCGGGTCAACGCGTCTTCGACGTCGATGCGCCCGCTGCCACGACGTACCTTGTGCTCCCCGACGGCAGCGGGCAGGTCGCTGAGGTCAGCGTCGACGGCCATGTCGACCACCCGCACCTGCGCACCGGCGAGCCGGGCGAGTGCGTTGACCGCCGCGCCACCGGCGAGCACGTTGCGCACCATCTGGGCGGTGACTTCGGCGGGGTACGCCGAGACCCCGGTCGTCGCGACGCCGTGGTCGCCGGCGAACACGACCACCCGCACCTGCTCCAACGGCCGCGTCGGGCAGATGCCCTGCACCCCGGCCAGCCAGATCGAGAGCTCCTCGAGCCGGCCGAGGGAGCCCGCCGGCTTGGTCAGCACCGCCTGGCGCTCGCGGGCAGCCGTCCGGGCGTCCTGATCGGGCCGGTCGATGTCCGCAGCGAACCGCTCAAGGATGTCGGTCACAGCTGCAGCACCCGGCCGGCGACGGTGAGCAGGACCTCGTCGGACTCTGCCGCGATCCGCGCGTTGAGCCGTCCGAGCTGGTCACGGAAGAGCCGGCCGGACGCGGACTCCGGCACGACACCGCTGCCGACCTCGTTGCTCACCGCGGTGACCCGGGCCCGCGTCCCGCGCCACGCCTCGACCAGCTCGTCGATGCGGTCGGCGTAGTCGTCGTGCTCGATCGCGTCGCCGAGCCACAGGGACAAGCAGTCGACGAGGACGGCGCCGGTCTCCTCGTCGAGGACCTTCGCGACGTCGCGGGTCTCGACCGTGACCCAGCTGGCCGGCCGGCGATCCCGGTGTGCCTGCACCCGCTCGGCCCACTCAGGGTCGAACTCCTCGAGCTCGGGGCGAGCGGTCGCGACATAGGTCACGTGCGGCTCGCCGGCCAGGCGGCGCTCCGCCTCCGTCGACTTGCCCGAGCGGGCGCCTCCGAGGATCAGGGTTCGGTGACCACCGATCCCGGCCGCGCTCTCCCCGGGCGGCACTAGCTCCACGTCAGACCTCCACCGTCGGCGCGAAAACGCGTGGCGCCTCGAACGCCGCGCGCCGGCTGGCACGCCGCAGGGCCAGCAGGACAGGCCGGCCCAACGCCAGGACCAGGATGGCGTTGGTGACGCCACGCACGAGGTCCCACCCCAGTGATGTCGCCAGGTCGAACGCCGCGAAGCGAGCCAGGTTGTCGGTCATCGCGTCGCCCGGCACGTAGGACAGCGACGACGCGAGGTAGGTGGCGAACGGCCAGAACGACATGTTCAGGAGCACGCCGTACACGAGGCCCGAGACCAGGCCGTAGGCGGCGAGCATGACGACCTCGGCGCGCCCGGACGCGCGCGGCAGGAACCCCGCGAGCATCCCGACCCAGGCCGCGCCGAACATCTGGAACGGCAGCCACGGACCCACACCCGCGGTGAGCAACGCGCTGGCGAACAGCGTCACCGCGCCGAGCAGGAAGCCGAAGGCCGGTCCGAAGACCCGGCCGGCGATGATGAGCAGGAAGAAGATCAGCTCTGCCCCGGTGGCGCCGCCGCCGATCGGGCGCAGCACGGCGCCGACGGCTGCGAGCACGCCGAGCAGCGCCACGGCCTTCGCGTCCAGCCCGCCTTCGGACACCTCGGCCAGGACGATCGCGAGCAGCAGCGGCAGCAGCAGCACGAACAGCCACGGCGCGTCGCGGTCGTGCCCGAGTCCGGCGCCCGCGTCGACGAACAACGGCCAGAGGAAGGAGACCAGCCCGACGACGGACGTGAGCGCGATGGCGACGGCTGACCGCGGCCGCAGCCGGAGCGCGGGCACGTCGCGCACCGGCAGGTCTCGCGCCGAGGAGTCTCATGCGACCTCCATCGCGTGCGCGACCTCGCTGACCGTGAGCCACGGCTGCGGCGCGAGGATCTTCGCCACCTGCGGGGCGAAGATCGGCGAGCCGGTGACGACCTCGGCCGTCGGGCCGTCGGCGACCACCTCGCCGTCGGCGAGCACCACCGTGCGGTCGGCCAGGTCGGCCACCAGCTCGACGTCGTGGGTCGCGAGCAGGACGGCGTGCCCCTCCGCGGCGAGCTCGTGCAGCACCGCCGTCAGCCGGACCTTCGCGGTGTAGTCGAGGCCGCGCGTCGGCTCGTCCAGCAGCAGCAGCGGCGGTCGGGTCGCGAGCACGACGGTCAGGGCGAGCGCGAGGCGCTGGCCCTCCGAGAGATCGCGCGGATGCATCGCCGCCGACACGGCGGGTGCAAGTCGAGCCAGCAGGGCCAGCGACGTTCCCGGTGCGGCCGCTGCCTGCCGGTCGGCGATCGCGCACTCCTCCTCGACGCTGTCCGCGTAGAGGAGGTCGCCCGGCACCTGGGGCACGAGCGCCACCCGGCGCACCAGGTCGGGTGGGCGCAACGTCGCCGGGTCACGGTCGCCAACGGTCACGCTGCCGCTCGTCCGTGACGTCAGCCCGACGAAGCAGCGCAGCAGCGTGGACTTGCCCGCCCCGTTGCGGCCCATCAGGGCGACGACCTCGCCGGCCCGGATCGTCAGGTCGAGGCCACGCAACGCCACCGCGTCGCCGTACCGCACGACAAGACCGCTCGCGGCGGCGACCGGAGGCGCGGTGGGAGCTGCCGACGCGGCGGTCGGGCCGGGGGAGCGTCGCGAGGCGCTCCCGCAGACCCGTCGACGCGCGGCGCGCGTCGCGCACCGAGAGCGGCAGCGGTGACCAGCCCGCGAGCCGGCCGAGCTCGACGACCGGCGGAACCACCGGCGAGTCCGCCATCACCGTCGCGGGGTCGCCGACGACCAGCGCGCGACCGTCGCCGGGCACGTGCACCACGCGGTCGGCGTACTGCACCACCCGCTCCAGCCGGTGCTCGGCCAGCAGCACCGTGACCCCGAGGTCGTGGACGAGTCGCTGCAGTGCGGCGAGGACCTCCTCGGCCGCGGCCGGGTCCAGTGCCGAGGTCGGCTCGTCCAGCACGAGCACCCGCGGGTGCGCGGTCATCACGGCACCGATCGCGACCCGCTGCTGCTGCCCGGCGGACAGCGTGGCACAGCGGACGGGCGCGTACGTCGGTGAGGCCGAGCAGGTCGAGGGTCTCCTCGACGCGCCGGCGCATCACGTCGGGAGGGACGCCGAGCGACTCCATCCCGTAGGCCAGCTCGTCCTCGACGACGTCGGTCACGAATCCGGCCGCGGGATCCTGCCCGACGACGCCGACCACGTCGGCGAGCTCGCGCGGCGGATGGGTGCGGGTGTCGCGACCGGCGACGGTGACCCGGCCGGACAGGGTGCCTCCGGTGAAGTGCGGCACCAGGCCGTTGACCGCGCGCAACAACGTCGTCTTGCCGGAGCCGGTGCGCCCGACGACCAGGCACAGCTCGCCTTCGGGCACGTGCAGGTCGACGTCGCGCAGCGCCAGTGCGGAGCTGTCGGGGTAGCGGACCGACACCGACTCGAAGCGGATCATGCGGCCCTCACCGTCGACCTCGGCGCCTCGGCGACCACGGGCTGCACAACAGGTGGGGGCGGGGTGACCACGGCGGGGATCAGTCCCACGAGGATCCCCAGGGCGGGCACGACCGGAAGCGTCGGCCAGGCCAGTGGTACGACGGGCGCGATCAGCGCCTCCGGGTCCATCACGCCAACGATGATCGCGGTGGCGGCGGCCGTCGCGCCGGCAGCGACGGTCACCCACTCGGCCAGGGCCCACGGGTCGGGTCGGTAGCGGGTGCGCTGCACCATCCGACCGGCGCTCACCGTGCCGGCCCCGGCCAGCATGAGACCGAGCCCGAGCAGCGGCAGACCGAGCAGCGGCGGGGAGCCGGCGTCGAGCAGGCCGTACAGACCCGCGCACACGCCGAGGAGACCGGCCAGGGTGAGTGCGGCCGCTGTGCGTCGTACCGCCGGGTGAACGCTCGCCCGCCGGCCGTAGCCGCGGGAGTCCATCGCCGCCGCGAGCTCGAGCGAGTGCTCCAGCGCGCCCGCGAGCACCGGGACCGCGATGCCGCGCAGCGCCTTGAAGCCGCGCTCGGCTCGTCCGCGCAGCCGCCGGGCCTCACGCACCCGGCCGGCGCTGCTGATGAGCTGCGGCGCCAGGGTCAGCGCAACCACGACTGCGACCCCGACCTCGTAGAGAGCGGCCGGCACGCAGCGCAGCAACCGGGTCGGGGTGACGAGCGCGTTGGCCGCGCCGACGCAGATGATGACCGCGGCCAGCCGGAGGCCGTCGTAGAGCGCGGCCACGATCATCTCGGCCGTGACCGGCCCGCCGAGCCGCACCCCGCTGAACCACCCCGGCAGCGGCAGCTCGGGCAGCGTGAACAGCACGGTGGTGCCCTGGCTCACCCCGAACAGCGCGCCCATGACGACGCGGATGACGACGATGACCAGCCCGAGACGCAGGAAGACGCCGTACGCGCCTGCCCACGGCGTGGGCGAGCGCCGCGCGACGACGACGTAGCCCGCGACCGCCACGATCAGCGCGAGCAGCAGCGGGTTGGTCGTGCGGCTGGCCGCCGTGGCCAGGCCGAGCGCCCACAACCACCACGCCCCTGGATGCAGGAGGCGCGGGAGCGGGCCGGCGGGAGTCATGACCGGGTGCCACTCCGAGACTTGTACGCCGCCGCGCCGGCAACCGCTGCCACGATCACGGCCCCGATGGCGATGGGGAGCCAGGGCGTGCCACCGTCGTCGTCCTCGCTGTCTTCGTTGCTGGCCGCCGTGGTCGCGGTCTCCTCCGCCTGGGGCAGTGCCAGTGCGACCGTCGCGTCGGGGCGTTGCCGGCGGCTCGATGTCCACCGGCTCGCCGCAACCCTGGGCGGGGTAGGCGTCGATGGAGCAGATCAGTCCCTTCTCGACCCGAGTCGTTGCGACGGCGGCAAGAACCTCGGCGCCGGACGCCGACTCAGCGACCAGGGCGCAGGCGCCCCGCGGCTCCGGAGGCGTCGCACCCTCCGGCGCGTCGTCCTCGAGCCCGGGGTCGAGCACCACCGCGACGCGCTTCTTGCCCGCGGCCGGGTCGGTGGACGCGCAGATCGCGTCGAAGTCCCCGTCCGCGCGGGGCACCCGCGGCGCGCCCGACTCGGCGGTGATGGCGAACCGCCAGCCCTCGACGGCGCCGTCAGCGGGAGCGGTCTGGTCGGGGCCCTTCGTGGCGAACGCCCAGGCACCGTCCGTCCAGGTGTAGTAGCCCCAGTAGCGGAAGGACGCGGCCTCGGCCGGCCCGGACAGGAGAGAGAGGAACAGCGCGGCGAGCACGCTGACGAGAAGGATGGAGCCGGACCGGCGCGCGATGGTCGACATGAGGGTGCCTTTCGGGGGAGCGATCCGCGACGGTCCCTGGCACGCACCGAGACGACGACGCCCCCGACGCGCGATGCGCGTGGGGGGCGAATGTGTCGGGTCGGTTCGGACCCGGGCTCCGCCCCGCATACCTCGACGGAATGAGTGGAGCCGCTCGCGCTCGACAGGTGCTCCGGCTTGCCGCGGTCGGCGAGTGCTGCTCGTCGATGCGGCCTACGGTTGCGGGTCAGCGCCGGACTTGGACCGGTCTTCCCCTGTGCGGGCGCGTATGCAGTTGTGTTGGGCAGGGTCGTACATCGGCGACTAGACCACGGCGGGTAGCGTCGCGTCAAAGCCGCCGTCCACGCCGGGAGCAGGGAAGAGCATCCATGTCGTTCAGCTGGCGCTACGAGTCGCTCGACGGGTCGGGTGTGGCCGCGGCCGGCCTGCCGCAGGAGCGCTTTCCCACCCAGGCCGACGCGGAGTCGTGGATCGGGGAGAGCTGGCGGGAGCTGCTCGACGGGGGCGTGGACCAGGTGAGCCTGCTCGAGGGCGACCGGGTGGTCTACGGCCCGATGAGCCTGCACCCCGCGGAGTAGCCCCGCGACTCAGGGCAGCGGCGGCCGGCTGGTGAGCTGGTTGGCGGTCTCGCCGGGGTCGGTGATGGCGACCGGGGCGAGCAGGTCGTCGATGCGCCGCTTCAGATCCGGGTCGAGCCGTACGCCGGCGGCCGTGACGTTGTCGGCGACCTGCTCGGGTCGGGACGCGCCGATGATCGCCGACGAGACGTTCGGGTTCTGCAGCACCCAGGCGACGGCGAGTGCGGCCATCGACAGGTCGGCTTCCTTGGCCAGGGGCTCGAGCTCGGCCACCCGCTCCAGCACGTCGTCGCGCATCCACCGCTTGATCATGTCGGCGCCGCCGGACTCGTCGGTGGCCCGCGACCCCGCCGGCGGCTCCGCGCCTGGCTTGTACTTGCCGGTCAGCACGCCTTGCGCGATGGGGGACCAGACGATCTGCCCGATCCCGAGCTCCTCGGAGGTCGGCACGACCTGGGACTCGATGACACGCCACAGCGCGGAGTACTGCGGCTGGTTGGAGATCAGCATGATGCCGAGCTCGTCAGCGAGCGCGTGACCTGCACGGAGCTGGTCCGCGTTCCACTCGGACACGCCGATGTAGTGGGCCTTGCCCGCGCGGACGACGTCGGCGAACGCCTGCATCGTCTCCTCCAGCGGCGTCGTCGGGTCGAACCGGTGCGCCTGGTAGAGGTCGACGTGGTCCATCTGCAACCGCCGCAGGGAGGCGTCGATCCCTTCGAGGATGTGCTTGCGCGACAGCCCTCTGTCGTTGTGGCCCGGGCCCATCGGCCAGTAGACCTTCGTGAAGATCTCGAGCCCGTCGCGGCGCTCACCCTTGAGCGCGCGACCGAGCACCTCTTCGGCCTTGCCGCCGGCGTAGACGTCGGCGGTGTCGAAGGTGGTGATGCCGCAGTCGAGTGCGGCCCGGACGCACGCGGTTGCCTGGTCCTCCTCGACCTGGCTCCCGTGGGTCAGCCAGTTGCCGTAGGCGATCTCGCTGACGATCAGGCCGCTGCGGCCGAGGTGGCGGAATTCCATGCGAACGACCCTACGTCGGCGCTAGCAGGCCGAGCGGCAGGCTATTGATCTGCGCTGGCTTGTTCGCGGTCCGCCTTGTTCTTGTCGCGGTCGGCTCGGGCTCGTTCACGGTCGGCCAGCGCCTGTTCACGGTCCTTGCCGGCGTCGTTGCGGTCGACCTCACCCTGCATCCGGTCCAGTCCGGCCGACTCACGGTCGTCGGCGGCGGCGGCACGGCGTTCTGCGGCTCGCGCCCGCGACGCGATCAGGTCGGCACGGTCCTCGGCCGAGTTGTCACGGTCGCGGCCGCTGTGGAACCGGTCGATGTCGGAGTTGGTGCGGTCCCGGCCCGGGCCGCCGGCGTATCCGGTGTCGCCCTCCCGCTCCTCGGCAGCGCGGTCCGCGGGCCTCCGCGGCACGGTCGCGCGCCTCAGCCTCCGCGTCGGCGGCATCGGCCCGGGCAAGCAGAAGCCCGACGTCGATGTCGCGCATCACCGACCTGGCGTCGCGGTCGTCGCCGAGAAGGTCACGACGGTCGGCCGTGCGGTCCCGCGAGCTCAGCGGACCGATCCCGCTCATCGGCCGCGAGGTCCCGCTCGTCGGCCGTCTGGTCACGCTTGTCGGCGACGCGATCGCGCTCGTCGGCCAGGCGCGTCCGTTCCACCATGGCTGCCTCCCCCTCAGGTGCCGACCCCTTGCCCATTGCCGCTCCCGACAATCCTCCGACCGATTGGCCACAGGATGCCACCAGGGATGCCGGCTCGTGCGGTCCTTCGCGTCCTTGTGTCCGAGACCTCCCGCGGAGGTACCCGCACGCTTCTTCGGACACAACGGCTGGGGTGGGTGCGCTGTGGGTGGGGCTAGCGGCGGAGGCGGCGGGACCTCTTGCGCGGCGGCGGGAGCCGGAACCGGCGGATCTGCATGCTGCGCATCAGCGCGTAGGGGATGACGCCCTTGGTGCCCTCGTCGGGATGCATCCGCCGCAGCCCTTGCTTGAGCTTGCGCGCGAGCAGGAACGAGTCGACGACGATCAGCACGACGAGCAGCATCCACAGGTAGCTGCCGATGACCTGGAGCCGCGGGCTGCCCGCGAAGTTGAGGATCAGGATGATCAGGGCCAGCGGCAGGAAGAACTCGGCGACCGACCGGCGTGAGTCGACCAGGTCGCGGGCGAACCTGCGGACCGGGCCGCGGTCGCGGGCCGGCAGCTGGCGCTCGTCGCCGGCCTTGAGCCCGTGCATCATCCGGGCCCGCTGCTCGCGCTGCTGGTCGCGGGTGCGCCGGTAGGCCTCCTTGCGGTCCCGCGGAGCGGCGGCGACCTTGCGTCGACCCCGCTCTGCCTCCCGGCGTTTGGGCGTGGGTCGGCCCTTGCCGCCCTCTCGCGCCGGGGCGGCGGTCGGCTCGACCACCTCGGGGGTCGAACGGCTGGTTCGTCCAAACATCGCGGCCAACAGTAGCCAACTCCAGATGCGGTCGACCGCGCCCTCGTCGTGGCTCCCCGGCCGATCTAGGGTGGAGGAGACCGCGCACCACGCGTGACCATCGACAGAGGGGCGCCCGGACCGATGAGTGTCATGAAGCGGCTGCAGATGATCTTCTCGGCCAAAGCGAACAAAGCGCTCGACCGCGCCGAGGACCCGCGGGAGACGCTCGACTACTCCTACCAGAAGCAGCTCGAGCTGCTGCAGAAGGTGCGCCGCGGGGTTGCCGACGTCGCGACGTCGCGCAAGCGGCTCGAGCTGCAGACCCAGCAGCTCCAGCAGCAGTCGGACAAGCTGGAGGGGCAGGGCCGCCAGGCCCTTGCCGCCGGGCGGGAGGACCTCGCGCGCGAGGCGCTGACCAGGCGGTCCGCGCTGCAGCAGCAGCTGACCGACCTCGGCACCCAGCACGCCGCCCTGCTGGCCGAGGAGGAGAAGCTCACGCTCGCCTCCCAGCGGCTGCAGGCCAAGGTCGACGCCTTCCGCACCAAGAAGGAGACCATCAAGGCGACCTACACCGCGGCCGAGGCGCAGACCAAGATCGGCGAGGCGTTCTCGGGCATCTCCGAGGAGATGGGTGACGTCGGCCTGGCGATCCAGCGGGCCGAGGACAAGACGCAGACCCTGCAGGCACGGGCCGGGGCGATCGACGAGCTGCTCGCCAGCGGTGCGCTCGACGACCCGACCGGCACCAGCAAGGACGACATCGCGCTCGAGCTGGAGCGGATGGCCAGCACGAGCGACGTCGAGCTGGAGATGCAGCGCCTCAAGGGCGAGCTCGGCGCCGGCACCGCTCCCCGCGAGATCGAGGGTCAACCGACCTCCACGCCCGCCGCTGCTCCCGTCAAGGCCGAGGAGGAGCAGGCGTGATCATCAGGATCCTCGGACAGGGCCAGTACGTCGTGGACGACCAGCACGCCGACGACCTCAACCAGCTGGACTCTCAGCTCGAGCAGGCGGTCGAGGCCGGGGACGAGACGGCCTTCCGCACCGCGCTGCTCGCCCTGCTCGCCCGGGTGCGCGAGCTCGGCGAGTGCCTGCCCGACGACGCCCTCGAGCCGTCGGAGGCGGCGGTGCCCGGCGACGACGCCACTCTCGCCGAGGTCAAGGACCTGCTGGTGGGAAGTGGTGAGGGGCTCATCCCCGGCTGATGGCCCGCTCCCGCTACCTGCCCGACCGAGGCCTCACGGCCCGGATGGTCTTCACGATGTTCCTGCTCGGCCTGCTCTTCGTCGTCCTCGGTGCGGTGCTGATCCGCTACCTCGGCGCCCTCGGCCTGATCCTCATCGCCGGCTTCCTGGTCGCGCAGTGGTTCTTCAGCGACCGGGTCGCGCTGTTCTCCATGGGCGGCAGGGAGGTGTCACCGCAGGAGGCACCCGAGCTGCACGCCATGATCGACCGGCTGTGCGCCCTGGCCGACATGCCGAAGCCCAAGGTCGCCATCGCCGACTCCGACGTGCCGAACGCCTTCGCGACCGGTCGCAGCCCCAAGCGCGCCGTCGTGTGCGCGACGACGGGCATCATGGCGCGCCTCACCCCGGCCGAGCTCGAAGGCGTCCTGTCCCACGAGCTCTCGCACGTCGCCCACCGAGACGTCACCGTGATGACGATCGCGTCCTTCGTCGGCGTGCTCGCCGGCTTCCTGACCCGGATCGCTCTCTACAGCGGCATGGGCAGCCGCCGCGGCAACGACAACGGCGCGCCGGTGGTGCTGATCATCACCCTGGTCAGTGTCGTGGTCTATGCGCTGTCGTTCCTGCTGACCCGGGCCCTCTCGCGCTACCGCGAGCTCGCGGCCGACCGGGCCGGTGCCGTGCTCACCGGGCAGCCCTCGGCGCTGGCCAGCGCACTGGTCAAGATCAGTGGCGAGATGGCGCGCATCCCCAGCCGTGACCTGCGCCAGGCGGAGCCGTTCAACGCGTTCTTCTTCACCCCCGCCGTGGCGCCGGGCTTCAGCCTGTCGACGCTGTTCTCCACGCACCCCACGATCGAGCGCCGCCTCGAGCAGCTGAGCAAGATCTCCACCGAGCTCGGCCGGCCGGGCTGATCGGCGGATCGTCCATGAGCTGGCTCGACCGCGCCCTCGGCCGTAGCAAGCCGGCGGCTCCCGACCTGGACCAGCTGTTCGCCGTCCCGGACGCCGCGCTGACCCTCGAGGCTGCGGTCGGCGTGCACCCGATCGGGCTCGGCTCCGTGAGCTTCCGCGCCGCGGAAGGCGGCGCGTTCGCGTCGCTCACCGACGACGTGCAGGCGCTGCTGGACGCCGACGACGGCCCCAAGGTCGAGCGTTCGGTGGACCAGTTCGGCTACACCTGGCTGCTCGTGCGCCATGAGCCTGATGACATGCCAGGGCTCGTCACCGACCTGCACGCCATCAACTCGACCCTGCAGGACAACGGCTTCGGCCCGTCCCTGCTGTGCTCGCTGATCGGCTTCCGCACCCCTGCCGACGCCCCGCTCGGACTGGTCTACCTCTACAAGCGCGGCACGTTCTACCCGTTCGCGCCCACGGGCGACCAGCAGCGCGACAACGCCCTCGAGCTGCAGATCCGCGGCCAGCTCGCCAACGACCTCCGGGTCGAGCCGGACCTGGCGCGCTGGTTCCCGGTGTGGGGTGCCCCCGGGCTGTAGGGATCAGCCGGTCCGGGCGCCGATCCGCACCAGCGTCCCGTTGGGGTCGACGAGCGCCGCCTCCCGCAGGCCCCACGGCTTGTCCTCGGCGGTGGTGAGCCGGGGGATGCCCGACGCCGGCAGACCCACCTCGCGCCACGTGTCCAGCAGGCCGTCGATGTCGTCGACGTGCAGGTAGCACATGGCGTTGCTCGCCCACGGGTCGAGCTCGGGCGTGGTGACGAAGTGGATCTCGGCGCCGTCGCGGTCGACGATCAGGTAGTCCTCTGCCGGCACGGCGACGGTGAAGCCGAGCTCGGCGTAGAAGCGGCTGGTCTCGTCGATGTCGCGGGCGAACAGGATCGGAACGGTTCGGGCCACCCGGGAGACTGTATTCATGCGCATCCTCGTCGCGCCGGACAAGTACGCCGGCACGCTGACCGCCGGCCAGGCGGCCGAGGCCATCCGCGCCGGCTGGCTGGCGACGGCACCGGGCGACGAGCTCGAGCTCGTGCCGCTCTCCGACGGCGGCCCCGGCTTCCTCGACGTCCTCGCCCCGGCCCTCGGTGGCGACCTCGAGAGCGTCCCGGTGAGAGGCCCGTCCGGTGACCCGGTCGTGGCCCGGCTGCTCGTCCGGACCGAGAGCGGGACCCGCACGGCGTACGTCGAGTCCGCTGACGCGTGCGGGTTGCACCTCGTCGCGCCGGATCGCAGAGACGCCGGTGCGGCGACGTCGTACGGCGTGGGGGAGCTGCTGCTGGCGGCGATGGAACGCGGCTGTGACCGGGTCGTCGTCGGCGTCGGTGGGACCGCCAGCTCGGACGGCGGGGCGGGGATGCTGGCCGCGCTCGGCGCGTACCCCCGCGACGTCCTGGCAACGGGAGGCACAGCACTGGCGGGCATCGGCCGGGTCGACCTCGCCCCGGCCCGCGACCGGGTCGAGGGCGTGACGATCGTGGCCGCGACCGACGTCGGCGGCCCGCTGATGGGGTCCGACGGCGCCGCGCACGGCTACGCGGCACAGAAGGGCGCGGACCGCGCGACCAGGGAGCTGCTCGAGACGGCGATGCGGTCCTGGGCAACGGCGACCGACGGCGCCGGTGCGGTCCGGCCCGGCGCGGGCGCGGGCGGCGGCCTGGGGTTCGGCCTGATGCTGCTGGGCGCCGAGCGGGTCGCCGGCGCGGCCCTGACCGTCGAGGCGACCGGGCTGGCCGGGCGGGCGGCGACGGTCGACCTGGTGCTCACCGGCGAGGGCGCCTTCGACTGGCAGTCGCTGCGGGGCAAGACCGTCGCCGGGGTCGCGCGGGCGGCCCAGGAGGCGGGCCGGCCGGTCGTCGTCCTGGCCGGGCGGGTCGAGGTGGGGCGCCGGGAGCTCGCGAACGCGGGCATCGACGCGGCGTACGCGATCGACGACCTGCCTCCGGGTGAGGCGGGTCACACCCCCGCGGAGTCGCTGGCCGCGCTCGCTTCGCGCGTGGCGCGCACCTGGTCGCGGTGACTGTGTCACCATGGATAGCGGAATGACTGCCCAGGCGGCGCTGTTCGCCCAGAGGTCGACCCAGTCAACATGATCAGGAGCCTGTAGATGACCGTTCAGGACGAGACCCAGCAGCAGAGCATCGCGCTCACCGACACCGCTGCCGCCAAGGTCAAGAGCCTGCTGGAGCAGGAGGGCCGCGAGGACCTTCAGCTGCGGGTCGCCGTGCAGCCCGGTGGTTGCTCGGGCCTTCGCTACCAGCTGTTCTTCGACGAGCGCTCGCTCGACGGCGACGTGGTCAAGGACTTCAACGGGGTCGGCGTGGTCGTCGACCGGATGAGCTCTCCCTACCTCGGCGGCGCGACCATCGACTTCGTGGACACGATCGAGAAGCAGGGCTTCACGATCGACAACCCGAACGCCGGCGGTTCATGCGCCTGCGGAGACTCCTTCCACTGACGTTCCGCTCCACACCGCTTCGCTGACAAGGCGGCACCCCACCGGGGTGCCGCCTTTCGCGTCCTGCGCCGGCCGTTCTAGCGGTCGGAGCCCTTGCCGAGGAGCGGGCTCCCGGTGTCGGCGTCGACCACGGTCCGGTTGCCGAGCGGCTTCGCGAGCTGCACAGTCCGCTCGTACTGCTGGGCCATGTCGACGCAGACCTCACCCCTGCTCTTCTCGACCAGCCGCAGCGACACCTGGTCGGCCGACTCCGTGGCCACGACGTCGTAGGAGTAGCAGGAGTCGACGCCGCCGTAGAACGACACGCGCAGGGCCGCGCCGCCGTCGACCGGGGCCACCCAGTCGAACCGTGAGGTCGAGGCCGAGGGCTCGACGTCGGGAGCCACCGGCGCGACCGGAGTTCCCGGGTCCGCGGTGCCCGGCGACCCGGGACACCGCTGCCCGAGCCGGACGTTCCGCTGCCTGGATCGGTCGGCAGCGGATCCGCGAGGTAGGCCGGGTCGACCGCGACGATCGCGACCGGCTCCGTCGCACCCTTGATGTCGAACAGCCACGACGGCACCAGAAGCGGCCGCTCACCGGCGCCCTCCCACTGCATCGAGCGGCCGAACGTCGCACCGGTGACCTCCATCGCCCCACCGCACGCCGGCCCGGGCGGAACGGGGACGGCGCTCTCGGGGCAGGCGATCAGCGGGACCGGCATCGCGGCGAGCAGGTCGACCGCCTCGTCGGCGCTGATGACCGGGTAGCTGTCGGACGGCCGCGGCTCACCCGAGCGAGCCCGACGCCGTCAGGATGCCGGCGGAGTCGACGGTGACGATCGTCTCGAACCCCGTTGTCGGGGCGCCATCGAGGTCAGGGTCGACCCGGACCGTGCGTGCGCCGGCGGCACCACTGAGTCTGTTCACCGGCTCGACCTCGGCGTCGGCGGCGTCCAGGCCGACGGCGGCGAGCACCGGACCGGCAGCGGCGATCGCCTCGGCCTCACTCGGTGTGTCGTCCGGACCCGGCCGCGACGACGGCGGGGGAGCGGCGCACGTCGAGCTGACGGAGCCGTCCGCGTCTTCGCCGGCCAGCGGGTCGAGGCACACGTAGGCGCCGGCTCGCGCGAACTGCCACGGGCTGCCCGGGCCGGTGCCGACGCGCAGCACCGTTCCCTGGTCGGCAGCCACCGCGTCACCGGTGCGCACCTGGTCGGGCTCCAGTCCCAGGGCGTCGGCCAGTCGTCCGGGGTCCGCCTGTCCCGAGCCGAACCGGTAGACGCGTGCGCTGTCGGGCCCGGCGGGCAGCGTTGCCGAGACCACGACCCGGCCCTTCCCGCGCCCGAGACGCCGTCGCCCGAGGCGAGGTCGGCCGCAGCCATCCCGGCGCCGATGCGCAGCAACGGGAGGTCGGCGGAGCGGGGAGCAGCCCCGTCGTCGCGCAGCAGGAGGGCGCTACCGGCCACCAGCGCCAGCACGGCCGCGCCCGCGGCGAGCGGTGCGACACGGCGTACGGTCTGGCTGGTCATGCCCCTCTGACGCGGCGCGGCGGCCGGTGGTTCCTCGCGTGCAGGCGGCTGGCGCTCAGTCGCCGTAGTCGCCCAGGCCGGACACCACGGTCAGCGCGCCCTCAGGGATCGTGACCACGCTGCGGGGCGCGGGGACCACCGCGCTGAGCACGAGCAGCTGGCGGCTGAGGTCGGCGCAGTCGGCGACCAGGTCGTCCAGGGAGCGTGCCTCCACCTCGCTGGGCTGGTCCATGACCCCACCGTAGGTCGCTGGCGATGCAGGCGATAGCCGTACTGGTGAGTAGTGTTGACCCGCCGTTGGACACGTCCATCCGAGGGGACCCGCCCGCCGTGCGCATCGCCGTTACCGGCTCGATCGCGACTGACCACCTGATGACCTTCCCGGGTCGCTTCACCGACTCGCTGGTCGCCGACCAGCTGGACAAGGTGTCGCTGTCCTTCCTCGTCGAGGATCTGGACGTACGCCGGGGCGGGGTCGCCGCCAACATCGCGTTCGGGATGGGCTGCCTGGGACTGCACCCGGTGCTCGTCGGCGCGGTCGGCCAGGACTTCGAGGACTACCGCTCCTGGCTGGAGCGCCACGGCGTGGACTGCGACTCGGTCGCCGTGTCCGAGCTCAAGCACACCGCGCGGTTCGTGTGCACCACCGACGCCGACCACAACCAGATCGCGTCCTTCTACTCCGGCGCGATGTCCGAGGCGCGTGACATCGAGCTCGGCCCGGTCGCCGCTCGCGTCGGCGGTCTCGACCTCGTGCTGGTCGGCGCCAACGACCCCGACGCGATGATCCGCCACACCGACGAGTGCCGTCAGCGCGGCATCCCGTTCGCGGCCGACCCGTCGCAGCAGCTCGCCCGGATGCACCGCGACGAGATCCGCCAGCTCGTCGACGGCGCGTCCTACCTGTTCACCAACGAGTACGAGGCCGCGCTGACCGAGCGCAAGACCGGTTGGTCCTCCGGCGAGATCCTCGAGCGCGTCGCTGTCCGGGTCACCACGCTCGGCGCGCGTGGCGTTCTCGTGGAGCGCAAGGGCGAGGCGCCGGTGCGGGTGACCTGCCCCGCCGAGGACCGCAAGGCCGACCCGACGGGGGTGGGTGACGCGTTCCGCGCCGGCTTCCTCGCCGGGGTCGCGTGGGAGCTGCCCCTGCAGCGGTGCGCCCAGATCGGATCGCTCATCGCGACCTACGTCATCGAGACGGTCGGCACGCAGGAGTACGAGTTCGGCAAGGACGCCTTCCTGAAGCGGATCGCCGGCACCTACGGCGACGACGCGAGTGCCGACATCGAGCCGCACCTGCGCTGCCACCGTCCCTGACACCGGCGCCCGCCCGCCGTGCCGACCGAGCCGCCTCCCTCCGACTACCGCTTCACCCCCGACGGTCTGCCCGACGGCGAGGACCTCGTCGGGGTCGGCGGCGACCTCGAGCCGGGCACGGTCCTCACGGCGTACCGGTCCGGCGTCTTCCCGATGCCGGTCTCGCGGCGCGGCCCGATCGGCTGGTGGTCGCCCGACCCGCGCGGGGTCCTGCCGATCGACGGGCTCCGGGTGAGCCGGTCGCTGCGCGCCTCGTGCCGCCGCTACGAGATCCGGGTCGACACGGCGTACGACGAGGTGATCCGTGCCTGCGCGGACGTCCGCCGGCCGGGCGGCTGGATCCGGCGCGACATCCGCGCGGCCTACACGGCGCTGCACGAGCTGGGGTGGGCGCACAGCGTCGAGGCCTGGGCGGGGGACCGGCTCGCCGGCGGCCTCTACGGCGTGGCCATCGGTGGGCTGTTCGCCGGTGAGTCGATGTTCCACCGCGACCGCGACGCGTCGAAGGTGGCCCTGGTGGGCCTTCTCGACCTGCTGAGGTCAGCGGGTCCGGCCGGCCGTCTCGTCGACGTGCAGTGGGTGACCCCCCACCTGGCCGGGCTGGGCGCCGTCGAGGTCAGCCGGGCCCGCTATCTCACCGATCTGCGGCTCGCCCTCGACGTGCCGCTTCCGGACCTCCCGGTCCCTCGTCGCACGGACGCTCTGCAGTAGGGTTTCGCCGTGCTCAGCCGTCGGACCAGACCCCTCCTGATGGTCGCTCTCGTGGCCCTCACCGCGACCGGCTGTGCCTCCGAGGACCTGCCCACGCTCGGGATGCCCGCGCGGGACGTGACCGACCACGCGCCGCGCATCCTGTCGCTGTGGCAGGGCTCGTGGATCGCCGCCCTCGCCGTCGGTGCGCTGGTCTGGGGTCTGATCATCTGGTCGGTCATCTTCCACCGGCGCCGCCGCGGGGAGACCGGTCTGCCGCCGCAGACCCGCTACAACGTCCCGATCGAGGTGCTCTACACCGTCGTACCGCTGATCGCGATCGCGGTCTTCTTCTTCTTCACCGTCCGCGACCAGAACGAGATCCTCAAGGTCTCCTCCAGCCCCGACCACCAGATCACCGTCACCGGCATCCAGTGGTCGTGGCAGTTCAACTACACCAGCGACGGTGGCCCGGCCGCGACGGTGACCGGCACTCCCGGCAAGCCCCCGACGCTGGTCCTGCCGCAGGGCGAGTCGGTGCGGTTCACCCTGCTCTCGGACGACGTCATCCACTCGTTCTGGGTGCCCGCGTTCCTGTTCAAGCTCGACGTCATCCCCGGCAACCGCAACTCGTTCGAGATCACCCCGAAGAAGATCGGCACGTACGACGGGAAGTGTGCCGAGCTCTGCGGCCAGGACCACTCACGGATGCTCTTCAACGTGGAAGTCGTCTCGCCGGCGGAATACGATAGCTACGTCGCAGACCTGGAAGCGGGGGCCTCGCAGATGACTCTGACCACGCCCCGCCCGCAGCTCGGTCGGCCGGCAGGCGCCGGCATTCCCGACCCGCCGCCGCGGCACCATCGTCGTCAGCTGGCTGACCAGCACCGACCACAAGGTGATCGGCAACCTCTACCTGATCACGTCGTTCGTGTTCTTCCTCGTCGGCGGCCTGATGGCCATGGTGATGCGAGCGGAGCTGGCCCGGCCGAACAACCAGTTCGTGTCCAACGACACCTACAACCAGCTCTTCACGATGCACGGCACGATCATGCTGCTGCTGTTCGCGACGCCGCTGTTCGTGGGCTTCGCCAACGCCATCATGCCGCTGCAGATCGGGTCGCCGGACGTGGCCTTCCCGCGGCTGAACATGTTCAGCTACTGGCTGTTCCTGTTCGGCGGCTCGATCGCGATGCTCGGCTTCCTCACTCCCGGCGGGGCGGCCTCGTTCGGGTGGTTCGCCTACGCGCCGCTGAACTCCGAGCTGTACTCGCCCGGCGCCGGCGCCGACCTGTGGATCATGGGCCTGGCCCTGAGCGGGTTCGGCACGATCCTCGGCGGCGTCAACTTCATCACCACGATCTTCTGCATGCGCGCGCCCGGCATGACGATGTTCCGGATGCCGATCTTCACCTGGAACATCCTGCTCACCAGCGTGCTCGTCCTGATGGCCTTCCCGGTGCTCGCCGCCGCGCTGCTGGCGCTGGAGGCCGACCGCAAGTTCGGCGCCCACATCTTCGACAGCGCCAACGGCGGCCCGCTGCTGTGGCAGCACCTGTTCTGGTTCTTCGGCCATCCCGAGGTCTACATCATCGCGCTGCCGTTCTTCGGCATCGTCTCCGAGATCCTGCCCGTCTTCAGCCGCAAGCCGATCTTCGGCTACAGCGGCCTGGTCTTCGCGACCATCGCGATCGCCGGCCTCTCGGTGACGGTGTGGGCCCACCACATGTTCGCCACCGGGGCGGTCCTGCTGCCGTTCTTCAGCTTCATGACGTTCCTGATCGCGGTGCCGACCGGGGTGAAGTTCTTCAACTGGATAGGCACGATGTGGCGGGGGTCCCTGACGTTCGAGACCCCGATGCTGTGGTCCATCGGGTTCCTGGTGACCTTCCTGTTCGGTGGCCTGACCGGCATGATCCTCGCCTCGCCGCCGCTGGACTGGCCGGTCTCCGACAGCTACTTCGTGGTCGCGCACTTCCACTACGTGGTGTTCGGCACCGTGGTGTTCGCGATGTTCGGCGGCTTCTACTTCTGGTGGCCCAAGCTGACCGGCCGGATGCTCGACGAGCGGCTCGGCAAGATCCACTTCTGGACGCTGTTCTTCGGGTTCCACACTGACGTTCCTCATCCAGCACTGGCTGGGTGTGGTCGGCATGCCCCGCCGCTACGCCGACTACCTGCCCGGCGACGGCTTCACCACGCATGAACACGATCTCCACCATCGGGGCGTTCCTGCTCGGCGCGTCGACGCTGCCGTTCCTGCTCAACGTCTACAAGACGTCCCGCGGCACCGAGGGTGGCCGGCGATGACCCGTGGGGCTACGGGCGGTCGCTGGAGTGGGCGACGTCCTCCCCGCCGCCGCGACACAACTTCGTCGAGCTGCCGCGGATCAGGTCCGAGAGCCCGGCCTTCGACCTGCACTACCCCCACGTGGCAGCCGATGGATCAGCCCACGCCGGGACAAGAACCTGCTCGACCAGGCGCTCGGCGAGCCAGACCTGGAGGACCGCACATGAAGGTCGAGGGACTGCTCTTCGCCGCCGGCTCCGCCTTCTTCGCGATCTCGGCGGTCGTCTACTGGATGATGTCCGAGGAGCCGGCCGGCACGGCCGCCCTGGCCTTCACCGCCGCCCTGGCCTTCCTCGTCGGCTACTACGTGCTCTTCACCGGCCACCGCGTCGACCCGCGGCCCGAGGACCAGCTGGACGCCGAGATCATCGACGGCGCCGGTGAGCTGGGCTTCTACAGCCCGCACAGCTGGTGGCCGCTCGCGACCGCCGGCTCCGCGGCTCTGGCCTTCCTCGGCATCGTCTTCGGCTGGTGGCTCTTCATCATCGGGGCCGGCTGCGGCGCGCTCGCCGTCATCGGAATGGTCTTCGAGTACCACCGCGGCGAGCCCGCCCACTAGCCAAATCTGGCGCGCCCCGAGGCTCATCTTCGCCCCGACAGGTGCCGATTCGTTATCGACGCCCCGCCTTGATCAAGTGGACGACAGGCAGGGCGCCGGTCACACTGGTGCGGCGTCTACCTCCGACGAACTCGGGGAAGACGGGCTGAGGAGGCATGGTGGACGCTCGGGGGAAGAGGCACGCCGCGGCGGCGGCGCTGGCTGCGCTGGCGCTGATGCTCGCCACGGGGTGCCAGTCGCCGACGACACCCGCGCAGGCCGCGGCTGACGCCGCAGCGACGAAGCTGCCACTGGCCGCCATCAGCATCGAGCCCGCGCCCTACCTCGTCGAGGTGCGCCCGGACGCACCCGTCACGGTCACCGCCGCCAACGGCAAGCTCACCAGCGTCGTCCTGACCGGCCGCAAGGGTCGGACCGTTGACGGGCAACATCGCCGCCGACGGGTCCACCTGGACGTCCAACGGCCGACTGACCCTGAACACGACGTACACGGTCCTCGCCACGGCCGTCAACGCGGACGGCGTCTCCTCCAGCCACCAGTCGGAGTTCACGACCGTCAAGCCCAAGCACCGCCTCACCACCAGCATCTCGCCCCTGAACGGCCAGACCGTCGGCGTCGGCATGCCGATCGTCGTCCGCCTGAGCGACCCGGTGAAGGACCGCGCCGCGGTGGAGGCGTGGGCTCACCGTCACCACGCTCGAAGGCCATCGAGGGCTCCTGGACCTGGCTCAGCGACCAGGAGCTGCACTTCCGCCCGCGTGAGTACTGGCCCGCCGGGACCAAGGTCACCGTCGACGTGAAGCTGAAGGACGTCGAGGCCGGCCGAGGTGTCTGGGGCGCCGAGGAGCGGACGATCAAGTTCCGGGTCGGCTCCTCGATGGTCAGCGTCGTGGACGTGAACCGGCTGCGGTTGACCGTCTACCGCAACGGCAAGGTCGCCCGGGTCATCCCGGTGAGCACCGGCAAGGCCGGCTTCCTCACCCGCAACGGCATCAAGGTGGTCAGCGAGAAGCACGTCCTGAAGATCATGGACGCGACCACGATCGGCATCAGCAAGAGCGACCCCGAGTACTACCGCCTCGAGGTCCCCTACGCCCTGCGGGTCACCAACAGCGGCGAGTTCGTGCACGCCGCACCGTGGTCGGTCGCCAGCCAGGGCCGCGCCCGGGTCAGCCACGGCTGCGTCGGCATGAGCACCGCCAATGCGATCTGGCTCTTCAACCAGACCCACGTCGGTGACATCGTCCAGGTCGTCGGCTCGCCGCGGCACCTCGAGCCCGGCAACGGGTGGACCGACTGGAACGTCAAGTGGTCGACCTGGCTCAAGGGCAGCGCGCTGTAGCCAGCGGCTGGTCCGGCCTCTCAGGGGCGCAGTGCGCTCGCCGAGTCCGGCGACTGGCTCGCCTCGGCGGCGGCGGCGATGTTGCGGGCCATCCCGCCGAACACGATGCCGTGGAACGGCGCGACCCCCCACCAGTAGAGGTGGCCGAGCAGGCCGCGGGGGTGGAAGACGGCTCGCTGCACGTACGTCGAGGTCGGCCCGTCGGGTTCGACGCCGAGCTCCAGCCAGGCCAGTCCCGGCAGCCGCATCTCGGCGCGGAGCCGCAGCATGACGTTCTCCTCCCGCGCCTCGACCCGCCAGAAGTCGATGGTCTCCCCGACGGACACCCGGTCGGGGTGGCGACGGCCGCGGCGCAGCCCCACCCCGCCGATCAGCCGGTCGGCGATGCCGCGCACCCGCCACGCGGCGGGGAAGGAGTACCACCCCCGCTCGCCGCCGATGCCCTCGATGACGCGCCAGACCGCGGCGGGGGAGGCCGCGACGGCCCGGGTGCGCCGGTCGACGTACAGGCTGCCGCCGGCCCAGTCGGGGTCGGTCGGCAGCGGGTCGCTGGGTGCCCCGGGCACCGACGCTGACGACCAGCGGGTGGCCACGTCGGCATCCCTGATGCGCGCCAGAGCCAGCTCGACGGCCCGCTCGAACCCGAGGAGGCCGTCGGGCGGGTCCGGGACGTAGTCGGCGATGTCGTGGTCGCGGCACACCACCTCGGTGCGCAGCGACTCCACGAGCGGGCGGGCCAGCGAGCTCGGCACCGGAGTGACCAGGCCGACCCAGTGGCTGGACAGCCACGGGGTGAGCACCGGGACGGGCACGATCAGCCGCCGGGGGAGGCCCGCCACGGCGGCGTAGCGGACCATCATGTCGCGGTAGGTCAGGACGTCCGGGCCGCCGATGTCGAAGGACCGGTGCACGTGCGCCGGGAGCCGGCACAGCCCACGAGGTAGCGCAGGACGTCGCGGATCGCGATCGGCTGGATGCGGGTCTTCAGCCAGCGCGGCGTGATCATGGCCGGCAGCCGCTCGGTGAGGTAGCGCAGCATCTCGAAGGACGCCGAGCCGGAACCGATGATCACGGCGGCGCGCAGGACCGCCGTCGGGACACCCGAGGCGAGCAGGATCTGGGCGACCTCGTCGCGCGAGCGCAGGTGGGCCGAGAGGTGCCCGCCGTCGCTCGGGTCGGGGGTGAGCCCGCCCAGGTAGACCAGCCGCCCCACCCCGGCGTCGCGCGCGGCCGCGGCGAACGTGTCGGCGTTGGCGCGGTCGGTGTTCTCGAACGCCGCGGTCCCGAGCGCGTGGACCAGGTAGTAGGCCACGTCGACGCCGGCCAGCGCCGGACCCAGCGTGGCCGGGTCGGACACGTCGGCCTGCACGATCTCGACGTCGCCGGTCCAGGGGTGGTCCCGGAGCCGGTCGGGGTGGCGCGCCAGCACGCGCACCCGGCAGCCGGCGGCGAGCAGCTCGGGCACCAGCCGACCGCCGATGTAGCCGGTCGCGCCGGTGACGAGGCACAGCGGCGAGGAGACGGTCACGTCCTCACCTGGCGCCACGGCCGGTCAGTGGTGACCGCTCTCCAGCTCGCGGACCTCTTGCGGCGTCGGGGGAGGGACGTTGTCCTCGAAGTAGAACCGGGACAGCTTGGCCCGCAGCTTCGAGGTCATGATGCGTCGGCGCGGGATGCCGTTGTCGTCGGTCGAGGGCTCGAGGATGAGCGGACGGGTGGGCTCGTGCTGGGTGAGCATCCACCGCTCGGTCTCCGAGATCGGCGCGTGGACCTCGATCATCTCGCCGTTGGGCAGCCGCTGGATGATGCCGGTCTCGCGACCGTGCAGGACGGTCTCGCGGTCACGCCGCTGCAGCCCCAGGCAGATCCGCTTGGTCACGACGTAGGCGATCGGGGGAAGCACGAAGATCAGCACCCGGAAGATGTTCGTGATCGAGTTGATCGACATGTGGAACGTGGTCGCCAGGATGTCGTTGGCGCCGCCGGCGAGCAGGATCAGGAAGAACGTGATCGACATGACGCCGAGGCCGGTGCGGGTCGGCACGTTGCGCGGCCGGTCGAGGACGTGGTGCTCCCGCTTGTCGCCGGTGACCCACTGCTCGATGAACGGATAGGCGCCCATGGCGGTGAACATGAAGCCAGGTACGACGAGTGCCGGCACGAGCACGTTCCACGGGATGGTGAACCCGAAGATCGTGGTCTCCAGGCCGGGGAACATCCGCAGCGAGCCTTCGAGGAAGCCCATGTACCAGTCGGGCTGGGAGCCGGCGGATATCTGCGTCGGTTCGTAGGGACCGAACAGCCACACGGGGTTGATCTGCACGAACGCGGAGATCAGCGCGGTGAGGCCGAACACGATGAAGAAGAACCCGCCCGCCTTCGCCGTGTAGACGGGGAAGAAGGGGAAGCCGACGGCGTTCTTCTCGGTGCGTCCCGGCAGGGGGTACTGCGTGTGCTTCTGGTACCAGACCATCATCAGGTGCGCGGAGATCAGGGCAAGGAACAGCCCCGGGATCAACAGCACGTGCACGGTGTAGAGCCGGGCGATGATGTCCTCGCCGGGGAACTGGCCACCGAACAGGAAGAACGACAAGTAGGTGCCGACCACCGGCAGCGAGAGCAGCACGCCCTCGGTGATGCGCAGCCCGGTGCCGGAGAGCAGGTCGTCGGGCAGTGAGTAGCCGGCGAGCCCCTCGATGAAGGCCAGCGTCAGCATCACGGTGCCGATGATCCAGTTGATCTCGCGCGGCTTGCGGAACGCACCGGTGAAGAACACCCGCAGCAGGTGCACGACCATCGCGGACACGAAGATCAGCGCGGCCCAGTGGTGGATCTGGCGCATGACCAGACCGCCGCGGACGTCGAACGAGATCTCGAGGGTCGATGAGTAGGCCTCGGACATCCTGACGCCGTGCAACGGGACGTAGGAGCCGTCGTAGACCACGGGGAGGTTGCTGGGCTTGAACCACAGCGACAGGAAGGTCCCGCTGAGCAGCAGGATGATGAAGCTGTAGAGCGCGATCTCGCCCAGCATGAACGACCAGTGGTCGGGGAACACCTTGCGCGCGCTGCGCCTGACGAAGTTGGCCGAGCCGAGCCGCTCGTCGATCCAGTTGCCGACGCCCGCGGCTGCCTTCTCCGCCTGCACCGTCATGATCGCTCCCCTCGCTCCCAGTAGCTCGGCCCGACCGGCTCCTGGAAGTCGTCCCTCGAGATCAAGTATCCCTCGTCGTCGACGTCGAGCGGCAGCTGGGGCAGCGGTCGGGCAGCCGGTCCGAAGATGACCTTGCAGTGCTCGGTGACGTCGAACGTGGACTGGTGGCAGGGGCAGAGCAGGTGGTGGGTCTGCTGCTCGTAGAGCCCGACCGGGCAGCCCACATGGGTGCAGACCTTGGAGTAGGCGACGATCCCGTTGTAGGACCAGTCCGCCCGCGCCGGGTCCTCCTTGAGCTCGTCCGGCTCGAGCCGGATCACGATCGTGGTCGCCTTGGCCTTCTCGTCCAGGGGGTGGGGCATCTCCTCGATGCCTTCGGGCAGCACGTGGATGACCTCGCCGATCCGCACGTCGGCGGCGCGGATCGGGTCGCCCACCGGGTCGGTGACGAGCCGGCGCCCGGGCTTCCACGCCGTTGCGGTCAGCGCGGCGCCGGGCAGGGGTCCGAGGTCGCGCAGCGGGATGATCGCGAGCAGCCCGAGCGGGGCCATGGCACCGAGCAGGCTGTTGCGGATGAGCTTGCGCCGCCCGAGGCCGGCACCGCCCGCGCCTTCCTTGAGCGACTCGATGGCGACTCGTCGGTCATCGTCCGAGGACCGCATCGGCTTGCGCTCGTTGACCACCTCGTCATCGGGCATCAACGTCTTGGCCCAGTGGATGGCGCCCGCGCCCATGGCGAACAGCGCCACGCCGAGCCCGAGGCCGAGCAGCTTGGTCGACAGGCCGACCTGCTCGAGCATCTCGTCGCCTTCGAGGCCGGTGAGCTTGACGGCGAAGTAGCCGACGATGAACAGCAGCGTGCCCAGCGTGGACAGGCCGAACAGCGCCGCGACCTCGCGCTCGCGCCGCTTCGCGGCCTTCGGGTCGATGTCGGAGCGCCGGTAGGCGTGCGGCGTGATGCCGGGGTTCTCGTAGCGGGTCTCGAGCTCGGCGCCCGTCGCGTCGCCGTGGGCCACCGCGGACCCGGTCGGCTGGTCGGGCGTCGTGTGGTGCTGGTCGCTCATCGGCGGTCACCGCGCCTTCGCTCCCAGCCAGACCGCGCAGGCGATCAGCCCGCCGGTGGCGAACACCCAGCCGACGGCACCCTCGGACACCGGCCCGATCTTGCCCAGGCTCAGGCCGCCGGGACTGGCCTCCGTCTCGGTGGTCTTCAGGAAGGCGATGATGTCGCGCTTCGACTCGGGCGTCATGGTGTCGTCGCCGAAGACGGGCATCGACTGCGGGCCGGTGAGCATCGCTTCGTACATGTGCTTGGGCTCGGTGCCCTTCAGCGAGGGTGCGAACTTGCCCCGGGTCAGAGCGCCACCCGAGCCGGCGTAGTTGTGGCACATCGCGCAGTTCGTGCGGTAGATCTCACCGCCCTCCGCCACGTCGGCGTCGGCGTAGTCGTAGTCGTCCTCGGAGGGGATGGCCGGGCCGGGCGCGACCGAGGCCACGTAGGCAGCGAGCGCCGCGATCTCCTCGTCGGTGAACTGCACCCGCTTGGCCGGCACCTGGGCGACCTCGGAGCGAGCGGCAGGCATCCGGCCGGTGCCGACCTGGAAGTCCACCGCTGCGGCGCCGACGCCGATCAGCGTCGGGCCGTCGCTGGTGCCCTGCAGGTTGAGGCCGTGGCAGCTGGTGCAGTTGAGCAGGAACAGCGCGCGGCCCTCGTCGACCTGCGAGGCGGTGCCGGCAGCCGCCTCCGCGTGCGGCGTCGGCGCGAGCGCCGTGTAGGCCCCTCCGGTCGCGGCGAGCGCCGCGAACAGCAGGACGAGCGGGGCGAGCTTGTGACGGCGACGAGTGGACAGGCGCGCCAACACACGCGTCAGGGCTCTCACAGGGCTCGCCGCTCCCGTCACTTGATGAGGTAGATGGTCGCGAACAGGGCGATCCAGACCACGTCCACGAAGTGCCAGTAGTAGGAGACGACGATCGCGCCGGTCGCCTGGCCGTGGGTGAACCGCCGCGCGGTGAAGGTGCGTCCGAGGATGAGCAGGAAGGCGATCAGCCCGCCGGTGACGTGCAGCCCGTGGAACCCGGTCGTCAGGTAGAACACCGAGCCGTAGGGGTTGGACGCGAGCGTCAGCCCGTCCTCGGTGACCAGGCTGGCGTACTCGTAGATCTGGCCGCCGATGAAGAAGGCGCCCATCAGGAACGTGATGACGAACCAGCTCCGCAGCCGGACGACGTCGCCCTTCTCCGCGGCGAACACCCCGAGCTGGCAGGTGACCGACGAGAGCACCAGGACGGTCGTGTTGAGCGTGGAGAACGGGATGTTGAGCAGCTCCGGCTCGGTCTCCCACAGCTCCGGGCTCACCGAGCGGATCGTGAAGTACATCGCGAACAGGGCCGCGAAGAACATCAGCTCGGAGGAGAGCCAGACGATGGTCCCCACGGCGGTGATGTCCGGCCGGTTGGCGGGCACGTGTGTGCGGGCCGTCTCCACCCCTGCTGCTGTCGCCACGGAGGCATTATTGCGGTCACCGGGGTGCCTGGCACCCCCGACCCCCCGAGTGTCGAAGAACGCCTGCCGACGTAGCCTCCACCCATGATCGGCGCGACGCTCTGGGCGCACGCCGAGCCGGGCCACGAGCCCCCTCCGCTCACACCGCTGCGCCTGCTCACCGAGTGGCAGCTCGAGCTGGTGCCAGCCGTGGCCGTGCTCGTCGTGGGGGGCCTCTACCTGTACGGCGTGCACCGGCTGCGCGCCCGCGGGGACGCCTGGTCGCGGTGGCGCACCGTGCTGTTCGTGGGGCTCGGTCTGGGGTCCGTCGTGGTGGCCACCCAGTCGGCCCTGGCCGCCTACGACACGGTGCTGTTCTCGGTGCACATGGTCCAGCACATGATCCTGGCCATGCTCACGCCGGTCTTCCTGGCGCTGGGTGCCCCGATCACGCTGGCGATCAGGACGCTGCCGCGCGGCGGGCGCCGGCTGCTGCTCGCGGGGATGCACAGCCGGGTGGCCAAGGTGCTGACGTTCCCCGTGGTGGCCGGCGCGCTGTTCGTCGCCAGCCCGTTCGCGCTCTACCTGACCGGCTGGTACGAGGCGACGCTGCGCAACCCGCTGCTGCACGACCTCAACCACCTGCACATGGTCCTGATCGGCTGCCTCTGGTTCTGGCCGCTGCTCGGGCTCGACCCGATGCCGGGCCGGATGCCCTACCCGCTGCGGCTCATCGCCGTGTTCGTGACGATGCCGCTGCATGCGTTCCTCGGGGTTGCGATCATGAACTCCTCGACGCTGATCGCGGGGGACTGGTACGCCGAGCTGCACCGGTCCTGGGGGCCGACCCTGCAGCGTGACCAGGAGATCGCCGGCGGCATCCTGTGGGCCATCGGCGACCTGGTGGCACTCGTCGTACTCGGTGTGCTGTTCGTCCAGTGGGCGCGGGACTCCGCGCGCGAGGCCCGCCGGGAGGACCGCCGGCTGGACCGGCTCGAGGCCGAGGCGGCTCGACGGCGCCTGATGGTCGTCCTCTACGGCGCGGCGTCCTTCTTCGGGGCGGCCCTGCTCTTCCTGGTCCAGCCGATGATGGCCAAGCTCGTGCTGCCGTACTTCGGCGGCTCGCCGACCGTGTGGAACACCTGCGCCCTGTTCTTCCAGGCGCTCCTTCTCGCGGGCTACCTCTACGTGCACCTGACCACCCGCCGGCTCGGTCCACGCCGCCAGCCATGGGTCCACCTCGTGCTGCTCCTGCTGCCGCTGCTCGTCCTGCCGGTGGGGCTGCCGGACGACCCGGCGCCCGATCCCGGCACCGAGCCCGCGCTGTGGCTGCTGCGGGTGCTGCTCGTGGCCGTGGGCCTGCCCTTCCTGCTGCTCGCGACGACCGGGCCGTTGCTGCAGCGGTGGTTCTCGTGGTCGGGTCACCGGCGGGCGGAGGACCCCTACTTCCTCTACGCCGCGAGCAACGCCGGCAGTGTCGTGGGCCTGCTCGGCTACCCGTTCGTGATCGAGCCGACCGTGGGCCTGGCGGCGCAGACCCGGTGGTGGTCGATCGCGTACGTCGGGTTCCTGCTCCTTGTCGCGATCTGTGGCGTGCTGGCCGCTCGGGCGGCGCGGCGCGGTCCCGTCGCCGAACCGGAGCCGGCCGGCGTCCGCCGCGGCCGAACCTGCCGCCGCGGTGTCGGTCAGGCAACGGCTGACCTGGGTCGCTCTCGCGTTCGTGCCCTCCAGCCTGATGCTCGGCGTGACCACGCACGTGTCCACCGACATCGCGGCGATCCCGCTGTTCTGGACGGTGCCGCTGGCGGTCTACCTGGCGACGTTCGTGGTGGCGTTCGCGCGGTCGTCGCGGCGGCCGCCGCGGGTCGCCGCCGCAGTCGCCGCCGCGCTCGCGATCCCGGCGCTGCTCGACGTGGCGGCCGACTGGAACCCCGCGGTCTGGCTGCTGATCGCGCTGCATCTCGCGGTTCTCGCCGCTGCCGGGCTCGCGGCGCACGGCCGGCTCGCGGCCGGCCGCCCGCCGCCGAGCCAGCTGACCGGGTTCTACCTGTGGATCTCCGTCGGCGGCGTGCTGGGCGGTCTGCTCAACGGTCTGGTCGCGCCGGTGGTGCTCGATCGCGTGCTGGAGTACCCGCTCGTGCTCGCCCTGGTGCCGTTGCTCCTGCTGGGTCTGACCGGAGACGTGTCCCGCCCGCGGCCGCTGTGGCGTCAGCCGGTGGTGTGGACCACCGCCGTGCTCGTGATCGGCGCCCTGAGCGCATCGTTCGTGTCGGCCCGCGTGCTCCTGCGCGACCGCACGTTCTACGGCAGCTACCGCGTCACCGGGACGGCCGAGCGGCACAGCCTGATCCACGGCACGACGCTGCACGGCTGGGAGCTGCTCGACGGTCCGAACGCCGGCGAGCCGACGTCCTACTACAGCCGCAGCGGCCCGATCGGCGACGTGATGACGGCGTACGGCGGGGATCCGGCGTTCCGGCGGGTCGGCCTGGTCGGGATGGGCGTCGGGACCCTGGCGGCGTACGGCCGGCCGGGCCAGCGGATGGACTTCTACGAGATCGACCCGGCGGTGGTGCGGATCGCCCGGGACTCGGGCCTGTTCGGCTTCCTGGGCCGCTCGGCGGCCGACGTGCGGGTCGTGATCGGTGACGGCCGGCTCGGGCTGATGGGCGCCCCGGACGCGGCGTACGGCCTGATCGTGCTCGACGCCTTCAGCTCGGACGCGATCCCGGCGCACCTGCTCACCGAGGAGGCGATGGCGGGCTACCGGCGCAAGCTGGCGCCCGGCGGCGTGCTCGCGGTGCACATCACCAACCGCCATCTCGACCTGGCTCCGGTGCTCGCGGCGGAGGCCGACCGGCTGGGACTGGTGGCGGTGCGGCGCCAGGAGAGCGCGAGCGGCGACCTCACCGCGACGTCGGACTGGGTCGTGCTCGCGCGCGACGCGGCGACCTCGAGCCGCTCCGCGCCACCGGTGGGTGGGCCGAGCTGACCGGGGAGAAGGGCGTGCGCGGGTGGACCGACGACTACTCGTCGCTGGTGCAGGTGCTCGACGTCGGCTGGCCATGACCCGGCCGAGGTCGGGCCCGCAGGTAGCATCGCGGCCATGACGACCGAGCCGACCATGCGGGTGCTCGTCTACAGCGACGACGTGGACACCCGCGAGAAGGTGAAGACCGCCGTCGGCCGTCGTCCCGCCGCCGGCCTGCCGCAGGTCGAGTGGCTCGAGTGCGCGACCGAGAAGGCCGTGATCGCGGCGTTCGACGCCGGCACGATCGAGGTGGCCATCCTCGACGGCGAGGCCACACCCGCCGGCGGCATGGGGATCGCGCGTCAGGTCAAGGACGAGATCTACCGGTGCCCGCCCGTCCTGCTGCTGACCGGTCGGGTGGACGACAACTGGCTGGCCGCCTGGTCGCGGGCGGACGCCGTGGTGCCCTACCCGCTGGACCCGATCGTGCTCGCGAAGGCCGTCGCCGACCTGATGCACCAGCGGCTGAACAAGCTGCCGACTGCCTAGATGCGGCGATGACCACCGGCCCGGCAGGGGGTGCGTCCGGGCCGTCGTGGCCCGGCCTGCTGTCGTCGCTGCTCCGCGGCGAGGACCTGGTCGCCGAGGAGACCTCCTGGGCGATGGAGCAGGTCATGCTCGGCGAGTCCACCCCGGTCCAGCTGGCCGGGTTCGTGGTGGCCCTGCGGGCCAAGGGGGAGTCGCCCGAGGAGGTCGCGGGGCTGGTCAGCACGATGCTGGCCCACGCGCAGCAGATCGACGTGCCGGGCCCGATCGTCGACACGTGCGGCACCGGCGGCGACCGGGCGCACACGGTGAACATCTCCACGATGGCCGCGATGGTGGTCGCCGGGACCGGGGCGCGGGTGGTCAAGCACGGCAACCGGGCGGCCTCGTCGTCCTGCGGCTCCGCCGACCTGCTCGAGGAGCTCGGCGTCGTGGTCGACCTCGCTCCGCCGCAGGTGGTCGAGTGCGCGAAGCGGGCCGGCATCGCGTTCTGCTTCGCGCCGCGCTTCCACCCGGCGTTGCGGCACGCGGCCGCTGCCCGCGGTGGGCTCGGCGTCGCGACGGTCTTCAACTTCCTCGGTCCGCTGACGAACCCGGCCCGGCCGGCTCACCAGGCGGTCGGGGTGGCCGACGCCCGGATGGCCGGGGTGATGGCTGCGGTGCTGGCTGCGCGCGGTGCCTCCGCGCTGGTCTTCCGCGGCGAGGACGGGCTCGACGAGCTGACGACCACCGGACCTTCGCGGGTGTGGCTGGTCCGCGACGGCGAGGTGACCGAGGAGTCCGTGCAGCCGGAGCGACGTCGGGATTCCCGTGGGGAAGCTGGAGGACCTGCGGGGTGCTGACGCGGCGTACAACGCGGGAGCGGCGCGGCGGTTCCTCGTCCGGTGAGCCCGGGCCGGTGCGCGACGCCGTCCTGCTCAACGCCGCGGCCGCGCTGGTCGCGCTGGAGCCGGGCGACGGGCCGCTGGCCGACCGGCTGCGTGCCGGGATCGAGCGGGGTGCCGAGTCGGTCGACAGCGGCCGGGCCGCCGCGTCACTGACCGCCTGGGTCGACACCAGCCGCGAGCTGGCCGAGTCGGCGACGTGACCGATGCGGTTGCGCCGCCACGGGCGGCGCTGCTGCTCGTCGACGTGCAGCGCGACTTCCTGAGCTCCAGCCTGGGCGAGCTCCGGGCCGGCTACCCGGACCGGGTGGCGCACCTTCTCGAGGTCGCCCGTGGGGCAGGCCTGCACGTCGTACACGTGCACTCGCTCTTCGACCCCGACGGCAGCGACTGGATGCGCCGCTACCGGCCGCGCGGCAGCATCCCGTGCGTGGCCGGCACGCCGGGTGCCGTCGTGCTGCCGGAGGCGAGCCCGGCCGAGGGTGAGCCGGTCGTGGTCAAGCAGACGTTCGACGCGTTCCAGCGCACCGGAGCTGCACCGGCTGTTGCGTGCGGCGGACGTCGAGGTGCTCCTGGTCGCCGGGCTCGTCACGAGCACCTGTGTCCTGTTCACGGCGACGAGCGCGATGCAGCTGGGCTACCTCGTCGCTGTCGTCGCTGATGCCGTCGCGGACGTTCCCGCAACCCATGAGCGGGTCCTGCGGCAGTACCCGTTCGTGTTCGACTCGGTCACCGTGGACTCGGCGCTGGCGTGGGTCGACGAGGCGCTGGCGAAGGCCCCGCAGCTCGGAGCCTGGCCGGCCTGAGGGTCGCGTCCGTCACCCGGCCGCCTGAGCAGTCGCTCGCGGGGCCAGGCGGGGAGGCGGCCGTGGTCCTCGAGCTCGTCCAGGGTGAGTACGACGAGGGCGGCGGTCCAGGCGAGTGGGGCGACCGCAGCGGGGTTGCCCCGGGCGGTCACCTTCTCCGGCAGCGACCCGAGCACCGTGCGGTGGCTGTCGAGCCACGAGACCCAGCCGAGCGCGAGGTCGGTCTCGCCGCTGGCGGCGGCAGCGAGGGCGAACAGCGCGGTCTCCGGAGTCCAGGAGATGCCGTCCTTCTTCCAGCCGACACCGGGGGAGAGCCCGCCGGCCGGCTGTCGCATCTCCCGCCCGGCGCTCACCCAGGCCTGGTGCACATCGGCCGGCGCGCTGTCCGCGAACGGAGGCATCAGGAACGCGACGGCGGCGTCGCGGTCGTTGCCCGTGACCACGCGGGGATAGCCGCGCGGACCGAAGTAGGCGGTGATGCTCGCGTCGAGCCGTTCCGCGGCGACCCGGGACTGTTGGGCGAGGCCTCGGTCACCGAGTGCGGTCAGCAGGGCGGGCGCCGCGCGCAGGCCGGCCAGGACGGGCGCCGCTGCACCGAGGGTGAGGTCGCTCTCGTCGCGCTCCCAGTAGTCGCTCGACGCCGGGGGCAGGCCGGTCTCGGGGTCGAGCAGGTTGATGAGGCCGCGCGCTGACCGGCGGATCAAGGGCCGCACCGCGCGCAGATCGGCGAGGCCGGCCTGCGGGTCGCTCGACGCGTCGTACCACTGCTTCGCGCCCCACAGCACCCACCCGGCGCCGTCCTGCTGGATGCCGCGGTCGTCGGGCACCGCACCGGTGCCGGACGGCCGGTACCGCGCGTGGAAGCTGCCGTCCTCCTCCTGGGTGGACTGGAGGAACAGCAAGATGTCGAGCGCGTCACCGGGATGACCGGTGCGCGCCAGCGCGGCGGCCGCGAACGACGCATCCCGGGGCCAGACGTAGCGCCAGTTCGCCGAGCCCCCGGCCAGCAGCGCTCCGTTCGGGAGCAGCAGGGTGTCCAGGTCGAGGAGCGCCGTCCGTGACAGGTCCGCGAACATCGTCGACTCGGCCGGGACGTCGCCGTCGGCGAGCCACGCGCGCTGGCGCCGGGCAGTCGCCTCTGCCGTGGACGCGTCCTTGCCGGTGGCGACGGCAACCCGTGAGCCCGGATGGAAGGCGGGGACCTTCCCCGGCCGGACCACCGTGACCTCCTCGGAGCCGGACAGGGCGACGCCCTCGGCGTACAGCCCGATCTCGCCCTGGCTCGCGAACGAGCGCGAGAAGCCCTCACTGACCACCGTCGCCGAGATCAGCACGGCGGCACCGACGAGCAGCGCGGCGGCCCGCCTGGTGCTGCCCTGCACGGTTCCCCCAAGCTCTCCGGCGTCGCTGCTGCATTGCGAAGCCGGAGTCGCCGACTATTCCGCCCTGTCTGCCGGAGTGTCGGCCGTTTCGGGGCATCCCCTGAGCCCGCGAGGCGGATTTGCACCGGTTGGCCCTTGCTTGATTGCCGGGGCAGACCTGGCGGGACTGCGGGTGTACGTTCAAAAGCGCCATGACCACTGATGACCCCGCCGGCGGCGCCACCAAGGGCACGATCGTGCTCATCCACGGGCTCTGGCTCTCCACGCACAGCTGGGAGCACTGGGTCGACCGGTACGCCGAGGCCGGCTACCGCGTCCTCACTCCCGGGTGGCCCGGCATGGACGTGGACGTCGAGGTCCTCCGCAAGGACCCGACGGTCATGAACGGGCTCGGTGTCGTCGAGGTCGCCGACCACTACGAGACGCTCTCCGCTCGCTGGACGCGCCGCCGATCCTGATGGGCCACTCCTTCGGGCGGGCTGTTGGTGCAGATCCTGCTCGACCGTGGCCTCGGCTCGGCAGGGGTCGCCATCCATCCGGCGCCGCCGAAGGGTGTCCTCCGCCTGCCGATCTCGGCCCTGCGCTCGTCCGCCCCGGTGCTCAGCAAGCCGGGCGAACCGCAAGCGCACCGTCAGCCTGACGCCCAAGCAGTGGCACTACGCGTTCACGAACACCATGAACGAGAAGGACTCGAAGGCGGCCTACGCGCGCTACCACGTGCCGGCGCCGGGCAGGCCGCTGTTCCAGGCCGCGACCGCCAACATCAAGCCCGGCGCGGCCACGAAGGTGAACTTCGGCAACGACGACCGCGCGCCGCTGCTGCTGATCGCCGGCGGAGCAGACCACACCGTCCCGGCGGCCATGGTGCGGGAGAACCTCAAGCGCTACCGCAAGTCCACGGCTGTCACCGACCTCCAGGAGTACCCCGACCGGTCGCACTTCACGGCTGGCTCGCCGGGCTGGGAAGAGGTCGCGGACTACGCCCTCCGGTGGTGCGAGCAGCACCAGGACCCGGCGCCTCGCGGCTAGTCGGAGTGCCTGGCTAGGGTCCGGCCATGGGTGAATTCACGGGAGAAAACCTGAGCGGGTCGCGCTTTCTGCGCGTCGACCTGACCGACTCCGAGTTCCGCGACGCCGACCTCTCACGTGCCGCAGTTCCGTGGTGTCGCCTTCCACGGCGTCGTCATGCGCGGCGTCGAGCTGGGCGACGTCCGCATCGACGGCGAGATCAAGAACCTCGTGATCAACGGGGTCGACGTGGCGCCCCTCGTCGACGCGGAGCTCGACCGGCGCGACCCCGACCGGGTCAAGATGCGCCCGACCGACCCGGCCGGATTCCGGGAGGCGTGGGACATCGTCGAACGGCTCTGGGACGGCACCGTCGAGCGGGCTCGCGGCCTCGACCCGGAGCTGCTGCACGAGTCCGTGGACGGCGAGTGGTCGTTCATCGAGACCCTGCGGCACCTCGTCTACGCCACCGACGCCTGGGTGCGGCGGGCGATCCTCGGTGATCCGTCGCCGTGGCACCCGCTCGACCTGCCGTGGGACGAGATGCCGGACACTCCCGGGAACGCCGCGAGACCGCGAGGCCCGCCCGTCGCTCGACGAGGTTCTGGCGCTGCGCCGCGACCGGATGGCGACCGTGCGCACGGTGATCGACGGCCTGACCGACGAGTCGCTCGCGGCTCAGACCGAACCGGTCGAGGGACCCGGCTGGCCACCGCCGGGGAGCTTCCCGGTCCGCGAGTGTCTGCTGACCGTCCTCAACGAGGAGTACTGGCACCGGCAGTTCGCCGAACGCGACCTCGATGCCCTCGTGAAGGCTCCCGGCTAGTCGGTCTGCTCCACCCCGAGGGCGAACGCCGCCTCGAGGTCGTGCTTGGAGTAGGTGCGGAACGCGATGTGCGTCTCGGTGCCGACGCACGCCGTCGACCTTGCTGAGCCGGTCGGCGATGACATCGGCGAGGGCCTCGTGCTCGCGCACCCGAACCATCGCGACGAGGTCGGCGGCGCCGGTGACGGAGTAGACCTCACTCACGCCGTTGATGTCGGCGATCGCCTCGGCGACCTCGGGGATGCGGTCGACCGCGGCATGGATCAGGACGATGGCGGTGATCACGGCGGTCAGGCTATCCGGCGATGCGGCTGATGGCAGCGGCCGGCTGGTGCACGGGTCGCAGATCGCGCTGGTCGTCGAGCCAGCCGCGCCACGACGAGTCGCGGGCGCCCTCGGCGGCCTCGGCCCACAGCCGCACGCCACCGGCCCCGAACGCCGGGCTCGCCCACGTGCCCTCCAGCGCCACCAGCCGGGTGCCGGGGCGCTCGAGCCAGCGCAGGATGCACTCCGTCTCCTCCGGCGTCGCCGCCGGTGCGGGGCCGAAGCCCTGCTCCACGAGCTCGCCGGTGCTCAGCAGCGACGCGAGCACCGGTCGCGGATCGTTGCCGCGCGGCGCGACGGCGGTCGCCACCAGCCGGCCGTGGCGGGTCAGCACGACCTCCCAGCCGCCGTCGGGGGTCGGCCGCGCGGCGGCGAGCACGGCGCACCGGGTCAGGGCGACGAGGCGCTGCATCCGGGCGGCCGCCCGGACGAAGGCCGCCAGCCGGTCACGGTGGACCGCCGCCTCCTCGAACCGCTCGGCGTCGGCGAGCAGGCTCACCCGGCGGCTGAGCGCGGCGACGATCGGCCGGACGTCTCCCGTCATGGCGGCGCGGACGGCGGCGACGTGCACGGCGTACTGCGTCGACGGTCTCGCCGCCCTCGCACGGCGCGTTGCAGCGACCCATCTCGGCCAGGGCGCAGGCGCTGGTGAACCGGCGGGGTGAGAGCCGCGGCGTGCACTGCCGCAGCGGGAACGCCTCGTGCACCGCTGCCATCGCGAGCTCGACCTGGCGGATCGAGGAGAAGGGCCCGAGGTAGGTCGCGCCGTCGTCCTTGACCTCGCGCACCCGCGACAGCCGGGGGAACGGCTCGACGGTGAGCTTGAGCCACAGCGCGCGCTCGGGGAACCGCGACCGGCGGTTGTAGCGCGGCTTGTGCGCCGCGATGAGGCGCAGCTCGCGCACCTCGGCCTCCAGCGGCGTCGCGCACACGATCGGGGTCACCGAGGCGGCGAGCCCCACCATCTCGGCCATCCGCCCGCGGGTCTCCGACGCGGTGAAGTAGGTGCGCACCCGCGAGCGCAGGTCGTTGGACTTGCCGACGTAGAGCACCTCGCCGCGCTCGTCGACGAAGAGGTAGACACCGGGCAGGTGCGGCAGCGCCTCGGCGAGGTGGCGCTTGCGGCGCTGGGCGGGGGAGACCCGCGAGGAGAAGGTGCACAGCTCGTCGAGCGAGCGCACCCCCAGGTTGCCCAGCCGCTCCATCAGCCCGTGCAGCACGTCGACGGTGGCCCGCGCGTCGGACAGCGCCCGGTGGTCGGGCGTCGTCGCGGACCGGAAGAACCGCGCCAGGCTGGCGAGCTTGCAGTTGGGCGTCTCGTCGCGGGTCACCACCTGACGCGCGAGCCGCGCGGTGTCGAGCACCGACGGGCCGGGCCACTCGTGACCGTGTGTCGAGCAGGCCGCCTTGAGGAACCCGACGTCGAACGGCGCGTTGTGGGCCACCAGCACGGTGTCGCGCGCGAACTCGAGGAAGGACGGCAGCACGGACTCGAGCCGCGGGGCACCGGCCACCATGCCGTCGGTGATGCCGGTCAGCACCGCGATGAACGACGGGATCGGCACGCCGGGGTTGACCAGCGTCTGGAACTCGCCGAGCACCTCACCGCCGCGGACCTTGACCGCGCCGATCTCGGTGATCTCGCACGACGCCGGCGAGCCACCCGTCGTCTCCAGGTCGACGACGACGAAGGTCACCTCGTGCAGCGGCGTGCCGAGCTCGTCGAAGCTCGTCTGCACGGAGAGCTGCTGCGGGATGGTGCCCATGGGCCTGACGGTAGGCACGGCCGCCGACAGAACCACGCAGGCGCACCGGCGTACCGGGGAGATGACTCGACCGCGCAGGCGGAGATGGCTCAGCCTGTGCGCGGGCCGCCGTAGGCTCCGATCATGGCTCCGGTCTTCTCGCTGCCCCTGCCCTCCGCCTCGACCCGGTGGCGCTGCACGCGGTGCGGCAACCTGACCCGGTTCGACGTGACGCGCAGCACGAGGACCCGGGACTTCATCCACCAGGACCTGGCCGGCGAGCCGACCGTCGAGGAGCAGGAGACCCTCGCCGACACGATCGAGGAGATCCGCTGCCGCTGGTGTGACGGCGTGGACTGCGTCGAGCTGGTGGCCCGTCCCGGCGCGGGCGGGGAGTCAGGCGGAGCGCGGGCGGGGAAGGATGACCCGAGCATGACGGGGCCCCTGCACGGCGTACGGGTCCTCGATCTCACCCGCCTGCTGCCGGGCGGCTTCGCCACGATGGCGCTCGCCGACCTCGGGGCCGACGTCATCAAGGTCGAGCAGCCCGGCGTCGGCGACGGCTCTCGGTGGGCCCCGCCCTACGCGTCGACCGGCGAGGGCGCGCTGCACCTGCTGCTCGGGCGCGGCAAGCGGTCGGTCACCTGCGACCTGCGCAGCGACGAGGGTCGCGCGTTCTTCCTCGACCTGGTCGCCGGTGCCGACGTCCTGCTCGACTCGTTCCGGCCGGGTGTCCTTGACCGGCTCGGCCTCGGCCGGGACGTCCTGGCCGCGGCCAACCCGCGACTGGTCCAGGTCGCCTTGACGGGCTACGGGCCCGACGACGCCCGCGCCGGGCACGACATCAACTACGTCGCGCAGGCCGGCCTGCTCTCCCTCACCGGCGACGCCGACCAGCCGGTGGTGCCGGGCACGCAGGTGGCCGACCTGTCCGGCGCGCTGTGGGCGGTCGTCGCGGTGCTCGCGGCACTGCACCAGCGCGAGCGGACCGGACGCGGGCAGGTGTACGACGTGTCGCTGACCGCGTCCGCGCTCACCACGATGGCGATCCCGGCTGCGGCCCATGCCGTTGACGGCCGGGTGCCTGCTGCGGGCGCCGAGTGGTTCAACGGCGGGATGGCGGCGTACGGCGTGTACCGCTGCGCGGACGGGCGGCACGTGGCGGTGGGTGCGCTGGAGCCGCAGTTCTTCGCTGCCCTGTCGGCCGCGCTGGACGAGCCGTCGCTCGAGGAGATGCACCTGGACCCGGCACGCCAGGAGGAGCTGCGGGCGCGGCTGGCCGAGATCTTCGCCCGCCGGCCGCGCGACGAGTGGACCGAGCTGCTGGGCGGCGTGGACGCGTGCGTGACGCCGGTCCTCGACCTCGCGGAGGCGATGGCCGGGTCACCGATCGGCCACGATGCCGCGCTGCGTGACGGGACGGCGATGCGCCAGGTCGGGCTGCCGGTGACGTGGTCGGACGGCGAGCCCATGGCGGCGCCGGGACCCGCGCCCGGTCTCGGGGAGCACACCGCCGAGCTGCTGGCCGAGCTCGGCTACGACGAGGCACGGATGGACGTGCTGCGGCAGGGGAACGCGGTGTGAGCGCCGAACCGCCGGAGCCCGCCGACGAGCCGGGCTGGACGGGACCGTTGCCGGAGGCGGTCCGGCTCCGGGTGGTCGCGCTGGCGTCCGAGGCGCTGGGCGCCCTGCCCGACGACGAGGTCTCCGCCGCGCTGCGGCGCTTCCGTCGGTGGGCGCCGGCACGTCGTACCAAGCTCGCCGCCACCCCGCTGGCCGCCGCCGTCGAGCACGACGCGCTGTTCCGTCAGCGGGTGGGCGCCCGGGTGAAGGCGGCCTCGCCGGCACTGGCTGAGGCGCTTGCGGCCGGGGCCGCGCCGGCCGCCGCCGATCCGGTCGAGGTCGCGGCCGTCGCGTACGTGCTCCGCACGCCGGGCTGGGCCGGACTGGTCGCGACGGCTGGCGCGGACCTGGACCGCGCGGCGACGGCTGCCGAGTCCAGCCGCAGCGCCGAGACGATGGCCAAGCTGCAGGAGTCGTTGGCCGCAGTCCGCGCGCAGGGCCGCGAGGAGCTGGCCCGGCTGCGCGACGAGCTCGAGGCGGCGAAGGCCGAGACCGCGGAGGTGCGCCGGGAGCTGCGGGCGGAGAAGGGAGCGCGCCGCCGCGCCGAGGAGGTGGCGTCCGAGGCCGAGGACCGAGCGTCCACCGCCGGCTCCGCCGCCGCCACGACGGTGTCCGGCGCCGAGGCCGAGCTGCGCCGGGTGCGGGCTCGGCTGCGCGAGGCCGAGTCGGCACTGGAGGCGGCCCGCCGGGTCACCCGCGAGGGGCGCACGCTCGAGGACGTGCGGCTCCGGCTGCTGCTGGACACCGTCGTGGAGGCGGCGACCGGCCTGCGCCGCGAGCTGGCGCTGCCGCCGACGACGATCCGCCCCGCCGACCTCGTCGAGGGTGCGGAGACGGTCGCGGCCGAGGGCGCCCCGGAGCGGGCCCTGCTGTCCGACGACCCCGCGCTGCTCGACCAGCTGCTCGGCCTGCCGCAGGTGCACCTGGTGGTCGACGGCTACAACGTCACCATGGCCGGCTACCCCGACCTGCCGCTGGAGGCCCAGCGGGCCCGGCTGGTCAACGGGCTGGCCGCGCTCGCCGCGCGGTCCGGTGCCGAGGTCACCTGTTGCTTCGACGGCGCGACCGTGGCGGGACGGGTGCCGCCGATGAGCACGCGCGGGGTGCGGGTGCTGTTCAGCAAGCCGGGCGAGATCGCCGACGAGCTGATCCGGCGGCTGGTCCGGGCGGAGCCGGAGGGGCGCCCGGTGGTGGTGGTGTCCTCCGACCGCGAGGTCGCCGACGGCGTACGACGGTCCGGCGCTCGCCCGGTCTCCTCGGCCGCCCTGGTCCGCCGGCTGGACCGAGGCTGATCCGGGGCCTGTCTGGGGCTGATCCGCGGCTGGTCCGGTTCTGTCGGACCCCGCCCGTAGCGTCGGTCGCGACGGGCCAGCCAGCACGGCACCCGCGCGAGGCGAGAGCCGAGGAGGGCACGTGATCATCGACTGCGACAGCTGCGAGGTGCGCGGCCTGGCGTGCGGGGACTGCGTCGTGACGGCGCTGCTCGGGGCCCCGCCCGGCGGGATGGAGATCGACGACGGCGAGCGGGCAGCCATCGACGCCCTGGCGGGTTCGGGCCTGGTGCCGCCGCTGCGGCTGGTTCTCTCGCTCGAGCCGGTCGACCCGGCGCGGCCCGGGGGAGGCGCGAACGCTGTGGGCCGAACGGGTGAATCCGCCGCTGCCGGTTAGCACTATGAGCGCAGCGTGTCCACGGGACACGCCGGACCCCCTAGAAAGTCACGGTTTGGTCACTGTAGGGTTCCCCACCTTGGACGTTCGCCAGGTTGTCGCCCGGTCGTGGGTGGCAGTGGACGTCCCCGCCGAGTTCGATCCGGCCTGACAGGCCGGAGCTGGAGCCGGGGAACCACGTTCCCGGGGCGAATCGGCGCGTCACCCTCGGTGGCGCACCGTAGGGCTGCTTCCGGCCCGAGCCCGACAGCTAACCCGGTAGGCGGTCGAGGAAGAAGGGCCAACCGAGTTGGCGTCTGTCCGGCCATCGCGCCGCTCTGTGCTGACCCTGCTCGCCACGCTTGTCGCGGCGAGCTCGATCCTGGCCGTCATGCCCGGAGCCGTGGCCGAACCCCGGCCGACCCTGCGCCAGGCGCAGACCCGGGTCGCCGCGCTCCACCACGAGGCCGAAGCCGCCACCGAGCGCTACAACGAGGCCCGGCTCCAGATGGTCGAGGTGCAGCGCGAGCTGCGCCAGGTGACCAAGCGACTGGACCAGGCCAAGGCCGAGGTCGGTGGCATGCAGTCGGCGATGGGCCAGATGGCGGCCGCGTCGTACAAGTCCGGCGGCGTCGACATGGCCATGCAGCTGATGTTCGCCGACGACCCGCAGGCGTTCCTGCAGCAGGCGACCGCGCTCGACCAGCTCAGCCGCCGCCAGGGCGTCACCCTGCGACGGATCACCGCTGCCCGCCAGCAGCTGGCCCAGGACCGACTCGCCGTCGACCAGCAGCGTGACCGGCTGGCCGCACTGCAGTCCAAGCTGGAGGCCGAGAAGCGCACGATCGAGGACCGGATCGCCAGCGCCGAGCGCGTGGTCGCGAGCCTTCGCGCCGCCGACCGGGCCCGGCTCGCGGCCGCCCGCCGGGCCGCCGTCTCCGATGCCCTCGCCGCGCGGGGAGACGCCCCGCGCGCCTCACGCACCGGCGCAGGACCGGCGGCGGCGGTGGCTCGTACACCGGACCTGCGTCGGGCCGCGCGGCAATCGCCGTTCGCACGGCCTACGCCCAGCTCGGCGACCCTTACGTCTACGGCGCGGGCGGGCCCAACGCGTTCGACTGCTCCGGCCTGACCTCGTTCGCCTGGCGGGCGGCCGGTGTCTCGCTGCCGCACTCGTCCTCCGCGCAGTACGGGTCCGGGCCGCACGTGTCGCGGTCCGACCTGCAGCCCGGTGACCTGGTCTTCTTCTACAGCCCGATCAGCCACGTCGGCATCTACATCGGCGGCGGCAAGATGATCGACGCGCCGCACCCGGGCCTGTCGGTGCGCATCACGTCGATCAGCCAGCTCCCTTACTCCGGCGCCGTCCGGCCCTGACCTCGTCGCGCTGACGTCGTCGCGCTCGGCCGGCTAGCCGCCGGCGCCACCTAGCATGCAGGGGTGGAGCCGTCCGTCGAGCCGCTGCCTGCGCCCCGACCGCGGCGCTGGCCGTGGGTGCTCGCGGTGTGCGCCCTCGTCCTGGCTCTCGTCGCCGGCGGCACGGTCACCTGGTTGGCCACCGACCAGCTCGGGGCCGGTGACGACGACCCGTCGTCGCGCGCCTCCGCGACGCGCAGCCCCGAGACCGATGCGGCGGTCGCAGCGCCACGATGCAGCGACGTCCCTGCTCGAGGCGCGCAGCGCGGCGATCCTCGCTCGCGACAAGGCGGCCTTCCTCGCGCTGATCGACCCGGCTGCGAGCCGGTTCCGCGCCCGCCAGACAACGCTCTTCAACCGGCTGTCGAAGGTGCCGTTCTCCGAGTGGGAGTACGACGTCGAGGGCGAGGGCCCGGCGCTGCGCGACGACCAGGCCGAGCGGCTGCCCGAGGGTGCGTTCATCGCCCGCGTGCTCATGCGCTACACGCTCAAGGGCACCGACTCCCCGGTCGAGCGCGAGCAGTTCCTCACCCTGGTGCCGCGCGACGGCGACTGGCTGCTCGCGACCGACGAGTACACCGGCGATGGGGCCCCGAGCCCCGAGTTCGGCCGTGACATCTGGGAGCTCGGCCCGGTCACCGTCGTTCGAGGGCGCTCGTCGCTGGTGATCGGCGAGGCCAAGGCGTCGGCTCTTCGCCCGTTCGCCCGGGAGGCCGACCTCGCGGTGCGTGACGTCCGCGCCGTCTGGAAGGCCAAGTGGTCGCAGCGACCGGTCGTCATCGTGCCGCGCACCCAGGCGGACATGGCGCTGATCGTCGGCACCAGCGCCAAGGGCCTCGAGCAGATCGCCGCGGTGACGACCGGCTACTCGGCGTCCGGCCCCACCCGCGGCGACCGGGTGGTCATCAACCCGCGGGCCTGGCGCAGCCTGCGGCCGACTCGGCCGCCGAGTGGTGATGTCGCACGAGGTGACGCACCTGGCGACCCGGGCCGTGACCTACAGCACCGTGCCGATCTGGATGTCGGAGGGCTTCGCCGACTACGTGGCCTACGAGGCGGTCGACCTGCCGGTGCGCGTGATCGCGGCGCACGTGCTCGATCGCGTCCGGGCCGGCAAGGGCCCCACGCAGCTGCCCGACGACACCGACTTCGACGCAAGCCACGGCGACGTCGCGCCGGCGTACGAGAGCTCGTGGCTCGCCGCGCGGCTGATCGCCGACCGGTACGGCGAGCGCAAGCTCGTCCGGCTCTACGTCTCGCTCGCCGACCGGGACAACGGCCCCGCGGACGGCGACATCCGGGCGGTGCTCGGCATCTCGGAGAAGAAGCTCATCAAGGACTGGCGCGCGTACATGAAGTCGTTGGCACGGTGAGCAGCAGGACCGCGTTGCTCGTCGCGCTGGCGGTGTTGCTCGTGGGGCTGACGTCGCGATGGTCCTCGGGACGCCGTGGCATCCGTTGCCGGTCGGGGTGATCGTGTGCCGGTCGACCCGACGGCGGACTTCACGGCTGCCGAGATCGCCCGCGCGAAGGCCTACCACGCAGCGCTGCGCCCCCCGGCGTACGCATCGCTCGTCCTCACGCTCGTCGTCACCGTGGTGCTGGGCCTGAGCCCGTGGGGAGCGCGGCTGGTCGAGGCCGTCTCCGCGCCGCTGGGTGGGGGGTGGGGGTGGCGGGTGCTGCTCGGCGGCATCGCGGTCACGGCGGTGGGTCGGCTGGTCGTGCTGCCGCTGGACGCGTGGGCCGAGTCGGTGCGCCGCCGCTACGGGCTGTCCACCCAGACGTGGGGGAGCTGGCTCGTCGATGTCGGCAAGTCGTACGGCGTGGGGCTGGTCATCACGCTGGTGGTGCTGTTCGGCGTCTTCGCGCTGATCAGGTGGTCGCCGGAGTGGTGGTGGGTGTGGGGTGCTGCTGCCGGGGCGTTGCTGGTGATCGTCGTCTCGTTCGCGTATCCCGGTCGTCATCGAGCCGGTGTTCAACAACTTCAAGCCGCTGCAGGACGGGCAGCTGCGGACGTCGTTGCTGGACATGGCCGAGCGCGACGGCGTACCGGCTCGTGACGTGCTGGTCGCTGATGCGTCCCGCCGGACGACGGCGCTGAACGCGTATGTGTCGGGGTTCGGGGCGACGCGGCGCATCGTCGTCTACGACACGTTGCTCGAGAAGGCGTCGCCGGAGGAGGTGCGGTTGGTCGTCGCGCACGAGCTGGGGCACGCGAAGCGCCGCGACGTGTTGTTGGGGACCCTGCTCGGTGCTCTCGGCGCGGCGACGTTGGTGTGTGTGCTGGCGCTGGCGTTGCGGTCAGAGGGGTTGCTGCGTCGGGCGGGCGTGAGCTCGGCGGGTGATCCGCGGGCGCTGGCTCTCGTGCTGGCGATCGTGGCGGTGATCGCTGCCGTCAGCGGACCGGTGCAGGTGCTGGTGAGCCGGCGGATCGAGACGCGGGCCGATGTTCATGCGCTGGACCTGACCCGCGACCCGCAGACGTTCATCGAGATGCAGCGGCGACTGTCCGTGACCAACCTGTCGGATCCTGATCCACCGCCGTTGGTGTTCGGGCTGTTCGCGACCCATCCGACGGGGCCGCAGCGGATCGCTCTGGCGCGGGACTGGGCCCGGTTGGAGGGGGTTGCCGCGCCGCCTGCGCTGGCCCGCTGAGCTGGGTTTTGGCTGTGGACGGGGGCTGCTGGGATGGGCCGGATGTCCCGTATGCTCCGAAGCCATGCGTGTTCGGACGGCGCCCTGGACGCCGCGCTGGGCGGCTGGGGCGCTCGTCGCGGCGGTGGTGCTCGCTGGGTGTTCGGACCCCGACCAGCCGGGCACCGTGCCCCGGACCACGCCGACTCCGACGACCAGCAGTCCCAGCCCCTCGCCGACGTCGACCGAGGACCAGGTCGAAGCCGCCGTCCGCGCCTACTACGCGGAGCTGAATCGAGGCTGTTCAGAACCGGGAACCCGACGGAGCTCAAGTCCGCTGGTGGACAGAAGCTGCCCCTGCTCTCAGGGCGGTCGAAGTCATCGAGCAGGAATTCCGCCAAGGGACACAAGACACCGACGCGGAGTTGATCCTCGGTCAGCGTGCGGGTGCATGACGTCGAGGGGCAAACGGCGGCCGTCGGAGGTCAGTTCCGACGCATCGGCCATACGACGTCATCGATTCGGTCGGAACAGGTTGTCGACGGATCGCCCGCTCGCAAGATCGATGTCGATTTGTCACTTGTCCGAGAACGACACGAGCGTGGATCATCATCGAACCTGTTAACCTGGAGGGGTCGATGAAGCGTCTCGGATGTCATCTTTGCTCCTTGCTCGTGCTCACGATCTACAGTGCAGCCAGTCGGCACTGGGCCGACCCGACCCCCCATGCAGCGAGGCAGACGCCTTGTGCCCTGAGACTGAGGGTGATCAGGACGACGGGTCGATTGTCACCACGGGGGTGAACTTCCCGAATGCAGAGCCGGGCAGCGACGTCTTCAAGGCCTCGCAGAAGAACAAGAACTGCAAGGACTGCGAGTGGAGCATCGTTCCCGCCTGCCTGGTGAACGGCCCTGACGACAACAGCGTCATGTGCATGGGCGCCGTGTCGACCTGCACCGACCCGGCCGCCATCCGCTACCGCGTCTACATGCGCCAAGGCAATGGCCCCTGGGTGATCCAAGGCACCGTCTGCCTCGGACCGGACGAACGCCCCGCCACCGTCGCCGACGTCGGCCAGGCGATCCGAACCCGGGTGGTCAACTACCTCCCGGACGCCAGCCCGTCCTTCCAACCGAGAGCCGGCGGCATCGTCAACCTGCCCACCGTCTTCTCGGCGGGGGAGCCGCAGACGATCCGGACCGACCCGTTCGACGTGCTCGGCTTCACCGTCGTCGTCACCGCGAAGGCGCGCTGGGAGTGGGCGTTCGACGAGGGCGTGGTCCAGGAGTTCGCTAAGCCGGGCGGCGCCTACCCCGACATGTCCGTGGCCTACACGTACGCCGATCCCGGCGGCCGACAGGTCACGGTGACCACCTACTGGCGTGCCTCGTTCACGGTCAACGGCGAAGGCCCGTTCCAGGTGCCCGGCGCCGAGCTGTCGAAGACAGCCGGGCCCATCGCGGTCCCGGTGCGGGAGGCCCGTTCGGAGCTCATCGGCGGCTAGGCCGGCCGTACCGGAGGCCGGCGACGCTCCCGCGGAGGCCACCTCCACCGCGCGTGTGCTCTGCCGACATGAGCGGTGGCAGAGCATGCTCTGCCGTCATGAGCGGTGGCAGAGCATGCTCTGCCGTCTGCCGTCACGAGCGGTGGCAGAGCACACGGCCGGGAACCCTCAGCCGATCGGGGGGTGACGGTTCGGCGGCGATGCGCGTCGGGGGACTGAGGCTCAGGACGCGCTGTCGAACCGCTCGAGTGCCACGATCTGCGGCTCGTCATCGACCGACACGTGAAAGACGAAGAACCCGCCCTTGCGCAAGGCGAAGTCTGCCTCGCGCTTGTGCCCGAACGCCTTCGCCACGTCCTGGAACAACGGCAGCACCTGACGCTGGGTCGAGATGACCGCCGGCTCCGGCACCGAGAAGATCTGCATCAGGCGGTCCAGAGCGGCGTCGGGATGCGCGGCGTACCCGGACTCCGAGAGAAGAGGTTCGCTCTCGATGGGAATGTCGAACTGGCTCGCAAACGGACCGACGGTGTCCAGGCAGCGCAGCGTGTCGGCCGAGTAGGCATGCACGATGCCGTAGGCGCTCAAGACACTGGTCAAGAGCTCAGCCTGGGCGTGCCCCTGCTCGTCCAGGGGGCGGTCCTGGTCAGCGCCCTGCCACGTGTCCCGACTTCCCGCGTTCCCATGCCGTACGACGACCACGGCGCGCGTGGCGCGGGGGTCTGCGGCGAACTCCCGGAGCACGGGCCCGTCTCTCTCGGCGAGCACATGCACCTGTGCCTCCCGAGGCGGAAGCCACATCAACTGGTCGACCTCGTCGTTGGCAAGGAACGCCCCGCCGGTCACTGCCATGGCCCAGTAGCGGACCCGCTTGGGCAGCCCGTCCTTGAGGTAGTGAACGTCCTTCATCGGCCGGCCGATGACACCGGAGAACCCGGTCTCCTCCGAGACCTCGCGGGTTGCCGCGAGCAGCGGATGCTCACCTCGGCGCAACTTGCCCTTCGGCACCGACCAGTCGTCGTACTTGGGTCGATGGACCAACGCGACCTCGACACCTGGATAGCCCGATGCTGGACGCCAGAGCACACCGCCCGCCGCCTCGATGACCTCTGCGTCTGCTCCCATCAGGCAATCTTGACCCAGCGGCGATGCTTCGACTTCGCCACCCCGGGCCACAGCGCAGTGAACCGGGCGCGCGCGTCGGCCGCCTCCCGCTCCTGCTGCGCGTGCAGCACACCGAGGGTGAACGCGGCGCGACCGACTCGCGGTGCTTCTGCGAGTCGCCGGAGCAGGTCGCCGGCGACCACCGCGTCCTGGTGCTCGCCGAGCACCTCCTGGACCTTCTCCACCTCGCCGGCGAGGCGAGCTGCCGGCTCCCCGAACACGGGCGCGAGGGCCTCAGCCAGGTAGCGCGTTCGCTTGGCGGCGATCCGCGCCTGGTGAAACGCCGCGGGGTCCTCGCCCGCGGCGATCGCCCTGTTGACGCGCTTGGCAAGCCGATGCCAGGACTGCTTCATGATCGGAGGCAGGACCTCGCTGCTTGCCAGGTTCCCGCGGTCGTTCGTGCGCGGATGCATGGCCGCGTCGACGAGGTCGTCGAGCAGGCGCACGTAGCGCTCGCTGTCCAGCGCGGCAGTGACAGCCTCGTGCGCCGCTGCCGCGTCCGCTCCGAGAGCCGAGGTCAACCGGGCCGCGACCGGGCCGACCACGAGATCGTCCGGAAGCTCGGCCAGGCGATCGAGCAGTCGTTCGGCGATGACCTCCCGGTCGCGTGCGCCTGCCAGCTCTCCGGCCAGCCAGCGCAGCTCCTCCTGGAGTCGGTCGCTCCAGGCAGGGTCCAGCAGCTCGGCGAACTCACGAAGACCTGCCCGCAGCCGGCGGGAGGTGACCCGCATCTGGTGGACGGCATCCGGAGCACCGACCCGCACGTCCACGTGAAGGGCGATCAGTCGACGGACGTGGCGCCGCAGCAGTGCCGTGATGGCGGCTCGGGCCGGGTCCTCGGGTCGAACCTCACTCGGGCTCCGGGGGCTCTGGGGCCGACGTCGCGCGACGACCGAGGGCACGCACGACCTTCGGCTGGAACTCCCCGCCGACGGCTCCCGCCGCTCGCAGGACGTCGCCGATCTCGTCCAGCACGGTAGAGCCGCCGCCGCGATCCTCGACCTCGACCTCGCGGAACCGCGCCACACTGCGATCGCCCTTCAGCGCCTCGACGTGGTCGTCCACGATCTCGGCGAGGAGCTCGTCGTCGGCCCCATGTGCGTCGTAGGTCGTCCGCTGCGTGCGCAGAGTGGCGCGCGGCGCCAGCTCTGACGAGCGCACGTACGCCGTGACGAGTGAGCGGAAGTCGTCGGGCAGGCAGTCCGGATCGGCCGCGGCGTTGATCTCCTCACGGACGCCTACCCGGGCGGCGGCCACCGGGAGCTTGAGGGTCCACCCGTCAGACCCGTCTCCGTGCCGGTAGCGCATGCGTGATGCCCTCGCGGGCGAGCCGGAGGTCCTCGGTGTCGTAGTAGGTCGCGATCAACGTGCTCGTCCGAGGCGGCGCCACGCGAACGAGGGTCGGCGCCTGCTCCAGGTCGGGGAGGTGGAACCGGGAGTGGACGCGGAACTTGTCCTCGACCTCGCGCACCATCAGCCCCCCTCGTCCTCGGCATCGGCCCGCTCGCCGACCATTCTGGCGATCAGAGCCTCCTGGTGGTCGATCAGACCGTCGCCCGTTGGCGCGCTCCCAGACGCCGTCGCTCGCGAGCGACCAGTGGTCCACCTGGGCAGACCACGCCATCGACAGGAGCTCGTCCAGCTCTGCTCTTGGCAGCGTCATCGCGGACCTCGACCAACGCCTCGACACGTCGGTCGAGGTTGCGGTCCATGATGTCCGCGCTGCCGATCAGGAACTCGGGTGAACCGGCGTTGGCGAATCGAAAGATCCGTGAGTGTTCGAGGAACCGCCCCAGGATGCTGCGCACCCGCACGGTCTCGGACAGCCCCGGGACTCCCGGCCGGAGGCGTGCACATCCCGCGCACCAGCAGGTCGATCGGGACGCCGGCGCGCGAGGCTGCGTAGAGCGCGTCGATGATGGCCTCGTCGACCAGGCTGTTGACCTTCACGGAGATGCCGGACGGTAGGCCCTTTCGCGCGTTGTCGATCTCACGCTCGATGAGCCGCTCGAGACCGCTGCGGGCGGTGTCCGGTGCGACCAGCATGGTGTCGTAGCCGGACCGCCGGGTGTAGCCGGACAGGTGGTTGAACAGGTCCGCCACGTCGGCACCCACGGCGTCGTCCGCGGTCAGCAGACCCAGGTCCTCGTAGATGCGCGCGGTCTTGGGGTGATAGTTCCCGGTGCCCACGTGGACGTAGCGGCGCAAGCCGCCGGACTCGTCGGACCGCACCACGAGCACGAGCTTGCAGTGCGTCTTCAGCCCCACCAGCCCGTAGACGACGTGACATCCGGCCTGTTCCAGCTTTCTCGCCCACCGGATGTTCGCCTGCTCGTCGAACCGTGCCTTGATCTCGACAACCACCAGCACCTGCTTGCCGGCTCGCGCCGCGTCGATGAGCATGTCGACGATCGGTGACTCGCCGCTGGTGCGGTACAGCGTCAGCTTGATGGCCTGGACCCAGGGGTCGCCCGCCGCCTGCTCGATGAACCGCTGGACGCTCGTCGAGAAGGAGTCATAGGGATGGTGAAGGAGGATGTCGCCTGACCGCATCGCCGCGAACACGTCAGCGGGCGTGCCGTCCGCGGACCGCAGTGCCGGGTGAGTGCTCGGAACGAACCAGGGATAGCGCAGACCGTCCTGGTCGAGGTCGGCGATGGACCACAGCCCGGCCAGATCGAGTGGGGTCGGGATCCGATACACCGACTGCGCCGAGACCCCCAGCTCGCGCACCAGCAGCTCCAGGACCCGGTCACTGGTCTCGCAGTCGACCTCCAGGCGCACCGGGGCCCCGAACCGCCGGCGTGACAGCTCGCGCTCGAGGGCATGGACGAGGTTCTCGACGTCGTTGTCGATCTCGAGATCCTCGTTGCGCGTGACCCGGAATGCCGAGGTCTCGACCACCTCCAAGCCGGAGAACAGCTGCGGCAGGTGCGCCGCGATGATGTCCTCCAGCGGCAGGAACCGGGTGTTGGTCTCGTTCGTGGCGACGAACCGGGGCAGCACCGGCGGCACCTTGAGCCGGGCGAAGTGCTCCGTCCCGGTGTCGCCGTCGCGGAGCACGACAGCGAGGTTGAGGGACAACCCCGAGATGTACGGAAATGGGTGAGCGGGGTCCACGGCCAAGGGGGTGAGAACCGGATAGATCCGTTCGTCGAAGAGCGCTCGGAGCCTGCGTGACCTCGTCGGCGGTGAGGTCGCCCCACCGCAGGATCTCGATCCCCGCGGAGGCGAGGGCGGGAAGGATCTCATCGCGGAAGGTCTTCGCATGCTCGTCGACGAACTCGTGGGCTCGCTGCGAGATGCGGTCCAGGCGTTCCCGGGGAGTCGCCCCCGCGGAGTTCTTCGCCGTGATGCCGGCCGCCACCCGCCGGTGCAGTGCAGCCACGCGGACCATGAGGAACTCGTCCAGGTTGCGCGCGAAGATCGCGATGAACCGCAGGCGCTCGAGTACGGGCACCCGCTCGTCCTTCGCCAGCTCGAGAACGCGGGCGTTGAAGTCCAACCAGCTCGACTCACGGTCCAGGAACCGGTCCGCCGGCAGTTGTCTGTCCTCGGCGAGAGGCAGGACCGAGACGAGCTCCTCGATCTCCTCGGCGCTGTCGTCGGCAAACCGGCGGGTGTCCGGCTCGGTCTGCGCGGTGAAGCCTTCTCCGAGGGCACTCATGGCGAGCCATCGTGTGCGGTCATGGGGACCAGCGTGTGGGGGGAAAGGTGAACGGAACGTGAACAGCAGATGGCGACACGCCCACCAGGAGCAGATCGGGCCCAAGAGCCCTTGGCAGCGACCTCGGCGGTGGTGCAGAGTCCGCCTCATGACGACCAAGGTTGACCTCGACCGGCCGGAGATCATGCTGACCCCCGACGCGGAAACGGTGGACGAGCTGACGCTCTCGCTCGAGAAGCATCTCGGCCCCCTTGCCGCGGGTCGCGATCTCCCGGGGATGGTCCGGGCATCGCTGGAGGAGCTGACACCCGTGACGGTCCGCAACTACCTGCCTGTGCTGGTGGAGCGGCGGATCCGAGGTCAGATCGGCTGACCGGGTGGGCACCAGTCCAGCTCGGCGGTGCCACCGTCCAGGCTAGGTCACCACGCGGAGTGTGTGACGGGCGCCGTGCGTCGACGACCGCGCTCCGTGCTGCGATGAGCTGCTGGTAGACGTCGAGGTAGTGGGCCGCGATCGCGGCTGGCTCGAACGTCGCCGCGTAGCGCCTGCCGGCCGGGATGTCGATGGCGGCGGCCCCGTCGAGCACCTGCTGGATCCCGAGCGGCGATGGCACCGGGGTCGGGCTCGACGAGCAGGCCCCGGCCCCCGGCGAGCGTGGTCGGCAGACCGTCCACCGCCGTGGCCACGACCGGCACGCTCAGGGCCAGCGCCGTCACGGCGCTCTGTGACCACGCCTCCTCGCGACTGGGTACGACGTGGACGGTCGCCCCCGCGACGTACCGCCCCGGCTGGTAGCTCCAGCCGGTCATGCGGACCCGCCGTTGGAGCCCGAGTCCGTCGATCAGCCGCTGGATCTCCTTGTGCATCGGGCCGTCACCGACGATGTACGTCACCGGCGGCTCGCGCATCGCCGCCAGCGCGTGGACGAGCAGATCCGGCCCCTTGTCCTCGCGGAGGCGCCCGGTGAAGGTCAGCCGGGGGCTTGCCAGTCCGGGACGCGGCGTCGTGTGCAGGGAGATTGCGGAGCGACCGGGCAGGACCTGCGTCCGGGCGGAGGGGAAGATCGTCGGCGAACGCCAGGGGTCCCGGCCCGTGGACGAACAAGCGGTCGAGGCGCGGGGCGGCCTCCTCGGCGGCCTGGCGGTGCTGCCCGAGGGGCCAGGTCATGGCGTTGTGCTCGCTCCCGATCAGAGGGACGCCGAGCGGAAGGGCGGCTGCGGCCGCCCACCACGCCCCGAACATGTGGGCGTGCACGAGGTCCGCGTCGGCGAGCCGCACCTGCAGCCAGTCCGCGAAGACGGGATCAGGCGTCCACTGGCGCGCGGAATGGCCGATCTCGTCGTGGACCTGGAGGGCTTCTGCCTCGAACCCGAAGTGCTGGGCCAGGGCCAACCCCTGCGGGGTGGCGTCGCCGGCGAACAGCCGGGTCTCGACCCCGAGATCTGCCTGAGCTCGCGCGAGCCGGAGCGCGGAGAGCTGGGCGCCTCCCGGCTCGAGCACGCCGATGACCCTGGCGACTCTCATCCGCGGCGCGTCAGCTCGCGCAGATCCAGCATCGGCAGACCCGGCGGCCGCCTTTGCTGTGCTTCACCCGGAACCACGTCACAACGAAGGGCTGCATGCCCCCACTGTCGGTGACCCTGGTTGACCCACGGCTTCATCCCGGTTGACGGCACGTGATCTCTGCATGTCGCTTCGGTCGCAGACATCGGCTGGTGTCCGTCGGATGTTCACCTCTCGTTCCCGTCGATGATCCCGCGCTGTGGCACTCCTGCCCTTGGGTCTTTCCTGACCCGCTGTCCGACTCCGAAGGAACTCCGTGACCACTCCACTCTCACGCCGAGGCTTCCTCGGCCAGTCCGCTGCCGCCGGCCTCGGCATCGTCTTCGCCGGAAGCCTCGAGGCGATCGCCGGCGCAGGCAGCGCGTTCGCGACGACCCGCTCGTCCCTCGGCTATGGCGAGCTCGTCCCCGACCCGGCTGGGCTGCTCTCCCTCCCGCCCGGCTTCTCCTACCGCATCGTGACGAAGTCCGGTGCCACCGCGACCGCGACGGCGTCGTGGCACCCGACGATCCCGACGCCAACGGCGTCTTTCCCAACGGCTCGGGCTCGACGCTGGTGACCAACCACGAGATCGGCGGGAGCGAGGCGTACGGCGTGCCGGTGCTGCCCGGCCTCACCTACGACCCGGGCGCCCGAGGCGGTACGTCCAACATCGAGGTCGACGCCGACGGAAACCGCCTGTCCAGTACACGAGCGTTGCGGGTACCGCACAACAACTGCGCCGGGGGCATCACGCCGTGGCGCACCTGGCTGACCTGCGAGGAGACCGAGCAGCGCCGAGGCGGCGTGTTCCAGGCCGACCACGGCTATGTGTTCGAGGTCGACCCGACGAGCCAGGAGGCCAACCTGGGCAAGAGCCCGGTCCCGCTGAAGTTCCTGGGTCGCTTCGCGCACGAGGCCGTCGCGGTGGATCCCGCCAGCCACGTGATCTACGAGACCGAGGACGCCAGCGGCCCCAACGGGCTCTACTTCCGCTGGACCCCACCGGCCGGCTTCACCGGCGGCAAGGGATCCCTCCGGCAGCTGGCCGAGGCTCCTGGCGGCGACACCGCAGGGCAGCTGCAGGCGATGAGCTGCTACCGCGGGAGCAGGCACATCCCGGATCTCTCGCTGGCGACTCAGCCCGGCACCCGGTACGCCGTGAGATGGGTCGACGTGCCCGACCGCGGCGCCCGGACCGTCTCCGTCCGCAAGCAGTTCACCGACGATCAGGTGACCCGCAGCCGCAAGCTGGAGGGCCAGTGGTGGGCAGACGGCGGCGCGTACTTCGTGGCCAGCTTCGCTCGCAACAGCGACGGCAGTGTGAACGAGCACGACGGCCAGGTGTGGTTCTACGACCCCGCCACCGAGACCGTGACGTTGAGGACCATCTTCGGGGTGAACCCCGACCCCGACGTCGACACCGACAACTACGACGGTCCCGGACAACATCACCGTCTCGCCGTACGGGGGAGTCATCCTGGCCGAGGACGGCGAGGGGCTCTCGCACCTCGTCGGCGTCACCGAGCAGGGCAAGTCCTACCCGCTGGCCCGCAACGAGATGAACCAGAGTGAGTTCTGTGGGCCCGCCTTCAGCGCGGACGGCAGGGTGCTGTTCGTCAACATCCAGTCCCCGGGACATGTGCTCGCCATCACCGGGCCGTGGGGGCGACCGAGCAACGCGGCCTAGGACGAGCGCTGGGCGCCGCCCGGTCGCCAGATCGGCTGACCGGACGGCGCCTGCGTAGGCTGCGCGACCGTGGCCGGCCGCACCCTGATCGTCACCAACGACTTCCCGCCCCGAACCGGTGGCATCGAGTCGTTCGTGCTCGCGATGGCGACCCGGCTGCCGGCCGACCAGGTCGTCGTCCACACCGCCCGCCAGCCCGGTGACGCGGCGTTCGACGCCACGTTGCCGTTCCCGGTCATCCGCGACCCGTCGAGGCTGATGGTCCCGACCCCGCAGATCGCGCGCCGCAGCGCGGCCATCGCCCGCGACCTGGGCTGCGATTCCGTGTGGTTCGGCGCCGCGGCACCGCTGGCGTTGATGGCCCGCCACCTCAAGACCACGGCGGGCGTGCATCGCACGGTGGCGACCACGCACGGGCACGAGGTGTGGTGGGCCCGTACGCCGGGTCCGCGCACCGCCCTGCGCCGCATCGGCGAGACCAACGACGTGCTGACCTACCTGGGGTCCTTCACCCGAGACCGCATCGGCCGGGCGCTCTCAGCCCGAGGCGCGTGCCCGGATGGTGCAGCTGACGCCCGGCGTCGACGACGAGACGTTCCACCCGGGCGTCGACGGGACACCGGTCCGCGCGGCGTACGGGCTCGGCGACCGCCCGGTGGTCGTCTGCGTCTCGCGGCTCGTCGAGCGCAAGGGCCAGGACATGCTGATCCGCTCGCTGCCCGCCGTACGCCGGCGTGTGCCCGACGCCGCGCTGCTGATCGTGGGCGACGGCCCGCACGCGTGGCGCACTGGAACGGCTCGCCGACGAGCTCGGGCTGCGCGAGGCGGTCGTGTTCACCGGCGCCAAGCCGTGGGCCGAGCTGCCGCCCTACTTCGCCGCCGGCGACGTGTTCGCGATGCCCACCCGAACCCGCAAGGCGGGCTTCGAGGTGGAGGGGCTCGGCATCGTCTACCTCGAGGGGTCGGCGACCGGGCTGCCGGTCGTCGCGGGCGACTCGGGGGGCGCACCGGACGCCGTTCAGGACGGCACGACCGGGTACGTCGTGGACGGCCGCTCCGCCGACGCGATCGCCGCGAAGGTCTCGACGCTGCTGCTCGACAAGGAGCTGGCGGCGCGGATGGGTGCGGCGGGCCGGCGCTGGGTCGAGCGCGAGTGGCGCTGGGACGACCTGGCGAAGCGGCTGGAGAGCCTGCTCAGGCCATGACCCGCGCGCGACGTGGGGTCAGCGCGAAGGCGGCCAGGTAGAGCAGCGCCGTCAGGATGAGCAGGTTGCGGTAACCCGTGAGCAGGGCGAGGTACTCCAGGCAGCCACCGACCATCGCGCCGAGGATGTTGACGGCGAACGCCGCCCTGGAGTCCTCCGTTGTCGCGAACCGCTTGGCGAAGGCGACGTTGGCCAGGTAGATCGGGGTGAAGGCCAACGCCACGGCGGCCACGATGCGGGGGAGCAGTGGCAGGGCGAGCAGGGCGGAGTTCGGCACGGCGTAGGCCACCAGCAAGCTGACCGCGATGCCGGCGTAGACGATCGGCAGCGAGGGTGTTCGGAACCGACGCGTCGTCTCCACCGCGAGCAGCACGGCTATCAGCACGCCGCCGAAGACGATCGCGTTGACGACCCACGTCGTGCCGAACAGCAACGCGAACGACGTGATGTTCTTGGTCTCCAGCAGGAGGAACGCCGCGCCCATGAAGAACAGGTCGGCGTAGGGCCGCATCGTGCGGAACGGCCCGGCGAGGACGCGCACGCACACCAGGCTGACGATCAGCACGCAGCCCAGCGCGAGCAGGTAGAGCACGGGCAGCGAGTTGCCGAAGAAGTAGACGAACGGCCGGTTGTCGGTCGCAGGTGCGGTCCGCTCCTTCGGCAGGGCAGCCTGGTCCGGCGCGCAGGACTGGTCGGCCGGGGTGAGGCCGGCCGCGATGACCGCCTGGCCGCCGGCGTTGCCGACCCGGTCCATGCAGGGGTCGTGCCCGAAGGCGTCCGCGACGGTCCCGCCGAGCCGGTCGATCAGCCGGTCCTCGCGGTAGTAGTTGTACATCGCGAACCCGCCGCCGGGCGCGAGATGGTCGCGCGCTGCGGTGACCGCCTCCTTGGTGAAGAGGTAGGACTCCAGCCGGATCGCGCTCGCCCCGCTCACGAGCACCAGTGAGTCGGGCAGCGCGAACAGGATGAGGTCGTACTTCGTGTCGGACTGCTCGAGGAACGCGCGGCCGTCGTTGACGAAGGCAGAGACGCGCGGGTCCTGGTACGGGCGGTCAGGGTGCCGTTGACGGCCGATCTGCAGGATGCGGGGGTCGATCTCGACGGCGTCGACGTGCTTGGCGCCCTTGGACAGCGCGATCGCGACGTCGCTGCCGGAGCCGGCACCGACGATGAGCACCTTGTCGAGCTTGTTGCCCTCCAGCCGCTCGTAGGGGATGCCGTACTGCGGCTCCTCCTGCAGCCGCAGCGCGGCGCTGCGCATCACCTGGTGCGGGATGCCGTTCACCGAGATGCGCAGCTGCTCGGTGTTGTTCAGGCCGGGCACCTCGTCGGTGGTGACCTTGTAGTACGGCGACCAGCTCACCCCGATCGGTCATGCTCTCGAACGCGAGCAGGATCACCAGCAGGGCCACGGACAGGCTGATCACGCCGGACAGCTGCGACCAGAGCAACGCGACGAACGCTGCGGCGACGATGAGTCCCCACGCCACCGAGGGCGCGCGGAGGAACGAGAGGGCCGTGAAGGCCGCGATGCCACCGATGCTGCCCATCAGGTCCAGCCGGTAGGCGTCCAGCGGTGGCAGGTCCTTGAAGCAGCGACCGACCGCCTCGGCCGGTCCCATCACGGCAATCGCGACAGCGCAGAAGATGAGCGGCAGCGTCAGCCAGGCCGGCGGGCCGCTGGGGTCGGTGCTGGTGAAGTAGATGATCTCGTCGCTGGAGCGGTTGATCCGCACCGGCGCGAACGACACCACGGCGACGAGCCCGGCCAGCACGAGCGGCGACCACGGCAGCAGGGAGCGCTCGGTGCGGGCGAGCAGGAAGCCGAGCCCGATGCCGAGGAAGGAGCCCAGCAGGACGAAGTTGGTGAAGTAGGAGAGGTGGACGACGTTGGACCCGAGCCAGCGGATCAGCGCGAGCTCGAGGAAGAGCATCAACGCGCTGGCGAGAAGCAGCCTATGTGTGGTCCGCACGGCGCACTATGAGAGCAGGCTCAGGGCGCGCAGTTTGCAGTGGGGGTCACTTGGCTGTCGATGGTGGCGCAGGACTCGCTGAACATGTCCCGAACAGCGCCGCCGAGGGCGAACACGGCGATCACGATGACTGCAGCGACTGCGGCGAGCAGCAGGCCGTACTCGACGGCGCTGGCACCGCGGTCGTCACCGCACTGCCGCTATGACCATGCAGAGCCCCCAAGCATCTGACGGTGCCGTGCCGTCTGCCCGCGACCAGGAACCTCTGGCACTCCGGCGCAGCTGGCGGACGTTGGCCGGTCGTCGATCTTGTCGCAGGTGTCCTTGAAGACGTCGCGGACGAGGCCGCCGAGAGCGAACACGATGATGACGACGAGGGCGGCGATGGCCGCGACAAGGAGCCCATACTCCACTGCCGAGGCACCGTCGTCCCCACGACGAGTGACCTTACGGATCTTGGTGAGCATGTCCTTGCCTCCGGGTGGGCGACGATCTCGTGCTGGACCCCCCTCGAGCCCAGCGCTGCCCCTCAAGGATCACGCGGTGGGGAGCCGCCCACCATCGCTCGGCCGGACAGGGTTGTATCAGCCGAACGGCTGATACAGATGCCGGGCTAGCACGCTCCCCGGGCCCCCTGGGTGGCCTAGTGCGGGTGCTCGGCCGGGTTCGCGATCAGGCCGAGCCGCATCGCGGTCATCAGGGCCTGGGCGCGGTTGCCGGCCCCCAGCTTCTCGTAGACCTTCGAGATGTGGGTCTTGGTCGTCGACTCGCTGATGAACAGCTGCTTGGAGATGCCGGCCACGCCGAGGCCGTCGGCCAGCAGGCCGAGGACCTCCTTCTCCCGCGGGCTGAGCTGCGGCCCGGTCGGCGAGAGCCGCCGCTGCATGGCGTCGGCCAGGTCGCTGGCGGTGAACGCCCTGGGGGACACGGCGGCGTGGCGGGCGGCGGCGACGACGTCCTCGGCCGGCGCGTCCTTGGGCACGAACGCAGAAGCACCGGCCTCGAGCGCGCCGAAGAGCTGGTCGTCGCCGGCGTACATCGTGAGCACGACGATGCCCATCGTGGGGTGGCTCTCGCGCACCGTGCGCGCGACGTCGAGCCCGCTGCCGTCGGGCAGGCGCACGTCGAAGATGGCGACGTCGGGCGACGTGTCGGCGATGACCTTGCAGCGCCTCGGCGACCGTGCCGGCCTCGCCGACAACGTCGAAGTCGCCGGTCCGCTCGAAGGCGCGGCGCAGGCCTTCCTGATCAGCTCGTGGTCGTCGACGAGGACCACGGTTGTGGACACGCCGACACCCTAGCCCGTGGACCCGCGCCGCACCGAGCGTGACCTCGACACGACGGTGCCGCCGCTGTCACGGTTGCTGACCGCGAGCTGCGCTCCGATCCGCGCTCGGCCCGCTCGCGCATGATCTCGAGGCCGAAGCTGTCCGTGCCGCGGCACGCCGAGGCCGTCGCCGTCGTCCTCGACGCGCAGCGTGGCGCGCGGGGGGTCGACCTGACAGGTCACCCAGAGGTTCTGCCGCGTTCGCGTGCTTGCGCGCGTTGGTGATCGCCTCCTGGGCGATGCGCAGCAGCTCGGTCTCCGCGTCGATCGGCAGCCGCATCGGCGTCTCGTCGAGCACGAGGTGCACGGTGAGCCCCGAGCCGGCGCCGACCTGGCGCACGTAGTCGGACAGCGCGGTGCCGAGGCCGGTGGTGGTCTGCACCTCGCTGCGCAGGTCGAAGATCGACAGCCGCAGCTCGCTGACGACCCGGGTGACCTCGCCGCGCAGCGCCTTCAGGTCGTGCTCGAGGTCGGGCAGGTCGGGCCCGGGCGGCCAGGTCGTCGACGACGTAGCCGAGCGACGCGAGCTCCTGGGCGATGCCGTCGTGGATCTCGCGGGCCAGCCGGCGGCGCTCCTCGGCGGTGGCCAGGGTGCGGACCTCGCTGAACAGCAGCGCGGTCTCCAGCCGCAGCGCCTGCACCTCCACCACGGCACCGCGGCCTTGAGCTGGTCGGGCTCGAACGGCGCGCTCGCTGCGCTCCATCGCCACGAGGCCGAACGTGCGCAGGCCGATCTGGAGCGGGATGACCGCGGAGAAGCCGGTGGCGCCCTCGGTCAGGGCGGGTCGCGCCGAACCAGAGCGCTGGCGGCCCAGGCCTCGTCGAACAGCGGTCCCTCCACGTTCCAGTCCAGCCGGTCGCCGCCCTCGAAGGCGATCGGGGTCAGCCGGCCGCCGTTGGACCGCACGTAGACGGCCGCCCGGTCGAAGGGCACCGAGCGCTGCAGGTGCTCGAGCAGCCCCTGGGCGAGCGTGACCGGGTCCAGGCCGCCGGACAGCTGCCGCGACACCATCCGCAGCTGCGACAAGCAGGCGGTACGCCGCGCCGTAGGCGGCGTTCTCCGGAACCTCCTGGGCGGTCTGGAGGTGCTGGACCCAGCCGCCCAGCAGGCCCACCGCCAGGGTGATCAGCCCCCATCTGGCTCACCGTGCCCAGGTAGCTGGACCAGGTCTGGGTCGCGTCGCCGGTGGCCCGCCCCAGCACCAGCGTGAGGACCGCCAGCCCGGAGGTCGTCACACCACCCCGGAACCCGGCGATCAGGCCCGCGGCCAGCGCGGGCGCCAGCAGGTAGGGCATCATCGCCTCGGGCAGCGGGTCCAGCGCGAGCATCAGCAGGCAGGCGAGGACCGCCTCCGCAGTCGGCTGCCAACGCTGCACCGTCTCGTTCCCCATGGGGATCGACGCGGCAGCCGCGACGACCACGAGCAGCAGCAGCACCGCGATGTCCGCCGGTTCGGGGTCACCGGCCAGCGTGAGAACGACCACGAGGAGGAGGAGGACTGCGCGTACGACGAGAATCAGCCGCCGCCGCGTGATGTCCATCGGTGTCCCGACCCGCAGACCGGGCACTGTCTCCAGCTCGGACTCCGCATCCCGTCCGATAGCGGCCAGGGCCTCGCGTGCTCGTGTCACCGTCACAGCCGCCCATTGAAGCTGGTGAAGATCTGGATGACCGCCGGGCCGAGGATCACGACGAACAGCGCCGGCAGGATGCAGAAGATCAGCGGGAACAGGATCTTCACCGGGACCTTCTGCGCGAGCTCCTCCGCCCGCTGGCTGCGCTTGACGCGCATCTCGCGGGCCTGCACGCGCAGCACCTGCGCGATCGGGATGCCGAACGAGTCGGCCTGCACCATCGAGGTGATGAAGCCGCGCAGCTCGGGCAGGTCGGTGCGGTCGCCGAGCGCCCGCATCGCGTCGGCGCGGCCGAGCCCGATCTGCATCTCCTGCAGCACCCGGAAGAACTCCTCGGCCAGCGGTCCGGTGGTGTTGCGCGCGACCTGCGAGAGCGCGGAGTCGAACGCGAGACCCGCCTCCACGGAGATGGTCAGCAGGTCGAGTGCGTCCGGCAGCTCGCGGCGCATCTGCTCGCGCCGGTTGTAGCCCTTCTGGTACAGCACCATGTTGGGCGCGAAGTAGCCCGCCACGCCGAAGATCGCGGCGAACCCCAGCATCGGCAGCGGGCCCGCGCCCAGCGCCAGGGGCAGCGCGAGCCCGAGCAGAGCGCCGACGAACAGGCCGAGCACCTTGAAGGCGACGACGCGGTCGACGTCCCAGGCCGGCGGGTTGCCGGCCAGCTCGAGCCGGTGCCGGATCCGGCTGACGTGGTCGCGGGGCGAGAAGCGCTTGCCCAGCTTCGTGAGACGCGCCATGCCGGGCGCCACCACCCGCTCGCCGAAGGGCTTGATGAGCTCGCGCTGCATCGACGTCGGTGCGGCGTGGATGGCCTGGACCGCGGCGAGCGAGCGGTTCACCTGCTGCCGCTCGGAGGTGATCACGCCCACGGTGGCGAGCACGATCACGATGGCGAAGAAGATGGCAGCGAGCCCGACCAGCAGCATCATCGAGTCGGTCACGTCAGACCTCCACCGCGACGGCCTTGCGCATCCACAGCGCGCCGACGACGAGCAGGACCACACCCACACCGATGAAGAAGACCCCCATCGAGGTGGTCCACAGGGGCTCAGGTAGTCGGCCCTGGTCAGGAGCAGGTAGAGCGTGAAGACCAACGGCAGCAGCCCGAGGATCCAGGCCGACAGCCGGCCTTCCGCCGAGAGCGCCTTCACCTGCCGGCGCAGGCGTTCCCGCTCGCGCAGGGTTGCGGCGACCGTGCCTCAGCAGCTCGGCCAGGTTGCCGCCCACCTCGCGCTGGATCTTGATCGCCATCACGACCCAGCCGAAGTCCTTGCTCTTCATCCGCTGCGGCCACGCCGTCCAGCGCTTCCTCGATGGGCACGCCGAGGCGCGCCTCCACGAGTGCACGGTTGAACTCTCCGGTGATCGGCTGCTGGCCCTCACGCACGACCGTGTCCATGGCCTGCGGCATGGAGAAGCCCGCCGACAGGCTGCCGGCGACCATCTGCAGGGTGTCCGGCAGCAGCGCGAGGAAGGCCGACGTACGACGTGTCTCCTTGACGCGGAGGTAGAGCCAGGGCAGGCCCAGACCCGCGATGAGACCGGCGGTGGTCGCCAGGATCCCGCCGCCGGACACGAGGAGCATCAGCATGGACAGCCCGACGGCGACACCGATGTGGATGAGCATCCACTCGGCCACGCGCAGCGGGACTCCGGCCGCCTCGAGCCGCAGCGCCAGGGTGGCCTCGAAGTCGCGCTGCTGGGCCACCCGGCCGGCGAGCTCCACTGCCGAGCGAGCGACCGGGCTGCTGCCCAGTGCGGTGGTCCGCGGCTGCTCCTGCTCCGGCGCCCGGCCGGTGAGTGTGTAGAGCGACAGCCGGCGGCGCACGCGACCTTGGCGCTCCGCGGACCGGTCGATCGAGCGGACCGTGCTGACCAGCAGGATCAGCAGACCGACGAACAGCGCGCCGAAGGCGAAGGGCAGCGAGGACTCGGTCACCCAGGTCGACGCGTCGCTCGCCTGGACCGGGATCGGTCCGAAGTGCTCGTCAGCCTTCGGGGGAGCGGCGGCCACGAGGGTCGTGAAGGCCGTGTGGCTCAGCTCGGCGCCGCCCGCGGATGCGGTCACCGTGACGTTCGCCGGACTTGCTGGTGATCGTCGGCGGGAGGGTCGCCGTCACCTCGAGCTGGTTGGAGATGACCTCGGCGGTGCGGGTGAACGCCGCTGCGAGCTCGTCGGCCTCGCCGGTCGCGATGACGCGCCCGCCGCCGGCATCGGCCAGCAGCTTCAGCGGTAGGGCCTGGCTGCTGTCGGTGCCGACGAAGGACACCGCGTCCAGCGTGACCTTCGAGGCCTTGACGGTGGCGACCGCGGTCCGCAGCGATGCCTCGCTGCCCTCGTCTGCCCCGTCGCTGAGGAGCAGCACGGTGCGCAGCCCCGTCGTACCGGCCGTCTTGACGCCGAGGATGGTGCCGTCGTAGAGCTCGGTGCTGCCATTGGCCGTCAGCTTGCCCACCGCGTCGGCGACTGCCCCGCGATCGGTGGTCGGCGCGACGGCCACGCGGGCGGTGTTGCCGAACGTCACCAGACCGACGCGGACGTCGGCGGGGATCGCGGCCAGGAAGGCGGCCGCGGCCTTCTTGGCGCCGACGAGCCCGTCGCCCTCCATGCTGCCGCTGACATCCATGACGAGCACGGCGGTGCGCGACACGGGCTTGGCCCCGCCGCCCAGCGGCTTGGCCGTGGCCGGCACCTCGACGCCGTCCACCTCGACCCGCACCGACGCGGCATCGACGGACTGCCCGGCGGGCAGCTCGACTCGCCTGGAAGACCATGTCGACGGTGCCCTCACCGCTGGTGATGGCGATGATGCGTCCGTTGGGAGCAGCCGCTGCTGGTCCGCCGGTGCCGATCAGGACGCCGGCGACGCACAGCACGACGCCGCCGAGGCGGAGCATCCGCCTCATCAGCGGAACATCTCGAACGCGAAGACGGTCGGGTCGACGGTCACCCCGCTCGCGGCGAGCTTCTCCAGGAACTTGGGCCGCAGGCCGGTGGACTTCAGCGTGCCCAGCGAGTGGCCCTCGTCGTCGAACCCGGGGCCGTGGTCGAAGAGGAACACGTCCTGCAGGGTGATGACGTCGCCCTCCATGCCCACGACCTCGGTGACGTGGGTGATGTGCCGGGTGCCGTCCTTGAAGCGGGTCTGGTGGACGATCAGGTCCACCGCGCTGGACACCTGCTCGCGGATGGCGCGCATCGGCAGGTCGACGCCGGCCATCAGCACCATGGTCTCGACCCGGGAGAGCACGTCTCGCGGCGTGTTGGCGTGCACGGTGCAGATCGAGCCGTCGTGGCCGGTGTTCATCGCCTGCAGCATGTCCAGCGCGGCGGCGTCGCGGACCTCGCCGACCACGATCCGGTCGGGCCGCATCCGCAGGGCGTTGCGGACCAGGTCGCGGATCGTGACCTCGCCCTTGCCCTCGATGTTCGGTGGCCGGGACTCCAGCCGCAGCACGTGCTCCTGGTGCAGCTGCAGCTCGGCGGCGTCCTCGATGGTGACGATCCGCTCGTCGGACGGGATGAACGACGACAGCACGTTGAGCGTCGTCGTCTTGCCGGCGCCGGTGCCGCCGCTGACCAGGATGTTGAGCTTGCCGCGCACGCACTTCTCCAGGAAGTCCGCGACACCGCGCGACATCGTCCCGAAGCCGATGAGGTCCTCGACGCGGTAGGGGTCGGCGGAGAACTTGCGGATGGTGAGCAGGGAGCCGTCGATGGCGAGCGGCGGGATGATGGCGTTGACGCGGCTGCCGTCGGGCAGGCGAGCGTCGACCATCGGGCTGGACTCGTCGACGCGGCGCCCGACCCGACCGACGATCTTGTCGATCGTCCGGCGCAGGTGGGCCTCGTCGCTGAACGCGCCCTCGACCTGGTGGATGCGCCCGGCCCGCTCCACGAAGATGGAGTCGGGTCCGTTGACCATGACCTCGGTGACGTCGGGGTCGCGCAGGTAGGGCTCGAGCGGGCCGTAGCCGAGGATGTCGTCGGCGATCTCCTGGGCCAGGCGGGCGCGGTCCGGGCCGGTCAGCGGCGTGTGGTCCTGGGCTGAGCACCTCCTGCAGCGTCTGGCGCACCTTCTGCTCGACGTCGCTCTGGGTGAGCCGCGAGTCGTAGAGCTTGGGCCCGAGGCTGTCCAGCAGTGCGTGGTGCACCGTTCGCTTGAGCTCCGCGAACGGGTCGAGGACGCGGCGGGGCCGCGGCGCGGAGTCGTCGAGCGCCTGTCCTGGTCGCTCCGGCGCTCGACGCGGTCCCGCTGGGCCGCGGCCAACCGGTCCGCGAGGCTCATGGAGTCTTCGCTTTCCTTCGCAGCACGCTGCGCCGGTCGGTGCGCAGCTCCGGCGGGATGTCGCTGGATCCGGAGCCGCCCTGGGTGACCACCTGGCGCTCGGCGAACGCCTTGATGGCCTGGCTCACCGGGTGCTTGGGGTCGTCCAGGACGATCGGGACGCCGCGGTTGATCGATGCCGGGACGTCGCGGGAGCTCGGCACCTGCAGGCTGATCGGGACCTTGAGCGTCTTCTCGACCTCGGACAGCGCGAGCCCGACCTTGGAGTCCGACCGGTTCAGGACGATCGCGCCAGCGCTCGCGGGGGTAGTTGAGCAGCTCCAGCGTCTCCAGGGTGAGCTTGAGGTTCTTCAGCGCCGGGATGTCCAGGGTCGCCATCAGGGCGACCAGGTCGCTCTGGTCGAACGCCGCCAGCACGTGGTCGTCGAACGCGGGCGGTGTGTCGACGACGACGTACTCGAAGCTCTGCTTGAGCAGCTCGAGGATCGTGGTCACGAGCGTGGCGGGGATGGACTCGGCGTGCCCGGGCTCGACCGGCGCGACCAGGGTCGTGAGGCCGGGGGAGTGCGGGGTCAGCAGTGATGCCAGCGCCTGCGCGTCGAGGTTGCCGGCGAGCGGGACGGCGTCGGCGATCGTGTGGGCCGGGAACAGCTGCAGCGCGATGGCCACGTCGCCGAAGGCGAGGTCGAGGTCGACCAGGCAGACCTGGTGGCGCCCGCCGTCGGCCAGCGCCGCGGCCAGGTTCGTGGCCACGGTGGTCTTGCCGCAGCCGCCCTTCGCCGAGAAGACCGTGACCAGGACGCCGCGCTTGGAGCCGTCGCCGTCGGCCTGGGCCCCGCCAACCGTCTCGCGCAGTGCGCGCGCCAGCTCGCGGCACCGCCGCACGGCTGCGGTCAGCCCGGCGAGGTCGCGCTCCTCGACCACCTCGAAGATGCCGGCCCGCATCGCGTCGGCGAGCACGGACGTGTCCACCCGCCGGCGCACGAGGATCACGCCGAGGCTCGGCCGCGTCACCCGCATCGAGCCGGCCAGGTCGAGCGCCGAGCGAAGGTCGATGTTGGGGCCGAGGACGACGGCGTCCTCGGTGAACTGCGTCTCGAGGTGGCGGCGCAGGGCGTCCATGGTGGGCAGCACGACGCTGTCCTGGCCGAGCGCGGCGTGCAGCATCCCGGCGGTGTTGGGGTCGAGGTCGACGATGGCGGCCATGTCAGTCGAAGAGGTTCTCGTCGGTGACGCCGGTGTCGGACTTGTCGATCTTGGAGTCGGCGGTCAGCAGGCCGAAGTACATCTGGCCGTGCTGCGAGCCGTAGACGACCTTCTGCGCCTCGGACTGGCTGACCGCGAGCGTGAGCAGAGCCTTGGGCAGCTCCTCGGTCTGGGTCTCGCCCTCGGTCGTGGTGATCGTCGACACCAGCGTGGTCGCGCCGGTCGCGATGACCTGCACCTTGGGCAGCAGGACCCGGGTCACCTCGCTGTCGGGTCCGCGGCCGCCCTTGATGGTGAGGAAGATCGCCACCTCGGAGCCGGGGGCGACGAAGCCGGCCACGCGGGCGGGGTCGGCGAGCTGCACGCTGACCGCGAGCTTGCCTTCCGGGATGGGCAGGTTGCTCGTGTTGCCCGGCTGGCCGAACTTCGCCTCGATGATCTGCTCGCCGACGAAGATCGGTGCGAGGGCGACCTCGTTGGCGATCGGGGTGATGTCGCTGAGGGCCCCCGGTGCCACGGACACCTTGGAGATCGTGCGCTTCTCCAGGGCGCCGGCGCTCTGGGCATCAGCGGCCGTCGTGCCAGCAGCGATCGGGGCCGTCGCGACCAGGACCTCCACGGGCTGCTGGTCGGCGATCGCGCGGTCGTTCACGCCATTGACGTAGAGAAAGACCATCGTCGTCCCCACGGCTGCCACGACGAGCGCGGCGACCAGCAGAAATGTACGACGGCCCATGGTTCCTTCAATCGGTCGATTGGCGGCCAGGTTGAGCCGCATGGCCACCCCGAAGGGCCCGAAACGCCATGTCGTTCCGTCCCATCCGTCCCCGAGCTGTGACCCACGGCGCGTCCTGCGCCAGTGTGACGGATGAGACGCTAGCGAGGCGGGTGGCTCGCGGAGGCGGTTTGACCAATCCTTGCCTTGTGTCGTGCCCGTCGGCGCCTCGCGCCAACCACGCTCCGCGGCGGTCAGCCCGCTGCGACGACGTGGACCACCCGGGCCCGGACCCCGGGGTCCTGCCACAGCCGCGCGCTGGCCAGCACGTGCCGGACGCTCAGGAGCACGAACGGCACGGCCAGCAGCCCCGGGAGCCGCCAGTCCGCGGCGGTCGAGGCGGCTGAGTACAGGACCGCCAGCAGCGTGGTCGAGACCGCCAGCCGGGCCGAGTAGGCCGCCATCGCGCCGGGCGGCGCGGGGGTGTCGCGAGGGCCACGCAGGTCGGCCCGGTGCGGCCGGGTCACCGAGAGCCGCATGCAGGTCGCGACCACCCGGAGCACGGTGACGACAGCGCAGGCCGACAGCGCGACCGCTTGGGCCGAGGTGGGTGGCGGCCCGTCGACCCGCAGGCTGCCGGCCAGCACCGTCAGGGCGACGGCGACCAGGCACACCTCGGCGGTGACGATCGCCTTCGCCCAGAACGCGACGCCGGGTCGGGTCGGCAGCGAGTCGAGCCAGACCACGCCGGGGCCGTCGAGGCAGAACGCGTTCACCCCGAACAGGAGCCCGGCGCCGGCGGCGACCAGCCCCGGGAGCAGGACGAGCGTGGACCAGTCCAGGGCGGCCGCCGCCGCAGCCAGGCCCGGCAGCAGGGCCAGCACGAGCAGCCCGCGCCGAAGTGACGTCGAGCGCCAGATGCTGGCCCGGTCCATGGCGAGCTGCTCGCGCAACGGGCCGCCGCGCAGCGCGGCGTCGTCGTACGTCACGACGCCCGACCCGCCCGGCCTGCAACGGCTGGCGCAGGCTCCACGCGCACCAGCGCCGGCCCGCGAAGAACAGCAGCCAGGCCGCGGCGGCGAGAGCAGCCGTCACCCCGGCCCAGCCGCGGTAGTCACCGAGTGCCCCGTCGAGGAGGGCGATCACGACCCAGGTCGTCGGCAACGCGTCCAGGAACGCGCCCACCCGGTCGGTCAGGACGAGCACCAGGCCGGCCACCGCTGCGATGCAGGCGAGCGCCCGGGTGACCGCGCGACCCCGCGGCCGCTGCCGGACCCCGACGACGAGCCACGCCGAGGGCCTGCCCGGCGACGGTGACCAGCGCGACGTACGTCAGACAGGTCACCAGGGCGAACGGCAGCCCGGCGACGTCGGTGACGAGGTAGGAGGTGACGCCGAGGAGCCCGACGAGCTGGGTCGTCCAGGCCACGTTGAGCGGGCTCAGGGCGAGCGAGCCGGCGTACGACGTGCGAGGCGTGATCGGGAACGCCACCAGCTGCTCCTCGGGGAACAGCTCGTTGCCTCCGCCCGCGACCAGCGGGGCCAGCAAGGCCACCACGGCGACGGCCAGGAAGACCGCCGGCGCCAGGAGGAGCACGTCGTCCGCACGCTGGCGCGGCGCCAGCTGGCCGACGCAGACCGCGAGGGCGCTCAGCGTCACCACGGCGCCCGCCAGGCCGGCGAAGCCCCACTGGGCCGGGCGCGACCGGACCATGGTCCAGCGCAGAGCCAGCAACGGCCGCAGCTGACCACGCGTCTCAGCGTGGACATCGACGGTCATCTCAGCAGGGCCCGGTAGCGCGCCGCACCGTCGTGGCCGGTCAGCTCGGCGGCCGGGCGCGCCGCCACGACAGCGCCGCGGTGCAGCACCACGGCCTCGTCGCAGGCCTGCACCGCCAGCTCGAGCAGGTGGGTGGACACGAGCACGGCGGTGCCCGCGAGCCGCAGCTCGCGGACCACGGTCAGGGTCGCGTCGACCCCCATCGGGTCGACGCCGTCGAACGGCTCGTCCAGCAGCAAGACCTCGGGGGAGTGGAACGCCGCGAGTACGACGGACATCCGCCGGCCCATCCCGTGCGAGAAGTCGGCGGTCACCCGGTCGGTCACCGCCGCCGAGGTCGAAGCGGTCGAGCAGGTCCCGGGCGCGGTCCTGCCACCCCGGCGCCAGGCCGCGCAGGGTGGCGGCCAGCTGAAGGTGCTCCCACGGGGTGGCCCGGGGGATCAGCCCGCCCACGTCCGGGCAGTAGCCGACCCGGGCCTTCGCCGCGGCCGGCTCCTCGACCACGTCGACGCCGCCGACCCGCACCCATCCGCTCGTGGGCGGCAGCACACCGGCGAGCACCCGCAGCGTGGTGGACTTGCCGGCGCCGTTGCGGCCGACCAGCGCGACCGAGGCCCCCGGCGCGAGCGTCAGGTCGAACCCGTCGACCGCGACGACGTCGCCGAACCGGACCGTGAGGTCGCGTACGTCGACGGCGGCTGGCACGTGTTGCGGTCCTCCTCGGGCGGTGGCAGAGTCAGGAGTAGAGGGCGTCGACGTCGCCGGCGAACTCCTTGAGGACGACGTTGCGCTTGAGCTTGAGGGACGGTGTCAGCGTCCCGTTGTCCTCGGTGAAGTCCACGCCGAGGATGGCGAACCTCTTGATCGACTCGGCCTTGGAGACGGCCTTGTTCGCGTCGTCGACGGCTTGCTGGATCGCGGCCTTCACGTCGTCGTCCTCGGCGGCCTCGGAGATCGACATGTCCTCCTTGCCCTGCTGCTGCAGCCAGGCGGGCAGGGCCTCCTCGTCCAGGGTCACCAGGCAGGCGATGTAGGGCTGCGCGTCGCCGACGACCATGCACTGGCTGACCAGCCGGTGCGAGCGCAGCCGGTCCTCCAGGACGGCGGGCGCGACGTTCTTGCCGGCGGCGGTGACGATGATCTCCTTCTTGCGACCGGTGATGCGCAGGAAGCCGTCGGCGTCGAGCTCACCGAGGTCGCCGCTGTGGAACCAGCCGTCGGTGATCGCCTCGGCGGTGGCCTCGGGGTTGTTGTAGTAGCGGGTGAAGACCTGCTCGCCCTTGATGAGCACCTCGCCGTCCTCGCCGATGCGTACGGCGACGCCGGGGAGGGGCCGCCCGACCGTGCCGATCTTGATGTGGCCGGGCGTGTTGACCGTCGAGGCCGCCGTCGTCTCGGTCAGCCCGTAGCCCTCGAGGACGGTGACACCGATGCCGCGGTAGAAGTGGCCCAGCCGCTGCCCGAGCGGTGCTCCACCGGAGACCGCCCAGCGCACCTTGCCGCCGAGCGCGGCGCGCAGCTTGCTGTAGACCAGCTTGTCGAACGCCGCGTGCTTGGCGCGCAGCCCGAAGCCGGCACCGCCCTGGTCGAGCGCCTCGCTGTAGGCGACGGCGGTGTCCGCGGCGGCACGGAAGATCTTGCCCTTGCCGTCGGCCTCGGCCTTCTGCTCCGCGGAGTTGTAGACCTTCTCGAAGACGCGCGGCACGGACAGGATGAACGTCGGCTGGAAGTTGGCCAGGTCCGCGAGCAGCGACTTGACGTCGGAGGTGTGGCCCAGCTTGCCGCGGGCCATGATCACGCCGACCTGGATCACGCGCGCGAACACGTGGGCCAGCGGGAGGAACAGCAGCGTCGAGGCGTCGTCCTCCTGGAAGACGTGGGACAACGTCACGTCGGCGTCCTTGACGCTGACCACGTTCTCGAGCTCGAAGAGGAAGTTGCCGTGGGTGAGCTCGCAGCCCTTGGGACGACCGGTCGTGCCCGAGGTGTAGATGATCGTCGCGAGGTCGTCAGGACCGGTGGCGGTGCGCCGCTTCTCCAGGTCCTCGTCGCTCACGCCGGAGCCGGAGCCGGACAGGTCGTCGATCGCGCCGGCGTCGATGACCCACGAGTTGTCCAGCTTGGTCAGCTCGCCGCGGATCTCGTCGAGCTCGGCCTCGTGGTCGGTGGTCTCGACGAAGCAGCCCACCGCGGCCGAGTCGCTGAGGATCCACTGCAGCTGCTCGCCGGAGGAGGTCTCGTAGATCGGCACCGTCACCCCGCCGACGTGCCAGATGGCGAAGTCGATCACGGTCCACTCGTAGCGGGTCTTGCACATCAGGCCCACGCGGTCGCCGTGCCCGACCCCCGCGGCGATCAGCCCCTTGGCCAGCCGGGTGACGTCGTCGGCGAACTCCTGACAGGTGACGTCGGTCCAGCTGTCGCCGGAGCGTCGGGCGAAGATCACCTTGTCGGGCGTCTCGCTCGCGTTGGTGACCGTGATGTCGGACAGGTTTCCGCTGCTGGGCTTCTCCACCAGCACCGGGGAGGTGTACTCGTGCACCGTGGCTCCTTGACAGGGGAGATCATCTGCTTGGACATCACCTGCTCCGTGCTGCGTGACCTTACTGACTGCAGCCGGACCTCGGTAGGCACTCGGGCGAGCGGGTACTGGCATCGTGGCGCCGGTGGAGATCGCCGACGACACCTTCATCGTGGCCGCGCCGGCCGATGTGGCCGCCGTGGTGGCCGACGAGGCGTCGGTGGCGCCAGTGGTGGCCGGACCTCACGCTGACCGTCGTACGGGACCGTGGGCCGGCGGGCCTCGTCTGGGCGGTGCGCGGCCCTCTCGACGGCGAGATGGAGATCTGGCTGGAACCGGTCGCCGACGGGGTGGTGCTCCACTACCTGGTCCGCGCGGATGCGGCGGACCCCCGCCCGGACCGGCTGCGGGAGCGGCGCACCCGGGCCTGGAAGCGGCACGCCCACCTGCTCAAGGACGAGCTGGAGGCGGGGCGCGAGCCGGGCCGTGCCCCGGCAGGCGGCGGTAAAGGAGCGCGGGCCCGCTGCCGAATGAGCATGGTGTGACACCTGTGCCACCAGGCTGCCCACGCTGCGGCGCCCACACGCGCCCCGGCGCGCAGTGGTGCGGCCTGTGCCACACCAACCTCACCGCCACCACGGTCCGCGCGACGGCGCCCGCCTCCGCCCGGGTCACCGTGCCCCAAGCACCGGTCGACCTCGCCGAGGTGTCCGTGAGCCTGCAGGAGACGCCCGGCCCGCTCGCCTGACGCCCGCCGAGCCGGTCTCGCTGGCATCCGCCGAGCCGGCGCCCGCGGCAGCCCTGCGGCCAACCGGGGCAAGCACGCCCGGCCCGACCCCGCCGAGGAGCCGCCGCCGCCCCCGCCGCCGCCGGCTCCCGGGCGCGGCCGGAGAGCGCTGGCCGTGGACGAGAGGACGTCCTGGGCACCGAGGCGATGCTGGCGCTGCTCGCGGTCGAGTCCAGCAAGCCCCTGCACGGCCTGGCCGGCCGCCTCGACTCCAACGCGACCCGCGTCGGCGTCATGGCCGGGGGCATCGTGCTCTTCTCCGCGCTCATCTTCGTCGTGATGGCGGTCATCGGCTCGATGATCTGACCCGTGCGTGCCCGCGCCGGGCACCCGGTAGCCTCAGCCGTCCGGAGATGGGAAAGAACGGTCGGTAGGAAGGGCGCCACGGCATGGCGGAAAGCACCGAGTCGACCATCACGATCAACGCGGCCCCCGGCGACGTCATGGACGTCATCGCCGACTTCGAGGCCTATCCCGAGTGGACCGGCGCGGTGAAGAAGGCCGAGGTCGTCAAGAAGGGCACCGGCGGCCGCGCCAAGGAGGTCTTCTTCGACCTCGACGCGGGCGCGATCAAGGACCAGTACACCCTCGCCTACACCTGGAAGGGCGACACCGAGGTGCGGTGGAACCTGGTGAAGGCCGACCAGATCATGAAGTCGATGGACGGCGCCTACCTGCTCGAGGACAACGGCGACGACACGACCACGGTCACCTACCAGCTGGCGGTCGACGTCAAGATCCCGATGCTCGGCATGATCAAGCGCAAGGCCGAGAAGGTCATCATCGACACGGCGCTTGAAGGAATTGAAGAAGCGAGTGGAGGGGTGAGCGACTGCGCCTCATCCTCTTCACGGGCAAGGGCGGGGTCGGCAAGACCACTGTCGCCGCCGGCACCGCGGCGCTGGCCGCGGCGAGCGGCCGCAAGACGCTGGTGCTCTCGACCGACGCGGCGCACTCGCTCGGTGACGCGCTCGGCGTACCGGTCGGCTCGGACACCGGCGCGCCGGTGGAGCTGGACGGCGGCCTGTTCGTCCAGCAGGTCGATGCGCAGCGCCGGTTCGAGCGCTCCTGGCAGGAGATCCAGGGCTACCTGCTGTCGGTGCTGTCCTCGGCCGGCGTCGACCCGATCGAGGCCGAGGAGCTGACCGTCCTGCCCGGCGCCGAGGAGGTCCTGGCGCTGCTCGAGGTGCGCGACCAGGTGCGTTCGGGCCGCTGGGACCTGGTCATCGTCGACTGCGCGCCGACCGCGGAGACGCTGCGGCTGCTCGCGCTGCCCGATGCGCTCGGCTGGTACATGGAGCGGGTCTTCCCGATCGAGCGCCGCGTCGTCCGCACGCTGCGGCCGGTGCTCGGCCGGGTCGCCGGGGTCCCGATGCCGCGCGACCGGGTCTTCGACGCGGTCGAGCGGCTGCACGCCGAGCTGGGCGAGGTGCGCGAGGTGCTGTCCGGCGCCGGACGCGTCGGTGCGGCTGGTCCTCACCCCCGAGTCGGTCGTCGTCGCCGAGGCCCGCCGGACGCTGACGTCGCTGTCCCTCTTCGGCTACCGCGTCGACGGGGTGGTCGCCAACCGGGTCTTCCCGGCCGGTGGCGACGCGTGGCGGCAGGGCTGGGTCGCGGCCCAGGACGCGCAGCTCGCGGAGGTCGAGGCGTCCTTCACGCCGCTCCCGGTGTTCCACACGCCGTACCAGCCGAGCGAGCCGGTCGGGCACGGATGCGCTGCGTGGAGCTGGCCGAGCAGACGTACGGCGACGCCGACCCGTTCGCGGCGGCGACCGGCGAGGATCCGGTGCAGGTCGAGCGCTCGGGGGACGAGTTCGTGCTGTCCCTCGCCCTGCCGCTCGCGCCGCGTGAGGAGACCGACCTGGCCCGGGTGGGCGACGACCTGGTCGTCACGGTGGGCTCGCACCGCCGGGTCCTCGCCCTGCCCGAGCGCCCTGCGCCGGTGCTCGGTGGCGGGCGCGGCACTGCGCGACGGGCGGCTGCGGGTGCGGTTCGAGCCCGACCCGGACCAGTGGAGGTCACTGTGAGCGAGCTCGGGAGGACATGGCGAGCGCGCTCCGGGCTCGTTGGGCGAGGAGGCCGCCCGGCTCGCCGGCGGCGGTGCAGGACTGGCTGCGGACCGTGCCCGGCGGAGAAGCGCACGCCGCCGGGCCGGACGGTGAGCCGGGCAGCGAGATGCCGCCGGAGTGCCAGGTGTGCCCGGTCTGCCAGCTGCTCCGGCTGGTCCGCGGCACCCGCCCGGAGGTCTACGGTCACCTTGCCGACGCGGCGGCGTCGTTGAGCGCGGCGCTGCGGGAGATGACCGCCGACCGGACGCCGGACGCGGCGCGGCGCGGCACACGTCGAGCACATCGACCTGGGCTAGCCGGGGACGGGACGGAGGATCGATGGGACACACCATCGGCGTGGACATCGGCGGCACCAAGGTCGCCGGCGGGGTCGTCGACGAGTCGGGCCAGATCCTGGCCCGCGCCCGGGTCGAGACCCCCGCCAAGGACGCCCAGGCGGCCGAGGACGCGATCGTCGCCGTCGTCGAGGCAGCTGCGTGGCGACTTCGACATCGACGCGGTCGGGCTGGGCATCGCCGGCTTCGTCGACGAGGCACGCTCGCGGGTCTACTTCGCGCCCAACCTGCCCGACTGGCACAACGAGCCGCTCCGCGACGACGTGTCGAGGCGGGTCGGGCTGCCCGTCGTGGTCGAGAACGACGCGAACGCCGCTGCCTGGGGCGAGAACAGGTTCGGCGCCGGCCGCGAGCGAGACGGACCTGGTCTGCGTGACGGTCGGAACCGGCATCGGCGGCGGGATCGTCGTCGAGGACCGGCTCTACCGCGGGCGCTTCGGCATCGGCGGCGAGATCGGGCACATGCAGGTCGTTGCCGACGGCCGGCTCTGCGGCTGCGGCCAGCGGGGCTGCTGGGAGCAGTACGCGAGCGGCAACGCCCTGGTGCGCGAGGCCCGGGAGCGCGCCGCGGAGTCGCGCAGCGAGGCGGCGGTCCTGCTGCGCATGGGCGACGGGACCCCGGAGATGATCACCGGCCGCCACGTCACCGAGGCGGCCCGGCTCGGCGACGAGGTGGCGCTGGCGGCCTTCGCCACCGTCGGACGCTGGCTCGGGCAGGGGCTGGCCGACCTGGTGGCGGTCCTGGACCCGGGCCGCTTCATCATCGGCGGCGGCGTGTCCGAAGCCGGCGACCTGGTCCTGCGAGCCCGCGCGCGAGGGCTTCGAGCACCTGATCACGGGGCGCGACGTCCGGCCGGTCGCGCAGGTGGTGCTCGCCGAGCTCGGCAACGACGCCGGACTGGTCGGGGCAGCCGACCTGGCGCGCCTGATCTAGATCCGGGCCAGGTTTGGGCTCAAGTTTTCCGCGGATCTGCCGAAGAGGTCTGCGGGGATTGCAGTGACCTGCCGGAATGCAGGGCCCTGTGCGTCGCCGTCCTGGTCCTTTCGGGTCAGGTCGACTAGTTCGTTGCGGCGTGCCGCAGCCGAACCCCATGTGTCGGGGCACGTGGCTTGTTACGTTCCACCGGGAGTCCTCAAGGGGGCGGAAGAGTCCATATGGGCGGAGCACGTTTCCAGCCCTCGTCGCGCGATCGCGGCGCGGCTGCGGTGGAGTTCGCCCTCGTCGTGCCGATCCTGCTCGCGGTGATGTTCGGCATCGTCGACTACGGCCTGTGGTTCGGCGACTCGCTGAACGTCCGCCAGGGTGTCGACGAGGGCGCTCGCCGCGCGGTCGTCAAGGACTTCGGGGACTGCACGGGTTCGAGCGAGAGCGAGAAGACAGCCTGCGTGGTCAAGGAGCGGATCGGCGCGTTGCGGCGGCACGGTCTACGTGAACGTCTTCGTGACCGGGCCGGCCCCGAGCAAGACTGCCGGCAACTGGGCCAAGGGCGGCGAGCTGGTCGTCTGCGCGATGGTCAAGGAGGAAGGGCTCACCGGACTGACGCCGATGCCCAAGGACGGGATCCTGCGAGCACTCGTGCACAAGCGGGTGGAGGTCACGGCCGGCTCGTCCGTGCCGGCCTACAGCGACACCCCGCCGACGGGCTCGGACTGGGCGTGGTGCGCGTGAGGGGCCAGGTCCGGGACGACTCCGGCCTCATCGCGGTGATGGTGGCCGTGTTCTCCCTCGTGATGTTCGTCCTGGCAGCTCTCGTGGTCGACCTCGGCATGGCTCGGGAGACCAGCCGCGAGGCGCAGACCGCCGCCGACGCAGCAGCCCTGGCCGGCGCGGGTGAGCTCTACGCCGACGACGGCACCCTGCATGCCGAGCGAGGCCATCGCGACGGTCAAGGACTACGTCGGGGAGAACTACGGCACGACCGACAGCGACTGGAGCTCCTGTTCGGCGTCGCTGGACGGCGGATGGAGCTCGTCCGCGGGCAGCGCGTCGTCGGGCACCTCGTGCATCGCGTTCGACTCGAGCAGCACGCCCAGGGACAGCTGCGCGTCGTGGTTCCGACGAAGCACACCGCTGCGCTCTTCGGCTCGCTGCTGGGCTACACCGGTTCCGAGGTCGGCGCCCAGGCCGAGGCCAGCGCCGTGTCCTCGGCCATCCCGCCCGTGCGCCCTGTGCGTGTTCGGCCTGCTGAAGCCCGACAGCGCGACTGTCAGTGTGACCGGCGGCGGCTCGGCGCACGCCGGCGTCGGAGGTCGAGATCCAGTCGGACGGTTCCGCTTCGGTCGGCGGGGGCGGGACGATCAGCTTCACGGGTTCAGCCAACCCGCCGAACGGGCCGCAGTACTCCCCGAACCCGCCGGTGACGAACAGCGGCGTTCCGGTCAAGGACCGCTACCAGGGTCAGGCCATGCCCTCCACCAGCGGCCTGCCGGACAGCGGGTCGGACTCGGTCGCCTGCGGCCCGGGTGGCGTGCCCAGCCTCACCCCCGGTCGCTACCACGACATCGTCATCAAGAACGTCACCTGCGACCTGGCCCCTGGCCTCTACGCGATCACCGGCAGGCTGGAGCTGCAGCTCAGCCGACTCGCGGGTCACGGGCGACGACGTGACCCTCTACTTCACCTGTGGGACGCGCCAGTCGCCGAGCGGCTGTGGCAGCGGATCCGACGGCGGCTTCCTGGACGGAGCCGCAAGGGCGTCTCGCTGGGCAGCCCGTACTTCGCCGGCTTCTCGATCCTCTACGACCCCGGCAACACCTCCGACCTGATCCTGAAGGTGACCGACGACTCGGACTCGCAGTCGTTCGGCGGCGCGATCTACGCCAAGAGCGCCGACATGCTCCTCGAGCACGGCCAGGACTCGGTCGCCGGGCCGGTCGTCGTCGGCTCCCTGGAGATCTGCGGGCGGGGCGATGGACCCCTCTCCGTCATCGCTCCGGGCCTTGCATCGCATCCCCGGTCCGCCGGAGATCCTGCTCACCAAGTAGAAAGAGCGGATGCCGGCACAGTTTCGGGTCCTGACCTACAACGTCCGCTCCCTGCGCGATGACGCTGCGGCGGTTGCCGCCGTCGTACGGGCCTGTGATCCCGACGTCGTGTTCCTGCAGGAAGCCCCCCGGTTCTGCCGGTGGCGCTCCAAGCTGGCCAAGCTCGCCCGTGAGTGCGGGCTGCTCTACGTCACCGGAGGCCGTACGACGGGCGGAGTGGCGCTGCTCGCGAACCTCCGGGTCGACGTCACCGACCTGCGCGAGGGCCTGCTCACCAAGCACCCGGGGCTGCACCAGCGAGGCGTGGCCGCCGCCGTGGTGGCTCGCTCCGGCGAGCGCCTGCTCGTGGCGAGCACGCACCTGGGCCTGAAGGCGGAGGAGCGCGCGGAGCACGCGGGCGAGGTGGTGACGCTGCTGCGCCAGGTGCCCGCGCCACACGCCGTGCGTCGCGGGCGACTTCAACGAGGCTCCCGGCAAGCCGGCCTGGCGCGCGTTCCAGGCCGGCGGGTTGCGCGACCTGGGACCCGAGTCGGGCGTGACGTTCCCGGCGCGGGGTCCCCGCAAGCGCATCGACGGGATCCTCGGCTCGACCGGCGTCGCGGCTGTGGAGTACCGCGTGGTCGACGACCCGCTGGTCGAGCGGGCCAGTGACCACCGGCCCGTCCTCGCCGTGCTGCAGGTGCCCCGCTAGGCGGGATCGCCCGGGCGCTCGCCGGCCCGGTAGCCGGGTGCGAGCTCCAGGGCGAGCTGCTCGAGGAACAGCCCGATGTCGGTGACGATGCCGCGGGCCTGCTGGGACCCGCGGTCGGCGAGCTTGGTCACGGTCGCGGGGTTGATGTCCACGCAGACCAGCGGGATCGACGCCGGCAGGATGTTCCCGGTCGCCACCGAGTGCAGCATCGTCGCCACCATGATCGCGAAGCCGACCCCGGCGAGACCGGCCCGCATGGCCCGCTGGCCCTCGATCACGTCGGTGTAGACGTCGGGCAACGGGCCGTCGTCGCGCACCGAGCCGACCAGGACGAAGTCCTTCCGGTGCTTGACCATCGCGTGCATGATGCCGCCGGTCAGGACGCCCTGCTCGACGGCTTGGGCGATGGACCCGGCCTTGCGGATCTGGTTGATGGCGCGGATGTGGTGCTCGTGCCCGTGCTCGACGCCGCGGCCCTGCTGCAGGTCCACGCCGAGTGAGGTGCCGAACAACGCGGCCTCGATGTCGTGGGTGGCCAGCGCGTTCCCGGCGAACAGGATGTCCACGAAGCCGGCCTCGACCAGGGCCACCATCGCGGGAGCCGCGCCGGTGTGGACGACGGCGGGTCCGCCGACCCAGAGGATCTTGCGGCCCTCCTCCTTGATGTCGCGCATCTGCTGGGCGATCTGGCGCACCAGCAGGGCCTGCGGCTTCTCCGAGGAGACGTCGGACTTCATGAACTCGAAGCCGCCGGCGCTGCGGTCGATCGCCGGCAGCGGCACCACCTTCACGCCGCTGGCCCCGCACACGAGCTGGTCGCCCTGCGCGCACGTCGCTCACGGCGATCGTTCGGGCCCGGTCGCCCTTCACGACGATCCCGCAGTCCATCTCGGGGTTCTCGACCGGCACCCAGGTGCCGCCGAGCCGGACGACCGTCTCGAGGTTGGTGGTGGAGTAGAAGTCGTCGGGGAAGACGCCGTCGGTCTCGACCTCGCGGGTGTGCGCCTCACCGGGGTCGGTGAGGTTGGCGCCGTGGGTCTGCAGCCGCATCACCAGCCGGGCGACGTCGACGTCCTCGGTGCGGATGGTGAGGCGGGCGTAGGACTCGTCGAGCGGGGTCTTGCCGACCTCGAAGGTGTCGATGGAGTAGTCCCCGCCGTACTCGAGGATGTCGTCCAGCACGCGGGACAGGACCCCCGAGTCGATCAGGTGGCCGCGGATCTCGACGGTCTCGCTGATCACGGGATGCGCCCTTCCTGGCCGGGGGCCGTCGTCAGACGACGGCGCCGTCGTCGCCGCCCAGGTCGTTCGGGGGCCGGTCCTCCATGCGGGCGACGAGTGTCACGAAGCCTCCCACGAAGGCGCCCAGCGCCAGCAGACCGGCCCAGCCGGAGACGTCGAGGTCGAAGATCGTCGCGATGATCAGGAACAGCGGGCCACCGAGCAGCGCAGCCCAGGCCGCCCGGCTGATCGTGTCCGGCAACGGGATCGGCGGCGGGGTCGGCGGCTGGAAGTGGTCCTCGGGGTCCTCGCGCGCCACCGCGCCGACCACGTCACGCAGCTCCTCGAAGCCGATCGTGGTCTCGGCCGGTCGCAGCACCCGCCCGCGGGCCGCCCCGTCGGGGTCGGGGTCGACCTCGGCCGGCACGTCCTCGCTCGCCGGCCAGCGGGGCACCTCGTCCTGGGCCGGGTCGTCGAAGCCGGCGACCAGGGTGGCCCAGGCCATCTCCTCGCGGATCTCCTCCAGGTAGCGGTCGATCACCGCACGGGCGTGGTCGCGCCGGTCCGCGTCGACGTAGACGCTGTCGCGGGGGGTCACCGGGAGCACCGTGTCGCCGTAGGGTCCGCGCTGGCCGGCCGCGGGTGCGACGTAGGCCGCGACGTCCTCGTCGCGCAGGCGGTCCAGCAGGCCGTCGACGACGGGGGAGTCCACGTCGAGCACGCGGGCGTACGACGTGGCGTGCAGTCCGTTGTCCCTACGGGACATTCGACATCCTCCTACGGGACATGGGACCGAGCCTGCACGAACTCGAGGCTCCCCGCGAAGATCGTCTCGGCGTCGTTGTCCAGCGTCGCCACGTGATAGCTGTTCTCGAGCACGACCTCGCGGACGTCGCTGGAGGAGACCTTGTCCTTGAGCATGACGCAGCTGTCCGGCTCGACCACGTGGTCCTCGCGGCTGCGGAAGATGAGGATCGGCTGGGTCACCTTGCCGAGGTCGGTCCGGGTGACCAGCCACAGCTTGCTCAGCGAGTAGGCCGCCTTGACGGGGAGCCGGTCGTAGGCCAGCTCGGTGGCGCCGGGCTTCTTGATGTCGCTGCCGATCGGCTTGACCGACGGGATGAGGAGCTGCAGCACGGGCAGGGCGTGGCGGTCGGGCCGCTTGGTCAGCAGGCTGGGGTTGACCAGGACGAGCCCGTCGACGTCGGCCGGGCGCTGCTCGGCCAGGCGGATGGCGAGCGTCCCGCCCATCGACAGCCCCATGACGAACACCTGCTGGCACCGGGACCGGAGGTCGGTGAGGGCGCGGTCGACCTCGGCGTACCAGTCCTCCCACCGGGTCAGGTTCATCTCCTGCCAGCGGGTGCCGTGGCCGGGCAGGCGGGGCAGGGACACGGTCAGGCCGGCGGCCGCGAGGTGCTCGGCCCAGGGCCGCAGCGACTGCGGCGACCCGGTGAACCCGTGACACAGCAGGACGCCGACGGGGCCGCCGTCGGCGGAGAACGGCTCAGCGCCGGGGAGGACAGGCATGCGCGCATCGTCGCACGTCGGCCACGGCATCCCCTAGTGTTCTGAGTCAGTCGGCTAGGAGGTCGGGTTGTTCTACTGGTTCCTCAAGAAGGTGATCTTGGGACCGGTTCTGCGGTTGTTCTTCCGTCCCTACGTGATCGGGCTGGAGAACGTCCCCGAGGACGGTGCGGTCATCTTCGCCAGCAACCACCTGTCCTTCTCCGACTCGTTCTTCTTCCCGCTGCTGGTCCCGCGCCGGATCACGTTCCTGGCCAAGGCCGACTACTTCACCGGCAAGGGCGTGAAGGGCTGGCTGACGGCCAAGTTCTTCCGCGGCGCCGGGCAGCTGCCGGTCGACCGGTCGGGCGGGCGGGCCTCGGAGGCGGCGCTGCGCACCGGCCTGCGGGTGCTGTCCAAGGGCGAGGCGCTCGGGATCTACCCCGAGGGCACCCGGTCCCCGGACGGGCGGCTCTACCGCGGCAAGACCGGCGTGGCCCGGATGGCGCTGGAGGCGCACGTCCCGGTGATCCCCGTCGTGATGATCGACACCGAGAAGATCCAGCCCCCCGGGCGGGTGATCCCGAAGATCGGCCGGGTCGGCGTCAAGATCGGCAAGCCGCTGGACTTCAGCCGCTACGAGGGCATGGAGGGCGACCGCTTCGTGCTCCGGTCGATCACCGACGAGATCATGTACGAGCTGATGGAGCTCTCCGGCCAGGAGTACGTCGACGTCTACGCGACGGCGGCCAAGGAGCGCGCCAAGCGCCCGGAGCCCGACGCGAGCGCCGAGAGCACCGCCAGCGCAGCCCCCGCCGCCTGACCCCTCCTGCCCCACCACGATCATGCAAGCGTGGTTCTGCCGCTGAACCCCGTTGCATGATCGTGGCAGGGGTTAGAGGTCGGCCCAGCCCTTCGACCGCTCGACCGCGGCCCGCCAGCGCCGGTAGGCGACATCGCGGTCCTGCGCGCCCGCGGCGGACGGCTCGAAGCGCCGGTCCAGCCGCCAGGTGGCGGTGAGCTCGTCGGTCGAGGACCAGACGCCGGTGCCGAGCCCGGCCAGGAAGGCCGCACCCAGCCCGGTCGTCTCGAGCAGGTCGGGCCGCTCCACCGGGATGCCCAGCTGGTCGGCCTGCAGCTGCAGCAGCAGGTCGTTGGCCGCCGCGCCGCCGTCCACCCGCAGCGTGGTGGTGTCGGGCAGCGTCTCCATCACGTCGCGCACCTCGAAGGCGATCGCCTCCAGGGTGGCCCGGACGAGGTGCGCCCGGGTCGTCCCGCGGGTGATGCCGACGATGGTGCCGCGTGCGGACGGGTCCCAGTCCGGCGCGCCGAGGCCGGTCAGCGCCGGCACGAACACCACCCCGCCGGAGTCCGGCACGGTCGACGCCAGCGGCTCGGACTCGGCGGCCGCGCCGATGATGCCCAGCCCGTCGCGCAGCCACTGCACGGCCGCACCGGTGACGAAGATCGCGCCCTCGAGCGCGTAGGTGAGCGCCCCGCCGGGGTCCATCCAGGCCACCGTGCTGAGCAGGCCGGCGTCCGAGCGCACGACCTCCGAGCCGGTGTTGACCAGCACGAACGAGCCGGTGCCGTAGGTGCACTTCGAGTCGCCCGTCCCGAAGCAGGCCTGCCCGAACAGCGCGGCCTGCTGGTCACCGGCGATCCCGGCAACCGGGAGGTCCAGCCCGAGGAACGCGCCCGGGTCGGTGCGGCCGACCTCGCCGTACGACGGCACCACCCGCGGCAGGGCGCTCGCGGGAACGCCGAAGAGCTCGCACAGCTCGTCCGACCAGGTGCCGGCGGCGAGGTCGAAGAGCAGCGTGCGGGAGGCGTTGGAGGCGTCGGTGACGTGCTCGCGGCCCGCCGTCAGGCGGGCGACGAGGTAGGAGTCCACCGTGCCGACGGCGACGGCGCCGTCGCGGACACCCGACCAGGCCGACTCGTCGTTCTCGGCGAGCCAGCACAGCTTGGTCGCGGTGAAGTAGGGGTCGAAGCGCAGCCCGGTCAGCTCGCGGGCCCGGTCCTCGTGGCCGGCCTCGCGCAGCCGGTCGCAGATCTGCGCCGAGCGGCGGTCCTGCCAGACGATCGCCCGCCGCGGCGCGGCCAGGGTGCGGCGGTCCCAGAGCACCGCCGTCTCGCGCTGGTTGGTGATGCCGATCGCCGTCACCGACTGCCCGTCGAGCGCCTGCCGGCAGGCCGACAGCGTGGCCTGCCAGATCTGTTCCGGCTCGTGCTCGACCCAGCCCGGCCGGGGGAAGTGCTGCGGGAACTCCTCGTAGCCCCGGCGGACGACCCGGCCGTCCTCCGCGACGACCAGCGCGGTGACTCCGGTCGTGCCGGCGTCGATGGCCAGGACGGTCATCCAGCTGATCCGTCGGTCGACGCAGAGCCGGTGGCAGCCCGCAGCTGGCTGAGCACGAGCGGGTCGATCTGGCCGTCGACCATGCGCTCCTCGTAGTTCTCCACCCCGGCCCAGTCGTCGAGCGTGTCGAAGCCCAGGGACCGCAGCCGCAGGTCCACCTCGGCGGCCAGCTCACCCTCGAGCGGCAGCAGCGTGGCGGGGTCGGGCCGGTCGAAGTAGAGGCGGTGCAGGTCCAGCAGGCGGCCGAGCTCGGGCACCGGGTCCGGGTGGTCGTCGACGCGCAGGTCGACCTCGACGTCGCTGGTCCCGCCGTACCCACCGGCCCGTCGTACGACGAGCAGCGCGGCGCTCTGCCGGCCGCGCCGGTCGCCGCCGGCCAGGTCGCCGGCGGCCAGCGCCGTCAGCAGCCGGTCGGCGAGGCGGCCCTCGCTGCCGAGCCAGGCCTTCTCCATCGCCTCGACGACGTCCGGGCCGGTGAGGATGTTGCCCTGCACGGCGTAGCCGTCGCCGGTGCGTCCGCCGGCCCAGTCGTGGCAGGCCGGTCCGGTGAACGTGGCGGACCGGCCGGTGGCGTCGACGACACCCGCCTGCCGCTGGTCGCGGCCCTCGTCCGCGGCCGTCAGCGCATCGAGCGTCTCCTGCGCGGAGCGGCCCTCGCCGAGCAGCCGGAGCCCGTCCGGGCGGTAGGCGAGGTTCGCGAAGGCCTGCGTCGCGATCGCGCCGATGTCGGCGGCGCCGGCCGGGACCGCGGCACCGACGGCCAGGAACTTGGACGCCACGGCGACACCCAGGGACACGGTGCCGCCGTCGGCCGCGTCGATCGAGTGTCCGACGATCGAGAAGGTCATGTCGGGACCCTAACGGCCGTCTGTAGGTTGGCCCCATGCGAATCGGTGTGCTGACCGGAGGCGGGGACTGCCCCGGGCTGAACGCGGTGATCCGGGCGGTGGTGCGCAAGGGCACCACGGCCTACGGGCATGAGTTCGTCGGCTTCCGCGACGGCTGGCGCGGGCCGCTCGAGGGCGAGACCGTCCGGCTCGACGTGCAGGCCGTCCGCGGGCTGCTGCCGCGCGGCGGCACGATCATCGGCTCGTCCCGGACGAACCCGTTCAAGATCGACGGCGGCGTCGAGCGCATCGAGGAGAACCTCACGTCGCTCGGCATCGACGCGCTGATCGCCATCGGCGGTGAGGACACGCTCGGGGTGGCGACCCGCCTGCACGAGCGGGGTGTGCAGGTCGTCGGTGTCCCCAAGACGATCGACAACGACCTCAGCGCCACCGACTACACGTTCGGCTTCGACACCGCGGTCAACATCGCGATGGAGGCCATCGACCGGCTGCACACGACGGCGGAGTCCCACCACCGGGCGCTGATCGTGGAGGTGATGGGCCGCCACGCCGGGTGGATCGCGCTTGCACGCGGGCATGGCCGGTGGCGCGAACGTCATCCTCATCCCCGAGGTGCCGTTCCACATCGAGAAGGTCTGCGACTACGTCGAGAGCCGGTTCCAGAGCCACTACTCGCCGATCATCGTCGTCTCCGAGGGCGCCACGCCGGCCGAAGGGTCGCTGACCCTGCAGAAGGGCGAGCTCGACGCGTTCGGCCACGTCCGCCTCGGCGGCATCGGCACCGTGCTCGAGCAGGAGATCGAGAGCCGCACCGGCAAGGAGGCCCGCACGACGGTGCTCGGCCACATCCAGCGCGGCGGCACGCCGACGGCGTTCGACCGGTGGCTGGCGACGCGGTTCGGGCTGCACGCCATCGACGCGGTCCACGACGGCGCGTTCGGCAACATGGTCGCCCTGCGCGGCACCGACATCGAGCGGGTGCCGCTGAGCGACGCGACCACGACGCTCAAGCTGGTGCCGCCCGAGCTCTACGCCGAGGCCGAGGTCTTCTTCGGCTGACCCGCCGGTCGACTGCATCATGGAGTCCATGGCATCCAAGCTGGACGACGTCGCGTGGCCGGTCCACACCGCTCGTCTGTCCCTGCGCCCAGCGAGCACGGCAGATCTCGACGCGACCTGGCGGTTCCGACAGCTGGACGAGGTCAACCGATGGATGACGTCCGCCCCGGCGAGCCGTGAGGACTACCGCCGGAAGTTCGAGGATCCCGAACGGCTGGCCAAGACGCTCGTGATCGAGCTCGACGGCGAGGTCATCGGTGACCTGATGCTCGCGATCGAGGACGCGTGGGCACAGTCGGAAGTGGCGACGCAGGCTCAAGGCGTGCAGGCGGAGCTCGGCTGGTGCCTGGACCCGACGCACCAGGGTCGTGGCTACGCCACCGAGGCGGTCGCAGCGCTGATGCGGCTCTGCTTCGAGGACCTCGGGCTGCGTCGCGTCACCGCCAACTGCTTCGCCGACAACGAGCAGTCGTGGCGGCTCATGGAGCGGCTGGGCATGCGCCGCGAGGTCCACACCGCTGCGCGAGTCCCTGCACCGCTCGGGTGAGTGGCTGGATGGCATGGGCTATGCCCTGCTCGCCGACGAGTGGCGGGAGATGAGGCAAGCCGAAGCCCTGCACGCCAGTGGCGCGCAGGGCTCCGGAACCGAACCAGTCGGGTTAGGACGCGACGGCCGCCGCGGCGTCGACGATGCCGTAGCCGTACGTCGGGGTGAAGACCCCGCGGGTCCCGGATCCCGGCGTACGGGCCGTGGTGGTCAGCGCGGTGTAGATGGCGTCGACCGAGCGACCCTGAGCGGCGAGCAGGGCCGCCGCGCCGGCAACGTGCGGCGTCGCCATCGAGGTGCCGGCGAACTCGTCGTAGTTGTTGCCGTAGCCACACGTCGCACCGGAGCTGCTCGTGCCGGCCGGGACGGAGGAGACGATGTCCTCGCCGCAGATCGGCACCAGCGAGCCGCCGGGGGCGGAGACCGCGTTCAGGTCCGGCCGGATCGGGCCGGAGCTGAAGGCCGACCGTGCCTCACGCTTGTCCGTCGACACGACGCAGAGCACGCCCTCGTCGAAGCCGGGGGAGTTGCACAGCGCGATGCTGTCGTTGCCGGCCGCCGCGATGATCGCGACGCCCTTGCCGCGCGCGTAGAGGATCGCGTCCTGCAGGCTGGTCTCCAGCCCGGTGAGGCTGAGCGCCTGGGTGCCCTGCAGACCGCCGAGGCTCATGTTGATCACGTCGGCACCGTGGTCGGCCGCCCAGCGGACGCCGTTGGCGATGTCCTCGAACGAGCCGCTGCCGTCCTCGAGCACCTTCACCGGCATGACCGAGGCGTTCGGTGCGACACCGGCGATGCCCTTGCCGTTGTTCGTCGCGGCGGCCGCGATGCCCGACACGTGGGTGCCGTGGTTGTCGCTGGGCTGCGCGACGCCGTCCGGGCCCTTCCAGTCGCCGTTGCCGCACGACGGGTTGCACTCGATGAAGGTCGCGCCGGCGACGAGCTTGCCGGCGAGGTCCTCATGCCCCAGGTCCACCCCGGTGTCGACGACCGCGATCACGGTGCCGGCACCGGTGCTGGTGGCCCACGCCTGCTCGGCGTGGATCTGCTGGGGGCCGTACTGCTTCGCGTACAGCGGGTCGTTGGTGGCCGCGCCGGCGGGGGCTGCGCTGACCGCGACGGCGGTCAGGGCGGCGGCGCCGATGGCGGCGGTTCGCACGAGTCGCATGACACTCCTAAGTCAGGGGAGGCGTTCCGGGCTGTAAACGACGCCGCAGCGGGGAGGTCACGCCTACGCTGGGCAGATGGACGACACGCCGCAGCGACCCGCGTGGCCGGACGCCGTCACGCTGCGTGACGTCGTCGACCGGCTCAGTGCCCTGCCCCCGCTGGTGTTCGCGGGCGAGTGCGACGCGCTGACCGAGCGCCTCGCGGCGGTGGCCCGCGGGCGAGGCGTTCCTGCTCCAGGGCGGCGACTGCGCCGAGACCTTCGCCGACTCCAGCGCCGACGCGATCCGGAACAAGATCAAGACGCTGCTGCAGATGGCCGTCGTGCTCACCTACGGCGCCCAGGTGCCGGTGGTCAAGATCGGCCGGCTGGCCGGCCAGTTCGCCAAGCCGCGCAGCCAGGACACGGAGACCCGCGACGGGGTGACGCTCCCGGCGTACCGGGGTGACGCCGTCAACGGCCTGGAGTTCACCGCGGCCGCCCGCACCCCGGACCCGGCGCGGCTCCTGCAGGTCTACAACACCTCGGCCGCGACGCTGAACCTCGTCCGCGCCTTCACCCAGGGCGGCTTCGCCGACCTGCGCCAGGTGCACGCGTGGAACCAGGGCTTCGTGCGCGACAACACGGCCCACCAGCGCTACGAGCTGATGGCCCGCGACATCGACCGCGCCCTGCAGTTCATGCACGGCCTGCGGGGTGGACACCGAGGAGTTCCGCACGGTCGACCTCTACTCCAGCCACGAGGCCCTCCTGCTCGACTACGAGCGGCCGCTGACGCGCATCGACTCGCGCACGGGCACGCCGTACGACGTGTCGGCGCACTTCCTCTGGGTGGGCGACCGGACGCGGGCGATCGGCGGCGCGCACATCGACTTCGTGGCCGGCATCCGCAACCCGCTCGGCGTGAAGCTCGGCCCGATCCGCGACGCCCGACGACGCGATCGCCCTGGTCGAGCGGCTCGACCCGCAGCGGCAGCCGGGCCGGCTGACGTTCGTGACCCGGATGGGCGCGGCGCGGGTCCGTGAGGTGCTGCCGGCGATCGTCGAGAAGGTCACCGCCAGCGGCGCGCTCGTGGGCTGGGTCTGCGACCCGATGCACGGCAACACGTTCGAGGCGGAGGACGGACGCAAGACGAGGCGCTTCGACGACGTCATCGAGGAGGTGCGCGGGTTCTTCGAGGTGCACCGCGCGCTGGGCACCCATCCCGGCGGTGTGCACATCGAGCTCACCGGTGACGACGTGACCGAGTGCCTCGGTGGCTCCGGCAACATCGGCGAGCTCGACCTGCCGATGCGCTACCAGACCGCCTGCGACCCGCGCCTGAACCACCAGCAGTCGCTGGAGCTGGCGTTCCTGGTGGCGGAGATGCTCGCCGCGCGGTGAGCCCGCAGGCGTCAGAACGAGGTTGCCTGGCTGGGCCACCAGACTCTGACAACCGCCTCGAGTGCGCAGCCTGTCAGAACGAGGTCGCCTCGCTGGGCCACGAGACTCTGACCTCGGCATGTCCTAGCGTCCGTGGCATGCCGACCGGTCCGGGCAGCGGCATGATCGTCGGGTGGCTCATCTTGGACTGGTGACCGTGGTCGTCCGTGACTATCGACGAGGCGATCGACGTTCTACGTGGACGCTCTCGGGTTCGAGCTGCTGGAGGACACTCCTGTCGACGACGGGAAGCGTTGGGTCGGTCGTTCGTCCTCGCTGGATCGCGGGAGGCATCGGCGTCGCTCCTGGCCCTGGCGGTGCACGGGTCGACCAGGCGGCCCGGGTCGGGGACCAGACCGGAGGGCGTGTCGGCTGGGTCCTGAACACGGAGGACTTCGACCGCGATTTCGCCCGGATGACGGCGGCCGGCAGGTCGAGTTCGAGAGAAGCCGGCCTCGCACCGAGCTCGTACGGCGTGGTTGCTGTCTTCCCGGTGATCTGTACGGCAACCGGTGGGACTTGATCCAGCCCCGATGAGTCAGAGCTCGTCCCCTAGCGTGGGCACCATGTCCGAGAACCCGACCGCGAGCGCCGTCGAGGAGCTCCGCTCGATGGTGGTCGGCTTCCGCATCTCGGCCGCTCTGAGCGTGGCCGCGGACCTCGGCCTCTCCGACCAGCTCGCGGGAGGGCCCCGCACGGTCGCCGACCTGGCCGACGCCGTTTCCGCCGACGCCGACACCCTGCGCCGGTTGCTCGAGGCGCTGGCCGCTGTCGGCGTCTACAGCCACGAGCCGGACGGGACGTTCGCGAACACGCCGCTCGGTGCGGGTCTGCGCTCCGATGCGCCGGCCAGCATGCGACCCCTGGCGCGGACCCTGACGGACCCCGCCCTCTGGGCGGCCTGGGGACACCTCGGCCACAGCGTCCGCACGGGGGACAACGCGTTCGAGGCGCTGCACGGCATCGACGTCTGGACGCATCGGGAGCGGACGCCGGAGCAGAACGCGATCTTCAACGACAACATGACTGCGCTCAGCTCGCTCGTGGCCGACGCGGTCGCGTCGGCATACGACTTCTCCGACCTCGCCACTGTCGTGGACGTGGGCGGCGGGAAGGGCGTCCTGCTCGAGACGGTCCTCGCCCGGCACGAGCACCTCACCGGCACGGTGTTCGACCTCGCGCACGTGGTTGCCGTCGCACCCACGCCGGGCGCGTCGGAGTCCGTCGCCGCGCGCTGGCGCGCCGCGACCGGAAGCTTCTTCGACGAGGTGCCGGCCGCCGACGCCTACCTGCTCAAGTCGGTCCTGCACGACTGGCCCGATGACGAGTGCGTCGACATCCTTCGCACCTGTGGCCGGGCCATGAACCCGGACGGCGTCGTGCTCGTCGTCGAGGTGGTTCTGGGTCGTCCGGGCCACGAGGTCGACGCGGCGTTCTCCGACCTCAACATGCTCGTGCTGCCCGGAGGCCGGGAGCGCAGCGAGCAGGAGTACGCCGCGCTCTTCGACGCCGCCGGCCTGCGCCTGACCCGCGTGGTCCACACGGACTCCCGGATGTCGATCCTCGAGGCCAGGGCGCACCAGGCGGTCTGAGCACACGGGCCGCGCGCTGACGAGGTCGCCCGCCGTAGGGTCGGTGCATGCCGATCGACCTGCGCAGCGACACGGTCACCCGCCCGTCCGACGCGATGCGCGCCGCGATGGCCGCCGCCGCCGGTGGGCGACGACGTGTACGGCGAGGACCCGACCGTGACCGCCCTCGAGGAGCGGGTCGCCGCTCTGCTCGGGCACGAGGCGGCGCTGTTCACCCCGACCGGCTCGATGGCCAACCAGCTCGGTGTCCGCCTGCTGGTCGCCCCGGGTCAGGAGCTGCTCTGCGACGACGACGCGCACGTCGTACGCGCCGAGCTGGGCGCAGCCGCCGCGGTGTCCGGCATCACCACCCGGACCTGGCCCGCGCGTCGACGGTCGGCTCGACGTGGACCGCATCGTCGCGCTGATGCGCCCCGCCGGCGGGCCGTACTTCGTGTCGACGGCGGCCGTCGTGGTCGAGAACACGCACAACTTCGGCGGGGGCACGGTGCAGTCGCTCGACGACATCGCCCGGCTGCGCGAGCTGACGAGTGCCGTCGGCGTGCGCATGCATCTCGACGGCGCCCGGCTGTGGAACGCGCACGTCGCGACCGGCATCCCGCTCGACGCCTACGCCGCGCACGTCGACACCGTCTCGGTCTGCCTGTCCAAGGGGCTCGGCGCGCCGGTCGGCTCGCTGCTCGCCGCGAGCACGGAGCGCATCGCCGAGGCGCGCATCTGGCGCAAGCGCCTCGGCGGCGGCATGCGGCAGGTCGGCATCCTCGCCGCGGCCGGCCTCTACGCGCTCGACCACAACGTGGCCCGGCTGGCCGAGGACCACGCCCGGGCCCGCCGCCTGGCCGAGATCGTGGCGGCCGCCGCGCCGGGGCGGGTGCAGCCGGACGCGGTGCAGACCAACATCGTGGTGTTCGAGGTGCCCGACGCGGCCGCGGTGGTGGCGCGCTGCCGCGACGAGGGAGTGCTGATCGGCGCGCTCGACGCGCGGCACGCGCGCGCGGTGACCCATCTCGACGTCGACGACGCCGGGGTGGAGCAGGCCGGCAAGGTGCTCGGAGCGGTGCTCGCGAGCGACGGCTAGACGGAGACCCGCGCCGCCGGGCGCCGGCCCAGCAGGGGCGGCAGCTGGCGGACCGCGGCCGCGAGCGCGCGCAGGTCCTCGTCGACGAGCGCCTGCGGGCCGTCGCACAGCGCCTGGTCGGGGTGCGGGTGGACGTCGACGATCAGCCCGTCCGCGCCGACCGCGATCGCCGCCCGCGACAGCGGCACCACCAGGTCGCGCCGGCCGCCGGAGTGCGACGGGTCGACGATGACCGGCAGGTGGGCGAGGTCGTGCACGACCGGCACCGCGCTGATGTCGAGGGTGTTGCGGGTCGCCGGCTCGAAGGTGCGGATGCCGCGCTCGCACAGCACGATGTCGAGGTTGCCGCGCTGCGCGATGTACTCCGCGGCCATCAGCCACTCCTCGATGGTGGCCTGCATGCCGCGCTTGAGCATCACCGGCTTGCCGGACTGGCCGACGGCCTGCAGCAGCGCGAAGTTGGCCATGTTGCGCGTGCCGACCTGCAGCATGTCGGCGTAGGACGCGACCAGGTCGACGTCGTGGGCGTCCACGACCTCGGTGACGATCGGCAGCCCGGTCTCCTCGCGCACGTCGGCGAGGATCCGCAGGCCCGTCCTCGCCGAGACCCTGGAAGGCGTACGGCGACGTGCGCGGCTTGTAGGCGCCGCCGCGCAGCAGCGTGGCGCCGGCAGCCTGCGCCATCTGCGCCGACTCCAGCGTCTGCTGGTGGTTCTCGACCGCGCACGGGCCGGCGATGAGGGTGAAGGTGTCCGGCCCGATCGGCACGCCGCCGACGTACACCGTGGTCATCTCGGGGTGGTGGATGCGGCTCACCAGCTTGTACGGCGCGGACACCCGCATCACGTCGGCCACCCCGGGCATGGCGCGCAGGTTCAGCCCGCCGAACGTCTCGACGTCGCCGACCAGGCCGATGATGGTGCGGGTGACACCCCGGCTCACGAACGCCTCGCCGCCGACCGACTCGACGCGCGCGATGACCGCGCTGATGTCGTCGGCTTCGGCGTCGGGCTTCATCACGACGACCATGGGCTCAGCCTAGCCAGCGGTTGCGGTGCGCGGCCGACGTCTCGGCAGGCAGGACGGGCCGGCCTAGAAGACCGAGAGGGTGACGCGAGACCCCTTGGGCGCCGTGCCGCCACCGTTGGGCGACTGGTCGAGCACCCGGTCGGGGCCGCCGGGCAGGTTGAAGGCGCGCACCTCGAACCCGGCCGCCTGTCAGGATCTGCCCGGCGCCTCGTCGAGGCTCTTGCCGACCACCTCGGGCACCGGCACCGGGGTCGCGCCCTTCGACACCACCAGGGCGATGTCGGAGTTCTTCGGCGCCTTGCCCTTGTCCGGCGCCTGGCTGATCACCACGCCGGCCGGCACCGTGTCGTTGTACTTCTCCTCGATCTTGGCCCCGAGCGATGCCTCGGCGAGGATCTGCCGGGCCTCGTCGATCTGCTTGCCGACGACGTTCGGGACCGGGACCGGCTGGACGCCGCGGCTGACGACCAGGCCGACGGCCTCGTCCCGCTTCAGCTTCTGCCCGGCCAGCGGGTTGGTCGAGATGACCAGCCCCTTCTTGACGGTGTCGCTGTAGGCGCGCTTGATCTCGCCGGTGCCGAGATGGGTGGCAGCGAGCGGCTTCTTCGCCTCCGCCTCGGTCTTGTTCCTCAGGTCGGGGATGGCATAGCGCTCCGGACCCTTGGAGAGCACGACGCCGATGGTGCCCTTCTTGCGGATGCGGTCGTTGGGCCCCGGGTCGGTGCTGAGCACGTGGTCGACGGGCATGTTCTCGTCGAACTCGGTGCCGACGACCTGCATGGTGAAGCCCAGGTTGCGCGCCTTCGCCTTGGCCTCTGCCTGCGACAGGGTCAGCAGCGACGGGGCGTTGGTGTAGGCCCCCGGACCCGCCGCCATCCACCAGGCGGTCCCGGACAGCCCGGCGGCAAGCAGCAGGACGAGCAGGAGGGCGATCAGGCCGCGACGGTTGTGGTGGCGGCGCAGCGAGTTCAGCGGGCGGCGCAGCGGACCGGTGTCGCCGCCACGAGCCGGACCGGGCGCGGGCGCGCGGGGGCCCGGGAGTCGACACCACCAAGGTGTGGGCCGGTGCGCTCAGCGCGGGCGCGCGGCAGGGTGGCCCGACCGGCGGTGTCGAGCTCGGTGTCGGACAGGCCCGGCGCACCTGGGCGAGCTCGGCGAGGAAGCGGCGGGCGTCGTCGGGGCGGCCGTCGGGGTCGCGGCTGGTGGCCCGCGCCACCAGCGCGTCCAGCGCCGCCGGCAGGCCGGGCACCATCGAGGACGGGGCCGGCACGTCGTCGTGGACGTGCCGGTAGGCGACCTGGATCGCGGTCTCGCCGTCGTAGGGCTTGGCGCCGGTGAGCATCTCGAACAGCAGGATGCCGGCGGCGTAGACGTCGGAGCGCGGGTCGGCGACGCCGCGCTCGACCTGCTCGGGGGAGAGGTAGGCGACCGTGCCCATCAGGACACCGGTGGCCGAGGTGTGGCTGGTGGCGCCGGACACGGCCCGGGCGAGGCCGAAGTCGGCGACCTTGACGCGCCCGTCGTCGGCGAGCAGGACGTTCTCGGGCTTGACGTCGCGGTGGACGATGCCGGCGTGGTGGGCGGCGCCGAGCGCGGCGAGCACCGGCTCCATGACCTCCAGCGCCTGGCGGGCGCTGAGCCGGCCGCTGCTCCCGCAGCAGGTCACGCAGGGTCCGGCCGGCGACGTGCTCCATCGCCAGGAAGACGGTGCCGTCGTCGGCGCCCTGGTCGTAGACGGCGACGACGTTGGGGTGGGACAGCCGGGCGGCCGACTTCGCCTCGCGGATGAACCGGGACACGAACTCCTCGTCCTCGGCCAGCTGCGGATGCATCACCTTGAGGGCGACCGTGCGGTCGAGCCGGCTGTCCACCGCGTGGTAGACGGTGGCCATGCCGCCGCGGGCCAGCCGCGACTCGACGTGGTAGCGCCCGTCGAGCACGCGCCCGACCAGCGGGTCCTGAAGGGTCGTGTCCACCCGGCGAGTCTACGTGCCAGCGCGCTGCCTGCTTCGGGATCGCCGCGCTCGGCGATCCCGCGCTAGCGACTCAGCCGAACCGCTTCTTCAGGGCCAGGATGTTGGCGACGTACCGCTTGGTGTCGGGGAACATCCCGTCGCTCGCGGACCGACTTCAGGCCCTGGTAGTAGCCCGCGACCGCGTTGCGCTGGCTCGCCGAGCGGGTCAGGATCCTGAGCAGGACCACGCCGGCCGTGACGTTGTCGCGCGGCTTGAGCAGGTCGAGCCGGCGGCCGACGACCGAGGAGATCCACTCCCCGGTGGACGGGATCACCTGCATCGCGCCGATCGCGTTGGCGACCGAGACCGCGCGCATGTTGAAGCCCGACTCCTGCCAGCTGATCGCGAGGGCGAGCGCCGGGTCGACGCCCTGCTGCTTCGCCGTCCTGACGATCAGTGCCCGCATCGCGGCCCGGCTCGGCACGCTGCGGTTCGCCAGGATCGCCCGGTTGCGCGCCGCGGCCCGCACGATCGGCGAGGCGTAGGTGCGGCCGGCGAACGAGTTCGCGCTGCTCCTCGCCGCAGAGTTGGCGACCCGGCGCGTCACCGGTACGACGAGCGTGTCGCCGAGCCGCACGACCAACGACGCCGGCAGGTGGTTGGCCCTGGCGATGACGGCCGGGCGCACGCCGTACGTTCTGGCGATCTTGATCAGGCTGTCGCCGGCCACGACGCGGTGCTTGCGCTTGATCGTGACGGTGCGGCTGGCCGAGGCCCGCTTCGCCGACGGCACCCGCAGCGACTCGCCGGCGTAGATGAGGTTGCCGTTGCCGGGCAGCCTGTTCACCTCGACCAGGCGGCTCACGGTGGTGCCGTAGCGCGCGGCGATCGCCTCGAGCGTGTCGCCGCGGCGGATCGTGTAGGAGCCCCAGCCGGGGGAGCCCGCGGTGACGAGCGCGGCGAGCAGCAGCGGGATGGCGACCAGGCGGCCGATCGTCGGGCCAGAGTCGGTGTCAGGCCAGCACGCCGGCGGCGGGGGCCGGCGGGGAGACGGGGCATCGCCGGAGTCCTTCCCGGTCGAGGGATTGTGGTGGTTGATCCTGCCGTGTCTCCTGTGACTCATGTGACTTGAGTGACGGTTGTTACGCGAATGAAGTACTACAACGGTGTGATTCCGCGCCCGCCGCCTAGGGTCGTCGGTCGTGGACCGGGTTCTCGTGGTGGGCGCCGGGCTGGCCGGGCTGCAGACCGTGGTGGCGCTGCGCGGGCAGGGGTACGCCGGGGCGCTCACCCTCGCTGGGCGCGGAGCCCGTCCCGCCGTACGACCGGCCCCCGCTGTCGAAGGCGCTGCTGGCCGGCCAGGTCGACGACACGACCCTCGACGCCGACTGGGATGGGCTCGACGTGACCCGGCTGCTCGGGCGGCGGGCCACCGGGCTGCCGGCGGAGGGCGTGCTCGCGACCGATGCGGGCGACCTCGCGCTACGACGGCCTGGTCGTGGCGACCGGCGCGTCCCCCGTGCGGCTGCCGGGCGCCGACACCGCGCTGACGCTGCGGACCCGCGACGACGCGCTCGCCCTGCGGGCCCGGCTGCGCCCCGGAGCCCGGCTGGTGATCGTCGGGGCCGGCTGGATCGGGGCGGAGGTGGCGACCGCCGCGGTGCGCGCCGGGGTGCGCGTCACCGTGGTGGAGGCGATGCCCGCTCCGCTCGCCGTCCGCGTTGCCGGCGTGGTGCGGACAGCGGATGCTGCCGTGGTGGTCGGACGTGGACCTGCGGCTGGGTGCTGCGGTCGACGCCGTCGAGCCGGACGCGGTTCACCTGCGGGACGGCGAGCGGGTCGCCGCCGACACGGTCCTGGTCGCGGTGGGCGCCCGGCCGGAGACTGCGTGGCTCGCGGGGTCGGGGCTCGAGCTCACCCCGCGCGGCGCGGTCGCCGTGGACGGCGGGCTGCGGACGTCGCGCCCGGGTGTCCTGGCGGTCGGTGACTGCGCGGCGTGGGACTCCGAGCGCTACGCGACCCGGATGCACGTGGAGCACTGGGACAACGCGCTGCGCGCGCCGGCGACCGCGGCAGCCAACCTGCTCGGCGGCGACGAGCGCTACGACCCGGTGCCCTACTTCTGGTCGGAGCAGTGGGGCCGGATGGTCCAGTACGCCGGGCACCACCCCGCCGGGGAGCGGGTCGTCATGCGGGAGGGCGATGACGGGCGCTGGGCGGCGTTCTGGCTGGCCGGTGACCGGCTGGTGGCCGCGCTCACTGTCGACCGGCCGCGCGACCTCGTGCAGGCGCGGCACCTGATGGAGTCGGCCCGTCCCGTCGACGCTGCCCGTGCTCGCCGACCCGGGAGTCGCGGTCAAGGCACGGCCGGCCGCGTCCTAGAGCGGTCGACGCCGGTGCGACATGGCAGGCTTGGCGGGGTGAGCGACCTGGACATGACCGACTCCAACAGGAGTGATCTCGACACGCTGGTCGACTCCTGGCTGACGCTTCCCGAGGTGGCCGACCGGCTCGGCATCGGGGTGTCCCGGGCCCGCCAGCTGGTGCGCGATCGCCAGGTGCTGGCCGTGCGCCGCGGCGAGAGCAACGCGCTGATGGTGCCCGAGGTGTTCCTGCAGCACGGGCAGGTGCTCAAGGGCCTGCCGGGCACGCTCACCCTGCTCGCCGACGCGCGGTACGACGACGACGCCGCGCTGCGCTGGCTGTTCACCCCCGACGACTCGCTGCCGGGCAGCCCGGTCGATGCCCTCGCGCAGAACCGGGGGACCGAGGTCAAGCGGCGCGCGCAGGCACTGGGCTTCTGACCGTCGTGCGCCACCTCGGCTACGTCGGGATGCTGGCGTTCTGCCTCATCGGGACGTTGCCGCTCGAGCTCGTGCTGGGCGTCCGGGTCTACCGGCAGTGGCGCCGGCTGGCCTTGACCCTGCTCTGCGTGGTGCCCGTGTTCGTGGTGTGGGACCTGTACGCCGTCGATGCCGGTCACTGGCAGTTCGACCCCGACCAGACGATCGGCGTGACGCTGCCCGGCGGCCTGCCCGTCGAGGAGCTGCTGTTCTTCCTCGTCATCCCGATCTGCTCGGTGCTGGCGCTCGAGGCGGTACGCCGGGTGCGCGGCTGGCCGGTCGGGGACGAGCGGTGAGCTACACCGCGCTCGCGCTCCTCGGGGCTGTCGCGGCGGTCGTGCTCGATCTCGCGGTCCTGCGCACGCGGCTGCTCACCCGCCGGGTCTTCTGGACCGCCTACGCGATCATCGTGGTCTTCCAGCTGGTGACCAACGGGTGGCTCACCGGGCGCGACATCGTGACCTACGACGAGGACGCGATCACCGGCGTGCGACTTGCCTACGCGCCGGTCGAGGATCTGCTGTTCGGGTTCTCGCTCGTCGTGCAGACCCTGGCCTGGTGGGTGTGGTGGGGCCGGCGCCTCAGCGCCGGGCTCGACGGGCACGGCGACGGGCGCGACGCGCACGGAGCAGGGCGGGCGCAGCCACCCGCAGCCGGGTCGCAACCGGCACGGTGACACGGGTGCTCAGCACGTCGTACCCGCTGCGCTCCACCGCGTCCAGGATCCCGCCGTACAGACGCAGCGCCGTCGCGACGCAGTCGCGGCTGGTCGGGTGCAGCAGCTCGATGCCGGGCGCGGCCTCGCGGTAGAGCGCTCGGGTGCGGTCGATCTCGAACCGGAGCAGGGCCGTGACCCGGTCGTTCGGCGTCGGGCCGGCCAGGTCGGCGCGGGTCACCCCGAACCGCGCGAGGTCCTCCTGCGGCAGGTAGACCCGGCCGCGGCGCAGGTCCTCGCCGACGTCGCGGATGAAGTTGGTGAGCTGGAACGCCTCACCGAGCGCGCGGGCCGGGAGGTAGGCGGCGTCGTCGACGGGTTCGAGGATCGGCACCATCAGCAGGCCGATGACGGCGGCGCTGCCGTACATGTAGCGCTCGAGATCGGCGTACGTCGGGTAGCCCGTGACGGTGAGGTCCATCCGCATCGAGGTGAGGAACGCCTCGAAGTGCTCGACCGGCAAGCCCCACACGCGCGCGGTGTGGATGACCGCCCGGCTCACGTCGTCCTGGCTGTCCCGGGGATCGCCGCCGCTCTTGAGGTCGTCGAGGAAGCGGTCGGCCCACGGGACCAGGGCGTCGGGGTCGGGGTCTGGGTGCATCGACGAGCTCGTCGGCGTAGCGCGCGAAACCGTAGAGCGCGTGCACGTGCGGCCGCTTGGCCCGCGGGAGCAGCCGGGTCGCGAGGTAGTAGGTGCGGCCGTGCGCGGCGTTCAGCCGACGGCACCGCTCGTAGGCGGCGACGCAGCGTCGGGTCGGTGATGCCGGCGGCGCGCAGGTCGCGGTTGGTCATGGCATGGCCGTCGTCATCAGCGGCGGGTGGGGTCGAGGGCGTTGCGCAGTGCCTCACCGAGCAGGAGGAATGCCAGCACGGCGGCCACGAGGAAGACGCCCGGAATGAGCAGGTGCGGTGCCCGGGACATGTCCTGCGCTGCGTCCGAGAGCATCAGCCCCCACGAGATGGCCGGCAGCGAAAGACCGACGCCCATGTAGGACAGGATCGCCTCCGCGGTGATGACCGTGCCGACGTAGAGCGTGGCGTAGACCAGCACGGGCGCGATCGCGTTGGGCACCACGTGGCGCCGCAGGATCCGGGCCACGCCCGCCCCGGAGGCCTGCGCCGCCACGACGTATCCCTCCTCCTTCTGCTCGAGCACGGACCCGCGCATGATCCGCAGCATCACCGGCCAGCTCAGCACCGTGAGCACGAGGATGATCTGCGGCACGCCGGGCCCTTCCAGGAAGCTGATGATGACGATGCCCGCCAGGATCGCGGGTATGCCGATCGCGATATCGGTGATCCGCGCGATCACGCTGTCGATGATCCCCCCGAAGTAGCCCGCCAACGCGCCGAGCGTGACGCCGATGATGCCGGCAAGCAGCGGCACCATCAGCCCGACCGTCAGCGACACCCGGGCGCCGTAGACGGTGCGCGTGTAGTAGTCGCAGCCCAGAATGTCGAACCCGAACCAGTGGGTCAGGCTCGGACCGTCCAGCGAGCGTTCCAGGAAGCAGTCGGTCGGCTCCGCCGTCGTCAGCAACGACGGGAACAACGCCATGGCGGCCAGCAGCAGCAGGATCGGTGCGGCGACGTGGAAGGCCCGGTCCCGGCGCAGGATCTCCCACGCCAGCCGCCACGGTCCGGCCGTGGGAGCCGTCACCGCATCCGACAGCCTCGAGGTCGCTCATGCCGACCGCTCCAGCCGGATCCGCGGGTCGATGACCGCGTAGAGGACGTCCGCGATGATGTTCACGATGATCACGCCCACGGTGACCAGCAGGATGATCGACACCAGCAGGGAGCGGTCCTGGCGCTGGATCGCGTTGAACATCAGCCCGCCGAGTCCGGGGATGCTGAAGATCCCCTCCACGATGAGCAGCCCGGTGACCAGCGAGCCCAGGTTGGCCGCGACGTAGGTGAGTGCCGGAAGCAACGATGCCCGCAGGGCGTGCATCCCGACGATGCGGTACTGCGGGATCGCCCGCGCCTCGGCTGCCTTGATGTAGCGCTGGCGCATCGTGTTCATCACCTCCGAGCGGATGAGCAGCACGACGTACGCCGTGCTCGTGGCGGCGACGGCCACGACCGGCATCACGTAGCTGCGCCATCCGTCCCGGACGCCGCTGTACGGCAGCACCTGCAACGTGTTGGCGAACAGGTCCTTGAGGGCGAAGGCGGAGACGATCACGGGCACCGCCGCGGCGATCACGACGCCGAGGTAGAGCCACCGCGTTGCCTTCGTGCGCTGGGCACGGACATGACCATGCCCAGGCCGATGCCGAGCACCAGCTGCATCAGGATCGCGGCCACCAGGATCCGCGCGCTGACGGGCAGGGCACCGGCCACCAGGCTGTTCACCGGGGTGCCGCCGCGTGAGTAGAAGGCGCTGAACGGGTAGCTCATGCCGAGGTCGCCGTGCAGGAGGTCCCAGAGGTAGTGCCCGTACTGCACGACGTAGGGCTCGTCGAGGTGGAACCTCTCGTTGATCTCGGCGGCGATCAGCGGGTTGGGTTCCCGGAAGCCGAAGAGCGCACGCACCGGGTCGCCCGGCAGAACGGTGATCGACGCGTGGAACAGGAGCGTCGTGACGAGAAGCGTGAAGATCCCCTGCAGAACCCGACGTGCGATGTACCTGCCCACTGAGTCCCCTTCGCCGCTGTTCGGCCCGCAGCAGCCTAGTTAGTCGGTGTCTGCGCCCGTGATGCGCTCCGCGGCCAGCCGGCCGGAGATGAGCACCATGGGAACGCCGACGCCGGGCTGCGTCCCGGAGCCGGCGAAGACGACGTTCTCGCCCCAGAGGTTGCGCGGTCGGAAAGGGCCGGTCTGGCCGAACGTGTGCGCCGCCGCGAACGGCGTACCCCCTGCCATGCCCTGCCGGGCCCAGTCCCGCGGCGTCGTCGCGTGCGCGACCTCGAGGCCCTCGCGGAAGCCCGGCCACCCACGCGCCTCCAGGGTCTCGATGACCCGGTCCTGGTAGCGCGGCCCTTCCTCGGCCCAGTCGATGCGGCCGTCGAGGTTCGGGGTCGGGAACAGCACGTAGTAGCTCGACCGGCCGGACGGCGCGAGCGAGGGGTCGGTCCGGCTGGGCGAGGTCACCAGGAACGACGGGTCCGACATCAGCCGGCCGCCGAGCACGTCGTCGAAGACGCCCTTCCACGCGGCGCCGAAGGAGATCGTGTGGTGCGCGCCATCGGGGTAGGCGGCGCGCGAGCCGGCGTGCAGGACGAAGCAGGACGGCGAGTAGCGCAGCCGCCGACGGAGCGGGCGCCGCAGCAGGTCCCGGCGCGCGACCGGCAGGTCGGGGTTCAGCACGACGGCGTCGCAGGGCACCCGCTCGCCCGCCGTCGTGTGCACGGCGACGGCCCGGCTCCCGCGCAGCTCGACCCGGTCCACCGTCGTGTCGTAGCAGAACTCCGCGCCGTGCTTCTGCGCGGCGGCAGCCAGCGCCCGCGGGATGGCATGCATGCCGCCCTTCGGGAAGAAGACGCCGGCGACCGAGTCCATGTAGCCGATCACGGCGTAGATCGCGAGGGCGTCGTACGGCGAGAGGCCGGCGTACATCGACTGGAAGGAGAACACCCGCCGGGTCCGGTCGTCGGTGAAGAACTGGGCCACCTTCGGTGCCAGCCGCCGGAACCCGCCGATCGCGGCCAGCCGGGCCAGGTCCGGGGTGAGCAGCCCGACGGGGGAGTCGATGTTGCGGTCGATGAAGCCGCGCATCTCCAGCTCGTAGAGACGCGAGACGAACGCCACGTAGCGCCGGTAGCCCGCGGCGTCCGCGGGGCCGCAGACAGCGGCGATCTCCTCGGCCATCGCGTCCGGGTCGGCGTGCACGTCCAGCGACGAGCCGTCTGCGAACCGGGCCCGGTACAGCGGCCGGACCGGCACCAGGTCCAGCCAGTCGGTCATCGACTCGCCGACGCAGGCCAGCGCGTCGGCGATCAGGCCGGGCATGGTGAGCACCGACGGGCCGGTGTCGAACGTGTAGCCGCCGTCGGTGAGCACCCCGGCGCGGCCGCCCGGGACGGACTCGCGTTCCAGGACCGTGACCCGTCGTCCGGCGCCGGTCAGGCGCAGTGCGGCGGAGAGACCGCCGAGGCCGGCACCGACCACGACGACGTGGTCGGTCCGGCCTCGGACGGTGCGCACCGGGGAACCCTAGGCGACCACTCCCTCCTTGGCCGCCTAGGGCGCGGTGGGGTCACGGCGCGGCGTACTCCAGGGCATGGCCACGCACGACCGACCCGTTGAACGTCGAGAAGTTCAGCGAGGCGAGGTTCACGACGTTGATCATCAGCGTGCAGGGGGACACCTCGGGCTCGCCGACCTCGCTGAGGTTGCCCTCGACGCAGTTGGCGTAGTGGTGGTGGGCACCCATCACGTGACCGAGCTCGTGCGCGAGCGACCTTCGCGGTGCCGTTGCGCTGCAGCGGGTCGTCCTGCTCGGCGGGCCCGAAGTCCTCACCCACGGCGAACGCGGAGTCGTCGAAGCGGACGCCGCCGATGCAGTCGGCAAGTCCCGCCACCGCGGTGTTGCCACCGGCCTGGATGTCCTTGCTCGTGAAGACGTAGACGAGGTCTGCGCCCGGCCGGCCGGGAGCCGCCGAAGTGCGCCTTGGCCTGGTTGATGAGGCCCTGCGCGTCGTCACCGGTGAAGCTCACCGGCTCGAAGGAGACGGCGCGCAGCGTGATGGCGAGCGGCTCGTAGGAGCGGGTGGCGGTGGCGAAGATCTCGGTCGCCCGGGCCACCGACGGTCCGTCGACCAGCACGCGCACGGCGAGGTCGAGCCGCGGGCCGCCGGTGAGGTGGTCGGTGGAGACGGCGTCGGGCACCGGCTCGAGGCACTCGTGCTCCTCGTCGATCGGGGTGCTGCCCGTGGCCTTCACCACGGCGGCGCGACCGTCGTACGACGCGCCCGGCGTGACCGTGAAGGGCTGCACCCGCACCTCGTAGGTGCCGGCCGGCGCTCCGTCGATGACGACCGACTCGGAGCCGCCGGACGTCGCCGAGCTCGCCACCTGCGAGCCGTCCGGCCCGTAGACGAACAGGTCCCAGTCGTCGCCCTCCGCACCGGCGATGGCGATCGACACGTCCTGGGTCGACTTGACGTTCAGGGTCAGCGCGTAGTGGTCGCAGGTCGGGTCGGTCGCGCCGACGCACCCGGCCGGGTTGGGGGCGGTCGCCGTGCCCGTCCAGGTGACGGACTTGGCCTTGCCCCCCAGGCTCCCGGCTCCAGGCGTTGCGGCCTCCGCGGGGGCCATCAGGGCGGCACCGGCGGCCACCATCACTGCTGCCGTGCCGAGTGCTGCCCACGTCTTCATCGTCGCCTCCGCGTCGTTCACGTGTGTGACGTAAGCAACAACGCGCCAGCGGGCGGGAGGTTACGGGGCTGGGTCGGTCCGGGCGCCGGAGCGTCAGGCGGCGCGCGCGGTGGCGGCGACGGCCAGCTCGCGCAGCGCATCGGCGGCAGCCGGCGTGACCGGAGCGGTGTCGAGCGCGGCCAGCGCCTCGGCCAGCCGCATCGCGATCAGGCCCTCGACCTGCTCGAGGGCGCCGGTGTCGACGATCACCGCCCGCAGCTCGCCCACCTCCGACTCGCTCAGCTCGGGCCGGCCCAGCAGCCGTCGTACGGTCTCGCGCGCCCGCTCGTCCCCGCCGTCGAGCACTGCTGCCACCAGGGCAGTCCGCTTGCCCTCGCGCAGGTCGTCGCCGGCCGGCTTGCCGGTCTCGGTCGGGTCGCCGAACACGCCGAGCACGTCGTCGCGCAGCTGGAACGCCTCGCCGAGCGCCAGGCCGAACGCGCTGTAGCCGGCGAGCAGCTCCGGCGGTGCGCCGCCCAGCGAGCCACCCAGCAGCAGCGGCTGCTCGACGGTGTACTGCGCGCTCTTGTAGCGGATCACGTGCCGGGCGCGGGCGACCGTCGTCGAGGGCTGAACCTGCTCGAACATGTCGAGGTACTGACCCGCCATCAGCTCGGTGCGCATCTGGTCGAACACGCCCGACCCGGGCCAGCTGGTCCTCGGGCAGCCCGGCGCCGGTGAACATCTCGTCCGACCACGACAGGCACAGGTCGCCGGCGAGGATCGCCCCGGCGACGCCGAACGCCTCGGGGGAGCCTTCCCACCCCTGCGCGCGGTGCAGGTCGGCCAGCTGACGGTGCGCCGCCGGGCGCCCGCGCCGGGTGTCGCTGCCGTCCATGACGTCGTCGTGCAGCAGGGCGGCCGCCTGGAACATCTCCAGCGCCCCGGCGACCCGCACGATGCGGTCGTCGTCGGCGCCGCCGGCGCCGCGCCATCCCCAGTAGCAGAAGGCCGACCGCAGCCGCTTGCCCCCGCCCAGGAGCTCGGTGATCGCTGCCATCAGGAGCCGAGATCGGGACTGACGGCGGCCAGGCCCTTGTCCTGCCTGGCCAGGAACTCGTCGAGCACCTGCTGGACCCGCTCGCGCAGGCGCTCGGCGTCGGGGAAGGAAGCGGCGGTCATGGTCAAGCGAGCGTAAGCCGTGGACATCGCGATCCGGACCCGGATCCCGTCGTCTAACCTCGACAAATGGCAAGTGGACAGCCGTCGGCGATGCCGGGGCCGCAGCGCATCGCGATCCGAGACATGCTCGCCGACGGCCAGCGCACGTTCTCGTTCGAGTTCTTCCCGCCCAAGACCGACGAGGGCGAGCGCAAGCTGTGGGCGGTGCTGCGCCAGCTCGAGGCGCTGCGGCCCTCGTTCGTCTCGGTCACCTACGGCGCCGGGGGAGCGAACCGGGACCGCACCGTGGCCATGACTGCGGGCATCGCCCGGGAGACGACGCTGACGCCGCTCGGGCACTTCACGGCGGTGAACCACTCGGTCGCCGAGCTGCGCCAGATCATCGGCCAGTACGCCGACGCCGGGGTGCGCAACGTCCTCGCCCTCCGCGGCGACCCGCCCGGCGACCCGCAGGCGGAGTGGGTCACCCATCCCGACGGGGTGGCCTACGCCGAGGACCTGGTGCGGCTGCTCAAGGCATCGGGCGACTTCTGCGTCGGGGTGGCGGCCTTCCCGGAGAAGCACCCGCGGTCACCCGACTGGGACTCCGACATCAAGCACTTCGTGGCGAAGTGCCGCGCCGGTGCCGACTACGCGATCACCCAGATGTTCTTCTACGCCGACGACTACCTGCGGCTGCGTGACCGGGTGGCGGCCACCGGCTGCGAGGTCCCGATCATCCCGGGCATCATGCCGGCGACCAACGTCAAGCAGATCGAGCGGTTCGCGGTTCTCTCCGAACGCCGCGTTCCCGCCGGAGCTCGCCGAGAAGCTGCATGCCGTCGAGTCCGACACCGACCAGATGCGCAAGGTGGGCGTCGAGGCAGCCAGCGAGCTCTGCGAGCAGCTGCTCGCCGAGGGTGTGCCCGGTCTGCACTTCATCACCCTGAACACCTCCACCGCGACGCGCGAGATCTACGAGCAGCTGAACCTCCGCGACCGGCGCTGACCGTGGCCGTGGCCCCGCCCCCGCTCGACCGGGACGGCTACTTCGACCGATGGGCTGCCACGCACGGGGGATATGACCCGCGGTCCAACGTGCTGGTGCGCGGGTGGCTCGGCATCGCGTACGCCGTGGCGCGCCCGCTCGCGGCGGCGCGGGTCCCGCCCGACGTCGTCACGTTGTGCGGGGTGGTCGCGAGCGCCGGTGTGCTGGTGCTCGCCGGGTTGGGAGGCGCGCTGGCTCCTGCTCGCGGCGGGGCTGGCCGTCCTGGCCGGTCTGCTCGACAACCTCGACGGCGCCGTCGCCGTGCTGCGAGGCCGGGTCAGCGCCTACGGGACGGTCCTGGACTCGACGTGTGACCGGGTCAGCGACCTCCTGCTCGTCGCCGCACTGTGGGCCGCGGGCGCCCCTGTGCTTGCGGGCGTTCTCGGCGGGGCGCTGATGCTGCTGCAGGAGTACGTCCGGGCGTCGGCCGCCGCGGCCGGCCTGCGCGAGGTCGGTGTCGTCACCGTGTGGGAGCGCCCGACCCGAGTGATCGTCACGGCCGCGTTCCTCCCGCGACCGCGGTGGTGGGCGAGGTGTGGGCCGAGCTGGGAGCGTGGGTCTGGGTCGGCCTCGGCGTCATCGGCCTGGTCCAGCTCAGCGTCGTCGTGCGCCGCCGCCTGCCTGCCTCCCGATCGTGTCCGAGTGTCCGGCGGTACCCGCACGGTGTTCGGCACAACGCGAGATCGGGTCAGGCGGGGCCGATCATCTCGGCGACGATCGCTGCCGACATGCCGACCAGGGGGAGACCGCCGCCGGGATGCGCCGAGCCGCCGACGAGGAACAGGCCCGGCACCGGCGAGCGGTTCGCCGGGCGCAGGAACGCGGCGCGGGCGCCGTTGGACGACGTGCCGTAGATGGCGCCGCCGGGGGAGCGCGTCCTGCTGCTCGAGGTCGGCGGGCGTGCGGATCTCCCGCCACAGCAGCCGGTCGCGCACGTCCAGACCGCGTTCGGCCAGCACGGCGAGCACCCGGTCGGCGTACGAGTCGGCGAGCCCGGGAGCCGTCCAGTCGATCGCACCAGCACCGCGGCCGTGCCGCGGGGCGTTGACGAGCACGAACCAGGCCTCGGAGTCGTCGTCCGGCCGCATCGCCGGGTCGTCGGGCGCGCTGACGTAGATGGTCGGGTCGTCGACCGGTGCCGCGGACCGGCCGAAGACGGCCTCGAACTCCGGGTCGTAGTCGCGCGGGAACAGCACGGTGTGGTGCCCGAGGTCGGGGGTCCGGCCGCGCAGCGCGAGCATCAGCACGAAGCCGGACAGCGACGGCGTGGCCTTGCGCAGCCGGCGCAGCGCGGGCCGCGCCGCCGACGGGGGCAGGAGGTCGGCGTACAGGTGCGACGCGTCGGCGTTGGCGACCACGATGTCGGCCGCGATCACCTCGCCCGATGACAGCCGGACACCTGCGGCGCGACCGCTCTCGACGATGACCTCGGCGACGTCCGAACCGGTGCGTACGACGGCGCCGCGCTCGACCGCGCGGTCGTGCACCGCCAGGGCCAGCCGGTGCAGCCCGCCGGGGACGTACCAGGAGCCGAAGGTCTGCTCGACGTAGGGGATGACCGCCATGGCCGCCGGGGCGCGGCGCGGGTCGGAGCCGGCGTAGGTCGCGTAGCGATCGAGCACCATGCGCTGCCGCGGGTCGCGCAGGTAGTGCGTGCCGAGGCCCCGCAGGGTCCGCCACGGCGCGACCGTGCGCAGGTCGCGGGTGCGGCTGGCCAGGCGCAGCAGGTCGCCCGTCCCGGCGAGCGGCTGCTCGAGGAACGGCGTGCGGGTGGCCAGCCAGATCGCCTGGGCGCGCTCGAGAAGGCGGTCCCAGTCGGCGCCGGCTCCAGGACCGAACGCGTCGTCGAAGGCCCGACGGGTGCCGGAGCGAGATGCGTTCGGCAGCGTGAGCTCGGTGCCGTCGGCGAACCGGTAGTGGCAGGTCGGGTCCACGGCGACGATGTCGAGGGACTCCTCGATCGGCTGGCCCGTCTTGATGAACAGGTCGCGGTAGACCGCGGGCAACGTGAGCAAGGATGGGCCGGTGTCGAACGTGAAGCCGTCGCGGGTGAACACGCCCGCCTTGCCGCCGACCGAGTCGGCCTGCTCGCAGACCGTGACCTGGTGGCCGAGCGTGGCGAGCCGGGCGGCAGCGGCGAGCCCACCGATCCCGGCGCCGATCACGATCACCCGCGGCATGGCCGGAGAGCCTAGTGACGCGCCAGTCCTGCGGGCCGTGGGCGGCGAACCTCTCCCGTGAACCTCGACAGCGAACCGAGGCCCGGGCGCGACGTGCGCCTCGCGGGAGCGCTGTCCGGCTTCATCGCAGCCTTCGTCGCCGTCGGCGTCGCGGAACTCGTTGCCGCGCTCGTCGGCGACGGCCGCGCCTCCCCGCTTGTCTCCGTCGGGGGCAGCGTGATCGATGCGACGCCGCGGTGGCTCAAGGAGTGGGCCATCCGTTCGTTCGGCACCAACGACAAGACCGTTCTCGTCGGGACGATCATCGCGGTCCTGGTCATGCTGGCGCTGCTCACGGGGGCGCTCGCGGTCCGCAACACCGACGTCGGCCTCACCGGTGTCGCCGTGCTCGCGCTCGTCGCAGCGCTGTCGGTGACTACTCGGCCCGGGTCCCGCTCGCTGGACGCGTTCCCTGCTCTGACGGGGGGACTGGCCGGTGGGATTGCGCTGCTTGCTTCTCCTGCGACCTCTGCGAGCCGGGCCGCCTGCTCGGAGCGACAGCGGTGGCCCCCGGGTCAACGGCGTCGACGCTGCCCGGGTACGACCGTCGCGCCTTTCTGCTGACCAGTCTCGGCGCTGCGGCCGTCGGCCTTCTCGCCGGGGCCGCGGGGAGATCCGCGCTCACGAAGAGGCTCGACGTGAGTGCGTCGCGGGCGGCCGTCGTGCTGCCACCACCTGTCAGCGCTGCCGCGGCGCTGCCCGCGGGAACGAACCTCGGGCTGCCGGGGCTCAGCCCGTTCCGAACCCCCAACCAGGACTTCTACCGGATCGACACTGCCTTGCTCGTCCCCCAGGTGTCGACCGACGACTGGCGGCTGCGGGTGTTCGGCTTGGTGGACCGGGAGATCGAGCTCGACTACGACGGGCTCCTCGCCCGGGGACTGATCGAGCGTGACATCACCCTGACGTGCGTCTCGAACGAGGTTGGCGGGTCGCTGGTTGGATCGGCCCGGTGGCTCGGCGCGCCGATCGCCGACCTGCTGCGCGAAGCCGGTGTCCATGACGACGCCGACCAGCTTCTCAGCCGCTCGGCAGACGGCATGACGATCGGAACCCCGACCGACGTCGTGATGGATGGTCGCGACGCCCTGTTGGCAGTCGCCATGAACGGCGAACCGCTGCCGACGCGCCACGGCTTTCCCGTCCGGATGGTCGTGCCCGGTCTCTATGGGTACGTGTCGGCCACGAAGTGGGTGGTCGAGCTGGAGCTGACCCGTTTCGTGGATGCGCAGGCGTACTGGGTCGAACGGGGCTGGGCCGTGAGGGGTCCGATCAAGACGATGACGCGGATCGACATCCCTGACGGACGCGACCACGTGCGCCCTGGCCGAGTGCAGGTTGCGGGCGTCGCCTGGGCTCAGCACCGAGGCATCGAGCGCGTCGAGGTCAGGGTCGACGGCGGGGCCTGGCAGCCAGCGCGGCTGGCGTCGGTGCCAAGCACGGACACCTGGCGGCAATGGGTGTTCAGCTGGGACGCCGCGCCGGGTCAGCACCTGCTGGAAGCACGGGCGACCGACCGACCGGGGCGCCTCAGACCCAGCAGGAGGCCGACCCGTTCCCCTCGGGAGCCACCGGGTGGCCGGCGAGGGACATCGTCGTCGGCTGAGGTCAGTGCGGGTCGACCCTCGACCTCAGCACGCAGAACTCGTTGCCCTCGGGGTCGGCGAGCACGACCCAGGTCTGCTCGCCCTGCCCGATGTCGACGCGCTTGGCGCCGAGCGCCTCGATGCGCTCCACCTCGGCGTCCTGGTCGCGGTCGGTGGCGTTGACGTCGATGTGCACGCGGTTCTTGGTGATCTTCTGGTCCGGCGTCCGCAGCAGGAGCAGCGACGGTCCGGAACCGGGCGGTCCCTCCAGCTCGACGTAGTGGTGCTCACCCTCGAACTTGGCGTCGCTCTCGCGGTAGCCGAGGACCTCGGCCCAGAAGTCGCCCAGTCGGCGCGGGTCCTCGCAGTCGATGATCAGCTCGGTGAAACGGCAGGCCACGACGGCCTCCTCTCGACGGATGTCAGCACGCTAGCCAGGCCCACCGACAAGAAAGAGCCCCCCAGCCTGGATCCGGCCGCTGGCGATGGCGGCCAGCTCGTCCTGCTCGGTGACCCCGTCCAGGCCGGGGAAGTAGAACGCCCCGCGGTCCGCGGTCGCGGTGCGCAGCCGGACCTGAAGCGCGGCCAGCACCGCTTCCCCCGGGTGCAGCCCGTCGTCGGTGGCCCACTCGGTGAGGTACGCATCCCACGGCTTGCCCGACTCGAGCCACGACTCCCGGCGGCGGTGCATCCAGTTGGGGTCGTCGCCAGCAGGCGGCAGCCGCTCGAAGCACCACTGGGCGGTCGCCTCGTCGAGCCGCTCCCAGGCCCACTCGAGGACGACGACCGTGCCGCCCGCCGCGAGCATGCCGACGATCCGGTCCGCGACGTCGTCCAGATCGGCCACGTGGTGCAGCGAGCGGCTGGCCACCACCAGGTCGACCGCGCGCGGCGGCGCGAACTCCTCGATGCCGGTCCGGTGGTAGTCCGCCCCCTCCGGCGCCTCGGTGTCGACGCCGACCGCGTCGTAACCGGCCGAGCGCAGCATCGGGACGAAGCCGCCGAGCGGGCCGCAGCCGATCTCGACCACCGTTGCCGGCGGCGGGGGCGCCTGGTCGCGCACGAACGGCCAGAAGGCGGCGAGCCAGCGCTCGTCGGTCGTGCGCCCGCCCGGTGTGTGCTCGTGCGTCGACCGCTCATGATTCGACATGGCCACGCACCCTAGTCACGGCAGCGGGCGGCCCCGCACGACGAGCCGTCCGGTACGCCGGCGGGCGAGCGACGTGGCAGTGAGCCAGCAGAACGCGGCCACGGACACCGGGTGGGCCAGCGCGTCCGGCAGCACCCGAGCCCGCACCCGGCGGCCGACGACCACGCGACCGGCGACGCCGGCGGCATAGCCCGCCAGACCGACCCGTGACCCCCGCAGCGCGGCGAGCGGCGGCACGACGTAGGCCAGCCCGAGCAGTCCGCACACCGCGACGGCACCGCCGGGAGAGCCGAACGCCGACCACAGCGACTTCGCGTAGCCCTCGCGGATCGCCGGCCACCCGTCGTACATCCGGCACGTCGCGAGCCCGGAGCCGTCGACCACACCACCGCGCCCACCGGCGCGCTTGACGGCGCGGAGCAGGGCGATGTCCTCGAGCATCTCCGCACGCACCGCGGCGTGCCCGCCCGCTCGCCGGTAGGCCAGCGCGTCCACGGCGAGGAACTGGCCGTTCGCGGCCGCCAGGCTCGGCCGCGGCGATCGCTCCGCCGCCCGCAACGGCAGCGTCGTGAGGAAGGACCACTCCAGCAGCGGCTGCACCAGGCGCTCGGCCGCGGAGACGGCGACCTGGCGCGGGTACGGCGACACCAGGTCCAGCCCGGACCAGCGCAGCAACGCGACCGTCGCCGCGACGGCATGCGGCTCGAGCACGACGTCGGCGTCCACGAACACCAGCACGTCGGCGTCGACGTCGTCGGCGAGCTGCTGGCAGGCGTGCGGCTTGCCCCACCAGCCGCTCGGCAGCGGCTCGCCGCGCAGCACCGTGAGCCGCGGGTCGCCGGCAGCGACCGCCTGTACGACGTCGACGGTGCCGTCGGAGGAGCCGTCGTCGAGCACCCGGATCTGCAGGTCACGCACCCCGGTCTGGCCGAGCAGCGCCCGCACGCACGGCCCGACCCGCGCGGCCTCGTCGCGCACGGGCAGCAGCACGGCGACCCGTTCGCGCACCGGGGGAGGGTCGGCCGGGGGCCGGCGCAGCCTCGTCACGTTCCAGGCCGCGTGCACCGCGCCGGCGACCGCCAGCGCCCGACCCGGCAGCCGCCAGGCCGCGCAGCGCTACGGACGTGACTGCCACAGCGCCCACGCGTAGGGCACGGCACACCAGCCCCATCGCGATCCCACCGGCCAGCGCCACGTCGGGGGACCCGAACCAGAACAGGTTGCCCACGATCGAGCCGATCCACGTCCAGAACAGCAGCGTCGCCGGCTGCGCCTCGCTCGCCCGGTACGCGCGGCAGCGCGGCGTGCAGGATCACCATCATCACGAGGCCGACGAGCAGCCACCCGGCGTAGTTCGTCAGCGGCACGCCCTCGACACCCGGCAGCCCCGGCGTCGGGTCGGCCCACCGCCAGCGCCCGTCGTCGACCATCTGCGGGTCGAGGAACACGTCCCACGCGGCGAGCCCGAAGGCGCCGATCGGTGCGGCAAAGCGCCGGGAGATGCGCCGGCCGGCGAGGAGCAGGGGGTAGGCCATCATCGTCCACGCCAGCGGCACGATCGCCGGCACGTCGAGGACCGTCGGCCCGAGCGTTCCGGTGTAGGAGTAGTCGCCGAACGGGAACCCGGTGCGCACCCCCACCGCCTCGGCCGCCAGCCCGCCGCCGGCGGTGACCACGACGAGGACGACCGCCCACCGCAGGCCCCGGTGCACCGCCGCGTGCGTCACGGAGGCCAGGAAGAACGTCACGACGATCGCGATGGTCACGTCGCGCTTCGTCCTCGCCGTCCACGAGCGGGTAGGCGATCTGCAGTCCGATCGTCGCCGCGGCGAGCAGCCACGGGAGGGCGGCCCGCACCCCGGTCGGTGGGCGACGGCGGCGCGCCACGTCGTACCGCCTGGTCCTCACCTCCATCGGCGCCGCCCGGAGAGCATCACGGCCGCGGCCGTGCGACCGGACGCGCCGAAGACCCCGCCGCCGGGATGGGTCGACGCACCGGTGAGGAAGAGGCCGCGCACCGGCGTACGGTAGCCCGCCAGCTCGGGCAGCGGCCGGTACAGGAACATCGAGTCCAGCCCCATCTCGACGTGCATCACGTTGCCGCGGCGCAGGCCCAGCTCGCGCTCGAGGTCCAGCGGCGTCTGCACGTGCACGTGCTCGATGGTGTCGCTGAAGCCCGGCGCGGCGGCGTCGACCTGGGCGATGACCCGGTCCGCCTCGCGACGGCCGATCTCGTCCCACTGCTCGCCGGTGGAGAGCTGGTAGGGGTGCCACTGCGCCCAGAGCGTGATGTTGTGCCGGTCCGGCGGGGCGATGGTCGGGTCGATCGCCGAGAACGTCATGGCGAGGACCGCGGGCTCGCGCCGGGGTGCGGCCCGCGACGAAGTCGCCGTACGCCGAGCGGAGGTGGGCGCGGCTGGGCGCGAGCAGCTGCAGGGCGCCGTACGCCGAGGGCTCGCCCATCGAGGGGTAGCGGGGCAGGTCGGTCGTGCCGAGCCGGACGGCCATGCCGAGACCGTTGCCGACGCGCACCGCCCGGGTGGCGCGCGCGAGCAGCGCCTCGTCGCCGAGCAGCTCCAGCGTGGTGAGGACGTGGCAGCCGGCCAGGACGGCGCGCGCCGCGATGTGCTCGCCCGAGTCGGTGCGAACGCCGGTGACCCGGTCGCCGGAGCGGGTGATCGCCGCCGCACCGTCGCCTGCGCGCAGCGTGCCGCCGAGCCGGCGCAGCCGCTCGGCCAGCGCCGCCGTCAGGGCACCGGACCCGCCGACGGCGCGCCCCGGCGGAAGGCGTGTGCAGCAACGCGCTCCAGCCGACGAGGTCGGCGGTGGCGACCTCGTGCATCGGCGGGCCCGACTGGGCGCCGAGCCAGGCCAGCGCGGTCTTGAGCCGCTCGTCGGTGAAGTGCTCGTCGAGCAGCTGGTCGCCGGGCTGCAGGAACTGCCGCGACATCTCCAGCCCGCCGACGTCGGCGGCCTTGCCCGCGCCCCACAGGTGGCGCCCGAGCCGGCCTGCGGACGGGACGTCCTGGAAGGCCGCGAACACCGCCTCGTTGCGGGCGGCCCAGTCGGTGACGAACGCGCGGTAGGCCTCGGCGTCGCGGTCGCCGCACACCGCCGCGATCGACTCGCACGTGCGGTCCAGGCTCAGCGAGAACGTGATCGCCTGCTGGTCGTCGGGCGGGCCGAACGGCGCGAAGCCCCACGGGTCCAGGTCGAGGTAGGTCAGCCCGCACTCGTCCAGGCGCAGGTCCTCGACGATGCCGGTGTGCCGGATCATGATGTGCGCGCTCGACCCGCGGTCGACGGCGTAGCCCGGCCAGCGCTCGACCGTCGAGACGGCGCCGCCGATGACGGTGTCCTTCTCCACGACCTCGACGTCGAGCCCGGCGCGGGCCAGGTAGCAGGCGGCGACCAGCGCGTTGTGCCCGCTGCCGACCACGACGACGTCGCGAGTCATCAGTCCGCCTGACAGGTCGGGCACCAGAACAGGTTGCGCGTCTGCATCGTCTCGGTGCGCACCGTGGTGCTGCACACCCGGCACGGTTCGCCCGCGCGCCGGTACACGTAGAAGCTCTCCTCGCGGGTCGGTCGCCGGGTCCGTCGCGGCCGGTCCTCGACGCGCGTGGTCACGATCCGGTTGGTCCGTACGCCGATGCGCAACAGCGTCGTCAGGTCTTCCCAGAGGGCTTCCCACTCCTCGCGGGTCACGTCGTGTCCGGGGCGGAACGGGGACATCGCGTGCCGGAACAGCACCTCGGCCCGGAACACGTTGCCGACACCCGCGATGACCGACTGGTCCATCAACAGCGTGCCGATCGGTGCGCGGCTGGTCGAGATGCGTTGCCAGGAGCGCTCCGGGTGCGCGTCCCGCCGCAGCGGGTCGGCGCCGAGACGGGCGTGGATCACCGCCTTCTCGGCCGGGCCGACCAGCTCGCATGCCGTCGCGCCGCGGAGGTCGGCGTACTGCTCGCTGCCCTCGATCCGCAGCCGCAGGGCACCGACCGGGTCGGGTGCCGGCATCGGGCCGAACGCGACCTTTCCGTAGAGGCCGAGGTGGATGTGGATCCATCGCCGCGCCGGGAAGCCGAGGAAGAGGTGCTTGCCGTGCGCATCGGTGCGTTCCAGCGGACTGCCGTCGAGCAGGGCTGCCGCGTCGGTGAACCGGCCCTGCGGGCTGCTCAACCTCAGCAGCTGGCCGCCACCGAACCCGCCGCGGAAGTCCCGGGCCAGCCGGTGCAGGGTGTGCCCTTCAGGCACGGTGGGCCCGCCATCGCTCCCGGGCGCGTCTGATGCGACTGGCGAGCAGGATGACGAGAGTGATGCCGACGGCGAGCAGCACGGCGGCGATCGCTGCCGCCACCCAGGGGGCGGCGACGGCGACCGCGATGATCCCGGCGACCGAGAAGTCCTCGAGCAGGCTGGCGCCGATGTTGGATGCGGGCTCGGGCGAGGTGTTGATCGCCAGCCGCAGCCCGGACTTCACCAGGTGGGACGCCAGCGCGGTGACTCCTCCGGTTGCGGCGAGCACCGCCTGGTCCAGGCTCGTGGCGTCCCCGCCGGCGAGCAGGCCGATGACGGTCCCGATGGTGGGCCGGATGAAGGTGTGGACGGCGTCCCACGTCGAGTCGACGTACGGGATCTTGTCGGCGACGAACTCGACGACGTAGAGGATCGCGGCGGCGACGAGCACGTCGGTGCGCTGGAGCCCGGCCGGCACGCCGTCGAGACCGCCGAACCGCCCGAGCAGGCCGATCAGCAGGACGGTCGCGTAGGCGTTGACGCCACTGGCCCACCCGGACGTGAACACGAGCGGCAGCAGCGTCGTCATGGTTCCCGTCCCGCGAACGTGCCCTCGACGGAGAGGACGGCGAACCGCGCGAACAGCTCCTCGGTGTACCACCCGACCTCAGCCGTGCGGCGGATCGCCTCGACATGGGCGGCGCCACGATGGGCGAAGTCGGTCAGCGCGCGCGCGGACTCCCACAAGCTGAACGTGCCCTGCAGCCCGACCGGCGCCTCCCCGATGCCCACCGCGAGGCGAAGGCCGGGGGAGCGGTGCAGGTCGGCCGACACCGGAGGCACCGCGCGCCAGAACGTCACGCGCCTTGCGTGGCCGCGAGGCGGGCGCGGGTGACGGCCGCGACCGGTCCGTCGTAGGCGGCGGGCACGGGCTCGCCGAAGGGGCGCCGCCGCGACCAGCGGCCGCGGCTGGCGAGCGGTCGCAGCCCCACGCGCAGCCGCTCCCGGCTCAGCCGGGTCCACCGCTGGACGGTCGGGCCGGCCTCGAAGGCCGCTGCCGCGCCGGGGGAGTCCCACGTGGCGAGCAGGCCCCAGTGCCCCGGGTCGGCGTCGCCTACGGTGAACGTGCGCCCGGAGCCCGTGCCGAGCAGCTTGCCGAAACGCAGGCCCGGCGTGCGCCGCAAGTGGGCCCGGTCCACGCCCATCCGCAGCAGTGCACCGGGGACCCGGTGCGGTGCGACTCCCCACAGATCCAGCGTCACCAGCGCAGGCACCTCGCTCACCCCGGCAGGGTATGTGGTCAAGCGAGGGTGGATCTTGCCGACATATGGGTAGGGAGAGACCAGCCGCGTCGCTCCTTGCCTGGAGTTCTCGCTATCACCATCGAGTTCCTGGAGACATCGCCAGATGGCGTCGATGCCTAAGATGATCACGGCCGTTTTCGGCCGCACCTGGGTCCGCGCCCTCCTGCTGTGCGTTGCTGTCGCCCTGTCGCTGTGGAGCTTCGAGCGCGTCCCGAACGCTGCTTGGCTGCCCGCCCTGCTCGGCCTCCTGCCGTGGGCCTTCGGCAAGTACGTCCTGTGCCCCCTGCGCTGGCACGCCCTCTCGGTGAGCGGCAAGCCGCGGCGCTGGCACCTGCGGGTGTACGCCGAGGCCGAGCTGCTCGGTCTGATCTCCCCGGGTCACGCCGGTGCCGACATCTGGCGGGTCCACAAGCTCGAGACGACCGGGATGAACCGCACGTCGTCGGTGGCCGAGGCCGCGCTGGACCGGCTGATGGGCGCCATCGGGCTGATGCTGTTCGTCGTGGTGGCGGGGGCGACCCTGCCGCTGCAAGTCCTGTTGGCGGCGCTGGGCATCGCCGCGTTCTTTCTCCTCATCGCCCTCATCGTCCGTCGCGTGCGACCCCAGCTGCTCGCCGACCGCCCCCTGCCCCGGCCCAGAGTGGCCGCCAAGGCCATCCTGCTCTCGATGAGCTACCAGCTCACGATCATGTGCATGCTGATGGGCACCGTCGCGGCGATGGGCCAGGAGCTGAACCCGATTCAGCTGCTTGGCGTCTTCGGGGCCAGCCAGGTCGCCGGCATCGTCCCGGGCATGCACGGAGCCAGCCCGCGCGAGGGCGCCCTGGTCGTCGGGCTGGCCTCTCTGGGCATCACCTGGACGGCGGCCATCGGCGCCGTCGCTCTCACCGCCCTGCTCGCCTGGCTGCCCGCGCTGCTGCTCGGCGGCGGGAGCTTCGCCGTACACCGGCTGCGGGCCCGGTTCGGGTCGGCACCCGCGCTCGCCTGAGCCGTTCGGGTGTCGCTGCCTGACCAGTCAGGCGCGCGGAAATAAATCGCACGAACTGACCATTGTGCGGATAGTTGCCTGTGGGTGACATTTGAGGCAGCTCGCCTGTGGAGCAGGGGGTTCGCGATGGCGACAGCGGACAGCGCGACCGCGAAGGCGACCTCGGCTGCCCTGGCGAGGCCCGCGAGCCGCTGGCGCAGCGCAGCCCGCGAGATCCTCCTGGTGCTCGCCGGCATCCTGGTCTACTTCGGGGTCCGCGGCGTCACGGTGACCGACGCGCAGGAGGCGCTCGACCACGCCCTTGACCTGGTGGCGCTGGAGAAGGCCACCGGCCTCTATGTCGAGCCGTCGCTGCAGGCCCTGGTGCTCGGGTCCGACTGGCTCGTCGATGCCATGAACTGGGTCTACATCTGGGGGCACTGGCCGATCATCGTCATCGTCCTGATCTGGCTGTTCGTCGCGCACCCCGCGGGCTACGCGCGCACCCGCAACGCGATGCTCATCTCGGGCGGCGTCGGGCTCGTGATCTTCGCGTCCTTCCCGGTGGCCCCGCCGCGGCTGGCGGGCCTCGGGCTCATCGACACCGTGACCGAGCACTCGTCGGCCTACCGCGTTCTCCAGCCGCCGGCCTTCGTCAACCAGTACGCCGCGATGCCGAGCCTGCATGTGGGCTGGGACCTGTTGATGGGCCTGGCCGTCTACACCTACGCGCGACACATCGCGGTGCGGATTGCCGGCCTCGCGCTGCCGGTGCTGATGGTGTCTGCAGTGCTGCTCACCGCCAACCACTACGTCATCGACGCCGCCGTCGGTGCGGCGCTGGTGCTGGCGAGCATGGCGGCCGCCCGCCGGATCGAACGCCGAAGGTCCACCCCGGAGCCGGCCCTCGAGCCGACCGGGGTCGGGATTCCCCGGCAGCGGGACGGCGGGTCGGTCACCGACGAGTCGTCCCCGCTCTCCGAGGCCAGCTAGCTCCTTCGGCCGACCAGATAACCTCCGTGCCGTGAGTGCGCGCCACGGACCGGATGCTGGCGATCGCCCACCGGTCGGGCAACACCGTCGAGGGTCTTCGGGCCGCGCTCGATGCGGGGGTCGACCTGGTCGAGGCCGACGTGCACGCCTACCGGGGGCGCCTCGAGGTGCGGCACCTGAAGACCATGGGCGGGCTGCCCTACCTGTGGGACCGCGGTGTGCTGATGCACCGCCGGGCCTACGCGCGGGTGGAGCTTGCCGAGCTGATCGCTGCCCTGGGCGGTGACGCGCGCCTGATGATCGACCTCAAGGGCGTGCACCCGCGGCTGGCCGGCTCGGTGGCGCGAGTGCTGCGCGAGCTCGCCCCGGACGGTGCCCTGACCGTGTGCACCAAGCACTGGGGGATGCTCGACGCGTTCGACGTGCCGGTGCGCCGGGTGCTGTCGGCGAGCAACCGCCGCGGCCTGGCCCGGCTCCGTCGCCGGCTGGCGCGCGGACCGGCGTACGGCGTGTCCGTGCACCGCCGCCTGCTGACCCCCGCGGTGGTGGCCGAGCTGCAGCGCTCCGTCGAGGTCGTGATGACCTGGCCGGTGGACACCGACGAGGCGTTGGCCGACGCGCGTCGGCTCGGTGTCGACGGCGTGATCAGCAAGGACCTCGGGCTGCTCGGGCGGGTGCTGGCCGGTCACTGACCGATCTCGGCGGGCTCGCCGCCGGTGATCGCGAGCAGCTCGTCGTACGTCGTGGGGAACACCGTGTTCGGATGGCCGGCAGCGGCCCACACCTCGTCGTACTGCTGGAGCTCGACGTCGACCAGGGTGCGAATCGGGGCGGGGTGTCCCACCGGCGCGACGCCGCCGATCGCGAAGCCGGTGTGCTCGCGGACGAACTCCGGTGTTGCGCGGTCGACGCGCTCGGCACCGACGACGGTGGCGACCTTGGCGGTGTCGACCCGGTGCCCGCCCGACGCCATCACGAGCACCGGCGCGCCGTCGGCGGCGAAGATCAGCGAGTTCGCGATCTGCGCGACACCGATGCCGAGCTGGTCGGCCGCTGCGGTGGCGGTGCGGGCTGCCTCGGGGAGGACGCGGATGTTGCCGCTCGCCTTGGTCGCGCCGAGGTCGGCCAGCATGCGGGTGACGTGTTCGACGCTGGGATGCACGGGCTCGAGGCTAGACGCCTGGGACACCCGCGTCAGGAGACGACTCTGCGGTAGATGAGGTCGAAGTCGGTCGTGTAGGTGGTGCCGTCCTCGGCCATCTCCCAGCGTCCGGTCATCGTGTTCCCGTCCTCGCTGAACGTTGCCGTGAAGCGCTGGGAGAACGGCTCGCCCTCCCGCCAGAGCCGCCACTCGCCGTCGCCGATGCTCATCTCGTAGACGCGGCAGACGCCGCGTCGTCGGAGTAGAGCTGGAGTAGGTCCCGTTGGCGGCGTCGCATCCGATGATGGAGAGGTTGTCGGGCGCTCGGGAAGCTCGACCGTCCCGCGCTCGAGCAGATGTGCCCCGAGTCGTGCCACTCGAAGGTGACCGTTCCGCCGCCGGGCCACGGCTTCCCGTCCGGCCAGCTCGCCTCGACAGTCCACTCGCCGACCAGAGGGTCGAGCCGGCGTAGCGCCTCCTCCGCGGTCGGCTGGTCCATCGCCCTCAGCCCACCCGGTCGAGGAACTCGCGCGATCGCTGCACCACGAGCGCCGTCGCGTCGGCGTCGTACGACGGCAGCGAGCGGTCAGTGAACAGGTGCCGGTCGCCGGGGTAGACGAACAGCTCGGCCAGCTCGGGGCCGACCGTCTTGACGAGCTGGCGGGCGAACTCGAGATCGCCCTCCAGCCCGAAGATCGGGTCCTGCTCCATGCCGTGGATCTGCACCGGCACGCCGTCGGGCCACGGGCCGACCGCCCAGTCGCCCGTGATCGGCATGCACGACTCGTAGAGCAACGCGCCGCGCGCCCCGGGTCGGGTCTGGGCGAACTCCTGCGCGGTGCTGCCGCCCCAGGAGAAGCCGGCGTACACCAGGTTCTCGGGCAGGTCCGCGACGACCTGGTTGGCGCGCTCCGAGAGCGCGTCACCCATGCTCTTCACGTAGGCCACGCCGGCGTCGACGGTCTCCGGTCGCTCACCCTCGAACAGGTCCGGCGCATGCACGGTGTGGCCGCCGGCCCGCAGCTCCTCGGCGAACGCGCGCACCCCGTCGGTGAGCCCCTGCACGTGGTGGAACAGCACGACCTCGGTCATCTCGACACTCCTTGCAACTCGAGCGGCCCGCCACCGTAACCGGTCACTTGACGGGTCTGTCGGTGGCGGGGTTTACTCTAGGAACTGTTCGAACACGTGTTCGAACAACGGGTAGGACGGGCTCGCGGCCCGCCCTACCTGGAAGTGGCGTTGTCCCGCCCGGGAGCACGGACCTCGACCCCCGTGCTCCCGGGTGGGACCGCCCGGTCGGCGGCGAGCACGGAAGGGAGCCCAGATGACCCGACGCTACGACGAGCCGGTCGAGGTGCGCCGGCGCGACGAGGACCCGGCGGAGTTCCTCTGGCACGGCCGGCTCTACGTGGTGCGGGCGGTGCTGGCCCACTGGGTGGAGACCGGTGCGTGGTGGCGGGTGGGCTCGACCAGTGGCTCGTCCGCGCTGGCTCCCGACCCGTCCGCGCAGGGTGCCGAGCGCGAGGTGTGGCGCGTCGAGGCCACCGCAGGCCGCCAGCACGGCGCCGGGGTCTACGACCTGTGCTTCGACTGGGGCGCCGACGGCCAGCCCTGGGTCCTGCTCCGGACGATGGACTAGGCGATGGCGATCCGACCTCCGGCCCGCGCCCCGCACAACCGCGTCCTGCGACCGCCCGTGGTGGCCGCCGCCCACGAGCAGCTCGAGCTCGCTCGGCACGACCTGGCCGAGGCGATGACCACCACCGTGCCGGGTGAGCGCTACGCCGCCGCCCACCGGGGCGCGCTGCACACCACGGCGGCCGTGCTGGCGGTGCGCACCCGGCCGGTGAGCACCAAGCGGCCGCGCAGTGCCTGGGCGCTGCTTCCGCAGGTCGCGCCCGAGCTCACCGAGTGGGCGGCGTTCTTTGCGGCCGGCGCCGGCAAGCGGGCGGCCGCGGAGGCCGGCCTCACCCGGGCGGTCAGCCCGCGCGAGGCCGACGACCTGCTCCGTGACGCGCAGACCTTCCTCGCCCTGGTGGAGACCACGCTCGGGCTCGCCCACCAACCCGTCCTGCCCCAGCTGGCTCCTCAGGCCAGCTGATCCCGTCCACCCCGGGTGAGCTGCCCCCACTCCCGATCCCCGAGTCCGATGACCTCTCCCGCTAGCGACCCGTTCGTCCACCTGCACGTGGCGTCCGGCTACTCGCTGCGCTACGGCGCATCGCATCCGCGGGTGCTGGTCGAGCGGGCCGCCGAGCACGGCATGGACACCCTCGCGCTGACCGACCGCGACGGGGTCTACGGCGCCGTTCGGTTCGTCCGGGCCTGCCAGTCGGCCGGCATCCGGCCGGTCCTCGGGGTCGACCTCGCGGTCGAGCCCAGTGGTCTGCTCGTCGGCGGCCACCCCTCGCTGCGAGCCCGTCGCACCCCCGCCCACGGAGGCGCCTCGGTCGACCCCCGCCACCCCCGGGTCACGCTGCTCGCCCAGGACAAGCAGGGCTGGGCCGCGCTGTGCCGGCTGGTCTCGGCCACCCACCTGCGCGGGGAGCGGGGCAAGCCGGTGAGCACCCTCGACCTGGTCGCCGAGCACGCCGCGCTGGCCGCCGCGAACGGCGGCGGCCTGCTGCTGCTGCTCGGCCCGGGCTCGGAGGTCGGCCGGGCCCTCACCGCCCGCCGGCCCGACCTGGCCCGCACCGTGCTGGCCCGGTGGAGCGAGGTGGTGGCCCGCGAGGACCTGCTCCTCGAGGTGGTGTGCCACCGCGGTCCCGACGACCAGGCCCGGGCCGCCCGCATGCTCGGCTTCGCCGGCGACGAGCAGGTCACCCCCGTCCTGAGCAACGCGGTGCGCTACGCCGACCGCAGCGACGGCCCCACCACCGACGTGCTCGACGCCGCCCGCCGGCTGGTCGCACTCGACGCGCGCCACATCGACCGGGTCAACGCCGAGGGCTACCTCAAGTCCGGCAAGGAGATGGCGCTGGTCGCCGAGGAGGTGACCCGGGCGGCCGGCCTGGGGGAGGCGGCGATGCGCCGGCTGCTGGCCACCACCCGCCGGGTCGCCGACCGGTGTGCCGTCGACCCGCGGGCCGACCTCGGCATCGGCGAGGTGCACTTCCCCGAGCTCGCCGTGCTCGACTCCTCGGGCCGGCCGCCGGCGGTGGTGCTGCGCGAGCGGTGCGAGGCGGGGCTCGGCCGGCGCGCGATGACGGCGACGCGCGAGGTCCGGGGCCGGCTCGACGACGAGCTCGGGGTGATCGAGGCGCTCGGCTTCCCCTCCTACTTCCTGACCGTCGCCGATGTCGTCGAGCTGATCCGCACGATGGGGGTGCGCGTCGCCGCCCGCGGCTCGGGCGCCGGCAGCCTGGTCAACTACCTGCTCGGCATCTCCGGGGTCGACCCGATCCGCCACAACCTGCTGATGGAGCGGTTCCTCTCCCCGCTGCGGGAGGCGCTGCCCGACATCGACATCGACGTCGAGTCCGACCGCCGTACCGAGATCTATGAACGCATCCTCGAGCGCTTCGGCGGCGAGCGGGTCGCGTGCGTGTCGATGATGGACACCTACCGCGTGCGGCACGCGATCCGCGACGTGGGAGCCGCCCTCGGGATGCCGCTCGGCGAGATCGACACCATCGCCAAGGCGTTCCCGCACATCCGCGCCCGCGATGCACGCCTCGCCCTGTCCGAGCTGCCCGAGCTGCGCGCGTCGCGGCTGGGCGAGGGCCAGCTCGACCTGCTGTTCCGGCTGGTCGAGCGCCTCGACGGGTTGCCCCGCCACATCGCGCTGCACCCGTGCGGCGTGCTGCTGTCCGACACCACCCTGCTCGACCGCACCCCGGTGGAGGCGAGCTGGCTGGGCTTCCCGATGAGCCAGTTCGACAAGGACGACGTCGAGGAGCTCGGCCTGCTCAAGCTCGACGTCCTCGGCATCCGCATGCAGTCGGCGATGGCCTACGCCGTGCAGGAGGTGGTGCGGGTCGACGGCGGCGACCCGATCGACCTCGACGACCAGCAGCAGGTGCCGCTCGACGACCCCGACACCTTCGCGCTGATCCAGTCGACCCGCACCCTCGGCATGTTCCAGATCGAGTCACCGGGCCAGCGCGAGCTGGTCGGCAAGTTCGGGCCCGAGACGTTCGGCGACCTGATCACCGACATCTCGCTGTTCCGGCCCGGCCCGGTCAAGAGCGACATGGTCACGCCGTTCCTCAAGGCGCGGCAGGGCTGGACCGAGCCGCAGTATCTCCACGACGACCTGCGCCCGGCGTTGGAGGAGACCTCCGGGGTGGTCGTGTTCCACGAGCAGGTGCTGCAGATCGTCTCGGTGTTCACCGGGTGCACGCTGGCCGAGGCAGACGAGGTACGCCGTGCGCTCGGGACGCTCGACGGCCAGCCCGAGGTCGAGGTGTGGCTGCGTCCCCGGGCGCTGGCCCGCGGCTACGACATGGCCACCATCGACACGGTGTGGTCGGTGCTCAAAGCCTTTGCGTCGTTCGGGTTCTGCAAGGCCCACGCCGCCGCGTTCGCCCTGCCGACCTACCAGTCGGCCTGGCTGAAGGCCCACCACCCGGCCGCGTTCCTGGCCGGGGTCCTCACCCACGACCCGGGCATGTATCCCAAGCGCCTCATCCTCGACGACGCCCGCCAGTTCGGCATCGAGGTGCTGCCGCTCGACGTCAACCGCTCCGACTCCACCTACCGCGTCGAGCAGGTCTCGGCGCCACCCGCCTGGCCCGGCGACGTCGAGCGGCCCTGGCAGCGGGCCAGCTCCTACGGCATCCGGCTCGCGCTGTCGGAGGTCAAGGGCATCTCGTCGGCGGAGGTCGTCCGCATCGTCGCCGGGCGTCCCTTCGGATCGCTGTCCGACTTCTGGCACCGCGCGTCGGTGTCCCGTCCGGTCGTCGAGCGGTTGGTGCTCACCGGCGGCTTCGACGACCTCTACTCGCTGCGCTCCGGCGACCGGCCCGACCGCAGCACCCGTGACCGGCTGACCCGACGCGACCTCCTGCTGCAGGTCCGCGAGCTCGACCGATGGTCGCGGGCGGTGGCTCGCGGCCGGTCGGGTGCTAGGTCGGGCGGCCGTGCTCGCCGTACGCCGAAACCCGCGCCCGAGACGTCGAAAGAGGTGCTCACCACGGTCCAGCAGCCGGGTGTGCGCGAGCTCGCCGCGCGTCAGTCGCAGGCGGCGCGACCCGTCGAGGCCGCGCCGGTGCAGCTCGCCCTCGACCTCGGCGACGCCCCCCACTCGGTGCTGCCCAGCGGGTTGCCCGAGATGAGCGGTGCCGAGCGGGTCCGCGCCGAGCTCGAGGTGCTCGGCCTCGACGCGAGCCAGCACGTCGTCGCGTTCTACGAGCCGTTCCTCGCCGCGATCGGGGCGACCCGCGCGCCCGACCTGGTGCGCTGCCGCAGCCAGGCCGAGGTGCTCGTCGGGGGAGTGAAGGTCGCCACCCAGACCCCGCCGATCCGGTCCGGCAAGCGGGTCGTGTTCGTCACCCTCGACGACGCGCGCGGACCGATCGACGCGACGTTCTTCGAGGACGCCCAGGGCCCCTACGCCGCGACGCTGTTCCACTCCTGGCTGCTCGTCATCCGCGGCCATGTGCGCCGCACCGGTCCGCGCGGGGTGTCGATGCGGGCGACCGGCTGCTGGGAGCTGTCCGAGCTGCACACCGCCTGGCGGCACGGCGGTCTCGACGCGGTCGCCGCGCTGATGGCTGCACCCGGCCAGGTCACCGAGCAGGCCGTCGCCGGCGCGGCTGAAAGCCGGTCCACCCGCCCGGTGATGACCCGGCCTCCGGTGGGCGACGGCGATGACCGCTCCAGCGCCGGCGGCATGACCCGGCCCCGGCGGGTGCTGGTGCACCCGAGCGGGTTCCGCCAGTCGCCGTACGCCGATCTCAAGCCGCCCGGCGATGACACCAAGACGGCCGCCCGCAAGGAGGGCGCGAAGGCGCCACGCAAGCTCTGGCACAGCAGTCCGGGCAGCTCGGGTGGATAGCCTGACCGCATGCCCACACCGCTGTCGCGCTCGCCCCGGACCAGCGTCGTGTGGGACGCGCTGGCCGAGGTGGTCGCGGCCGGTTCCGCCACCCTCGACATTGTCGATGTCGGTGGTGGCACGGGCGGGTTCGCGGTGCCGCTGGCAACGCTCGGCCACCGGGTCACCGTCGTCGACCCGAGCCCCGACGCGCTGGCCTCGCTCGAACGGCGGGCCCGTGAAGAGGGCGTGCAGGTCCGCGCGTTTCAGGGCGACGCGGCCGCCCTGCTCGACGTCGTCGCTCCCGACAGTGCCGACCTCGTCCTGTGCCACGGCGTGCTCGAGCACGTCGACGACGTCGCGCCGGCCCTGTCCTCGCTCGCAACGGCGCTGCGTCCCGGCGGCACCCTCAGCGTCCTCGCCGCCAACCGCAACGCGGTCGTCCTGGCCCGGGCCATCGCCGGCCACGTCAGCGAGGCGCGCCACGCCCTTGACGACCCGGCCGGCCGGTGGGGCCCGGGCGACCCGCTGCCGAGACGGTTCACCGAGGCGCAGCTGGTCGACCTGCTCACCGCGGCCGGCCTGTCGGTCCGTGCCGTGCACGGCGTCCGCGGCTTCAGCGACCTGGTGCCGCGCAGCGACGCCGACCCCGGAGCGGCCGAGGCCCTGCACGACCTGGAAGCGGCCACCGCCGAGCGGCCCGAGTTCCGGGCCCTCGCGACCCAGCTGCACCTGCTGGCCGGCAAGGCCTGACCAGGCCGGCCGGACGCGCAGGAGGAGTCGCCATCCGATGAGCAGGAGCCAGCAGCTGGACCGGCCCGGTCCGCCGTCCGGGCCGCCCGGCGACGACCGCAACTGCACGATCCTGCACGTCGACATGGACGCGTTCTACGCGTCGGTCGAGCTGATCTCCCGGCCCGAGCTTCGGGGCACCCCGGTGATCGTGGGCGGCGGCAGCCGTGGGGTCGTGCTGTCCGCCACCTACGAGGCCCGTCGCTACGGCGTGCACTCGGCGATGCCGATGACCCGGGCCCGCCGCATGTGCCCGCAGGCAACGGTGGTCACCCCGACCCACGGCCGCTACTCCCAGGTCTCCGCGGGCGTGATGGAGATCTTCCGCTCGATCACCCCGCTGGTGGAGCCGCTGTCCCTCGACGAGGCGTTCCTCGACGTCGCCGGCGCGGTCCGGCGCCTGGGCCGGCCCGCCGAGATCGGTGCGCTGATCCGCGACCGGGTGTCCGACGAGCAGGGCATCACCTGCTCGGTCGGCGTCGCGACCACCAAGTTCGTCGCCAAGCTGGCGTCCACCCGCTGCAAGCCCGACGGCATGCTCGTCGTCCCCGAGCACGAGGTCGTGGCGTTCCTGCACCCGCTGCCGGTGGCCGCCCTCTGGGGAGTGGGGGAGAAGACCGAGCAGGAGCTGGTCCGGCTCGGGCTGCACCTGGTCGGCGACATCGCCAACACCCCGCTGCGCACCCTGGTCCGCGCCCTGGGCCAGGCAACCGGCGCTCACCTGCACGCGTTGTCCTGGGGACGCGACGAGCGCTCCGTCGTCCCGCACGAGCCGGACAAGAGCATCGGCGCCGAGGAGACCTTCGCCAGCGACGTCGACGACCCGCAGGTCGTACGCCGGGAGCTGCTCCGGCTCTGCGAGAAGACCGCGGCCCGGCTGCGCGCCGGGGGGATGGCCGGGCGCACGGTCAGCATCAAGGTGCGCTTCGCCGACTTCACCACGATCACCCGGGCCCGCACCCTGCGGGAGGCCACCGACGTGGCCCAGGACCTCTACGCCACCGCGCGGGGGCTCTACGACGCGCTCGGCCTGGACCGGGCCCGGATCCGGCTGGTGGGGGTCCGCGTCGAGGGGCTCACCGACTCCGACACGGCTCCCCGTCAGCTCGTCCTGGGCGACCGGGAGCACGGTCGGCGCGAGGCGGAGCAGGCGGCGGACCGCGCCGTACGACGCTTCGGCAGCGGCATGGTGCGCCCCGCCAGCCTGGTCCGTGAGGACAACAGCAGGCCTTCCGACCCATCCGCTCGGCCCTCTCAGCACGAATCATGAGGAGGAAACGTTCTGGGCCGTTCGTACGTCATTTGTGCGTGCGGGTTTCACGACAGCCGCGCTGCGCATATTCTTGCAACACCACGGCGGCCGCGACCGACTGTCGCGTCGATGTGGCGAGTCCCCCGTAAGGAGGAGTCCGTGCCGCTCTCCGAGCACGAGCAGCGTCTGCTCGAGCAGATGGAGCGGGCCCTCTATGCCGAGGACCCCAAGTTCGCGTCGTCGCTCCGCGGCAAGGATCCCCGCAGCACGTTCCGGCGCAGCGTCCTGATCTCCTCCGTCGGCTTCATCGCCGGCGTCGTCCTGCTGATGACCGGCCTGGTGCAGCAGACACCCCTGGTCAGCGTGATCGGTTTCGTCGTGATGCTCGGGTCGGCGTTCTACGCGCTGACGAGCTACCGCCGGGTCGCCGGCGGAGCCCAGCTCGGGGTCGTCGACGGCACGGGCGCCCCCCGGCCGGCGAAGGCGGCGGCCAAGCCGGCCAAGGACCGGCGCAAGCTCATGGAACGGCTGGAGGAGCGCTGGAACCGGCGTCGGGACGAGAACGGCCGCTGAACACCCTGTCCTTCACGCGGGCCGCCGCGATGTCCACGGCGTCCAACGCGTCCGCGAACCGCTCCGACAACGCCACGGCGACAACCCGCGTCGACCGCGGCAGCCAGCGAGCCCGCAGCCGACCCCACCGGCCGGCCCGCGCGGCAAGCGCGGCCCGCACGGTGCCGACGTCGGACCGCAGGTCGCCCACCTCACCGAGGTCGGTCGCGTAGCGGGCGCGCTCGGTCGCGGTCGCCAGCCGGCGTACGGCCTGCGCGGCCTCCTCGGGCAGGGCCAGGTCCTCGCTCACCCGCGCGGCCGCTCCCCGCGGCGAGTCGCTCGGGTGCCACGTGTAGCCGTGGTCGAGCAGGGTGTCCCGCAGCTCCGCCCAGGCGGTGACCACGGTGCTGGCCGGAGTCGTGGCCCGTCGCCAGCGGAGTCGCCGCACGATCATCCGGGTGGTGATCGGCACCAGCCCGAGCACCAGCAGCGCCAGCAGCAGGAGCGTCGGCACCAGCGGCAGGTTGTAGCGCTGCCACACCGACTGGTCGGCCCCGTTGCCCTGCAGGCCGGACAGGTCACCTTCGAGGTTGCGCGGCGACGCGGCGGGCGCGCCGGACTCGGTGGAGCTGGGCTCCGCGGTCGGCGACGCGTCCGGGCCCCCGGCCGCCGCGTCGGGCTGGGCCCACGGCGGCGGGTCGCCCGTGCGCTCGCCCGGGGTCGGCTCGAACGCGGTCCAGCCGACTCCGGCGAAGTAGAGCTCCGGCCAGGCGTGCAGGTCGTGCAGCCCGACGACGTAGCGGCCCTGCTCGTCGCGGTCACCCGGTGTGAAGCCGACCGCGACCCGGGCCGGGATGCCGAGCTGGCGGGACATCACCGCCATCGCCGAGGCGAAGTGCACGCAGTAGCCGCGGCGGGTGTCCAGGAAAGCGGCCAGGGCCCGACCACCGTTGGCGTCGCCGACACTGTCGGCCACGTCGGTGTCGTACGTGAACTCGGCCGGGTCACGCAGCCAGCTCTGCAGGGCCATCGCCTTGTCGTAGTCGGTGGTGGCGTCGGCGGTGATCTGCTCGCCGACCCGCTTGACCACCGACGGGATGCCCAGCGGCAGGTCGAGGTAGCGGCTGACGCTGTCCGGCGGTGCGCCCGCCGCGCGCAGCTGATCGGGGGTCGGGATGATCCGCAGCTGAGTCAGGTCGTAGGTGAGGCCGCGGAGCGAGGAGTTGACGGAGAACACGTTGAAGGTGGAGGTGTCGTAGACCCACCGGCCCTCGATGTCGACCCGCTCGGTGGGGTAGGGCAGCGGCAGCCACTGGTCCTCGAGGCCGAGGATCTCGATCGTGTAGCGGCGGCGTACTTTTGACACGCCGGAGTCCACCCCGAGCGTCGCGGGCAGGCCGTCGGCGACGTTCTGGTCCTTGGGGACCTTCAGCTCGCTGGGGCGCCAGGTGTTGCCGGTGAAGACGTCCAGGCCGACCATCCGCAGGTAGGTGGGGGATCCGTCGTAGCGGATCACCGTGCGGTTGCGGGCGCGCCGCAGGTCCTGGCCGAGGTTGATGATCGGGTTGACGACCGACACCTTGTTGCCGGTGCCGCTGCCCGGACCGAAGCCGGACCCGCCGAACCCGAACGAGCTGGCGTCCAGGTCGGGGAGCAGCGCCGGTACGACGAGTGCGAGCCCGAGCGCGGCTGCACCGACCCGGCGACCCACCTGGGCCAGCGGGCCGGTCTGCACGCTGCCGTGCCACTCGGTGGGACTGGCGGCCGGCGCGAACCGCAGCGGCCGTCCCCAGCGGCTGAGTCGCTCGCGGGCCTCGGTGAGCAGCAGGGCCAGGAACCCCGCGCCGCCCAGGAGGAACGCCTGCCAGCTCACTCCGGTGGGGGAGACGGATGCGGGCACGGTGTAGAGCGCGAGCAGGGGCAGGCCGGCCAGCGCCGCCCGGCGCATCGTCACGGCCAGCGTGTCGACCGCGAGGGCCACCAGGCCGACGCCGCCGACGGCCAGCAGCTCGATGCCGGGGGACACCGAGATGGGCGCGGCGAAGCGGTTGATGTCGTCGTTGCCCTGCCGGGCCAGCTCGGCGAGCCGGTCCAGTGCGCTCGGGTCCGGCAGGATCCACAGCAGCGCCTCGTCGGAGGCGTAGCGAGCCACGAGGTAGCAGCTGAGCACGAGCAGGCCGATCATCGGCACCAGCGGCCGTGGCGCCGACAGCCGCCTGGCCAGCTCGTTGCCCGCCCCCGCCACCAGCACGGCGAACGCCACCGGCAGGAACCAGCCGCCGGTCAGGAACACGTCGCCGAGGCAGATCGCGGACAGTGCCGTCGCCACCGCCGCCGCGACCGGCATCCGCAACGTCCCGAGCGGAGCGGTGAGTGCACCCAGGCCGGGCTGCCGGCTCACCGGACGCCTCCGGCAGCGGTCCGGCTCAGGTCGACCTCGCGGTGGTGGCGACTCGCGTTGGGCCAGAGGTCGGCGAGGGAGTTGCCGGCCGCGGCCTCCACCACGCGCCAGCCGGACACCCGCAGCAGCCGCGCCGCGCCCTCGTGGTTCGCCGCGGCCTTGGCGCGCGCGCTCTCGGGCATCGCGGTCCAGCTGGTCGAGTCGAGCAGCACCGCGACCGCGGCGCTGGAACCGTGGCGCAGCCGGGCCAGCTGCCGGGCCTGCTCCGGGTCGACGGTGCCGAGCACCGCGACCAGCAGCCCGTCGCCACCGCCGCGACGCAGCGCCGCCGCGGCGTCCCGGAACGTCTCGTTGCCCGACGTGTCGATCACCGCGAGCGCGTCCAGCAGGGCACCCTCGAAGTCGTTGCCGACACCGCTCGGGTCGTGGGCCGCGCTGGCGACGCTGCCGCCGGTGTCGGTGAGCAGCCGCACGTGGTAGCCGTGCCGGACCAGGTGCACGCCGAGCGACGCGGCCGCGCTGACCGCCCACTCGAAGGAGGACGCCGGCCCCTCGCCGCGATGGGCGATGGCGCGGCTGTCGAGCAGCACGGTGCAGCGGCTCTGCCACGGCTGCTCCTCGCGCCGGACCATGAGCTGGCCCAGGCGCGCGGTGGAGCGCCAGTGCACCCGGCGCAGCTCGTCGCCCTGGCGGTACTCACGGGTGCCGGCGTCGTCCTCGCCGGCCGTCGCGATCGCCCGCGCCCGGCTCTCGCCGCTGCCCGCCCACTCGCCGGCCAGCTGCACCATCGGCAACGGAGTGACCTGGGGGGTGACGACGAGGACGTCCCTGGCGGTGAACGAGCGGTGCAGCTCGCACATCCCGAACGGGTCGGTCAGCCGGATCGACAACGGTCCGAGCGGGTAGCGCCCGCGCACGTCGGACCGGACGGTGTAGGACACCTCCCGCCGGCCGCGTGGCTCCACGCGATCCAGGACGAACCGCGGCCGGGACCCGAGGACGTAGGGGATCCGGTCCTCGACGAGAAGCAGGCCGGTGGGCAGCCGGGAGATGTTCTCCAGCCGCAGCGTGACCTGCGACTCCTGTCCCGCGGCCACCCGGCCGGACCCGACGCGGCGTTGCGAGGACAGCCGGTATCGCGTCCGCGCCACCACCCAGGCACTGACCAGCGGCAGGGCGATCAGCAGGACGGCGATGCGCAGGAGGTCGTTCTGGGCGAGCACCAGCGCCGCGAAGAACGTGGCGATGCCCGCGGCCAGGAAGGAGCGACCCCTGGTCGTCAACCCCCGGATGGCACCGAGCACTAGAGCGCGCTCCGCCTGCTCCGCGTGTCGTCGGGCACCGGGACCCGCGCCAGGATGTCGGCGACGATGTCCTCGGTGGCACGCCGTCCGATCTGCGACTCGGCCGTGGGCAGCAGCCGGTGGGACAGCACCGCGCTGGCGAGGGTCTGGATGTCGTCGGGCAGGACGTAGTCGCGGTCGTCGAGAGCGGCCGCAGCGCGCGCGGCGCGGATCAGGTGCAGCGTCGCCCGCGGCGAGGCGCCGAGGCGCAGCTCGGGGGACTGGCGGGTCGCGGTGACGAGGTCGATCGCGTAGCGGCGGACCTGGTCGGACACGTGGATGGTGCGCACCGTGTCGATCAGCTTGGCGATCTCGGTGGCGTCGGACACCGCCTCCAGCTCGACCAGCGGAGACACCTGGCCGTGGCTGTCGAGCATCGCGAGCTCGGCCACGTCGCTCGGGTAGCCCATCGAGACCCGCGCCATGAAGCGGTCGCGCTGTGCCTCGGGCAGCGGGTAGGTGCCTTCCATCTCGATCGGGTTCTGGGTCGCGATCACCATGAACGGCACGCCCAGCTCGTAGGTCACACCGTCGACCGTGACCTGGTGCTCCTCCATGCACTCCAGCAGCGCGGACTGCGTCTTCGGCGACGCCCGGTTGATCTCGTCGCCGACCACGATGTTCGCGAAGATCGCGCCGGGCTTGAACTCGAACTCGCGCTGCTCCTGGTTGAAGATCGAGACGCCGGTGATGTCGCTCGGCAGCAGGTCGGGCGTGAACTGCACCCGGCGTACGGAGCAGTCGACCGAACGCGCGAGCGCCTTGGCCAGCATCGTCTTGCCGACGCCCGGGACGTCCTCGATCAGCAGGTGACCCTCGGCCAGCATCACGGTGATGCAGAGCTTGACGATCTCGCGCTTGCCCTCGATGACGCTCTCGACGGCGCGACGGATCCGCGTCGTGCTGTCTGCGAGCTCGGCCAGGTCCACGCGGTTGGCGCGGGGGTTCGTCGTCTCACCGACGGTCAAAGGAGGCCTCCTAGGCCGCGAGTCCACCGAACCTGCCGCGGTTGCGGTGGCCCGTTCGCGCGGATTCTCTCAGGTCAATCTGTCGAGCAGCCTGCGGTTAGACAACGATTTTGCACAGCCTGCCTCGATTGCTGCTAACTGGACGATCCTCCGCGCCGGGGGGTTCCCGAGGCGGGATGACGAAATTGGTCACGACGGGCTCGTCGCGAGCACCAGCGCGGCGACGCCGGCAGCGAGCCCGAGCAGGACCAGGCCGACCGATGGTACGGCGGGGCGGTCCGCCGCCAGGGCGACCCCGGCAGCCGCCACGACGCCCAGGACCGGGACCAGGACGCGACGGGCCATCGGGTCGAGCCCGATCAGCTCGGGACGGGGGGACCGGGCCGATCGCTCCACGCCGTCCAGCCCGGCGACCAGGCCGACGAGAAGCGCCGACGCCGCGGCGAGGTGCCAGGGGCCGACCTGGTCGCTGCTCACGACCGCCGCAAAGAGAACGGTCGCGGTGACGGTGAACGAGGCGATCGACCCGAGCCAGCGCCACCCGGTCAGGACCGCCGCGACGACCGCAACGGCCCCGGCCGCGCCGATCGTGAGCACCGGTCGTTCCCCGGAGACGAGGCTCAGCGAGCAGGCGGCCAGCCCGGCCGCCGTGGTCGCGAGCATCGCGACCCCCCGGCGCACGGCGTGCGGGACCGATGTCATGCGCGCACCTCCGGGCGGTCATGCGCGCACCTCCGGCGCAGCGCGCGCATCGCGTGCAGCAGGCCGCCACTGAGGTCGCCCGAGCCGTCCCACGCGAGCAGGGGAACGCCGAGCCCGGCGAGCTCGGACCGCACCGACGCGCGCTCCATCCGCCAGACCCGCAGCGCCAGCGCCGCCGAGCTGCGAGCGTCGGGGCACCTCGGGCTCGCTCGTCAGCACGTCGACGACGACCACCCGGAACCCGCGGGCGCGCAGGTCGCGAACGGCCTCCAGGGCCCGGCCGTCCAGCAGCGGGGACACGACGCAGACGAAGGCACCCGCGGGGAGCGCGGCAGGAGGAACCCGGTCGATGCCGCCGCCGACCATGCTGTCGTCGAGGCGCACCTCCATCACCGACTCGGCGACCCGGTGCAGCTGCCGGGCGCCGCCCGCGGGCACGAGCCACCGCAACGACCCACCGAGCGTCACGACCCCGACCCGGTCATGGGCGGCGAGGTAGGTCTGCGCGAGACCCGTCGCGGCGCGCACCGTGAGGTCCAGCGTCGAGCGGCCCTCCTCGCCGGCGTCCACACCGACGTCGAGGACCACGACCAGCGCGAACGAGCGCTCCGCGGCGTACTGCCGGACGAACAGCTGCTGCTGGCGCGCGGACGTCCGCCAGTCGATGTCGCGACGCCGGTCGCCGTCGGCGTACGGACGCACCCCGGCGAACTCCACCCCGGTCCCGACCGACCGGCTCGGGTGCTCCCCGAACCTCGCCGGCAGCTCGCGCGGCGCCACGGCGCGGGCCGCCGCGGCGCCGCCCGGGTAGACCACGATGTCCTCGACCGCGACGTCGAGGCGTGGCGGCGTAGAGGCCGCGCGCAGCCGTGAGCCGGAGGTGCACCGGCCCGGTGCGGTAGCGACCCCACCGCGTCGGCACCACCAGCCAGCGCGCCGTGGTCACCGAGCCCGCACGGTGGTGCTCCTCGAGCCGGCCTTCGGTGTGCGTGGGCAACCGGACCGCCGCCTCCACCCGGTCGATGCCGGGCGCGTGCACCTCGAGGGTCAGGGCGAGCTCGTCGTGCTCGACGCAGCGCAGCGGCTGCAGCCCGCAGACGACCTGGACCGACTGCGGCAGCAGGCTGCGCGGCGACATGGTCAGCAGGACCAGCGGAGCCACCGCGACCACCGCGAGCTCGCCACGCGCGGACACGATCGCGGCGAGTACGGCGAGCGCGGCGATCGTCGCGAGCCGCCGCAGCCGCGGTGTCGGACGGAACTCCACGCGCGTGCTCGGTCATCGCGGGCTACCTGGGCACCGGGACGCTGTCCAGGATCTCGGCGACGACGTCGTCCCCGGTCACCCGCCGCACCCACAGCTCCGGTCGCAGGCTGAGCCGGTGCGCCAGCGCCGGCACCGCGACCTGCTTCACGTCCTCGGGGGTGACGTAGTCGCGCCCCTCGAGCATCGCCTGCCCGCGCGCCAGGGCCACGATGGCCAGCCCGCCGCGGGGGCTCGACCCCACGGTCACCTGCGGATGGCTGCGGGTCGCCTCGACCAGCGCGACGACGTAGCGCAGGAGGACCGGCTCCACCTCGACCCGCTCCAGGCTCTCCCGCATCGCCAGGACGGTGTCGGCGTCGATGACGGCCGAGACCTTCGGTGTCGCCGACCCTCGCTGCAGCCGGCGGGCGAGCAGCTCGTGCTCCTCGGCGGTGGCCAGGTAGCCCAGGCGAACCCGGAGCAGGAAGCGGTCCAGCTGGGCCTCGGGCAGCGCGTAGGTCCCCTCGTACTCGATCGGGTTGTCGGTGGCCAGCACGACGAACGGCTGCGGGAGCGGCCGCGTCTCACCGTCGCTGGAGACCTGCTCCTCCGCCATCGCCTCCAGCAGCGCTGCCTGGGTCTTGGGCGGTGTGCGGTTGATCTCGTCGGCCAGCAGCAGCTGGGTGAACACCGGCCCCGGCCGGAAGTCGAACTGCCCCGAGGCCTGGTCGAACACCGAGAGCCCGGTGAGGTCGGACGGAAGCAGGTCGGGGGTGAACTGCACGCGCGAGAACGACAGCCCCAGCGCCTCGGAGAAGCACCGCGCCATCAGCGTCTTGCCCAGACCCGGGACGTCCTCGATCAGGACGTGCCCGCGGCCGAGGATGCCGAGCAGGATCAGCTCGAGCGGACGCCGGCGGCCGACGACCACCGTCTCGATCTCGTCGAGCACCTCCCCGCAGAGCCGGGCGGTGGGCGTCGGGCTCGCGGTCACAGTGCCTCCAGCCGGTCGACGAGGGTGACCAGGACCCGGGGATCCAGGCCCGGTGGCCGGCTGATGCTCGACGCCGGGCGCGCCGGGTCGAGCCACTGCCAGACGTCGTCCCCGAGCAGGGCCCGGGCCGCGTCCGGAGACCGGTGTACGTCGACGCCGTGCCGCTCGGCGAGGCGGCTGGCCATCAGGTCCTGCAGCAGCGGTCGGGTGACCACGTCGTAGTGCCGCGGGGAGACCCGCGCCCAGGACAGCTGCTCGGCGACCCGCCGGTAGGTGCGGTAGGGCGCGTTCACGACCGGGACCGGCTTGCGGGCGCGGCCGCGCAGTGCCGGTGCCCCGGGCACGCGCAGCGCAACGGTCAGCACCCCGATGACGGCGATCGCGGTCAGCACGACCAGCAGGCCGCCGACTCCGGCGAGGGAGTAGGCAAGGACCAGGGCGCCGCCGACGACCGCCGCCAGCGTCCGCGCGACCGCAGCAGCGGACACCTCGCGCCGACGGGGTGGCGGCCGCGGTGGGGTCAAACACGAGTCATTCCCAGCTCGCGCGGAGACCCGGGCCAGAGCGGCCTCGGCAGCACCCCGGGCCGTCGGCGCGAGCGCGTGCCGGCTGAAGCGGGCCTCCCGGAACAGCTCGGTCAGCTCGAGGGCGGCGCCGCGGGAGACCAGCCCCGCCGACACCGCCCGGTCCAGCAGCTCGGTCGGGGTGTCCGACGCGCGGTTGCCGGCCGCCGGGCTGAGCCGGGCCGCCATCTCCCGGTAGGCCGCGATGATCGCCGCGCGGGTGTCGTCGTGGCGCTCCATCGCCTGTTCCGCGGCGACGACGGCGTCGACCAGGACCTCGGCGTCGGCACCGTCCGGCTCCTCGGCATCGGCGACCGACGCCCGGCGATGGAGGACGGCGACGGTGAGCGCGATGGCCAGCACCACCACCATGCCGAGCAGCAGGGGCAGCAGCCCTTCCGGCGACCCGGCCGAGCTCGGCCCCCCGGGGGCGTCCGGACCGGTGGGCCCGGAGTCGGGGACCCGGTCCAGCACGAGCCGCAGGACGAGGTAGCAGCCCGCGACCGACGCGGCGACCACGAACGCGGCGAAGAGCCGGTAGAGCAGGGACATCGGCTCCCCGTCGGTCGGGGCCGGGCGCTCGCGGCGCTTGGGCCGGAGCTTGCGCCACAGCAGCCAGAGCCGGCGCACCGCGACCACGACGAGCGCCGCGGCGGCGGCGCCCACCACGACCTGCGCCCAGGCGACGTCCGGCACCTCGGTCAACCGGTCCCACTCCAGCCCGCGCCGGCCGGACAGGGCGACGGCAGCGATCCCGAGCAGGCTGACGACCGCCACCGCCCGGGCCACCAGCGCGGCCGTGGTCGGTCGGTGGCTGCCGGTCGGGTCGTCGTGCTGCCCACCCGCTCATCAAACCAGCGCGGACCGAGCGCACCGGCGGCCCAGCCGCAGCCGTAGCCAGGTCGTAACCCCGGGCCGGGGGAGAAGGCGTCTCAAGCCGGGGCGCAGAACTGCCGAACATTGGTTGACGGTGGAGTGAAGTGGGGTACAGTGGCGCGCGGTGGGGGGAACACTCCCCGATCGGGCCGGAGGGGGTGGGACATGTGGCAGCTGAGGGAGCACCCGCGCTGTTTCTGGGCACCCACCACCCGCGCCTGGACGAGAAGGGCCGCCTCTTCCTCCCGGCCAAGTTCCGCGACGACCTGGCCGGTGGCCTCGTGATCACCCGCGGGCAGGAGCACTGCCTCTACGTGTTCCCGGTGGTGGAGTTCACCCGCCTCTACGACCTGATGCGCCAGGCCCCGGTCACCAGCAAGGCGGCGCGCGACTACCAGCGGGTGTTCCTCTCCGGAGCGTCGAACGAGACGCCGGACAAGCAGGGCCGGGTCACCGTCCCGCCGCACCTGCGCGAGTACGCCGGCCTGACCCGCGAGTGCGTCGTGATCGGTGCCGGGCCGCGGCTCGAGGTCTGGGACGCGCAGACCTGGGACACCTACCTGGCCGACCGCGAGGGCGCCTTCGCCGACCTGTCCGAGGAGGTGCTGCCCGGCCTGATCTGACCGACCTCCGTACGGCGAGGTCTCCACCCGCTCCGCGTGCGTTCTGACGTCCCTTCCCCGGCGCCAGAACGGGCAGCGGTTGGAGACCTGGACGTACGGCCAGCAAGTCCAGCACCGGAACCGCGAGCCCGGTGGCAGCCGCACGGCAGTAGTCGAGAAGGGTCGAGATGAGCGAGCGTTCCAGCCGCGACGCCGGGGCCGGCAGCCACACGCCGGTCCTGCTCGAGCGCTGCGTCGCGCTGCTCGCTCCCGCCCTCGCCGCGCCGGGATCGGTCGTGGTCGACGCGACCGTCGGACTCGGCGGGCACAGCGCCGCCCTGCTCGAGCAGTTCGCCGACGTGCGCCTGGTCGGGCTGGACCGCGACCCGCAGGCGCTGGCCGCGGCCACCGAGCGGCTGCGGCCGTTCGAGGGGCGCGCCACCCTCGTGCACGCGGTGTACGACCGGCTGCCGGCCGTGCTCGCCGACCTCGGGCTGGCCCGGGTCCAGGGCGTGCTGTTCGACCTCGGTGTCTCCTCGATGCAGCTCGACGACCGCGAGCGCGGTTTCGCCTACGCCCAGGACGCGCCGCTGGACATGCGGATGGACCAGAGCCAGGGCATCACCGCCGCCGAGGTGCGTCAACACCTATCCGGGCAAGGACCTCGCCCGGGTGCTGCGGGAGTACGGCGAGGAGCGCTTCGCCTCCCGCGTTGCGGACGCGATCGTTCGCGAACGGGAGCGGGAGCCGTTCACCGGGACGGCACGGCTCGCCGAGCTGGTGCGCTCCTCGATCCCGGCCGCCACCCGTCGTACCGGTGGGCACCCCGCGAAGCGGACCTTCCAGGCGCTGCGCATCGAGGTCAACGCCGAGCTCGCCGCGCTGGAGCGGGCGCTGCCGGCCGCGCTCGCCGCGGTCGCGGTGGGCGGCCGCATCGTCGTGCTGTCCTACCAGTCGCTCGAGGACCGGCTGGTGAAGCGCGTGTTCGCCGCGGGTGCGACGAGCACCGCGCCGCGCGGGCTGCCGGTCGTCCTGCCCGAGCACGAGCCGACCCTGCGCCTGCTCACCCGCGGTGCCGAGGCGCCGAGCGACGAGGAGATCGCGGCCAACCCGCGCGCGTCCTCGGCCCGGCTGCGGGCGGCCGAGCGGCTCCGGGACGCGGCATGAGCCTTCTCCACGCGCCCGCCGCGCGGCCACACCCCTCCCGGCCGACCACGGTTCGTCCGCGGCTCACCGTCGTCCCGCCGCTGCGCGCGCCGGCACCCAAGGCGCCGTTCGTGCTCCTCGTCGGTGCGCTGCTGACGGCCGGCCTCGGCGGCCTGCTGTTCCTGCACACCGCGATCGCGGAGGACTCCTTCCGGCTGCACGACCTGACCGCCCGCTCCGCCGTTCTCACCGACCGCGAGCAGGCGTTGGAGCAGGAGATCGCGGCGCTGGCCGCACCGCAGCGGCTGGCCGCCCGGGCCAAGACGCTCGGCATGGTGCGCAGCGAGAACCCGGCGTTCATCCGCACCTCGGACGGCCGCATCCTCGGCAAGCCCAAGGCGGGCGTCGCGCCGCCGCCCAAGCCGAAGCCGACAGCGACGACGGCGAAGACGAAGACGAGAACGCGACGACGCCCGCGGCGACGCCTGCTCCCACCACGGTGCGCCGGTGACCGCACGCCCGCCGCGACCGGTCCAGGGCGCGTCGCGACCGCGTCGTGGTCAACCCGCCCGGCGGGCGCCGGCGCGCCGGCCGGCACCTCCGCGGCGACCCCGGTCGCGTCCTGCCCCCGGGCTGCGGCTCGCCGACACCCGTCGACGGCTGCGCGGCGCGGTCGTCGTGCTCGCCGTCGTGATGTCGCTGTTCGGCGGCCGACTGGTGCAGCTGCAGGGCCTGGACGCGACGGCCTACGCCAACGAGGCGGCCAAGGGCCGGCTGCGCACCGTCGCACTCCCGGCGACGCGCGGCACGATCACCGACCGCAACGGGGTCGCCCTCGCCGCCACCGTCGACGCCGTGAACATCACCGCCGACCAGACGCTGGTCGTCGACCCCGAGGCGACCGCGCGGGTGCTCGCGCCGCTGCTGGCTGCTGACCCGCACGTGCTCGAACGCACGCTGACCGGGACCGACCGCTTCGCCTACGTGGCCAAGGCGGTCACCCCGGAGGTGTGGCGGCAGGTCCGCGAGCTGGACCTGCCCGCCGACGGGGAGCGCAAGGCCACCGACGGGCTGCCGGGCATCTTCGGCGAGCAGACGAGTCGCCGCACCTACCCCGCCGGCGCCGTCGGGGCCAACCTGGTCGGCTTCGTCGGCGCGGACGGGAAGGGCCTGGGCGGGCTGGAGTACGCCCTGGACGACGTGCTCGCCGGCACCGACGGCGAGGTGACCTTCGAGCGTGGAGCAGGTGGCCGGCGCATCCCCACCGGCGAGACCGCAGAGCGCGACGCGGTGCCGGGCCAGGACATCGCGCTGACCATCGACCGCGACATCCAGTGGGTCGCGCAGAGTGCGCTCGCCGCGCAAGGTGAAGGAGACCAAGGCGCGCAGCGGCACCCTGATCGTGATGGACACCCGCACCGGTGACCTGCTCGCCGTGGCGACCGCGCCGACGTTCGACCCGCAGCCACCCCGGCGACGCGCCGGCGACCGCACGCGGCAACCGCGCCCTGACCGAGGCCTACGAGCCCGGCAGCACCGGCAAGGTGCATCACCGCCGCGGCCCTCATCGAGGAGGGTGCGGTCACGCCGGCCACCCCGGTCACGGTGCCGAACCGGCTGCGCCGGGCCGGCAAGACGTTCAAGGACTTCGAGAACCACAAGACCCAGAAGCTGACCTACGCCGGGACGCTGGCCAAGTCGAGCAACATCGGCACCATCCTGGCCGCCGAGAAGATGGGGCTGGAGAAGCTGTACCCCTACCAGCGCCGCTTCGGCATCGGGCAGCCCACCGGCCTCGGGCTCCCCGGCGAGGCGTCCGGGTCGTTGCTCCGGCCGTCGCAGTGGTCGGCCACGACCGGGTACACGTCGGCGTTCGGCCAGGGCTACTCCGTCAACTCGGTGCAGATGGCGTCGGTGTTCGCGACGATCGCCAACGACGGCGTACGGGTCGCACCGCGGCTGGTGGCGGCCCGCAGCGACGACGCGGGCTCGATGCAGCCCACCCCGTCCGGCAAGCGGACCCGCGTCGTGTCGGCGGACACCGCGAAGACGGTGCGGCTGATGCTCGAGACGGTGCTCGGCGAGGGCGGCACCGCTCCGCTGGCGCGCGTCCCCGGCTACCGGGTCGGGGGCAAGACCGGCACCGCGCAGCGCTTCAACCCCGACTGCAGCTGTTACCGCGGCTACACCATGTCGTTCATCGGGATGGCGCCCCTGGACAAGCCGCGGCTGGTCGTGGCGGTCACCCTGCAGGCACCCAAGTCGGGCGCCGGCGGTGGCAGCACGGGCGGGCCCGTGTTCAAGGAGGTCATGTCCTTCGCGCTGCAGTCACTGCGGATTCCGCCGACCGGCACGAAAGCGCCCGGCCTGCGGATCGAGCGAAACTGACAGGTAACCTCGCAGCCGTGTCGCAACCCCCCGATCCGCCCGCCGCGCGGCCCCGGGGACTCCAGCCACGGACGCTCGCCGAGGTCGCCGACCAGCTCGGCCAGGACCTGCCGCCCGGCGCCAAGGCGAAGACCGAGGTGACCGGCATCGCGTCGGACTCGCGCTCGGTGCGGCCCGGCGATCTCTACGTCGCCCTGCCCGGCAGCACGGCCCACGGCGCGCAGTTCGCCGCGACCGCCCGCGCGCGCGGAGCGGTCGCCGTCCTGACCGACCCGGCGGGCGCGCAGCAGTCCGAGGCGGCCCGCCTCCCGGTCCTTGTCGTGCCCGACCCGCGCGCCCGGGTGGGCACGCTCGCGGCCTGGGTCTACGGCGACCCGTCCGGCGCGCTGCAGGTGATCGGGGTGACCGGGACCAACGGCAAGACCACCACGGCCTACCTCCTGGAGGCCGGGCTGCGGGCCACCGGGCACCGGACCGGTCTGGTCGGCACGATCGAGACCCGCATCGGCGACGAGGCCGTGCCCAGCGTCCGCACGACGCCGGAGGCGGCCGACCTGCAGGGCGTGCTCGCGGTGATGCGCGAACGCGGTGTCGACGCGGTCGCGATGGAGGTGTCCAGCCACGCGCTGGCGCTCGGCCGGGTCGACGGCACGACGTACGACGTCGCCGTCTTCACCAACCTCTCCGAGGACCACCTGGACTTCCACGCCGACCTCGAGGACTACTTCGCCGCGAAGGCGACCTTGTTCACGCCGGGGCGCAGCAGGGTGGGTGTGGTCAACGTCGACGACCCGTACGGCGAGCGGCTCGCCGCCGACGCGAGGATCCCGGTGGTGACGGTGTCGCCGAGCGGGCGCGACGGCGCCGACTGGCGGGTGGAGAAGGTCGAGGTGGCCGGGGCGGGCAGCTCGTTCCGCCTGGTCGGGCCCGACGGCGTGACCGTCGACGGTGGCACCGCACTCGTCGGGGCGTTCAACGTCGACAACGCCGCGTTCGCCGTCGTGGCGCTCGTGCAGGCGGGCGCGGAGGCGGATGCCGCCGCGAAGGGCGTGGCCGGCTGCGCCGGTGTGCCCGGCCGGATGGAGCGGGTGGCCGAGGGCCAGGAGTTCCTCGCCCTCGTCGACTACGCGCACACACCCGACGCGCTCGAGCGGCTGCTCACCGCAGCGCGCGGCCTGACCAACAGATCCGGACGCGTGCTGCTGGTCATCGGCGCCGGCGGCGACCGCGACCCGCACAAGCGACCGGTGATGGGCGAGATCGCCGCGCGCGGTGCCGACGTCGCGGTGCTGACCAACGACAACCCGAGGTCCGAGGACCCGCACGCGATCCTGTCGGCGCTCAAGGCCGGCGCGGCTCGCTCCGGTGGGTCGGCGACGGTGGAGGTCGTGCCCGACCGCAAGGCCGCCATCGACAAGGCCGTCGGCCTGGCCGGCCCCGGCGACGTCGTGGTGATCGCGGGCAAGGGCCACGAGCAGGGCCAGGAGGTCGCGGGGGAGGTGCACCCGTTCGACGACCGGGCCGTGCTGCGCGCGGCCATCGCGGCAGCGCGATGATCCCGCTGACCCTGGCCGAGATCGTCTCGGCCACCGGCGGTGCGCTGCACGACGGCGACCCCGCGGCGATGGTGACCGGACCCGTGGTCATCGACTCCCGGCTCGCCGAGCCGGGCTCGCTGTTCGTCGCCATCAAGGGCGAGCACACGGACGGGCACGAGCACGCCGCGGCGGCGGTCGGCTCCGGCGCGACCGCCGTGCTCGCCGCCCGCCCGCTCGGGGTGCCGGCCGTCGTCGTGCAGGACCCGGTCGCCGGTCTGGCGCGGCTCGCGCGCGCCGTGCTCGACCGGCTCGCCGACGTCACGGTCGTCGGGGTCACCGGCTCCAGTGGCAAGACGAGCACCAAGGACCTGATGGCCGCGGTGCTCGAGACCGCCGGGCCGACGGTCGCGGCCGTCGGCTCGTTCAACAACGAGATCGGCGTTCCGCTCACGGTCCTGGCCGCCGACACCGGCACCCGCCATCTGGTCGTCGAGATGGGCGCCCGCGGCCGGGGTCACATCTCCTATCTGTGCGAGATCGCGCCGCCGGGCATCGGGGTCGTGCTCAACGTCGGCACCGCGCACGCGGGGGAGTTCGGCAGCCGCGAGGCGACCGCCGTCGCCAAGCGCGAGCTGGTCGAGTCGCTGCCGTCCGACGGGGTGGCCGTCCTGAACGCCGACGACCCGCTCGTGCTCGCGATGGCGTCGGCAGCCGCCGGGCCGGGTGGTGACGTTCGGCACCGCCCCGGCCGCCGACGTCCGGGCCGAGGGCATCGAGGTCGACGACCAGGGCCGGGCCGCTTTCGACCTGCGTGACACCCGACGGTGCCGCCCGGGTGCGGCTCCGGCTGCACGGCCCGCACCACGTCTCGAACGCGCTGGCCGCCGCCGCCGTCGCCCACGTCCTCGGCGTCCCGGTCGAGCAGGTCGCCCAGGCCCTGGGCGAGGCGACACCGCGCAGCCGGTGGCGGATGGAGGTCGTCGAGCGCGACGACGGCGTCACCGTCGTCAACGACGCCTACAACGCCAACCCCGAGTCGGTCCGGGCCGCGCTGGAGACCGTCGCGGCGATGTCCGGCGGCCGGCGGAGCTGGGCCGTGCTGGGCGAGATGCGCGAGCTCGGCGCGGCGGCAGCAACGGAGCACGCGAAGGTCGGCACACTGGCAGTGCGCCTCGGGCTGAGCCGCGTCGTCGCCGTGGGCGACGGTGCCCGTGGCATCTCCGACGCGGCCAGGGAGACGGCGGTGCCCGGCACGACGTACCTCGGCGAGGAGCCCGTCTTCGTGTCCGACGTCGACGCGGCCCTCACGCTGCTGCGCGCGCAGGTGCGCCCCGGCGACGTCGTCCTCGTCAAGGCCTCGCGGGCGGCCGGCCTCGAGCGGGTTGCCCAGGGGCTGCTCGAAGCAGGTGCGCCGGCATGAGACAGGTCCTGCTCGCGGCCACCATCGGGCTGGTCTTCTCGCTGTTCGGCACGCCGGTCGCGATCCGGCTCCTCGTGAAGCAGGGCTACGGGCAGCTGATCCGCGACGACGGCCCGACGTCGCACCACACCAAGCGCGGCACGCCGACGATGGGCGGCGCGATCATCATCCTGGGCACGCTGCTCGGCTACGCCGCCGCGCACGTCGTCACGTTGCGCCCGGTCACCGTCTCGGGGCTGCTCGTGCTGTTCCTGATGACCGGGCTGGGACTCGTCGGCTTCGTCGACGACTACATCAAGGTGGCCAAGCAGCGCAGCCTCGGGCTGCGGGCCTGGGCCAAGCTCGTCGGCCAGATGGTGATCGCGGTGACGTTCGCGATCCTCGCCATCAACTTCCCGGACAAGGCCGGCTACACCCCGGCGTCGACCGACGTCTCGTTCATCCGCGACACCGGGCTGGCCCTCGGTGCCGTGATGTTCGTCGTCTGGGCCTACGTGATGATCGCCGGCACGTCCAACGGCGTGAACCTCGCCGACGGGTTGGACGGCCTCGCGACCGGCACGTCGGTGATGGTGTTCGCGTCCTACGTGCTGATCGGCATCTGGCAGTTCGGCAACAACTGCCAGACCAATCTCGTTCCCCAGTGCTACGAGGTGCGCGACCCCTTGGACCTTGCCGTCGTCGCGGCCGCCGTCATGGGCGCCTGCTTCGGCTTCCTGTGGTGGAACGCGTCGCCCGCCAAGATCTTCATGGGTGACACCGGCTCGCTCGCTCTCGGTGGTGCCCTCGCCGGGCTCGCCCTCACCACCCGCACCCAGCTGCTGCTGGTGCTCATCGGCGGGCTGTTCGTCCTGATCGCGCTGTCGGTGATCGTGCAGGTGGGCTTCTTCAAGCTGACCGGCCGGCGCATCTTCCGGATGGCTCCGCTGCAGCACCACTTCGAGCTGGTCGGGCTGGGGCGAGGTGACCATCGTCATCCGCTTCTGGATCATCGCGGGGCTGCTGGTCGCGTTGGGACTCGGCGTGTTCTACGCGGAGTGGGTCGTCGGCGCCGACACATGACCGGCGCGTCATGACCGCTGACCTCGGACTGGCGCGACGATGCTCGCGCCGAGGACGCCTGGGTCAGGGGTCCATGTCTGCGTCGCCGGGCTGGGCCTGTCGGGGGCGGCCGCCGAACGCGTCCTTGCGCAGCGCGGTGCCCAGGTCACGACGGTGGACGCCAAGCTGGGCAACGACGAGGTCCTGCCCCCGGACGCCGAGCTGGTCGTCACCTCACCGGGCTGGCGGCCGACCCATCCGCTGTTCGCGCAGGCCGCCGCGCGCGGCGTTCCGGTGTGGGGCGAGGTGGAGCTGGCCTGGCGGCTGCGGGACCCGTCGGTCCCGTGGCTCGGCGTCACCGGCACCAACGGCAAGACCACGACGGTGCGGATGCTCACCTCGATGCTCTCCGCTGCGGGCCATCGGGCCGTCGCGTGCGGCAACGTGGGCGTTCCCCTGCTCGACGCGGTGCTCGCCGAGCCGGCGTACGACGTGCTGGCCGTCGAGCTCTCCAGCTACCAGCTGCACTGGACGTCGACCGTCGCGTGCCGCGCGGCGGCGATCCTCAACCTGGCACCGGACCATCTCGACTGGCACGGCTCGGTGGAGGACTACGCGGCCGACAAGGCCCGGATCTGGGCGCCCGGCACGGTGGCCGTGTTCAACGCCGACGACGACGCGACCCGCAGGCTGGCGGCCTCGCGGCACGACAGCGGGCCGGCGCCGGTGTCGTTCACCCTCACCGAGCCGGCGCCGGGTCAGCTCGGCGTCCTGGCCGGCGCCCTCGTCGAGCGCGGACCGGACGGGTCCGTCGTCGAGCTCGCACCGGTCGACGTCGTGCAGCCGCCGGCGCCGCACAACGTCGCCAACGCCCTCGCCGCCGCGGCGCTGGCCCGCACCCTCGAGGTCGGCCGCGGACGCCGTGGCCGCCGGGACTGCGCGCCTTCCGTCCCGACCCGCACCGCATCGACCTGGTCGCCTCGATCGACGGCGTCGACTACGTCGACGACTCGAAGGCCACCAACGCGCATGCCGCGGCCGCGTCGCTGGCGGCGTTCCGACCCGTGGTGTGGATCGCCGGTGGCCTCGCGAAGGGCGCGGAGTTCGACGAGCTGGTGGCGGGCGCCGCCGACCGGCTGCGCGGGGTCGTGCTGCTCGGCCGGGACCGGGCGCTGATCGCCGATGCGCTCGCGCGACACGCGCCCGAGGTCCCCGTGGTCGACGTCCCGGCGACCGACACTGGAGCCATGGACGACGTCGTGCGCGCCGCCCGGGGCCTCGCGCGCCCCGGGGACACCGTGCTGCTCGCGCCGGCCTGCGCGTCGATGGACATGTTCACCAACTACGGCGAGCGCGGAGATGCGTTCGCCGCAGCTGTCCGGCGCCTGATGCCATGACCGCCCTCTCCCCACCCAGCGGCACCCGGGTCGCGGGCCGCGCCGGTCACGCCGGCCGCCGCGCGGCAGGAGTCCCCGGGCAGCGGGCCGGCTCGGCAGGCACCGCGGCCGACGAGTCGCTGCTGCACCGCGCCGCCACGCCCTACTACCTCCTGCTCGGCGCCACCCTGCTGCTGCTCGTGCTCGGCCTGGTGATGGTGTTCTCCGCGTCCAGCGTGGCGGCCTACCGGTCGTTCGGCTCGTCGTACGCCATCGTCGCCAAGCAGGCGATGTGGGTGGTCATCGGCCTGCCGCTGATGATGGTTGCCTCGCGGCTCCCCGTGCGGGTGTGGCGCGCATCGGCGTACGTCGGTCTGATCGCCGCGATCGCGTTGCTGTGCCTGGTCGTGTTCGCCGGCACCGAGGTCAAGGGCAACCGCAACTGGATCGACTTCGGCGGGCCGTTCCGCATCCAGCCGTCCGAGCTGGCCAAGCTCGCCCTGGTCATCTGGGCGGCGGACCTGCTGACCCGCAAGCAGCGGCTGCTCGGCCAGTGGAAGCACCTGCTGGTCCCGCTCGTCCCGGTCGGCGGCCTGGTCGTGATGCTCGTCCTCCTCGGCGGTGACCTCGGAACCGCGGTGATCCTCATCGCGATCCTGTGCGCGCTGCTCTACGTCGCCGGCTGCCCGCTGCGGCTGTTCGTCGGGGTCGGCGCGCCGGTGCTGCTCGTCGTCGCGGTGATGGTGCAGACCAAGGCCGAGCGCCTGGAGCGCATCACGACGTGGCTCAACCCGACCCTGGACCCGCTCGACGGCGGATGGCAGGCGCTGCACGGGAAGTTCGCGCTGGCCTCGGGTGGCTGGTGGGGCGCGGGCCTCGGCGGCTCGAAGGAGAAGTGGGGGCTGCTGCCCGAGGCGCACACCGACTTCATCTTCGCGATCATCGGCGAGGAGCTGGGTCTGGTCGGGACGCTGGCGGTCCTCGTCCTGTTCGGCGTCATCGGCTACGCCGGCCTGCGGGTGGCGGTGCACGCGGGCGACCCGTTCGTCCGGATCGCGTCGGCGGGGGTGACCGCGTGGATCCTCGTGCAGGCGCTCGTCAACATCGGCGCGGTGCTCGGGATCCTGCCGATCACCGGTGTGCCACTGCCGCTGGTCTCCTACGGCGGATCCGCACTCGTGCCCACCATGCTCGGCCTGGGGATGCTGCTGTCCTTCGCCCGGCAACCCCGCCGGAGGTAGCCGTGCACGTCGTGATCGCCGGGGGAGGGACCGCCGGCCATGTCGAGCCTGCCCTCGCGCTCGCCGACGCGCTGCGCCGACGCGACGGGTCGATCGGGATCACCGCGATCGGCACCGCGCGCGGGCTGGAGAACCGGCTGGTGCCCGCCCGCGGCTACGAGCTGGCGCTCATCCCCTCGGTGCCGATCCCACGCAAGCCCGGTCCCGACCTGTGGCGGACACCGGGCCGGCTGCGGGCGGCGGTCCGCGCGGCGACCGAGGTGCTGCGCGACCACCACGCGGACGTGCTCGTCGGCTTCGGGGGCTACGTCGCCGGTCCTGCCTACATCGCCGCCCGCCGGCTCGGGGTGCCGATCGTCGTGCACGAGGCCAACCCGCGGCCCGGCTGGGCGAACCGCCTGGGTGCGCGCCTCACCCGCCACGTCGCGACCAGCTTCCCGGACACCCCCATCCGCCACGGCCAGTACGTCGGGCTGCCGATCCGCCGGTCCATCGCCACCCTGGACCGGACCGCCCGGCGGCCGGTGGCGCGCGCGGCCTACGGGCTGGACGAGGACCGCCCGACGCTGCTCGTCACCGGTGGCTCGCAAGGGGCGCGCCGGCTCAACGAGGCCGCCTCGGGCGCTGCCTCGGCCCTGGCCGCTGCGGGGATCCAGGTGCTGCACGCGTGCGGGCCCCACAACGTGGTCGAGGTCGAGACCGAGCCCGGCGCCCCGCCGTACGTCGTCGTGCCCTACCTGGACCGGATGGACCTGGCCTACGCGGCCGCCGACCTGGCGCTGTGCCGGGCCGGGGCCAACACGGTCAGCGAGATGGCCGCGGTCGGGCTGCCGGCGGCCTACGTCCCGCTGCCGATCGGCAACGGCGAGCAGGAGCTGATCGCCGGTCCGGTCGTGGCCGCCGGTGGCGGCCTGATGGTCACCGACGCGGCCTGCACCCCGACCTGGGTGCGCGACACGCTGACCCCCCTGCTGACCGACCCCGATCGGTTGGCGACGATGGGTGGCGCCGCGGCGCGGTTCGGCCGGCCGGATGCCGACGAACGCCTGGCCGACCTGGTTCTGACCACCGCGTCGTCGTCGAAGGGAGCCGCACGACCGTGAGTGCCGTTCCCGCACCCGCGAACACCGTGCCGGCCGAGGAGCTCGGCCAGGTGCACTTCGTCGGCATCGGTGGCGCCGGCATGTCCGGGATCGCGCGCATCCTGCTCGCCCGCGGGGTGGCGGTCTCCGGCAGCGACGCCAAGGACTCGGTCGCGCTCACCGCGTTGCGCGCACTCGGCGCGACGATCCATGTCGGCCACGACGCCGGCAACCTCGGCAAGGCCGAGACCGTGGTGGTGTCCAGCGCGATCCGGCCCGGCAACCCCGAGCTGGTGGCCGCGCGCGAGCAGGGGCTGCGCGTGCTGCCGCGGGCGGCGGCGCTGGCCTCGGTGATGGCGGGGCGGCGAGCGGTCGCCGTCGCGGGCACCCACGGCAAGACGACGACCACGTCGCTGTTGACGGTCGCCCTCCAGCACTGCGGTGCCGACCCGTCGTTCGCGATCGGCGGGCACCTCAACGAGTCGGGGGCCAACGCGCACAGCGGGTCGGGCGACACGTTCGTCGCCGAGGCGGACGAGAGCGACGGCTCGTTCCTCATCTACGAGCCGTTCGCGGCGATCGTGACCAACGTCGAGCCCGACCACCTCGACCACTACGGCACCGCCGAGGCGGTCGAGGACGCGTTCGTCGCGTTCAGCAAGCGGATCGCACCGACCGGCTTCCTCGTCGTCTGCGCGGACGACGACGGAGCGCGCCGGCTCGCCAGGTCGGCGCGCGACCGCGGCATCGCGGTCCACACCTACGGCGAGAGCGAGGACGCCGACGTCCGGGTCACCGACCTGTCGATGACCGGTGGCACGTCGACCTTCGAGCTGGTCGTCCGCGGCCGCCGGCTCGGTCGGGTGACCGTGCAGATCCCCGGCCGGCACAACGTGCTCAACGCCGCCGCGGCGATGGCGGCCGGCCTCGAGCTCGGCTACCCGGTCAACGGCCTGCGGGCCGGCATCGAGGCGTTCAGCGGCACCCGGCGGCGCTTCGAGCTCAAGGGTGTCGCGGGTGACATCCGCGTCTACGACAGCTACGCCCACCACCCGACCGAGGTGCGGGCCGACCTGACCGCTGCCCGCGAGGTGGCCGCGCCCGGTCGGGTCGTCGTCGTGTTCCAGCCCCACCTCTACAGCCGCACCAAGGCGTTCGCGACGGAGTTCGGGGAGGCCTTGGGGCTCGCCGACGACGTCATCGTGATGGAGGTCTTCGCCGCGCGCGAGGACCCGATGCCCGGCGTGACCGGCGCGAGCGTCGCGGCCGCGGTGCCGCTGGACCGCAACCACGTGCTGTTCGAGCCGTCCTGGTCGGCCGTGGCCGCCCAGCTGGTCGCTCGTGCGCGCCCGGGGGACATCGTCATCACCCTCGGCGCGGGCGACGTCACGATGATCGGTCCCGAGGTCCTCGCCCTGCTCGCGGGCTCCGCCGCGGCCCAGGAGACCGCGACATGAGCCTGTCGGCCACGTCCGGCCACCGGTTCGCCCGCCGGATGCTGGGCCCGGCGCTGGTCGCGGCTGCGGGTGCTGGTCGTGCTCGGTCTGGTGATGGTGCTGGCCGGTGCCGCCGGCTGGGTCGTGCTGGAGTCCACGCTGCTGTCCGTCCGGACGGTGGAGGTGACCGGCACGTCGCGGGTGACGCCCGCCGAGGTGCTCGCCGCCGCCGACGTCGCGCCGGCCACACCCTTGGCCCGGGTGGACACCGAGGCGGTCGCCCGGCGGGTCCGTGCCCTGGTCGCGGTGCGCACCGTCTCGGTCTCGCGGCAGTGGCCGCGGTCGGTGCAGATCGTCGTGCAGGAGCGGGTCCCTGCCGCGGTGCAGCGACGCGGCTCGTCGTACCTGCTCGTCGACCCGAGCGGCGTCGCGTTCGACACGGTGCGCAAGCGGCCGAAGGGCCTGCCGCTGGTCACGGCCCCGGCGGCAGCGGGCGAGCCGGCCTTCCGCGCGGCGCTGACCGTGCTGACGTCGGTGCCCGCATCGGTGCGCCGCCAGCTGCTCGAGGTGCGTGCCGCCTCGCCGGAGCAGGTGACGCTGCGGCTCACCCGCGACCGCACGGTCGTGTGGGGGAGCCCGGAGCGCGGCGACCGCAAGGCCGCGGTGCTCACGGCGCTGATGTCGCGCCGGGCCCGGGTCTACGACGTGAGCGCCCCGGACGCGCCGACCACGCGTCGCGGCTGACAACGCCGAGCTGAGCCGACTTGTCAGACTCTCGCCCCCTGCCCGGGCCACGAGAGTCTGACAACTGTGGGGCGGTTGCGACACGCCCGGCACGCGGGCCCGACCCGGCGGTCGTTGAATCGGGTCCGGTCGCGACCTACGGTCCTGCTCAACCTCGAAGTTGACATAACTATAAGGCTCAACTTGAGGGTGAGGGTTCCGGGTTCGGCCAGGCGAAGACCACAACGAGAGGCACCGACGTGGCAGCACCGCAGAACTACCTCGCGGTCATCAAGGTCGTCGGCATCGGCGGCGGCGGCGTGAACGCGGTCAACCGGATGATCGAGGTCGGCCTCAAGGGCGTCGAGTTCATCGCGATCAACACCGACGCCCAGGCCCTGCTCATGTCCGACGCGGACGTCAAGCTCGACGTCGGCCGCGAGCTCACCCGGGGTCTCGGCGCGGGCGCCAACCCCGAGGTCGGCAACCGGGCCGCCGAGGACCACGCCGAGGAGATCGAAGAGGTCCTGCGCGGGGCCGACATGGTCTTCGTCACGGCCGGCGAGGGCGGTGGCACCGGCACGGGAGGCGCTCCCGTGGTCGCGCGCATCGCCCGGTCGATCGGTGCCCTGACCATCGGCGTCGTGACCCGCCCGTTCGGCTTCGAGGGACGCCGCCGCGCGCTGTCTGCCGACACCGGCATCGACGAGCTGCGCAACGAGGTCGACACCCTCATCGTCATCCCCAACGACCGGCTGCTGTCGATCTCCGACCGCAACATCAGCGTCCTCGACGCGTTCAAGTCCGCCGACCAGGTGCTGCTGCAGGGCGTGTCCGGCATCACCGACCTGATCACCACCCCCGGGCTGATCAACCTCGACTTCGCCGACGTGAAGTCGGTCATGAGCGGCGCCGGGTCGGCGCTGATGGGCATCGGCTCGGCCCGTGGCGACAACCGCGCTGTGGAGGCCGCCGAGATGGCCATCTCCAGCCCGCTTGCTCGAGGCGTCCATCGACGGTGCCCACGGCGTGCTGCTGTCCATCTCCGGCGGCTCCGACCTCGGCCTGTTCGAGATCAACGAGGCCGCCCAGCTGGTCGTGCAGGCCGCGCACCAGGAGGCCAACATCATCTTCGGTGCGGTCATCGACGACGCGCTCGGCGACGAGGTGCGGGTGACGGTCATCGCCGCCGGCTTCGACGGCGGCACGCCGCGACGGGCCAGCTCGGCGTCCACGCGCAAGGCCGAGGCCACCGCCAACGCGGCGCAGTCCACGGCGTCCCGCCCGACCTACACGCCCTCGCCGATGGAGACCGTGCCCCGGCACTCCGCGACGCCGGCATCGACACCTGCGCCGGGCGACAGCCCGATCCCGGACCGGCCGCCGATGGAGCCCGCGCTGGAGCCGGCCATGGCCAGCAACCAGAACGGCGCCAACGGCCACATCTCGTTGCCGCGCACGGAGCAGCCGGCCGCCAGCCGGGCGTCCCGGCCGGCGCGCACGATCGTGTTCGACGACGACGAGCTCGACGTCCCCGACTTCCTGAAGTAGGCCGTCACGTTCCTGCGCACCGGCGAGCTCGCGGCTGCCGGGCACGCCCGGTTCGCCGTCACCGACCGCTACGGCGGGACGAGCGCAGCGCCCTACGCCGAGCTGAACCTCGGCGGTCACGTCGGTGACGAGCCGTCGCGCGTCGCGAGCAACCGTGCGCTGCTCGCGGATGCGTTCGGTGTCGCCGGCCGACCATCTCGTCCTGATGTCCCAGGTGCACGGAACGACCGTCGCCGTCGTCGACGGGCCGGGGATCGGGCGGGCCTCCTCCGGAGGCCGACGCGCTGGTCACCGCGGCGCCCGGACTCGCGCTGGTCGTCCTGGTCGCCGACTGCGCGCCGGTCCTGCTCGCCGACACCGACCGCCGGCGTGGTCGCGGTGGCGCATGCGGGTCGGCGCGGCATGGCCGGCGGCATCGTGGCAGCGACCCTCGACGCGATGCGCAGCCTGGGCGCGCAGCCCGCCACGACATGCGGCACTCGTCGGACCGGCGATCTGCGGCCGGTGCTACGAGGTGCCGGCGGAGCTTCAGGACGAGGTCGCCGCGATCGAGCCGGCGGCTCGGTCGACGACCCGAGCCGGCGACGGCTGCCCTGGACATCCGCGCCGGCGTGGTGGCCCAGCTCGAAGCAGCCGGGGTCGCCTCGATCGAGGTCGACCCCTTGTGCACCGCGGAGTCCGACCGCCTCTACTCCCACCGCCGCGACGGCGTCACCGGCCGCTTCGCCGGCCTGGCCCTGCTGGCACCACAGTGAAGCCATGAACGGCGAAGCGAGGCGCGCGGAGATCGCGGCGAACTGGGCCGCGGTCCAGCGAGCGGATCGCGGCGTCGTGCGCGTCGGCCGACAGGTCGCCGGACGAGGTGACCGTCGTTGCGGTGACCAAGACGTTCCCGGCGACCGACGTCGGCCATCTCGCGGCGCTCGGTCTGCACGACGTCGGCGAGAACCGGCACCAGGAGGCAGCCCCCAAGGTGGCGGAGTGCTCGGCGGCCGGGATCGCCGGGCTGCGGTGGCACTTCGTCGGACAGCTGCAGAGCAACAAGGCCGCGGCGGTGGCCGCGTACGCCGACGTGGTGCACGCGGTCGACCGAGTCCGGCTGGTCGAGGCGCTGGACCGGGGAGCCGAGGAGCACGAGCGGGTGGTGACCGCGCTGGTCCAGGTCGACCTCGACGTCGAGGCCGGCCGAGACCCCGGTCGAGGCGGCGCCAGGCCCGAGGAGCTGGCCGCCGTGGCGGCCGCGATCGACGCCGCTGGCGTCGCTGCGCCTCGGCGGGCTGATGGCGGTGGCGCCCCGAGAGGGAGACGCCGGCGAGGCCTTCGCCCGGCTGGCGCTGCTCGCGGGAGAGCTGCGCACGTCGTACCCGGAGGCGGTCATGGTGTCCGCGGGCATGAGCGGCGACCTCGAGGCCGCGGTGGAGCACGGCGCGACACACCTGCGCGTCGGCACCGCCTTGCTCGGTTCGCGGCCTCCGCTCGGGTAGCGTTTTGCGCAAGGCCGGATGCTCGGCCTGCTGATGTGGACCCCACAGGTCCGTCCACCGACCGGAGGGCACAGGCATGGCCGGCGCGATGCGCAAAGCGATGGTCTACCTCGGCCTCGTCGAGGACGAGGACCGCTACGACTACGACGACTACGACGAGATGACCGGCACCGACGGCGACGCCTCACCGCGCCGCCAGCGGCTCCCGCTCCCTCGCGCCGATTCGTGAGGACGCGCGTGGGTCGGTCGCGACCATGACCGAGCGCCGCCCCCAGGTCGGGGTCGCCAGCTCGGTGCGGTCCTTCGACCGGATCACCACGATCCACCCGCGGACCTACAACGAGGCCAAGCAGATCGGCGAGAGCTTCCGCGAGAGCACGCCGGTGATCATGAACCTCTCCGACATGGACGACTCCGACGCCAAGCGTCTGGTCGACTTCGCGGCGGGGCTCGTCTTCGGCCTGCGTGGCACGATCGAGCGGGTGACCAACAAGGTCTTCCTGCTCTCACCGGCGAACGTGACGGTGACCGCCGAGGACAAGGCACGGATGGCCGAGAGTGGCTTCTTCAACCAGAGCTGATGGGCAGCGGGGGTGAACCTCGTCCTCGGGCTGCTCATCATCGCCCTCTGGCTGTACTTCATCCTGCTCATCGGACGCCTGATCCTGGACTACATCCAGATGTTCGCCAGGTCCTGGCGCCCGCACGGGCCCGTGCTCGTTCTGGCCGAGATCATCTACACCGCCACCGACCCGCCGCTGCGGGCCCTGCGCAAGATCATTCCGCCCCTGCGGATCGGGTCGGTCAGCCTGGACCTGTCGTTCCTCGTGCTGCTGATCCTCATCCAGGTCATGATCAGTATCCTGGAGTCGGTGGCGGGGTGAACGTGACCTACCGGCAAGGTTGCGCCAGAATGGCCTGCGCAGACACAGCCAGACGCCGACCCAGCGCAGTCGACACAGCAGACCCAGCCAGCACCTTGAGGAGACCCCCGTCATGCCGCTGACTCCCGAGGACGTGGCCAACAAGCAGTTCACCAGCACGCGTCTCAAGCCGGGTTATGACGAGACCGAGGTCGACGAGTTCCTCGACGAGGTCGAGGCGGAGCTGACCCGGCTCTACCGCGAGAACGACGAGCTGAAGTCCAAGCTCGCCGCTGCCCAGCGTGCGGCTGCCGAGAGCGGCGACGGTGGGCGGGTCACCACGACCCAGCAGATCGCGCCAGCGCCGGCGCCGACGCCGGCAGCCCCGCCGCCCACCCCGGCACCCACCCCGCCCCCGACGCCGGCACCCGCCCCGGCCCAGCCGCCGGCGCAGGCAGCGCAGGTCGCCGCGGGCGCGTCGACGGAGAGCGCGACCGGCATCCTGGCGATGGCCCAGCGCACCGCCGACGAGTTCATCGCCGAGGCGCAGACGCAGGCCGACCGCATCGTCGGCGAGGCGCGTCAGCGGGCCGAGCAGATGCGCCGTGAGGGCGAGGAGAAGCAACGCCAGCTCATCGGGTCGCTGGAGAACGAGCGCCAGGCCCTGGAGCGCAAGGTCGAGGGCCTGCGAGCCTTCGAGCGCGAATACCGCAGCCGGCTCAAGTCCTACCTGGAGACCCAGCTGCGCGAGCTCGAGGGGCGCACCAGCGAGGCGCCCGCGGCCCAGTCATCGGGCGGTGGACAGCCGCGGTGGGCAGCAGGGCAGCGGTTCAGCCAGCAGGGTCAGCAGGGCCAGCCGGCGGGTCAGTCCGCCGGGCAACCGGCAGGTCAGCAGACGGGGACCGTTCGCACCCGGTGCGCCGGTCGGCGGCGGCAACAGCGGTCCGCCGGCGGAGGCGCCCGGTGGTCCGCCGCAGCAGCCGCAGGCGTCGCAGGGCAGCGGCTACGTCCTCGACGAGGGTCCCGAGCCGCGCGGCTGAGTGGTCAGCCGACCTCGGCCATGGCGGCCATCCGGCGGAACGGGTCACGGGCGGGCGGCACCGGCAGCGTGATGCGGCTGCCGTCGGCGTCGAGACCAGCCAGACCCAGCACCTTGGTGAGCACGGAGTAGGTCGTCTCGCCTGCCTCGATGCCGGCCTGGGTGATCATCACCCGGTAGATCGTGACGTAGTGCTTGGCGGGGGTGTCGTAGCTCCAGTCGACCGAGCCGAGGTGCTTGGCGGTGCCGTGGCTGCCGCTGGGTCCGTTGAACGGCCCGTCCCAGACCTGCACACCGGCAGGGCCGGCGGAGAACGGACCGCCGATGCCGACGTCGTTCCGGTTGGCCGCAGCGAGCAGCTCGCGGGTCTCGCGCTCGGGGACGACGAGAGCCGGCCGCACCTGACTGGCCAGCGCCGGGACCGCGATCGCGTTGTCCTTGAGCTTGACCGACACCGTCGGTCCACCCAGCGGAACGACATGCAGCGCCATTGCGGACCTCCCCTCTGCCCTCGGGTGGACGTCCGCTCTGGTGGCGACCGCTCCGACTCCTGCATGAGTATCGGTTCGGGCACCCCCACAACTTCACTAGGCCGAACGGATGATTCCGCGTAACGCCGTTCGGCTGAGGTGCCGGGATACCGAACTTTTACGCGCTCACTGGGCCATTCGGGTTACCGCGAAGCGCAGGCCGAGGTCCGCATCGTCGTGCACGGTGCCGTCCGCACCCTGTGCGGGCCCCGGATCGCCCTCCTCGAACCGCAGGGCGAGCACCTCGCCGGCCACCAGATCGGCGTGTTCGCGCAGTGCGTCGGCCAGCTCGCCGTCGGCCTGCCAGCGCAGGGCGATCCGGTCGGTCACGTCGAAGCCGGACGTCTTGCGGGCCTCCTGCACGAGCCGGACGACCTCCCGCGCCAGGCCGGCCCGGCGCAGCGCCGGGGTGAGCTCGAGGTCGAGGGCGACCGTCTCACCGGCGTCGGTCACCACGGCCCACCCCTCCTTCGGCGTCTCGGTGACCACCACCTCGTCCGGTCCGACGGAGACGTCCTCGCCGTCGACCGTCACCGTTGCCGAGCCGGTCTCGCGCAGCGAGCTCGCGAGCGCCCCGGCATCGGCCGCCGCGACAGCAGCCGCGACGGCCGGCGTTCGTGCGCCGAAGCGCTTGCCCAGCGCACGGAAGTTGCCCTTGGCGCTGTGCTCGACGAGCTCTCCGCCGAGCTCCTCGAACGCGAGCACGTTCAGCTCGTCGGCCACCTGCGTCTTCAGCTCGGCCGGCAGCCCCTGCCAGCCGGGGGCGCCGACGAGGGCGCGCCCGAGCGGCTGGCGGTTGCGCACCTTCGACTCGGCCCGCGCCGCGCGGCCGAGCTCGACCACCCGGCGCACGAGTGCGACCTGCGCCGCGAGGTCGTCGTCGACGAGCGCGCCGTCGACCGTCGGCCACGCGGCGAGATGCACCGACTCCGGCAGGTCCGGCCAGACCGGGCGTACGACGTCCTGCCAGACCCGCTCGGTCACGAACGGCATGATCGGCGCGAGCAGCTGGGTCACGACGTACAGGCACTCGTGCAAGGTCGCGAGCGCCGCCGGGTCGCCGTCCCAGAAGCGGCGCCGGGACCGGCGCACGTACCAGTTGGACAACGTGTCGATGTGGTCGGCGAGCAGCCGGCCGGCGCGCTGGGTGTCGAACGCCTCGTAGGCAGCGGTCACGTCCTGGACCAGCCGGTGCGTCTCCGACACGGCCCACCGGTCGAGCAACGGTCGCTCCTCGATCGGCGCGACCTCCCCGCCCGGTGCCCAGTCGTTGGCGTTGGCGTAGAGGGTGAGGAACGACGCGGTGTTCCAGTAGGTGAGCAGCGTCTTGCGGACGATGTCCTGAAGCACCGCATGGCCCACCCGTCGCGACAGCCAGGGCGACCCGCTCGCGGCCATGAACCACCGCAGGGCGTCGGCGCCGTGCGCGTCCATCAACGGGATCGGCTCGAGGATGTTGCCGAGGTGCTTGCTCATCTTGCGGCCGTCCTCGGCGAGGATGTGCCCGAGGCAGAGCACGTTCTCGTACGACGACTTCCCGTGCACCAGCGTCCCGATCACCATCAGCGTGTAGAACCAGCCGCGGGTCTGGTCGATCGCCTCGCAGATGAACTGGGCGGGGTACGCCGAGCCGAACCGCTCCTTCGAGCCCTCGGCGTGGGGGTATCCCCACTGGGCGAACGGCATCGCCCCGGAGTCGTACCAGCCGTCGATCACCTCGGGCACCCGCCGGAACGTGCCCGGCACCCCGGGCTTGGTGAACGTGATGTCGTCGACGTACGGCCGGTGCGGGTCGGTGTCAGCCGAGGTCACGGCCGGCCAGCTCGCCGAGCTCGGCCAGCGACCCGACACAGACCAGCTGGCTCGGGTCCTCGTCGTTGACCCAGATCGGCAGCGGCGTGCCCCAGTAGCGGCTGCGCGACAGCGCCCAGTCGATGTTGTTCTCGAGCCAGTCGCCGTAGCGGCCGTGCTTGATGTTGTCGGGGAACCAGTTCGTGCGCTCGTTCTCGGCGAGCAGCTGGTCCTTGATCGCGGTGGTCCTGATGTACCAGGACGGCTGCGCGTAGTAGAGCAGCGGCGTGTGGCAGCGCCAGCAGTGCGGGTAGGCGTGCTCGTAGGGCTCCTGCCGGAACAGCAGGCCGCGCGCCTTCAGGTCCGCGACCAGCGCGGCGTCGGCGGTCTTGAAGAACTGCCCGCCGACGAGGCGCACCGAGTCCTGGAAGTGGCCGTCCGGGCGCACCGGGTTGACGACCGGCAGGCCGTAGACCCGGCTGACCGCGAGGTCCTCGGCGCCGAACGCGGGGGCCTGGTGCACCAGTCCGGTGCCGTCGTCGGTGGTGACGTAGTCGGCCAGCACGACGAAGTGACCGAGCTCGTCCTCCGGCCAGTCGACGAGGTCGAAGGGCCGCTCGTAGCTCCAGTGCTCCATCTCCTGACCGGAGAACCGGTCCACCACCTGCCAGCCCTCGCCCAGCGCGGACCCGACCAGCGGCTCGGCGACGACCAGCAGCTCGTCGGTCGGCCTCGTTGCGAGCCGTCACGTAGGTGACGTCGGGGCGCACCGCGACGGCGGTGTTGGACACGAGCGTCCACGGCGTGGTGGTCCACACGAGCAGGGACGCGTTCCCGGCGTACGGTCCGCTGGTCAGCGGGAACCGCACGTAGACGCTCGGGTCGACGACGGTCTCGTAGCCCTGCGCGAGCTCGTGGTCGGACAGGCCGGTCCCGCAGCGGGGGCAGTAGGGCGCGACCCGGTGGTCCTGCACGAGCAGGCCGCGCTCGAACACCTGCTTGAGCGACCACCAGACGCTCTCGATGTAGGGCGTGTCCATGGTGCGGTAGGGCTGGGTCATGTCGACCCAGTAGCCCATCCGCACCGTCATCGCGGTGAACTCGTCGACGTGGCGCTCGACCGACTCGCGGCACTTCTGGTTGAACGCCGCGACGCCGTAGGCCTCGATGTCGCCCTTGCCCGAGAAGCCGAGCTCCTTCTCCACCGCGATCTCGACGGGCAGGCCGTGGCAGTCCCAGCCGGCCTTGCGGACCACGTGCCGGCCCTGCATCGTCTTGAAGCGGGGGAAGACGTCCTTGAAGACCCGGGCCTCGACGTGGTGCACACCGGGCTGGCCGTTGGCGGTCGGCGGGCCCTCGTAGAACGTCCACGGCTCGCCCTGCTCGGTCTGCGCGAGCGTCTTCGCGAACGTGTCCTCGCGGTGCCAGAGCTCGAGGATCTCCCGCTCCATCGCCGGCAGGTCGACCTGCGGGGGGATCGGGGTGTAGCGGCGCGGGCTCACGGGTGGTGCTCCTTCGTCGGTGTGCGGCCGGCGAAGGGACGAGGCGTACGACGGGCTGCGTGCCCGTCGCGGTCACCCCGCGGTACCACCCTCCTTGGCCGCCGACGTCGAGACGTCGACCGGCCCACTTCGTTCGTCCTGCTGCCGGTTCTAGTGACCGGGCCGCGCCGGGGCGGTGCGCTGGCGTGGTCCGGGGTTCTTCCGGCGGCTCCGGGGTGATGGCCCCATCGCTGCCCTGCAGGTACGCCCGCCAGCCTACCGGGCCGGGGCCGGCTGGGACGCGTCCAGCGTGTCCAGCGCGTCCAGGGCCAGGCAGAAGTCGATCAGGTCGTCGGTGGTGAGGGCGGGCCCGCCGCGGACCTCGAGCGCCTCCGCCGGTACGTCGAGGGTCTCCACGGCGAGAAGGGGAGCGAGCACGGCCACGATGTCGTCGTCCGCGTGATGGCGGACGACCTGCTCGCAGCCGGGGCACGCGAAGGCGTAGTGCGACATGGCGGCTTCCGAGGCCAGGACGAGCCAGACCTGGTCGCCCGCCAGCTCGACCAGACCGCAGCGGGGGCACTCCGCGTCCATAATCAGGTCCTCGCTCATGTCGCGCTCTCTCTCGGAGTGGTTGCTTTCCTGTCTCCTTAGGACGCTAGGGATGACGCGGTCCGGTGCCGATCGTGCCGACCACACGGCTGCCCAGGGGAAAGCGCCGCGCTTCGGCGCGCCTTGGCGATGGAGGGGTGGGGTGAGCCGCACCATGGCGTACGGCCAGCCCCACTCCCGCTGGGGGCCGTGCGCAGGAGAAGATCATTCCTGAGGGGAGGCGGCCGTGTCCGACGTGCGCGTCCTGGTCGTTGACGACCAGGAGCCGTTCCGGCGTGCCATGGCCGCCGTGGTCGAGGAGACCGACGGCTTTGTCGTCGTGGGCGCCGTCGCCAGTGGCGAGGACTCGCTGGCTGCGGTCGCCGAGCTGGCCCCCGACCTGGTGCTGATGGACGTCAACCTGCCGGGCATCGACGGCATCGAAGCGACCCGGCGGCTCCGCGCAAACGGCGCCGGGCCCGTGGTCGTGCTGCTGTCCACCTATGACGAGGACGAGTTCGAGCTCGAGGGTTCCGGTGCGGCGGCCTACGTCACGAAGGCGGCGTTCGGTCCAGAACGGCTGGCCGAGGAGTGGGCGGCGGCCGGAGCCCGCGGCTGATCGTCCGCAGCTCGGTCAGCGCCGATCCGGCGGACTCGATGTGCAGTGCAACCCGCGCCTCCGCGCCCGTCGGGTCCGTGACGACGGTGGCCGCCAGGCTCCCGAGGTCTGCGGGCATCGACTCGAGGTGGGCAACGACGGCTTCCTGCAGAGCGCCGGCGAGCCGGTGCCGCTCGTCGTCCCGGGCGGCCACGAGTCCCCGACGCGATGTCTCGAGCTCGGCGGTCTGCGCGACCAGCTGCTCCACCCGGTCGGCGAGCTCTGCCTCCAGCCGCGCGTTGCGCAGGGCCATGGCGGCCTGCTGCGCGAGGTCGTTGGCCAGCTGCCACTGGTCCGCCGTGAGCGGCCTCTCGACGTCCAACCGGATCTGGGCGACCAGGTCGTCGCGGTCGCGGACATCGATGACGACCTCGTCGAGCGGGGTCGAGGGTTGCGGCGATCGCTCGGCCGGATAGGCCGCCGAGCGGTGCACCGGGCCGGCCGCGCCAGGCAGCTCCAACGAGACGGATGTCCGTCGGGCGTGGACGCTGCGGCCCACCGTCTCGGCCAGCAGTGGCAGCAGGTCGTCGGGCGACGGTGCGTGACTCACCCCGCTGCTGAAGTCGGCCAGCGCCTCGTACGGCGCGGCGCGACGGCCGTAGACCAGCCGGTCGGCGAACCGCAGCACGAAACGGCGTACCGGTTGGAACGCGAGCGCGACGAGCACGAACGCGAGCAACGAGGTCCCGAAGCTCTCAGCGCCGCGCTGCCCGAGCACCGCGCCGAACACCACGACGACTGCGACGTAGCCGGCGGCGACGAACACCGTGAGGACCGTCAGGACAAGTGCGCGGTTCAGCAGGATGTCGATGTCGTAGAGGCGGTAGCGCAGGATCGCGAGGCCCGCGGCGACCGGGACGCTGATGAGCCCCAGGTAGAGCGGGAGCAGGCGGAACCACTCACTCATCGGGCCAGGCAGGACATCGCCGAACATGGCCACCGCCAGGCCGAAGGCCACGGCGACGGCAGCAGCGGCCAGCCACCGCAGCTGCTGTCTCTCCTCACCGCTGGCCCGGCGGCGCCGCACGAACACGGAGACGGCGGCCGCGACGAGCTCGAGCAGCACCGAGATCACCAGGACCGTCGCAGCCACCTCGAACCACATCGGGAGATCCGCGCTCGGGGTCGGCGATGGGCCCGACATTCTCCGGACGGGCTGTAGGCCAGGATCATCAGCACGAACAGCCCGAACGTGGTCCAGGCCGCCCACACCAGGAACCGCCAGCGGGGTGACGGGAGGTGACCGGTCGGGAAGAGGAGGAACGTCAGCACGAGGACCAGTGCGGGGAACGGCAGGTCGAACAGGATCGTGAGCCAGGCCAGGACGACATCCGGCCCCCGGGCCAGCGTGATGTCCTCGGCCCTCAGCACGTACTCGTAGACGCTCAGCACGTTGCTCAGCGCGACCGAGAAGCCGATGAGGACGAACAACCAGCCGATGCGGTGGCCGGGCAGGCGCGAGACGACGAGCGCGCCGAGTGCCGACATCAGGACCGCGCCGAGGGTGAGGATGGGCCAGCTCGGTCCGGTCCTGGTCTCCGGCCAGCCGACGAAGAACCAGGTGTGCACCGCGCCGAGGACCACCGTCAGGGCAACCACAACCCAGGCGACGCGGGCCTGGCGGGTCATCGCGAGCCCTGCAGCGCGGGCTGCGCGGCGTGCTCCACCGGGATGCGCACCAGCAACCGGATCACGCCATCGGCTGGGTCCTCGACGACGAGCGTCCCGGCGAGCGCCTCGACCCGGTCCTCCATCGCCTGCAGGTCCATGTCGCCCGGACGACGGCCGCGCACCACGACGACCAGGTCAGGGCCATCGAGGCGGAGCCGCACCTCGTCGGCGCAGGCATCGTCGGGCAACGCCTCGGTGGCGCAGAAGTAGGCCGCCGCCTCCACCCGCGCGGAGAACCGGCGGTCTGCCAGCGAGGGCTCCATGACCAGGCGGGCTGAGCAGCCGGTCCGCGACACGTACGCCGACAGGGCCGGCCCGAGCCCGGAGCGGGCGAGAACGGTGGGGAAGACCCCACGGGTGAGGTCGCGCAGAGCCTCGAGGGCATCGGTTGCGGCATCCACCAGATCGTCGATGCTGCTCGGCCGGAGCGCCGTTCGCGAGCGAGGTGCGTACGTCGTCCACGGCGCCCGGCAGGTCGGCCAGCGAGGGAAGCACCTCACGGGCGATGGCCGCCTCGAGCCGACGGCGCTCGGCGTCGCCCGCCTCGATGAGCCGGCGGCGGGAGGCTTCCAGCTCCTCGTTGCGCGCGTCCAGGACACTCACGTGCGCGGCGAGCTCGGCCTCCATGCGGGCGTTGCGGAAGGCGATCGCGGTCTGGTCGGCGAGGTCGGCGAGCAGCTGGTGCTCGTCGGCCCGCAACGGCCGGCCGGCGGGCATCGTCACGCAGATGCTGCCCAGCCGGCCGCTCCGGTCGGTGACCGGGATGGCGTCCTCGCCACCGTCCTCGGACTCCTCGGGCGCATCGGCGTCCTGGGTCGGAGGCCACCGGCGAGTGAGCTGCGCTCCGTTGCTCATCTCCAGCCGCACCGAGGCACTCTTCGCGGACACGGCGTCCGCGGCGGTCTCCGCGACGCAGGGGAGCAGCAGGTCGAGGTCCGGCTGCTCACCGAGGCCGCGGCTGAACGCGGCGAGTGCCTCGTAGGGCACCGCCCGCCGTCCGTAGGCCACCCGGTCGGCAAGACGGAGCACCCGTCGCCGCAGCGGCTGGAAGCCCATCGCGACCACGACGAAGGCGAGCAAGGAAAGCCAGAAGCCCTCGGCCCAGGCGCCGAGGGCGCTGCCCAGGGCGACGACGAGGACCACGTAGCCGGTGGCGACGATCAGCGCGGCCAGGCCGAGCACCAGGGCCCGGTTGATGATCAGGTCGATGTCGAAGAGCTGGTGCCGAAGAATCGCCACCGCGGTCACGATCGGCAGCAGGAAGTAGGCGAGGAAGAGCGGGCCGCTGGCGAGGAAGGTCTGCTCCCCGCCGTTGAGGGCACCGACGGTGAACAGCCAGGCGACACCGAACGCGATCGAGGCGGCGGACGCCGAGAACCACCGCAGCTGCTGGCGGACCACTCCCTTCGCGCGCCGCAACCGGCGCACCATCGACACCACCGAGGCCACGAGTGCGCCGCCGATCAGGAGCAGCCCGACCGGGGTGAGGACCGCTTCGCCCTCGGAGGCACCGACGTCGCCGTAGATCAGGAACGTGGTCGGCGGGACGCTCATCAAGCGCGATGGCGTAGGCAGCCAGACCGGCGATCGATGCCCCGGCTGCGTAGCGCCACCGGCGCGAGAGCAGGTGACCGTCGGGCGCGACCAGGAACATGATGGTCAGACAGGTCAGCGCGATGGGCGCCCCGAGCAGGACCGAGACCCAGCCGGCGACGTGTGCCGCGGTGCTGATGTCGTCGCCGTGCTCATGCACCATCCACAGGTGGTAGGACTCCGTGATCAGCGACGTGGTCGAGGTGGCTCCCACGATGACCAGCAGCCAGCCGACCAGGTGCCGCGGATGGCTCGACACGATCAGCGCCCCCATCAGCGAGCTGCCGAGGGCGGCACCGGGCACCAGCGGCCACCCGTGCTCCGCGATCGCCTCCTCCGAGAGCAGGGGCGAGGTCGCCGCGGTGAGCACGGTGTCGCCCACGACGAACACGACGCTGACCGCGACGAGCAGCCAGGCGAGCAGGGCGGATCGGCTGCGCACTCAGCCCGCCCGAGGGTGGGGGACTCTCGCAGCGGGCACCGAGGCGCGGACCCTCGATCCGGTGTCCGGACCGCGTCCCAGGGTCAGGCGCCCGCCCACGGAGTCGATGCGGTCGCGCATGTTCGCCAGCCCGGCACCAGCCGCCACCTGTGCGGGGTCGAAGCCCGTGCCGTTGTCGTCGACGGTGAGCACCAGGCTGTCGCCCGTCCCGTCGAGGTGCACGTCCACCCGGTCGGCGCCCGAGTGCTTGGCGGCGTTCTGCAGCGCCTCGAGGCAGCAGAAGTACACGCGCGGCCTCGACCGCCGGGGCATAGCGCCCCACCGACACCTCGGTCACCTCGACGACAAGGGCGCTGGTGGCCGCGGCGGAACGCAGGGCCGGCGCCACCCCCTGCTCGCTCAGCAGCCGCGGGTAGATGCCGCGGGAGAGGCTCATCAGGGTCGCGATCGTCTCGCGTGCTGCGTCGCCCTGCTCGGCGAGCACCTGGGAGGCACGTTCCGGTGACCGGCGGGCGAGCGTCTGGGCGAGCCGCAGGTTGACCGCGAGCGCCACCAGGTGCTGCTGCGCACCGTCGTGGATGTCGCGCTCGAGTCGCTTTCGTTCCGCGTCCTGCGTGTCGACGAGTCGCTCCCGCGACTCGCGCAGCTCCTCGGCGCGGGCCGACAGCTCGTCCAGCCGCAGGGACAGCTCGGCCCGCAGCCGGGCTCCGTGCAGCACGAGTCCTGCCTGCGCCGCCAGCCCGGCGAAGAGCCTCTCCTCCACGGGTGTGAGCGGCTGGCGCTCGCGCTCCTGCAGCCGCAGGACACCGAGCAGCTCACCGGCCTGACGCACCTCGAGGGCGCGCCGACCCGCGGGCTCGTGCCCGCCGGGCGGCGTGTCGTCCGACGAGTCAGCCTCGGGGGGCCAGATCGCCGCGAGGGTGAGCTGGTCGTTGACCGAGAGCCAGACCTGCGCCCACTCCGCCCCGGTTCCGTCGGCCAGGACCTTGGCCATCCGGGCCGGCAGCTCCTCGCTCGCGTAGGACCCGGTGACGGTCTCGGAGAAACGGCTCAGCACGTCGTACGGCGAGGGCTTCCCGCCCCGCACGAGGTCGGCGGCCAGCCGTTCGAGGCGCGACTGCGCCGGCTCGAACGCGAGGGCCACGATCGCCGTGGCGAGCACGGACAGCGCCAGGCTCGGTGAGCTGGTGCGCCCGATCAGCATCCCGCCGCCGAGCACCACCACGACGTACACGCCGCCGACGAAGATCGCGAGGCCGGCGAGGACCAGCAGCCCCGCCTGACGATCTGCCCGCGAGCGCCGAAAACGGCTCAGACGTCCCATGACCGGCAGTCTGCTCCGGGCGCCGGGGGAACCGCAGGGTTCTGGCCGAACCACAGGGGTGGGGCTGGCCGCACGATTGCGCGTGCCTGCCCCACCCGGGCAGGCACGTCCCATTGCGCGGCCAGTCACCGTGCCTCGGCGCCCTGCCCCATCGGTCGGCGGCGCCGCAGCGGGTTCTCTTGAAGCGGGCCACCCGACCGGGTGGCGAAACGCGTTCCCAGCGAGACAGGACCATGACCACGAGCACGACCATCAGCACCACCATCAGCACGACACCGGCACGAGGTCCGCGGCGCGGGCCGAGAGCGTCAGCAAGTCCTACGGGGAAGGCGACGCCGCCGTCCACGCGCTGGACGACGTCAGCGTCAGCCTGAACGCCGGCGAGTTCACCGCGATCATGGGCCCGTCGGGCTCCGGCAAGTCCACGCTGCTGCACGTGCTCGCCGGTCTGGACCGGCCCACGTCGGGCGAGATCTACGTCGGCGACACCGAGATCACCAAGCTCAAGGACAAGGCGCTCACGCTGCTGCGCCGCGACCAGATCGGCTTCATCTTCCAGTCGTTCAACCTGCTCCCCACCCTGACCGCGGCCGAGAACATCGTGCTGCCGATCCGGATCGCCGGGCGCAAGCCCGACGAGTTCTGGGTGCAGTCGATCGTCGAGACCGTCGGCCTCACCGAGCGGCTCTCGCACCGCCCGTCCCAGCTCTCCGGTGGCCAGCAGCAGCGTGTCGCGGCGGCTCGTGCACTCGCCAGCCGCCCGCAGATCGTGTTCGCGGACGAGCCGACCGGTGCGCTGGACTCGAAGTCGGGTTCGGAGCTGCTCGGGTTCCTGCGCAAGGCCGTCAAGGAGCTGGGTCAGACCGTCGTCATGGTCACCCACGACCCCGTCGCGGCCAGCTACGCCGACCGCGTCATCTTCCTCGCCGACGGCAAGATCGTCGACGAGATGGCCGACCCGACCGCCGACTCCGTGCTCGACTCCATGAAGCGCCTGGGGGCCTGACGTCATGCTCGCTGCAACCCTGCGAGGCATGGTCGCGCACAAGCTGCGGCTCGTCCTCACCACCGCCTCGATCGCGCTCGGTGTCGCGTTCCTGGCCGGCACCCTGATCCTCACCGACACCATGAAGCTGGCGTTCGACCAGCTCTTCGGCAAGATCGGCTCCGGCACGGACGCAGTTGTCCGCACCGAGGCCGCGTTCGACCAGAGCGAGGGCGTCGGCCTCAGCCGCGCCCCGATCGCCTCGTCCGTGCTCGAGCAGGTCCGCGCCGTCGACGGCGTCCGCGTCGCCGAGGGCTCCGTCACCGGCTATGCGCTGCTGACGGACACCGAGGGCAAGGCCGTCCTCACCAGCGGCGGCGCCCCCACCCAGGGCTACAACCTGCCCGAGGACGTCGCCCTCCGCGGTGACGTCAAGCTGCGGTCCGGCCGCGCACCCGAGGGACCGGGCGAGGTCGTCATCGACGCCACCTCGTCGGAGAAGCACGACATCCCGCTGGGCTCGGACATCAAGATCCTCTTCCGCGGCCCGACCCAGACGTTCACCGTCGTGGGAACTGTCGGCTTCGGCGGCGAGAAGGACCTCGGCGGCACCACCTCGGCCTACTTCGACACCGCGACAGCGCAGAAGGTGCTCGGGTCACCCGACACGTTCGACGCCATCAACGTGCGGGCCGACGACGGCGTCACCGACGCGGCCCTGGCGAAGCGGCTCGACGCGGCAGTGCCCGACGCCGCAGAAGCTGTCACCGGCGCGCAGGTTGCGCAGGAGACCGCCGACGCTGTCAACGAGGACCTGAAGATGGTCAGCGTGATGTTCATGATCTTCGCCGGCATCGCCTTGTTCGTGGGCTCGTTCATCATCTGGAACACGTTCACGATGATCGTGACGCAGCGGTCTCGCGAGATCGCCCTGATGCGGGCGGTCGGCGCCACCCGGCGCCAGATCCGCAAGAGCCTGCTCACCGAGGCCCTGCTGCTCGGGGTCACCTCCTCGGCCGTCGGTGTCGTGGCGGGCATCGGCGTCGCGAAGGGGCTGAACTGGCTGATGTCCGTGCTGGGCTTCTCGCTGCCGACGACGTCTCTGCAGATCGCGCCGCGCACGATCTGGCTCTCCATCCTGGTCGGGACGGTCGTCACCGTCGTGGCGGCGCTCGTGCCGGCCCGTCGGGCGACGAAGGTGCTGCCCGTCGAGGCGTTGCGCGAGGCCACGCCGGGCTCGCGTCCACCGTCGAAGCGACGCCTCGTCATCGGGGCACTCACCCTGCTCGGCGGCGTGGCGGCGGTGCTGTCTGCGCTGTACGGCGACGGCAGCCCGAAGCTGCTCGCGATCGGTGTGCCGGCGGCCCTCGTGGGCGTCATCACGCTGGCCCCGGTGGCCGCCCGGCCACTCGCGGCACTGCTCGGCTGGCCGCTGCGGCTGCGCGGTGTGCCCGGCGAGCTCGCTCGGCAGAACGCGATGCGCAACCCGCGTCGTACCGCATCCACAGCGACCGCGCTGATGATCGGGCTCACCCTGGTCGTCAGCATGGGCGTGTTCGCGTCCTCGCTGAAGGCGTCGTTCTCGGACATCCTCAGTGGCTCGACGCATGCCGACCTGTACCTGGCCAAGGCCAGCAACGGCGCCGAAGGGTTCAGCCCTGAGGCGACCAAGGAGGTGGCCGCCGTTCCCGGCGTCACGCGCCGCTTCGGCGACCGCGTTCGGTCAGGGCAAGTTCGCCGGCGCGGACACCTTCTTCACCTCGATCGACCCGGCGACCGCCGAGCAGACCCTGTCGCTCGACGTCTCCGCGGGCTCGGTCAAGGACCTCGGTGCCGACGCCGTGCTGGTGGCCAAGAAGACGGCCGAGGCGAACGGCTGGACGGTCGGGTCCACGGTCCCGGTCGAGTTCGCCGCTACCGGCAAGCACGACCTGCGGGTGGCCGGCATCTTCGACCAGACCGGCGGCTTCGTCGAGGCGGACTACCTGCTCAGCCTCGACGGGCAGGACGCCCTGGCCGGCGACCATCTCGACGCCAGCGCGCTGGTGCTGCTGGACGAGGGAGCCGACAAGGGACGAGGTGAAGGCCGCGATCACAGCGGCGCTCGCCGACCACCCGGACGCCAAGATCCTCGACCAGGAGGAGTACGAGACGGAGGCGACCGGCTTCATCGACAAGCTGCTCACGTTCGTGAGCGTGATGCTGCTGCTCGCCGTCGTGATCGCGCTCCTCGGCATCGTCAACACCCTGGCGCTGTCGGTCTTCGAGCGGACCCGTGAGCTGGGCCTGCTGCGCGCGGTGGGCATGACCCGGGCGCAGGTTCGCGAGATGGTGCGCTGGGAGTCGGTGGTGATCTCGCTCATCGGAGCGGGCGCCGGCGCCGTGCTGGGCATCGGTCTGGGGCTCGTGCTGGCCCAGGCGCTCAAGAGCGAGGGCATCGAGGCGGTCTCCGTGCCGTGGCCGTCGATCGCGGTCTACGTCGTGGCCGCTGCGGTCGCCGGCATGGTCGCGGCGATCGGGCCGGCTCGCTCGGCGAGCAAGGTCGACGTGCTGAAGGCGGTCGTCACCGACTAGTCCCGGCAGTCCGTCGCACGTGGCGGCTCAGCGGTGCCCTTCGGGCTCGCTGGGCCGCCATTGCCGTTCCGCGACAAGATCGTCTGCGACGTTCCGGCAGCGTCGCCGCAGAACGCACGAATGATCTTGGCGAGAAGTCGGGCGCGAGTGATCGGAGGGGCGCGTCAGCCGGTGGCTTCGAGGAACGCGAGCACGGCCATCACCCGGCGGTTGATCTCGCCCTCCTCGACGAGGCCGAGCTTCTGGAACACCGAGCCGATGTGCTTCTCGACCGCTCGCTCGCTCATGAACAGCGTCTTCGCGATGGTGGCGTTGTTGCGCCCGGTCGCCATCGCCTCCAGGACCTCGCGTTCGCGGTCGGTGAGGCCGAGCAGCGGCGACTTCGCCTCGCTCGCCTTGCGCGACATGAGCCCCTCGACGACCTTCGGGTCCAGGGCGGAGCCGCCGCGGGCCACGTCGTGCAGCGCCCGGACCAGCTCGTCCAGCTGCGACACCCGCTCCTTGAGCAGGTAGCCCAGTCCGGCCACGCCGTTCTCGAGCAGCTCGAACGCGTAGTCCTCCTCGACGTACTGCGACAGCACGACCACCCCGATCGACGGGTAGTCCGCCCGGATCTGCTTCGCGGCGTCGATGCCCTCAGTCGTGAACGTGGGCGGCATCCGGATGTCGGTGAGCACGGCGTCGGGCTTGTGCTCGGCGACCGACTTGAGCAGGGACTGGGGGTCGGCGACCGCGTCGACCAGCTCGATGTCCTCGACCTCGGCCAGCAGCGCGGCGACTCCCTCGCGGACGAGGTAGTTGTCGTCTGCCAGCACGACCCGCAGCGCCATGGTTGACGACTGTAGCGGCGCTGGGGGCTGACGCGTCCGGAGAAGCGGGTCGGCCACCGCAGGCCGACACGCAAGAAACCCGCCCCGGATGGCTCCTGGGCGGGTTTCGTGCATTCGGTTCGGTCAGGTGCGGTGCCACCGGCGGTTCGAGGAGGCGCTCGCTCGCAGGGAGCTGTGGTGCTCCTGGATCAGCCGGAGGGTGGTGGCGGTGTCGAAGGTGTACATGGCGGCTCCTCAGTAGGGCAGTGCGCGGCCGGACGGGGTACGCAGGTCCAGAGCGGTGGTGGTCGGCCTCGTGGGTCGCTTGGCGATCTGCTGCTGCGTCTGGTGACTCACGATGTCGTCCTCTCTGCTTGCGTTGCCACAAACGTAGGAAGCGGCGACCAGTCCGTGCGATGGAGTCACCCACCCAGTTGCGGAGGGGTTGGGAGCACGTCGTCGGGGTGCTGGCCCCACCCCATTGGGCGGTCTTCGCAATGGGCGCCGTGATCTCTGCTTCCTACGGTTGTGACATGACCTCGACACCGCGTTTCTCCCGCCCGCTGCTTGCCGCGGCCGCCGTCCTCTCGGCGCTGGCCCTCACCGCCTGCGGGGGTGCACAGGCAGAGGACAAGGCCGACACCGGTACGACGTCGCCGAGCCCGACGCCGTCGACCTCGACCGCGTCGCCGTCGGCCACCAGCACCGACAGCGGACTCGTCTACGTCGCCGTCGGCGCCAGCGAGACCGTCGGCATCGGAGCCGACAACCCGCAGCGCGACGCCTGGCCGGTCGTGCTGCACCGGACCGCGCTGAAGAAGGCGCAGCTCGTCAACCTCGGGGTCTCCGGCTCGACCGTCGGCCAGGCCATCAACGAGCAGCTGCCGGCCGCGCTGGCCGCCGAGCCCGACGTCGCCACCGTGTGGCTGGCCGTCAACGACCTGACCCACCTGGTGCCCGTGCAGGCATACGAGCAGCAGCTCACGAGCCTCGTCCACCAGCTCCGGCGCGACGGTCGGACGCAGGTCCTTGTCGGCAACATGCCTGCGTCGAGCGGCTGCCCGCCTTCCGCGCGTGCCTGCCCGATGCCCCCGCCGATGCGATGCCGTGCCAGCTCCCGGTCGTCCGAGTCGCCGAGATCCGGGCCGTCGTCACGACGTACAACGCGGCCATCGCCCGGGTCGCGAAGGCCGAGGGCGCCACGCTCGTCGACCTGTCGAAGGGCCGTGACCTGACCAAGCTCACCGGCACGGACGGCTTCCACCCCAGCACCGCAGGACACCGACTCGTCGCCGCGCAGTTCGCGCGCGCACTGAAGGGCTGACACCGACATGCTCGCCGTCACGCTGCGCGGCATCGCCGCCCACAAGATCAGGCTCCTGCTCAGCGCGACCGCGGTCGCCCTCGGCATCGCGTTCCTCGCCGGCACCATGGTGCTGACCGACACGATCCGCTCCAGCGTCGACGACCTGCAGGACACCCTGTCCGGCGGCTCCGACGTCTCGGTGCGGGCGCACTCGGAGACGGGTGGCGACGTCGCCGACCGCGCCCCTGTCCCGGCCGCGGTCCTCGACGACGTACGACGTGTTCCCGGCGTCGCCTCGGCCACCGGGTCCTCGGTCGGCTTCGCCCAGGTCGTGGACGGCAAGGGCAGCGTCGTCGGCGGCGCGACCTCCGTCGGGGTGTCGCTGCCGCCGGACGGCCCCCTGCAGGTGCGGGACGGGCGAGCGCCGTCGGGACCCGACGAGATCGCCATGGACGTCGACAGCGCCGAGAAGGCGAAGCTCGCGCTCGGTGCGCGGGTCACCGTGCTGCTCGCCGGGCCCCCGCGGCAGGCCACCCTGGTCGGGCTCGTCGGCTACGGCGAGATCACCGCCGTGCCGGGTGCCACGCTCGTCGCGTTCGACCCCGAGTCGGCCAACGCGCTGCTCGGCACCCCCGGGCACTTCACCACGATCGAGGTCAGCGCCGGCGACGGCGTCGACGCCGAGCAGCTGCGTGCGGACATCGCCGCCGCGCTGCCTGCAGGTCTCGAGGCCGTCTCCGGTCGGCAGGCAGCCGACGAGAGCGTGAAGGCGGTCCGCAAGGCGACGGAGTTCCTGCCGATGGCGCTGATGGCGTTCGTCGCGGTCTCGCTGTTCGTCTCGGCGTTCCTGATCGTCAACACGTTCTCGATGCTGGTGAGCCAGCGGTCCCGCGAGCTGGGGCTGCTCCGCGCCGTCGGCGCCACCTCGCGTCAGGTCTTCCGCTCCGTGCTCGTCGAGGCGCTCGCGGTGGGCGCGCTCGCATCGCTCGCCGGCTTCGGGCTCGGCGTCGCAGCGGCAAAGGGTCTCTACTGGCTGCTGCCGACCCTCGGCATCGAGCTGCCCGACACGCCCCTGCAGATCGACCTGCGCACGCGGTCGTCTCCCTGCTCACGGGCACCACGGTCACCGTGCTCGCCGCACTGCTTCCGGCCGCCCGCGCCGGCCGGGTGCCGCCGATCGTGGCGATCCTCGGCCTGACGACGGGCTCGGCCCGCGCCTCCCGGATCCGTCCCGTCCTCGGCGTCGTCGCGACCGTGGCGGGTCTTGGCCTGGCGACTGCCGGGGTGACCGCCGGACCCGAGGGTGGGCTGCCCCGGCTCGGGCTGGGTGCGCTGCTGACCTTCGTCGGGCTGGCTCTGCTGGCACGGCACGCGGTCCGGCCGATGGTCGCCGTGCTCGGCCGCCCGTGGGCGCCGCTGCTCGGCGTGCCCGGCCGGCTCGGCTGCGACCACGCGACCCGCAACCCGCAGCGCACCGTCATGACCTCGGCCGCCCTCACGATCGGGCTTGCCCTCGTCGTCCTCACCAGCGTCTTCTCCGCGTCCGCGAAGGCGTCACTGGGCCGAGCCCTGGACGAGGGGCAGCGCTCCGACTACATCGTGGCCACCGACCAGTACGGCGAGTACTCCGCCGAGGTCACCGCCGCCCTCGCGCAGCGACCGGAGTTCGACACGGTGGCCGGCCTGCGGTTCGGCCAGGCGCAGGTCGCCGGCGGCAAGGCCGACCTCACGGCCGCCGACCCGGCACAGCTGGAGGAGGTGGTCGACCTCGATGTCACGTCCGGCTCGGTGGCGGACCTGGGTGCCGGCAACGTGCTGGTCCACAAGGACGTCGCGGCGACCAACGGCTGGGCGCTCGGAGACACCATCACCATGACGTTCGCGCGGGTGGGGGAGCAGCAGGTGCAGGTGGCGGGGACCTTCGCCGAGAAGCGCCTGCTGGGGACCGACTACGTCGTCGCCCTCGCCGACCACGACGCGTGGTTCGGCCACCCGCTCGACGTCGCCACCCTGGTCACGCTCGCTGACGGCGTCTCGCCGGAGCAGTGCAGAGGCGGCGTTCGACACCGTCCTGGCCGCCAACCCCGACCTGAAGGCGAAGACGAAGGAGGAGGCGAAGGCCGACCAGGCCAAGCAGCTCGACCAGGTGCTGGCGCTGATCACCGGCATGCTCGGACTGGCCCTGGTGATCGCCCTGCTCGGCATCGTCAACACCCTGGCGCTGTCGGTGCACGAGCGCACCAGGGAGGTGGGTCTCCTGCGCGCGGTCGGGATGTCGCGGCGGCAGCTGCGCCGCACCATCCGGTACGAGGCCGTGCTGATCGCGCTCGTCGGCGCCACGATGGGTGTGCTCCTGGGTCTTGCGGGCGCCGGCTCGCTGGTGCATCTGCTGCGCGAGAAGGGGCTGACCGACCTCAGCGTCCCGCTCGGCCAGCTGCTCGCGTACGTTGCCGCTGCCGTCGTGGCCGGGGTGCTGGCGGCGGCCTGGCCGGCCCGGCGGGCGACCAGGATGGACGTGCTCGCCGCGATCGCCACGGACTGACGACGGTCGCACGCAGGTGACGTCCCTGCGGGGACCGCGGCCTATCCAGACTGCAGGGCGACGGGCTAGCGTGTGACCCGGTCCGGTTTCGGTCCGTATCTGCGCCAGGAGGCGCTCGAGCATGACGATGGACGCGAGGAGCACCGGAACCGGTGACCTTCAGGTCGTGCACGGCGACCGCCGCAACGAGCCGCAACAGGTGCTCGGGCTGCTCGGCAACGCCCAGCGCGTCGCCGAGGAGACCGTTGCCAGGGCCCAGGCCGAGGCCGACCAGCTGCTCGCCACCGCCCGCCAGGACGTCTCCCAGCTCGAGCAGGAGGCCCGCGCGCACGCCGACCAGCAGCTCGGTGCCGCCGAGAAGGAAGCCGAGCGGGTGCGTTACCAGGCCTACGGCGAGGCCGAGCGGATGCTCAACGACATCCGCGGCCAGGTGGCCGAGCTGGAGCGGACCGCGGCCCGGCTCCGGTCCGAGCGCGACGCGGCCGCCGACTCGGCCCGCGAGCTGGCCAACCGGCTGATCTCCGCGATCGAGCACGGCCAGACCGGTCCCGTCCCGGACGGTGGCTGAGCGAGCCGCCTGAGGGTGCGCCCGCCCTGAGCGCGGCGCGCCTGTTTGTGACGTCTCATTCCGGGACCTATCCTTCCGGCACCATCCGTGACCTCGGTGTGTGCCAAGTCCAAGGGGGCCGTCATGGCCAGGACCGTCAAGAAGACGGGCAGCACGCTGCGCCGTGCTGTCGCCGCGGCCCGGGCAGCCACAGGTCGCGCGGGCGCCACCACGCGCAAGACCTCCACGCGGCCGGGTGCCGCCAAGGCGACCTCGAAGGCCCCGAGCGGCAAGAAGACCTCCAGCGCCACCAGCACCAGCGCCGGCAAGGCCACCAAGTCAGCGGCCAAGAAGTCGAGCAAGGCGCCCGCCAAGAAGTCGGCGGCCACGAAGTCGGTCGGCCAAGAAGTCCGCCACGAAGTCAGTGGTCAAGAAGTCCGCCGGCCAAGAAGTCGCCGGCCAAGAAGGCGCCCGGCCAAGAAGGCGCCGGTCGAAGAAGGCACCGGCCAAGAAGGCGCCGGCCAAGAAGGCCAGCAAGGCGCCCGCGAAGAAGGCACCCGCCAAGAAGGCGCCCGCGAAGAAGGCACCGGCGAGCAAGGCCGCGGCGAAGAAGGCACCTCGCCAAGAAGGCGCCCGCGAAGAAGGCACCGCCGAAGGCGGCAGCAAGGCGCCGGCCAAGAAGGCACCGGCGAAGCAGGCTGTTGCCCGGACGGCACCGCCGAAGCGCGCGGCCGCCAAGGCGCCTGCCACGAAGCCACCGGCCAAGGCGCCCGCCCCGAAGGCCGGCCAAGGCACCGGCCGCCAAGGCCCCGCTACGCGTGCTGGCACCCCCGACCGGGGTGACCCGGAAGTCGTCGGTGCCCAAGCTGCCCCCGGCGAAGAAGAGCCCAGCGGCGCTGGTCGTCGGCGCCGACGAGCGGCCCTGGACCGCCAAGGAGCTCGACGAGGTCCGGGGCGAGCTCGCCGAGGAAGTACGCCGGCTGCGCTCCGAGCTCGACCTGGCCGAGCACGACATCGACGACATGCTGCGGGACGCCGGCGACGGCGCCGGCGACGACCCGGCCGACGCCGGCAGCAAGACCTTCGAGCGCGAGCACGAGATGTCGTTGGCCAACAACACCCGTGACATGCTTGCTCAGGCAGAGCGAGCGCTGGCTCGCATCGAGAACGGCACCTACGGCATCTGTGAGAACTGTGGCAATCCGATCGGCAAGGCCCGCCTTCAGGTGTTCCCGCGGGCGACCCTGTGCATGACGTGCAAGCAACGGGAGGAGCGCCGCTGACCGGCGCTGACGCCGAGGCCGGGGCTGTCCCGGCCACTGACGGGGGTCCGGGCAAGCGCCGGGTAGGCGCCCTGGTCACGGTTGCGCTCGTCGTACTCGGCCTTGATCTGGCGACCAAGCTGGTCGCGGTCGCCCAGCTCACCGAGACCGAGATGGTCGAGGTCGTCGACGGCCTGCTCAGCCTCCGGCTGGTGCGCAACCCGGGTGCGGCGTTCGGGGTGGCCCAGGGGCTGACCTTCGCCCTCACGGTGATCGCCGTCGTGGTGATCCTGGTGATCCTGCGGATCTCCCGGCGGCTGCGCAGCCCTGGTTGGGCGGTCGGGCTCGGGATGGTCCTCGGCGGGGCGATCGGCAACCTGGTCGACCGCATCTTCCGCTCACCCGGCCCGCTGCGCGGCCACGTCGTCGACTTCCTCGAGCTGCCGCACTTCCCGGTGTTCAACGTCGCCGACTCCGCGATCGTCACCGGGGGAGTGCTGATGGTGCTGCTGTCGCTGTTCGGCATCGCCTACGACGGGCGCCGGCTCTCCGGTGACTGAGCACCGCACGCTGCCCGTGCCCGACGGTCTGGAGGGTGAGCGTCTCGACGCCGCACTGGCCCGCCTGTTCGGCTTCTCCCGGACCCGCGCCGCCGAGCTGGTGGCCGCCGGCGACGTGCTGGTCGACGGCGCAGCCGCCATCAAGTCCGACCGGGTGCATGCCGGTGCCTGGCTCGACGTGGCGCTGCCCGCAGCGGCCTCCGCGCCGGTCGTCGTCGCCGAGGCGGTGCCGGGGATGACGGTCCTGCACGACGACGAGCACATCGTCGTGGTCGACAAGCCGGTCGGCGTGGCCGCCCACCCCAGCCCCGGCTGGACCGGGCCGACCGTTGTCGGTGGCCTCGCCGGCGCCGGGTTCCGCGTCTCGACCAGCGGGTCGGCGGAGCGGCAGGGAGTCGTGCACCGGCTCGACGTCGGCACCAGCGGCGTCATGGTCGTCGCGAAGTCCGAGCGGGCCTACACCGTGCTCAAGCGGGCGTTCAAGGAACGCACGGTCGAGAAGATCTACCACGCACTCGTCCAGGGCCATCCCGACCCGCTGCGCGGCACGGTCGACGCCCCGATCGGCCGCCACCCCAACGCCGACTACAAGTGGGCGGTGACCGCGAACGGCAAGCCCAGCGTCACCCACTACGACACCCTCGAGGCCCACCGCGCCGCGAGCCTGCTCGAGGTGACCCTCGAGACCGGCCGCACCCACCAGATCCGGGTGCACATGGCCGCCATGCGCCATCCGTGCGTCGGTGACCTGACCTACGGCGCCGACCCGACGCTGAGTGCGCGGCTCGGACTGAGCCGGCAGTGGCTGCACGCCGTACGCCTCGCGTTCGACCATCCCGACACCGGCGAGCGGATCGAGTTCACCAGCAGCTATCCCGACGACCTCGCGGGCGCGCTGGAGCGCCTGCGCGCGGAGTCATGACCGCGATCCGTCTCGCCGGCACCCCCGAGGAGGTGGCGGCAGCCTTCGCGGTTCGCTACGACGTGTTCGTCACCGAGCAGGGGGTCCCGGCCGACCTCGAGCGCGACGACCAGGACGGGGACGCCGACCACCTGGTCGCGTACGACGGGGACCGGGCCGTCGGGGCGGGCCGGCTCGTCGTCGAGCCGGCGGGCTTCGAGGGGGCTGACCCCGCGCTCGGCCCGGTGGGCCACCTGGGCCGGCTGGCCGTCCGGCCGGAGGCCCGCGGCGCCAAGCTCGGGGTGGCCCTGGTGCTGGCCATCGAGGAGCGCGCCCGGGAGCGTGGGCTGGGCGTGATGGCGCTGTCCTCGCAGACCTACGCCATCCCCTTCTACGAGCGGTTGGGCTACGCGGCGCACGGCCCGGAGTTCGACGACGCGGGGCTGCCGCACCGGTGGATGCGCCGGGCGCTCTGAGCCCGCTCAAGTGCGGCGCGGGCGACGCCCGATGAAACGTCATGCCGTGACCGGGCAAATCCCGACAGTCGCTGTTAGCCTCTGACGGAGTAGTGCCCAATCGGCATAATCAGCTTCAAACTGTTTCGACACGGGAGAGCCCCTTGGCTTCGGTGGTGTCGCCGGAGGTAAAGATCCCGCGGCCCGGCGGACCCGGACAGCGGCAGCTTCTGCGAGCCCCCGTCGCCCCGGACGCGTCGGTCCGGCGGTGGCTCACCGTGCTGGCCCGTCGGCTGGTGCTGCTCGACATCCTCCTCGTCTCCGCCGCCGTCGCCGGCGCCCTGTGGGTGCGCTTCGGCGCAGAGCGCGACCACCGAGCCGGTCATGGGGCTCGAGCGCTACCCCGTGTCGTTGTCCTACCTCGTCATGAGCGTCATCCTCGGTGCGGGCTGGGCGCTGTCCCTGAGCATGTCCCGTGTCTACGACCGCAAGGTCCTCGGGATCGGCGTGGAGGAGTACAAGCGCCTCGCCAACTCCAGCCTGCGCTACTGGGGCCTCGTCGCGATCGTCTGCTTCCTTGCTCACGTCGAGCTGGCCCGTGGCTTCCTTGCCGTGGCCTTCCCCGCCGGCACCGCGGCGCTGCTGTTCGGGCGCTGGATCGCCCGCAAGCTGCTCCACCGGGCCCGGGCCCGCAGCGGCGGCTGGTCCCACCGGGTGCTCGTGGTCGGAGCTCCCGACGAGGTGCGCGACCTGGTCGTCCAGCTGCGCCGCTCGCCGTACGCCGGCCTGGAGGTCGTCGGTGCCTGCGTGCCCGGCGGCGAGCGGATCCGGATGCGCGAGGGCGAGGACGTGCCCACGGTGGGAACGCTCACCACGCGTCCCGCAGGCCGTGGCCGCCACCGGTGCCGACACGGTCGCCGTCACCTCCTCGCGCGGCATCAGCAGCAACGTGCTCAAGCGGCTCGGCTGGGAGCTCGAGGGAGCCGGCGTCGACCTCGTCGTCGCGCCGGGGCTGATGGACGTCGCCGGTCCGCGGGTGCACGTGCGACCGGTCGCCGGACTCCCGTTGCTCCACGTCGAGCAGCCGGAGTTCACCGGTCCGATCCGCGCCATCAAGGCCGCCTTCGACCGCCTGGTCGCGCTGGTCTGCCTGGTGGCACTCGCGCCGCTGATGCTCGCCATCGCGGTCGCCATCAAGCTCACCAGTCCCGGACCCGTCGTCTTCCGGCAGATCCGGGTGGCCAGCCATGGCGAGCTGTTCACCCTGTTCAAGTTCCGCTCGATGGTCGACGACGCCGAGCTGCGCCTGCAGGCGGTCGCCGACAGCAACGACTGCGACGGCGTCATGTTCAAGATGCGCCGCGACCCGCGGATCACCTCGGTCGGTCGGTGGCTGCGCCGGCTCAGCCTCGACGAGCTGCCCCAGCTGATCAACGTGCTGCGCGGCCAGATGAGCCTGGTCGGCCCGCGGCCCGCGCTGCCGTCCGAGGCGGAGCAGTACGGCGACGACGTCGCCCGCCGGCTCCTCGTCAAGCCGGGCATCACCGGCCTCTGGCAGGTCAGCGGCCGCTCCGACCTGTCCTGGGAGGACAGTGTTCGGCTGGACCTGTACTACGTGGAGAACTGGTCCTTCGCCGGCGACATCCAGATCCTCTGGAAGACCCTGTCGGCGGTGCTCTCGAGTCGCGGGGCGTACTGACATCGTGGGACTGCGAACCTGGCTGACGACCGGCGTGCTGGTCGTGGGACTCGCGCTGCCGGCCGGGCTGGCGCAGGCCGCCGAGCCGGTCCGCGCCCGCCGCCACGGCGCTGTCGCTGTCGGTGAGCACCACCCGACTGACCTCCGGCGCCGACCTCACGATCTCGGCGCGCCTCACCAGCGTCGAGACGGGGGCGCCGGTCCCCGACGCCACGGTGGTGCTGGAGCGCAAGCGCGCGGCCACCACGTCGTACGCCGTGCTCGCGACCCTGGTCAGTGACGCGGACGGCGTGGTCCGCTTCGTCTACAAGCCCGCGTTCAACGCCGACTACACCGTGCGCTACGACGGGAGCCCTGCCCTCGCCCCGAGTCGGGCCGGGCCCAAGCGGGTCGACGTCGCCCCGCGGCTGACCGCGAAGCTGAGCAAGACCGCCGCCCGGGTCGGCTCGCAGGTCACCCTCAGCGGCTCGCATGACCCCACCGCACTGGGGCGGCACCGTGCGCATCGAGCGCTACTACGACGGGGCCTGGCGGCTCGTCACGACCCGCAACGCTGTCGACGACAGGGCCTCTACAGCGCGGTGCTGACGACGCCGTCGACCGCTGGCTGGAAGAAGTACCGCGTCGTGCGCCGGGCCGACCGGGACAACCTCGCAGCGACGACGGCGTTGCCGCGGCTGGACAACTACCGGCTGCACACCTACGTCGTGCGCTCGAGGGGCACGATCACGGCGTCGATGACGACCTTCGCGGCGTCGGTGGCTGCCACCTACGCCGACCCCCGCGGGTGGCTGCGTGGCCACATGAGGTTCAAGCGAGTGAGCTCGGGCGGCGACTTCACGGTGCTGCTCGCGCAGGCCCGCTACCTGCCGACCTACAGCTCGGTGTGCTCGGTGCAGTACAGCTGCCGGGTCGGCCGCAACGTCATCATCAACCAGGACCGGTGGCGCTGGGGCTCCCGCTACTTCCCGGGTCCGCTCGCGCAGTACCGCCAGATGGTGGTCAACCACGAGACCGGGCACTGGCTCGGCAACCGGCACGCCTACTGCGGCGGCAAGGGCCAGCTCGCGCCGGTGATGCAGCAGCAGTCCAAGGGCATGCAGGGCTGCAAGCCCAACGCGTGGCCGCTCGCGCGCGAGCTCTGACCGCCACCGCGCAACGCGACCTAGCGCCCACCCCGCTGCGCCGTGCGCCCAAGATCATTCGCTGCGTTCTGCGGAGAAACGCCCGGCGTGTCGCCGCGAAGCGTCAGCTAACGATCTTGGTCGGCGTTCATAGGCGAAGACCCCACCGGTCCTGCGTCCGGTCGCGGGCCAGCCCGCGGGCGTGGCCGTCGCGAAGCCGCCGGACCAGCTCCGCGCGTCGAGGCCAGAGATCGATCGCTGTCGCGCGAACCACGATGAGCCCGGCCCGCTCGAAGCCCTCCTCGCGGGCGTTGTCGGAGGTGTGCTGGCGGAGCGCCCGGTGGTGCGCGCCGTCGTACTCGACGACGAAGCCGGCGTCGTCGTCGAGCAGGTCCGGCATCCCCAACAGCTGGCCCCATTCGTCGACCACTGCCGCGTTGACCAACGGCCGGGCAGGCCGGCCTCGACCAGCCAGACGTAGCGCAGCCGGCTCTCCGGACCAGATGCGGCGCGCGGATCGACGAGAGGTGCGCACAGCCTCGCCTTGCGGTACGCCGGCAACGCCCCGGTGAGCAACGACATACGCGCGCGAGCTCGTCCGGTTGTAGGCCGGTCATCCGGGCGGCGATGTCAGCGGCGACCAGTCCTTCTTCGACGCCGTCGCGGCACATGATGTCGAAGCACGCACGGATCGAGCTGGTGACCAGGAGGCCGTCGACCTCCCCGACGTCGGCGGCCGACAGCGCACTTCGGTCGACGATGATGCCGGGCCGAGGCCGCACGCGGCCACGGGGCCGGACATGCACGAGCACCGGTTGCTGGCGACGGGAACCCGGACCCGTCGTCCCGTCCAGCTCGCGAAGCTCCACGGACGAGCAAGGCGGCCCACCCGCCGATGGCGACACCGGCCGGCAGCTGCGCTGCAAGCAGGTGGATCCGGGTCATGGCGTCCATCGGGTCCAGACCGCACCAGCCGCGGACGCCGCGCCCGAGCGGTTGCCACAGCGGCCCGTCCAGCTCGTGCCGGGTGAGGCCGAGCTGCCGTGGCGGTCTCGAGCGCTGATCGGTCGTCTGGACGGCCCGGTCGGGCAGCGGCGGCATGGCGGGACATCCCGCAACGGTGGGCCGAACGGATCGCTGACGGACCGCCGCGCGGAGCGGCTGTGGACGGACGGCGCATCTGTGCCACCGTGCATGACCCGGTCGACACGGTCTCACCAAGATCGTTCGCTGCGTTCCGCTGCGACACGCCGGGCGTTTCTCCGCAGAACGCAGCGAATGATCTTGGGGCGGGCGGCGGGGCGGGCGAGGGGCGGGCGGCGGGCGGGCGGGCAGGCGCAGGCCGCGTTCACCCGATTGAGGCACCCAGGCTGGTGCCGATCCTGTCGATGACCACCCCAGAGCGTCCGGACGTCCCGGCGCTGGGCCATCAGTCGCGGCAGGGGGTGTTCAGGCGTGTCCATGCGCTTGCGCCTCCGCGCGGTCGTCACCGTGTGCGTGGTCGGTCTGGTCCTCGGGCTGGTCGCCGCGCTCGGCTCGAGCGCCTCGGCCGGCCAGCGCGCCGCCTGGTCGACGGCCGTCAAGCCACCCGCCCCCGGCCACGTCGACCCCGCCCCGCCGGGAGTCGACGTCAAGCACCGGCTGCGCACCGACGAGCTGCTCGCCCGCGCCGCGGCCCGGCGCGCGCTCAAGACCGGCCGCCACGACGCCCTGACCACCGCGGCGGCCACCGGGACCGTCCCGACCGGCGTCTCCGCCCTTCCCGGACTCACCGCGCACGTCGAGCCGTCCTGCACCGGCAACGGCGCCGACGGCAACCGGGTGCAGGTGCTCTACGTCGTCGAGGCCGACGACCCCGATCGGTTCACCAGCGTGCTGCCGATCCTGCGCGACGAGGTCGCCAACGTCGATGACACGTTCGCGCTCTCCGCGGCCAAGGACGGCGGCGCGCTCCGGGTGCGCTGGGTCCACGACCCGGCGACCTGTCAGCCGCTGATCAAGAGCGTCAAGGTCAAGAGCGGCGACCTGGCCAGCTTCGCCACCATGATCACGGCCGTGCAGAAGGCCGGCTACACCGCCACGAACCGCAAGTACCTGATGTTCGCCGACGCAGCGGTCCTGTGCGGCGTCGGTCACCTGATCCTCGACGACAGGCCGACGGGCAACGCCAACGACGGTGGCAACGCGATGTACGCGCGGGTGGACACCGGTTGCTGGCAGGCAGGTGGTGGCGGCTCGATCGCGGCGCACGAGCTCATGCACAACCTCGGCGGCGTCCAGGGCAGCGCCGGCCACTCCACGCCGTACGGCCACTGCGACGACGACAAGGACCTGATGTGCTACGCCGACGGCCCCGGCGTCACGATGCACCAGGTCTGCCCGGCAGCCAACGAGCCGCTGTTCGACTGCAAGCAGGACGACTACTTCGCCACCAACCCGCGCACCCGGCTCCTACCTGGCGACCAAGTGGAACACCGCCAGGTCCTCGTTCCTCGACGCCGTGGCACCGACGCCGCCGGTCGACCCCGTGGACCCGACGCCGGCACCGCTCACGGTTGCGGTCGCCGGACCCGCGACGGTCCGCCCCGGCCTGCCGGCCAGCCTGGCCGCGGCCGGCTCGGCCACGGGCACCTACGCATGGACGCTGGACAAGGTCCGCTGCGTGACGGGGGGCACCACGAGCGCCACCCTCACGGTGCAGTGCCCGTCGTACGAGTCCGGCCTCGTCCACGCGACGGTGACGCTCACCGCGGCGGACGGACGCACCGCCAGCGCGGTGCACGAGCTGGCCCTGACCGGTACGACGGAGCCGCTCACCCTGACGCTGGCCCCGTCGAGGGCCGCCAGCCACGTCGGGCAACGAGTCGTCCTCACGACGCAGGTGCAGTCCGGGGCGCTGCCGGTGCGCGGCTGGGTCCAGGTCTGGTCGAGCACCGACCAGGTCACCTGGCGCAGCCTCGCCGGTCCGGTCGACACCGGCGCCGACGGCGTGCACGCCAAGACGGTCTGGCCACGACGCACGACCTACTACCGGGCCGCTGTCACGACGTCGCCCGGCGGCGGATGGCTGCAGCCGGCCGACGTCACCGTCGCGGTGCGCGTGACGAAGTGGCCGGTGCGGCTGGTCGCGCGGGCCAGGGCAGGTCGTCCGGACGTGGTCTCGGGTCACCTCACCAGCGCCACCACCGGCCGGGCCCTGACCGGTCGCCGTGTCTACCTGCAGAGGCGGCTCTCCGGTGCGAGCACCTGGCGCACCGTGGCGTCGGACGTGACGAGCTCGCGAGGCTGGGTCGCGGAGCGGGTCCAGCCCCGCCGAGCGGCGTACTACCGGTGGGTGTACGCCGGGACCTCGACGGTCGCGCGGGGCACCAGCGGGTCGGTCTTCCTGCGTTACTGATCTTGGGTCCCGGCCGACACGCCGGGTGTGCTGTGCCGTCGCGCCGGCTGGCCGGACCTGTCGCCGCCCGCACCTAGACTCAGGGCCCTGACGGCGGCACCCCGGAGGCACCCCCCAGCAATGACGAGCACCGGCTCACGCGACTCGTTCGTGCACCTGCACGTGCACACCGAGTACTCCATGCTCGACGGCGCCGCCCGCGTGGGCGACCTCTTCGCCGAGGCCAGCCGGATGGAGATGCCGGCGCTGGCGATGACCGACCACGGCAACGTCTTCGGCGCCTACGACTTCTGGAAGCGCGGCCGCGACGCCGGCGTCAAGCCGATCATCGGCAGGAGGCCTACCTCACTCCCGGCACCCACCGCACGCGACAAGACCCGGGTCCGCTGGGCCGACGGCGGTGAGGACGACGTGTCCGGCGGCGGCGCCTACACCCACATGACGATGCTGGCCGAGACCACCGACGGGCATGCACAACCTGTTCCGGCTCTCCAGCCTGGCCAGCCTCGAGGGCCACTACTACAAGCCGCGGATGGACCGCGAGCTGCTGCAGACCTACGCCAAGGGCATCATCGCCACCACCGGCTGCCCGTCGGGCGAGGTGCAGACGCTGCTGCGGCATCGGGCCGCTACGACGACGCCAAGCGCTCGGCCGCGGAGTTCCAGGACATCTTCGGCAAGGACAACTTCTTCTGCGAGCTGATGGACCACGGGCTCGGCATCGAGCAGCGGGGCGCAGGCCGACCTGCTCCGGCTCGCCCGCGAGCTGGACATGCCGCTCGTGGCGACCAACGACCTGCACTACACCTGCGCCCAAGGACGCCGAGGCGCACGCGGTCCTGCTCTGCGTGCAGTCCGGTCGCACGCTGGCCGACCCGACCCGGTTCAAGTTCGACGCCGACGACTTCTACCTCAAGACCCCGGCCGAGATGCGCGAGCTGTGGCGCGACTACCCCGAGGCCTGCGACAACACCCTGGCCATCGCCGAGCGGTGCGACGTGTCGTTCATCGAGGGCGCCAACCTGATGCCGCGCTTCCCCGTGCCCGCCGGCGAGAGCGAGGAGTCGCTGGCTCGTCAAGGAGGTCGAGCGCGGGCTGCAGCGGCGCTTCGCCGCGGCGGCGTCCCCGACCAGCACCGCACGCAGGCCGACTACGAGGTCGGCGTCATGGTGCAGATGGGCTTCCCCGGCTACTTCCTGGTCACCGCCGACCTGGTCGCGCCACGCCAAGGACAACGGCATCCGGGTCGGGCCCGGGCCGCGGCTCGGCCGCCGGCTCGATCGTCGCCTACGCGCTCGGCATCACCGAGCTCGACCCGATCAAGCACGGGCTGCTGTTCGAGCGGTTCCTCAACCCCGAGCGCATCTCGATGCCCGACATCGACCTCGACTTCGACGAGCGCCGGCGCGGCGACATGATCCGCTACGCGACCGAGAAGTACGGCGAGGAGCGGGTCGCCCAGATCATCACCTACGGCACCATCAAGGCCAAGCAGGCCGTCAAGGACTCGGCCCGGGTGCTCGGCTTCCCGTTCGCGATGGGCGACCGCATCACCAAGGCGATGCCGCCGCCGGTGATGGGCAAGGACGTCTCGCTCGCCGGCATCTTCGACACCAACCACCCGCGCTACCGCGAGGCCGGCGAGTTCCGCACGCTCTACGAGACCGACCCCGACGTCGACCGGGTCGTCGACAACGCGCGCGGGCTGGAGGGGCTCAAGCGGCAGTGGGGCGTGCACGCGGCCGGCGTGATCATGTCCAGCGAGCCGCTGCTCGACGTCATCCCGATCATGCGCCGCGAGCAGGACGGCGCGATCATCACGCAGTTCGACATGGGCGCCTGCGAGACCCTCGGCCTGCTGAAGATGGACTTCCTCGGCCTGCGCAACCTCACCGTGCTCGACGACTGCCTCGCCAACATCGAGGCCAACCGCGGCGAGTCGATCGTGCTCGAGACGCTCGGCCTCGACGACCGCAAGGCCTACGAGCTGCTCGCCCGCGGCGACACGCTCGGGGTGTTCCAGCTCGACGGCGGCCCGATGCGCTCGCTGCTGCGATCGATGAAGCCCGACAACTTCGAGGACATCTCCGCGGTCCTCGCGCTCTACCGCCCCGGCCCGATGGGCGCCAACGCCCACAACGACTACGCCGACCGCAAGAACGGCCGCAAGCCGGTCGTAGCCCATCCATCCCGAGCTCGACGAAGCCGCTGGCCGAGATCCTCGGCGACACCCACGGCCTGATCGTCTACCAGGAACAGGTCATGGCGATCGCCCAGCAGCTCGCCGGCTACACGCTCGGCCAGGCCGACCTGCTCCGCCGGGCGATGGGCAAGAAGAAGAAGGAGATCCTCGACAAGGAGTACGTCCCGTTCTCCGACGGCATGCGGGCCCGCGGCTACTCCGACGCGGCCATCAAGAAGCTGTGGGACATCCTCGTCCCGTTCTCCGACTACGCGTTCAACAAGGCGCACACCGCCGGCTACGGCCTGGTGTCCTACTGGACGGCGTTCCTCAAGGCCAACTACCCGGCCGAGTACATGGCGGCGCTGCTCACCAGCGTCCGCGACGACAAGGACAAGTCGGCGCTCTACCTCAACGAGTGCCGCCGGATGGGCATCAAGGTGCTGCCGCCCGACGTCAACGAGTCCGACGCCAACTACACGCCGCGCGGCACCGACATCCGGTTCGGGCTGTCGGCGATCCGCAACGTCGGCGAGCAACGTCGTCGCGTCCATCGCCGCGACCCGCGCGGCCAAGGGCCGGTTCGCCGACTTCTACGACTTCCTGCGCAAGGTCGACCCGGTCGCCTGCAACAAGAAGACCGTCGAGTCGCTGATCAAGGCCGGCGCGTTCGACTCGCTCGGCCACACCCGCCGCGGCCTGCTCGCCGTGCACGCCGAGGCCATCGACTCGTTCATGGCGACCAAGCGCAACGAGGCGCACGGCCAGTTCGACCTGTTCGGCGGCTGACGGCGGGCTCGGCGGCGACGAGCCGGGCGAGGGCCTCGCCGTGACCCCCGAGGTCCCGCTGGGGGAGTGGGACAAGACCGTCCTGCTCGCCTACGAGCGCGAGATGCTCGGCCTCTACGTCTCCGACCACCCGCTGTTCGGGGTCGAGCACGTGCTCGCGGCGGCCGCCGACTGCTCGATCGCCGCGCTCACCGGCTCCGACGACCGCGCCGACGGCTCGCTCGTCACGATCGGTGGGCTGGTCAGCGGCCTGCAGCGCAAGGTGACCAAGAAGGGCGACGTGTGGGCGATCGCCACCGTCGAGGACCTCGAGGGCGCGATCGAGGTGATGTTCTTCCCGCAGACCTACCAGCAGTTCTCCACGACCCTGGCCGAGGACGCCGTCGTCATCGTCAAGGGCCGGCTGGACCGTCGCGAGGACGTGCCCAAGCTGGTCGCGATGGAGATGACGATGCCCGACCTGTCGGAGGGGCCGCGGGGTCCGGTCGTCATCTCGCTGCCGGTCGCCCGCTGCACGCCGCCGGTCGTCGACCGGCTCAAGGAGGTGCTCGCGACCCACCCGGGCGCCACCGAGGTGCACCTGCGGCTGCAGGCGGCGTCGCGCACCACCGTGCTGCGCATCGACGACGGGCTGCGGGTCAACCCCTCGCCGGCGCTGATGGGCGACCTCAAGGCCCTGCTCGGGCCGGCCTGCCTGACCTGACATCGGCTGTTCGGCGCTCAAGCCGGTCGGCGTGGCGCGCCGATAGTCACTCGTGAGCCTCGACATCCTGCCGTCCGAGCCCGAGACTGGACGCGCCCGTCGAAGCGGCCCGTCGCCGCTGCGATGGGTGCTGTCCGCCGTGGTGGTCGTCCTCGTGGCGGCCCTGATCGGCGGCGTGACCGTCGCCGTCCGTGGGCTCTCCGGCGGCGGCAGCCAGCCCGAGGACGCGCTGCCCGCCGGCGCGATCGCCTTCGCGAAGGTCGACCTCGACCCCCCGGCCGGTCAGAAGATCAACGCGATCCGGTTCCTGCGCAAGTTCCCGGCTCTCAAGGACAAGGTCGGGCTGAACGCCGACCTGCGGGAGTCGCTGTTCGAGGAGATGGCCCAGGGCGCGGGCTGGGACGACCTGAGCTTCGACAAGGACGTGGCGCCCTGGCTCGGGCAGCGGATCGGCATCGCCGCCTACCCCGGGGGCGAGAACGACGCTCCGCGCGTGTTCGGTGCGGCGGGCAACGTCGTCGTCGCGCTGCAGGTCACCGACGAGGCCAAGGCCAGAGCGGGTCTCGACCGGCTCATGCCGCCTCCGACAGCGGCGCCGACCCGGGTGTCGTCGTCCGCGACGGCTACGCGCTGCTCGCCGTCACCCAGGCGGCGGCCGACCAGGCCGCGAAGGACGCCGCCAAGGGTGTGCTCTCCGCCGACGCCGACTTCACCGCCGACCTCGCCGCGCTGGGTGACGGTGTCGCCAGGGCCTGGGTCAACATGGACGCGATGGGCTCGCTGACGGGCCTGACCGGACTCGCCGGCTTCGGGCTGCTGGGCGTCGGCGGGCCCAGCCCGGGAGCGAAGAGCACCGGCGGGCGCACGTCGTACGTCGTGAGCTTCGACGGGGACGACGCGCTGGAGGTGCGCGGGGCATCCACGGGAGCCAGCTCCCTGAAGGCTCCCGACAAGCCGTTGGCAGGGCTTCACCGAGCTGCCCGAGGACAGCGTCGTGGCCTTCGGCCTGGCCGGCGGCAACAAGCTGGTGGCCGGGTTCTTCGACTCGCTGCGCGCGACGATCGACGACAGCGGCCCCGGCGGTCCCGAGGGCGGCTTCGACAGCATGGTCGCCGAGGCCGAGCGCGAGCTGGGCATCGATCTGCCCGACGACCTCGCCGTGCTGCTCGGGAGCAACCTGGTCGCCGCGATGCGGGACGACCAGGCCGGCCGCACCCAGCTCGAGGTCGGGGCGCGGGTGACCACGGACGGCCCGCGAGCCGTCGCCCTGGTCGACAAGATCAACAAGGCGACCAAGGCCTCGGGCAGCGACTTCCCGCTCGAGCGGCGGTTGACCGACGACGGTGTGGTCATCGCCTCGAGCAAGGGGCAGGTCGACCTGCTGCTGAAGGACGGCGGGCTCGGCGACCGCGACGCGGTCCGCAAGGCGCTGCCCGACGTCGACGGGGCCACCGTCGCCCTGTGGGTCGACATCCGCAGCCTGATGCGACGGCTTCCTGGGCTCGGACGGCGGCAACGAGAACGTCGACCCGATCGCGGGCCTCGGCGTCACCGCGAAGGTCGCCGACGACGGCTCCGCGACCTACCGGCTGCGCCTCGTCACCGACTGAGCCTCGGCACCGAGTGCGGCCGGCCCGGCGCGGCCGCCCGGATGGCTCGGCGACCGGTGACAGGATGGGCGGCGGTAGAGGCTCGAGCCACGAGCGCAGGTCAGGAGGAGCCGCCATCGCCGTCGAGGTGACCCCGGTCGCAGAGCCGGCCCAGGACCGCTCCTGGCCCAGCCCCCTCCAGATCGGGCTCATGCTGCTCGCCTGCGTGGTGGCCGGGGCCGTGGTCGGCGTGGTCTGGGAGCTGCTGACGCCGCTGCCGCAGTTCCAGGTCGTGCGGTGACCGGATCCTCCTCCCCGCGGCCGAGGACGAGACGGCAGTCGCGGCCGACGGCTGGTTCGCCGTCTGCGCCGGTGTGGCCGGCGTCGTGTCCGCCGTCGCGGTCGTCCTCCGGGTCCGGGAGGCCCGGCTCAGTGTGCTCGCCGGGCTCACCCTCGGCGGCCTGCTGGCTGCGGTCATCGCCTGGCGGGTCGGTGTCGCCCTCGGCCCCGACTCGGTGCGGGCCGAGGCGGTCGGGCTCTCGGACGGGGAGACCTTCAGCGGGCCGTTGGAGCTCTCCGCCCTCGGCGTGCTGTTCACCTGGCCGCTGACGGCGGTGATCACCTACTTCGCGCTGGCCGCCGGGCTCGACGCCAGCCGGCCGCGGCCGGCTGACCCGCTGGCTCAAGATCATTCGTGACGTTCTGCCGGGACACGCCCGGCGAGTCGCGGCAGTTCCGTCGCGAACGATCCTGGTCGGCGCTCGACCGGAGCTGGGCCGCGTCAGCCTCCGGGGCGGCCGATCGGGGCCAGCCGGGCGCCGGTGAGCCGGACCAGGTCGTCGGGCGCGAGCGAGACGTCGAGCCCGCGCCGTCCCGCCGACACGAGCACCGCGTCGAACGCCGTCGCGGTCTCGTCCACCACCGTCGGCAGCGGCTTGCGCTGACCGAGCGGGCTGATGCCGCCCACGACGTAGCCCGTGCTGCGCTCGGCCTCGGCCGCCTCCGCCATCTCCGCGCGCTTCCCGCCGACCGCGGCGGCGAGCGCCTTGAGGTCCAGGCTCCCGCTGACCGGGACCACCGCCACCACCAGCCGCCCGTCCACCTTCGCGAGCAGGGTCTTGAACACCTGCTCCGGCGGCACCCCCAGCGCGGTCGCGGCCTCCAGCCCGTACGACGTGGCGCCGGGGTCGTGGCGGTAGGGCCGCAGCTCATGGGCGACCCCCGCCCGGGCCAGCGCCACCGTCGCGGGCGTGCCGGCCGAGCGCCGCTCCCGCCCCTCGGTCACCCCGCCAATCTAGGCGGCCCGCTTGCCTAGACTCGGCCGGTGATCTCGCGAGTGGACCTGCGCGGCAAGCAGGCCGACGCCGACACCTACCGCGACGTGCTGCCCCGCGCCGCCCTCGATGTCGAGGCGGCCGTCGACGTCGTACGGCCGATCTGCGACGACGTGCGGGCCCGCGGCGCGGACGCCGTCCGCGAGGCCACCAGCCGGCTCGACGGCGTCGACGTCAGCCGCCACGCCGGTGCCGGCCGCCGCGCTGGCCCGCGCCCTGGCGGACCTCGACCCCGCGGTGCGCGCCGCGCTCGAGGAGGCGATCCGCCGGGCCCGGCTGGTGCACGAGGCCCAGCGGCGCAGCGACGCGACCGTCGAGGTCGTCCCGGGCGGCACCGTGACCGAGCGGTGGCTGCCGGTCCGCCGGGTCGGGCTCTACGTGCCGGGCGGCCTGCTCGCCTATCCGTCCAGCGTCGTGATGAACGTCGTGCCCGCGCAGGTCGCCGGGGTGCGGTCGCTGGCCGTCGCGAGCCCGCCGCAGGCGGAGTACGGCGGGCTGCCGCACCCGTCGGTGCTGGCCGCCTGCGCGCTGCTCGGCATCGACGAGGTGCACGCCGTCGGCGGCGCGCAGGCGGTGGCGATGTTCGCCTACGGCACCGCCGACTGCGAGCGGGTCGACCTGGTCACCGGTCCCGGCAACGTCTACGTCGCCGCCGCCAAGCGGCTGCTCCGGGGCGTCGTCGGGATCGACGCCGAGGCCGGCCCGACCGAGATCGCCATCCTCGCCGACGACACCGCCGACCCGCGCGCCGTCGCCGCGGACCTGATCGCGCAGGCCGAGCACGACCCCAACGCCTCGTGCCTGCTCGTCACGCCCAGCGCCGAGCTGCTCGACGCGGTCGACCGCGAGCTCGGCCGCGCAGGTGGCGGCGACCCGGCACCGGGACCGGGTCGAGACGGCGCTGCGCAACCAGTCGGCGCACGTCCTGGTCGACGACCTCGAGCAGGGGCTCACCGTCGTCGACGCGTGGGCGGCCGAGCACCTGGAGGTGCTGACCGCGCGACGCCCGCGCCTGGGCCGACCGGGTCACCGGAGCCGGCGCCATCTTCGTCGGCCCCTACTCGCCCGTCTCGCTCGGCGACTACCTCGCCGGCTCCAACCACGTCCTGCCCACCGGCGGCACCGCCCGGCACACCGGCGGGCTGTCCGTGCAGTCGTTCCTGCACGGCGTGCACGTCGTCGAGTACGACGAGGCGCGCGCTGGCCGGCGCGGCGGCGCACATCGACGCCCTCGGTGGCGCCGAGGACCTGCCCGCGCACGTCGCCGCGGTGCGGGTCCGCGTGCCGCGAGAGCCAGCACGGAATGAGCCGGCCGTGAGCGACATCGAGAAGCTGCTCCGCGAGGAGATCCGTGGCCGGACGCCCTACGGCGCGCCGCAGCTCGACGTCCCGGTCCGGCTGAACACCAACGAGAACCCGCACCCGCCGCCGGCCGAGCTGGTCGCCGACCTGGCGGCCCGGGTCGGCGAGGCGGCGCGGTCGATGAACCGCTACCCCGACCGCGATGCCGTCGCGCTGCGCACCGAGCTCGCCGCCTACCTCTCCGCGCGCGACCGGTCAGCCGCTCGGTGTGGAGCAGGTCTGGGCGGCCAACGGCAGCAACGAGATCCTCCAGCAGCTGCTGCAGGCGTTCGGCGGGCCGGGCCGCCAGGCGCTCGGGTTCGACCCGACGTACTCGATGCACAGCCTGATCTGCCTGGGCACCGGCACCGGCTACCTGTCGATGCCGCGGCTGCCCGGCTTCCGGCTCGAGCCGGAGGCGGCCGCGCTGGTGGTGCGCGAGCACGCGCCCGACGTCGTCTTCCTCTGCTCGCCGAACAACCCGACCGGCACCGCCATCGACCTCGACGTCATCGACGCCGTCTACGCGGCCGCCCGCGGGATCGTCGTCGTCGACGAGGCGTACGCCGAGTTCTCCACCCGCCCGTCGGCCGTCACGCTGCTGCCCGACCGGGAACGGCTGGTGGTCACCCGCACGATGTCCAAGGCGTTCGCGTTCGCCGGCGGCCGGCTCGGCTACCTCGCGGCCGACGCCGAGCGTCGTCGACGCGCTGCAGCTGGTGCGGCTGCCCTACCACCTCTCGGCGCTGACCCAGGCCGCGGCCCGCGCCGCGCTCGCGCACGCCGACGAGCTGCTGGCGACCGTGCGGGACGTGAAGGTGCAGCGCGACCGGCTGGTCACCGAGATCCGCGGCCTGGGCCTGGACGTGGTCGACTCCGACGCCAACTTCGTGCTGTTCGGCGAGTTCGGCGACCAGGCCGCGACCTGGCAGGGCCTGCTCGACCGGGGCGTGCTGGTGCGCGACGTCGGCATCCCGGGCTGGCTGCGGGTCACCGCCGGGACCGAGGACGAGACCACCGCGTTCCTGGACGCGCTGGCTCAAGGTCTGCAGGAGTTGTCGTGACGCGAGAGGATGGCCCGGTGACGGAGACGGCGAGCAGGACAGCGACGGTCAAGCGCACGACCAAGGAGTCCGACGTCCTCGTCGAGCTGGACCTCGACGGGACGGGGCAGACCGAGATCGCGACCGGCGTCCCGTTCTTCGACCACATGCTCTCCCAGCTCGGCCGCCACGGCGGGTTCGACCTGACCGTGCGCACCCGTGGTGACCTCGAGGTCGACGCGCACCACACGGTCGAGGACACCTCGATCGCGCTCGGGCAGGCGCTGCGCGAGGCGCTGGGCGACAAGGCGGGCATCCGCCGGTTCGGCGACGCCCTGGTGCCGCTGGACGAGACGCTCGTGCAGGCCGCGGTGGACCTGTCCGGCCGGCCCTACCTCGTGCACGAGGAGCCCGAGGTCGTCGAGCTCGATCGGCAGCTACGACACCACGCTGACCCGGCACATCTGGGAGTCGATGACCGCGAGCGCCTCGATCTGCCTGCACGTCCGGGTGCTGTCCGGACGCAACGCGCACCACGTCGTCGAGGCGCAGTTCAAGGCGGTCGCGCGCGCGCTGCGCGACGCGGTGGCCCTCGACCCGCGCGTCGAGGGCGTCCCGTCCACGAAGGGCACCTTGTAGTGCCGCGAGCCAGCGTCGTCGTCCTCGACTACGGCTCCGGCAACCTGCGGTCGGCCGAGCGCGCCCTGGCGCGGGCGGGCGCCGACGTCGTCGTCACGAGCGACGCGGACGCGGCGATGGCGGCCGACGGACTGGTCGTGCCGGGCGTCGGCGCGTTCGCCGCGTGCATGGCGGGCCTGCGATCGGTCGTCCGGGCCGGCGCTGATCGGCCGACGTCTCGCCGGTGGCCGGCCGGTGCTCGGCATCTGCGTCGGCATGCAGGTGCTGTTCGAGACCGGCCTCGAGCACGGCGTACGGACCGAGGGCTGCGGCGAGTGGCCGGGCGTCGTCGAGCGGCTGACCGCGCCGGTGCTGCCGCACATGGGCTGGAACACGGTCGACGTGCCGGACGGGCTCGGCGCTGTTCAAGGGCGTGGAGCACGAGCGGTTCTACTTCGTGCACTCCTACGGCGTGCGCCGCTGGGAGCGGCCCGACCCCGACGCCGCCAGCCGGCCGGCCCCGCCGCAGTGACCTGGGCCGAGCACGGCGAGCGGTTCCTGGCGGCGGTCGAGAACGGGCCGCTGTCGGCGACCCAGTTCCACCCGGAGAAGTCCGGCGACGCCGGTGCGGCCCTGCTGGCGAACTGGGTGCGCGGGCTGTGAGCGCGCTCGTCCTGCTGCCGGCCGTCGACGTCGCGGACGGGCAGGCCGTCCGCCTGGTCCAGGGCGAGGCCGGCACGGAGACGTCGTACGGCGACCCGCTCGACGCCGCGCTCGCCTGGCAGCAGGCGGGCGCCGAGTGGATCCACCTCGTCGACCTCGACGCGGCGTTCGGCCGCGGCGAGAACCGCAGGGCTGCTCGCCGAGGTCACCGGCCGGGTCGACGTGCAGGTCGAGCTGTCCGGCGGCATCCGCGACGACGTGTCGCTGGAGGCCGCGCTGGCCACCGGCTGCGCCCGGGTCAACATCGGCACGGCCGCGCTGGAGGACCCGGAGTGGTGCGCGCGGGCGATCGCCGAGTACGGCGAGCGGATCGCGGTCGGGCTCGACGTGCGCGGCACCACGCTGGCCGCGCGCGGCTGGACCGAGGAGGGCGGCGAGCTGTACGAGGTGCTCGCCCGGCTCGACCGCGACGGGCTGCGCGCGCTACGTCGTCACCGACGTCGGCCGGGACGGCACCATGACCGGGCCCAACCTCGACCTGCTGCGCGACGTCTGCGCGGCGACCGACCGCCCGGTCGTCGCGTCCGGCGGCGTCTCCAGCCTCGAGGACCTGCGGGCGATCGCGACGCTCGTCCCCGACGGCGTCGAGGGCGCGATCGTCGGCAAGGCGCTGTACGCCGGGGCGTTCACCCTCGAGGAGGCGCTCGCGACGGTCGCCGCGACATGACGGTCGCCGTGCGGGTGATCCCGTGCCTGGACGTCGACGCCGGCCGGGTGGTCAAGGGCGTCCGCTTCACCGACCTGCGCGACGCCGGTGACCCGGTGGAGATGGCCCGCGTCTACGACGCCGAGGGCGCCGACGAGCTGGTCTTCCTCGACATCACCGCGTCGAGCGCGGCCCGCGACACGACGTACGACGTGGTGTCCCGCACGGCGGAGCAGGTGTTCATCCCGCTCACCGTCGGCGGAGGGGTGCGCAGCGCCGACGACGTCGACCGGCTGCTGCGGGCCGGCGCCGACAAGGTCGGGGTGAACACCGCGGCGGTCGCCCGGCCGGAGCTGGTCACCGAGATCGCGCAGCGGTTCGGCAGCCAGGTGCTCGTCCTGTCGGTGGACGCGCGGCGCTGCGCCGACGGCGTCGTGACCGAGTCGGGCTTCGAGGTGACCACGCACGGCGGCCGGCGCGGCACCGGGCTCGACGCCGTCGAGTGGGCCGCGCGGTGCGCCGAGGAGGGGGTCGGCGAGATCCTGCTCAACTCGATGGACGCCGACGGCACCCAGGCCGGCTTCGACCTGGCGCTGATCGAGGCGGTGCGGGCCGCGGGTGCGGGTGCCGGTCGTCGCCAGCGGCGGCGCGGGCGCGGTCGAGCACTTCGCGCCGGCGGTGGAGGCCGGTGCCGACGCGGTGCTCGCGGCCAGCGTCTTCCACTTCGGCCAGCTGCGGATCGGCGAGGTCAAGCGCGGGCTGGCCGCCGCCGGCCACGTCGTCCGCTGAGATCGTCGAGGTCGGTGCCGGCCAGGCGAGCGCCGGGCTGCCTTCGGGCCGGTCAGCTCGACCACGGCGTGCTCCTTGCGGCCGAACACGTACAGCAGCAGCTCCTGCGGCTCGCCGGTCAGCACGGCCGCCGGGTCGCCGCTGCGGGCGATGACCGAGTCGCCATCGGGTCGGGCCAGCACGACGCCGCAGTCGACCGAGCGGAACGCGAACCGCGCCCGGCCCCGGACGGCCTGCCACAACGCGTCCTGCACCCGCTTGGGCAGCACCCGAGGCTTGCCGCCGGGCTGCGCGCGGCGTACGTCCTCGTGGTGCACGAAGAACTCGGTCGTGTTGAACAGCTTGTCCACTGCCGGGACGGCGAACGGTGACCACGGCGGCGGACCGCTGCGCACGTCGGCGACCAGGTCGGCGTACGGGCGGCGCGCGGCCGACTTCTGCACCGCATTCATGTGCCAGGCCAGCCACGGCACCGCGATGCCGGGCGTCGCGTCGAGCCGTCGTTCACGCACGACCAGGTGGGCGGCCAGGTCGCGGGTGGTCCAGTCCCCGGAGAGCGTCGGCGCGTCCGGCCCGAGCTGCTCCAGCAGGTCGGCCAGGGCAGCGCGCTCGGTGCGGCACAGCGGAGGCATCAGTTGATCGTAAGGTGTCGGGAATGCGCCGCACCCCCCGCCGAGTCGACGAGTACACCCTGCGCAGGGGTTCGGCATCCTCGGGACGGCGATTCGTGACGAGCCGCGCATCTTCGCGATCGCGGTCGGCGGCAGCGCGGTCTACGGCGACGATGACCGTCGCGTCGCGCCTGGGTGCTCGGGCGGGTCACCGACCAGGTCATCGTCCCGGCGTTCGAGCAGGGCCGGACCACGGCCGGCGCGCTGCTCGCTCGCCGCGCTGGCCATCGTCGGGCGTGGCCGTGCTCAAGGCGGCCGGGATCGTCGCGCGGCGGCTGGGCGCCGGCATCATGCAGTACCGGCTGCAGGCGCGCTACCGGGGCCGGGTGACCCGGCAGTACCTCCGCCTGCCCGCTGTCCTGGCACCAGCGCCACCCGACCGGGCAGCTGCTGTCCAACGCCAACGCCGACGTCGAGGCGACCTGGTTCCCGATCGCACCGCTGCCGATGGCCGTCGGCGTGCTGGTCATGCTCGTGGTCGCCGGCGTCGCGCTGGTGCTCACCGACCTGGTGCTGGCGCTGATCGGCTTCCTCGTGTTCCCGGCGATCTTCGTGATCAACGTGGTCTACCAGCGGCGGCTCTCGCCGCTCGCGACCCGGGCCCAGCAGCTGCGGGCCGAGGTCAGCGGGGTCGCCCACGAGTCCTTCGACGGCGCGCTGGTCGTGAAGACGCTCGGGCCGGGAGCCGGAGGAGACCGAGCGGTTCCAGGTCGCGGCCCGGGAGCTGCGCGACGCCCAGATCGCAGGTCGGCCGGGTCCGCGGGGTGTTCGACCCGGCCCTGGAGGCGCTGCCCTCGCTCGGCCGTGCTGGCCGTGCTGCTCGTCGGCGCGCAGCGGATGCAGTCCGGCGCGGTCGACGCCGGCGAGCTCGTCCAGGTCGCCTACCTGTTCACGCTGCTCGCGTTCCCGGTGCGGGCGATCGGCTGGGTGCTCGGCGAGCTGCCGCGCAGCGTGGTCGGCTGGGACCGGGTGTCGCGCGTGCTGGCCGCGACGGGCGGCCTGACCTACGGGGACCGCCCGCTGCCCCGGCGACGGCGGGGCCGCCGCACTCGTCGTACGCGATGTCAGCTTCGGCTACGACGACGGAGGACGTGCTGCACGGCGTGTCCTTCGACGTCGCGGCCGGCCGCACGGTCGCGCTGGTCGGCCCGACCGGCTCGGGCAAGTCCACGCTGACCGACGCTGCTCGTCCGCCTGGTCGACCCGACGCACGGGCGCGGTCGAGCTCGACGGCGTCGACCTGCGCGTCGGTGCCGGAGGGCGGCGTCGCGGCGGTCGCCGCGGTCGTCCCGCAGCAGACGTTCCTGTTCGACGACACGGTGCGGGGCAACGTCACGCTGGGGCTCGACCTCGACGACGCGGAGGTGTGGTCGGCGCTGGCGGGTCGCGCAGGCCGACCGGTTCGTGGCGAACCTGCCGGACGGGCTGGACACCCGCATCGGGGAGCGCGGCATGTCGCTCTCGGGCGGGCAGCGCCAGCGGCTCGCGCTGGCCCGGGCGATCGTGCGGGCGCCGCGGCTGCTCGTGCTCGACGACGCGACCTCGTCCGTCGACCCCCGGGTGGAGGCGGCGATCCTGGCCGGCCTGCGCGACGCGTCCGGACGGCGGCGACCCGCCGACCGTCGTGGTGGTCGCCTACCGCAAGGCCACCATCGCGCTGGCCGACGAGGTGGTCTACGTCGAGCACGGCCGGGTGCTCGACCGCGGCACGCACGACGAGCTGATCGAGCGCTGCACCGGGCTACCGGCGGCTGGTCACGGCGTACGAACGCGAGGAGGAGCTGCGCCGCGCGGTCGAGGCCGAGGAAGCCGCCGACGCCGAGATCGCCGCGTCGCCGGGCACCTGACCGATCAGCGCGCGACCGCGGGGAACCCTTCGGCGACCGCGGCGGCGAGCTCGCGGTAGGCGTCCAGGGTGTCGGGGGCGAGCTCGTCGATGTCCAGCACGCCGCCCGCTTCCAGGTGGGGGTCGTAGGGGATGGTGACGACCGCCCGGCACCGCGCCGCGAAGTGGTCCTCGAGCTGCATGACGTCGACGATCCCGCCGGCCTGGCGCACCGAGGAGATGACGACGACCGCGTCCTTGGCGAGGTCGCCGAGCCCGTGGGCCTCCAGCCAGTCCAGCGTGGCGCTGGCGCTGCGGGCACCGTCGAGGCTGGCCGAGCTGACCACGACGAGCGAGTTGGCCAGGCCGAGGATGCCGTGCATCGCGCTGTGCAGCAGGCCGGTGCCGCAGTCGGTGAGGATCAGGTTGTAGAAGCGCTCCAGCGTCGAGACGGTGTCGCGGTAGTCCTGCTCGCTGAAGGCGAGGGAGGCACTCGGGTCGGCGTCGGACGCGAGCACCTCGAGCCGGGTGGGTGCCTGCGAGGTGAAGTGCGCGCACGTCGGCGTAGCGGAACAGCTGGTCGCGGGTGTCCAGCAGGTGACGGACCGTCGCGCCCGACTCGCGGGGCGACCCGCTCGGCCAGCGTCCCGCGGTCGGGGTTGGCGTCGACCGCGATGACCCGGTCACCGCGCAGGATGGCGAACATCGTGCCCAGCGCGGCCGTGGTCGTGGTCTTGCCCACCCCGCCCTTGAGGCTGATGACCGCCAGCCGGTGGCATCCGCTGATGGGTGTCCTCGCCGCCGCCAGCAGGTCGGCCTGGTGCCGGTCGGCGGGGGACAGTCCGAGGTTGACCTTGCCGCGCGGTCATGGAGTAGACGCCCTTGCGCCAGCCGGACTGCGGCTTGAGCCGCTGGTAGCGCAGCACCGAGTCGGCGGTCAGCGAGTCCGCTCCTGTCAGCGACGGCCCGGCGGGGACGGGCGGGATGCCCCAGTCGGCGCGCCCGGGCTCCGGTGCCGAGCGGACGATCTCGGGGACGTCGGCCGCGGCGTGCCGGCGACGTCCCTCGTAGGCGGGCTCAGCGGCTCGTGGGGCTCGTACGACGCGTAGGACGCGTACGAGCTCGTAGGACTCGGCCGGCGGCGGTAGCGCTGGCTGGGCCGGCTCGTAGGCCTCGGCCGGCTCGTAGGCCTCAGCGGGCTCGTACGCCTCGGCGGCTCGAACGCCTCCACCGGGGCCACCGCCACCGGCTCGTCCGCGACGACCGCGTCGGTCGCGCCGTACGGCCGGGTGTCGGCGGCGGCGGCTGCGAGGTCTCCAGGGTGAACGACGAGGTGTAGCTGCCGGTGTCGTAGGACGTCGCCCAGTCGGCGGGGTCCGACGGCGGGCGGAGGTCCACCACCCGCTCGGCGGCGTCGTCCTCGGCCCAGTCGTCGTGCTCCTCGTCGGCCGCTGCCGGGGGGTCCGGCCAGCGGTCCACGTTCAGGTCGGGGAGCGCGTCGCGGACGCCGGGGAACGCGTCGGGCGAGCCGTCGTACCGTGCCATGGGTGCTGTCCTCCACGCTGGGGTCGGACATGACCAATCGGCGGTCGCCCACGACGGGCAGCCAGTCCATCCCAGGGTAACGGCTTGATCGTCTGAGCGTGATGGGAGCATGCTCGGCGATGACCACGATCTCGGGCTCCGCCCGCCCTCGGCTCTCGGCGTGGCACACGCTCAGACGGGGCCTGGCGATCTCCCCGGAGTTCCGGGTCGGGCTGCCGGTGACCCTGCTGCTGGCCGCGGTGTCGACGGGGGGACGGGTGCTGGTGCCGGTCGCGGTGCAGCAGACCGTCGACGGGGGCCTGCTGGGCGCGGGCGGCCCCGACCCGGGGCGGGTGCGCGCGGCCGTGCTGCTCGCCGGGGTCGCCGTCCTGGTGACGGCCGGCGCGGCCTACCTGCTCAACGTCCGGCTGTTCCGCACCACCGAGAGCGGGCTGGCCAGCCTGCGGGTGCGCGCGTTCCGCCACGTCCACGACCTCTCGGTGCTGACCCAGAACGCCGAGCGGCGGGGGTCCCTGGTGTCCCGGGTGACCAGCGACGTGGACACCATCTCGACGTTCATGCAGTGGGGCGGGCTGCTGGTGATCGTCAGCGCCGGCCAGCTGGTGGTGGCGACCGTGCTGATGGCCGTCTACTCGTGGCAGCTGACGCTGCTGGTCTGGGCCAGCTTCCTGCCGCTGTTCCTGCTGCTGCGGACGTTCCAGCGCCGGGTGTCCGCCGCCTACGGCCTGGTGCGCGAACGGGTCGGCGACATGCTCGGCGCGGTCTCGGAGTCGGTGGTGGGCGCCGCGACCGTCCGCGCCTACGCGATCGAGGGGCGCACCGGGCAGCGGATCGACGGCGCCATCGAGCGGCACCGCTCCGCGGCGACCCGGGCGCAGGCGCTGGTCGCGGTGACCTTCTCCACCGGCGAGGTGGTGGCCGGGCTCGCCAACGCGCTGGTCGTGGTCGTCGGGGTGCTGCTCGGCATCGACGGAGAGCTCACCCTGGGCGAGCTGCTGGCCTTCCTCTTCCTGGTGACGTTGTTCGTGGGCCCGGTGCAGATCGGCACCGAGGTGCTCAACGAGGCGCAGAACGCCATCGCCGGCTGGCGACGCGTCCTCGACATCATCGACACCCCCGGCGACGTCGCCGACCCCGGTGACGACGGGGTCGAGCTGCCGCGCGGGCCCATCGACGTGCGCTTCGAGCAGGTCACGTTCGCCTACCCGGGCGGGCCGACCGTCCTGTACGACGTGGACCTCGCGCTCGCGCCGCGGTCCCGGGTGGCCGTGGTGGGGGAGACCGGCTCGGGCAAGACCACGTTCGCGAAGCTGCTCACCCGGCTGATGGACCCGGTGTCGGGCCGGGTGCTGGTCGACGGGGTTGACCTGCGGCAGGTCCGGTTCTCCTCGTTGCGGGCCCGCATCGTGATGGTCCCCCAGGACGGGTTCCTGTTCGAGGGCACGATCGCGGACAACGTCCGGTTCGGGCCGGCCAGGCACCGCCGACGCCGACGTCGTGCTGGCGCTGACCGAGCTCGGCCTGCTCGACTGGCTGGAGGGGCTGCCGCACGGCCTGCACACCCAGGTCGGGCAGCGCGGCGAGCAGCTGTCGGCGGGGGAGCGGCAGCTGGTCGCGCTGGCCCGGGCCTACCTCGCCGACCCTGACTTGCTCGTGCTCGACGAGGCGACCTCGTCGGTGGACCCGGCGACCGAGGTGCGGATCGCCCGCGCGCTCGAGGGGCTCACCCGCGGCCGCACTGCCCTGACCATCGCGCACCGGATGTCCACCGCCGAGGCCGCCGACGACGTGATCGTGTTCGACGCGGGGCGGGTGGTCGAGCGCGGCCGGCACCGCGACCTGGTCGACGCCGGCGGCGTCTACGCGCGGCTGCACGCGTCCTGGGCGGCGCAGCAGCGCGTCTGACCGGCCTGCCCGTGGGCCGGTGCCGGGCACAATGTGCGAGTGACCACGCCTGCCGAACGCCCGTCGTCGCTGGATCCCTCCGTCGCTGCCCGGCTCAAGCGCGACGCGCAGGGTCTCGTCGCCGCGGTCGTCCAGCAGCACGGCACCGGTGAGGTGCTGATGGTCGGCTGGATGGACGACGAGGCCCTGCACCGCACGCTCACGACCGGGCGGGCGACCTACTGGAGCCGCAGCCGGGGTGAGTACTGGCGCAAGGGCGACACCTCGGGCAACACGCAGGCCGTCACGGAGGTCCGGCTCGACTGCGACGGCGACGCGCTGCTCGTCGTGGTGGACCAGGTCGGTGCCGCCTGCCACACCGGTGACCGCACCTGCTTCGACGCCGACGTGCTGCTCTCCTAGGCCCACCTCCGCCCGCGAGTGCTCTGCCACCGCTGGTGACGGCAGAGCATGCTTTGCCACCGCTGGTGACGGCAGAGCATGCTTTGCCACCGCTGGTGACGGCAGAGCATGCTTTGCCACCGGTGGTGTCGGCAGAGCACTCGCGCGGGGGTGAGGCACCGGGGCTCGGCCGCGGGCTCAAAGCCCCGCCTTGTCCACAGATCCCGCGGTGATCGACCGAGGTGCGCGCCGGCGCGGTCACGATGCTGCGGGTGACGTCGAACCGACCCATCGACCCGCCGCGCGGCGACCGCGCCAGCTCCGGGGTGGCAGCGCACGCCGCCGCCATGCTCCGGGCCGCACGCAGGTACGCCGATCTGAGCCAGCGAGATCTCGCGGAGATGGCGGGCACGTCCCGGCGCACCGTCGAGCGCGCTGAGGGTTCCGATGCATCGGCACTCACCGTCGGCACGCTCACCCGGCTGCTGGCCGCCGCGGCCGGATGCCGGCTCGCGGCGGTCACCACCGAGGGCCAGTCTGCTCGGCGCCGTCGAGGCGGAGGGCCTGCGGGACCGGGGCGGGCGTCACTACCCGGCGCACCTCGATGTCCGTCGTCCAGGCCGGATGGGTGAGTGGTGGGGCGACTGGCCCTTCAGCGAGTGGATCATTCCCGAGCTCGCCCCCCGGCAGCGCCCGGAGCACACGTTCGACCGGGCGCGGTGGCGACGCGACCAGCGTCGCCACGACCTCGGCCAGCACAATGGGGCCATGCCCTCGATGAGCCCGGTGCCCGACCTCGACACGTTCCGCGCGCTCGCGCGCGGACGGCGCGTCATCCCGGTCACCCGCCGACTGCTCGCCGACGGCGAGACCCCCGTCGGGGTCTACCGCAAGCTCGCCGCCGACCGGGTCGGGACGTTCCTGCTCGAGTCCGCCGAGCACGGGCGGGTGTGGTCGCGGTTCTCGTTCATCGGCGCGCGCTCGCACGCGACTCTCACCGAGCGTGAGGGGCAGGCGCACTGGCTGGGTGAGGCGCCGGTCGGCGTCCCGGTCGACGGCGACCCGCTCGAAGCGGTGCGCGCCACCCTCGACGTCCTGCACACCGAGGCGCTGCCCGACCTGCCGCCGCTGACCGGCGGGCTGGTCGGCTATCTCGGCTACGACACGGTTCGCCGGCTCGAACGGCTGCCCGAGCACGCAACCGACGACCTGCAGGTGCCCGAGCTCGCGTTGATGCTCGCCACCGACCTCGCCGTCCTCGACCACGCCGACGGCTCGTTGCTGCTGATCGCCAACGCCATCAACTACGACGACACCGACGAGCGGGTCGACTGGGCCTACGCCGACGCGGTTGCCCGGCTGGACCGGATGACCGCCGAGCTGTCCCAGCCGGCCCCGGCGACGACCTCCGCCTACGACCCGGCCGCGACCCCGACGTACGACCGCCGCACCGACGCCGCGACCTATCAGCGCGCGGTGGACCAGGTGAAGGAGGAGATCAAGGCCGGCGAGGCCTTCCAGGTCGTGCTCAGCCAGCGGTTCGAGATGCGCACCGATGCGAGCGCGCTCGACGTCTACCGCATGCTGCGCGTCACCAACCCGAGCCCCTACATGTACCTCCTGCGCTTCGACGGCTTCGACATCGTGGGGTCCAGCCCGGAAGCCCTGGTCAAGGTCGCCGACGGCCGCGCGATGATGCACCCGATCGCGGGCACCCGGTGGCGCGGCGCCACGCCGGAGGAGGACACCGAGCTGGCCGCCGACCTGCTCGCCGATCCCAAGGAGCGCGCCGAGCACCTCATGCTCGTCGACCTCGGCCGCAACGACCTGGGCCGGGTCTGCGCGCCGGGCAGCGTCGAGGTCGTCGACTTCATGTCGGTCGAGCGCTACAGCCACGTGATGCACATCGTGTCCACCGTGGTCGGCACCGTCGCGCCCGGTCGCACGGCGTACGACGTGCTCACGGCCTGCTTCCCGGCTGGCACCCTCTCCGGTGCACCCAAGCCCCGGGCGATGGAGCTCATCGAGGAGCTCGAGCCGACCCGGCGCGGCGTGTACGGCGGGTGCGTCGGCTACCTCGACTTCGCCGGCGACGCCGACACCGCGATCACCATCCGGACCGCTCTCCTGCGCGACGGGACGGCCTACGTCCAGGCCGGGGCCGGCATCGTCGCCGACTCCGACCCGGCCTCCGAGGACGCCGAGTGCCGCAACAAGGCGATGGCGGTGCTCCGCGCCGTGGCCACGGCCGGGACGCTGCGAGCAGCCCGGTGACCCCTCCGCTGCGCGAGATGACGGCGGTCCTCGCGGCGATCGTCGCCGGGGCGGTCATCGCCTTGGTCGCTGCGGGCCGCCCCGGATGACCACGGGCATCGCTGGCGAGCAGGTGGGCGGGGCGGACACGCCGGTCGCGGCCGCGCTCGCCCTGGTGGCCCTGGCGGGTGCGGCGGCCGTGCTGCTTGTCCGGAACCGGACCCGCCGCCTCATCGGCGTCCTGCTGGTGGGCGTCTCCGTCGGCATCTTCGCGGCGTTCCTCGCCCTGCCCGACGACGTCACCTACACCGTCTACGCGGTCGCGGACGGCGGCAGCGAGCTACGGCGGTCGGTGCTGGGTCTGGCTCGGGGCCTTCGGTGCGGCAGTGACGGCCCTCGGTGCCCTGGCCGTTGCGCTGCGCGCCGGGCGGTGGCCGGAACCGCGTCGACGGTTCGAAGCACGAGCGCCGGGCAGCCAGCGCACCGAGGACCCGTGGGACGCACTCGACCGCGGTGAGGACCCCACCCGGTAGGTGCTGGCAGAATGCCGCCGGTAGCCGAGCCGGACCAGGGAGCGCTGATGTCGGACAGTCACGGGCACACACCGGCGGCATGGACGGCCGTGACCATCATGTTCGTGGGCTTCCTGATCAGCGGCCTTGCCCTGGCTTCGCCCTCGAGTGGCTGTTCTTCGTCGGCCTCGTGGTCGTCGCCCTCGGTGCCGTCGTCGGCAAGGTCATGCAGATGATGGGGATGGGCAACACGGTCGCCTACAAGGACGCCCGCGACCCGGAGTACGACGAGAACACCGCCGACTCGCCGCGGTCCTGATGGATCTTGCGTAGGTGACCGGTCCTACCACTACGCTGCGCCCCTGACCGACCCACCGGACGACATATGGGGGAGAACCAGCGATGACCGACCAGGGCTCGACACCGCCACCGCCCGACCCGAATCAGCCGGGAGGGTACGAGCCCAGCCGCCGGCCGGAGGCTACGGCTCCCAGCCGCCGGGCGGAGGCTACGGCTCCCAGCCGCCTGGCGGGGGCTACGGTTCCCAGCCGCCCGGCGGAGGCTACGGCGCCCCGCCGCCCCCGCCCGGCTACGGTCAGCCGGCCGGCCCACCTCCGCCCAACTACCTCGTCTGGGCCATCCTCACGACCGTGCTCTGCTGCACCCCGCTCGGTATCGCGTCGATCGTGTTCGCGGCCCAGGTCAACGGCAAGCACGCCGCGGGCGACGTCGCCGGCGCCCAGGCGTCGTCGGAGAAGGCGAAGAAGTTCGCCATCTGGTCGGTGATCGCGTGGGTAGTTGTCGTCATTGGCTACATCATTTTCTTCGTCGCCGCGGGCGGTGACAGCACGACCTGATGGTGGTCCCCGGCCGGATCGGCAAGACTGGCCGGATGCAGGGCACGAACGTGGACGCGGTGAGCGGCAACCGCCTGGCCCGGCTGGGCGGTCCGCTCGGCGCGCTCGCGGCGGGCGCGGCGGCGTTCGCCGTCGTGGCGACGGTCGACCCGAACCAGCCGGGTCGCTACCCGACCTGCCCCTTCTTCGCCCTCACCGGGCACTGGTGCCCGGGCTGCGGATCGCTGCGCGCGCTGCACGCGCTGACCGCAGGGCGACCTCGCCGCCGCGGCGGGGCTGAACGTGCTGGTCGTGGCCAGCCTTCCGGTGCTCGCGCTGATCTGGTCGCGCTGGCTGCGGCGCAGCTGGACCGGTGCGCCGCGCGCGCGGCCGGCCCCGCCCGCACTGATCTGGGCACTGGCTGCTGGTGTGCTCCTGTTCGGGCTGGTCCGCAACCTGCCGTTCGGTGCGGCGCTCGCGCCGTAGCCCCCGCGATTCGGGTCCGGCCGACCGCCGCAGTTACGATCGAGCTCCACCTGATCTCGACGGTGGACGGGGAAACGAGGGGACCGACGCGTGAGCGTGCTCGACGACATCCTGCGCGATGTGCGGATCGACCTCGCTGCACGTCAGGAACTCGTCTCCCTCGACGACCTGAAGTCCCTCGCCGCGACCCGGCCGCCGTGCCTCAACGCACTGCCCGTGCTGCGCGCCGACGGCGTCGCCGTCATCGCCGAGGTCAAGCGGGCCAGCCCCTCGCAAGGGCGCGCTGGCACCGATCGCCGATCCCGCCTCGCTCGCCGGCGAGTACGAGGCCGGCGGGGCCGCGGTCATCAGCGTGCTCACCGAGGCGCGCCGGTTCGGCGGCAGTCTCGACGACCTCCAGGCCGTACGACGCGCGGTCGACGTGCCCGTCCTGCGCAAGGACTTCATCGTGTCGAGCTACCAGCTCTGGGAGGCGCGTGCGCACGGTGCCGACCTGGCGCTGCTCATCGTCGCCGCGCTCGACCAGGAGGCGCTGGTCTCGTTGATCGAACGGGCGCAGTCGCTGGGCCTGACCCCCGTCGTCGAGTGCCACACCGTCGAGGAGGTGAAGCGGGCGGCCGACGCGGGCGCCGGCGTGATCGGGGTGAACGCGCGTGACCTGCGCACCCTCGAGGTCGACCGCGAGGTGTTCAAGCAGGTGGCGCCGCACATCCCCGCCGGCGTGGTGCGGATCGCCGAGTCGGGAGTGCGCGGACCGCACGACGTCATCGACTACGCCCGGGCCGGCGCGGACGCCGTGCTGGTCGGGGAGTCGTTGGTGACCGGACGCGACCCGCGCTCCGCGGTTGCCGACCTGGTGGCCGCCGGGGCGCACCCGGCCATCAAGCACAACCGCTGACATGAACCCCGACGAGACCGGGCACTTCGGCCCCTACGGAGGACGGTTCGTCCCCGAGGCGCTGATGGCCGCGCTGGACGAGCTGACCGCCGCGTACGAGAAGGCCCGCACGGACGCTGCGTTCCAGGCCGAGCTGGCCGGGCTGCTCGCGTCGTACACCGGTCGCCCCAGCCCGCTCACCGAGGCGCGCCGGTTCGGCGAGCACGCCGGTGGCGCGCGGGTCCTGCTCAAGCGCGAGGACCTCAACCACACCGGCTCGCACAAGATCAACAACGTGCTGGGCCAGGCGCTGCTCACCCGCGAGATGGGCAAGACGCGGGTGATCGCCGAGACCGGCGCGGGCCAGCACGGCGTCGCCACCGCGACCGCCGCGGCCCTGCTCGGTCTCGAGTGCGTCGTCTACATGGGCGAGGAGGACACCCGGCGGCAGGCCCTGAACGTGGCCCGGATGCGCCTGCTCGGCGCCGAGGTGGTGCCCGTGCACGCCGGGAGCCGCACCCTCAAGGACGCCATCAACGAGGCGATGCGTGACTGGGTCACCAACGTCGACACCACCCACTACCTGCTCGGCACGGTCGCCGGGCCGCACCCGTTCCCGGTGATGGTCCGCGACTTCCAGCGGGTCATCGGCGACGAGGCCCGCGCCCAGGTGCTCGAGCTGACCGGCGCGCTGCCCGACGCGGTGACCGCCTGCGTCGGCGGCGGGTCCAACGCCATCGGGATCTTCACGGCGTTCCTGGACGACCCGTCGGTGCGGCTGTTCGGCTTCGAGGCCGGCGGCGACGGCGTGGAGACCGGCCGGCACGCCGCCACCATCACCGGCGGCTCGCCCGGAGTCCTGCACGGTGCCCGCTCGTACCTCCTGCAGGACGCCATGGGCCAGACGATCGAGAGCCACTCGATCTCGGCCGGCCTGGACTACCCCGGCGTCGGGCCGGAGCACGCCTTCCTGAACGACAGCGGCCGCGCGACCTACCGACCCATCACCGACGCGCAGGCGATGGACGCGTTCTCGCTGCTGTGCCGGACCGAGGGCATCATCCCGGCGATCGAGAGCGCGCACGCCCTCGCCGGGACCCTCGACGTCGGTCGCGAGCTCGGCCCGGACGCCGTGATCCTCGTCAACCTCTCCGGACGTGGTGACAAGGACGTCGACACCGCGGCCGCGTGGTTCGGCGTCGTGTCCGAGGAGGCGATCGTCGAGTCGGCCAAGGCGGCCGTCGAGGACCCCCAGGCCGGCGCGGGCGAGGGCTGGTGAGCACTCTCACGCAGGTGCTGTCGGCGGCTCGCGCCGAGGGCCGGGCGGCGCTGATCGGCTACCTGCCGGCCGGCTACCCCTCGACCGCCGGTGCCGTCGACGCGATCGCCGCGATGGTCGACGCCGGGGTGGACGTCGTCGAGGTCGGCCTGCCCTACTCCGACCCGCTGATGGACGGACCGACGATCCAGCAGGCGGTCGAGGCGTCGCTGCGCGCCGGCACCACCACCGACGACGTGCTCGACACCGTGCGGGCGGTCGCGGCGACCGGCACGCCCACCCTCGTGATGAGCTACTGGAACCCGATCGAGCGCTACGGGCCGCGGCGGTTCGCCGACGGGCTGGCCGCCGTCGGCGGGGCCGGGGTCATCACGCCGGACCTCACCCCCGACGAGGCGGCGGGGCCCGGCACCGACTGGCTCGCCGCCACCGACGCCACCGGGCTGGACCGCGTCTTCCTGGTGGCGCCGTCATCGACCGACGACCGGCTGCGCTACACCACCGAGCACTGCCGTGGCTTCGTCTACGCCGCCTCCACGATGGGGGTGACCGGCGCGCGCGACGAGCGTCGGGGGAGCGGCCGCCCGGCTCGTCGAGCGCACCCGCTCGGTCACCGACCTGCCCGTGTGCGTCGGCCTCGGGGTGTCCACCGGCGCACAGGCGGCCGAGGTCGCGTCCTTCGCCGACGGCGTGATCGTCGGCTCCGCGTTCGTCCGGGTCCTGCTCGACGCGGCGACGCCGCAGGCGGGGGAGAAGGCGCTCGCAGCGCTCGCGGCCGAGCTGGCGGACGGGGTGCGCGCAGCACGGGCCGCACCGAGGCGATGATGCGCCGCATCGCGACTGCCCTCCTCGTCGTCGCGCTGACCGCCGGCTGCGCGTCCTCCGGCGGCGACCAGACGGAGCACGCCGGGCACGTCTCGTCCGGCGGCTTCGCCGGTACGGCGATCCAGAACCCCTACCCGTTGCCGGACCAGGCGTTCACCGACACCGCGGGGCAGCCCTTCACTCCGGCCGCTGATGCCGACCGGCCGGTGACGCTGGTGTTCTTCGGCTACACCCACTGCCCGGACGTGTGCAACACCGTCCTGGCCAACGTGGCGTCCGCCCTCCGCCGCGTCGACGCCCCGGTGCGCGACAAGGTGGAGCTGGTGTTCATCACCACCGATCCCGACCGCGACACCCCCGACGTCGTCCGCGGCTACCTGGACCGGTTCGACCCGGCGTACGTGGGCCTGACCGCACCGATCGCGACCGTGAAGGCCGCCGCGGCGTCGCTGAACATCGCGTACGCCGGCAAGGACGCGGCCACCGGCGGGGGCTACGAGGTCTCCCACGGCACCCAGGTGACGGCCTTCCGCGACGGCACCGCCCGGGTGGTGTGGAGCGCGGAGACCCCGGTGAAGGACCTTCGCTCCGACCTCACCCGCCTCGCCGCGCTGCCGTCCTGACCCGCGCAGGTAGCCTGCAGAGGTGATGGCCCCCCTGTCGATCCCGAGCCCGGAGCAAGGCGTCTGGCACCTCGGCCCGGTCCCGCTGCGGGCCTATGCGCTGTGCATCATCGCCGGGATCATCGTGGCCGTCTGGATGGGCGAGCGGCGCTGGGTGGCCCGCGGCGGCCGGGCCGGCGACGTCACCGAGGTCGCCACCTGGATGGTGCCGTTCGGCATCCTCGGCGGGCGCATCTACCACGTCCTCACCACCCCGGAGCCCTACTTCGGCACCGGTGGGCAGCCGCTGCACGCCCTGTACATCTGGGAGGGCGGGCTGGGCATCTGGGGCGCCATCGCGCTCGGCGGGGTCGGCGCCTGGATCGGCTGCCGGCGCCGTCGCATCAAGCTGCCGCCGTTCGCCGACGCCCTCGCACCGGGGATCGCCGTCGCGCAGGCGATCGGGCGGCTCGGCAACTACTTCAACCAGGAGCTCTTCGGCCGCCAGACCGACCTGCCGTGGGCGCTCGAGATCGACGCCGCGCACCGGCCCGACGGCTACGCCACCGTCACGACCTACCACCCGACGTTCCTCTACGAGCTGCTCTGGAACCTCGGCGTCGCCGCGCTGGTCATCTGGGCCGACCGCCGGTTCCGGCTGGGGCACGGCCGCGCCTTCGCCCTGTACGTCGCGGCCTACACCGTCGGCCGGGCCTGGATCGAGGCGCTGCGCATCGACCCCGCCAACGACATCCTCGGGTTGCGGCTGAACCTCTGGACCTGCCTGCTGGTGTTCATCGGCGCGGTGACCTACTTCGTCGTGTCGGCCCGGCTGCATCCGGGCCGGGAGGAGAGCGTCTTTCGCGACGACCCCGCTCCTGACGAGGACGCCGCGGGCGACAAGCCGAGCGACGGAACGCCCAGCGACGAGGAAGTGCCCGCGTGACGATGCACGACGTCCAGCACGAGCACAGCGATGTCACCGGCGGGTGGTTGCGGCCGGCCGTCTTCGGCGCCTCGGACGGGCTCGTCTCGAACTTCGCCCTGATCGCGGGCGTCGCGGCCGGCAGCAGCGGCAGCAAGATCGTGGTCCTGGCCGGCACGGCCGGGCTTGCCGCGGGCGCCTTCTCGATGGCGGCGGGGGAGTACATCTCGGTCCGGTCGCAGTCCGAGCAGGCGATGGCCGAGATCGAGACCGAGCGCAACGAGATCGCGAAGCGCCCGCTGGCCGAGGAGCGCGAGCTCGCCGGCATGTACGTCGAGAAGGGGCTCGATCCCGCCCTGGCCCGGGAGGTGGCCCGTCAGCTCTCCCGCGACCCGGCCGTGGCGCTCGACGTGCACGTCCGCGAGGAGCTGGGCCTGGACCCGGGCGCGCTGCCGTCAGCGACCCTGGCCGCCGGCTCGTCGTTCGTCTCGTTCGCCATCGGCGCCTTCCTGCCCCTGCTGCCCTACCTGCTCGGCGCGGACGGCCTCTGGCCGGCGCTGCTGCTCACGCTGGTGGGCCTCTTCCTCTGCGGCGCGCTCGTCACGCGCCTGACGCCGCGCCCGTGGTGGTACGGCGGCGCCCGGCAGGTCCTCATCGGCGCCGTGGCGGCCGCGGTCACCTACGGCGTGGGCAGCCTGGTGGACGTCGGCCTCACCTGAGCCGTCCCGGCCTGCGTGTTCTGTTGACGCCCCGATGCCGCCCTCGGTTAGGCTGATCGGCGTACCGCAGGGCCAGCGTTGTCCCTCGGTCGATGCCTGCTGTGCCATCGACGAGGAAGGACAGCACCGATGCCGGCCGGACACCCCCACCCTCAGGGCCTGTACGACGGCGCGCACGAGCACGACGCGTGCGGCGTTGCCTTCGTCGCGACCCTGTCCGGGCAGCCGAGCCATCAGATCGTCGACCAGGCACTGACCGCCCTGCGCAACCTGGACCACCGCGGGGCCTCCGGCAGCGAGCCGGACTCCGGTGACGGCGCCGGCATCCTCGTCCAGGTCCCCGACGCGTTCCTGCGCGCGACCGTGCCCTTCGAGCTGCCGGACCGCGGTGCCTACGCGGTGGGCTGCGCCTTCCTTCCCGACGACGACGCCGGTGAGGCGACCGCCCGGGCAGCCGTCGAGCGGATCGCCGCCGAGGAGGGCCTGGCCGTCGTCGGCTGGCGCGACGTCCCGGTGGCGCCGACGCTGCTCGGCAGCACCGCCCGCGGGGTCATGCCGAGGTTCCGCCAGCTCTTCGTCACCGCCTCCGGCTCCCGTCTGGTCGGGATGGCGCTGGAGCGACTGGCGTTCTGCCTGCGCAAGCGCGCCGAGCGCGAGGCCGGGGTCTACTTCTCGTCGCTGTCGGCGCGGACCCTGGTCTACAAGGGGATGCTCACCACCGGTCAGCTCGAGCCGTTCTTCCCCGACCTGTCCGACCGCCGGTTCGTCAGCGAGCTGGCGCTCGTGCACTCGCGGTTCTCGACGAACACGTTCCCGTCGTGGCCGTTGGCCCATCCCTACCGGCTGATCGCGCACAACGGCGAGATCAACACCGTCAAGGGCAACCGCAACTGGATGGCCGCCCGGGAGAGCCAGCTCCAGAGCGACCTGATCCCCGGCGACATCAGCCGGCTGATGCCGATCTGCACGCCGGGCGCCAGCGACTCCGCCTCGTTCGACGAGGTGCTCGAGCTGCTGCACATGGGCGGGCGCTCGTTGCCCCACGCCGTGCTGATGATGATCCCCGAGGCGTGGGAGAACCACACCGAGATGGACCCGGCGCGGCGGGCGTTCTACGAGTTCCACGCCGCGCTCATGGAGCCGTGGGACGGACCTGCCTGCATCACGTTCACCGACGGCGCGCTGATCGGCGCGGTGCTGGACCGCAACGGCCTCCGGCCGGCGCGCTACTGGGTGACCTCGGACGGCCTCGTGGTGCTGGCCAGCGAGGTGGGTGTGCTCGACCTCGACCCCTCCACCGTCGTGCGCAAGGGCCGGCTGCAGCCCGGCCGGATGTTCCTCGTCGACACCGACCGGGGTCGCATCGTCGACGACGCCGAGATCAAGGCCGAGCTCGCGGCCGAGGCGCCGTACGACGAGTGGCTGCACGCCGGCCAGTTCCACCTCGGTGACCTGCCCGACCGCGAGCACGTCGTGCACAGCCGGGCCAGTGTCACCCGTCGCCAGCAGACCTTCGGCTACACCGAGGAGGAGCTGCGCCTGCTCCTCAACCCGATGGCCCAGGCCGGCGCCGAGCCGCTCGGCTCGATGGGCACCGACACCCCGATCGCGGTGCTCTCGCAGCGGCCCCGGTTGCTGTTCGACTACTTCAGCCAGCTGTTCGCCCAGGTGACCAACCCGCCGCTGGACGCGATCCGCGAGGAGCTCGTCACCTCGCTGGGCACCGCGATCGGCCCCGACCAGAACGTGCTGACCGCGACGCCGGCGCACTGCCGCCAGGTGGTCCTGTCCTTCCCGGTGATCGACAACGACGAGCTCGCCAAGATTCGGCACATCAACCGGGACGGTGACCTGCCGGGCTTCGCCGCCAGCCGCATCCGCGGTCTCTACCCGGTGGCGGGCGGCGGTGCGGCGTTGCAGGCGCGGCTGGAGGAGATCTTCGCCGAGGTGAGCGCCGCGGTCGCCGACGGCGCCCGCTTCATCGTGCTCTCCGACCGCGACTCCGACTCCGAGCTCGCACCGATCCCGTCCCTGCTGCTCACCAGTGCGGTGCACCACCACCTGATCCGGGAGCGCACCCGCACCCAGGTCGGCATCGTCGTGGCGGCCGGTGACGTGCGCGAGGTGCACCACGTCGCGCTGCTCATCGGCTACGGCGCCTCCGCGGTCAACCCCTACCTCGCGATGGAGACCGTCGAGGACCTCGCCGTCCACGGCCTGATCCCCGGCGTCGACCCGACCCGCCCCGACCTCGCCGTACGCCACCTCATCAAGGCGCTCGGCAAGGGCGTCCTCAAGGTGATGTCGAAGATGGGCATCTCGACCGTCGCGTCCTACCACGGCGCGCAGGTGTTCGAGGCGGTCGGCCTGGACCAGGACGCTGGTGGACCGCTACTTCACCGGAACCAGCTCGGTGCTCGGCGGCGTCGGGCTTGGACGTGCTCGCCGAGGAGGTCCGCCGGCGGCACAAGACCGCCTACCCGTCGCGTCGGTCCGCCACCGCCCACCGCACGCTCGACGTCGGTGGGGAGTACCAGTGGCGTCGCGAGGGCGAGCTGCACCTCTTCAACCCCGAGACGGTGTTCCGGCTCCAGCACGCCACCCGCACCCGCCGCTACGACATCTTCAAGCAGTACACCCGCGCGGTGGACGAGCAGGCCGAGCGGCTGATGACCCTGCGCGGGCTGTTCCGGTTCAAGGGTGCGGAGGCCGACGGCGCCCGCCCGCCGGTGCCGATCGAGGAGGTCGAGCCGGTCTCCGAGATCGTCAAGCGGTTCTCCACCGGCGCCATGTCCTACGGCTCGATCTCGCAGGAGGCGCACGAGACCCTCGCCATCGCGATGAACCGGATCGGCGGCAAGTCGAACACCGGCGAGGGCGGCGAGGACCCTGCCCGGCTGTACGACGAGCGGCGCTCCGCGGTGAAGCAGGTCGCCAGCGGGCGCTTCGGCGTCACCAGTGAGTACCTCGTCAACGCCGACGACCTGCAGATCAAGATGGCCCAGGGCGCCAAGCCGGGCGAGGGCGGGCAGCTGCCCGGTCACAAGGTCTATCCCTGGATCGCGAAGGTCCGGCACTCCACGCCCGGTGTCGGGCTGATCTCGCCGCCGCCCCACCACGACATCTACTCGATCGAGGACCTGGCCCAGCTCATCCACGACCTGAAGAACGCCAACAACCGGGCCCGGGTGCACGTCAAGCTGGTCGCCGAGATCGGCGTCGGCACCGTCGCGGCGGGTGTCAGCAAGGCACACGCCGACGTGGTGCTCATCTCCGGCCACGACGGCGGCACGGGTGCGTCACCACTGACCAGCCTCAAGCACGCCGGTGTGCCGTGGGAGCTCGGCCTGGCCGAGACCCAGCAGACCCTGCTGCTCAACGGACTGCGGGACCGCATCGTCGTGCAGGCCGACGGCCAGCTCAAGACCGGTCGCGACGTCGTGATCGCCGCGCTGCTCGGCGCCGAGGAGTTCGGCTTCGCGACCGCGCCGCTCGTCGTGAGCGGCTGCATCATGATGCGGGTCTGCCACCTGGACACCTGCCCGGTCGGCATCGCGACGCAGAACCCCGAGCTGCGCAAGAAGTTCACCGGCAAGCCGGAGTTCGTCGAGACGTTCTTCACCTACATCGCCGAGGAGGTTCGCGAGCACCTGGCCGCGCTCGGCTTCCGCAGCGTCGCGGAGGCAGTCGGCCACGCCGAGGCGCTCGACACCAGCGGCGCGGTCGAGCACTGGAAGGCCAGCGGCCTGGACCTGGCGCCGATCCTGCACGTTCCCGACCTGCCCGAGGGCGCGGCGCGCAGCTGCGTCACCTCGCAGGACCACGGGCTGGAGAAGGCGCTGGACAACGAGCTGATCTCGCGCGCCGCCGACGCGCTCGAGCACGGCGTCCCGGTCGCTCATCGACACGGCGATCCGCAACGTCAACCGCACCGTCGGCACCATGCTCGGTGCCGAGGTGACCCGGCGCTTCGGCGGCCAGGGCCTGCCCGACGACACCATCGACATCACGCTGACGGGCTCCGCAGGGCAGTCCCTCGGCGCGTTCCTGCCGCGCGGCGTGACGCTGCGCCTGATCGGTGACGCCAACGACTACCTCGGCAAGGGGCTCTCCGGAGGTCGCATCACGGCCCGCCCGCCGCGGTCGGCGGCGCTGGTGGCGGAGCGCAACGTCATCGCCGGCAACGTCGCGCTCTACGGCGCCACCGGCGGCGAGGTCTTCATCCGCGGGTTGGTGGGGGAGCGCTTCGCGGTGCGCAACTCCGGCGCCACCGCAGTGGTCGAGGGCGTCGGGGACCACGCCTGCGAGTACATGACCGGCGGCACGGTCCTCGTGCTCGGCGCCGTCGGCCGCAACTTCGCCGCCGGCATGTCCGGCGGCACGGCGTACGTCGTGGACCTGCCGCCGTCGCGCGTCAACCCCGACATGGTCGACCTCGAGGAGCTCGACGCCGAGGACATCGACCTGGTCGGCCTGCTGCTGCGCCAGCACGCCGCCGAGACCGGCTCGGCGGTCGCGAAGTCGCTGCTCGCCGACTGGAACGTCGACGTGGCCCTGGCGAGCGTGCGGTTCACCAAGGTGATGCCGCGCGACTACCGCAACGTCCTGGCCGCCCGGACCCGGGCGATCGAGCAGGGGCTCGACATCGACGACACGATCATGGAGGCGTCCCGTGGCTGACCCGCGAGGCTTTCTGACGTCGCCGCAGCGCGAGCTTCCCGGCGCGGCGGCCGGTGGACGTGCGCATCCAGGACTGGCGTGAGGTCTACGAGCAGCAGGACCCCGCCCAGCTGCACCGGCAGGCCGGGCGCTGCATGGACTGCGGCATCGCGTTCTGCCACGACGGCTGCCCGCTCGGCAACCTGATCCCGGAGTGGAACGACCTGGCCTGGCGCGACGACTGGCGGGCCGCGTCCGAGCGGCTGCACGCCACCAACAACTTCCCGGAGTTCACCGGGCGGCTGTGCCCCGCGCCCTGCGAGGCGTCCTGCGTCCTGGGCATCAGCGCCGACCCGGTCACCATCAAGCAGGTCGAGGTGTCCATCATCGACCGCGCGTGGGGCGAGGGCTGGGTGACGCCGCAGCCGCCGGACCGCCAGTCCGGCAAGACGGTTGCCGTGGTGGGCTCCGGCCCGGCCGGGCTGGCAGCCGCGCAGCAGCTGACCCGGGCCGGGCACACCGTGGCCGTCCTGGAGCGAGCCGACGCGTTCCTCGACTCGTCGTATTGCTCGAGAAACCCGCCCAGCGCCGCCTTGGCCTCGGCTGCCGGGTTCCCTCCGAGCCCGGCCACCGCGCGGGACTTGGTTTCAGGCTTCTGCATCTCTCTTGGTCCTCGATGAGTGACGCCGGCGTGCCTCACGCCAGCAGTTCCCGGGCCTCGCGGAAGGTCTCGGCCAGGGTTCGCGCCAGGTCCGCCTCGTCCCGCAGGGCGGTCGACTCGTCCCGGCGGACGGTCCGCCTCGTCCGAAACGGACGTCTGCACCCGCGCTTCGGGGAGCATCGGGAAGGTGACGAGCGACACCTCCCAGAGCTCGATCTCGTGGAGCAGCCGCTGCCCGGCCGCCTTCTCCGCCCGGAGCGTGCGGTAGCCGATCGACAGCCCGTCGATCGCCCCCGCCTGCAGCAGCACGTGCGCCTCGCGCGCCGCCCGCACCTCGAGCAGCAGCCGGCCCTTGACGAACAGCCCCCGCCCGTCCTCGCGCACCTCGTCCCACACCCCGATCGGCTGGGCCGGGTCGTGCTGCCACAGCATCTTCACCCCGCGCCCCTGCGCGGCGAGCTTGGCGAGCGAGCCGCCATAGGCGCCGCGCTGCACCACGTCGCCGCCCTGGTCGGTCGGCGCCGAACAGGCTCGCGTAGCCCGAAATCTCGGCGCCCTCCCTGAGCGCGAGCTCGCCGTCGAAGCGGCGGAACTTGGTCTCGAGCAGGCCGAGCGGCCCAAGAACTTGCATCATCGCACCTTCCCTCAGGAGACAGTGATCGGACAGGAGCCCGTAGGCGATGTCGGCGAGGATCAGCGACGCCGCGCCATAGACGGCGAGCCACATCCGCCGCTCGAGCCGGTCGAGCGTCGCCTCCATGTGGACGAGCCGCCGCTCGAGGAGCGCCCAGCGCTCCTCCGCGATCCGCTCGTTCACCTCGATCCGCGCGTGCGCCGCGTCGAAGGGCTCGTAGAGGAAGCGCGATCCGCCGCCGCGGCTGGCGTTGGCACGCATCACTCCTCCCGGAGCTTCGGCAGCCCGAGCAGCGCCCGCTTCTCGCCGTCGCTCAGGAAGTCCGCGTCGCTGATCCGCCGCCACAGCGCCTCGCGCTCCTCGGCCAGCGCCGGCACGTTGTCGAAGTCGACCTGGAGCCGGAACGCGCGCGCCGTAGTAGGCCGGCAGCCACCCCGACAGCGCCGCCAGCGTCTTGGCGACGAGCGGCAGCACCGTCAGCCGGTAGAACGCCCGGTGCGCCTCGGCATAGTTGGCGTAGGTGTTGTCCCCCGGCAGCCCGAGCAGCATCGGCGGCACCCCGAAGGCCAGCGCGACGTCGCGCGCCGCCGCCTCCTTGGTCTTGTGGAACTCCATGTCGCGACGGCGAGAAGCCCATCGGCTTCCAGTCGAGCCCGCCCTCGAGCAGCATCGGCCGCCCGGCGTTGCGCGCCCCCTGGTGGTGCGCCTCGAGCTCGTCGATCAGCCGCGCGTACTGGTCGCTGGCGAGCTGCCCCATCCCGTCCGCGCCCTTGTAGACGATCGCCCCCGACGGCCGCGCCGCGTTGTCGAGCAGCGCCTTCGACCAGGTGCTCGCCGAGTTGTGCACGTCGATCGCGTTCGCCGCCGCGGTCAGCGGCGACAGCCCGTAGTGATCGTCCTGCGGATGGAAGCTCTTGACGTGCAGCACCGGCACCCGGTCCTGCCGCATGTCGAAGACATGCTTCGTCGCCCCGACCGCATACTCGTAGGCGACCGGCCAGCCGTCGCTCCCCGGCACCACCTTCATCCGGTCCGAGCGCAGCACGTAGAGCTCGCGCGGCCCGTTCCCGGCACCGATCGCCCGCCGCCTCGAGATAGCCGTCGCCGCGCAGCAGCAGGTGCCCGTAGAAGCCCTCGAGCAGCGCCGCCCCGCTCTGCCCGGGGTTCGGCGCGGCGAGCAGGTCGATGACCGGATGCACGTCGAACCGCCGGTCGGCGTCCTGCACCACCACCGGCACGGCCGCGGCCGCCTCGGCGATGATCTTGACGCAGCGGAAGGCGACCGGGTTGCCGAGAAAGCCGACCCGCGTCAGCGTCGCGGTGTCGCGCGCCGACCAGGCCGCCCGCCCCGCCCCCTGGAAGGCGACGAGCGGCGCCGCGGCCGACGCCTTCGCCTCGGGCGCCGGCTTCGGCGCCCGGAAAATCTGCAAGACCATCAGCCTGCTCCTGAACTGTCGGATTCCGTCGTCCGGCCGCCGCCCGCGGGGAAGCGGCGTTCGGGAAGGGCCACGCTTTCGGCGAGCCGAACCCCGCGCGCAGGCAGAGTCTCGCGCGGCGGCGCGCAGCGCGGCGCGCCGATCGGACGGTCGCGGCCATTCACCGAGAGCGGCTCAGAGCCCGCGGATGCGCGGCGTCCGCCACGCCGCGGCCGGGACGATCATCAGCTCGGTGATCGCCCAGACCAGCGCGTCGACCCGGTCGGGGCTGCCCGGCGCCGACGAAGCCGCGCAGCGTCATCCGCGTCATCTGCGCCGTCGAGCGCGCGGGAACGGCGCCGCGTGCCGGATCCGCCCCTGCTCGTAGAGCGCCGCCACCGGCTCGGCCCGCGCCGCCTTGCCCGCGTCGCATGCACCGCCGCGGATCGGCACCATCGGGTCGACCTGCCGGATCAGGTGCGCGACCAGGTCGCCGCCCTGGTTCACCTCGGCCACCAGCCGGTCGGCGCGGTGGGCGTGGAACAGCCGCCACCGCCCGCTCGGCCCAGGCCTGCGGCGAGGCGCCGCGGACGCTCCCGTCCGCGATGACCTCCGCCGTCCACTCCTGCGGCGGCCCGTCCTGCGCACCCCCGCCACGACGATCCCGCATTCGTCCGAGTTCGCGCCGCCCCGTCACCGGCGGGTCGATCGCCACCACCACCCGGTCGAGCGTCGCGCATCGGCAGCGCGCCGCGCCGCCTCGAGCATCCTCCAGGTCCACAGCGCGCCCTCGTGGTCGCTCACGATCTCGCCGTCGAGCTCCTGCCGCTCGAGATGGGTGCCGGCGTAGCGCGCCGTCACCGTCTCGAGAAGCTCTCGCGCCAGGTGCATCCGGTTCACCGCGGTCGCCGCCCGCGTCATCACCGTCCCCGGCGCCTCCAGCACCGCCTTGAGCAGCGGCGTCCACTGCGGCGTCGTCGTCACCACCGCCCGCGGCAGGTCGCCGAGGCGCAGCGCGAACTGCAGCATGTCCCAGGCCTCGGCCTTCGGCCATTTGCCGAGCTCGTCGCACCAGGCCGCGTCGAACTGCGGCCCGCGGAAGCTCTCCGGGTTGCTCGCGGAGAAGGTCTGCGCCACCGCCCCGTTCGGCCAGACGAGCCGCCGCCGGCTCGCCTGCCACTCCGGCCGCCGGTCGGGCGGCGAGCAGGCGAGGATGCCCGAGGGACCGAGCACCATCACCTCGCGCGCCTCGTCGAGCGTCGCGCCGACCAGGGCGACCCGGGAACACCTCCCCGGGTCGCCCGGCTTGCCCCCTTCGACCTGCGCGCGGACCCATTCGGCCCCCGCGCGGGTCTTGCCTGCCCCCCGGCCGCCGAGGACGACCCAGGTCGTCCACGTCTCCCTCGGGGGGCAGTTGATGCCCGTGCGCCCAGTGCTCGAAGAGCCAGGGCAGGGACATCAGGGCATTCGGACTCAGTCCGTCGAGAAAGCGTCTCGAGCTCACCTTGCGGCAGCCCAGACAGAAAGGCGCGCAACGATCTCGGCTCGTGCGGCGTCGAGGTCGAGTTCCCCGCCCCGCCGGCCCATTCCCTGCTGCGTCTGCCAATTTTTGCCTCGTTGTCGAGAACGGTCTGCAAGGCCGCTGGTGGTCCTTGACGGCTCCACCAGCGTCTTCTTGCAGTCGGCGTCTTCGCCGACTCCCGCTTTCAGGAGCGTGATCCGGTCCCTGAGAGCCACGGACAGATCACGATACAATTCGAGCGTGCGACCCAGCCAATCGCTGGCGCCCGCCCACTCACCCGCCGAACTTGTCATGTGATGTGCCCTGGCTGCTCCGCCCGGGCAGAAAGCCGAACGGCGGGCACGAGGCCCGCCGACTTACTTCTTCCAGCTTGGATATTCCTATACCGTGGAGCGATCGCTGTGTCAAGGACTAAATCGCAGGTTGTGCGCCTCCGCTCCGACGACCGCCTCCTCCCGCCCCGTCGGGAACCGCCGCCAGACCAGCGCATCGTCCCCGGCCGCGAACCCCTCCGCCAGCGCGGCGAACTCGCCATGGCAGCGGCGACTTCACGCAGACCGGGTCGGTCGCCCGCGGATCCCCGGCCAGCGCCATCGCCTGGCACCGGCACCCGCCGAAGTCGACCTCCCGCCGCTCGCAGCTCCGGCATGGCTCCTGCATCCACTCCGTCCCCCGGAACGCCGCGAATGCCGGCCCGTCCTCCCAGATCGCCGCGAGCGGCCGCTCCCGCACCGTCTCGAAGACCAGCCCCGGGATCGTCTCCGCCGCATGGCAGGGCAGCACCCGCCCCTCCGGGTTGACGTTGATCCCCGTCGACCCCCATCCGCCCATGCACGGCTTCGGAAAGCGCGCGTGATAGTCCGCCGGCACGTAGTCGATGACGAGCCGCCCCCGCAGCCGCTCCCGCGCCGCCTTCACCGTCTCCCCCGCCGCTTTCGCCTGCTCCCGCGTCGGACTCAGCGCCCCGCGGTTGGCCATCTGCGAGCAGGGGCCGACGTCCACGCCGTGCGGCGTCTGCGGCTCCTGCGTCGCGCTGGCGCCCGACGGCCCCGGCTCGCTGGACGTCATGGAGATCGACGCGGCCAGCCACGGTGGCGTCGACGACGCCCGTGACCTGCGCGAACGCGCCTTCTTCGCCCCGGTGAACAGCCGCTACAAGGTCTACATCGTCGACGAGGCGCACATGGTGACCACGCAGGGCTTCAACGCCCTGCTCAAGGTGGTCGAGGAGCCGCCGGAGTTCCTCGTCTTCGTCTTCGCCACCACCGAGCCGGACAAGGTGCTGTCGACCATCCGCTCGCGCACCCACCACTACCCGTTCCGCCTGGTGCCGCCGACCACGCTGCGCGGCCTGCTCGAGAAGACCTGCGCCGCCGAGGGCGTGACGGTCGAGCCCACCGTCTTCCCGCTGGTCGTGCGGGCCGGCGGCGGCTCGGTGCGCGACTCGCTGTCGATCCTCGACCAGCTGCTGGCCGGGGCCGGGCCCGGAGGGCGTCACCTACAAGAGCGCCGTCGGCCTGCTCGGGGTCACCGACGACGCGCTGCTCGACGAGACGATCGACGCGCTCGCCGCGCACGACGCCGCCCGCGGTGTTCCGCGCCGTCGACCGCGTGGTCGAGGCCGGGCACGACCCGCGCCGGTTCGCCACCGACCTGCTCGACCGGCTGCGCGACCTGATCGTGCTCGACGCCGTGCCCGACGCCGGCGGCAACGGGCTGCTCGACTCCCCGCCCGACCGCCTCGACCTGATGAGCCAGCAGGCCCGGGCGCTGGGCTCGGCGACGCTGTCGCGGATGGCCGACACCGTGCACGAGGGCCTGACCGAGATGCGGGGGACGACGGCGCCGCGGCTGCTGCTCGAGCTCGTCTGCGCCCGCATGCTCCTGCCCGGCGACCGACGGACTCGGCCGTCGCGACCCTCCAGCGGCTCGAGCGCCTCGAGCGGCGGATGTCGATCGCGGGCGAGCACGCCGGCCGCCCGGTCGCCGAGGCGCCGGTCGCCGAGGCGCCGGTCGCTGAGGCGCCCGGTCCGCCGCGGCGCCCGTCCGCGAGCCGGTCCGCGAGCTCCGCGTCCGGCGCCGCCCGCCCGCGCCTGCGCCGGCCGCCGGCCGCACCGCCGGCCGCCCGTCCGCGAGCGCCGGCCGGCTGGCTCGCGGCCACGGAGTACGTCCGCCCCTCGCAGCGCAGCGAGACCGGCCGCCCGCGCCCGCTCCGCCGCGCCCGGCCGCCCGCAGCCCCGGCCGCCGACGACTGGCCGGAGACGGTGCCGCCCGGGCTCCGGCGCCGCGGTCCGCCGCCGCCCGAGCCGCGCCCAGAAGCCGGTCGAGCAGCCGCCGGTCGAGCCGAAGCCCGCCGGCGCGGGCGGCGACGGCCGAGCCCGACATCCCGCTGCCGCCCGAGCCCACCGACGACGAGGACTGGCCGCACCCCGCCAGCCCCGCCGCGGCCCGCGCCGCCGCCGACGCGCGACCGAGGCAGCCGCGGCGCCGCCCCGGCCGGCGCCCCGCCGCGCGCGGCCGCCGAGTCCTCGCCCGTCCCGCGGGGCGGCGAGCCGACGCCGGTCGTCTCGGCGAACCCGCCGGACCGGCGCGACGGGGAGCTGACCACCAGCGACGTCCGGCGGGTGTGGCCCGAGCTGCTCGCGGTCGTCAAGCGGCACAAGCGCACGACCGAGGCGCTGCTGAAGAGCGCCCAGGTGCACGAGCTGGCCAACGGCGTGCTGACGCTGGCGGCCACGTCGCCGGCGCTGGCCAAGATGCTCGGCGACGACCTGAACAAGGACGTGCTCCGCGCAGGCGCTGCAGGAGCTGCTCGGCGTCCGCTGGAAGGTGCGAGGTCGTCGTCGAGGGCGCCGCCGCGGCGCCCGGCCCGCGCGGTGGCCCCCGAGCAGGCCCGGGAGGCGGCGCGCGCCGCCGAGGCGGCCGAGGCCAGCGAGCTCATGGCCGAGCGGGCCGCGGACGAGTCCGTCCGACGGCGCCGGGAGCCCGAGCCGGCCGTCGACCCCGAGCAGGCCGCGCTGTCAGCTGCTGCGCGCCCAGCTCGGCGCCCGCCCGATCGACGGAGTGACGCGCGCAGCCACGGTCCGCCCGCACGTCGCCCTGGTCGCCCGCCCGAGTGCGTGCCGGGACGCCGGTCGGCTCGCTGCACGTCGTATCCGCGGCCTACTCTCGTGGCATGTTCCCCGGAGGCCAGCCCGACATGGCAGCAGCTGCTCAAGCAGGCGCAGCAGATGCAGCAGCAGCTGGTCGCGGCGCAGGAGGAGCTGGCGCGCACGCGAGGTCACCGGCACCGCCGGCGGCGGCCTGGTCTCGGCGACGATGACCGGCAGCGGCGAGCTCACCGCGCTCACCATCGCGCCCGGCCGCCGTCGACCCCGACGACCTCGAGACGCTGCAGGACCTCGTCGTCGCCGCCGTCCGGGACGCCAAGCGCGCCGCGGACGAGCTGGCCGCCGAGACGATGGGCCCGCTGGCCGGTGGCCTCGGCGGCGGAGCCGGCGGCGGCCTCGGCCTGCCCGGCTTCTGACCGCCACGAGAACCGGGGAAACACCGTGTACGAGGGTGCCGTCCAGGACCTGATCGACGAGCTCGGCCGACTGCCGGGCGTCGGGCCCAAGAGCGCCCAGCGCATCGCCTTCCACCTGCTGGCCGCGGAGTCCGCCGACGTCTGCCGGCTGGCCGCGGCGCTCAAGCGCGTGCAGGAGGAGGTCCGCTTCTGCGTGACCTGCTACAACGTCGCCGAGGCCGAGCAGTGCCGCATCTGCCGTGACCCGCGCCGGGTCGACGACGTCCTCTGCGTCGTCGAGGAGCCCAAGGACGTCGTCGCGATCGAGCGCACCCGGGAGTTCCGCGGCCGCTACCACGTGCTCGGCGGCGCGATCAGCCCGATCGACGGCGTGGGCCCCGACGACCTGCGGGTCAAGGAGCTCATGACCCGGCTGATGAACGGCGCGGTCACCGAGCTGATCATCGCGACCGACCCGAACCTCGAGGGCGAGGCGACCGCGGCCTACCTGGCGCGGCTGGTCTCGCCCGATGGGCCTGGCGGTGTCCCGGCTGGCCAGCGGCCTGCCGGTGGGCGGCGACCTGGAGTACGCCGACGAGGTCACGCTGGGCCGCGCGTTCGAGGGCCGCCGCCGCATCGACGCCTGAGAACTGGCTCCTCTCGCACGCTGGGGCCCGAGGAGCGGACCGGGGCGCGGAGTCGCACCATGGGTATCGCGTGACGAGGGCCGCGGAGGACGTCCGGGACCTAGGTCACGAGTCGGTGTCGATGCCGACTGGGCCCTCACCAGCGGCGACGGCGGCGTCCTAGGGTCCGCGGTACGTCTGTGGAGCGATTTCGTGTCCACGGCAGTCCCGCCCGGAGCTCATCCGGCCCGAGAGGGCCGAGAAGGCAGGTTTTACCGCGATGACCCGTCGCCATACCCGAGCTGCTCGCCGCCTCCGCGGCCGCGCTCATTGCAGTGACCCTGTCCTCCTGCGCCTCGCAGTGACCGGGACTCCGGTGACAGCGAGGCCGGCGAGCAGACCGGCGGCACGCTCGTGTTCGGCGCAGCCGGCGACCCGGCGATGTTCGACCCGGCGTTCGCCTCCGACGGCGAGACCTTCCGCGTCGCCCGCCAGATCCACGAGGGCCTGCTGACCAACGAGCTCGGTGGCACCGACCCCGAGCCGCAGCTGGCCGAGGACTGGGAGGTCAGCGACGACGGCCTCGAGTACACGTTCAACCTGCGCGAGGGCGTCAAGTTCCACGACGGCACGGACTTCAACGCCGACGCGGTCTGCTTCAACTTCGAGCGCTGGCACAACTTCGAGGGCCTCGCCCAGAGCCCCAGCGCCACGGCCTACTACCAGGACGTGTTCGGCGGGTTCGCCAGCACGCCCGACACCCCGAACATCTACGAGAGCTGCGAGGCGACCGACGAGTCGACCGCCGTCATCCGGCTCACCCAGGTCACCAGCAAGTTCCCGGCCGCCCTGTCGCTGCCCGCGTTCTCCATCCAGAGCCCCGAGGCGCTGGAGCAGTACGACGCGGACAACCTGTCCGGCAACGAGGACGCGCTGACCTACCCCGAGTACGCCCTCGAGCACCCGACCGGCACCGGCCCGTTCAAGTTCGACAGCTGGGACCGCGGCAACGGCGAGGTCACCATCGTCCGCAACGAGGACTACTGGGGCGAGCCGGCCAAGCTCGACGAGATCATCTTCCGGACGATCTCCGACGGGAACACCCGCCGCCAGGAGCTCGAGGCCGGCTCGATCGACGGCTTCGACTTCGTCGCCCCGGCCGACTACGAGCACGCTCGAGGACGCCGGCTTCCAGGTCCTCGTCCGCGACCCGTTCAACGTCCTCTACCTGGGCTTCAACGGTGGCGGCGTCGCCGGCACCACGCCCAACCCGGCGCTGAAGGACCCGCGGGTCCGTCAGGCGATCGCCCACGCGATCGACCGCGAGACGATCGTCAACTCGCTGCTGCCCGACGGCGCGGAGGCGGCCACCCAGTTCATGCCGCCGACGGTCGACGGCTGGGCCGACGACGTGACGACCTACGACTACGACCCGGAGCTGTCCAAGCAGCTGCTCGCCGAGGCCGGAGCCACCGGGACGACGCTGCGGTTCTTCTACCCGACCGACGTCAGCCGGCCCTACCTGCCGGACCCGGCCGCGATGTTCCAGGTGATCAACCAGAACCTGATCGACGCCGGCTTCACGGTCGAGCCGACGGCGCTGCCGTGGAACCCGGACTACCTGAACGCCGTCCAGGCCGGTCAGGCCGACATCCACCTCCTCGGGTGGACCGGTGACTACAACGACGCCTACAACTTCATCGGGACGTTCTTCGCCGCGAAGGCCGACGGCCTGGCGAAGGCGGAGTTCGGCGCCTTCAGTGCTCCGGACATCTTCTCCGCGCTGGCCGAGGCCGACGCCGAGCCCGACCCGGCCAACCGCACGGAGATGTACCAGGAGGCCAACCGGCTGATCATGGACTACCTGCCGGGTGTCCCGATCTCGCACTCGCCGCCGGCGCTCGTCGTCTCGGACAACGTGCAGGGTCTCGAGCCCAGCCCGCTGACCGCGGAGGTCTTCTCCACGGTGTCCCTCAGCGACTGATCCGGCTCTCCTGGCCGCGCCGGTGGCACTCGCTGCCGCCGGCGCGACCGGCCGTATCCGGCTCCGGAAAGGTGACCCGAGCGCGTGCTCCGCTTCATCGTCCGGCGGCTCCTCCAGCTGATCCCGATCCTGCTGGGGCTGTCGGTCCTGCTCTTCGCCTGGCTGCGCTCCCTGCCCGGCGGTCCCGCCCAGGCCGCGCTCGGGGAGCGCGCCACCCCGGAGGACATCGCGCCGCTACAACGAGCTGTTCGGCCTCGACCAGCCGATCTACGTGCAGTACCTGCGCTTCCTGGGCCGCGCGATCCGGCTGGACTTCGGCACGTCGCGCCCGGACCGGCCGGGCGGTCACCACGGAGTTCCTCGAGCGGTTCCCGGGCACCGTCGAGCTGACCATCTGCGCGATGATCTTCGCGATCGGGGTCGGCATCCCGCTCGGCTACCTCGCCGCCCGCAAGCACGGCAGCTGGGTCGACTCGGCCTCGGTCATCGGCTCGCTGCTCGGGGTCGCGATCCCGGTGTTCTTCCTCGCCTACCTGCTGCGGCGTGCTCTTCGCCGTCCAGCTGGGCTGGCTGCCCGGCTCCGGCCGCCAGGACGTGCGGATGGAGGCCACCCGCATCACCAACTTCTACGTGCTCGACGGCGCTGCTGACCCGCGAGTGGGACGCGGCCTGGGACGCCGTCCTGCACCTGATCCTGCCCGCGATCGCGCTCGGCACGATCCCGCTGGCGATCATCGTGCGGATCACCCGGGCATCGGTTCTCGACGTGGTCAACGAGGACTACGTCCGGACGGCGAACGCGAAGGGCCTGGCGACGGCGACCGTGCGGCGGCGGCACATCATCCGCAACGCCCTGCTGCCGGTGTCGACCACGATCGGCCTGCAGACCGGTCTGCTGCTGTCGGGGGCCGTGCTCACCGAGACCGTCTTCGCGTTCGGCGGGGTGGGATCAGCCCTCTACGAGGCGTTGTTCGCGCGAGATTACGCGCTGCTCCAGGGCTTCATCCTGATGCTGGCGATCATGTACGTGCTGGTGAACCTGCTGGTCGACATCTCCTACGGCTTCCTCGACCCGCGGGTGAGGGTCCGATGACGCCTGCGGAACGGACGGGGGCAGAGCCGATGACCGCGATGGGGACGTCAAGCGCCGGCGGATCGACGAGCTGGCCGCCCGGGCCGGCCAGGTGCCGGAGGGCGAGGGCGGGGTCTCGCTCACCCGGAGCGCGATCCGGCGGCTGCGGCGCGACCCGGTGGCGATCATCGGCGCCGTCATCGTCGTCGTCTTCCTGATCGTGGCGGCTGTTCGCGCCGCTGCTGGCCCCGCGGGACCCGCTGGCGCAGACGCTGCTGTCGGAGATCCGGCCGGGCTACATCCCGGGCGCCCAGGAGGGCTTCCCGCTCGGCGTCGACAACCTCGGCCGCGACCTGCTGTCCCGGCTGATCTGGGGGTCCCGGCAGTCGCTGCTGATCGGCGTCGTGGCCACCGTGCTCGGCGTCGTCGTCGGCATGGCGCTCGGGGTGCTCGCCGGGGCCTTCGGCGGGTGGGTGGACACCGTGGTGATGCGGTTCGTCGACATCATGCTGTCGATCCCCGGCCTGCTGATGGCGATCAGCATCTCCGTGCTGCTGGGCCAGAACCAGTACTCGCTGATGATCGCCATCGCGGTCACCCAGGTGCCGATCTTCGCCCGATTGCTCCGCGGATCCATGCTCGTGCAACGGGGCAGCGACTACGCCGTCGCGGCCCAGGCGCTCGGGATCAAGAAGGGCCGGATCGTGTTCGGGCACGTCCTGCCGAACTCGCTGAGCCCGGTGATCGTGCAGGCCACGCTGTCGCTGGCCACCGCGATCATCGAGGCGGCGGCGCTGTCGTTCCTCGGCCTCGGCGACCCCGACCTGGCCCGGCCCGGAGTGGGGCGCGATGCTGGCCAACGCCCAGGCCTTCCTGTCGATCCGGCCGCAGCTCGCCGTCTATCCGGCGCTGTGCATCATCGTGGTCGCGCTCGGCTTCACGCTGCTGGGCGAGTCGTTGCGCGAGGCCCTCGACCCGAAGTTCCGGAGGTGAGCCCCGATGAGCTCCGTGCTGGGCGGGCCGGTGGAGGCGCCGGTCCTCGAGGTCGAGGACCTCGCCGTCACCTTCGACCGCAAGGGCGAGCAGCCGACCCTGCGCGGTCGACGGCGTCAGCTTCGCCGTCGCGCCGGGCGAGACGATCGGCCTGGTCGGGGAGTCCGGCTGCGGCAAGTCGGTGACCTCGCTGGCGATCATGGGCCTGCTCCCGAAGCCGCGGGGTCACGGTGAGCGGCTCGGTCCGGCTCGAGGGCCAGGAGCTGATCGGCGCCGACGACAAGACGCTGCGCAAGCTGCGCGGCGCGCACATGGCGATGGTCTTCCAGGACCCGCTGTCCTCGCTCAACCCGACGGTGCAGATCGGCACCCAGGTCACCGAGGTGCTGCTCGAGCACCGGGACATGTCGAAGGCGGAGGCCGCCGCGGAGGCCGTCGAGCTCCTGGACCGGGTCGGCATCCCCGACCCGGCCGCGGCGGCTCAAGGAGTACCCGCACCAGCTCTCGGGCGGCATGCGCCAGCGGGCGCTGATCGCCATGGCGCTGGCCTGCTCGCCCCGGCTGCTGATCGCCGACGAGCCGACGACCGCCCTCGACGTCACCATCCAGGCGCAGATCCTCGAGCTGCTGAGGGAGCTCGTCGTCGACACCGGGACGGCGCTGGTGATGATCACCCACGACCTCGGCGTCGTCGCCGGGCTCTGCGACCGGGTGCACGTCATGTACTCCGGGAAGATCATCGAGACCGCCGACCGGCACGAGCTGTTCGCCCGGCCGCGGCAGCCCTACACCGGCGGCCTGCTGGCCTCGGTGCCGCGGCTGGACGCCGGCCGCGGCACCCCGCTGACGCCGATCCGCGGCTCGGCCCGCGACGCCATCCCGTGGGCCGAGGGCTGCGCCTTCGCCCCGCGCTGCGACAACGCCGCAGGACGACTGCCTCACCGAGGTGTCCGGCAGCGTCGTGCCGCTGGAGTACGACGGGCCCGGCCGCGAGCTGCGCTGCCGGCACCCGCTGGAGTACCCGCCGGTCGCCGTCCGGCGCCACCGCCTCCGGAGCCGCCCGATGACCGCCGTCCCGGGAACGCGACGCCGCTGCTGCCGCGGTCCAGGGCCTGAAGGTGCACTTCCCGATCAAGGCGGGGATCTTCTTCGACAAGACGGTCGGCCACGTCCGCGCCGTCGACGGCGTCGACCTCGCCATCGAGCGCGGCTCGACCTACGGGCTGGTCGGGGAGTCCGGCTGCGGCAAGTCGACGCTGGGCCGCGCGATCCTGCGGCTGGTCGAGCCCACCGCCGGGTGAGGTGCTCTTCGACGGCACCGACGTCGCGTCGCTCAAGGGCGAGCCGCTGCGGACCATGCGCCAGCGCATGCAGATGGTCTTCCAGGACCCGCTGGGCAGCCTCGACCCCCGGCAGAACGTGGAGTCGCTGCTGTCCGAGCCGCTGCGGGCGCACGGCCTGGGCGGCGGGACGAAGGGGATCGCCGAGAAGATCCGCGGCCTGCTGGACGCCGTCGGGCCTGCCGTCGGCCGCGCTGCGCCGGTACCCGCACGAGTTCTCCGGCGGCCAGCGGCAGCGCATCGGCATCGCCCGCGCCATCGCGCTGGAGCCGGACCTGCTCATCGCCGACGAGCCGGTCTCCGCGCTCGACGTCAGCGTGCAGGCCCAGGTGCTCAACCTGCTCGAGGAACTGCAGGAGCGGCTCGGCCTCACCTACCTGGTCATCGCGCACGACCTCGCCGTCGTGCGGCACATCAGCGACGTCGTCGGCGTCATGTACCTGGGCTCGCTGGTCGAGCAGGCCCCGGCCGACGACCTGTACGAGCAGCCGCTGCATCCCGTACACGCGCTCGCTGATGAGCGCCGTCCCCGTGCCCGACCCCGTCGTCGAGGAGCGCCGGGAGCGGATCCTGCTGGCCGGTGACCTGCCGTCGCCGGCGAACCCGCCGAGCGGCTGCCGGTTCCACACCCGCTGCCCGTGGCGGCAGGAGACGCGCTGCGACGACGAGGTGCCGGTGCTGCGCGAGCTGGGCCCCGGTCGGCTGGTCAGCTGCCACTGGGCGGAGGAGATCCGCGACGGTGTCCTGCAGCCGAAGTCGGCCGAGGAGGTCGCCGCGATCATGGGCGTCTCCGTCCGGCCGACCGGGGCCGAGGCGATCGAGACCGACGCGCTGGTGCAGGGCGTCGACCAGCCCATCGAACGCACCTGACCGAGGACCGCAGGTAAGGGCGCGGCGTAGCCCAGGAAGCCGCGGGGGCCCTCGATCATCTCGCCCCTGCGGACGTCGTACCGGCCGTCGGTAGGGTCGCTGTTCCGTACCGAGATGCCGAGGAGGTGTCGTGCGCCGGCTGCTCGTCGTCCTGGGGGTGTCCGCCCTGCTCGTGCTGTCGGGCGGGCCGGCCCTGGCCGACGCCCCGTTCCGGCTCGAGGAGCAGGTGGTCGACCGGGTCGGTGCGCTCAGCGGCAACGAGTCGCAGGTCGACGACGGCGATCGACGAGCTGGAGGCCGAGGACGGCACGCAGCTCTTCGTCGTCTTCGTGAACAGCTTCGACGGCACCGACGGGAAGAGCTGGGCGCAGTCGACCGCGGAGCTGTCACAGCTCGGCGGGGGCGACGCGCTCATCGCGGTGGCGGTGGTCGACGGCGCGTACGGGTTCCACCTGCCGCAGAGCTCGACCCTGACCGACGGCCGAGGTCGACGAGGCGGTCGAGCCGGCGTTCGGCGAGGGCGACTTCGCCGGCGGCGTGGTCGCCTTCGCGGACATCCTGCGCACCGACGGGGACGACGCGAGCGCAGTCGGAGGACTCCGGCAGCTCCGGCGGCGCCGGGCCGCTCCTGGTGCTCGGCGGCGATCGCCGTCGTCGGTGGCGGCGGCTACCTGATCGCGCGGTCGCGGCGGCGCAAGCGGGCCGCGCTGCCCCCGCCGGTCACGCGGCTGGAGAAGCCCGACCCGTACGCCGGCGAGAGCACCGAGCAGCTGCAGTTCCGCGCCAGCAGTGCGCTGCTGGAGCGTCGACGAGGCGTTGAAGACCTCGCAGCTCGACCTCGACTTCGCCCGCTCCCAGTACGGCGACGGACGCCGTCACCGGGTTCGACCAGGCGCTGGCCACGTCCCGCGACGAGGTGTCCCGCGCCTTCACCCTGCGCCAGCAACTGGACGACGACGTGCCCGAGGACGAGCCCACGACGCGGCAGATGCTCGGCGAGATGCTCCGGCTGACCGACGCCGCCGACGCCCGCATGGACGAGCAGGCCGAGGCCTTCGCGCGGCTGCGCGACCTCGAGAACACCGCACCTCAGGTGCTCGAGGCGCTCGCGCCGCGGATCGCCGAGCTGCGGGGGCGCATCGCGCAGGCGGAGCGGCAGCTGGCCGAGCTCCAGCAGCGTTTCGCGCCGTCGGCGGTGTCGTCGGTCGCGGACAACGTTCCCGAGGCACAGGCCCGCCTGGCGGCGGCCGAGCAGGAGGTCAACGAGGCGCTGGACGCGCTGGGCGCCGGGCGGCCGGGTGACGCCGTGGGCGACATCCGCGCGGCCGAGGACGCCGTGGCGCAGACGGCCACGCTGCTGGATGCGATCGGCCGGCTCGCCACCGACCTCGACGCCGCCGCCGAGCGCGTGGTCGACGTGCGGGCGGAGACCGAGAAGGACCTCGCCGAGGCGCGGGCGCTGGTCTCCGTCGGGCGACAGCGGCACCCTGCGGCCGCAGATCGCGCGCGCCGAGGCGGCGCTGGCCTCCGCCGACGCGCTGCTGCGGCCGGCCGACGGCTCGCCCCGGACCCGCTGGCGGCCCTCCGGCAGCTCGAGGAGGCCGACATCGCGCTGGAGCAGGCGCTGTCGGTGGCCCGCGACGCCCAGGCCCAGGTCCGGCGCGCGGCCGCGGCCCTCGACCAGGCCGTGCTCACCGCCCGTTCGACCATCGAGGCGGCGACGGACTTCATCGACACCCGCCGGGGTGCCGTCGGACCGGAGGCCCGCACCCGGCTGGCCGAGGCGCAGCGGCACCTCGACGTCGCCGTCGACCAGGGGCGCGACGACCCGGTCGGCGCCCTGCGGGAGGCCCACCAGGCCGCGACCATGGCGCAGGCCGCCCTCGACCGTGCCCAGGACGACGTCTCCCAGTGGTCGGCGGCGGCGGCTACGGAGGCGGCTTCGGTGGTCCTCCCGGCGGCTTCTCCGGCGGATACGGCGGTGGCCGGGGCGTCGACCTGGGCAGCCTGGTGCTCGGCGGGATCCTGCTCGGCGGCGGCCGGGGCGGCGGGTTCGGCGGTGGTAGTGGCGGGTTCGGCGGCGGCTTCGGCGGCGGGCACGCGAGGGGCGGCGGCCGGTCCGGCGGGGGCAGCTTCGGCGGCAGGCGTGGTGGCCGCAGCGGCGGCGGCCGCTTCTGACGCGACGGGTGGCTCGTGCGGGGCGCCCTGGGAACTGTCGGTCCCCGGTGGGACGGTGCTCCTCTCGACGACAGAGGAGATGAGATGCCCACACGCGACACCCCATGGCCCAACGGGACGCCCTGCTGGGTCGACTACGGCGCGGCCGACCTCGAGGCCACGAAGGCCTTCTACGCGTCCGTCCTGGGCTGGGAGTACGCCGGAGGCCAGCCCGAGTTCGGTGGCTACCTCACCGTGATGCGCAACGGCCGGATGGCCGGCGGCATGGGCCCGCAGCAGGACCCGAACGACCCGCCGCGCTGGACGACGTACTTCGCCGCCGACGACGCGGCGGCCACCGCTGCCCGCATCAAGGAAGCCGGCGGCAGGGTGCTCGTCGAGCCGATGCAGGTCGGGCCGATGGGCACGATGGCCATCGCCGTGGATCCCCAGGGCAATCCGTTCGGGCTCTGGCAGTCCGGCTTCAACACCGGCGTCCAGATCTACAACGAGCCGGGCGCACTCGCCTGGAACGAGGCGATGGTCGGCGACACCGCGGCCGCCAAGCAGTTCTACTCCGCGGTCTTCGGGTTCACCTTCGAGCAGATGAGCCCCGAGATGGCCGGTGAGGGGATGGACTACGCGACCTTCAGCGCCGGCGCGAACCCGCTGGGCGGGCTCGGCGCGTCGGATCCGAGCATGCCCAAGGGCTGGCTCACCTGCTTCTCGGTGGCCTCTGCCGACGAGGCGGTGGCCACGGTCGAGGCGAAGGGCGGCAAGGTCACGATGCAGCCGATGGACACGCCGTTCGGGCGGTTCGCCGTCGTCGAGGATCCGTGGGGTGCGCCGTTCGAGGTCATGCAGAGCGCACCGGCCTGAGAAGGGTCAGGGCCGGGGCGCGGGGCGCGCCGGCTCGTTCACGCGCGCAACCGTCCGTAGGCGTGCTCGGGCCGGACCCGGACGACGAGCCGCCGGTCGGCCACCATCGCCGCGCGGTACTCGTCCCAGTCGGGGTGCTCGCCCGCCGTGCCGCGGTAGTACGTGATGAGCTCCTCGACCGTGGCGTCGTGCGGGTCGGCGGCCACCGGCGTGAGCTCGGCGCTGCCCTCCACGGCCACCCAGCTCCAGAAGTCCTTCGAGGCCACGTGCACGGTCACCCGCGGGTCGGCGCGCAGGTTGCGGGTCTTCACGCGGTCGGCGGTGACCGAGACCCGGATCAGGCCGGCCGTGCGGTCGTAGGCGTAGCCGACGTTGGACAGGTGCGGCCGCCCGTCGGGCTTGATCGTCGCGAGCACGCCCCAGCGGTGCTCGGCGACGAACTCGAGCATCTTCGGATCGGGGGAGGGGTTCGTGCTCACCGTTCGCGCCCCCGGGGCTTGAGCGGCACCGGCGGCAGCGGCGGCGCCTCGAGCCGGGCGCCGTCGTAGCCCACGACCGCCCCGAACCGCGCGGACTCGGCGTTCCACTGCTCCGCGTAGTCGGCGATCTCCTCGCCGGTGCGGCCGACGAAGTTCCACCACATGACCAGGTGCTCGTCGAACGGCTCACCGCCGAGCAGGAGCAGCCGGCTCGCGTCGCCGGCGGACAGGCGCAGGGAGGAGCGGCCGGTGCCGAGGTAGAGCATCGCCCCGCGCTCCAGGGGCGCACCCTCGACGGAGACCGAGCCCGACGAGGCCAGCAGGCCGTACTCGAAGTCCGGCTCCAGCGGCACCTCGACGTCCGCGCCGGCCGCGACGTCCAGGTCGACGCCGACCAGCGGGGTGTACGCCGTCCCCGGGGAGGTCGCGCCGCCGAAGGAGCCCATGAGCACGGTCGTGGTGAGGCCGTCCGACGTCCAGCCGGGCAGCGTGGCGTGGTGCTCGAACGCGGGCGCCGTCTCGCGGTGGGCGTCGGGCAGGGCCACCCACAGTTGCGCGCCGTGCAGGAACCGCGGATGGACGACCGGCGACTGCTCGGCGTGGGCGATCCCGTGGCCCGCCGTCATCAGGGCGAGCTGCCCCGGACCGAACTGGACGTCGCTGCCGAGCGAGTCCCGGTGGTGCACCTCGCCCTCCAGCAGCCACGACACGGTCTGCAGGCCGGTGTGCGGATGGGGCGCCACCTGCATGCCGGCCCCGGCGGCGACGTCGTCCGGGCCGTAGTGGTCGACGAAGGCCCAGGCGCCGACCATCCGCCGTCCGAGGGTGGGCAGCAGCCGGCGCACCCGGGTGCTCTCGCCGAGCAGCACCTCCTTGCCCGGCAGCAGGTCCAGTGCGGGACCGGCGGAGGTCGCCTCGAGGCCACCCAGCTCGCGGGCGGCGGGACGGCGGTCGAGATTGCTCATGTGCGGTCCTCCCCGGCGGGACGGCGCTGTCAGGCCGACGGTGTCTGGTCAGTTTCACCCCGGACGGCGCCGTGCGGAACGTAGTGAGCCGGGATGGAGCCGAGCCGGCCGGCCTGGAAGTCGGTGAACGCGTCCATGACCTCCTGGCGCGTGTTCATCACGAACGGCCCGTACATGGCGATCGGCTCGCGGATCGGCGCGCCGCCGAGGATCGACGACGTCGAGCGCCGGCGTCCGCGACTCCTGGTGGACGCGCGCCGTTGATCGTGACCGTGTCGCCGGGACCGAGGACGGCGAGCTGGCCGGTGCGCACCGGGGCGCCGTCGATGCCCGACGGAGCCCGCGCCGGACAGCACGTAGACCAGCGCGTTGAAGTCCGGCCGCCACGGCAGGTCGAGCGTGGCGCCGGGGGCGACGGTGGCGTGCACCATCGCCATCGGCGTGTACGTCGACCCGGGGCCGGTCTGGCCCGGCGACGTCCCCGGCGATCACCCGGAGGAAGGCGCCCGCGTCGGGGCTGGCCAGCAGCACCGACTCGTCGGCGCGCAGGTCCTGGTACCGCGGCTCGACCCACTTCTGCGCCTTGGGCAGGTTCACCCACAGCTGCAGGCCGTGGAACAGGCCGCCGCTGAGGACCAGGTGCTCCGGCGGGCGCTCGATGTGCAGGACGCCGCCGCCGGCGGTCATCCACTGGGTGTCGCCGTTGCTGATCGTGCCGCCGCCGCCGTGGGAGTCGGCGTGCTCGAAGGTGCCGTCGATGATGTAGGTGACGGTCTCGAACCCGCGGTGCGGGTGCCAGCTCGTGCCCTTCGGCTCACCCGGGCGCGTACTCGACCTCGCCCATCTGGTCCATGTGGATGAAGGGGTCGAGGTCGCGCAGGTCGACGCCGGCGAAGGCGCGGCGGACCGGGAACCCCTCGCCCTCGAAGCCCGACGGCGCGGTGGTGACCGAGCGGACCCGGCGGCGGACCGTGCCCGGAGCGGGCAGCGGGAACGCGGGGAAGGGTGGTGGTGTCCTCGACGGTCACGGCAGGCATGCCGGCCTCCTTGGTTGAGGTCTCAACTAGTGAGGACTCTAGCGCTGCCGACCCCCGCTGTCGTTCCCTCCCTCCTCGGACTTTCCGCGCGGAAAGTCCGGCACCGGTCCCGGGACTTTCCGCGCGGAAAGTCCGGTTTCGGGGGCGGCGGCGCGGGCAGGCTCGTGCGGTGGAGCCCGAGACCGCGACCGCAGGGCGGCTCGGCTGCCCGAAGCGGATGGTGTTCGGACCGTGCGGGGGAGTCCGCGACGACGGGCGCTGCGAGCTGGCCGAGCACCGCTGCGTCTTCCTGGACGCGCCGCCGGTCCGACCTGGCCCGACCCGCCGCGGCCCCGCCCGGACCGCGCGCCGGACGGCCTGCTGGCGCGCGCGGCCGCGGGCCCCGTCGTCCTCTCCGACCTCTCCGTCGGCCCCGTTCGACCCCGCCTCGGTGCGCCGGGTGGTCGGGTCCTGGCGCCGGTCTCCGACGCGCTGCTCATCGGCGAGCACGCCAACCGGCCGGACTTCCCGCCGACGATGTTCGCCGCCGAGGTGCATGGACGCCGGCGGCCGGCTCTGGACGACGCTGGCCTGCCGCGACCGCAACCGCGTCGTGCTGGAGCAGGAGCTGGCCGGGCTGGCCGCGGTCGGCGTCGACGGCGTCCTCTGCGTGACCGGTGACGGCCGCGGGCTCGAGCGTCGCGGCCCGGGGGCCACGCCAGGTGTTCGACCTCGACGGCGTCCGGCTGACCGCGCTCGCGGCGGGGACGGGGCTGCCGGTCGCCGTCCCCGAGTCGCCCGGAGGCGCCGCCGGTCGACCTGCGGCCGGCGCGGGTGCGTGCAGAAGCAGCGCGCCGGGCGCCCAGCTGTGCGTGCTCAACCACGTGCGCGGCCCGGCGCGGGTGGCGCGGTTCGTCGCCGCCGCCCGCGACGCCGGCGCCACGCTGCCGTTCGTCGCCGGCGTCGCCGTCTACACCGACGAGCGCTCGGCCCGCGTGCTGCAGCGCTTCCCCGGGCCTGCACCTGGACGACGCCGCGGTCGAGCGGGTGCTGGCCGCGCCGCGACCCGCGCGAGGCCGGCATCGCCGCCGCCGTCGAGGAGGCGCGGGCGCTGCTGGCCGTGCACGGCGTGGTGGGGGTGAACCTGTCCGGCATGGGCTCGGGCCGGGGTGAGGACGAGGGCGCGCAGATCAAGGCCGCCGTGGCGGAACGACTGAGGGGACGCGGCGTGACGGGGCTCGAGAGCGAGGCGATGGAGGCGGAGTTCGGCACCGTCGCCGGCTGGACCGAGGAGGCGGTGCGCGCCCTCGGGCCCGAGTACGCGATCCCGGCCGGCTGCCGGGGCAGCGGCAGCGAGGGCGCGCTGCGCTGGCTCGCCGACCGGCTGGCCCTGCAGCCGGGCACCCGCTTCCTCGACGCCGGCGCGGGCGTCGGGGGGCCGGCGGGCTGGCTGGCGGCCGAGCGCGGGCTGCGGCCGGTCTGCGCCGAGCCGATGGTCGCGGCGGTCGCGCGCCTGCCGCCGGCTGTTCGGGCTGCCGTCGGTGGTCGCCGTCTCCCAGCAGCTGCCGTTCGCCGACGGCGTCCTTCGACGCCGCCTGGTGCCTGGGCGTCCTCTGCACCACGTCGGACAAGGCGGGCGCGCTGCGGCGAGCTGCGCCGGACCCTGGCGCGACGGCGCCCGGCTGGGCCTGCTGGTCTTCGTCGCCGACGGCCCGCTCACCGCCGCCGCTGCCGGAGGGCAACGAGTTCCCCGTCGGAGGCGGAGCTCCGGCGGCTGCTGGCCGACGCCGGCTTCCGCTGCTCGAGGACACCGCGGACGCCGACCTCGGCGACAGCCCGGAGGAGTGGACGCGCCGGGCCGACGCCGTCGAGGCCGAGGTGAGCCCGCCGGCACGGCGCGGACCCCGCGTTCCGGCAGGCGGAGGAGCAGTCGCGGCGGGTGGGCCGGCTGCTGTCCGACGGCGGGCTGCGCCCGTGGCTCGGGATCGCGCGTCGCCCGCTGAGCTGACCCGGGCCGCTCGGCGTGGCGCTCGACGCCTCGAAACGCGCGGGACACATCGCCGAACTAGGTTCGCCGCCATGGCGGACCTCTTCGACGGCTACCCCCTCGGGGCAGCAGTGGGACGAGATGTTCGGCGCCGTCGGGCGCGCCGCGGCCCGCCTACGCCGGGCTGTTCGCCTCGCTGCAGCCGATCGACGGCGAGGAGCTCGCCGCGCGCGCCGACGTGCTGAGCCAGACCTACCGCGACGCCGGGGTCACCTTCGCCCACGCCGGCGAGGAGCAGCCGTTCCCGCTCGACATCGTGCCGCGCGTCATCGGCGCCGAGGAGTGGGACGTCATCGAGCGGGGCGTGGCCCAGCGGGTGCTCGCGCTGGAGGCCTTCCTCGCCGACGTCTACGGCGCCGGCCAGGTGTTCGCCGACCGGATCGTGCCGCGCAGCGTCGTCACCACCAGCGCGCACTTCCACCGCGCAGGCGCACGGGCTGGTGCCGCCCAACGGCGTCCGCGTGCACGTCTCGCGGCATCGACCTGGTGCGCGACGAGGCCGGCGACTTCCGGGTGCTCGAGGACAACCTGCGCTCGCCGTCGGGCGTCAGCTACGTCATCACCAACCGGGCGGCGATGAGCCAGGTGCTGCCGGAGCTGTTCGCCGACCACCGCATCCAGCCGGTCGACGACTACCCGAGCCGGCTGCTGGCCGCGCTGAAGGCGTCCGCGCCGTCGAACGTCGCCGACCCGACGGTCGTCGTCCTCACCCCCGGCGTCTACAACTCCGCCTACTTCGAGCACGCGCTGCTGGCCCGCCAGATGGGCGTCGAGCTGGTCGAGGGCCGCGACCTGGTCTGCGCCGGCAACCAGGTCAGCATGCGGACGACGGACGGCCAGCAGCGCGTCGACGTCATCTACCGCCGCATCGACGACGAGTTCCTCGACCCGGTGCACTTCCGGCCGGACTCGGTGATCGGCTGCGCCGGCGTGCTCAACGCCGCGCGCGCCGGCCGGGTGACCATCGCCAACGCGGTCGGCAACGGGGTCGCCGACGACAAGCTGCTCTACACCTGGGTGCCCGACCTGATCCGCTACTACCTGGGCGAGGAGCCGGTGCTGGCCAACGCCGAGACCTACCGGCTCGACGAGCGGGACACCGTCGAGTGGGTGCTGGAGTCCCTCGACCAGCTGGTGCTCAAGCCGGTCGACGGCTCCGGCGGCAAGGGCATCGTCATCGGCCCGCGCGCCGACGAGAAGACGCTGGCGGAGCTGGCGGTCAAGGTGCGGGCGACGCCGCGGGACTGGATCGCGCAGAAGCCGATCGGCCTGTCCACCTGCCCCACCCTGATCGGCGGCCGGATCGCGCCGCGGCACGTCGACCTGCGGCCGTTCGCGATCAACGACGGCGACAAGGTGTGGGTGCTGCCCGGCGGGCTGACCCGCGTCGCGCTGCCCGAGGGCGAGCTGGTGGTGAACTCCAGCCAGGGCGGCGGCTCCAAGGACACCTGGGTGCTCAGCCCGCCGCGGCCAGGCGACCGAGCGCGGAGGAGCGCGCGACCTGACCACGATCGAGTTCACCGCCGCCGACCTGCCCGAGGAGCCGCCGGCGCAGGACCCCGGCCCGCTCAACGACAACGTCGTCGGCCAGTCGCAGCAGCAGCAGCAGGGCCTGCGCCGCTGCGACGGGCAGGGGCAGGCCGTGCTGAGCCGGATCGCCGAGTCGCTGTTCTGGATCGGCCGCTACGTGGAGCGCGCCGACGACACCGCCCGGATCCTCGACGTGCACACCCAGCGGCTGGTCGAGGACCCGTGGATCGACGAGCGGCGGGCCTGCGCCAACCTGCTCGCGCTCATGGGCTCGCCCACGCCCGGAGCAGGAGGCCGACACCGAGCGGGTGCTGGCCACGCTGGCCTTCGACCGCACCAGCCCGAGCTCGATCGTCGGCGCGCTGTCGGCGGCCCGGGAGAACGCCCGCGGCGCCCGCGAGGTGCTCAGTCGGCCGAGATCTGGGAGTCGCTCAACGTCACCCACAACGCCCTGCCGCAGCAGCGCACGATGGCCCGCCGGTACGGCCCGCACTCGCTGTTCCGGTTCGTCCGCGAGCGCTCGGCGATGGTGTTCGGGCTGGCCGACGCCACGATGAGCCGCGACGAGAGCTGGCTGTTCCTCATCCTGGGCCGCTCGCTGGAGCGGGTGGACATGACCTCGCGGATGCTCTCCACCCGCGTGCTGGCCGGTGACGCGGCGCCGTCCTGGACGCTCGGTGCTGCGCTCGACCGGCGCCTACGAGCCCTACCTGCGCACCTACCGCGGCGTGGTGACAGCAGCCGGGCGGCGGAGTTCCTGCTGCTGGACCGGCTGTTCCCGCGCTCGGTGTTCGCCGCGCTGGAGCAGGCCGAGGCGTGCCTGGCCGAGCTGGAGCGGTCGACCGTGCGCGACGCGGCCCGGATCGGGGTGGCCGGCGAGGCGCACCGCATCGTCGGCCGGGCCCGCACCATGCTGGAGTTCATGGGCACCCCGGACCTGCTGGCCCAGCTGCCCGCCCGGCTGGAGGAGCTGCAGCGCACCTGCTCGGCGGCCAGCGCCGCGGTGACCCACCGCTTCTTCACCGAGCAGGCCCCGCAGGTGTGGGTGCCGGAGGGCCTGAGGCGGGATGACGCCGTCCCAGACGCAGGCGCCCGTCGCGCGCACCCCCGGCTCGC